>NZ_JBYEZM010000006.1:0-333511 GCF_057624675.1 Klebsiella sp. PK01
TGAAGGAACGTTAAAGACGATGACGTTGATAGGTCGGGTGTGTAAGCGTAGCGATACGTTGAGCTAACCGATACTAATGAACCGTGAGGCTTAACCTTACAACGCCGAAGGTGTTTTGGCGGATTTGAGATGATTTTCAGCGTGATACAGATTAATCAGTGCGTCGTAATGACGGGCTGATAAAACAGAATTTGCCTGGCGGCGATAGCGCGGTGGTCCCACCTGACCCCATGCCGAACTCAGAAGTGAAACGCCGTAGCGCCGATGGTAGTGTGGGGTCTCCCCATGTGAGAGTAGGGAACTGCCAGGCATCAAACAAGAAGAACCCCGTACCGGAAGGTGCGGGGTTTTTTGCTGTGTGGCGTATAGCTCCCCCGGTGGCGCTGCGCTTACCGGGGCTACCAACCCGTAGCCCGGAAAAGGTGCGCAGCACCGCCTCCGGGGAAAGCCGCTGCCATATCGACGTAAACGAAAGGCTCAGTCGGAAGACCGGGCCTTTTGTTTTGGTGTTTTATGGCCAGACGCGCCGCCGTCTCCCCCGGTGGCGCTGCGCTTACCGGGGCTACCGCTCCTTCCCCGGGCTACACCGCCTCCGGGGAAATCCCACCTCTTAAATCCTCCTTGAAACTTTCTCACCTTACGCTTGCAGACTCGACATTTTGCTTATTCCTGGTTATTGTCAGCTATCTGGATGTCTAAACGTTTATACGTATGTAATGAGGTGATACAGCTATGCCAATTCGGGTGCAGGACGAGCTACCGGCCGTCAATTTCTTGCGCGATGAAAACGTCTTCGTGATGACCACATCGCGTGCTACAACTCAGGAAATCCGCCCGCTGAAGGTGTTAATTCTCAATCTGATGCCAAAGAAGATCGAGACGGAGAATCAGTTTCTGCGGCTGCTGTCGAACTCGCCGCTGCAGGTTGATATCCAGCTGCTACGCATCGATGCGCGTGAATCACGTAATACGCCGACGGAGCACCTGAACAACTTTTACTGCAACTTCGACGATATTCGCGAACAGAATTTCGATGGTTTGATTGTTACCGGCGCGCCGTTAGGGCTGGTCGAGTTTAACGATGTTGCCTACTGGCCGCAGATTAAACAGGTACTGGAGTGGGCAAAGGATCACGTCACGTCAACGTTATTTGTCTGTTGGGCGGTACAGGCCGCGTTAAATATTCTGTATGGCATCCCCAAGCAAACTCGTACCGAAAAGATCTCTGGCGTTTATGAACACCATATTTTGCACCCGCATGCGCTGCTGACTCGCGGGTTTGATGACACCTTCCTTGCGCCTCATTCGCGCTATGCCGACTTCCCGGCCGGGCTGATTCGGGACTACACCGACCTCGACATTCTCGCCGAAACCGAAGATGGCGATGCCTATCTGTTCGCCAGCAAAGATAAGCGCATCGCTTTTGTGACGGGTCATCCTGAATACGATCCGCATACCCTGGCAAGTGAATACTTCCGCGATCTGGAGGCAGGTTTAGCGCCACAGCTTCCGGACAACTACTTCCCGAATAATGATCCAAATAATAAACCGCGGGCGACCTGGCGCAGCCATGGCAATCTCCTGTTTGCCAACTGGCTTAACTATTACGTCTACCAAATCACACCATACGATCTGCGTCATATGAATCCAACGCTGGATTAATCTACCAGCGCGTACGATCCTAAAGCGTTTCAGCATCTCGCCTCAGGCACCTTCGGGTGCCTTTTTTATTTCCGAAAATAACTTCCCCTTCTATTTTAACTTTAATTCTTTTGTTATCAGTATGTTGATGCAATATTAAATTAAAAATGGAAATTGTTTTTGATTTTGAAAAATTCTTGAGTAGTCTTAATTGTGCTGAGCGAAAAGCAAACAACGATCTTTCGCTCGCGCTACCAGGATCAACCAAGAGGAGCTGCACAATGACGCAACAGGCGACAATGACCGATGAACTGGCATTCAGCCAGCCTTATGGCGAGCAGGAGAAGCAAATTCTGACTGCGGAAGCGGTGGAGTTCCTGACGGAACTGGTGAGCCGTTTTACGCCTGAGCGTAATCAACTGTTGGCAGCGCGCGTCCAGCAACAGCAGGCCATTGATGGCGGCAAGCTTCCTGATTTTATTTCGGAAACAGCTTCCATTCGTAATGACGACTGGAAAATACGCGGTATTCCGGCCGATTTACAGGATCGCCGCGTTGAAATCACCGGTCCTGTTGAACGCAAGATGGTGATTAATGCCCTGAATGCTAACGTCAAAGTCTTTATGGCCGATTTCGAAGACTCGCTGGCGCCGGATTGGCACAAAGTGATTGATGGCCAAATCAACCTGCGCGATGCGGTCAACGGCACCATCAGCTACACCAACGAAGCAGGGAAAATTTATCAGCTACAGCCCGACCCGGCGGTACTGGTCTGCCGCGTTCGCGGCCTGCATCTGCCGGAAAAGCACGTCACCTGGCAGGGTGAGGCGATACCCGGCAGTCTGTTCGATTTTGCGCTCTATTTCTTCCACAACTACCAGGCGCTGCTAGCGAAAGGGAGCGGCCCCTATTTCTATCTGCCGAAGACCCAGGCCTGGCAGGAAGCGGCATGGTGGAGCAAAGTCTTCAGCTTTACCGAGGATCGCTTTGAACTGCCGCGCGGCACCATTAAGGCCACGCTGCTGATTGAAACGCTGCCGGCGGTGTTCCAGATGGATGAAATCCTGCATGCGCTGCGCGACCACATTGTTGGCCTGAACTGCGGGCGCTGGGACTATATCTTCAGCTATATCAAGACGCTGAAAAACCACCCAGACCGCGTCCTGCCGGATCGCCAGGTGGTGACGATGGATAAGCCCTTCCTCAGCGCCTATTCACGCCTGCTGATTAAGACCTGCCATAAACGCGGCGCCTTCGCGATGGGCGGTATGGCGGCCTTTATCCCGAGCAAAGACGCCGAGCGCAATCGTCAGGTGCTGAATAAAGTCACCGCCGATAAAGAGCTGGAGGCCAACAATGGCCACGATGGCACCTGGATTGCGCATCCGGGACTGGCGGATACGGCGATGGGCGTCTTTAACCGCGTACTGGGCGAACATCCTAACCAGCTGTTTGTTACCCGCAATGACGACGCGCCGATTACCGCCGAGCAGCTGCTGGCTCCCTGCGAGGGCGAGCGCACCGAAGCCGGCATGCGCGCTAATATCCGCGTGGCGGTGCAGTACATCGAGGCCTGGATCTCCGGCAACGGCTGCGTACCGATTTACGGCCTGATGGAAGATGCGGCGACGGCTGAGATTTCGCGTACCTCTATCTGGCAGTGGATCCATCACCAGAAAACCCTGAACGACGGCACACCGGTTACCAAGGCGCTGTTCCGCCAGTGGCTGGCTGAAGAGCTGATGGTGATTCAGGAAGAGTTGGGGGAACACCGCTTCAGCCACGGTCGCTTTGACGATGCGGCGCGACTGATGGAGCAAATCACCACTTCCGACGAACTGATCGACTTCTTGACGTTGCCAGGTTACCGCCTGCTGGCGTAATTCACCCCATCACAATATGGAGCATCTGCACATGAAAACCCGTACCCAACAAATCGAAGAATTAAACAAAGAGTGGACGAACCCGCGCTGGGAAGGCATTACCCGCCCATATAGCGCGGAAGAGGTGGTGAAGTTACGCGGCTCGGTGAACCCGGAATGCACGCTGGCGCAGCTTGGCGCGGCGAAAATGTGGCGTCTGCTGCATGGTGAAGCGAAAAAGGGTTATATCAACAGCCTTGGCGCGTTAACCGGCGGCCAGGCGCTGCAGCAGGCGAAGGCGGGCATTGAAGCCATCTACTTGTCTGGCTGGCAGGTCGCCGCCGACGCCAACCTGGCCTCCAGTATGTACCCGGATCAATCGTTATACCCGGCTAACTCGGTGCCGTCGGTAGTTGATCGGATCAACAATACCTTCCGTCGCGCCGATCAGATCCAGTGGGCGGCGGGGATTGAGCCGAACGATCCGCGTTTTATCGACTATTTCCTGCCGATCGTCGCCGATGCGGAAGCCGGTTTTGGCGGCGTGCTGAACGCCTTTGAGCTGATGAAATCGATGATTGCGGCCGGTGCAGCGGCCGTGCATTTCGAAGACCAGCTGGCGTCGGTGAAGAAGTGCGGACATATGGGCGGCAAGGTGCTGGTGCCGACGCAAGAGGCGATTCAGAAGCTGGTCGCCGCGCGTCTGGCGGCGGATGTGATGGGGGTACCGACGCTGCTTATCGCTCGTACCGACGCCGATGCTGCTGACCTGATTACCTCGGATTGCGATCCATACGATCGCGAGTTTATCTCCGGCGATCGCACCAGCGAAGGTTTCTATCGCACCCATGCCGGAATCGAACAGGCAATCAGCCGCGGCCTGGCCTACGCGCCTTATGCCGATCTGGTATGGTGTGAAACCTCTAAACCGGACATTGAACAGGCACGCCGTTTCGCCGAGGCGATCCACGCCCGCTTCCCGGGCAAGCTGCTGGCCTATAACTGCTCGCCATCCTTTAACTGGAAGAAAAATCTCGACGATAAAACCATCGCCAGCTTCCAGCAGCAGCTGTCGGATATGGGCTATAAATTCCAGTTCATTACCCTGGCGGGTATCCACAGCATGTGGTTCAACATGTTCGACCTGGCTCACGCCTACGCGCAGGGCGAAGGCATGCGTCACTACGTCGAAAAGGTTCAGCAGCCGGAGTTTGCCGCCGGGCCGGAAGGCTACACCTTCGTCTCGCATCAGCAGGAGGTGGGCACCGGGTACTTCGACAAAGTGACCACCATTATCCAGGGGGGGACCTCGTCGGTAACGGCGCTGACCGGCTCGACCGAAGAATCGCAGTTTTAAGCAATGCCCGGTGGCGCTGCGCTTACCGGGCCTACAAAGGTGTAGGCCGGATAAGCTAACGCGCCATCCGGCATGATGTTGTGCCGGATGGGGGAAAGCGATGACGCGTGGCCTGGAACTACTGATTGCCCAAACCATTTTACAGGGATTCGACGCCCAGTACGGGCGTTTTCTGGAAGTCACTTCCGGCGCACAGCAGCGCTTCGAACAAGCGGACTGGCACGCCGTGCAGCAGGCGATGAAGCAGCGTATCCACCTCTACGATCACCACGTGGGTCTGGTGGTAGAACAGCTGCGCTGTATTACCGAAGGGAAAAGTACCGACGTCGATTTTCTTCTGCGGGTGAAACAGCAGTACACCCAACTTTTGCCGGATTACCCTCGCTTTGAAATTGCGGAGAGCTTTTTCAACTCGGTCTACTGCAGACTGTTTGACCACCGCTCGCTGACCCCCGAGCGGCTCTTTATTTTTAGCTCCCAGCCGGAACGTCGTTTTCGCACGATTTCGCGACCGCTGGCGAAGGATTTTTATCCCGAACGCGGCTGGGAATACCTGATGCATAACCTGCTTGCCGATTTGCCGCTGCGCCTGCCGTGGCAAAACAAAGGGCGTGATATCGGTTATATCGTCAGTCATTTACGTGAAGCTCTCGGTGGAGAACTGTTATCGCAGTCGTATCTGCAGGTGGCGAATGAGCTGTTTTATCGTAATAAAGCCGCCTGGCTGGTGGGTAAACTGGTTACGCCGATGGCGACGCTGCCGTTCCTGCTGCCGATACATCGTAGCGATGACGGACAGCTATTTGTTGATACCTGCCTGACGACCCACGCCGAGGCGAGTATCGTCTTTGGTTTCGCCCGCTCCTATTTCATGGTCTACGCGCCGCTGCCCGCGGCGCTGGTTGAATGGCTGCGCGAGATTCTGCCGGGAAAAACTACCGCCGAGCTGTATATGGCGATTGGCTGTCAGAAGCATGCTAAAACGGAAAGTTATCGCGAGTACCTGCACTATGTTACCCGCAGCGATGAGCAGTTTATCGAAGCGCCGGGCATCCGTGGGATGGTGATGTTGGTCTTTACCCTGCCGGGATTCGACCGGGTATTTAAGGTGATTAAAGACCGCTTTGCGCCGCAAAAAGAGATGACCGCCGCCCACGTCCGTGCCTGCTATCAGCTGGTCAAAGAACACGACCGCGTCGGGCGGATGGCGGATACCCAGGAGTTTGAAAACTTCGTGCTCGATAAGCGGCAAATCGCGCCCGAGCTGATGGCGCTGTTGCAGGCGGAAGCGGGGAATAAGTTGACCGACCTCGGCGATCGCATTGCCATCAGCCATCTTTATATTGAACGAAGGATGGTGCCGCTTAATATCTGGCTGGAGCAGGTGGAAGGCCAGGCGCTACGCGACGCGGTAGAAGAGTACGGGAATGCCATTCGCCAACTGGCGGCCGCCAATATCTTCCCCGGCGACATGCTGTTTAAAAACTTCGGCGTCACGCGCCATGGGCGGGTGGTATTCTACGATTATGATGAAATTTGCTACATGACCGAGGTGAATTTCCGCGATATTCCGCCGCCGCGCTATCCGGAAGATGAGCTGGCCAGTGAACCCTGGTATAGCGTGTCCCCTGGCGATGTCTTCCCGGAAGAGTTCCGCCACTGGCTGTGCGCCGATCCGCGGATCGGACCGCTACTGGAGGAGATGCACGCCGATTTACTGCGTGCCGATTACTGGCGTGAACTGCAGACGCGCATTAAAAACGGGCATGTGGAAGATGTGTTCGCTTACCGGCGTAAGCAGCGTTTTAGCGTGCGCTATGGCGCCGACAGTAGGCCGGATAAGGCGTTTACGCCGCCATCCGGCAAGGTGCGCCGATCTGCCTGATGGCGCTACGCTTATCAGGCCTACTCAAAATGCCCCTTTGGGGCATTTTTATTATTTAACCCCGCCGTACGCCAGCGTGACTTCTTTTGCAGCCTTAATAACCAATGCGCCAAGCTCGGTCACCCGATCGTCGGTCATGCGTGAAATTGGCCCGGAGATGGAGATAGCGGCGAACGGCTCGCGGTGTTCGTCGTAAATACAGGAGGCGATACAGCGCAGCCCCAGCGCATGTTCTTCATCATCAAATGAATAGCCGCGTTTACGCGTCTGGGCCAAATCCTCTTTCAAATGTACCGGAGAAACCAGGGTGGCGTGAGTGTAAGCATGCAGCCCTTTCCGATGTAGCAGCGTGGTGACTTCTTCTTCACTCAACTGCGCCAGAAACGCTTTTCCGGCGCCTGACGCGTGCATCGGCAGTTTACCGCCAATCGGCGCCGACATGCGCATCAGCTGTGTACATTGCACCTGGTCGATGATAATCGCCTGATGATCGCTTTTATCCAGCACCGCCAGGTTGACCGTTTCGCCGGAATCTTCCATCAGCTGGCGCAGGATAGGATGGACAATGGCCAGCAGATTGCGGCTTTGCAGGAAGCTGCTGCCGACGACAAACGCATGCGCGCCGATCGCCCAGTGCCCCAGCTCGCCGACCTGGCGCACAAAACCGAGCTGCTGCATGGTGGTGAGCAGACGATGGGTCGTGGAGTTAGGTAGCCCCGCCTGCTGCGCCAGTTCGGTGAGCGCGACGCTGCTATGCGATTCAGAAATCCATTCAAGCAGTTTCAGACCGCGGGTAAGCGACTGGACTTGCCCGCCAGCCTGTGCGGCAGGGGCGGCAGCAGCGGGTTTTCTGCCGCGTTTGGCGGGAACCGGGGTAGCCATGATGAACTCCTTTTTTCTGTATCGTGGAAATGATTTTCGTTTTATTTGGCGATAATGCAATCACAACCAGACTGATCGGAGGAGTGAAGTTGAACTTGTCTCATGTTGCTGCAGGTTTCCTTTTCCAGCAGGGTGGTTTATGCCAGTATGGTTTGTTGGCTTTTTGGTCTGAGTTGAGCGCTGTCGGGAGTCTGTGTGAGTAACAAAGTAGAACAATTACATCAGCAGTTAAAAGAACGTATTCTGGTTCTGGACGGGGGCATGGGCACCATGATCCAGGGCTATCGTCTGAGTGAGCAGGATTTCCGCGGCGAGCGCTTTGCCGATTGGCCGTGCGACCTGAAAGGCAATAACGACCTGCTGGTCCTCAGCAAGCCTGAGGTTATTCGCGAGATCCACGACGCTTATTTCGCCGCCGGCGCGGACATTATCGAGACCAACACCTTCAACTCGACAACCATCGCGATGGCGGATTACCAGATGGAATCCCTGTCGGCGGAAATCAACTTTGCCGCCGCAAAACTGGCCCGCGCCAGCGCCGACGCGTGGACCGCGCGTACGCCGGAAAAACCGCGCTATGTGGCGGGGGTGCTTGGGCCGACCAACCGCACCGCTTCTATTTCTCCGGACGTCAACGATCCGGCCTTTCGGAATATCACGTTCGATCAGCTGGTGGCCGCCTATCGTGAATCCACCAAAGCGCTGGTGGAAGGCGGCTCGGACCTGATTCTGATTGAAACGGTCTTTGACACCCTGAACGCCAAAGCGGCGATTTTCGCGGTAAAAGAAGAATTTGAGGCGCTCGGCGTCGAGCTGCCGATTATGATTTCCGGCACTATCACCGATGCCTCCGGACGTACACTGTCCGGGCAGACGACCGAAGCGTTCTATAATTCGCTGCGCCACGCCGATGCCCTGACCTTCGGCTTAAACTGCGCGCTGGGGCCGGATGAGCTGCGCCAGTACGTGCAGGAGCTTTCGCGGATCGCCGAGTGTTACGTTACCGCGCACCCGAACGCCGGCCTGCCGAACGCCTTCGGTGAATATGATTTGGATGCCGATACCATGGCGGCGCAGATTCGCGAATGGGCGCAGGCTGGTTTCCTTAATATCGTCGGCGGCTGCTGCGGCACCACCCCGGAACATATCGCCGCCATGAGCCGGGCGGTAGAAGGCTTACCGCCGCGCCAGCTGCCGGAACTGCCGGTCGCCTGCCGTCTGTCTGGCCTGGAGCCGCTGAACATCGGCGATGATAGTTTGTTCGTCAACGTGGGTGAGCGGACCAACGTCACCGGCTCCGCTAAATTTAAGCGCTTAATCAAAGAAGAGAAATACAGCGAAGCGCTGGACGTGGCGCGTCAGCAGGTGGAAAGCGGCGCGCAGATTATCGATATCAACATGGATGAGGGGATGCTCGATGCCGAAGCGGCGATGGTGCGTTTCCTCAACCTGATAGCGGGTGAACCGGATATTGCCCGCGTGCCGATTATGATCGACTCCTCCAAGTGGGAAGTCATCGAAAAAGGGCTCAAGTGCATTCAGGGCAAGGGCATCGTTAACTCGATCTCGATGAAAGAGGGCGTCGAACCCTTTATTCATCACGCTAAGCTGGTTCGCCGCTACGGCGCGGCAATGGTGGTCATGGCCTTTGATGAAGTAGGCCA
Source organism: Klebsiella sp. PK01 (assembly GCF_057624675.1). Lineage (NCBI taxonomy): Bacteria > Pseudomonadati > Pseudomonadota > Gammaproteobacteria > Enterobacterales > Enterobacteriaceae > Klebsiella > Klebsiella sp. PK01. The sequence continues at coordinate 9,292 of NZ_JBYEZM010000006.1, forward strand.
GGCCGATACCCGCGAGCGCAAAATCGAAATTTGCCGCCGCGCCTACAAAATCCTCACCGAAGAGGTCGGCTTCCCGCCGGAAGATATCATCTTCGACCCTAACATTTTTGCCGTCGCTACCGGTATTGAAGAGCACAACAACTACGCTCAGGACTTTATCGGCGCCTGTGAAGACATCAAACGCGAGCTGCCGCATGCGCTGATTTCCGGCGGCGTCTCCAACGTGTCGTTCTCGTTCCGCGGTAACGATCCGGTACGTGAAGCGATCCACGCCGTCTTCCTCTACTACGCTATCCGCAACGGTATGGATATGGGCATCGTCAATGCCGGCCAGCTGGCAATATACGACGATCTGCCTGGCGAGCTGCGCGATGCGGTCGAAGATGTAATTCTTAACCGCCGCGAAGACAGTACCGAAAGATTACTTGAGCTGGCGGAAAAATATCGCGGCAGCAAAGCGGACGATAGCACGAACGCTCAGCAGGCGGAATGGCGCAGCTGGGACGTGAAAAAGCGTCTTGAATACTCGCTGGTCAAAGGCATTACCGAATTTATCGAGCAGGATACTGAAGAGGCGCGCCAGCAGGCCGAACGCCCAATCGAGGTGATTGAAGGGCCGCTGATGGATGGCATGAACGTCGTCGGCGACCTGTTCGGTGAAGGCAAAATGTTCCTGCCGCAGGTAGTAAAATCCGCGCGGGTGATGAAACAGGCGGTGGCCTACCTCGAACCTTACATCGAAGCTAGCAAAGAACAGGGCTCCAGCAACGGTAAGATGGTGATCGCCACCGTGAAAGGCGATGTGCACGATATTGGTAAAAACATCGTCGGCGTAGTGCTGCAGTGCAACAACTACGAAATTATCGATCTCGGCGTGATGGTGCCGGCAGAGAAAATCCTGCGTACCGCGCGCGAAGAAAACGCCGATCTGATTGGCCTCTCCGGGCTTATCACGCCGTCGCTGGACGAAATGGTCAACGTGGCTAAAGAGATGGAGCGTCAGGGCTTCACTATCCCGCTGCTGATTGGCGGAGCGACGACCTCGAAAGCCCATACCGCGGTGAAAATCGAGCAGAACTACAGTGGCCCGACGGTTTACGTGCAGAACGCCTCGCGTACCGTAGGAGTGGTTTCAGCCCTGCTGTCGGCAACCCAGCGCGATGATTTTGTCGCCCGTACCCGTAAAGAGTATGAAACCGTGCGAATCCAGCACGGGCGTAAAAAACCGCGCACGCCGCCGGTGACTCTGCAGGCGGCGCGGGAAAACGATCTGGCGTTTGACTGGGAGAGCTACACTCCGCCGGTGGCCCATCGTCTGGGCGTGCAGGAGGTGGAAGCCAGCATCGAAACGCTGCGTAACTACATCGACTGGACGCCGTTCTTTATGACCTGGTCGCTGGCGGGCAAATATCCGCGTATCCTGGAAGATGAAGTGGTGGGTGAAGAGGCGCAGCGCCTGTTTAAAGACGCCAACGATTTGTTGGATAAACTCAGCGCCGAAAAAACGCTAAACCCGCGCGGCGTGGTCGGGCTGTTCCCGGCTAACCGCGTTGGCGACGATGTGGAAATCTATCGTGATGAAACCCGTACCCACGTGCTAACGGTCAGCCATCACCTGCGCCAGCAAACCGAGAAGGTCGGCTTCGCGAACTACTGCCTCGCCGATTTTGTCGCGCCGAAGCTGAGCGGTAAAGCGGACTACATCGGGGCTTTCGCGGTAACCGGCGGGCTGGAAGAAGACGCGCTGGCGGAAGCCTATGAAGCGCAGCACGACGACTATAACAAGATCATGGTTAAGGCCATCGCCGACCGTCTGGCGGAAGCCTTCGCCGAGTATCTGCATGAGAAAGTGCGTAAGGTTTACTGGGGCTATGCGGCCAATGAGAACCTCAGCAATGAAGAGCTGATCCGCGAAAATTACCAGGGGATCCGCCCGGCGCCCGGTTATCCGGCCTGCCCGGAACACACCGAGAAAGCGACCATCTGGGAACTGTTGGATGTGGAAGCGCATACCGGTATGAAGCTCACCGAGTCCTTCGCCATGTGGCCTGGCGCATCGGTTTCCGGCTGGTACTTCAGCCATCCTGATAGTAAGTACTTCGCCGTAGCGCAGATCCAGCGCGACCAGGTGGAAGATTACGCCCTGCGTAAAGGGATGACGGCGGCGGAAGTTGAGCGTTGGCTTGCACCTAACCTCGGCTATGATGCTGACTAACGAAATATGTTTCGTTACAACAAACAGGGCGCTCTTTGAGCGCCTTGTCTCTTTATTGAAGTTAACCCCTTATACTGAAGGGAGGTTTAAACCTCAGGAACACTTATAACGATAAGGAGAAGCTGATTCTGTGTTAACGCTGTTACACCTACTTTCCGCCGTAGCCCTACTGGTGTGGGGTACCCATATTGTGCGCACCGGCGTGATGCGAGTCTTTGGCGCGCGCCTGCGTACCGTGCTCAGCAGCAGCGTGGAGAAAAAACCGCTCGCCTTCTGCGCGGGGATTGGCGTCACCGCGCTGGTGCAGAGCAGCAATGCCACCACCATGCTGGTGACGTCGTTTGTAGCCCAGGATCTGGTCGCGCTGGCGCCAGCGCTGGTTATGGTGCTGGGTGCGGATGTGGGGACGGCGCTGATGGCGAGGGTACTGACCTTCGACCTCTCCTGGCTATCGCCGCTGCTGATATTTATCGGCGTTATTTTCTTCCTCGGCCGTAAACAGACCCGCGCGGGTCAGCTTGGGCGGGTCGGTATCGGCCTTGGGCTTATCCTGCTGGCGCTGGAGCTCATCGTCCAGGCGGTGCATCCGATTACCCAGGCCAACGGTGTACAGGTGATTTTCGCCTCGCTGACCGGCGATATCATGCTGGATGCGCTGATTGGCGCCGTGTTCGCCATTATCAGTTACTCCAGCCTGGCGGCCGTGCTGCTGACCGCAACGTTAACCGGCACCGGGGTGATCTCTTTCCCGGTGGCGCTATGCCTGGTCATCGGCGCTAACCTCGGCTCAGGCCTGCTGGCGATGCTCAACAACAGCGGCGCCAATGCGGCGGCGCGGCGCGTGGCGCTCGGCAGCCTGCTGTTCAAGCTGGTGGGGAGCTTGATAATTTTGCCATTTGTGCACGTACTGGCTGATGTCATGCACAAATTGCCGCTGGAAGAGTCGGAGCTGGTTATCTACTTCCACGTCTTCTACAACCTGATCCGCTGCGTGGCGATGGTGCCGTTCGCCGGGCCGATGGCGAACCTGTGTAAGCGCCTGATCCGCGATGAGCCGGAGCTGGATAACCATCTCAAGCCGAAGCATCTGGATCCCTCGGCGCTGGATACGCCGGCGCTGGCGTTGGCCAATGCCGCCCGTGAGACCTTGCGTATCGGCGACGCCATGGAGCAGATGCTGGAAAGCCTGCGCAAGGTGATGCACGGCGAGCCGCGCGAAGAGAAAGAGCTGCGGCGGATGGCGGACGATATCAACGTGCTGTATACGGCTATCAAGCTCTACCTGGCGCGGATGCCGAAGGACGAGCTGGCGGAAGAGGAGTCTCGCCGCTGGGCGGAAATTATCGAGATGTCGCTCAACCTGGAGCAGGCGTCTGACATCGTCGAGCGAATGGGCAGCGAGATCGCCGATAAATCACTGGCGGCGCGGCGCGCATTTTCCGTCGAGGGGCTAAAAGAGCTGGATGCGTTATACGAGCTGCTGCTCAGTAACCTGCAGCTGGCAATGTCGGTCTTCTTTTCCGGCGACGTGCCGAGCGCCCGTCGGTTGCGCCGCAGTAAGCACCGTTTTCGTATTCTTAACCGCCGTTACTCGCATGCGCATGTTGACCGCCTGCATCAGCAAAATGTGCAGAGTATCGAAACCAGTACGTTGCATCTGGCGCTGTTGGGCGATATGAAGCGTCTGAACTCGTTGTTCTGCGCTGTTGCCTATAGCGTGATGGAGCAGCCGGATGAAGACGACGAGCGGGATGATTATTAGCAGGATTTACGCTGGGTAGCCCGGATAAGGCGCAACGCGCCGCTATCCGGGTAATGTTCGTCAAACTAGTCTAGAAACGGTGGCCCGCGGCCAGGGTTACCGCTTCTTCTCCCGCTTTGAACAACAGCGTCGGGTTCGGGCCGCCGAGCGTGGCGTGTCCGTCGCTGACCTGAATCCAGTTCCCCTCCGGCAGGCCAATCACCGTTAATTCCGGCGCCACGACTAACAATTCGCGAATACGTTGCTCGCGGGTCTCACCCTGATGCCCGGTCGGCAGCGCGTTGGTGAAGTGCGGGTTAATCTGCAGCGGGAACAGCCCTAACGCGTCAAACCCCTGAGGATCGACAATCGGCATATCGTTGGTGGTACGAATGGTCGGGCAGGCGAGGTTAGAACCCGCGCTCCAGCCGATATACAACGCCCCGCGTTTGACGACATCGACAATCGGCGCCAGCAGCCCGCGGCTGCGACACTCTTTCAGAAGCTGGAAAGTGTTCCCGCCGCCGACGATGACCATCTCGGTACTTTCAATGGCGGCGATAGGGTCGGCGACGCTGTGAATACCGGTCACGCTGACGCCCATCGGCGCCATGACTGCGGCGGCTTTGGCGGTGTAATCATCCCAGCTTTGCGTCACCCCGGCGAAGGGAATAAATACCGCCGAGTGGCGGCCTTTGACCTGGCCGGCAATCAGCGGCAGCGCATGTTCCATCCAGGCTTTGCCCGGTAGCGTTGAGTTACTCAGTAACAGCAGTTCCATCTTTTCATCCTGTGTAAGCATGTCATTTGACGCAGATTCTATCATTGGCCCGGCCTTGAGGCGCTGATATGGCTCACGGTGCAGGCAAGCTGAATGTTATTATCGGGGCCGAAAGCGCAGATGCTAACCACCCCGGAGACGACCTATGAACAATGAAATACCGCTGAAATATTATGACATCGTGGATGAGTACTCGACGGAGTGCGCGGAAGCGGTAAAAGAGTCCGAGCGCGATTGTCTGGCGCATTACTTCCAACTGCTGATTACGCGCTTAATGAATAATGAGGAGATCAGCGAGGAAGCGCAGCAGGAGATGGCCCGTGAAGCAGGCATTGCCGAACAGCGTATCGACGATATCGCCAATTTCCTCAATCAATGGGGTAATGAATAACGTCATCCCTGTTTTTTATCGCCAGTAAGGTGAGGTATATTTCGCTGTCAAAGGAGAAACTATGCTGACCGACTCATCTACTCGATTAAATAAATACATCAGCGAAAGCGGGATTTGCTCGCGTCGCGAAGCGGACCGCTTTATTGAACAAGGCAACGTCTTTATCAACGGTAAGCGCGCCGCCATTGGCGATCAGGTGAAGCCGGGCGATGTGGTGAAAGTCAACGGTCAGCTGATTGAGCCGCGAGAAGCCGATGATTTGGTGTTGATTGCGCTGAATAAGCCGGTGGGTATCGTCAGCACTACCGAAGATGGCGAGCGCGATAATATCGTCGACTTCGTGAACCACAGTAAACGCGTGTTCCCGATTGGCCGTCTCGATAAAGACTCTCAGGGGTTAATTTTCCTGACCAACCATGGCGATCTGGTGAACAAAATCCTGCGCGCCGGCAACGATCATGAAAAAGAGTATCTGGTCACCGTCGATAAGCCGGTTACCGATGAGTTTATTCGTGGAATGGGCGCGGGAGTGCCGATTCTCGGTACCGTGACCAAAAAATGTAAGGTCAAGAAAGAAGCGCCTTTCGTGTTCCGCATCACGCTGGTTCAGGGATTAAACCGCCAGATCCGTCGCATGTGCGAGCATTTCGGCTATGAAGTCATGAAGCTGGAGCGGACGCGCATTATGAACGTTAGCCTGACGGGCATTCCGCTGGGCGAGTGGCGCGATTTAACCGATGATGAGCTGATCGATCTTTTCAAGCTGATTGAAAACTCCTCTTCCGAAGCGAAGCCAAAAGCTAAACCGAAGGCCAAAGCGGCGACCGCCGGCATCAAGCGCCCGGTGGTGAAGATGGAAAAAACCAACGAGAAAGGCCGCCCGGCCTCGAACGGTAAACGTTTCGCTCAGCCGGGACGTAAAAAGAAAGGCCGCTAACGCCTGCCGCGGGTCGGCGTATTCGCCGACCACGAAAATGTCGCTTCTTTGTCTACTTTGTAAGCCTGCTGCTTTTTCACCTGGCGGGCTTTCTTCGCTTCCGCTTCGCGCAGCGCCATCAGCTTATCGATATATTCCTTTTTCACGCTGTTCGTTTCCGCATTGCTCAGCGGGCGGCCGTGCGCGATACGCGCGCGGTCCAGCAGCGTCTTCAATTCGCGCTGTTCGCGCTCGGTCATCTCTTTTTGTGTAATGCGGGGGAGTGCCATGGTGGTGCCCTCAATCAGACCAGAGAGTCCAGTGTACGGCAATCGGCGCAAAATAGAACTAATCCGGAAAATGCCTCGCAGAATATTTGCTGAGTGGGTGACCGATGACGTTGTCTGGATTAGCGTAGCAGCATGGTTTATGTGGTCATCCGCAAACTTATTTTTGCGCGATTTGTGTATAAAATTTTATACAAGGATGTGGTATGTTGAATCAGGGGCAAAGTTTACGAAGTATTGTCTGGATGGGGTCTTCCTTTGATGATTTGTGCCAATTTCCTGAGGAGGTCCGCCGGGATGCCGGTTTCCAGCTTTACCGTTTACAGGCGGGGTTAGAAGCTGCTGATTGGAAAGCGATGCCTCAGTTGGGGAGATGTGTGGAGGAAATACGGTTACGCCATTATTCCGGCGCTTATCGGGTGATTTACCTGGCTCGTTTTGAGGCAGAGGTTTACGTCCTGAACTGTTTTAACAAAAAAACTCGACGTACCGCCGAACATGAAAAACAAATTGTCAGAAGCCGTTTGCAGCTTATACCGCAGGAACACAGGAGTCGTAAATGAATCGTAAGACAGTGGATGGCATCCGTCACGTGACGACAGCAGAGACGAATATTTTCAGTGAACTCGGCTTTGATGACTGTGAAGCGGAGCGGTTAAGGACGCAAGCGGAACAAGAAGTCGAACAACTGATGCTCCTGAAGCGGCAACTCATGCAGGAAATTGCTGAGTGGATAGATGAAAATCAATTGAAGCAAGCGGATGCCGCAGCGAAGTTGAATATTTCACGCCCGCGTATTTCAGATGTGGTAAACCAGAAAACCAGTAAGTTTACCCTTGATGCATTGGTCATGATGTTAATGAAGTTAGGCAAGCCGGTGAGTTTACTGGTGGGATAAACCAAACGTCCGGGCATATGGCCCGGACGTATACCGATTAGCGCTGGTTGCCTTTTTTGGTCGTCGGCTTACCGGACCAGTAACCTGCCAGCAGCGAGCCGGAAAGGTTATGCCATACCGAGAACAGCGCGCCGGGCAGGGCGGCCAGCGGGCCGAAGTAGATTTTCCCGAGGGCCGCGGCGAGGCCAGAGTTCTGCATACCCACTTCGATCGCCAGGGTGCGGCAGGTGGATTCATCAAAACCGAACAGGCGCCCGCCCCAGTAGCCGCCGAGCAGGCCAATAGCGTTATGCAGGATCACCGCCACGATAACCACCAGCCCCACCGAAGCGATATGCGATGCGGAACCGGCGACCACGGCGCTGATAATTGCCAGGATGCACAGCATGGAGAAGGCGGGAAGGAAGGGTTCCACCGCCTTTACCACTTTTGGCAACAGGTGATGGACAATCAGACCGAGGCCGATTGGGATCACCACGATTTGCAGGATGCTTAGCAGCATGCCCATCACATCGACCTGAATGTGCGCATCAACGTACAGGCGCGTCAGCAGCGGCGTGGCGACCACGCCAACCAGTGTCGAAACGGAAGAGATGGTTACCGACAGTGCGACATCGCCTTTCGCCAGATAGATCATGACGTTGGAAGCGGTTCCGCTGGCAACGCTGCCGACCAGCACCATTCCGGCGGAGAGCTCTGGCGGCATGTGGAACAGCAGCGCCAGTACCCAGGCGGCGAGCGGCATCACCAGGTAATGCAGAAAAATTCCCGCTGCGACCGGCGCAGGTCGTGACAGCACGCGCTTGAAATCGTCCAGCTTCAAATGGACGCCCATGCCAAACATAATCAGCATCAGCAGCGTGGTGACCCACGGGCCGATAGGGGTAAAAGTGGTTGGCGTGTAATAAGCCAATACGGAGAGCAGCAGCGCCCATAACGGGAACAGCCGCGTAAGCGTGGCGAGCATAGTGTATTCCTTGCGACAGTGTTTGTTGTGTTGATGTTGTTATAAAAAAGCCGGGTTCGAGCCCGGCTATAGGTATTTTTTATCGCGCAAAAGAATATTATTCAAACAAATTATGATGCAGCTTCTGCACCACTTTCTCCGCGTCGTCGCCAGGCACCAGGAAGCACAGGTTGTGGCTGGAGGCGCCGTAGCAAATCATGCGGATATTGAACGGTTCCAGTACGCCGAATACCTCTTTACCGACGCCGCAGGCTTTCGATAATTCATTGCCGATCAGGGCGACCAGCGCCAGGTTTTCTTCCACTTCGACGCGGCACAGCGAAGAGAGCTCGGTCAGCAGCGCCTGGGTCAGCAGGGTATCGCCAGCGGAGGTTGAACCGGTGGTGTCCATGGTCAGCGCAATGCTCACTTCCGAAGTGGTGATCAGATCGACGGAAATATTATGCCGCGCCAGAATACCGAACACTTCGGCCAGGAAGCCGCGGGAGTGCAGCATATGCAGGCTGTGCAGGGTCAGCAGCGTTTGACGACGACGCAGCGCCAGCGCGCGGAACAGCGGTGGATTTTCGGTTTTATGACAGACCATCGTGCCGCCGGCTTTAGGTTCTTTGCTGGAGCCGACGAATACCGGGATATCGCTGCGTACGGCGGGCAGCAGGGTGGCCGGATGCAATACCTTGGCCCCGAACGTGGCCATCTCCGCGGCTTCAGCGAAAGCGATCACATCGATGCGCTTCGCCGCTGGCGCGACGCGCGGGTCGGTTGTGTAGATGCCAGGGACATCGGTCCAGATATCGACACGGCTGGCGTTTAAGGCCTCGCCGAGTAGCGCTGCGGTGTAATCGCTGCCGCCGCGGCCAAGGGTGGTGGTACGGCCTTTGGCTTCGCTGCCGATAAAGCCCTGGGTAATCACCAGGCCTTCTTCCAGGCGCGGCGCCAGTTGTTGTTGCGTCAGTTCCGCCAGCGCGGCGATATCCGGTTCGGCGCGGCCGAAACGATCGTTGGTACGCATCACTTTGCGTACGTCGAACCACTGCGCCGCGATACCGCGTTCGCGCAGGATCTCAACGAACAGTAAGGTGGACATCAGTTCGCCGTGGCTCACCAGTTCATCGGTCAAGGCTTCCGAGCTGGCCAGCGAGGCGGCTTCCGCCAGGGTCGTAATGTTTTCCAGCAGACGCTCGATCTCTTCGCGAATAACGTTGGGATAACGTAAACGCTCCAGAATATTGAACTGGATTTGGCGCATTTCATCGAGCTTAGCGAAGCGTTCGGTGGGTTCCAGCCCTGCCGCTAAAGCAACTAAGATATTGGTAACGCCAGCCGATGCGGATAACACCACTACGCGGGTATTCGCATCCAGCAGCGCGACGTCGACGCTACGGTTCATCGCGTCGAAATCGGCCACGCTGGTGCCGCCGAACTTAGCAACAACTAAATCTGTCATAACAACCTCGTGTCAGGGGGCCTGACTTATTAAAACGATTCCTGAACAACCGCTCCTGGTTCGGGCTGGAAATAACCGGAGCGCTACAAAATGTCTTAATAAGCCAGGCCAAATTAACTCAGCCATGGCACAAGGGAAGAGCGAAAAGTAGGGTGGGCGCAGAGCGATAAACAAACTACGATGTCACCCAGAAGTGCTCCACCTTGTAGACCCGTTCGCCGATGACGCGCATCGGTTCGCGAGTATGAAACGCCCGACTGCGAACGCTTCTGGTGACAACCCAGGGGATTCAGCCCCTGTGGCCGGCGACAGACTTAACCAGATGCCTGTGCGCCTCGGCGTTGCTCCCCCTCACGTATTTTCCCCGGACTGGTTCCTCCAATACGGTTACCTGGGCAACGCACCTCTTCTGGCAATTACTGACGTCTTTCACTATGCCTGGGGAGAGACTGGTCATTATACCCCCCAACGATACTCTTCGCTGTAGCGTGAAATGCGCGAGCAATACATACCTACGGTTCCGTAGGCAGTTCAGCTATATAAAGGCTTCCGGACGGGTATGTCAACGACAGGGTTATGCGGATTTTTCATGCATCGGCGGATAACAGAAAAATGCCTAATGATCGCTATAATATGGGGGCTCTTTACCCTATTTCTGACCCCCGTCAACGGCATAACACAAAAATCATCACAATTTTCCGCCGCTGAGGCTACAATCGACCGAAGTCACATTTTTCAAATCAGAAGAGTATTGCTAATGAAAAATATCAACCCAACGCAGACCGCTGCATGGCAGGCATTACAGAAACACTTCGATGAAATGAAAGACGTCACTATCAGCGAGCTTTTCGCCAAAGATAGCGATCGTTTCTCTAAATTCTCCGCCACTTTTGACGATCTGATGCTGGTGGATTTCTCCAAGAACCGCATCACTGAAGAGACACTGTCTAAGCTGCAGGATCTGGCGAAAGAGACCGATCTGGCCGGTGCTATCAAGTCGATGTTCTCCGGCGAAAAAATTAACCGTACCGAGGACCGCGCGGTACTGCACGTCGCGCTGCGCAACCGCAGCAATACGCCGATTGTGGTTGATGGCAAAGATGTGATGCCGGAAGTCAACGCGGTGCTGGAGAAGATGAAAGCCTTCTCTGAAGCAATTATCTCCGGTAGCTGGAAAGGCTATACCGGCAAACCGATCACCGACGTGGTGAACATCGGTATCGGCGGTTCAGACCTCGGCCCGTTCATGGTGACCGAAGCGCTGCGCCCGTATAAAAACCATCTCAACATGCACTTCGTTTCCAACGTAGACGGCACCCATATCGCCGAAGTGTTGAAAGCGGTGAATCCGGAAACCACGCTGTTCCTGGTGGCTTCCAAAACCTTCACTACTCAGGAAACCATGACCAACGCCCACAGCGCGCGTGACTGGTTCCTGGCGACCGCGGGTGACGAGAAACACGTAGCGAAACACTTCGCGGCGCTCTCCACCAACGGTAAAGCGGTTGGCGAGTTCGGTATCGATACGGCTAACATGTTTGAATTCTGGGACTGGGTTGGCGGTCGTTACTCCCTGTGGTCCGCCATCGGCCTGTCTATCATTCTGTCCGTTGGCTTCGATAACTTCGTCCAGCTGCTGTCCGGCGCCCACGCCATGGACAAACACTTCTCCACCACCCCGGCTGAGAAAAACCTGCCGGTACTGCTGGCGCTGATCGGTATCTGGTACAACAATTTCTTCGGCGCCGAAACCGAAGCGATTCTGCCGTACGATCAGTACATGCACCGCTTTGCCGCTTACTTCCAGCAGGGCAACATGGAATCCAACGGTAAGTACGTTGACCGTAACGGCAACGTCGTGGATTACCAGACTGGCCCAATCATCTGGGGCGAGCCGGGGACTAACGGTCAGCACGCGTTCTATCAGCTGATCCACCAGGGCACCAAAATGGTACCGTGCGATTTCATCGCGCCGGCTATCACCCATAACCCGCTGTCTGACCACCATCAGAAACTGCTGTCTAACTTCTTCGCCCAGACTGAAGCGCTGGCCTTTGGTAAATCCCGCGAAGTGGTTGAGCAGGAATATCGCGACCAGGGTAAAGACCCGGCTCAGCTTGAGCACGTGGTGCCGTTCAAAGTGTTCGAAGGCAACCGTCCGACCAACTCCATCCTGCTGCGTGAGATCACCCCGTTCAGCCTGGGCGCATTGATTGCGCTGTATGAGCACAAAATCTTCACCCAGGGCGCGATCCTCAATATCTTCACCTTCGATCAGTGGGGCGTTGAGCTGGGTAAACAGCTGGCTAACCGTATCCTGCCGGAACTGAAAGATGGCGCAGACGTTAGCAGCCACGACAGCTCTACCAACGGCCTGATTAACCGTTATAAAGCCTGGCGCGCGTAAGTGTTGCGCAATTAAGCCTGAATGCCGACCCTCGGGTCGGCATTTTTATTTATAGCCGCCGCAGCAGCCTCGCGGGATTGCCCGCCCAAACGCCTTTCTCGGTGATGGATTTTGTCACCACGCTCCCGGCGCCGATGACCACGCCATCGCAGATACTCACCGCCAGAATGGTGGCGCCGCTGCCGATAGACACGTCATTGCCGATTTCAATGCGCCCCCAACTGTCGCGGTCGGCATTCGGTTTGCCATCGCGGAACAAGTCGTTGGCGAACATCACGCCGTGGCCGATAAAACAACGTTGGCCGATGGTGACGTACTCGCAGATAAAACTGTGGGACTGGATTTTGCTGTCCGCGCCGATGCGCGTGTGCCCCTGAATCTCGACGAACGGCCCGACGAAGACGTTATTGCCGAGCTGGCAACCATAGAGGTTGGCGGGCTGGTATATGACCACGTTTTCGCCGCAGATGACGTTGCGAACGCCGGTATCGCGAAGCTCAGGCATAATTTCTCTCATATTGGTTTGGCCAGAATATGTAAGGTGCTTTGTTGGCTGGCGGAATGGAAAATGGTGTCTTTTACATGCTGCATTCCCTGGCGTTCGTAAAAACGACGCGCGCCAGGATTATCGGCAAGGACCTCAAGCCACAGCCACGCTTCACCATTTTCTTGTGCCAGAGCCTCTATGGCGCTAAACAGCCGCTCGCCGTAGCGGTGTCCGGTTTCGTCAGGCATGAGATAGAGCTTATGCAGCAATGTGCCGATACGTCCGTCGCCATCAATTCTCTGCTGGCAGCTGTATTTAGCAAAGCCAACGGGGTGCGCGGATTCGGCGATGAGCCAATGCTGTTCCGCCGCGGCAAGACTTTGACGCAGCGATTCCACGGAATACTCCTGCTGGAGAAATAATGCCAGCTCATCGGCGTTGCGCCAAAGGTGGGCGAAGTGGTGGCGATAGCTGGCATAGCCCATATTACTGAGCTGCGGCGCATCTTCTGGTACAGCCTTACGGATAGTTAACATACTGCGTTCCTCATTCAGATCTCATCGTATAGTGCCTGTAAAATGAGCAAGGAGGAACGGCGAAAAACGGTGGGGAAGGAGGCTGGAGGTTTCCCCCCAGCCGGGTGATTAACGAGCGAAGGCGATGGCTTCGATTTCGACACCGGCGTCTTTCGGCAGTCTGGCGACCTCTACGCAGGAACGCGCCGGAAAAGCGGCCTGATGTTCGGTAAAGAAGGCCTCATAGGCGGCGTTGATGGCGGCAAAATCCTGCAGGTCTTTGACAAACACCGTGGTTTTAACGATCTGCCCGACCGTGAGTCCGGCAGCTTCAACGATGGCTTTCACATTTTCCAGCGATTGCCGCGCCTGTTCGGCGATATCGCCTGGCATGGTGCCGTCCAGCGGATTAATCGGCAGCTGACCGGAGGTGATGGTCATCGCGCCGAGATTGACGCCCTGCACGTACGGGCCGATAGCGGCAGGCGCGTCAGCGGTGGTAATAATCATACGGTTTATCCTTCAAACGGTTACATAAAATAATTTAACAACACCAGCGAGCCGACGCCGCTCACTACCACCCATACCAGGCCTAAACGGAAGCTGGCGAGCGTGCAGATAATGGCGGCAATCACCTTCGGATTCTTTAAGTCAAACTCCATACTGGAATTCACGCTCAGGATCTGAATGGTGATTATGGCCGGCAGGACGGTGACCGGGACAAAGCGCAGCGTTTTGGTCACCCGCTCGGACATCTGGATTTTTCCGGCCAGGCCGATAAACGAAAATCGGATCAGAAAGGTCACGGCGGCCATCCCCAAAGTCAGGGCGATAAAGTAGCTATTATTCATGTTCCAGCGCCTCCACGAGCGGCATCCCGGATTTGGCTTTTGCTGCCTGTTTACGTTCTTCAGCCAGGTCGACGCACAGTCCGGCGAGCACGCCAAGCACTGACGCGACGACAATGCCCAGCGAGTAGGGCAGGATGACCAACAGCACGCCGGAGACGGCGGCCACCACGGCGGCGACGGTGCAGGCCTGGCTTTTTATTTGCGGCACCACGATAGCGATAAAAGCGGCGACCATGGCGAAATCCAGACCGTACTTTTCAATGTTCGGGAAGGAAGCGCCGACCAGCGCGCCGAGGAAATCCGCCAGTACCCAAATCGCCCAGAAGGTGATCATTGCCGAACCATAAAACAGATACTTATCCTGCTTATTGCCTTCCATCTCTTTGACGGTGGTGGCGTACACTTCGTCGGTCAGCGCGTAGGACATAAAGCATTTTTTAAAGAATGATGCTTCACGGACGGTACCGGAAATAGAGGCGCTGTACAGTACATGACGTAGATTAATTATTAATGTGGTGAATATAATAACCCCGAGCGTGGCGCCGGTTTTAAGCATATTTAATGCCAGCATTTGCGCCGAACCGGCAATAACAATCGCCGACCACGCCGTGCTCTGCCAGACGCTCATGCCCGCGCTAACGCTTAATGCGCCGACAATAAATGAAAATGGAAAGTCGCCGATGCACAGCGGCATAATAGCGCTGGCGCCGCGTAAGATGACTTTTTTATTCATCTGCTATACCTGCTAATTTATAAATAATAGTGTGGGGAGGGTAGGTTAATCAGGGCCTGAATGTTCAGGCCCGTTAAATATTGTTATTTAGCGACCATGATGCTGATAATTTCTTTATCGGTGAGGGTCATTGGTTTAATCACCAGGCGGCACAGGTTATTAATAGTCTGCTCGACATCAGCGCAGACAATACCGTCATTGGCGCCAGCGCAGCTATTTTGCATTGCCATCAGTACCGCCTTAAAGGCGCTGGATACCACAGATGAGACTTTCATCGCACAGCTATTAGAGGCGCCATCACAAATCATGCCGGTAATATCGCTGACCATATTAATAATCGCGGTATTAATGGTGTTGATGTCGCGAGTAAATAGCCAGGCCATCCCGGCGGCGGCGCCCATGGCGGCGGTTGAGGCCGCGCATAGCGCAGATAAGCGCGTATAACGAGAATGAATTGAGATGGCAGTGAGATGAGATAGAGACAAAGCGCGCGCCAGGGTCTCTTCATCGGCGCCGAGATGCTCAGCAACCACTACTACCGGCATGGTTGCCGTAATGCCCTGATTGCCTGAGCCGAAGTTAGACATTGCGACCACCGGCGCGCCGCCCATGCGGGCATCTGAAGCGGCGACGGTGTTGATGATCACCTTGCTTAACAGATCGTTGCTCATCAGGCCGTTTTTCACTGCGTCAGAAAAGGTACCGTTAATGTTCAGGCCATATTTTTTGGTTTTGCCTTCTGCCGCCAGCGCGGAGTTTAAGCGCGCGGCTTCGAGAATAAAGCGAATATCATTAAAGTCGACGCTATTAATAAAGTCGTAAGCCTGGTGTAGCGAAAAATTGGGCAGCGTTTCGTGCCGGGCGCTCGCATTCTGTTTTTCGCTTAGTGGCTGCGGCTGGTCATTAATATAAAGTTCGACCACGTTGGTGTGGGTTCCTTTTACCACGACACGACAGGTGTTTTCGCCATCAGAGAGAGTTAGATCCAGATGAATAAAGTCCGGGGTCTCTTTGACGGTAATATCAACGGCATGATTGGCGATCAGCTTCTGTGCCATTTCGACGTGTAGCGGGGTGATATCTTCCAGCGTTTTTAATCCCTTTTGCGGATCGCCGCCAAATGCGCCAATTGCGGCGGCCAGCGCTACTCCGCAAACGGTGGTACCGGGAATAGTAACACCCATTGCATTTTTATAGAGATTGGCGGAAATAAAACCGCTAATTCTGGTGCAAGGCTGATCCAGATATTGTGCGGCGTAGGCGGCAGCGAAGGAAATAGCGACGGGTTCAGTACAACCTAACGCCGGGGCAACTTCTTGTTTGAGCCATTTTACGTACAGGGAAGCGTTATCGGTGTTCATAATGATTTAATGTCCAAAATTGAATTTTATTCAGCTGCGATAATGCTAAGACAAAGGATGAGAAAAATCTTACCCTAATAGCCATATAAATAATGCGGATTAGAGAAAAATTTTATCTTGTGGCAGGTTTTAAGATATAACTGTTTCAAATGGTAAATTCTTTAAATTTCAGTTGTTTATTTGGTTTTGTCCTAAGCGTAACGGATGATTTAGTTAACTTGCTCACAGCATTGTAGGAAGTAAAATTTTCTCTTAGTTGCATTTACCGCGTTGAAGGACCGATGCTGCTCGCAAAGTGAAGTAGATCTGGATCACACTTTTGCGCTATACAGATCAATAACGTTCATGCATTTGAGGTGTCACTATGCCGTCGGTATATCGTCCGCTGGTTAATTTTGTTGCGAAGGCCATGCAGGCCGTGCTCAACCTGGCGCTATTGTGCCTGGGAATTATTCTGGTGGTGTTCCTGGGAAAGGAGACCCTGCATCTGGCGCACGTGCTGTTTACGCCGGAGCCGGTGAGTAAGTACAAGCTGGTCGAAGGGCTGGTGGTTTATTTTCTCTACTTCGAATTTATCGCGTTGATTGTGAAATACTTTGAGTCCGGTTTTCACTTCCCGCTGCGTTATTTCGTCTATATCGGCATTACCGCGATTGTACGGCTTATTATCGTCGACCATGAGTCGCCAATGGCGGTGCTGATTTACTCTGCGGCGATCCTTATCCTGGTGATTACCCTGTGGTTGTGTAATTCCAACCGCCTGAAACGGGAATAAAAAAAGCGGCCTCCAGGGCCGCTTGACCGACAATCACAAATGAAATTTATGTAGGGTCCAGTAGAGGATTGCAGTGGCATTTGCCCTACTTTTTCAGGGAGAGGTGGGCTGCCGTACCCGGTTGGGGTCGTGTACCACATCCCACCCTCGCTGAAATTTGGGGCGATAAAACAAGGGTCTAACATGATGAAACTTAACCTTTCACCCCGCCCGCCGTCAGGCCGTTGACCAACCAACGCTGAGCCAGCAGGAAGACGACGGTAATCGGAATCGCCGACAGTACCGCCGCCGCGGCGAAGTCACCCCACAGGTAGTTCTGCGGATTGAGATACTGCTGCATCCCCACCGCCAGGGTATAGCTGTTCACATCGCGTAGCAGCAACGAGGCCACCGGCACTTCGGTAATCGCGGCGATGAACGACAGAATAAACACGACCGCCAGAATCGGCACCGACAGCGGCAGCAGCACCAGGCGGAAGGCCTGCCACGGAGTGGCGCCATCCAGCGCGGCCGCTTCTTCCAGTGAACCATCGATAGTTTCGAAGTAGCCCTTAATCGTCCAGACGTGCAGCGCGATACCGCCCATATAGGCGAAGATCACCCCGCCGTGAGTGTTGAGGCCGACGAAAGGCAGATACTGACCGAGGCGGTCGAACAACGCATACAGCGCCACCAACGACAGTACCGCCGGGAACATCTGGAAAATCAACATCCCTTTGAGCAACGTCGCTTTACCCGGGAAGCGCATACGGGCGAAAGCGTAAGCGCAGGTGGTGGAGAGGGCGACGATGCCGATCGCAGTAATCCCGGCGACCTTAATTGAGTTCCACAGCCACAGCAGCACCGGGAACGGCGGCGGCGTTACCCGGCCATCGGCGTGTTCGACGCTGAAGCCTAATGCCAGACGCCAGTGCTCCCAGGAGATGGTATCCGGGATCAGGCTGCCGGTCGCGAAATTGCCTTCGCGCAGCGAGATTGCGATAACCATCAGCAGCGGGAACATAATCGCGGCGATAAAAATCAGTAACAGAAGATGCGTAGTGAAGAGACGCAGTTTTTGAGATTTAGGTTGGACCATAGCCATTATCGTTATCTCCCTTAATCAAACTTCATGCGCGTGGCTTTCAGATTCACAATCGCTAACGCCCCAACCAGCAGGAAGATAAGCGTGGCGATAGCCGCCGCCAGGCCGAAGTCCTGACCGCCGCCGCCTTCAAAGGCGATGCGATAGGTGTAGCTCACCAGCAGGTCGGTATAACCGGCCGGCGTGGTGGTGCCGAGACGGTCCGGGCCACCGTTGGTTAACAGTTGAATCAGCACGAAGTTGTTAAAGTTAAAGGCGAAGCTGGCGATCATCAGCGGCGTGAGCGGCTTGATCAGCAGCGGTAGCGTAATTTTAAAGAAGTTCTGGAACGGACCCGCGCCATCCATCGCCGACGCCTCGTACAGATCGTCCGGAATCGCCTTTAGCAGCCCCATGCACAGGATCATCATGTACGGGTAGCCCAGCCAGGTGTTGACGATGATGATCATCGTGCGCGCGGTGGTTGGGTCGCTAAACCAGGCCGGTTTAATGCCGAACAGCGCGCTCAGCATCATGTTGATTTCACCAAAGCTCTGGTTAAACAGCCCTTTGAAAATCAGGATTGAGATAAATGACGGCACCGCATACGGCAGAATCAACAGCACGCGGTAAATCGCTTTGCCCTTCAACGCTTCCCACTGCACCAGACAGGCCAGCACCATTCCCACGGCGACGGTCAAAATCACCGTCAGCACCGAGAAGACCACGGTCCAGACGAAAATGGCGAAGAACGGTTTCTGGATCCCTTCGTCCTGGAAAACGCGGGTGAAGTTATCCCAGCCGATGGTGACGGTATAACCCGGGCTCAGCTTTTCATTGCCCCAGCTGCCGTCAGCATTGATGGATTGATAAAAGCCGATGTTGTCGTTGGGGCGATATTTCACGCCGCTTTGGTTGTTAGTGAGCGTGCCGTCGTTGGCCAGCGCGTACAGCGGCTGGGTACCGGAGAACTGGCGCAGCGAACTCATAATCACTTTGCTTTCATCCGGCAGCACGGCGGTCAGTTGGTTCAGCGCGGCGCGGTTCTGGGTGATTACGCGTAAATTCGCGCGTTCGCCTTGCGGCAGGACATCGGCTTCTTTTAACGTCAGCTTCTGCTCGCCGCCGAATTTAAAGGCCTCGGAGAGATAATTTTTACCGCTTTCACCGTCCGTCAGCGCCAGCTGCCACTCGTCACCCGCCGGATAGAGTGAGAAGTTATAGGCTTTGCCGGCCTGGAAAGAACGGTCCATCAGCACCTGCTGGGCACGTTCGAAGGTGAGCTGGTTGGTGCTGCTGTAGTTGGTGAAGGCGATGGCAATAGTACAGATCAGCGGGAACAGAACAAACAGCCCCATCCCGGCGAGACCCGGATAAACATAGCGCCAGGCATAGGCCTTGCGATTGGAAAAGATATACAGGCCAACCGAGCTTAAAATCAGCGTCATGATGGCGAACAGGTACTCCCCCTGGGCGTACATTAAAACAACAAGGTAACCCACCAGCAGGCACAGCAAACCAATCACAGACCATGTGAGTTGCGGGCTTTGCCACCAGTGTTTCTTTTTAACGGCATCCATGGGGATCATCCTCTACAACGTTAAATATCTGTCGACAAAAGTGCCTGATGGCGCTGCGCTTATCCGGCCTACAAGGCGTGTAGGCCGGATAAGGCATTTATGCCGCCATCCGGCACGTGTGCGACGGTATTACTTGGTGATACGGCCCTGTGCATCCTTCAGCGCGGCATCGACGGTTTGGCGACCGCTTGCGGCGTTAATAACCGCGGTACGGACGGCATACCAGAATGCGGACATCTGCGGGATGTTCGGCATGATTTCGCCTTTCTGGGCGTTAGCCATGGTGGCGGCGATACGCGGGTCTTTCTCCAGCTTCTCCTGGAAGGATTTCAGCGCCACGGCGCCCAGCGGTTTATCGTTGTTCACCGACTCCAGACCCTGATCGGTCATCAGGTAGTTTTCGAGGAACTCTTTCGCCAGTTCTTTATTCGGGCTGGCGGCGTTAATCCCGGCGCTCAGGACGCCAACGAACGGTTTAGACGGTTTACCTTTGAAGGTTGGCAGCAGAGTGACGCCGTAGTTAACCTTGCTCTTGTCGATGTTCGACCACGCCCACGGACCGTTGATGGTCATCGCGGTTTCGCCTTTGTTGAAAGCCGCTTCCGCGATGGAGTAGTCGGTGTCGGCGTTCATGTGTTTATTCTTAATAAGGTCGACCAGGAAGGTCAGGCCGGCTTTCGCGCCGGCGCTATCAACGCCGACGTTTTTCACGTCGTATTTGCCGTTTTCAAACTTAAACGCGTATCCGCCATCGGCGGCAATCAGCGGCCAGGTGAAGTACGGTTCTTGCAGGTTGAACATCAGCGCGCTC
Organism: Klebsiella sp. PK01; assembly: GCF_057624675.1. NCBI lineage: Bacteria > Pseudomonadati > Pseudomonadota > Gammaproteobacteria > Enterobacterales > Enterobacteriaceae > Klebsiella > Klebsiella sp. PK01. The sequence goes on from NZ_JBYEZM010000006.1 coordinate 29,518, forward strand.
TTACCCTTCGCCTTCAGCTCTTTATCCAGCGCCGGGATCTCTTCCCAGGTTTTCGGCGGGTTCGGGACCAGGTCTTTGTTATAAATCAGCGACAGGGCTTCAACCGCTACCGGGTATGCGATCAGCTTGCCGTTGTAGCGTACGGCGTCCCAGGTGAAGGGATAGAGTTTGTCCTGGAAGGCCTTATCCGGGGTGATTTCCGCCAGCAGGCCGGACTGCGCGTAGCCGCCAAAACGGTCATGCGCCCAGAAAATGATATCCGGGCCGTCGCCGGTGGCAGCAACCTGCGGGAATTTCTCTTCCAGCTTATCCGGATGTTCTACGGAAACTTTAATGCCGGTATCTTTTTCGAACTTTTTACCCACTTCAGCGAGGCCGTTATAGCCTTTATCGCCGTTAATCCAGATAACCAGCTTACCTTCTTCAATTTTTGCGAGGGCAGAGGCGGAAAACATCATCGTCGTCAATGCAGACAGCGCGAGGATGCGAGCGCCAGTTTTGATTTTCATATACCCGTCCTATTTGGTGATGTGCTCGTGGATACACTTGAGTGGTTTAACGCTGATGAGTTTCCTTTTTTAACAACCTCTTTCCATCCTCCCTATGTCTACGCCCCGCCCGCCGTTTATGTGATCCGCATTGCAGAAATGCCGGTAATGGGCCCTGGAGCACATAAAAAAGCCACCGTTTTTGTCGCTTCGATCACGAAATGACGTTGTGCCGGGAACTTCCGGCGGCGAGAGGCGGTTTCTCATCCTCCCGTCTCCTCCCCCATCAAAAACCCGGGGGGTGGAGGATTTGCCAACGTAATGAATGCCGCATAGTCAGCCCATCTTGAATGTGTCTTTAAGTGACAGGTTGTAACGAAGGGAGAAGGGCATGGCGAGCGTACAGCTACGAAATGTAACGAAAGCCTGGGGCGACGTGGTGGTATCTAAAGATATCAATCTCGAGATCCAGGATGGGGAGTTCGTCGTGTTTGTAGGACCGTCGGGCTGCGGCAAATCCACCCTGCTGCGTATGATCGCCGGACTGGAAACGGTCACCAGCGGCGATCTGTTTATTGGCGATACCCGAATGAACGATGTGCCGCCCGCCGAGCGCGGCATCGGCATGGTATTCCAGTCATATGCGCTCTATCCCCACCTTTCCGTTGCCGAAAATATGTCTTTTGGCCTGAAGCTGGCCGGGGCGAAAAAAGAGGTGATTAACCAGCGCGTAACTCAAGTCGCTGAGGTCTTACAGCTGGCGCACCTGCTGGAGCGTAAGCCGAAAGCGCTCTCCGGCGGCCAGCGTCAGCGCGTGGCCATCGGCCGTACCCTGGTCGCCGAGCCGCGGGTTTTCCTGCTTGATGAACCCCTGTCCAACCTCGATGCCGCGCTGCGCGTGCAGATGCGTATCGAAATCTCCCGTCTGCATAAGCGCCTCGGTCGCACGATGATTTACGTCACCCACGATCAGGTGGAAGCCATGACCCTGGCCGACAAAATCGTGGTGCTGGACGCCGGCCGCGTCGCGCAGGTCGGAAAACCGCTGGAACTTTATCACTATCCGGCAGACCGCTTTGTCGCGGGTTTTATCGGTTCGCCGAAGATGAACTTCCTGCCGGTCAAAGTCACCGCGACCGCCATCGAACAGGTACAAGTCGAACTACCGAACCACCAGCAGGTCTGGCTGCCGGTAGACAGCGCTCACGTTCAGGTCGGCGCCAATATGTCTTTGGGCATCCGCCCGGAACACCTGCTGCCGAGCGACATCGCCGATGTCACCCTTGAGGGCGAAGTGCAGGTGGTCGAACAGCTTGGTCACGAAACGCAAATTCATATCCAGATCCCCGCCATCCGTCAGAACCTGGTGTACCGCCAGAATGACGTGGTGTTGGTAGAAGAGGGAGCCACATTCGCCATCGGTTTGCCGCCGGAGCGCTGCCATTTATTCCGTGAGGATGGCACCGCTTGTCGTCGGTTGCATAAAGAGCCGGGCGTATAAGGTTCCCCATTAAAAGAAGACGCGAACCCAGCGTGCAGCCAACCATGCGGCGGCCGACGGGGAAGTGTTCAAAGAAAAGCAATGATCTCAGGAGATAGAATGATGATTACTCTGCGCAAACTTCCACTGGCGGTAGCCGTTGCGGCGGGCGTGATGTCTGCCCAGGCGCTGGCTGTCGATTTCCACGGTTACGCTCGTTCCGGTATTGGCTGGACCGGCAGCGGCGGCGAACAGCAGTGCTTCCAGGCCACCGGCGCTCAAAGTAAATACCGTCTCGGTAACGAATGTGAAACTTACGCTGAACTGAAACTGGGCCAGGAAGTGTGGAAAGAGGGCGATAAGAGCTTCTACTTCGATACCAACGTTGCCTACTCGGTATCGCAGCAGAACGACTGGGAATCTACCAGCCCGGCCTTCCGTGAAGTTAACGTGCAGGGTAAAAACCTGATCGACTGGCTGCCGGGTTCAACCCTGTGGGCCGGTAAGCGCTTCTATCAGCGTCATGACGTTCACATGATCGACTTCTACTACTGGGATATTTCCGGTCCTGGCGCCGGTATCGAAAACATCGATCTGGGCTTCGGTAAACTCTCTCTGGCCGCCACTCGTTCTTCTGAATCCGGCGGCTCGGCAACCTATGCTGACCGCGATCCGCTGACTGGCGAACGCGTTTACGATCATCTGGTACCGAACGACGTCTTCGACGTGCGTTTAGCGCAGATGGAAACCAACCCGGGCGGTACGCTGGAGCTGGGCGTGGACTATGGTCACACCAACGTGCCGGATGACTATTACCTGCAGCCGGATGCATCGAAAGATGGCTGGATGTTCACCGCTGAACATACCCAGAGCATCCTGAAAGGCTACAACAAATTTGTTCTGCAGTACGCGACCGATGCCATGACCTCCAACGGTAAAGGCGTACCGCAGGGCGGCAGCATTAATAACGATGGTTCCATGTGGCGTGTGCTTGACCACGGCGCGGTCTCTCTGGCGGACGATTGGGACATGATGTACGTCGCCATGTACCAGGACGTCAACCTGGACAACAACAACGGTACCAAATGGTGGACCGTCGGCGTACGTCCTATGTACAAATGGACGCCGATCATGAGCACCCTGCTGGAAGTCGGCTACGACAACGTCAAATCGCAGAAAACCGGCGACAGCAACAACCAGTACAAAATCACCCTGGCGCAACAGTGGCAGGCGGGCGACAGCATCTGGTCCCGTCCGGCAATTCGTCTGTTCGCCACCTACGCGAAGTGGGATGAGAAGTGGGGTTACACCGATAGCGGCGTCGCCATGCGCGATACCTCTGGTACCGGTATCAACACTTCCAGCCGCGGCGACGACGATGAGTGGACCTTCGGCGCCCAGATGGAAATCTGGTGGTAATGCTATCCGCATCATGATGAGTAAAAGAGGGGCATCAGCCCCTCTATTTTCGGCCCAGCGCGCTATTGCCTGGCTAACGCTCGGCCATAGGAATTGAGGTGATAACAATGAATATGAAGAAAAGTCTCGTTGCCCTCTGCCTGTCCGCCGGCCTGCTGGCCAGCGTACCCGCAGTCAGTTTTGCTGATGTCAATTTCGTGCCGCAGAATACCTCTGCCGCGCCGTCCATCCCGGCCTCCTCGCTGCAGCAGTTGACCTGGACGCCGGTCGATCAATCGAAAACCCAAACCTCTAAAGTGGCGATCGCCGGCCAAACGTTGAATGTTCCCGGTATCGCCGGGCCGGTGGTGGCCTATAGCGTACCGGCCAATATCGGCGAGTTAACCCTGACGCTGACCAGCGAGGTCGACAAACAGACCAGCGTCTATGCGCCAAACGTGCTGATCCTCGATCAGAGCATGACGCCGTCCGCCTTCTTCCCGAGCAGCTATTTCACTTATCTGGAGCCGGGCGTGATGAGCGCCGACCGCCTGGAAGGGGTAATGCGCCTGACGCCGGCGCTGGGACAGCAGAAAATTTATGTGCTGGTGTTTACCACTCCGCAGGATCTGCAGCAGACCACCAAATTAATCGACCCGGCGAAAGCCTACGCGAAAGGCACCGGTAACGCGGTGCCGGACATTCCGGATCCGATCGCTAAACATACCACTGACGGCACCTTGAGCCTGAAGGTGAAAACGTCTTCGAGTTCCAGCGTGCTGGTGGGCCCGCTGTTTGGATCTTCCGGCCCGGGCCCGGTGACCGTCGGCAATACCGCGGCGCCGGTCTATAACGCCCCGGCCGCTGCGCCTGTTGTCGCGCCGGTCGCTGCCGCCCCTGCGGCGAAAAGCGAACCGATGCTTGACGATACCGAAACCTACTTCAACAACGGTATCAAGAAAGCGGTTAAACAAGGCGATATCGATAAAGCCCTTAAATTGATGAACGAAGCTGAACGTCTCGGCTCGAAATCTGCTCGTTCCACCTTTATCAGCAGTGTAAAAGGCAAGGGGTGACCGTCTCCCCACAATGCTGATGTTTAGGCACAGCCTTTAGGTGCGTCCGCCTGGACGCACTTTTTTTTCTCGCGCAGCGGCAACTGTTGCATGCCTGTTGCGCGGATGATCGTATATTGACGTTTGCCCGCCCTCAAAACGCTATTCTGCGATACAATGCCTGCACGTTTTGTACCGGAGAATCAGGCATGCCACATCCTGCGCTTACGCAACTGCGTGCGCTGCGCTATTTTGCCGCCATACCCGAGCTGGACGCGCCGCTGCGCGACTGGCTGTTGCTGGAAGACTCAATGACCAAGCGCTTTGAGCAACAAGGGAAAAAGGTCACCGTGACCATGATTAACGAAGGTTTCGTCGGGCGCGACGCGCTGGCGGGCGAAGAAGCCCTATTGCCGGAAGAAGCGCGTTATTGGCTGCGGGAAATCATTCTTTGCGCCGATGGCGAACCCTGGCTTGCCGGTCGTACCCTCGTGCCGGAATCGACGCTATGCGGCCCGGAATTAGCCCTGCAGCAGCTGGGGCAGACGCCGCTGGGCCGGTATCTGTTTACGTCGTCGACGTTAACCCGTGATTTTATTGAGATTGGCCGTAGTGCACAGCTGTGGGGGCGACGTTCCCGTCTCCGGCTGAGCGGCAAACCGCTGCTGCTGACAGAGCTTTTTCTGCCTGCATCGCCATTGTATTAAGAGGAAGAGAAAATGGAGTGGAGTCTGACGCAGAATAAGCTGTTGGCGTTTCACCGCCTGATGCGTACTGACAAACCAATCGGCGCGCTATTGCTGCTGTGGCCGACGCTGTGGGCGCTATGGGTGGCATCACCCGGGGTGCCGCCGCTGTGGATACTGGCGGTATTTGTCGCTGGCGTCTGGTTGATGCGCGCCGCCGGCTGCGTGGTGAATGACTATGCCGACCGTAAATTTGATGGCCACGTTAAGCGTACGGCTCGTCGCCCGCTACCAAGCGGCGAGGTCACCGAAAAAGAAGCGCGCATATTGTTCGCGGTACTGGTGGGGCTCTCCTTCTTGCTGGTGTTGACGCTCAATACCATGACCATCCTGCTGTCGGTTGCGGCGCTGGCGCTAGCCTGGGTCTACCCCTTTATGAAGCGCTATACCCATCTGCCGCAGGTAGTGCTGGGCGCGGCCTTTGGTTGGTCGATCCCGATGGCTTTCTCGGCGGTAAGTGAAGCGCTGCCGCTCAGCTGCTGGCTGATGTTCCTCGCCAATATTTTGTGGGCGGTAGCCTACGATACCCAGTATGCGATGGTCGATCGCGACGATGATGTCAAAATTGGCATTAAGTCGACGGCGATTTTGTTCGGTGAAAACGATCGTTTGATTATCGGTATTCTGCAGGTTGCCGTGCTGGTATTGATGGGCGCGGTGGGCTGGCTGAATGGGCTGAACTGGGAATTCTACTGGTCGCTGTTTATCGCGGCAGGATTGTTTGTCTGGCAGCAGAAGCTTATCTTCAAGCGCGAACGCGATAACTGCTTCAAAGCGTTTATGAATAATAACTACGTTGGGCTGGTGCTGTTTCTCGGTCTGGCGATGAGCTATCTGCAGTAAATCCTTCTTTCCCCGACTCGCGGCGCGAGCCGGGGAACAGAAGCCGCAACGTTATGCGTCGTCCTGAGCGGCGCTTTCAATCGTCAAACGTACATCCGACGTAATCAAATCCGCCAGCATCTGGTAGACCTTCAGGGTCTCTGCCGGCTCGGCATCGCCGGTATCGCTGATGTAGCCTTCGTCACGCAGGGTCAGCACCAGAGTACTGAACACCGCCTTATCGAAGAACTCCGGCGCGTTGATACCGTGCAGTACCGACAGACGCTGCGCCATGGTGCGGCTTTCTTTCTCAAGCGTACTGCGGTTGATGGACGGGTTGGCGCTCAACAACCAGAAGGTGATCGCGTAGCGCTGTAACGTCTCGCGCGCGCCGGCGGCCAACAGCTGCAGGGAACGAGAGTGCGCCGGGTTGACGCTCATCTCATCGCCATTCAGCACCACCAGGCCCTGACGCTGCATCTCTGCCATCAGCGCATCGATAACGCCCGCCAGCTCCTCTTTTTCCCAGCGCAGGAACAGCTCGGCTTTCAGGAACGGATAGAACATCTCGACATGACGCAGCACTTCGCTACGGGTGATGCGGCGATGTTGGGTCACGATAGCGGCCAGCAGCGACGGCATCACCAGCATATGGGCGATGTTGTTGCGATAGTAGGTCATCAGCACCGCCTGCTCGCGCGGCAGGATGATGATATCGCCGATGGTGTCTTTCTCGACTTCGAACTTGTTCATCTGCAGTGCGTGGTCGATAAGCTCGCCGGCGGAAGCCGTCGGCGCGGTCGAATCGGTGGAGTACGGCACGTTACGCAGCAGGTCGAGGTAGCAATCCAACTGCTGGGTCAGCTGCTCACGGGTCAAAGAACGCTGACGCGACGCCAGAAGCGCCGTACAGCACAGGTTCATGGCGTTGGCCGCCCCGGCATTGTTGATGCGCACCATCAGATCGGCGGCGATATTATTCACCGTCGGCGTCAGCCAGGAAGGGCGGACAGCTTCGATAGGATCGATGGCTTCGCGCCATTCAGGCACGTGCTGATTGAGGTAGGTCATCAGCGGCAGCGGTTCGCCGAAGTTAACGTAGCCCTGGCCGAGATTACGCAGCTTGCTGAGGCCGCGCACCATCTGCGGCAGGCTCTCTTTTTCTTTTGTCGCGCCGCGCAGCTCTTTGGCGTAGGTACCGACTTCCATCACGTGCTCGTAGCCGATATAAATCGGCACCAGGGTGATGGGGCGGCTACCGCCGCGCAGCATTGCCTGGATAGTCATCGACAGGGTGCCGGTTTTCGGATCCAGCAGGCGGCCGGTACGGGAACGCCCGCCTTCGACGAAGTATTCCACCGAATAGCCACGGCTGAACAGCTCGCCAAGATATTCGCGGAATACCGTGGAGTAGAGCTTGTTGCCCTTAAAGGTACGGCGAATAAAGAAAGCGCCCAGACGGCGGAAAATCGGCCCGGCCGGCCAGAAGTTGAGGTTTATGCCGGCGGCGATATGCGGCGGCACCAGCCCCTGATGATAAAGCACATAAGAGAGCAGCAGGTAGTCCATGTGGCTACGGTGACAGGGCACATAGACAATCTCATGGCCGTCATGCGCCAGCTGGCGTACGCGCTCGGCGTTATGCACGTTAATCCCCTGATACAGACGGTTCCAGGTGAAGCCGAGAATACGGTCAGTCAGGCGGATCATTTCATAAGAGAAGTTAGCGGCAATCTCTTCCATCAGCGCGATGGCGTTCTGCTGGGCCTTCTCGTGAGAAATCTTCTTGCTGCGCGCTTCATCTTCTACCGCGCGGGCGATAGCTTTCGATGCCAGCAGCTTATTGAACAGATCCTGGCGGGCAGGGAGACGCGGGCCGACGGCGGCCAGACGTTGACGGGCGAAGTGCATACGCGCCACGCGGGCCAGCTTCTGGGCGATGATTTTATCGGTACCGTGCTCATCCGCCATGCGGCGCAGAGAGACAGAAGGCGAGAAACGCACGAAGCTATCGCGGCCAAGCCAGGAGACGGCGAAGAATTTCTGAATACCGTTAAGCATGCGTAGCGGCGGATTCTCTTCGCCTTTTTCGCGACCCGGGGCGCGGCCGAACATCACCGAGACCGGCACCATTTGCACGTCAAGATCGGGATGATTACGGTGCAGATCTAGGTAGTCGTGGAACAGCTTAATGGACTCCTCTTTCGGCGTGTAGTAGGTAAACACGCGCGGGCCGCCGTGGATGAAAACGTAGCGCGGCAGCAGGGTGCCGTCGATTTCCAGCGGTTCAAAAGGGTCGGGTAAGTCATGCGCCAGGCACTGGGCGCGCAGGGTCAGCAGGTCCGCCTTGGAGTTATAAGGCAAGACGTACATTATCGGACGCGAGGTATCGAGCCCTAATTCCTGAGCAGGTTCTGCCGGAATAGACTTGCTTTTTACCAGCACCCGTAATGGTAAATTCAGTAATTTATAGTAAATTCGTTGCCAGCCGGACATAAACGATGTGAAGCCTCTGGTTAATCATGCAAATGCGCGGCAAGAATAACAGAAAGCGTACAAAATTTCCGTTGTCACACGGCAAACACGTACACTCAGCGACGTCATTTACATTAAAAGGTTCTTTTTGATGGCCAATAATACCACTGGGTTAACCAGAATCATTAAAGCAGCAGGTTATTCCTGGAAAGGTTTCCGCGCGGCGTGGGTGAACGAAGCCGCTTTCCGCCAGGAAGGCGTCGCCGCCATTGTAGCCGTGGCGATAGCCTGCTGGCTGGATGTCGATATCATTACGCGAGTCCTGCTCATTGGCTCGGTCCTGTTAGTGATGATAGTCGAAATTCTTAACAGCGCGATTGAAGCGGTGGTTGACCGTATCGGGCCTGAGCATCATGAACTTTCCGGGCGCGCCAAGGATATGGGCTCGGCGGCGGTACTGCTGGCGATAATCATCGCGTTGATCACCTGGACTATGCTGTTGTGGTCGCATTACCGCTAAGTCTTGTCGGCAACGCTCGCAAAACGCAAAGAATCTCCTGATTTTTATATGATATGTGGTTCCAAAATCACCATTAGCTGTATATACTCACAGCATAACTGTATATACACCCAGGGGGCGGAATGAAAGCGTTAACGACCAGGCAGCAAGAGGTGTTTGATCTCATCCGGGATCACATCAGCCAAACGGGCATGCCGCCGACGCGTGCGGAAATTGCTCAGCGCTTGGGGTTCCGTTCCCCAAACGCGGCGGAAGAACACCTCAAAGCGCTGGCGCGTAAAGGCGCGATTGAAATCGTCTCCGGCGCTTCACGCGGCATTCGTCTGCTGACGGAAGAAGAACACGGACTGCCGCTGATCGGCCGCGTCGCCGCAGGCGAACCGCTGCTGGCGCAGCAGCATATTGAAGGTCACTACCAGGTTGACCCGGCGATGTTTAAACCAAATGCCGACTTCCTGCTGCGCGTTAGCGGGATGTCGATGAAAGACATCGGTATCCTAGACGGCGATCTGCTGGCGGTACATAAAACTCAGGACGTGCGTAACGGCCAGGTCGTCGTCGCGCGTATCGATGAAGAAGTCACCGTAAAACGTCTGAAAAAGCAGGGCAACGTCGTTGAACTGCTGCCGGAAAATAGCGAGTTTTCCCCGATCGTCGTCGATCTGCGCCAGCAGAGCTTCACCATTGAAGGTTTGGCCGTCGGCGTGATCCGTAACGGTGAGTGGCTGTAACTCCCGTCCTAACGCAGCGTCATCATGATGCATGACGCTGCGATGTTCCTCCTCTGTCTGGTCCCTCTGCATGCTGCTCAACGCCGCCGATAAAGCACTGTGGCGCCTCGCGCTACCGATGATTTTCTCGAACATTACCGTTCCGCTGTTGGGGCTGGTCGATACCGCCGTTGTCGGCCATCTTGATAGCCCCGTATACCTTGGCGGCGTCGCCGTCGGCGCGACGGCCACCAGTTTCCTCTTTATGCTGCTGTTGTTCCTGCGAATGAGCACCACTGGCTTAACCGCTCAGGCCTACGGCGCCAAAGATCCGCAGCGGCTGGCGCGCGCTCTGGTGCAACCGCTGATCCTGGCGCTGGCCGCCGGGCTGCTCATTGTTCTGTTCCGCATGCCGCTCATTGACCTCGCGCTACATATTGTCGGCGGCAGCGAGGCGGTACTGGAGCAGGCCAGACGGTTCCTCGAAATCCGCTGGCTTAGCGCCCCGGCGTCGTTGGCCAACCTGGTGCTGTTGGGGTGGCTGCTTGGCGTGCAGTACGCCCGCGCCCCGGTGATCCTGCTGGTGGTCGGCAACTTGCTGAATATCGTGCTCGATCTGTGGCTGGTGATGGGGCTGCATATGAACGTGCAGGGGGCGGCACTGGCGACGGCGTTGTCGGAATACGCTACCTTTATCATCGGCCTGCTGATGGCGAAACGGGTGCTGGCGCTGCGCGGCGTGACGCTTGCCATGTTGAAGGAAGCCTGGCGCGGCAATATGCGGCGCCTGCTGGCGCTTAATCGCGACATCATGCTGCGTTCGCTGCTACTGCAGCTCTGTTTTGGCGCCATCACCGTCTTCGGCGCCCGTCTTGGCAGCGACGTGGTGGCGGTCAATGCGGTACTGATGACCATGCTGACCTTTACCGCTTACGCGCTGGACGGTTTTGCCTATGCCGTCGAAGCCCATTCCGGGCAGGCTTACGGCGCGCGTGACGGTAGCCAACTGCTGGAAGTCTGGCGCGCGGCCTGTCGGCAGTCGGGAATGGTCGCGCTGGCGTTCGCGTTAATCTACAGCGTGGCCGGTGAGCATATCATCGCGCTATTGACCTCTATCCCATCATTGCAGCAGCTGGCCGACCGCTATCTGTTCTGGCAGTTGATCCTGCCGGTGATTGGCGTCTGGTGTTATCTGCTGGATGGCATGTTTATCGGCGCGACGCGCGGCGCGGAGATGCGTAATAGCATGGCGGTGGCCGCTGCGGGATTTGCGGTGACGCTGCTCTCTGTGCCCGTGCTCGGCAACCACGGCCTGTGGCTGGCGCTGGCCGTGTTCCTGGCTTTGCGTGGGCTTTCGCTGGCGCTCATCTGGCGCCGCCACTGGCAGCGTGGCACCTGGTTTAATTCACCCTCCTGAATGCAAATAGCCCGGCCGAGCGCAGCGCGAGCCGGGAAAATTCTCCCAGCGTGTTCAATTGGCCTGATGGTTAAAAATTCCGAATAACGAATCGGTGTCAGCATTGTCATCTATAGTTATTACCATGTCCGGAACAAAACGGGCTGTTAACCCACCGAATCATGAGGACGTAATGATGAATAAAGACGAAATCAGCGGTAACTGGAAACAGTTGAAAGGTAAAGCCAAGGAACAGTGGGGTAAACTGACCGATGACGATATGACGGTCATTGAAGGGAAGCGCGATCAGCTAGTCGGTAAAATTCAGGAGCGTTACGGCTACGCGAAAGATCAGGCCGAAAAAGAGGTGTCTGACTGGGAGCGTAAGAACGATACGCGCTGGTAGCGAATGCGGTTTTGACCCCCTGTTTATGCCTGTCTAACGGCATAGTGATATGCCGTAGCTTCCCGCTGATGTCGCCCGACTCAGCGGGCTTTCTTTTTAATCTGGATGGTATGATCGTGATGACAGTGTTCGCGGGCGCTGCACGCTTCGACTTCCACGCAGGCCGCGCACAGGCCGTGCGCTTCAATCACATTATGCCGTAGAGCGAAGCCCATTCTGGCCGCCAGCGTATGCATAATATCTTCTACGCCTTCCGCACACTCTTCTTTGACCACGCCGCAGCGATCGCAGATAAACATCGCCGAACTGTGGGTCGGCTGATCGAAAAGGTGGCACAGTACATAGCTGTTGGTCGATTCCACTTTGTGCACAAAACCTTGCTCCAGCAGAAACTCCAGCGCGCGATAGACCGTGGGCGGCTTCGCCTGCGGCTCTTTTTCTCGCAGCAGATCCAGCAGATCGTAGGCGCTAATCGCCCCTTGCTGCAGGCTCATCAGACGCAACACTTCCAGACGCTGCGGGGTCAGGCGTACGCCACGTTGCACGCAAAGCTTTTCAGCCTGCGCTAACATTTCTTGCGAAGTGGTGTTATCCATGAGCATCCTCTGGTTGCGTGATGTTGAAACTGTTACTTTATCACGAACCAGGTAAAACGCCGAGATCCTGCAAGCTTTGCTATACCTGATGTATCTCATTTTCGGGAGAAAACGATGAAACGACCTGATTGCATTCGACATTGGCGCGAACTGGAAGGTGCGGATGATTCCACCTACCCCGATAGTCACGAGCTGTTTTCTATTGGCGCGCCTCTTGCCCGCGGCCTGCGGCTAAATCGGCTGGGCATCCATCATGAACGCTTACCGCCGGGACGCAGAACCTCTTATCCACATGCGGAAAGCGATGAAGAAGAGTTCATCTACGTGCTGGAAGGCTTTCCGGAAGTCTGGATCAATGGCTACCTATGGAAGCTGGAGCCGGGCGATAGCGTCGGCTTTCCGGCGGGGACTGGCGTGTGTCATACCTTCCTGAATAATACCGAGCAGGAGGTGCGGCTGCTGGTCGTTGGCGAGGCGAATAAAAAACACAACCGCATCTACTATCCGTTGAACCCGGGCTATGCCGCGACTCGCCAGGATCGCTGGGTGGATCACCCTCCGCAGTTCTTTGGCCCGCACGACGGCAAACCGCGGAAAATATAGGCCGCATTTTGACCATGGCGCGTGGCGTTCGACGTTATGCGCCGTGGTTGGTGTTTGTGCTATAGTAGCGCCCCTTTTTACCCGGATGCTTATTTATTCGCCATGATGCCAGAATCCACATCTACCGCTTTTGCTGCCCACCGTTTTTCTATCGCGCCCATGCTCGATTGGACCGACAGACATTGCCGCTACTTCCTGCGTCTGCTGTCGCGCCATACTCTGCTGTACACCGAAATGGTCACCACCGGCGCGATAATTCACGGTAAAGGCGACTACCTGGCCTATAGCGAAGAAGAACATCCGGTAGCGCTGCAGTTGGGCGGTAGCGATCCTGCGGCGTTGGCGCACTGCGCGAAGCTCGCCGAGGCGCGCGGCTACGACGAGATTAACCTCAACGTCGGCTGCCCCTCTGACCGCGTGCAGAATGGGATGTTTGGCGCTTGTCTGATGGGTAACGCCGCGCTGGTGGCGGACTGCATCAAAGCGATGCGCGACGTGGTGTCGATCCCGGTAACGGTAAAAACCCGTATTGGCATTGACGATCGGGATAGCTATGAATTCCTGTGTGATTTCATTGAGACCGTCTCCGGCAAAGGGGAGTGTGAAATGTTCATCATTCACGCTCGTAAAGCCTGGCTTTCCGGCCTGAGTCCGAAAGAGAACCGCGAAATTCCGCCGCTGGATTATCCGCGCGTCTGGCAACTGAAACGTGATTTTCCGCATCTGACGATGGCGATTAACGGCGGAATTAAATCTCTGGCAGAGGCTAAACAGCAGCTTGAGCATATGGACGGCGTGATGGTGGGGCGTGAAGCCTATCAAAACCCGGGTATTCTGGCTTCTGTGGATCGCGAGATTTTCGGCGTCGACGGCGCGGATGCCGATCCGGTGGCGGTGGTGCGCGCAATGTACCCCTATATCGAGCGCGAGCTCAGCAACGGTACCTATCTTGGCCATATCACCCGCCATATGCTGGGATTGTTCCAGGGGATCCCCGGCGCGCGTCAGTGGCGTCGCTATCTGAGTGAAAATGCCCACAAAGCGGGCGCCGATATCAACGTGCTGGAACACGCGCTGAAGCTGGTTGCCGATAAGCGTTAAACTTTTCGCTAAAAACTGGTCTATTTCGCCACGCCCTACAGCACTGCTGCGGGGCGTTGTGTTTTAATTCAATGAGTTATACCTGGCATGATTCTTGAAATAGCCAATCAGCTATCTGGTTATTTATTTCGGGAGAAGACCATGCTGGAACTCTTATTTGTTATTGGCTTTTTTGTCATGCTGCTGGTCACCGGCATCTCGCTGCTTGGCATTATTGCCGCGTTGGTCGTCGCCACCGCGCTGATGTTCTTTGGCGGCCTGTTCGCATTAATGTTTAAGCTGCTACCCTGGTTGCTGCTGGCGGTGGCCGTCGTATGGGTCATTCGGGCGATAAAATCGCCGACCACAACCCGCTATCGCCGCGAAGATCGTTGGCGCTACTAAGCCATCATTTTGGGGATTGAGCGGTGTGTCACAACCTGAGTAATTTTGCATAAAACAGCGTAGGCATTGCGTATTAAATCTGTCACTATTAGCGCGATAACGAATTCATCGTGCTGTACCCTACATACAGCCGAACAAAAAAGTCAGGGCCTCCGTCAGGAGGCCCTAAACTTTTCTGGCGATCTCATCCGGTTACGGTAACAGCAGGCTCGAGCCTTCGGTCACCCGGCTTTCCAGGATCTCATGCGCGCGTCTGGCGTCACGCAGGGCGTATTTCTGATTATCCGCCACATCGACTTTGATCACGCCGCTGGCGATCAGCGAAAATAGCTCGTTGCTGGCTTCCGTCAGCTCTTCCCGGTTGGTGATGTAGCCTTGCAGAGAAGGGCGGGTCACATACAGCGATCCTTTCTGATTGAGGATACCCAAATTCACACCGGTTACCGGGCCAGATGAATTGCCGAAGCTGACCATCAGCCCACGCCGCTGAAGACAATCGAGCGAGGCCTCCCAGGTATCTTTACCCACGGAATCGTAAACCACGGCGACTTTTTTGCCGCCGGTTAGCGCCTTGACGCGCTCGGCAATATTCTCTTCGCGATAGTTAATGGTTTCCCAGGCGCCGGCCTGCCGGGCGCGCTGCGCTTTTTGCTCGCTTCCGACGGTACCGATAAGTTTCGCCCCCAGCGCTTTCGCCCACTGGCAGGCAATCAGCCCCACGCCGCCCGCCGCCGCGTGGAACAAGAAGGTTTCATTGGCTTGTATTTCATAGGTTTTGCGCAGCAGATACCAGACGGTCAGCCCTTTAAGAAACGAGGCGGCGGCCTGCTCAAAGGAAATCGCATCCGGCAAAATTGCCGCTTTGTCAGCATGCACGTTATGCACCGAACTATAAGCGCCAAGCGCGGACTGGGCGTATACCACGCGGTCGCCAACGTTGATATGTTTAACCCCGTTGCCGATTTTACTCACGATACCGGCGGCTTCGGTTCCCAGTCCGCTCGGCAGCGAGGGCGGTGGATACAGGCCGCTGCGGATGTAGGTGTCGATATAGTTGATACCGATAGCTTTGTTTTCTACCTGGATTTCGTGTTCGGCAGGATCGTTGGGGGTAAACTCAACCGCATGCAGAACCTCGGGGCCTCCATGCGCGGGAAATTCAATTCGTGTTGCCATGTGAACTCCTTTATAATTTTGTGTCTCTCATTTACAGGTAACTCCATTCACTATGGCAGGAAATAAACCCTTCAACAAACCACAGACAGAACCTCGCGAACGCGATCCGCAGCTCGCCGGGTTGAAAGTCCCGCCGCACTCGATTGAAGCGGAACAGTCGGTGTTGGGCGGTTTAATGCTGGATAACGAGCGCTGGGACGACGTCGCCGAAAGGGTGGTGTCGGAAGATTTCTATACCCGCCCGCATCGTCATATCTTTACCGAAATGGCGCGCCTGCAAGAGTCTGGCAGCCCGATTGACCTGATAACCCTCGCGGAATCGCTGGAGCGTCAGGGGCAACTGGATAGCGTAGGCGGTTTCGCCTATCTGGCTGAGCTATCAAAAAATACGCCAAGTGCGGCGAACATTAGCGCTTATGCCGACATCGTTCGCGAACGTGCGGTAGTTCGCGAGATGATTTCGGTCGCTAACGAGATCGCTGAAGCCGGCTTTGACCCCCAGGGGCGCACCAGCGAAGATCTGCTGGACCTCGCCGAATCCCGGGTGTTTAAAATTGCCGAAAGCCGCGCCAATAAAGACGAGGGGCCGAAAAATATCGCCGACGTGCTCGATGCGACCGTCGCCCGTATTGAACAGCTGTTCCAGCAGCCGCATGACGGCGTCACCGGGGTCAATACCGGCTATGACGACCTCAACAAAAAGACCGCCGGGCTACAGCCTTCGGATCTGATCATCGTTGCCGCGCGTCCCTCGATGGGTAAAACGACATTTGCGATGAACCTCGTGGAAAACGCGGCGATGTTGCAGGATAAGCCGGTGTTAATCTTCAGTCTGGAGATGCCATCGGAGCAGATCATGATGCGTACTCTGGCCTCGCTGTCGCGCGTCGATCAGACCCGTATCCGTACCGGCCAACTGGACGATGAAGACTGGGCGCGGATCTCCGGCACGATGGGTATTTTGCTGGAAAAACGTAACATCTATATTGATGACTCCTCCGGCCTGACGCCGACGGAAGTGCGTTCGCGCGCCCGGCGTATCGCCCGCGAGCACGGCGGTATTGGCCTTATCATGATCGACTACCTGCAGCTGATGCGCGTACCGTCGCTCTCCGACAACCGTACTCTGGAGATCGCCGAAATCTCCCGCTCGCTGAAGGCGCTGGCAAAAGAGTTGCAGGTGCCGGTGGTGGCGCTGTCGCAGTTGAACCGCTCTCTGGAACAGCGCGCCGATAAACGTCCGGTCAACTCCGACCTGCGTGAATCCGGCTCTATTGAACAGGATGCCGACTTAATCATGTTCATCTACCGTGATGAGGTTTATCACGAGAACAGTGATTTAAAAGGTATTGCTGAAATTATCATTGGTAAACAACGTAACGGCCCGATCGGTACGGTACGACTGACCTTTAACGGCCAGTGGTCGCGTTTCGATAATTATGCCGGTCCTCAGTATGACGATGAGTAAACCTCCGTCTGTCTTTTTTTAAGGAATTCAAATGCAAGCGGCAACTGTAGTTATTAACCGCCGCGCTCTGCGACACAACCTGCAACGCCTGCGTGAACTGGCTCCTGCCAGCAAACTGGTTGCGGTGGTGAAAGCGAACGCCTACGGACACGGCCTCCTTGAGACCGCGCGAACGCTGACCGACGCCGATGCCTTCGGCGTCGCCCGCCTGGAAGAGGCGCTGCGCCTGCGTGAAGGGGGCATTACCCAACCGATATTGCTGCTGGAAGGCTTCTTTGAAGCGGCGGATCTGGCGCTGATTTCCGCGCAGCAACTGCATACCGTGGTACATAGCCCGGAACAGCTGGCGGCGCTCGAACAAGCGGAACTGACCGAACCGGTTACCGTCTGGATGAAGCTGGATACCGGTATGCATCGCCTTGGTGTACTGCCGGAACAGGCAGAAGCGTTTTATCAGCGGCTAAGCCGGTGCAAAAATGTTCGCCAGCCGGTGAATATCGTCAGCCATTTCGCCCGTGCCGATGAGCCGGAATGCGGCGCGACCGAGCGTCAGCTGGATATTTTCACCACCTTTACCGAAGGGAAACCGGGGCTGCGTTCTATTGCCGCCTCTGGCGGGATCCTGCTGTGGCCGCAGTCGCATTTCGACTGGGCGCGGCCGGGCATCATTCTCTACGGCGTTTCGCCGCTGGAAAATCACTCTACCGGAGAGGATTTTGGTTGCCTGCCGGTGATGTCGCTGACCTCCAGCCTGATTGCGGTGCGCGAACATAAAGCCGGGGAGCCGGTGGGCTATGGCGGCACCTGGATTAGTGAGCGCGATACTCGCCTCGGCGTAGTGGCGATGGGCTACGGCGACGGTTATCCGCGCGCCGCGCCCTCCGGCACGCCGGTGCTGGTCAACGGCCGCGAAGCGCCGATTGTCGGTCGCGTGGCGATGGATATGATTTGCGTCGACCTCGGTCCTGAAGCGCAGGATAAAACTGGCGATCCGGTTGTGTTATGGGGAGAAGGGCTCCCCGTTGAGCGCATCGCGGAAATAACGAAAGTGAGTGCTTACGAACTTATTACCCGACTGACTTCCAGGCTGGCTATCCGCTACCTCGACTAACGACTGTCAGTGGCATATTTCCCCGATTACGCTACGCTTATCGGGGTAATGAGCAGGGGCGGCGCGCGGCGTCGCCCAGGTTTGCAGCGATCTTTGTCGATAACTTACCAACATCCCCTCGACCTTCCCCAACTTCCGGTTTATTGTGTAAATACCTGCTTTCGTAAACCTGGAGATACATCTCGTGTTTCAAAAAGTTGACGCCTACGCCGGCGACCCCATTCTTTCCTTGATGGAGCGTTTCAAAGACGATCCGCGTAGTGACAAAGTGAACCTCAGCATTGGTCTTTACTACAACGAAGACGGCATTATTCCGCAACTACAGGCGGTGGCGGAAGCCGAAGCGCGCCTCAATGCCCAGCCGCATGGCGCTTCGCTGTATTTACCGATGGAAGGGCTCAATAGCTACCGCCACGCCATTGCGCCGCTGTTATTTGGCGCCGACCATCCGGTGCTGAAACAAAACCGCGTAGCGTCAATTCAAACCCTGGGTGGCTCCGGCGCGCTGAAGGTTGGCGCCGATTTCCTCAAGCGCTACTTCCCGCAGTCGCGCGTATGGGTTAGCGACCCGACCTGGGAAAACCACATCGCCATATTTGAAGGGGCTGGATTCGAAGTAAGTACTTACCCCTGGTTCGATGATGAGACCAACGGCGTGCGTTTTGAAGCCTTCCTCGCCAAACTACAGACGCTCCCTGAGCGCGATATCGTGCTGCTGCATCCGTGTTGCCACAACCCGACGGGCGCCGATCTGAGCAACTCGCAGTGGGATGAAGTCGTTAAGGTGTTGAAAGCACGCAATTTAATTCCTTTCCTCGATATCGCCTATCAGGGCTTTGGCGCCGGTATGGAAGACGATGCCTACGCTATTCGTGCGATTGCCAGCGCCGGCCTGCCGATGCTGGTCAGCAACTCATTTTCCAAAATCTTCTCACTGTACGGCGAACGCGTCGGTGGGTTGTCGATTGTCTGCGATGATGCGGAAACCGCAGGCCGCGTGCTGGGCCAGTTGAAAGCGACGGTGCGCCGCAACTACTCAAGCCCGCCGAATTTTGGCGCGCAGGTGGTCGCGGCGGTGCTGAACGACGCGGCGCTGAAAGCCTCATGGCTGGCGGAAGTGGAAGCGATGCGTACCCGCATTCTGGCGATGCGTCAGACGCTGGTTGATGCGCTGAAAGAGGCAGTTCCCGGCAAGAACTTTGACTACCTGCTGAAGCAGCGTGGCATGTTTAGCTACACCGGATTGAGCGCGGCACAGGTGGATCGTCTACGCGAAGAGTTTGGCGTTTACCTGATTGCCAGCGGTCGGATGTGCGTAGCAGGACTTAACTCGCGTAACGTCCAGCGCGTCGCTCAGGCGTTTTCCGCTGTAATGTAAGTGCTTACTTACTAATTTACCCTCGTCAGCGTTAAGGCGAGGGTAATATTACCCCCGAAGTGTGATCATGCTCTTTTTATATGATATCTGAGCAGAAAATCCTTTCTATCTGTGTGGTCAGGCGTTAAGGTCTTGCTACATTAATGAGCTCACTCATTATTAAAAATAATAACGAATCGATTATTTAGACCCAAAATAACTCAGGTTGCCGCTAAGCGGCCTGGCGCATGAGGGGCATAGGGATAAATATGCGTAAGTTAACTTTGGCCATTAGCGCCACCTGTCTGTTGTTCGCTCTGAATAGCTCCGTTGTCGCTCGCGCTTCTACTCCGCAGCCCATTTGGGAGGGGACGAATGTTGCGATACTTGCCGAACAGGCGCCGATCCATTGGGTATCGGTAGCGCAAATCGAAAATAGCCTGCTGGGCCGCGCGCCGATGGCGGTGGGTTTCGATATCGATGACACCGTGTTGTTTTCCAGCCCCGGTTTCTGGCGTGGGCAAAAAACCTATTCTCCCGGCAGCGAAGCCTATCTAAAGAACCCGGAGTTTTGGGAAAAGATGAATAACGGCTGGGACGAGTTCAGCATGCCGAAAGAAGTGGGCCGCCAGCTGATTGCGATGCATATAAAGCGCGGCGACAGCATCTACTTCGTGACCGGCCGCAGCCAGACCAAAACTGAGACCGTCTCCAAAACCCTGCAGGATGATTTCCTGATCCCCGGAGCTAATATGAACCCGGTGATTTTTGCCGGCGATAAGCCAGGCCAGAACACGAAAACTCAGTGGTTACGGGAGAAGAATATCAAAGTCTTCTACGGTGACTCGGACAACGACATCTCGGCGGCTCGCGATGCCGATGCGCGCGGAATTCGCGTGCTGCGCGCGGCAAACTCCTCCTACAAACCGCTGCCGATGGCCGGATCGCAAGGGGAAGAGGTGATTGTGAATTCAGAATATTAAGGCGCGCGAAACTCGACGCATCTGAACATGAGAAGGCAGCCGCAGGCTGTCTTTTTTTTATACGAATTTCAGCGTTTGAGGTTTTACCTTTTCGCTTCTTGCTGCAAACTTAGAAGGATTCACACATTACAGGAGTCGTTTATGTGGCATCAGCAAACCCTGACATTAGGGCCGAAATCTCGTGGTTTCCATCTGGTGACTAACGAAATTATTGGTCAAATCCGCGAACTGTCGCATATCAAGGTTGGCCTGCTGCATCTGTTACTCCAGCATACTTCCGCTTCCCTGACGTTGAATGAGAACTGCGATCCCACGGTTCGTTTTGATATGGAACAGCATTTTCTCAACGCCGTACCAGACAACGCGCCGTATGAACACGATTATGAAGGTCCTGATGATATGCCCTCGCACATTAAATCCTCGCTGCTGGGCGTTTCACTGATGCTGCCGGTGCAGAACGGCAACGTCATGTTGGGGACCTGGCAGGGGATCTGGCTGGGGGAGCATCGCATTCACGGCGGCTCGCGGCATATCGTCGCCACGCTCACGGGAGAATAAAAAATGACTATATCGGATCTACTGCAGTACTGCATGGCGAAGCCGGGCGCGGAACAAAGCGTTCATAGCGACTGGAAAGCAACGCAAATCAAGGTCGCGGACGTGCTATTCGCCATGGTAAAAGAAGTGGAGGATAAGCGGCCGGCCGTTGCGTTAAAGACCAGCCCGGAGCTTGCCGAGCTGCTGCGGGAACAACATCGCGATGTACGCCCCAGCAGGCACCTGAATAAAGCTCACTGGAGCACGGTCTTCCTTGATGGCTCCTTGCCAGACTCGCAGATTTACTACCTGGTGGATGCCTCCTACCAGCAGGCGGTCGACCTGCTGTCGGAGGATAAGCGGCGGCAGTTAGCCTAGCTTATAACCCCCCTGCCAGCGCCAGCAACGTGATATCGAACAGACGTAATAATGTCGACTGCAGCTGCGCCTGGCGTGCGATACTCTGGTTGTTAGCGCGAATGCGGGCAATATCGCGCTGACCTTCCAGCAGTAGCCGTAGATCGTCTTCGGTCAGCCAGCCCTGGGCTTTTTGCTGCAATGCCTGCAGTAAAAAGAGTCCGCTATCGCGTACTTCACGGTACTCATCGCCAAGTACTTTATTCAGTAATGGCATCCATTCGGCGCTATCAATCGCGCAAGCGGACAACAGCGCGCGAATCTCCATGGTTGTCGGCATTATTCCCTCCCTGTTCGCTGACATTCGCCAGCGATAGCCTGTTGATAAAGATAAAGGGTCTGCCGCGATAAATATTGCGCTTCGGCAGGAGTAAAGGGCGCGCCCAGCATCTGGCGATGGGCGTAAACGCGCAGATAGTTACCTTCAAGTATCCTGAAATTTTCCTGGCGCAACGCATCGCTGTGATCCATCGCCTGCGCGAACTGCTGGCGAACCTGTTCATCTTCTGCGTTCAGTTGTTGATCGTCCTCCGTCGCTGCGGTGGCAATGAACTGCAAATGCAATTGCTTGAGTGTGAGCAATTGCTGATAGGCCGTATCGCTGTAGCGGCCAACCCATGAGCAGGCGCTTACCGCACATAGCGCGGCGGCGATAACAAATAACGGAATGAGGCGTGGTACTCGCATAGTTTTCCCGACATCGGTGGGCGATAGCGACTATCAGACGCCAGAGTGTGCGCACCGGGCAAATCACGAAGTATCAGCGTAAAAAAATGAGATGAAATGAGATGAAATGAGGCCTCTTCCGCGAAGGAAGAGGCCTGAGAGGTTACTTCAGCAGGGGCTTCAGGAAGCGCGCCGTGTGCGAGGCTTCACATTCGGCAACGGTTTCCGGCGTGCCGGAAACGAGAATCTCCCCGCCGCCGCTACCGCCTTCCGGGCCGAGGTCGACAATCCAGTCAGCGGTTTTAATCACGTCGAGGTTGTGCTCAATGACCACGATGGTATTACCCTGATCGCGTAGCTGATGCAGCACGTCCAGCAGCTGCTGAATATCGGCGAAATGCAGACCGGTGGTCGGTTCATCAAGGATATACAGCGTCTGGCCGGTACCGCGCTTGGAAAGTTCGCGCGCCAGCTTCACGCGCTGGGCTTCACCGCCGGAGAGCGTGGTTGCCGACTGGCCGAGACGAATATAGGTCAGGCCGACATCCATCAGGGTTTGCAGCTTACGCGCCAGCGCCGGCACGGCATCAAAGAATTCGCGCGCTTCTTCGATGGTCATATCCAGCACTTCGTGGATGGTTTTGCCCTTGTACTTAATCTCCAGCGTTTCGCGGTTATAGCGTTTGCCTTTGCACTGGTCGCACGGTACGTAGATGTCCGGCAGGAAGTGCATCTCAACCTTGATCACCCCGTCGCCCTGACAGGCTTCGCAGCGACCGCCGCGCACGTTAAAGCTGAAGCGGCCCGGCGTATAGCCGCGTGAACGTGATTCCGGTACTCCGGCGAACAGTTCGCGCACCGGCGTGAACACGCCGGTATAGGTTGCCGGGTTTGAGCGCGGCGTGCGGCCAATCGGGCTCTGGTCGATATCAATGACTTTATCGAAGTGTTCCAGCCCCTGGACATCGCGGTACGGCGCCGGTTCGGCAATCGTCGCGCCGTTCAACTGACGCTGGGCGATGGGAAACAGGGTATCGTTAATCAGCGTTGATTTGCCGGAACCGGAAACGCCGGTAATGCAGGTAAACAGGCCGACGGGCAGCGTCAGCGTCACATCCTTGAGGTTGTTGCCGCGCGCGCCGGTAAGTTTCAGCACTTTTTCCGGATCGGCGGCGACGCGCTGTTTCGGCACTTCGATTTTGCGTTTGCCGCTCATGTACTGCCCGGTCAGGGATTCTGGTACCGCCATAATGGCGTCCAGCGGCCCTTCGGCCACCACCTGGCCGCCGTGAACGCCAGCGCCGGGGCCGATATCGATCACGTGGTCGGCGGCGCGAATGGCGTCTTCGTCATGTTCAACGACAATGACCGTGTTACCCAGGTTACGCAGGTGGATGAGCGTACCGAGCAGGCGTTCGTTATCACGCTGGTGCAGGCCGATAGAGGGCTCATCCAGCACGTACATCACGCCAACCAGCCCCGCGCCAATCTGGCTCGCCAGACGAATACGCTGCGCTTCACCGCCGGAGAGGGTCTCCGCCGAACGAGAGAGCGTTAGATAGTTCAGGCCGACGTTGACGAGGAACTTCAGACGATCGCCAATCTCTTTCAGCACTTTCTCGGCGATTTGCGCCCGCTGTCCGGACAGCTTCAGGTTGTTGAAGAAGTCCATCGCATGACCGATGCTCATGTCGGAAATGGTCGGTAGCGGCGTGTTTTCCACAAACACGTGGCGCGCTTCGCGACGCAGACGCGTGCCTTCACAGCTGGCGCACGGACGGTTGCTGATGAATTTCGCCAGCTCTTCGCGCACCGCGCTGGATTCCGTCTCTTTGTAACGGCGCTCCATGTTGTGCAGCACGCCTTCGAACGGATGGCGGCGTACTGATGTGTCGCCGCGGTCGTTCATGTATTTGAATTCAATATTCTCTTTACCTGAACCGTACAGCACGGCTTTATGCACATTAGCGCTGAGGGTGCCCCATGGCGCTTCGACATCAAACTTATAGTGATCCGCCAGCGACTTGAGCATCTGGAAGTAGTAGAAGTTGCGGCGATCCCAACCGCGGATGGCGCCGCCAGCCAGCGATAGCTCAGGATTCTGAATTACCCGATCGGGATCGAAATACTGTTGAACGCCAAGGCCGTCGCAGGTTGGGCAAGCGCCTGCCGGGTTGTTGAAGGAGAACAGGCGCGGCTCCAGCTCGCGCATGCTATAGCCACAAATCGGGCAAGCGAAGTTTGCCGAGAACAGCAGTTCTTCCGCCTTACTGTCATCCATATTGGAAACAATGGCGGTACCGCCTGAGAGTTCCAGCGCGGTTTCGAAAGACTCCGCCAGACGCTGCGCCAGATCGTCGCGTACTTTAAAGCGGTCGATAACCACTTCGATCGTATGTTTCTTTTGCAGCTCTAATTTCGGCGGATCCGAAAGATCGCAGACTTCGCCATCGATCCGCGCGCGGATATAGCCCTGACTGGCAAGGTTCTCCAGCGTTTTGGTGTGCTCGCCCTTACGCTCTTTAATGATGGGCGCCAGCAGCATCAGGCGCTGACCTTCCGGCTGTGAGAGCACGTTATCGACCATCTGGCTGACGGTTTGCGCGGCCAGCGGCACGTCGTGATCCGGGCAACGCGGTTCGCCGACGCGGGCGTACAGCAGTCGCAGATAGTCGTGGATTTCAGTAATGGTGCCTACCGTCGAACGCGGGTTGTGGGAGGTCGATTTCTGTTCGATAGAAATCGCCGGCGACAGCCCTTCGATATGATCGACGTCCGGTTTCTCCATCAGCGACAGGAACTGTCGCGCATAGGCGGAGAGCGATTCGACGTAGCGACGCTGGCCTTCGGCGTACAGGGTGTCGAAAGCGAGTGAGGATTTGCCAGACCCAGAAAGCCCGGTGACGACAATGAGTTTGTCGCGCGGGATGACGAGGTTGATGTTTTTGAGATTATGGGTGCGGGCGCCCCGAACTTCGATCTTATCCATTCACCTTTCCCGGTAGGTAGATACACGGATTGCCTGGTTTGTTTGAAGGACAAACGGCAGAAACGGCTAATTATGACACAACTTAACCTGTCTGGATATACAGTATTGGAATGGCGCTGCAGTAAGAGGGTGAAAAATTGCATAGCGGCGGGATGTTTTCTGGAATTGGCTTCGCAGCTATCAAATTGCCCCTTTGTGGTGTTAGAATTCCCGGTTTACACTTATACAAAACGTATCATTCAGGAGATTCGATCATGGCCAGCAGAGGCGTAAACAAGGTGATTCTCGTCGGTAATCTGGGGCAGGACCCGGAAGTACGCTACATGCCAAGTGGCGGCGCTGTCGCCAACTTCACGCTGGCAACTTCCGAATCCTGGCGCGATAAGCAAACCGGCGAAATGAAAGAGCAGACTGAATGGCACCGCGTTGTGCTGTTCGGCAAACTGGCGGAAGTCGCTGGCGAATACCTGCGTAAAGGCTCTCAGGTTTATATCGAAGGCCAGCTGCGCACCCGTAAATGGACCGATCAGTCCGGTCAGGACAAGTACACCACTGAAATCGTGGTAAACGTCGGCGGCACCATGCAGATGCTGGGCGGCCGTCAGGGTGGCGGCGCACCGGCAGGCGGCGGCCAGCAGCAGGGCGGTTGGGGTCAGCCTCAGCAGCCGCAGGGCGGCAACCAGTTCAGCGGCGGCGCGCAGTCTCGTCCGCAGCAGCAGGCTCCGGCAGCGCCATCTAACGAACCGCCGATGGACTTCGACGACGATATCCCGTTCTAAGGTTTTCCTTATTACGTGCTGCCTGTGCGGTAAGCCAACAAAAAGCCCCGATTGTCCGGGGCTTTTTCATTTCAGGCTCTCAGGCCGCCGGCGTCGGAATTTGAGGCGTTGTGGGCGTAGCCGCGTCGGGCTGCGGCTTGCCCGTTCCTGGCTCGGGTAGCGGCGCGGCAGTCGCTTTTTGTTTACGGGCGATATCATCCAATATCAGCCGATAGGCAATATAGTATTTATAGATATTGCTGACGTAGGTTACCGTCTCAGCGCCGATTTTTTCCGCGGCGAGATTCTCAACGTTGCCAAACCAGATGTTCGGATCAAAACCGCGTTTTTGGGTTTCCGTACGTAGACGCGCGATGCGCGCCGGGCCCGCATTGTAGGACGCGAACGAAAATAGCGCTTTATTCAGCGGCGTCATTGGCTGATCGCCATAGTAATGATCAATCATCCAGCGCATATACTTCACGCCGGCATGAATGTTGGGATCGATTTTCTTAATATCGCCAACTTTCAGCTCCTTGCCGGTGGCGGGCATGACCTGCATTACGCCGATTGCGCCGACGTGACTACGTACCGATTGATTGAGCCGCGACTCCTGATATCCCTGGGCTGCCATCAGCAGCCAGTCGACATCATAGCGTTCGCCATATTTTCTAAAGATGTCTACCATCTGCAAAAACTTAGCTCGTTCTCTGTTGGCTGCGGCATTTTTAACGTAGGTCGCGCTTTTCAGGTAGCGCAGCAGAATCGTGTTTCCCAGGGTGCTGCCTTGACGATTATTCTTCACGAAGGTATTCAGCACCGCGAGAAGCTGTGGGTTATCTTTGCGGACCGCCCAGGCGATGCTACCGCCATCTCGTAACACAACGTCTTCATGCACCTGAATTTTGGGAAACACCTGTTTCCAGAAAATCGCTTTATGGCGATCCACCACGATCAGAGGAATCAGGCCAGCATTAAGCATTTCGAGAAGATCCTCATCTTCGAGCGCCTCCGGCGCCTCCTGCAGAATGACCGGCGGCAGCGACGCTTTGGCAAAGCGGGCGTTAAGCGCCTGCAAACTTTCGTAATAGCTGGAGGAGCGTCGAACAAACACGGTTTTACCGGAAAGCTGCTCCAGGCTTTTCACGTTGGGCGATGATGGCCCAGAAACTAATAGCTCTTTGACATCGCTATAGAGCGGGGTGGTAAAGGCGACCTGCTCCTGACGCGATGAAGTAATGGTGAGATTGGCGGCGGCGATATCCCCCTTACCTTCATTCAACGCCTTGAACAGGTTATCCCGCGTCACCGGGATGAAAACGATCCGCACTTTGAGGTGTTTCTGCTTCAGCTTCTTCTCTTTTGCCAGTCTGCTATTGAGATCTTTTTCTAAAGCGATGAAAAGATCGTGGGTGGCGCCGCGCTGGGTCCCCTTATCGATAAAAAAGAAGGTCTTGCTGTAGGTCGTTAATACCCGGATCGCCCGCCGGTTGATCATATCGGGAAGATCGCCTTTTTGCGGCTGCATGATGTGATCCATATTGATGGCCAGCTCCGCTTTGTCCTTTTGCGCCGGCGGCGATTTATCCGTCGAAGCCGCTGAAGCGGAGAAGGCAAACACGATGGCCAGAAGGCAGCCGGAAACCATCGCCAGACGACGTTGAAAACCGAAGATGTTCATGATGCGGCACTCTGCAGGGAGATGGTTATATTTTAGTCAATGCAAACGCGCCCCTGTGCCTTTTTCTACTTACCTCTCCCGGGTTCAGCGCGACGTAGGTGGTATTGTCCTGATTGCGAGAATACAAAAGAAAGTGACGCTTCTCCTACCATAGAATATTTTCGCTTTGCGATCGCTAATTGCTTATCCCATCCAGGTGAATATCAAAATGATATTTTTGTCTGCTATTTAAAATATATTGTAAGGTTATTTATAACCTTTGCATGGTTATGTTTTTTTAGTATTAATACATAATTCGTAGAATGCCCGGATTAGCTTACTTCAAGAGTGGTATGGCCGATGTGTGTCAGGGTTGGTCTATATCACACTATTAATAACCTGCCTTGCAGATAACGGCCTGGAGTGCTATCACTAAATTCTCTCTCAGATTTTACTTACAAGGATGGAAGATGAAATGGACGATTCTTAACACCCTTATCTGCCCGCATACTGGCGTTGCCTTTTCGTCAATATCTGGGCTACGGTTTCTCAAGTTTATTATCTGGTATGAGGCTGAGCTTTTATTAATTCCCGGCGAAACCATGAAACTTTATTCATCTAAAGTTTTAATTAATGATCGATATCATTCATTAAAAATTTATAACATCACGCGTTACGACGATAAACAGTGGGAAACCTTAAGAGAGCGGCCAACCTGCCCGTACAATTTCGAGGTCGCGGAGCAGGAATCTTGTCTTTATCAATCGTATTGTGCGGTTAAGCGCTGCCCAAACGAGCGTCTACGACCGATGTTATGCGAACAATATTAGCAGGGGCCGGGAAGAGCATCGCTGTTGCTGAAAATAAAAAAGCTTCCCGCAGGAAGCTTTTTTATCAGGTCATCATCATTGGCCATTCTGGCGGCGTCTGGCTCATGACTTCAACCATGACATCTTTAATGTTGCCCCAGATTTTAGCAACATCCACCATGGTGATGCCTAACAAGCCGGTAGCAAACCAACAGGCGGCAGCCAGACCCAGGCAGCTACAAATAATCGCTAAGCCGGCATAGTCGCTTTTACGTAATTGAATATTCAACGAACTGGCCAGGAACATCAATACCGCGCTCACCAGGGGCCAGCGCAAAAGTACGACACTGGTAGTAATGGAAGCCATTAACTTATCCTATCTCTCAAAGAAAGTCGGGAGCCTTAGACAACCTGGCGCGATTATCAATAATGAGACGCTCTGGCTATCGGCGGGCACTTCAGGGAGTGATGAAACGACGATTTTGTTTCATCAACTTGTGTGAACTATATCACATTTGCTGATTTATTCGCCAGACAAAAAATGACCTTTTTTGACATTTTAAACCACGTTATTAATAGGGTTAATGGCGGCGGAATGCGCGCCAGCATGTCTGGTGTCTGTTTTTCGACACCGTTAAGGACTGGACCTGGACTGCCGATAATTGTTCAACGGGTTTTGTTACTTATTACGAGTAATTGTACGGAGAAACCGAATTAGTAAGTGGCTAGTGTCTTAATTATTACGAGAATGTTTCTCGATCCATCTATAAGTAAGTATGATTCATCATTATTAGGTGTGAGGTTTTTACATAAACGTGTTCGTTGCTGAAATTCGCTGTTTTTTATAACAGTCGGTAATGCCTGGTTTTTGTCCTTATACCGTGATTGAGGCGTATCGCATGGATAAAAAGCGGAAATGAGTCGTAACGCGCCGCATAAGGCGTTAAGAATATTCTTCATCATACTGGTGGTTGTGCTGCCGGTGGTGTTGGCGTTGTGGTTTGCGCAAATCAGAGCCCGGGAAGAAATCTCAGATAGACTGCAATCGTTTTCGCAGCTGGCGCTGCAAAAAACGGAAATGGTCATTCATGAATCCGAGCAGGCGCGCGAAAAAGCCATGCACTTTACCGGGGCAATGTGTTCCCCGCAGCATCAGCAGTACATGTTAAATATCGTGCGCGGGCTACTGTATGTTGATGACCTGATTTATGCGAGCGGTAACACTTTCCTCTGTTCCACCGCGGTCCATCCCGAAGAGGGCTGGAGAATAGCTGCCGCGAATTATACTCGAAAGCCCGACGTCTCCATTTACTACTATCGTGATACGCCGTTTTATCCCGGCTATGATATGAATTATATGCAGCGCGGGCATTATGCCGTGGTGGTTAACCCTCTCTCTTATAGTTCGGTTATTTCCAGCGATAAAGATTTAGCTTACGGCGTCTTCGACACCAAAACGAACATGTTTTTCTCCGTGAGTAAAAACGTTGATGCCAGGGAATTACATCGTCTTATTCGCCACGAAGACGCTTTTTTCAACCAGGATGGCCGGGTTTATACCGTCGCCCATTCGTCGATTCGACCGATTGCGGTCATCATGTCCACCTCGCGCGCCAGCTATTATGCCAGCCTCTACGACCAGATTACCTTGACCCTGCCGTTAGGCATTATTTGCAGCATTTTGATTCTGATGGTCTGGTCGCGAAGCCGTCAGCAGTATCATTCACCGCGCAATAAACTGCAGCGAGCGTTAAGCCACCGACAACTGTGCCTGCATTACCAACCTATTATCGACATCAAGAATAACCGCTGCGTCGGCGCCGAGGCGCTGTTACGCTGGCCGGGGTTTGACGGTCCGGTGATGAGCCCGGCGGAGTTTATTCCGTTGGCGGAAAACTCAGGCATGATTGCTCAGGTGACGGATTATGTGGTCGACGAGTTGTTCAACGATCTTGGCGAATATCTGGCCAGACATCCACAGCTCTATATCGCGATTAATCTTTCGGCATCGGACTTCCACTCCGCGCGATTAATTGCGCAGATCACTGAGAAGGCCCGCAGCTATGCGGTTTGCGTGAAGCAAATTAAAATTGAAGTCACCGAAAGAGGATTTATCGATGTGCCGAAAACCACACCGGTGATTCAGGCGTTCCGCGAAGCGGGCTACGAAATAGCCATTGATGATTTCGGTACCGGTTATTCCAACCTGCATAACCTCTATTCGCTCAATGTCGATATTCTGAAGATTGATAAATCCTTTATCGATACGCTGACCACCAACAGTACCAGCCATCTGATTGCCGAGCATATCATTGATATGGCGCGTAGCCTGCGTTTAAAAACCATCGCCGAAGGGGTAGAAACGCTGGATCAGGTGGATTGGTTGCTTAAGCGCGGCGTGCAGTTTTGTCAGGGATGGCATTTTGCCAGGGCTATGCCGCCACAGGAGTTTATGCAGTGGCTCGCCAAGTCCCCGATCTTACTGCGTACGCCGCACGACGGTCGTCAGGCGGAAATCTGATGACGGTAATCGCTGGGAGTGCGATCGAACTCCCGGCGGAATACCCGCGAGAACGTCTGCTGCGAGACGTATCCCAAATCCATCGCAATATCAAAAATAGGACGTTGCGTGGTTCTCAGCGCTTCAGCGGCGAGCAGTAGCCGGCGCTGGCGAATGTAATCACCCAGCGTCTGGTGGGTAACGGTACGGAACATTCGCTGCAGATACCATTTCGAGTATCCCGATTTTTTAGCGACTACATCAATGTTAAGTGGTTGATCGATATGTTCATCAATCCATTCAATAAGCGTTTGGATAATATCCTGATGGGACATAAAGCGGCCTCTCTCAATTCTCGATTCGTCGTTTTGTCTGTCGGCGAGTATAATTCCTCAAGTTAACTTGAGGTAAAGAGCTTTATGGAAAATAAACCAGCACGCATCAAAATGCTGCTCTCCCCTGGGGAGGTGGCGAAACGAACCGGCGTCGCCGTCTCGGCGCTACACTTTTATGAAAGCAAAGGGCTTATCCGCAGCCAGCGCAACGCGGGCAATCAGCGGCGATATCGCCGTGATGTGCTGCGAGCAGTGGCGATCATCAAGATTGCGCAACGTATTGGTATTCCGCTGGCGACCATCGGCGAGGCATTCGGCGTCTTGCCGGAAGGGCATAATCTGAGCGCCAAAGAGTGGAAACAACTGTCGTCGCAATGGCGGGAGGAGTTGGACCGGCGTATCCACACCCTGACCGCGCTACGTGACCAGCTCGACGGCTGCATCGGCTGCGGCTGTTTATCGCGCCGCGATTGTCCATTACGCAACCCTGGGGATAAGTTGGGTGAAGAGGGAACCGGCGCACGCCTGCTGGAAGAGGATTAATCGTGATACCTGCAAAAAACTAAAGCGCCACAACAGGGCGCTTTAGTTGTTTTCCGGTCTTTGTCTTTCGCATTATCCCGCTGGCTCACGGGAGGGTTTCCCCCGACGTCGACTCCCCTCAGGTATTGCGCAATGTGTTGAAGGAGGTTCCGGATTGCGTCGACAATGTAATTGTGGCACAGCCTGATGATTTTGCCTGTTGGCGTTGCCGAAATTTTTCCGTCATTGGTCGCCTGTTTCTATAGTTAATTTGAACGAACAACAGGAGAGCGCCATGTTGACGGTCCATCACCTCAACCAATCCCGCTCGCAGCGCGTGCTGTGGGCGTTGGAAGAACTGCAATTGTCTTATCAGGTCGTCTGCTATCAGCGTGAAAAAAACATGCAGGCGCCAGCGGAACTGAAAAAAATTCACCCGTTGGGTAAATCGCCGGTGCTTGAGGATCAGGGCGTGGTGCTGGCAGAGTCCGGCGCGATTCTGGAATATCTGCAGGAAACCTACGATAGCGCCCAGCAGCTGAGGCCGCAGGGGAGGGAAGATAAACTGCAATATCGCTTCTGGCTCCATTATGCCGAGGGATCGTTAATGCCCTTGCTGTTGATGAAGCTTATCTTCGCCAGCCTCGGCAAGCCGCCGGTGCCGCTTGGTATGCGCACCCTGGGCGGGGCGTTGGGCAAAGGGGTACAAAAAGCGTGGCTGGATAGACAGTTGGCGACCCATGCGGCATATATTGAACAGCATCTGGCTCGTCAGCCGTGGTTTGCCGGCGGCACGCTGAGCATGGCGGATATTCAGATGAGCTTCCCGGTGATGGCCTTACTGGCGCGCGGCGGCATTCAACACCTGCCGCACACCCGGCGTTGGCAGCAGCAGGTGGAGTCACGTCCGGGGTGGATTAACGCTATTGAGCGCGGCGGGCCATTTACCCTGCCTGGCGGTTAATACGCCAGAAATAGGATTAAAACATATAAAAATGTTAATGCATTGCGCACTGACGATAACGTTTGCGCATCGTTTGTCTATTTCCTGAGCTTTGGCGGCGAAATTTGGCAAAATACGACAAACTTCAGTTGAAAAGGGCCAGCTAAAGACAGGATAATCGTTTGCCTTTTTACTTTGCTCGTTTTTTCCCCTGCCGACAGGGGGAGCAAAGACATTCCATATACCGCATTGTATGCGCGGAGTTAAACGTTTGCTTTTTCTCAGCCTCCCTCCTGGCGCCGGGAAACAGCACAAGGAGATGGCGTTTAACTGGCAGTGGACGGTCCATCACGCATGCAAGCGAACGATCAAAATTTTCAGGGGAAGTTTTCTATGTCTACGCCTTCAGCGCGTACCGGTGGTTCTTTAGACGCCTGGTTTAAAATTTCAGCTCGCGGCAGCTCCGTACGTCAGGAAATTGTTGCCGGATTAACGACCTTCCTGGCGATGGTGTACTCCGTCATCGTGGTGCCGGGAATGTTAGGTAAAGCTGGCTTTCCGCCTGCGGCGGTGTTCGTCTCGACCTGCCTGGTAGCGGGCGTCGGTTCATTAGTGATGGGCCTGTGGGCTAACCTGCCGCTGGCTATCGGCTGCGCGATTTCGCTGACCGCGTTTACCGCTTTTAGCCTGGTGCTGGGGCAGCACATTAGTATTCCGGTGGCATTAGGCGCCGTGTTCCTGATGGGGGTTTTGTTCACCATTATCTCCGCTACCGGTATTCGTAGCTGGATCCTGCGCAACCTGCCGCAGGGCGTGGCGCACGGCACCGGCATCGGTATCGGCCTGTTCCTGCTGCTGATCGCCGCCAACGGCGTCGGTCTGGTAATTAAAAACCCGCTGGACGGCCTGCCGGTTGCGCTGGGCAATTTCGATAGCTTCCCGGTGATGATGTCGCTGATTGGCCTGGCGGTCATTATCGGTCTGGAAAAACTGAAAGTGCCTGGCGGCATTCTGCTGACCATCATCGGTATTTCCATTATCGGACTGATTTTCGATCCGAACGTCCATTTCTCCGGGATTTTCGCCATGCCGTCGCTGAGCGACGACAAAGGCAATTCGCTGATTGGCAGCCTTGATATCATCGGCGCGCTGAACCCGGTGGTGCTGCCAAGCGTGCTGGCGCTGGTCATGACTGCGGTATTCGACGCCACCGGTACCATTCGCGCGGTGGCCGGCCAGGCTAACCTGCTGGATAAAGACGGGCAGATCATCAACGGCGGCAAAGCGCTGACTACCGACTCCCTGAGCAGCGTGTTCTCCGGCGTGGTGGGCGCAGCCCCTGCGGCGGTGTATATCGAATCGGCAGCCGGTACGGCGGCGGGCGGCAAAACTGGCCTGACGGCAGTCACCGTTGGCGTGCTGTTCCTGCTGATCCTGTTCCTTTCTCCGCTCTCCTATCTGGTACCGGCCTACGCGACCGCGCCAGCGCTAATGTACGTTGGCCTGCTGATGCTGAGCAACGTGGCGAAAATCGACTTCAATGACTTCGTTGATGCGATGGCGGGGCTGATTACCGCGGTGTTCATCGTGCTGACCTGCAACATCGTGACCGGCATCATGATCGGTTTTGCATCGCTGGTGATTGGCCGCGTGGTATCCGGCGAATGGCGCAAGCTCAATGCGGGCACCGTGATCATCGCGGCGGCGCTGGTCATCTTCTACGCCGGCGGATGGGCGATTTAACTTTTCCTGCTAACGACGGGCGGCTTTGGCCGCCCGTTTAATTTTTAAGCCACATCCTGTTTCCTTTTGCGTTAATCTGAGTAGCGTATCATTTCGAGACATGACGCCTCAGATGTAAAAAAAGAAAACGCAGCAAACAGGGAACACATGGAAATATTCTTCACCATACTCATCATGACCCTCGTGGTCTCTCTCTCAGGGGTGGTTACACGTGTACTGCCCTTTCAGGTCCCACTACCGTTAATGCAAATCGCCATCGGCGCGCTGTTGGCCTGGCCGACCTTTGGTTTGCACGTTGAGTTCGACCCTGAACTCTTCCTCGTTCTGTTTATCCCGCCGCTGCTGTTTGCCGATGGCTGGAAAACGCCGACCCGCGAGTTTATCGAGCACGGCCGGGAAATCTTCGGCCTGGCGCTGGCGCTGGTGGTGGTCACCGTGGTCGGTATCGGCTTCCTGATTTACTGGATTGTGCCGGGGATCCCGCTGGTTCCGGCATTTGCTCTTGCGGCGGTGCTGTCGCCGACCGATGCCGTGGCGCTGTCCGGTATTGTCGGCGAAGGGCGGATACCGAAGAAAATCATGGGCATCCTGCAGGGTGAAGCGCTGATGAATGACGCTTCTGGCCTGGTGTCGTTAAAATTTGCCGTTGCCGTGGCGATGGGCACGATGGTGTTCACCATTGGCGGCGCCACCGTTGAGTTTCTGAAGGTGGCGATTGGCGGCATCCTGGCCGGTTTCGTGGTCAGCTGGCTGTATGGCCGCTCAATGCGTTTCCTCAGCCGCTGGGGCGGCGATGAACCGGCAACGCAAATTGTGCTGCTGTTCCTGCTGCCGTTCGCTTCTTACCTGATTGCCGAACATATCGGTTTCTCGGGGATCCTGGCGGCGGTGGCCGCGGGGATGACCATCACCCGTTCCGGGGTGATGCGTACCGCGCCGCTGGCTATGCGCCTGCGCGCCAACAGTACCTGGGCCATGCTGGAGTTCGTGTTTAACGGCATGGTGTTCCTGCTGTTGGGCCTGCAGCTGCCGGATATCCTGTCGAGCTCGCTGGTGGCGGCGGAAGCCGATCCGAACGTTGAAACCTGGATGCTGTTCACCGATATCGTGCTGATTTACGCCGCGCTGATGCTGGTGCGTTTCGGCTGGCTGTGGACGATGCGTAAGCTCAGCCAACGCTTCCTGAAGAAGAAACCGATGGAGTTTGGCTCCTGGACCACCCGCGAGCTGCTGATCTCCTCCGTCGCCGGGGTGCGCGGGGCGATTACTCTCGCCGGTGTGCTGTCGATTCCGCTACTCTTACCGGACGGTAACGTCTTCCCGGCGCGTTACGAGCTTATCTTCCTGGCCGCCGGGGTGATTCTTTTCTCCCTGTTCGTCGGGGTGATCGCGTTGCCGATTCTGTTGCGGCGTATTGAGTCCACCGACCACGTACAGCAGCGCAAAGAAGAGCGTCTGGCGCGCGCCGCGACGGCGGATGTGGCGATTGTCGCGATTCAGAAAATGGAAGAACGCCTGGCGGCGGATACCAAAGAGAATATCGACAACCAGCTGCTGACCGAGGTGAGTTCGCGCGTCATCGGTAACCTGCGTCGCCGTGTGGATGGGCGTAACGATGTCGAAACCTCGATGCTGGAAGAGAGCCTTGAGCGCCGTTTCCGTCTGGCGGCGCTACGTTCGGAACGCGGTGAGCTGTACCACCTGCGCGCGACGCGGCAAATCAGCAACGAGACGTTGCAGAAGCTGCTGCACGATCTCGACCTGTTAGAAGCGCTGTTAATCGAAGATCAGTAACCTTAAGTCCCGGTAAGCGCGACGCTTATCGGGGCTACAGCACTGTGCGATTTGGTAGCCCGGAGAAGGCGCAACGCGCCGCGTCCGGGAAAAACCCTTAAAAAGTTGCCAACCGATAACAGTATCGACAGTCTATATGTAGCCCCGGTAAGCGTTAGCGCGACCGGGGAGTTACTCCAGCCAGAACGCTTTACTGCATTCCAGCCACGCCTCGGCGCTGCGCGACATATACACCCCTTCCCGCCAGATCATCCCTAATTCCCAACGTAATTCGCTCTCCAGCGGGATCCAATAAAAATCCTCGGCATCAAGACGCTGGCAAATCGGCTCCGGCAAAATCGCCACGCCAATGCCCGCCTGCACCATTGCCGCCAGAAAATCCCACTGACCGCTGCGCACGGCGATACGCGGCTTGACATCACGCTCGGCAAACAGGCGCATCAGCTGTTGGCTGAGGGCGAAATCTTCGTTGTAGATAACCAATGGATACTGCGCCAGCTTTTGCGGCGAGATCGAGGTGATATCCTGCCACTGCGCTGTCTTCGGCACGAGGACACAGAGCGGATGGCTAAAGAGCGACAGCGTGGTCAGGCCGCTGGACTCATCGACCGGTAGCGCGGTCATCGCCAGGTCGAGTTCGCCGTTGCTAACCGCCTGCTGCACCGTCAACCCGCCGAACTCGGAAATTTTCAGCTCCACGCCGGGATAACGCAGG
The DNA here is from genome assembly GCF_057624675.1 of Klebsiella sp. PK01. Lineage (NCBI taxonomy): Bacteria > Pseudomonadati > Pseudomonadota > Gammaproteobacteria > Enterobacterales > Enterobacteriaceae > Klebsiella > Klebsiella sp. PK01. Next base: position 66,181 of record NZ_JBYEZM010000006.1, read on the forward strand.
CGAAAGCGGCTGATGGGCTCAGCCATCAACATGCCGACCATCGGCGGGATCCCCAGGCGCAGTACGCCTTTATTCAGATGGTTAATATCGCTGAGTTCGGCTTTTAACTGGCTGAATTCGCCGAGTATCGCCTGCCCGCGTTCGAAGACTACCCGGCCGGTATCGGTTAATAACAGCTTGCGGCCATCACGGATAAGCAGGGTGCAGTTGAGCTCATCTTCCAGATTTTTGAGCATCTTGCTGATGGTGGGTTGCGTGACGAAGAGTTTCTCCGCCGCGCGGGTAAAGCTTTGCTGGCGGACGACTTCGACAAAATACCGCAACGTACGTATATCCATGATTATTCCCTGAGACTATACCTGTGATGATTTTAATTCATTTCTGTCCACAAGGGCGGCTCTCTATACTGCACCCCTGACTTATTTTTAGGGAATTCCGCTCATGGCCTTCGCGCCAGCACGTGTTGCGCCTTTCGTGATGCAACGTCTTCAGGTACCGGTTCAGGTACTGCTCTATGCCGGGTTGTTTGTCTGCGCTGAATATCTGGTTAATTGGCTACATCTCCCGCTTCCTGCCAATCTTGTCGGCATGTTGATGCTGCTGATGCTTATCGTCTGCCGGGTGATACCGCTCAACTGGGTGCGCGCAGGCGCGCGCTGGCTACTGGCGGAGATGCTGCTGTTTTTCGTCCCGGCGGTGGTTGCCGTCGTTAATTATGCGCAACTGCTGATGGTGGACGGCTGGCGCATCTTCCTCGTCATCGCGTTAAGCACCACTATGGTACTGGGCGCCACGGCGTGGGTAGTGGATAAGGTGTATCGCTACGAAGTGAGCAGGCTGAAAAATGAGTGATTTTATCCTGAGCATGCTGTGCCTGGCGGTCACCCTCGGGCTCTATTTCGCCAATAAGCGTCTCTATCGCCGCTTCCATAAACTGCCGTTAATGCCGCTGGTGCTGACGCCGGTACTGTTGGTGCTGATCCTCGTCTTTGGTCATATCTCCTATCAGAGCTATATGGGCGAGTCGCACTGGCTATTATGGTTATTGGGGCCGGCCACCATCGCCTTTGCCGTACCGGTCTATGACAACATGGCGATTATTAAGCGTCACTGGATGTCATTGACCGCGGGAGTGGTGACGGCGTCGGTGGTCGCCGTTACCACTTCCGTTTGGCTGGCGCGTCTCTTCACTCTGCCTGACGAAATTCAGCGTAGCCTGGCGGTACGCTCGGTGACCACGCCGTTTGCGCTGGCGGCGGCGAAACCGCTCGGTGGCCAGCCCGACCTGGTAGCGCTTTTTGTGGTGGTCACCGGGGTATTCGGTATGGCGATTGGCGATGTGCTGTTCTTACGCCTGTCAATCCGCGCCGGTATGGCTAAAGGGGCGGGGTTCGGCGCGGCGTCGCACGGCGCCGGAACAGCCCGCTCCTATGAACTGGGCCAGCAGGAGGGCGTGGTCGCCAGCCTGGTGATGATGCTTTCCGGCGTAGTCATGGTGCTGGCGGCGCCGCTAGTTCGTTGGGCGATATTTTAAGATTCCGCAGTCTTACCTCGAAGGACAACGGGTAAGACTGCTGAGTTCACCCCGGTAAAATATTACGTATCCATAGGCTATTTATCTTAATTAGTATGAAATGTGTTTAGGTTATATTCTTAATTTCATTGTGGGATGTTTTTGTTGAATGCTGTTTGGAAAGATCTTATGTCATTTAATTTGTAAAAATATATTTCTAAATGACGGGTTATTTAATGAATTTAATAATGATTAAACAATTATTAATTTGTGCTGTGAATTATATGAATGCATAACATGCTGATAATATGTGTATTTGGTTTGTTTTTATAATAGGTGATTAATTCATTCTAATGGATGATGTTAGCAATACTTATTGAAAAATATTTTTCTCAAGATATTATTTTTATGCGGGATGCTATTATTGAATGGATTCATTAAGCGATTACCTGGTCAATTTTAAATTATTTATAAAACATTGCATGTTGTTTTTATAAAAATCTGACGGCGCTAATTTTGAATTCCATTCTTTAATATACCTGCATCAAGCAATTGACGGATTGATTGTCGTTTACAATGGATATGGGAATTCATATGAAAATCAGTAAGAAATATGTGTTCAGCGCGCTGGCAATTTCTGCCTCCTGCATGCTGTCGACCTATGCGCAAGCTGCATCGAATACGATTACTTTCAACGGTACCGTTTCTGATACCACCTGTACCGCAACAATTGATGGGGGGGTGACGTCTATCGAAATGGGTACCACTTCAGTGGCGGATTTGAAAGCGAATACCTATGGTGCTGCGAAGAATTTTTCATTTTCCCTGGCTAACTGTCCTGCTACTGAAGAGGGTGGCAACGCTATCGCCCGCGTTACCTTCGGTGGCGAGGCAGATGCTGCGAACAGTGATTACTTCAAAAACCAGGCCTCAACTTCTGCAGCTTCTGGCGTTGCGGTCGCCATCTTTGATAACGCAGGTAATTTGCTGAAAAATAATGAAGAAGGCGCCGATGTGGATATTTCATCAGGGGCTGCGACTATTCCATTTACCGTGAAAATGGTCAAGTCAGGCGCTTCTGATCCAACGAAAGGGGCAGTTAAAACGACCGTGACTTATAACGTGACTTACTATTAATTAATTTTATATGGAGAAAGGGGAGCGGTATGTAGATTCCCCTTTATTATGGGTATATGAGATATCGTTTATTTTTTATTAGCTTATTGCTAACCCTTTCGAATGCGCAAGCGAGCGTAGTGGTCGGCGCGACTCGGGTGATATTTGATGGCGCCAAAGAGAGTACGGTAGTGGCTGTTGATAATAAAGATAATACCACTAATATTGTCCAGTCCTGGCTTTCTGTCGTTGATACCTCATCACCTGAAAAAGACTCATTTATTATAACGCCACCGCTATTTCGTTTAAATTCTGGTGAGAAAGGTTTTGTCCGGATAGTGCGTTCTGGGAAGCCATTACCAACCAGTCGGGAGTCCATGCTTTGGCTAAATGTTAAAGGCATACCCGCAATGGATAATGTGCCCGATAAGAACACGGTGCAGTTCGCTATTAATTCTAAAATTAAACTTATTTATCGTCCCAAAGAGCTGCAGGGACAAATCCCAGAAAATTATGCTGCTAAATTACAATGGCGTCACGATAGCAACTTTTATAGCGTAACAAATAATTCACCGTTATATATGAATTTTTCACAAATAAAGATTAACGGCAAGAATGTATCTGGAATATGGTTCGCAGCACCATTTTCTACGTTAAAGATACCGGCAAAAGATGTTTTATCCTCTGCGAGGAACAAAGAAATCACATGGAGCGTGATTAATGATTATGGTATGGCAGGGAAAAAATATTCCGCAATCATACAGTAGCGTTACTTTATTTCATACTCCAGGGTATATCGGAGTAGCATTCTTGCTATACGCCACTACCCTAAGTTCTGGTGCGCAGGCCGGAGAATACTTCAACCCGCATTTACTGGAAGTGACTGAAAGTAGCGCTACCGCCGTGGACTTATCCTGGTTATCTCAGGATACGATTCCACCCGGTAGCTATAATCTGGATATTTATATTAATGATAAATATATATCTACCGAGGTGATTGAATTTAAAGAAAACACGGATAAACAAGAGACCAGGGTTCAACCCTGCATTGGCGTTGGACTGCTAAAATCATGGTCAATTAATACCGAGCGCTATCCGCAGCTTGCGGATATGGCAACGCAGTGCGCCTCTCTGTCAGCGATCCCTGGTCTTGAATACTCAGTGTCGTTGTCGCAGCAGCGCCTGGTACTTTCCGTGCCCCAGGCGGCGCTGCTCAATCGCCCAGGAGACTATGTTCCGGAAGAGCAGTGGCAACAAGGAATCAACGCGGGTTTGCTTAACTATAGTTTGTCGGGGCAATGGAATACGCCGCGGCATGGCGGTAGCGCCACCGAAAGCCAGTTTGCGAGTTTGCAGCCTGGTATAAATCTGGGACCGTGGCGTCTTCGCAACTATAGCACGTTTGATCACGGCGATGACGGTAGTCACTGGCAATCGGTGTATAGCTATCTGGCGCGCGATATCCATATCCTGAAAAGCCAATTCATTTTGGGTAATACCTATACCTCGTCGGGTATTTATGACAGCATAAATTTTACTGGCCTGCAGTTGGGCTCGGATAAGGAAATGCTGCCAGACAGCCTTCATGGTTTTGCGCCAACGATCAAAGGCATCGCGCGTACTACCGCCGAGGTCACTGTTTATCAGAATGGCTACAGTATCTATAAAACAACGGTTGCTCCCGGGGCTTTCGAGATTAAGGATCTTTATTCAACCGGGAGCGCCGGCGATCTCAACGTTAATATTAAAGAGTCCGACGGTAGCGAGCAAAATTTTGTCGTGCCTTATGCCTCGTTGGCTATTTTGCAACGCGAGGGGCAGTTGGACTATGCCTTTAGTAGCGGAAAAACGCGTGCCTCCAGTTCCGGTGATAAAGAATATAATTTTGTCCAGTCGACGGTGGCATACGGCGTTTCAAGTAATATTACGTTATATGCGGGACTACAGCAGGCTGAAGATAAATATACTAATATATTAATGGGTTCTGGTTTTAATTTAGGGAGCATTGGTGCGTTGTCGTTTGATGCTTCTCAATCATTGGTCAATATTAAGCAAAACGAAGCCCGCTCTACGTTATCGCAAAAAAAGGGACAATCCTTACGCCTGCGTTTTAGTAAAAGCTTTTTGCAGACGGGAACTAATTTTTCGGTGGCGGGTTATCGCTATTCTACTGCGGGATATTATTCCTTTCAGGATTTTATCGATAAGACCTCAGATGACCAGGATTGTTGTACATTAACTGGTCGGAAAAAAGGGCGCTTTGATGCCTCAATATCGCAATCGCTGTTTGGGTATGGTTCTCTGTCGCTTTCCTTAGTGAATGAAACTTACTGGGATAGTTCGCGAATGGATTCATTGGGCATTGGCTATAGCGGTTCGCTGGGAAAAGTTTCTTATTTCATTAACTATTCATATAACCGTAACGTACAAAGTAGTGAAAGTCATGGAGAGACGAAACCTGGCAGCGATACTATTGTGTCGTTAACGCTGTCTATACCGATAGGCGAAAGGCTCTCGTCTAATTACAGCATGAGTTCTGGCCGTGCAAGCGACACCACCCACAGCATAGGATTGAACGGCATGATGCTGGCGGATCGCTCGCTTAGCTGGAATGTTCAGCAAGGTTATAACGCCAGTAATAAAAGCGCTTCCGGAAATATTGGCGTGGATTATCAGAGTTCCAAAGGGGATATTTCCGCCGGCTACGGCTATGACCATTATAGCAATCACTATAACTATTCATTACGCGGAGGCATGATCGCCCATGCGGGCGGACTCACCTTTTCCCGATTCCTCGGTGAGAGTTCCGCTCTGATTGAAACACCCGGTGTGAGCGATGTGGCGGTCCGCGGACAAACCAATGTCACAACCGATTCCTCAGGTTACGCTATCGTGCCATATATTCGGCCATATCATGTCAATAGCCTGTCATTAGATGAACAGCAGATTACGGGTGCGGAGGTTGATAATGTGGTGAGAAACGTGGTACCGACGCGTAACGCGATAGTCAGAGTGCAATACGATACCTATATTGGAGCGAAGGCCATGGTCACTTTAAAGACGGCGACCGGCGTCGCGCCATTTGGCGCTATTGTGACTTTAGAAAAACAGCCGCAACGGCGCCAGGATATTCGCGGCAATATTGTTGGTGATGACGGGCAGGTTTATATGACGGGTCTTCAGCAAAAAGGAACCATGCTGGTGAAATGGGGCGAGGGGCGCAATGAACAATGCCGTGCAGATTATGATTTGACCGTGAAGGAAAAAAATCAGGAGATTATTTTCTATCAAGCACTGTGTCATTAACTTAAATGGTTGCTCAAAGGAATGAGGTTTGAATATGGGTGATGTTAAATGTATCGGCGGTATCTTAATCTGTTTATTTGGCTATTTAATCTGTGCGCTTTTTGTTATTTCGACGCCAGCATTGGCCTATGAGGATTCAAGCACGATCAATTTTAACGTTTCTGGCAATATTGAGGAACCATCCTGTGACGTTGCAATAAAACCCTCTGCCACCATTGATTTAGGCACGGTGTCGTATCAAACGTTAACCGGTAAAGCAGGATCCAGTGGGGAAAGCACGCCGGTCAAGCTTGAGTTTAGCAACTGCTCCGCGGGAACCTCTACGGTCACCTTATCCTTCAGTGGCTCCTATTTTGATGATACCCATACTTCAATTTATAAAAATAATCAAACCGGTAGCGATGGCGCCAGCGGCGTTGGGATGCAGCTCCTTAGTCAGGCGGATAACGAGTCGTTAGGGCCAAACGATCGGTATGTTTATACGTTTGATGATAGTGCTGGCTCTCATACATTTAACATGATCGCCAGAATGTATTCACCCTACGGAAAAATTAGTGCTGGCATTGTGGGGTTTACCGTAACCTTTGATGTCACCTATAAATAGTCAGATATACAAGGAACGGTATGAATAAATATTTATTAATGTTGCTGCTGATTTTCCCTGTGTTGAGTTGGGCTTGTGAGGGGGTGAATTCTGGCGATGTATCGATGACTAATTTGCCTGAGAAGATTTTACTTAGTGCCGGGAATTACTCGGCCGGAACAGTATTATATGACTCAGGTAAGATAACTCGTTCGCAGGCCGCGCTACTCAACTGTCAAGGTGATATATATGCTAACTTTCAGTGGGCATCAAATAACACCGGAAATTTAATCGGCGATAATATCTATGCCACCTCGTTACAAGGCGTAGGGTTGAGAGTCAAAGTTTGGTTAAACGTTACCGGCGAATATGATGGTGATAGCGACGATTTCAATAGCGATTATCAGCAGCATTTTATTGGTGATGTTAATTACTACCTTGGCAAACCTTCCGGCTTACTGGATTATTATGCTTCAACCAATTACTCACCGGCTTACCAGCTACAGCTGGTGGCGACCGGCGGCCCAATAGCGACAAATAGTAAATTGTCGTTGAACGATCCGGTGGCGACGGTCTCTGCGAAAGACAGTTCAGGTACTATCGTAATTTCCCAGCTGCATATTAGCGGCACCACGACTATTCAGCTCACCCCGATGGGTTGCATGGTCAGTAGCTCAGGATTGAATTTCGCGATGGGGACGGTAAGCGCTTCGGCATTCAATTCCGCGGGGAAAGCCGGCTCTGCAACTCAATCGGTGACGCTCTCCTGTGAGCCGGGGACTAACGTTGTAATGCGGGTGACGGCTGCGGAAGCGAGCGGCGATAACCCGAACCATACGGTGATGGCCTTAACTGCGGATGGTAATGCTGCCACCGGCGTTGGCGTACAGCTTAATCTGAAGGACAATGCGCTGCCGCTGAATACGGATATCAGCTTATATTCTTCAAGCCGCACGACGGTGACCAATAACGGCGCGGATGCTGGCTATACCATTTTTACCAATCCTGATTTCCCCGGCGGCGCATATGCTATGCAGTCGCTCATGTTTACCACCAATTATTACAAAACAGCGGAGACGGTGACGGCGGGATCGGCAAATGCGAGCGGGGTGATAACCTTTACCTATAACTAAAATATAGCCTCTTCCTCAGCGCGAGGAAGAGGCCGATACCATTAGTGCGCCTGGCCGCGTTCGATACCGATACCGGTTTGTGAACGGATAAACTGGGCGCGGAACTGCTCGCGCTCGCGCATCCCTTCTGCGGAGTTATCGGTAATCGAGAATAGCCAGATGCCGATGAACGCGATGGCGATGGAGAATAGCGCCGGGTATTCATACGGGAAGACGGCTTTCTCGTGACCGAGGATCTGTACCCAAATGGTCGGGCCAAGGATCATTAAAATTACCGCGGTCAGCAGGCCGAGCCAGCCGCCGATCATCGCGCCGCGGGTGGTCAGCTTCGACCAGTACATCGACAGCAGGATAATCGGGAAGTTACAGCTGGCGGCGATAGAGAACGCCAGGCCGACCATGAAGGCGATATTCTGGTTTTCGAACAAAATCCCCAGCAGAATCGCTACCACGCCGAGGATCAGCACGGTAATTTTCGATACCTTCAGCTCCTGACGTTCGGTCGCGCCTTTGCGGAACACGTTAGCGTAAAGATCGTGAGAGACCGCCGATGCCCCCGCCAGCGTCAGTCCGGCGACCACCGCCAGAATCGTGGCGAACGCCACCGCCGAGATAAAGCCGAGGAACAGGTTACCGCCGACGGCATCCGCCAGATGCACCGCCGCCATGTTGTTGCCGCCGATGAGCTGTCCTGCCGCATCTTTAAACGCCGGATTCGCCCCCACCAGCATGATCGCGCCGAAGCCGATGATAAAGGTCAGGATATAGAAGTAACCCATAAAACCGGTGGCGTAGAACACGCTCTTACGCGCTTCTTTGGCGTCGCTGACGGTGAAGAAACGCATCAGAATATGGGGCAGGCCCGCGGTACCGAACATCAAGCCGAGACCGAGCGATAGCGCCGATATCGGGTCTTTCACTAGCCCGCCGGGGCTCATGATCGCCACCCCTTTCGGGTGCACCGCCATCGCTTCAGTGAACAGATTATTGAAGCTGAAACCAACGTGCTTCATCACCATAAAGGCCATAAAGCTGGCGCCGAACAGTAGCAGGACCGCTTTGATAATCTGCACCCAGGTGGTGGCGAGCATGCCGCCAAACAGCACGTACAACACCATCAGCACGCCGACAAGCACCACCGCAACGTGGTAGTTGAGGCCGAACAGCAACTGGATGAGTTTGCCGGCGCCAACCATCTGCGCAATCAGATACAGCGCCACCACCACCAGCGAACCGCAGGCGGAGAGAGTGCGAATCGGCCCCTGCTTCAGGCGATAAGAGGCTACGTCGGCAAAGGTGTAGCGACCGAGGTTACGCAGGCGTTCGGCGATCAGGAACAGGATAATCGGCCAGCCGACAAGGAAGCCGAGCGAGTAGATCAAACCGTCGTAGCCGGAAGTGTACACCAGCGCGGAAATGCCGAGAAACGAGGCCGCGGACATAAAGTCGCCGGCGATCGCCAGACCGTTCTGGAAACCGGTGATATTGCCGCCCGCGGTGTAGTAATCGCTGCGCGAACGCACGCGTTTTGACGCCCAGTAAGTGATATACAGCGTCAGGGCGACGAAAATCACGAACATGATAATCGCCTGCCAGTTGGTCGGCTGACGCTGCACCGCGCCGGTAATGGCATCGGCGGCGTTGGCGGCGAAAGGGAGCGTGGCGGCAAGCGCCGTCAGGACTTTTTTCATGATGCTTGCACCTCGCTAATCACGCTTTTGGTCAACTTGTCGTATTCGCCGTTTGCCCGCCAGACGTAAATGCCGGTCAGAACGAAGGAGATGATAATGACGCCGATACCAATAGGGATGCCGCGGGTGACGCTGGTGCCTTCATGCAGCGGCGTCCCAAGCCAGCCGGGCGCGAAGGCGATAAGCAAAATAAAGCCTACGTAAATGACCAACATAATGACTGACAGAATGGCGGCAAACCGTTGCCGTGATGCAACTAACTCCCTGAAATGCGCACTATTTTCTATCCGCTGACAAATTTGTTCATTCATCTTAGCGTCTCCAGAGGTAACCCTTATGTCATCCATCGGCTATCCGTCGGCAACAGTGACCCGCCCGACGTTATTACGTCGAGTAGCCGCTGGTTTACCGCTTTCCTGCTGAACAGAATCCTTGGGGGGGGTTTATGTTTTTAACCTCTCCCTCCAGAGAGGGAGAGGGGGGTAGGTATCGTGTTAAGAAGGCATCGCAATGGCCTGCTTCTCTTCGAGCAGTTTGTCCACTACGCCCGGATCGGCCAGCGTCGAGGTATCCCCGAGATTACTGGTATCGCCAGCGGCAATCTTACGCAGAATACGGCGCATGATTTTGCCGGAGCGGGTTTTCGGCAACGAGTCGGTCCAGTGCAGTACATCCGGCGTCGCCAGCGGGCCAATCTCTTTGCGCACCCAGTTACGTACTTCGGCATACAGTTCCGGCGTCGGCTCTTCGCCGTGATTCAGCGTCACGTAAGCGTAGATGGCCTGGCCTTTGATATTATGCGGAATACCAACCACCGCCGCTTCGGCGATTTTCGGATGCGAGACCAGCGCGGATTCAATTTCCGCGGTGCCCAGACGGTGGCCGGAGACGTTCAGTACGTCATCGACGCGACCGGTGATCCAGTAGTAACCATCTTCGTCGCGACGGGCGCCGTCGCCGCTAAAGTACATATTTTTAAAGGTTGAGAAATAGGTCTGCTCGAAGCGCTCATGATCGCCAAACAGGGTACGCGCCTGGCCAGGCCAGGAGTCGGCAATCGCCAGATTGCCCTCGGTCGCGCCTTCCAGCGGCGTCCCTTCGTTGTCCACCAGTACCGGCTGGACGCCAAAGAATGGACGCGTGGCGGAACCGGCTTTCAGTTCGGTGGCGCCCGGCAGCGGGGTTATCATGAAGCCGCCGGTTTCGGTCTGCCACCAGGTGTCCATCACCGGGCACTTCTCGTTGCCGATCTTCTTCCAGTACCACTCCCAGGCTTCCGGGTTAATCGGCTCGCCGACCGAGCCGAGAATGCGCAGTGAAGAACGATCGGTACCTTCGATAGCTTTGTCGCCTTCCGCCATCAGCGCGCGGATCGCCGTCGGCGCGGTGTAGAGAATATTGACCTGATGTTTGTCCACCACCTGGCACATGCGCGCCGGGGTCGGCCAGTTTGGCACGCCTTCAAACATCAGCGTGGTGGCGCCGCAGGCCAGCGGGCCGTACAGTAGGTAGCTGTGACCGGTGACCCAGCCCACATCGGCGGTGCACCAGTAGATATCGCCCGGATGGTAATCAAAGACGTATTTGAAGGTGGTCGCCGCATACACCAGGTAGCCGCCGGTGGTGTGCAGTACGCCTTTCGGCTTGCCGGTCGAACCGGAGGTATAGAGGATAAAGAGCGGGTCTTCGGCGTTCATTTCCACCGCTTCATGCTGGTCATCCGCTTTTTCAATCAGATCGCTCCACCACAGATCGCGACCTTCCTGCCAGTCGATTTTGCCGCCGGTGCGCTTGAGGACCACCACGTGCTCGATGCTGGTGACGTGCGGATTTTTCAGCGCATCGTCGACGTTTTTCTTCAGCGGGATGGCGCGACCGGCGCGTAATCCTTCGTCAGAGGTGATCACCAGGCGAGCGCTGGAGTCGATAATGCGTCCGGCAACCGCTTCCGGCGAAAAGCCGCCGAAGATTACCGAGTGGATGGCGCCGATGCGCGCGCAGGCCAGCATGGCCACGGCGGCTTCCGGCACCATCGGCATATAGATAGCAACGACATCGCCTTTTTTAATGCCCAGATCGAGCAATACGTTGGCAAAACGGCAAACATCGCGATGGAGCTGGCGATAAGTGATGTTTTTACTCTGGCTGGCGTCGTCGCCTTCCCAGATAATCGCGGTCTGGTCGCCGCGCTCGTGCAGGTGGCGGTCGAGACAGTTGGCCGCGAGGTTCAGGGTGCCATCTTCATACCATTTGATGGAGATGTTTCCCGGCGCGAAAGAGGTATTTTTTACCTGCGTATAGGGCTTAATCCAGTCGAGGATTTTGCCCTGCTCGCCCCAGAAGGCATCTGGGTTGGTGATGGATTGTTGGTAGTTCACCTGGTACTGTTGCGGATTCATCAGGCAATGTTCCGCAATCTCTGCGGGAATAGGGTGTTTATGTATTTGGCTCATGGCTTTTTTTCTCCTTTAACTTGTTAAATATATGTCAAATAACCGTTAAGAATAGGGGCTTTATGAGCTTTGTTTACTATTTGGGGGGCAGATCACGCATTGATTAAACTGAATGAAATTCAATCAAATGAAACTTTGAAATGAAATAATTCATTTGCTGTATTTATAGAAACTGAATGTGTTAAATATTTTTTATAACAAATACTTATGCAATGTAATGCGCTGAAATGGGCGGATTTATGCAGAAAACCAGAGGAAAGCGCTGTTCTTAAAGGCTTGCGCAGCATGCCGTGCAAATGATACTGATATTGCGCGTTAAATAACCCCATAAAGCAACGCAACACAATTCATACCCCTTTCAGTGGGTGCCATTACCTCCCGGAATGGTGCCTTTCATTGAGGAAGTCAGTAGTGATGAAAAAAACAAAAGTCAGCCTGGCCTGGCAGATTTTGCTAGCCCTGGTGCTTGGCATACTTCTGGGCAGCTACCTGCATTACCACGCCGAAAGCCGTGATTGGTTAATCTCAAACCTCCTGACCCCGGCGGGCGATATCTTTATCCACCTGATTAAAATGATTGTCGTTCCGATTGTCATCTCGACGCTGGTGGTGGGCATTGCGGGCGTAGGCGACGCTAAGCAACTGGGCCGCATCGGCGCCAAGACCATCATCTATTTTGAAGTGATCACCACGGTGGCGATTGTACTGGGGATCACCCTGGCGAACGTCTTCCAGCCGGGCAGCGGCATTGATATGTCGCAGCTGGCGGCGGTCGATATCTCGAAATATCAGAACACCACCGCGGAAGTGCAGAGTCACGCGCATGGCCTGATGGGAACCATCCTGTCGCTGGTGCCGACCAACATCGTTGCCTCGATGGCGAAAGGCGATATGTTGCCGATTATCTTCTTCTCGGTGCTGTTCGGCCTGGGGCTTTCTTCCCTGCCGTCTACTCACCGCGAGCCGCTGGTGACCGTGTTCCGCTCTATCTCCGAAACCATGTTTAAAGTGACGCACATGGTAATGCGCTATGCGCCGGTCGGGGTCTTTGCCCTGATCTCGGTGACCGTCGCCACCTTCGGCTTCGCTTCGCTGTGGCCGCTGGCTAAGCTGGTTATCCTGGTTTACTTCGCGATTCTGTTCTTCGCGCTAGTGGTGCTGGGTATCGTGGCGCGGGTATGTGGGCTGAGCATCTGGATCCTGATTCGTATCCTCAAAGACGAGCTGATTCTGGCTTACTCCACCGCGAGCTCCGAGAGCGTACTGCCGCGTATCATTGAGAAAATGGAAGCCTACGGCGCGCCGGCCTCAATCACTAGTTTTGTGGTGCCGACCGGCTACTCCTTTAACCTCGATGGTTCGACGCTATATCAAAGCATCGCGGCGATCTTCATCGCCCAGCTGTACGGTATCGAACTCTCCCTGTGGCAGGAAATCACTCTCGTGTTGACGCTGATGGTGACCTCAAAAGGCATCGCGGGCGTACCGGGCGTCTCCTTCGTGGTGCTGCTGGCGACCCTGGGTAGCGTGGGGATCCCGCTGGAAGGGCTGGCGTTTATTGCCGGCGTCGACCGTATCCTCGATATGGCGCGTACCGCGCTGAACGTGGTCGGCAACGCGCTGGCGGTGCTGGTTATCGCCAAGTGGGAACACAAGTTTGACCGTAAGAAAGCGCTGGCGTATGAACGCGAAGTGCTGGGCAAGTTTGATAAAACCGCCCAATAAGATGTCAGAGCCCGGCCATTCGCGCCGGGCTTTTTTTAGCCTTTGGTTATCCTGTCGAACTCTTCACATCCGGTATCAAACCCCTCCTGACAGCTGACGTTAAGCCAGTGCAGCGCTTTTTGCGGGTTTGGTTCGATAAAACCTTTCTCTCCCTGCTGGAACATCATCCCTGCCCAGTATTCGGCATAGCCGGTGCGTGAAAGCGCCGAGCTGCCTTTGAAGTACTGCGCGGCCTTGAGGTCATCTTCCGGCGGCAGCACGCCGCTGGCGTAGATAAGCCCCAGCAGCATCTGCGCATCGACGGCGGAGTCGCTCTCTTCATCTTTGGCCGCATCCTGCAGCAGTCTGATGGCGTGCGCATAATCGGTGGGTCCGGCCTGCTGATTGACCAGCACCCGGGCGAGGATAATCTCGCCGGCCTTGCTGCCGGCCTGCACGGATTTTTCCGCTAGCTGTCGCGCCTGTTGATAGTCGGCCTGCTGCGGGTTACGGATTTTAAGCTGAGCCAGCAGCGCCATTGCGTCGCCATCGCCCTGCGCCGCCGCTTTCTGCGCCCAGTATTCGGCCTGTTGGTAGTTGCCGGAGCTAACCCAGGTATCCGCCAGATAAAACTGCGCGCGCGGGTCGCCGGCTTCGGCCTGCTGTTGGTATTGGCTGCCCGGATCCGCAGCGTCTGCGGCGAAGCTTGTCAGCGCCAGCAGTAAATAGAGGTATTTCATTTTTTTATTATCAGTAAGGAAGACCCCCGCAGTATAAAGGGCGACGGAAAAGAAGAAAATGGCGGGAATTAGCGGGGTGAATACCCGGATAGCGGCGCACAGCGCCTTATCCGGGCTACGGTTCGGTAGTCGGTCGGTAGCCCCGGTAAGCGTAAGCGCCACCGGGGAGGGTTCCCGGATAGCGGCGCATGGCGCCTTATCCGGGCTACGGTTCGGTAGTCGGTTGGTAGCCCCGGTAAGCGTAAGCGCCACCGGGGAGGGTTCCCGGATAGCGGCACATGGCGCCTTATCCGGGTTACGGTTCGGTAGTCGGTCGGTAGCCCCGGTAAGCGTAAGCGCTACCGGGGAGGGTTCCCGGATAGCGGCGTATAGCGCCTTATCCGGGCGACGGTTCGGTAGTCGGTCGGTAGCCCCGGTAAGCGTAAGCGCTACCGGGGAGGGTTCCCGGGTAGCGGCGCACAGCGCCTTATCCGGGCTACGGTTCGGTAGTCGGTTGGTCGCCCCGGTAAGCGTAAGCGCCACCGGGGAGGGTTCCCGGATGGCGGCGCATGGCGCCTTATCCGGGCTACGGTTCGGTAGTCGGTTGGTAGCCCCGGTAAGCGTAAGCGCCACCGGGGAGGGTTCCCGGATAGCGGCGCATAGCGCCTTATCCGGGCTACGGTTCGGTAGTCGGTTAGTAGCCCCGGTAAGCGTAAGCGCCACCGGCGGAGGATTCCCGGATAGCGGCACATGGCGCCTTATCCGGGTTACGGTTCGGTAGTCGGTCGGTAGCCCCGGTAAGCGTAAGCGCTACCGGGGAGGGTTCCCGGGTAGCGGCGCACAGCGCCTTATCCGGGCTACGGTTCGGTAGTCGGTTAGTAGCCCCGGTAAGCGTAAGCGCTACCGGGGGAGGGTTGGTATGGCCGCCGAACCTTAACCCATCGCGCTTTCGCGCAGGCGGGCTTTCAGCTTGTTGTACTCGTCGATCACGTACTGCTCCGCCGCGCGCTGATCGGCAATCCGCTCAACGTTAACCGCGCAGTACTTGTACTCCGGCGTTTTGGTTATCGGGCTCAGGTTCTCCGACACCAGCTCGTTACAGGCGCCAATCCACCACTGGTAGGTCATGTATACCGCGCCTTTATTCGGCCGATCGCTGACCTGCGCGCGGGTGATGATGCGCCCCTTACGCGAGTTGACCCACACCAGCGCTTCATCCTCGATGCCTAACCGTTCGGCGTCGGCGGTGTTGATTTGCGCATAGCCCGGTTCATCCGCCAGCGCCGCCAGCGCCGCACAGTTGCCGGTCATCGAACGGCAGGAGTAGTGACCGACCTCGCGCACCGTTGAGAGCACCATCGGGTACTCGTCGGTGAGCTTATCGATCGGCGCGACCCAGTCGCAGGTGAAGAACTGCGCCAGCCCGTTGGGGGTATCGAACTTCTCTTTAAACAGATACGACGTCCCCTGGTCAGCGTCGGACTCATCGCGGCATGGCCACATGACGTAGCCGAGCTCGCCCATTTTTTCATAGGTGGCGCCGTAGAAGTCCGGGCACAGATGCCGCAACTCATCCCAGATCTCCTGGGTATTGTTGTAGTGCATCGGATAGCCCATCCGGGTGGCGATTTCGCTGATGATCTGCCAGTCGGTTTTCAGGTCCCACTTCGGCTCCACCGCTTTAAAGAAGCGCTGGAAGCCGCGGTCCGCTGCGGTATACACGCCTTCGTGCTCGCCCCACGAGGTGGACGGCAGGATGACGTCGGCCGCGGCGGCGGTTTTGGTCATGAAAATATCCTGGACGATAACCAGTTCCAGCTGTTCAAACGCCTTGCGCACCGCGGAAAGCTCGGCATCGGTCTGCAGCGGATCCTCGCCCATAATATAGGCGGCGCGGACTTCGCCGTGTTCGGCGCGGTGCGGCAGCTCGCTGATGCGGTAGCCGGTATGTTCCGGCAGGCTGTCGACGCCCCAGGCTTTAGCGAACTTCTCGCGGTTTTCCGGGAACTTAACGTACTGGTAGCCCGGATAGGTATCCGGCAGCGCGCCCATATCGCAGGCGCCCTGGACGTTGTTCTGCCCGCGCACCGGGTTGACGCCGACGCTCGGCTTGCCGAGGTTGCCGGTGAGGATCGCGAGGCTGGTCAGTGACCGCACGGTCTCCACGCCCTGGTAGAACTGGGTGACGCCCATGCCCCATAGGATGGCGGCGGATTTGGCGCTGGCGTACATCCGGGCGCAGGCGCGGATCTCCTGAGCGCTGACGCCGGTTATCTCTTCCACCGACTCCGGCGTGTAGCCTTCGACGATTTTGCGATACTCCTCGAAGCCCTCGGAACGGCTGGCGACGAAGGATTTATCGTACAGATCCTCTTCAATAATAACGTGGCCAATGGCGTTGAGCAGCGCGATATTCGAGCCGTTCTTCAGCGCGATGTGCATGTCGGCGATGCGCGCGGTTTCAATCTTGCGCGGGTCGCAGACGATGATTTTCGCCCCGTTGCGTTTGGCGTTAATGACGTGATTCGCCACGATAGGGTGGGAATCCGCCGGGTTGTAACCGAAGATAAACACCAAATCGGTGTTATCAATCTCCGTGATGGCATTACTCATGGCGCCGTTACCGACCGACTGGTGCAGACCTGCAACCGAAGGGCCGTGTCAGACGCGAGCGCAGCAGTCGACGTTATTGGTACCAATAACGGCGCGCGCGAATTTTTGCATCACGTAGTTGGTTTCATTACCGGTCCCGCGGGAGGAGCCGGTGGTCTGGATCGCGTCCGGGCCATATTTTTCTTTAATGGCGCCAAGGCGGGTGGCGACGTAATCGAGCGCCTCGTCCCAGGAGACGGCTTCCAGTTTGCCGCCACGCTGGCGACGGATCATGGGGGTTTTGAGACGCGGGGTCAGGATCTGGGTATCGTTAATGAAGTCCCAGCCATAATAGCCTTTCAGACACAGGGTTCCCTGATTGGTTTTCCCCTGCGCCGCCTCAGCCCGGACGATTTTGCCGTTATCGACCACCAGGTTGATTTTGCAACCTGATGCGCAATACGGGCAAACCGTGACGACTTTTTTCATCGGTTTTGCTCCAGTTAATCAATTAGCGCTGACGCGCAATCGACCGTCACTATGCATCTTCTATGCCATGTTTTCATTGTGGGTATTAACGGATAGTACGCGGCTTTTTTGGGCGAAATGCTGACGAAAAACAGGTCATCGTCAGTTTTGACGTGACGAAAAGCCCGGAGATGTGACGCCGATTATAAAAACGGCAGCGAAAAATGGATTTGTCGTCGCCCGCTTGCACAATCGACCAGACTGACACTATTCCCGCCAGGCAGAGGTAAACCATGAAACCGGTCATTTTAGTGATTGATGATGACACCGCGATCTGCGAGCTGCTGGGCGACGTGCTCGGCGCCCACGCGTTCGAGGTGGTGGCCTGCCAGAACGGCGGCGAAGCGCTGGCGACGGTCGCCCGGCGCGCAGATATCGCGCTGGTGCTGCTGGATATGATCCTGCCGGATACCAATGGTTTGCTGGTGTTACAACAGCTGCAGCGCACGCGGCCTGAGCTACCGGTGATAATGCTTTCCGGCCTGGGAAGCGAATCGGATGTGGTGGTCGGGCTGGAAATGGGCGCCGACGATTACATCGCCAAACCGTTTAATGCCCGGGTAGTGGTGGCGCGCGTAAAGGCGGTGCTGCGGCGCAGCGGGGCGATCGGCGCGGAAAGCCTCGTGCCGGGCGGGGAGCATGGGCTGTTGTTTAACGGCTGGCGACTGGATACCCGCCGCTGTGAGCTGTTTAATCCCCAGCAGCAGAGCGTGGCGTTAACCCAGGGGGAGTATGGGTTGTTGCTGGCGCTGGCGCAAAACGCCCGCCGGGTTCTGAACCGTGAACAGCTGCTGGCGCTGACCCATAATGAGAGCATGGAAGTATTCGACCGCACGATCGATGTGCTGATCATGCGCCTGCGGCGTAAAGTTGAGGTCAATCCGCATCAGCCCACGTTGATTAAAACCCTGCGCGGGCTGGGCTACGTTTTCGCCGCTGACGTTATCCATAACGACAAAGCGGCGTAGGGCGAAAAGAGACCCGTCAGCCGCTTTGCTGCGTTATTTCACCGTCCAGCCCTTGTAGCTGCTGACGTTATTTTTATCGATCATCTTCACCGGGATCAGCACCGGCGCGGCTGGCGCGGGCTTGCCCTGCAGAATGTCATAACCGATTTCCACCGCCTTCGCCGCCATGACCTGCGGGTCCTGCGCCGGCGTGGCGACGAACAGCGAATTCTTACGCTTCAGCGCCTCTTCGCCGTCCGGGCTGCCGTCGACGCCCACGATAAAGAACTCATTACGTTGCGCCTGTTTCGCCGCCAGATCGGCGCCAATCGCCGTTGGATCGTTAATCGCGAACACGCCGTCAATCTTCGGATTCGCCGCCAGCAGCGATGTCATCACTTCCAGCCCGCCTTCGCGGCTGCCTTTAGCGTTCTGGTTGGCGGAGAGGATTTTGATATCCGGATGTTTTTTGAATTCGGTTTCGCAGCCTTCGACGCGGTTCTGCACCGCGGAAACCGGCGGTCCGTTGATAATCACCACGTTGCCTTTGTTGTTCAGGCGATCGCTAATGTATTTACAGGCCATCGCGCCCGCCTGGGTGTTATCGGAGGTGATGGTGGCATCGGCGCCTTCGGCGGCGACGTCAACCGCCACCACCACGATCCCGGCCTCTTTCGCCCGCTTCACCGCCGGGCCGATACCTTTTGAATCAGCGGCGTTGAGGATGATCATATCGACTTTGGCGGCGATAAAATTATCGATCTGCGCTACCTGCTGTCCCAGGTCGTAGCCGCTCGACACCAGCGTGACCTTCACTTTGTCCCCCGCCAGCTTGCGCGCTTCCAGCTCGGCCCCCTTGGTGATTTGCACGAAAAACGGGTTGGCGAGGTCGCCCACCGTCACGCCTATCGCTTGTAGATCTTTGGCCGACGCAAAAGGGGAGGTGGCCAGCAGCGCGCCGGCACATAGCGCGGTCACTATCGGTTTTAAACGCATTCGCTTTTCCTCGCAGGTAAGATGTTGTTATGCACTTTGATGGTGTCGGGTACGGTATTTGTCGATCAGCACCGCTATGATGATCACCGCCCCTTTGATCACCAATTGCCAGAAGTAGGAGACGCCCATCAGCGTCATACCATTGTTAAGAGTGGCGATAATCAGCGCTCCTACCAGCGTACCGGTGATGGTGCCGATACCGCCGACGAAACTGGTGCCGCCGAGGATCACCGCGGCAATGGCGTCCAGCTCATAGCCGACGCCGAGGTTGCCGTTGGCGCTGTACAACCGCGAGGCGCTCATCACCCCGCCGAGCCCGGAAAGCAGCCCGCTCATGCCATAGACGAACAGCAGCACCAGCCAGACTTTAATTCCCGTCAGCCGCGCCGCTTGCATATTGCCGCCGACGGCGTAGATATGAATACCGAGGGTGGTGCGGCGCAGGATAAACCAGCATACCGCCACGACCGCCAGCGCAATCACCACCAGCCACGGCACCGGGCCGAGATAGTTATTGCCGATCCACTCAAAGCTAATATCGGAGTTAATCACCGTGGTGCCGTCGGCCAGCAGATAGGCGGCGCCGCGCAGCGCGGTGTAAGTGCCAAGGGTGACAATAAACGGCGGTAGCCCGGCGAAGGCCACCAGCGCGCCGTTGAACAGCCCAAGCAGCAGACCAAGCATCAGGGCCGCCGGAATCGACAGCATCGCGAATTGCGGGATGAGCGATACCACCATCGCCGCAACCGCGGTGGTGCCGAGAATTGACCCCACCGACAGATCGATACCGCCGGTAAGAATAATAAAGGTCATCCCCGCCGCCAGCACGATGTTGATAGAGGACTGGCGGGTAATATTCAGCAGGTTGCTTTCGGTAAAGAAGTTCGGCGCGACGAAGCCGAACACCGCGACGATCAGGATTAAAATCGGCAGGATGCCGACGGTTTGCATCAGGTCGCCCATCAGCATTTTTTTTGCCGAGGCGGATTTCGCCGCCGGCGCGGAGGTCTCTTTCGGTATGCTCATGCTTGTCCTGCCTTAAGGTGAGAATCGTTCACGCCGGTCGCCAGCGTCATAATGCTTTCCTGACTAATCTCGCCAACCTGCAACTCGCCGGCGATAGCGCCTTCGCGCATCACGTATACCCGGTCGCTCATGCCTACGATTTCCGGCAATTCGCTGGAGATCATTAAAATGGCGACGCCCTGGCGGGCCATCTGATTCATGATGCGGTAAATCTCGCTTTTGGCGCCGACGTCAACGCCGCGGGTCGGTTCATCCAGGATGAGAATGCGCGGGCCGATCGCCACCCAGCGTGAAATCAGCAGCTTTTGCTGATTGCCGCCGGAAAGCCCGCCGGCGCGCACCTGAGCATGCGGGACGCGGATGTTCAGCAGTTGGATGGCGTCATCGGAGATAGTTTGCGCTTTCTTACGGTCGAGCATTCCCCAATTGGCGTCGCGCTCAAGCGTCGCCATGGTGATGTTCTCCTGCGCCGCCAGTTCGAGGAACAGCCCCTGTTCCTTACGGTTTTCGGTCAGAAAGCCGATCCCGAGGTCGATAGCTTCGCGCGGCGAGTGAATAACCACCGGTTCGCCGTCGATTTCAATCACCCCGGCGGTGGCTTTGCGGACGCCGAAAATCAGCTGCGCCAGTTCGGAACGCCCGGCGCCGACCAGCCCGGCCAGGCCAACGATTTCCCCGGCGTGCACCACCAGGCTGCTGGGATACACTTTGCCGCCGTCGCTAAGATCCTGCACCCGCAGGCGTGGCTGGCCGCGCGGGATATCGCGCTCTTTATTGAACAGATCGCTGAGCGGGCGGCCAACCATCATGCGCACTAATTCGGGGGCGCTAAGGCGATCGCGGGTGAGGCTGCCGACGTACTGGCCATCGCGCAGCACGCTGACCCGGTCGGAGAGTTCATACACCTCCGCCATGCGGTGGCTGATATAGATGATCGCCATCCCTTCATCGCGCAGGCGCAAAATCAGCTCAAACAGGCGCTGCGTTTCCCGCGAGGAGAGGGCGGCGGTGGGCTCATCCATCACCAGAATGCGGCTGTTGCGATGCAGCGCGCGGGCGATTTCCACCTGCTGCTGTTCGGCGATAGTCAGCTTCATCACCCGGTCGCTGGCTTTGAACTGCGCGCCGAGCCGGTCGATAACCGCCTGCGCCTGGGACTCCATCTCTTTGCGTTGTACCAGACCGCCGCGGGAAAGCTCGCTGCCGAGGAAAATGTTTTCCGCGACGGTGAGGTTCGGCGCCAGCTGCATCTCCTGATAGATCAAGGTGATCCCCGCCGCCAGCGCATCTTTCGGGCCTCTGATCGTCTGCGGTTGTCCGTCGATCAGGATCTCGCCGCTGGAGGCGGTATAGGCGCCGGCGAGGATCTTCATCAACGTGCTTTTTCCCGCGCCGTTTTCGCCCATCAGCGCGTGGATCTCGCCGGGCCAGACCGTCAGATCCACCCCTTTCAGCGCATAAAACTTGCCGAAAACTT
This sequence comes from Klebsiella sp. PK01, assembly GCF_057624675.1. Lineage (NCBI taxonomy): Bacteria > Pseudomonadati > Pseudomonadota > Gammaproteobacteria > Enterobacterales > Enterobacteriaceae > Klebsiella > Klebsiella sp. PK01. The sequence goes on from NZ_JBYEZM010000006.1 coordinate 87,965, forward strand.
TGGCGATGTTGCGCATGGATAGCACCGGTGTTCCCTGCATGCCTGCTCTCCTGGCTGCGTTATCGATATCGGCACTTCATCACCGCAACGTAAATGAGTGATGTCATCGGCCATTCATAATTGTCATATTTTTGAATAGTTAATGCAGATCACAATTACGCAGTGAAATTTTCTTCACCTTCGGCGACAGTCCGGGAATGATGGGAGAAAACGCCAGACCGGAGCCGCTATGTCTTCCCATCACCCGCATTTTTTCGTTAGCGCCCGCGGTCGCCTGCTGTCATTTAACTTGTTGATGGTGGCGGTGACGTTAATGGTCGCCGGGGTGGCGATATTTGGTTTTCGCCATGCCAGCCAGTTGCAGGAGCAGGTACAGCAGCAAACGCTCAGCGACATGAGCGGCAGTATGAATCTGGCGCGCGATACCGCGAACGTCGCTACCGCGGCGGTGCGACTGTCGCAGGTAGTAGGCGCGCTGGAGTATAAAAGCGAAGCGGAACGTCTGCTGGAAACCCAACAGGCGCTGAAGCATTCGCTGAGCCAACTGGCTTCGGCGCCGCTGGCGCGGCAGGAACAGACGCTGGTGGCGAGCATTATCCGCCGCAGCAACGAGCTGCAGCAGAGCGTCGCCGGCATGCTGGAGCGCGGGCAACGCCGCCATCTGCAGCGTAATGAACTGCTGAGCGCGCTGTATCAAAACCAGAGCTATTTGCGCCATTTGCAGGATCTCAACGATCGCGAGGGTAAACCGGCGATCGATCCTCAGCGTTTAAACGAAATGGACCGGCTGATCGTCGCCGCGATACACACCGCCACGCCGCGCTCGATCGTTCTGCAGCTCGATGACATCAGACGCTTTTTACCGCGTAATGATAGCGATTCTGAGCGGGCGTTTATCCTGCCGGATTTCAACGCCGAGCTGGCGCGGCTGGCGCCGCTATCGGCGCAGCTTGAAGAGAGCGATCTGGCGATCGGCTGGTATATGTTTCATATTAAAGCGCTGGTTGCGCTGCTTAATGATGATATTAATCAGTATGTTGCCAGAGTTGCCCAGGCATCTGAGGCGCGAGCGGCGCAAAGCCACCAGCAGTTGCGCTCCATCAGCGCGTTTATCCTGCTGGCGGCGCTGCTGGCGCTGGCGATTACCGGCTGTGCGGGCTGGTATATCTATCGTAATCTCGGCCTTAATCTGAACGCGATATCCGGCGCGATGTCGCGGCTGGCGCACGGCGAGCAGAATGTGACGGTGCCGGCTCTGCAGCGGCGCGATGAGCTTGGCGAACTGGCGCGCGCCTTTAACGTTTTCGCCCGCAATACCGCTTCCCTTGAACACACTACCCGCCTGCTGCGGGAGAAAACCACCCAGATGGAGATTGACCGCCTTGAGCGACAGGGGCTGGAGGAGGCGCTGCTGCATAGCCAAAAAATGAAAGCCGTCGGCCAGCTTACCGGCGGCCTGGCGCACGATTTTAACAACCTGCTGGCGGTTATTATCGGCAGCCTCGAACTGGTACAGCCGGATGAGCGCGATGCGCCGCGGATATCGCGGGCGCTGAAGGCTGCCGAACGCGGCGCCTTACTCACTCAGCGGCTGCTGGCCTTTTCGCGTAAACAGGCGCTGAACCCGCAGGCGGTGGCGCTACAGCCATTGCTGGAGAACGTCTGCGAGCTGATGCGCCATTCGCTGCCTGCCTCTTTGCGTCTCGAAATTGAAGCACAGTCGCCTGCCTGGCCGGCATGGATCGATGTCGGACAACTGGAAAACGCCATCATCAACCTGGTGATGAACGCCCGCGACGCCATGGAGGGGCGGTCAGGCATTATCGCGCTACGCACCTGGAACCAGCGGGTCACCCGTAGCGATGGACGACGTCAGGATATGGTGGCGCTGGAGGTGATTGACCACGGCAGCGGCATGTCGCAGGAAATTAAAGCGCAGGTCTTCGAGCCCTTTTTTACTACCAAACAGACCGGCAGCGGCAGCGGGCTTGGGCTGTCGATGGTGTACGGTTTTGTGCGCCAGTCGGGCGGGCGCGTAGCGATTGAAAGCGCGCCGGGGCAGGGCACCACCGTACGTTTACAGCTACCGCGAGCCACGTCAGCGGTGGAGGAGGAGCGACCGCCGTTGGATAGCGAACCGATGGCGATCGGCGAGCGGCTAGCGCTGGTGCTGGAGGATGAAGCCGATGTGCGCCAGACGTTATGCGAGCAGCTGCATCAGCTGGGCTGGCTGACGCTGGAGGCGCAAAGCGGCGAGCAGGCGCTGCAGATGCTGGCGGCCTCCGGGGATATCGCGTTGTTGATTAGCGATTTAATGCTCCCCGGCGGGCTGAGCGGCGCCGAGGTTATTCACGAAGCGCAACGCCGTTTCCCGGCGGTGGCGCTGCTATTGATTAGCGGCCAGGATTTGCGCCCGGCGCATAACCCGGCGTTGCCGGAGGTGGAACGGCTGCGCAAGCCTTTTACCCGTATGCAGCTGGCGCAGGCGTTGCGTGCGGCGATGGCGCGGATTTGAGATTCCTCCGCTACACGCGGCAAATAGGGTTGATTAAGGTATCGCCAGTACCCTGATGAGACCGGCCCCGATGAAACGTTACGCAACCGCTCTGTTTTTTTGCACGCTGGCGCTGAGCAGCCAATTGGCCCACGCCGATATTATTGATGACGCTATTGGCAATATTCAGCAAGCCATCAACGATGCCTACAATCCGGGCAGCAGCCGTTCCGACGACGATGACGGGCGCTATGACGACGGACGCTACGATGACGGCAGCTATCAGGGCAGCCGCCAGCAGCGTAGGGATAATCAGCAGCAATATAACGATCGCCAGCGCCAGCTTGACGACCGCCGTCGCCAGCTGGATGAGCGCCAGCGCCAGCTCGATAGCGATCGCCGCCAGTTGGAAAGCGATCAGCGCCGCCTCGACAACGATTATTGATTTTCCCGGTCACGCTGCCGGCTAATCGAGCACGATCTCCATACCGTCGTATCCCGCCTCGAAACCTTTCGGCAGCGAGTTATCCATCATCCACTGGTCGAACTGATGGCTGATATGAGTGAGGATCACCCGCGGGCAGCCAAGTACCTGGTTCAGCGCGCGCACGGTATTCAGGTCGCTGTGGTTGCGCGGCGCCTGTGCTCTGGGCTCGTAGCTGCAATCGATGACAATCACCTGCGGCTGATTATTAAGTAAAAACTTCAGCGTCTTCTCCGGCAGCCCGGCGGTATCCGCAAGCCAGGCCACCCGGCTGTGCGCCGACTCCAGCAGATAGCCGTAGGTCAGCTTTGAGTGGATTAACGGCAGCGGCGTGACCTGTAGCCCCTGTAGTTCAAATACCGTGAAGGGGGTAACGGTGTGGCTAAAATCGAGGATGCCGGGATGCTTAAACAGATCGTCGCAGCCGATGTCATCCGGCGGGCCGTACACCGCAATCGGATCGCCCACGCCCCAGCGCAGGGGGAACAGCCCCTGTACGTGGTCCATATGGTAATGCGTCAATAAAATCTGCTGGAAGCTACCCGCGGGCTGGCGTTCCGCCAGGTCTGCCAGCCCGGCGTCGAGCAGCGTGACCGCATGGTTAAAGCGCACCACCGCGCTGCAGGGGCGGCGGCGATAGCGCGCATCGGCGCGGGCGCGCTGGCAGGCGGCGCAGTCGCAGCCGAAGACCGGCACCTGCTGGGCGCCGCCGGTGCCGGTCAGGCGGATCGTCAGGCTCATCGTATTACCTTATCCTCAGGCATGCTGATTCTCTTCACGCCCGGCGTGCTGGCGCAACAGCTGGAAGAAACGCTCTACCGATTGCCCAAGGCTGCCGTCGTTATTCAACGTCAGGCAATCGGCCGGTTTATAACGCGCGGCGCGTTGCAGTCGCTGGTCGATTTCCACGGCATTTTCCCGGCCGCGCTGTTCCAGCCGCTGGCGCAACACCTGTGGTGAGACTTCGAGACAAATCGGTACCAGTACGTCATCGTAACGTTCCCGCGCCTGCGCCAGATGCGCGCGCGAGCCGTTGGCGACGACATCGAAACCGGCATGCAGCCAGAGGTCGATCTCCACGCCGACGCCATAGTAATTATTGTTGGCATGCCAGCTGAGGGCGAAAAGATTACGCTCGGCGCGGGTGAAAAACTCATGCTCGCTCAGCGCAATATGGTTCTCGCAGCCCGCCTGGTGCGGTCGGGTGATGTAGCGATGCGCGACCAGCAGTTGCGGATGCTCACGCTGGCGCAGCGCGGCCAGCAGACTATCTTTTCCCGACCCGGAAGGGCCGACCAGCCAAATCAGTTTTCCAGGCATTAAAAGACCCTCTTTCCCTGACGCCAGACGTGATCGATATGGACGTGCTCGCCGCGGCGGTGCGCCAGTACCAGATCGGCGCGTTTGCCTTCGGCGATGACGCCGCGGTCATGCAGACCCAGCGCCTGCGCCGGATGTTTGCTGACCAGACGGATAGCCTGCGCCAGCGTGAAAGCGTTGTCGTCGCTATCGGCGATACGGAAAGCGGCATCAAGCAGGCTGGCGGGGTAGTAGTCGGAAGAGAGAATATCTAACAGGCCGCTGGCGGCTAGTTGATGCGCGGCGACATTGCCGGAATGCGAGCCGCCGCGCACGATATTCGGCGCCCCCATCAACACATTCATTCCGTGCTGGCGCGAAGCCTGCGCGGCGGCCAACGTGGTAGGAAATTCGGCGATCACGCTGCCAAGCTGGTGGGATTCGGCGACATGTTCATGAGTGGCGTCGTCGTGGCTGGCGAGAGCGATTTGGCGTTCCCGGCACATCGCGGCGATAGCCTGGCGATTAGGCTGCGACCAGGCCGCCGCCAGCGCCATTTGCTCCTCTTCGAAGCGTTCCATCTGCTCGCCGCTGAGCTGATATTTGCCCTGATAATATTCGCGATATTTTTCGCGGTTGGCGAACTGGCGTTGACCCGGCGAATGGTCCATCAGCGACACCAGAGTGACCGGCTCGCGGTCGACCAGCTTTTCAAACAGCGGCAGAGTGGTGTGGTGCGGCAGTTCACAGCGCAGATGCAGGCGGTGCTCGGCGCGGTTAAGCCCGCGTTTTTGCGTCTCTTCCACCGCGTTGATCATCTTTTCCAGATTCTCAAGGCGGTCGCCGCCGTCGCGCACGTCGCCAATCGCCACGGCGTCGAGTACGGTGGTGATGCCGCTGGCGACCATCAAAGCATCATGGCTGCTCATCGCCGAGTGTGCAGGCCAGTCAACCTTTGGCCGCGGGGTGAAGAATTTATCCAGGTTATCGGTATGGAGTTCGATAAGCCCCGGCAGCAGCCAGCCGCCTTCGCCATCGAGGGCGCCGGGCAGCCGGCTCTGGCTTTCGGCAAAGGCGTAAATCCGCCCCTCCTGCACTTCCAGCGAACCGTCGATGGTTTCGTCTTCCAGTACCAGCTTTACGTTATTGATTATCATACTGTGATACCCATTGGGTGCAGGCGGTCGGCGACCTGACCGCGTACCGTTTCATCATGGAAAATACCGACGATGGCCGCGCCGCGGGCTTTAGCCTGCTGGATCAGCGCCACCACCGCGGCGCTGTTGTTGGCATCCAGCGAGGCGGTGGGTTCATCAAGGAGTAAAATCGGATAGTCGACCGCAAAACCGCGGGCGATGTTGACCCGCTGCTGTTCGCCGCCGGAAAAGGTGGATGGCGCCAGATGCCACAAACGCTCCGGCACGTTGAGATGGCTCAGCAGACGGGCGGCTTTAGCGGCGCTCTCTTCGCGCGGCGTCCCGAGCTCAAGCAGCGGCTGCATGACGACTTCCAGCGCGGATATCCGCGGGATCACCCGCAGAAACTGGCTGACCCAACCGATGGTGGTTTTACGCACTTCCAGCACCTTGCGCGGCGTGGCGGTCACCAGATCCACCCATTCGTCGCCGTGGCGGATATGAATATGACCGCTGTCCGGCAGATAGTTAGCGTACAGCGAGCGCAGCAGCGTCGATTTGCCGCTGCCGGAATGGCCGTGCAGCACCACGCACTCCCCGGCGTTAACGGAGAGCGAAGCGTCGGCGAGCACCGGCAGACGTACGCCGTGCTGTTGGTGCAGAACAAAGGTTTTATGGATGTTTTCAACGCGGATCATTTTAGCCCTCTCGGGGTTGGAGTGCCGGGTGGCGCTTCGCTTACCCGGCCTACGAATAACGCACCTGTAGGCCGGATAAGGCGCAGCCGCATCCGGCAAAACAGCATCAATTCTGCAACACCGACGACACCAGCAGCTGGGTGTAAGGATGGTGCGGATCGTCGAGCACCCGGTCGGTTAAGCCACTTTCCACCACCTGTCCTTGTTTCATCACCAGCAGACGGTTCGCCAGCAGGCGAGCGACGCCGAGATCGTGGGTGACGATCACCACCGCCAGACCCAGCTCCACCACCAGCCCGCGCAGGAGATCGAGCAGGCGCGCCTGTACCGAGACGTCCAGCCCGCCGGTGGGTTCATCCATAAACACCAGTTTCGGCTGCGTCACGAGATTGCGGGCGATTTGCAAGCGCTGCTGCATACCGCCGGAAAAGGTGGTCGGCAGGTCGTCGATGCGGGAAGGCGGGATCTCCACCTCCTGCAGCCAGCGTTCGGCGGTGGCGCGAATGTCGCCGTAGTGGCGGGCGCCGGTCGCCATCAGCCGTTCGCCGATGTTGCCGCCCGCCGAGACCTGGCGACGCAGGCCGTCCATCGGGTGCTGATGCACAACGCCCCATTCGGTGCGTAGCAGGCGGCGGCGTTCGGCTTCGCTCATGGCGTACAGCGAGCGCTGTTGATACCGCACTTCACCCTGTTGCGGCGCCAGACGAGCGGAAATCGCTTTCAGCAGCGTGGTTTTACCGGAGCCGGATTCGCCGACGATACCGAGCACTTCGCCCGGCCACAGCTCGAAAGAGACATCGCTAAAACCTTTGCCCGGCGCATAGAGATGGGTCAGGTGATTGACTGCAAGTAACGGCTGGCTCATTTTTTCTGCGCCTCGCTCTGTTGGCGGCAATAATCGGTATCGGAGCAGACAAACATCCGCTGGCCGCTGTCATCCAGCACCACTTCGTCAAGATAGCTGTGACGCGAACCGCAAATGGCGCAGGGTTCATCCCACTCCTGCACGCTAAACGGGTGATCGTCGAAATCGAGGCTTTCGACTGCGGTATAGGGCGGCACCGCGTAGATACGCTTTTCGCGCCCGGCGCCGAACAGCTGCAGCGCCGGCATCATGTGCATTTTGGGGTTATCGAATTTCGGGATCGGCGAAGGGTCCATCACGTAGCGGCCGTTCACCTTCACCGGATAGGCGTAGGTGGTGGCGATGTGGCCGAAGCGGGCGATATCCTCATACAGCTTCACCTGCATTACGCCGTACTCTTCCAGCGCGTGCATGGTGCGGGTTTCGGTTTCGCGCGGTTCGATAAAGCGCAGCGGCTCCGGGATCGGCACCTGATAGATCAGGATCTGATCTTCCACCAGCGGCGTTTCCGGGATCCGGTGGCGGGTCTGGATCAGGGTGGCGTCTTCGGTGCGTTCGGTGGTGGCGACACCGGTTACGCGTTTAAAGAACTGGCGGATCGACACCGCGTTGGTGGTGTCATCGGCGCCCTGATCGATGACCTTCAGTACGTCGTTCTCGCCGATAACGCTGGCGGTCAGTTGGATCCCGCCGGTACCCCAACCGTAGGGCATCGGCATTTCGCGGCCGCCGAAGGGCACCTGATAGCCGGGAATGGCCACCGCTTTCAGTATCGCCCGGCGGATCATGCGCTTGGTTTGCTCATCAAGATAAGCAAAGTTATAGCCAGTCAGTGGGTTAGCCACGTTCGTTCTCCCGTTGCAGGCGTTTCAACAGCGCCAGTTCGGCCTGGAAATCGACATAGTGCGGCAGTTTCAGATGCGAGACGAAGCCGGCGGCTTCAACGTTATCGGCGTGCGCCAGCACGAACTCTTCGTCCTGCGCCGGTCCGCTTATCTCTTCGCCGTATTCCGGCGCCTGAAGGGCGCGGTCGACCAGCGCCATGGCCATCGCTTTACGCTCGCTCATGCCAAACGTCAGGCCGTAGCCGCGGGTGAAGTGCGGCGGCTCATCCTCTGGATCGACAAAGCCGTTGACCATTTCGCATTCGGTCAGCAGCAGCTCGCCAATATTGACGCTAAAACCCAGCTCTTCCGGCACGATTTCCACCTGCACGTAGCCGCTGCGGATCTCGCCGGCAAACGGGTGATTGCGGCCATAGCCGCGCTGGGTCGAGTAGGCCAGCGCCAGCAGATAGCCTTCATCGCCGCGTACCAGCTGCTGCAGCCGCGAGGAGCGCGAGCAGGGATAGACCGGCGGGGTGCGGGTGATATCGTCAGGCGGCGCGCCGCAGTCCGCTTCCGCTTTGGCCAGCCCCTGTTGCGCCAGCAGGTTGAAGACGTGCGGCGTCGGCGACGTTTCGCTACCGGCTTTCTGCACCGACGGCGGTTCGCCGTTGGCCAGCAGGGTAAAATCGAGCAGGCGGTGGGTATAGTCGTAAGTGGGGCCCAGCAGCTGGCCGCCGGGGATATCTTTGTACACCGCGGAGATGCGGCGCTCGAGGCGCATTCCAGCGGTATCAACCGGTTCGCTGACCGCCAGCCGCGGCAGGGTGGTGCGGTAGGCGCGCAGCAGGAAAATGGCTTCGACGTTATCGCCGCTGGCCTGCTTCAGCGCCAGCGCCGCCAGTTCGCGGTCGGCAATACCGCCTTCGGTCATCACCCGGTCCACCGCCAGGCTGAGCTGTTCGCTTATCTGGTCAACGCTCAGTTCGGGAAGCCGTCCATCGCCCCGTCGTTTCTGCTCTTGCAAGGCGTGAGCGGCGCTAATCGCCTTCTCGCCGCCTTTGACGGCAACATACATTTAGCACACCTCCACGTGGGTGGTACGCGGGATAGCCAGCAGGCGCTCGCCGCAGGTCAGGATCAGGTCAATGCCCAGCGGGAACGGGTGTGGGCGTTCGGTTAATTCGTCGATGATGCAGTCCGGCAGCTGTGGGGCGATCATTCGCTCCTCGGCAATGCCCGCGCCGGTCAGGCGCAGCATGCGTCCGCCGCTCAGGCTGGCTAGCTGAACAATCAGCGTGACGCCGGTTTCCGGCGCCGCCACGGTACCGGCGGAAAGGACATTAAGCTGTTCGGCGCTGATGGTGTCGCAGGCGACGGCAAATACCGCCTGCTGCGGCTGTTCCACCAGCGTCGCGCCGGTATGGAAGCGCAGATTTTGGCTGACCAGATCGTTATGCAGCGCGGCGGCCATCCATACCGGGGTGTCGTGATCGGCCAGGGTCAGCAGCAAGCTGGTGGAGGCGATATTCAATGGCTGCCAGCCGTGCTGAAGCTGCTGCAGAGAGACAATCACTCCCGGCTCGCTCATTGCTTTCAGCAGGCGGCGGAAACTGTGTTGGGCATCCTGCACCGGTAGGGTAAAGGCGGTTTGTAATGTCATGCGTTATCTCCGCGAACCAGAGTAAAGAAGTCGACCCGGCTGGCGTTGACTTCGGCGCGACGAGCATCGAGGCGCGCGCTGCGTTGTGCTTCCAGCGGGGTAATGAGGGTTTCCATTAAGGTGTGAAAATAGTGAGGCGATTGCAGCAGGCCGTCGATCGCCGCGCAGCGCTCGGCGTGTGGGCGATTGCGGCCTAAAATCCAGCTGTAGCCGAGGGTGCCATCGGCCAGGCGCACGGCGGCGCGGGTCAGGGTGGCGTCACCGGCAAAGAAACGATCGCCGATGCCGCCCATACGCGCCTGGAGCTGTACCAGCCCGGTTTCCGGGGCGCGAATTAATTCATACTCCGGCGCCAGCCGCAGCGATTGCATGCGCGCCAGAAGGTCCTGCGGTTCACTGTGGGCCAGCACGGACATCCAACGCTGGCGGGTGGCGGTATCGAAGTGCATTCAGTGCTCCATGGTGAATTCAATCATGTCGGCGCGGGTCAGGCTAACGGAGTACTCCGTCGTGACTGTCTCGCCCTCGCGGCTATTGAGCGTGCGTACGCACAGCAGCGGCGCCATATTGGGGATTTCCAGCAGCTTGCTCTCTTTCGCCTGCGCGCGGCGGGCGCTGATTTTGGTGCGTACGCGGGTCAGTTCGATGGCGAGCTGGTCGCGCAGCAGGTCGTGTAGCGAACCGTGGGTGAAGGTTTGCAGCACCGGCCAGAAGCGCAGGTCGGCGAAGTAGTGGTCAATCAAACACAACGCCACGCCGTTGACCCGGCGCAGGGTGCGCAGATGAATGACGGTTTCGCCTTCGGCAATGCCAAAGGCTTCGGCGACATGGCTGCTGGCCGGGCGCAGCACCGACAGCAGTTTCTCGCTGGTCGGGTGGCTGCCTTGTTCCAGCAGGTTCTGGCTGAAGCGTGCCTGGGCGTTGAGCGGGTAGTCGATGGGGCGCATCAATACCAGCACGCCGACGCCCTGGCGGCGCTGGACCCAGCCGCGTTCCACCAGTTGATCGATAGCCCGGCGTAGGGTGTGGCGGTTGACTTCAAAGCGCACCGCCAGCTGCTGTTCCGCAGGCAAATAATCGCCGCAGCGATAGTGATGGCGCAGCTCCTGTTCAAGCCTGGCGGCAATTTCCTGATACCGGGTGGGGTAACTGGTCGGATGTCTGGATAAGTACATGGTTATCGAGCCTCACTAAGCACCTTGGGGATCCCCGTTGAGCGTGGGCCGATACTGACGCGTTTTTGTTACATTCCTGTTAAGTCACGATGACCGCAGGATGAAGAGTTAATGCCGGTGAGATGACAGGGCGGAGAAGCCGCCCTGGAGAGAAGATTAGGGTTGTTTGACGACGTTAACCATCCACTGCACGCCGAAGCGATCGACGACTTTGCCGAAACCGTGGGCCCAGAAGGTCTCCTGCCACGCCATTTCGATGCGCCCGCCATCGGCCAGCGCCTCAAACCAGTGTTTGCCTTCAGCAATATCTTTCGGCTCCAGCACGAGGACGAATCCCGCGTAATGTTCCATGTCGCTACTGGGGCTATCGCTCAGCATCAGAATACTGTCGGCGACCTGCAGACTGGCGTGGGCGATGCAGTCGGCGGCAAGATGCTGCCCGGAGGCGCAGCCATCGTCGGCATCCTGGGCGCTCTGCGGCATTTCGCCGTAGGTGATTTGGTGGATAAGTTGCGCCCCCAGCGCCTGCTGATAGAAGGCGATGGCGGCAGCGCAGTTGCCGCTAAAAGCAATGTAAGGACTCAGGGACATAACCATGACCTCAGATAACCAATGACCCATAAAGCGTAGTTGGTGACGGGCAAAAGAAGCCAGGCGGCAAAGCGGGGTGAATTTTTCTGAAAATGCGTCGCCGCGTGGCGGGAAGGCAGAGACGAAATGAGAATTGATCGCGCGGTTTGGCTGGAAGGTTCCGGGAATAATTTTGGCGAAATGAGCGATATAATTTGGCGACGTTCCGCCGCTGATATTCGGACGCGCTGGCAAGGTTGCCGCCAGCGCCGGAAAAATAATAGCGCTGGCGTGAAAAAATTTAATTAGTTCTTTTTGACGAATTCAGATTTCAGCTTCATCGGGCCAAAACCGTCAATTTTGCAGTCGATGTTGTGATCGCCTTCGACCAGACGGATATTCTTCACTTTGGTGCCGATTTTCAGCATGGAAGAGCTGCCTTTTACCTTCAGATCTTTCACCACGGTCACGCTGTCGCCATCGGCAAGTAAGTTGCCGTTAGCGTCTTTTACGATCAGCGCGTCGGCGTCATCGGCCGGCTCGGCATTGTTCCACTCGTGGGCGCATTCCGGGCAGATGTACATGCCGTTATCTTCATATGTGTATTCAGAATGGCATTTTGGGCAGTGTGGAAGTTGCATGGCGTTCCTCGTGATTACTGGGAAAAACAGGACGTTGGTCCGTTAAACAGCGGCTGTGAGCCGAAAGTGCGGCTGATTATAGCGCAATCCCGCACTTTTGTCGGGTATTTTTTCCAGGAAATAACGCAGGGTAATTATTTTGGCTTTACGGAGAATATGCTGAAAAACAGACGTTAATAAAGTCCATAAATAAACATCAGCGGCGAAACAGAGATTGAACTTATTCATTTTATTTGGCTCTGTAATTAAGCTGGGCGAATTTTTCGTGAAGTTGATCCCAAATTTAAACGCTGGTAGGGTAAAAAGGGATGTAAGTAAATTCGTCACTGCTTATTTGGTAAGTGAATTATTAATTTAAGGCCAGAGCAGGCGTCAACAGGTTCGGTTGTACACTCTGTCAGAAAGACAGTGCAGGCAAACCTGCTACGCTTGAAATGTGGAGCACAGCACTTCGCCGCTCCCAACGTACGTCGCGAATGACCTCGTCATTTGGCGAGGAGTCGTGCGCTCAAGGCGATAGCACAGAGGAAAAGTATGCTTAAAAGGAAAAAAATAAAGCCGATTACGCTTAGGGATGTCACCATCATCGATGATGGTAAGTTGCGAAAAGCCATCACCGCGGCCTCGCTCGGTAATGCGATGGAGTGGTTCGATTTCGGTGTGTATGGTTTTGTGGCTTATGCCCTTGGTAAAGTCTTCTTCCCCGATGCCGATCCCAGCGTGCAGATGATTGCCGCGCTCGGTACTTTCTCGGTTCCCTTCTTGATTCGTCCGCTCGGCGGCCTGTTCTTCGGGATGCTCGGCGATAAATACGGTCGACAAAAAATCTTAGCGATCACCATCGTTATTATGTCGATAAGTACATTCTGTATCGGTCTTATTCCGTCGTATGCCACCATTGGTATCTGGGCGCCGATTCTGCTGCTGCTGTGTAAAATGGCGCAGGGCTTCTCGGTGGGCGGCGAATATACCGGGGCGTCGATCTTCGTGGCCGAATACTCGCCTGACCGTAAACGCGGGTTTATGGGCAGCTGGCTGGACTTCGGTTCGATTGCCGGCTTCGTAATGGGCGCAGGCGTGGTGGTACTGATTTCAAGCGTGGTGGGTGAAGAGAACTTCCTCGACTGGGGCTGGCGTATCCCGTTCTTCCTGGCGCTGCCGCTAGGGATTATCGGCCTGTACCTGCGTCACGCGCTGGAAGAGACGCCGGCGTTCCAGCAGCACGTGGATACCCTTGAACAGGGCGACCGCGAAGGTCTGCAGGAAGGTCCGAAGGTCTCCTTTAAAGAGATTGCCACCAAGCACTGGCGCAGCCTGCTGACCTGTATTGGCCTGGTGATTTCCACCAACGTGACCTATTACATGCTGTTGACCTACATGCCGAGCTACCTGTCGCATAACCTGCACTACTCGGAAGATCACGGCGTACTGATTATTATCGCCATTATGGTCGGCATGCTGTTTGTCCAGCCGGTTATCGGCATGCTGAGCGACCGTTTTGGCCGCCGTCCGTTTATCCTGGTGGGTAGCGTCGCGCTGTTCACGCTGTCTATCCCGGCCTTTATCATGATTAACAGTAACGTGATTGGCCTGATCTTCGCCGGTCTGCTGCTGCTGGCGGTGGTGCTGAACTGCTTTATCGGCGTGATGGCCTCATCGCTGCCGGCGATGTTCCCGACCCACATCCGCTTCAGCGCTCTGGCCAGCGCCTTTAACATCTCGGTGCTGATCGCCGGTCTGACGCCGACGCTGGCGGCATGGCTGGTGGAAACCACCCAGAACCTGATGATGCCGGCTTACTATCTGATGGTGATTGCGGTGATTGGTCTGATTACCGGCCTGTCGATGAAAGAGACCGCTAACCGTCCGCTGAAAGGGGCGACGCCGGCGGCGTCCGATATCCAGGAAGCGAAAGAAATTCTGGGCGAGCACTACGATAACATCGAGCATAAAATCGAAGATATCGATCAGGAAATCGCCGACCTGCAGGAAAAACGCGCCCGTCTGGTACAGCAGCATCCGCGTATCAACGACTAACCGTTTTTCACTGTTCACGATGCCGCCAGGGGAGACCCCGGCGGCATTTTTTATGGCTGCGGCGACGCGAGGCTGTGGCGGCGCTGTTGGCTCAATTTACGGTACTGCTGCGGCGGCATGCCGACGTAGCGGGTAAAGGTGCTGTAGAAGCGGCTGCTGGACCGGAACCCGGCGGTGAGGGCGATATCAAGGATGGTCTTATCGGTGTCGCTCAGCAGCGCGCGCACGTGATTGATGCGCATGGCGGTGATGTACTGCTTCATGGTCTGCTGCATCACCCGCTGAAAAACGCCCATCGCGTAGTTTGGGTTAAGTTTAACGTGCTCGGCGACGGCATCGACGGTCAGCGCCTGGTCATAATGGGCGGCGATAAATTCCAGCATCTGGCTAACGTAAAATTGCGCGTGGCGCGAGACGCTGTTCTTGTGGGTGCGCGAGGTCTTATTGACCAGAATAGGCTGCCAGCCGGCGAGGCTCAGCCGCTTGAGCATCAGGGCGATTTCATCGATCGCCAACTGGCGAATCTGTTCATTCTCGTGATTCAACTCCTGCTGCCAACGCCGTACTTCAAAAGCGCTTAACTGCTGGGCGGCGAGAGATTTAATCACCATCCCGTGGGTGACGTGATTTATCAGTTCGCGATCCAGCGGCCACGACAGAAACAGATGCATCGGCAGGTTGAATATCGCCATCTGCTGGCAGTCGCCCGGGCGGGTCAGTTGATGCGGCGTACAGGCCCAAAACAGGGTGATATAGCCTTTCTCAATGCGCACCACTTCATTGTTAATCAAATACTCCACGTCGCCGTCGAACGGCACGTTGACCTCTACCTGGCCGTGCCAGTGGCTGGTGGCCATGGCGTGCGGCGGGCGCAGTTCGATATCCATGCGCTGATACTCGGAATAGAGCGCCAGCGGGCTGCGGCTCTGCTTTTCATCGCTGCTGCACATGTGCGGGTCGGGGGGCAGGGAAGTGAAGCGGTGTTCCATCATGGGCGGATTCCTGGATCGTCAGAGTGGCTGCGTTTTTAGCCTGAACTGATTACAGCTTAGCGGAATCATCGGCCCGTTTTCTCTCCTTTTAGGCCGATCTATTCCCAAAAACTCAGATTTTGTGGCGCTTAATGGCCGATCTGAGTTTCCGGGAATGCTCCGGCGGGAACGGGGCAGCGCAGCGGCGAGCGGCATGCCACTCTGAAAGTGTTCAATGACCTGATGGAGAGAGCGCGATGTCTGCCCCCAAAATTACCTTTATCGGCGCCGGTTCGACGGTGTTTGTTAAAAATATTCTCGGTGATGTTTTCCAGCGCCCGGCGCTGAAATCGGCGCATATCGCGCTGATGGATATCGATGAAACCCGACTGGAAGAGTCGCATATCGTGGTGCGCAAACTGATGGATTCCGTCGGCGCGAATGGCGAAATTAGCTGCCATCGCGATCGTAAAACCGCCTTGCGGGACGCCGATTTTGTCGTCGTCGCCTTCCAGATTGGCGGCTATGAGCCCTGTACCGTCACCGATTTTGCAGTGTGTAAACGCCACGGGCTTGAGCAGACCATTGCCGATACGCTGGGGCCGGGAGGCATTATGCGCGCGCTGCGCACCATCCCGCACCTGTGGGCTATCTGCGACGATATGAGCGAGGTCTGCCCGGACGCCACCATGCTTAACTACGTTAATCCGATGGCGATGAACACCTGGGCGATGTACGCCCGCTACCCGCATATCAAGCAGGTGGGTCTGTGCCATTCGGTGCAAGGCACAGCGGAAGAGCTGGCGCGCGACCTTAACCTCGACCCGGCGGATTTACGTTACCGCTGCGCGGGCATTAACCATATGGCGTTCTATCTGTCGCTGGAGAAAAAGCTCGCGGACGGCAGTTACGTCAGTATCTATCCCGACCTGCTGCAGGCCTACGCCGAAGGACTGGCGCCGAAGCCGAACCTGCATGGCAATCCGCGCTGCGAAAACATCGTCCGCTATGAGATGTTCAAAAAGCTGGGCTACTTTGTCACCGAATCGTCGGAGCATTTCGCCGAATACACGCCATGGTTTATCAAGCCGGGGCGCGACGATCTTATCGCCCGTTATAAAGTGCCGCTGGATGAGTACCCTAAACGCTGCGTCGAGCAGCTGGCCAACTGGCATAAAGAGCTGGAGAGCTATAAGAGCGGCGAGCGGATCGAGGTTAAACCTTCACGCGAGTATGCCAGCACCATCATGAACGCTATCTGGACCGGCGAGCCGAGCGTCGTGTATGGCAACGTACGCAACGATGATCTCATCGACAATCTGCCGCAGGGCTGTTGCGTCGAAGTCCCTTGTCTGGTGGACGCTAACGGTATCCAGCCGACGAAAATCGGCGTGCTACCGGCGCATCTGGCGGCGCTGATGCAGACCAACATCAACGTGCAGACGCTGCTAACGGAGGCCATCCTGACGGAAAATCGCGATTACGTTTATTACGCCACGATGATGGATCCGCACACCGCCGCGGTGCTGGGGATCGAAGAGATCTACGCGCTGGTGGACGATCTGATCGCCAGCCACGGCGACTGGCTGCCGGCTTGGCTGCACCGTTAATTTTCTCATGCCGCCGGGGGATCTGGCCCGGCGGCGCCTGCCATGCTCTATCAAACGCTAAAGGAGGCGCTGGCGACAGCGACCTGTACCCTATGAGTATTTCAATGACAACAAAGCTCAGCTACGGATTTGGTGCCTTTGGTAAAGATTTCGCTATCGGTATCGTTTACATGTATCTGATGTATTACTACACCGATATTGTTGGCTTATCGGTTGGGGTGGTTGGCACCTTGTTCCTGGTGGCGAGGATCCTCGATGCGATAGCCGATCCGATCATGGGATGGATCGTCAACTGCACGCGATCGCGATGGGGGAAGTTCAAGCCGTGGATCCTGATCGGGACTATCACCAACTCGGTGGTGCTGTATATGCTGTTCAGCGCCCATCACTTCAGCGGCGGAGCGCTACTGGCGTGGGTGTGGCTGACCTACCTGCTGTGGGGCTTCACCTATACCATCATGGATGTGCCGTTCTGGTCGCTGGTGCCGACCATTACCCTTGATAAACGCGAACGTGAACAACTGGTGCCTTACCCGCGCTTTTTCGCCAGCCTTGCCGGGTTTGTGACCGCCGGCGTCACGCTGCCGTTTGTCAGCGCCGTCGGCGGCGCCGATCGCGGCTTCGGTTTCCAGATGTTTACCCTGGTGCTGATTGCCTTCTTCGTGGTCTCCACCCTCGTTACCTTACGCAACGTCCATGAGGTTTACTCGTCGGATAGCGGCGTGAGCGAGGATTCCAGCCATCTTTCACTGCGCCAGATGGTGGCGCTCATCTATAAAAACGATCAGCTGGCCTGCCTGTTGGGCATGGCGCTGGCCTATAACACGGCGGCGAATATTATCGCCGGCTTCGCGATTTATTACTTTACCTACGTTATCGGCAGCGCGGAGATGTTCCCGTATTACATGTCCTACGCGGGGGCGGCGAATTTGCTGACGCTGATCCTGTTCCCACGGCTGGTGAAAGGGCTGTCGCGGCGCATTCTGTGGGCGGGAGCATCTATCATGCCGGTGCTGGGCTGCGGCGTGCTGTTGCTGATGGCGCTGAGCGGCGTTTACAACATCGTGCTGATTTCGCTTGCCGGGGTGCTGTTGAATATCGGCACCGCGCTGTTCTGGGTGCTACAGGTCATTATGGTGGCCGATACCGTTGATTACGGCGAATATACGATGAATATCCGCTGCGAAAGCATCGCCTACTCGGTGCAGACGCTGGTGGTCAAAGCCGGTTCGGCGTTTGCGGCCTGGTTTATCGCCATCGTGCTGGGTATCATTGGCTACGTGCCGAATACGGCGCAATCGCCTCACACGCTGCTGGGGATGCAGGCGATTATGATTGCGCTGCCGACGCTCTTTTTTGCACTGACGCTGTTTCTTTATTTCCGTTATTACAAGCTGAATGGCGATATGTTGCGACGTATTCAGATTCACCTGCTGGATAAATATCGTCGGGTATCGGAAAATGTCGTCGAGCCGGAACGGCCGATTGTGGTACCCAATCAGGTGTAAAAAGCGTGCGAAAACCGCTGGCGAAAGAGGGGAGGGATGCTCTCTTTTTGCACAAAAAAAGCGTTTAAAACAGACAGAAATGAAAATTTTAACTTCTCTGATTTGTCTCTTATAGTTCTCTCTTTGAGCTCAATGGGTTAATTGAAATCTCTATTGTTTCTCAAATAAAACTCAGAATTGTCTCTTTTTCGTGCTCTTGCGCTGCTTTTTAACTCTTGCTACTCTTTTTGGGTCTTACATTTTCTCTTATTTGTCTCAGTGATGGAGCAATGCGATGCGCATTTTTATCGATGATGGTTCAACCAATATCAAAATGCTGTGGGAGCAAGATGGCGAAACTTTCACCCATATCAGCCCCAATAGTTTCAAGCGCGGCTGGTCTGCCACTTTCGGCGCCGGGAAGCCATTTAACTACACCGTGGATGATGAAAAGTACTCTTTCGACCTGATCACCCCCGATGCGTTACCCACCAACAATATTGATTGGCAATACAGCCCATTGAACTCCATCGCTGTCCATCATGCGCTGCTGACCAGTGGTCTGGAACCGCAGGATGTCGAGATTGTGGTCACCCTGCCGCTGACCGAATTTTATGATGAAGATGCGCAATATCGTCTTGATAACATTGAGCGTAAGAAAAAGAGCCTGCTGCGCGAAGTTAAACTGAATAAAGGCGTGGTGTTCAATATCACCAAAGTCACCGTGCGTCCGGAATCCATTCCGGCGGGTATTAGCCTGTGCGATGAGCTGAAACCATCGCATTCGGTGCTGATTGTCGACCTCGGCGGCACCACGCTGGATATTTCGATGGTGGCCGGGCAGATGACCTCGGTTTCGCGCATTTATGGCGACCCGAAGCTGGGCGTATCGCTGGTGACCGACGCCGTTAAGCTGGCGCTGGCCCGGGCGAATACCGATACCTCGAGCTATAACGTTGACCAGATAATCATCAACCGCCACGACGAAGAGTATTTGACCGATAACATCAACGATCCGGATGCGGTATCGGAGGTGAAAAAGGTTATCTCTAATAGCATCGAACGCCTGACGACTCGCGTTCTGACGGCGATTGATAGTTTTAAAGGCTATTCGCACGCCATCGTGATTGGCGGCGGCGCGCCGCTGGTTGCCGATGCGATTCGCGAACGCATGGGTCTGCGCGAAGATCGCTTTGTGGTGGCCGACGAGCCGCAGTTCGCCCTCGTGCGTGGTCTGAAAATTATTGGTTAAGGAGCGTCTATGACTCTGGACCGCAGAAAGGTTCTGATTTACCTGCGCCCGGATATCAGCGCCAGCGAGCGCTTTGCGGACGCGAAAATTGAGGCCCATCATCGCGGCGATCGCGGGGATATGTCGCGTACGGCGCTGTTGGCGGGGTTAGCGTTGGGTGAAGTTGATAGCCGGCTGCCGTCAATGCTGGCGGCGCTGCTGGCGGAAGATACGCCGCCGGAGACGTTGCGTAGAATGCTGGCCTCGTTTCTTGAGATTCAGCCAGCGTCTTCCGCTCCGGCATCCGCGCCAGCGGCTGCGCCGGTTAAGGCGCCCGAGCCGCCAGCCCCGGTGAGCGAGAGCGTCTCCGCGCGTAATCTCGCCGGCTCGCTGCCGGATTAAGCGCTTTGCCGGTTTGCGCTTCCAGTGCAATGGGTGGGCCCAATGCCATTTGTAGATACTGTTATCGGTTCGCAACCTTTAGCTTGAGAAAAGCGTTTATCTCGTTTCGCTCCGGAGGATATTGCGCTCCCGGTTAATTTTTCTGCAATATGTTTTCCGTGGCGCAGGGAGCGCACAGAGGGCGGCCAGTCGCCGCCGCCCTCTGTACTCCCGGGCTTTGGCCGCCAAAATCGCCACTTCGTGGTTCCTTCGACTTATCCCGGCAGGCTTCGGGTCGGGCCGAGGCTGCGTCCCTGCAAGTCACGGCCCTCAGCCCGCATCCATGCGGGCTGCCCCGGCCTGCCGGGAACGTCTCAGCGATTTTGAGGCCACCAGCACCGGCAGTTGCAGCCAGCATGGTGAATAAATTAAAGGCAGGCCGCACAGACCGTAGGCCGGATAAGGCGTAGCCGCCATCCGGCGCAAAGCGGTTCCTTATCCGCGGATATTGCCCGGCGGCGCTGCGCTTGCGCGGGCCTAAAGATCCAGTGCAATGGTGGGCCCAGTGCCATAGGTAGCCCGGGTAAGGCGGAACGCCGCGACCCGGGAACTCCGCTTAGCTGTGGGTCAAAAAGCGGGCCAGTCGCTGCTGCAGCAGGCGATTCTCGCGGGTTAGGCGCGCATTTTCATCCAGCAGCGTCAGCGCCACCGCAATCCCCGGCCAGTCCAGCTCCAGCTCGTTACGCAGGCGCACCGCGCGATGCACAATCGTCACCGCGCTGTCGTCAAACAGCCAGGTTTCAGCCTGCGGCTGGTGTGGCTCAATCATCCCTAAGCCGACGATCTCCGTCAGTTCCTCTTCCGACACCCCGGTGCGCAGGCACAACTCGGTGATGGTAAACGTCACTGTTACTTTAGCCATCAGGCTTTCCCCCATGTCTTACGCGGATCGAAGCTGGCTTCGCTTTCGGCGAGCTGCTGCCAGAGCTCACGCGCTTTTTCATCTGGTTTTGGCGGCATGACAATTTTGATGACGGCGAACAAATCGCCGGTGTGGGTTTTGCTCACCAACCCTTTGCCCTTGATGCGTAGCCGTTGCCCCGCCTGACTACCCGCCGGTATTGTCAGCAGAATGCTCTCTTTTAGCGTCGGTACGGTGACTTTCGTCCCCAGCGCGGCTTCCCACGGCGCCAGCGGCAGTACGATCTCCAGGTTATGACCGTTGATGTCGAACAGCGGATGCGGCGCGATGTGAATCACCAGCCACAGATCGCCATTTGGGCCGCCGTTTTCGCCCGGTGTCCCCTGGCCTTTCAGGCGAATACGCTGGCCATCGCTGACCCCGGCCGGAATTTTCACATTCAGCGTTTTCGGGGTTTCACTCTCAACCATGCCGAAGACGTTATAGACCGGCAGCTTGTAGCTGATGGTACGGGTCTGTTCGGCGAGGGTTTCTTCGAGGAACACCGCCACTTCGATTTCGACATCGTGGCCGCGCTCGGCGCGCTGGCGGCGGGCGTGATGCGCCTGCTGGCCGAACATCGAGGAGAAGATATCGTCGAAGTCCTGCTGGCTGTAGCTTTGTTCGTGGGCGTGCTGCTGGCGGTTGAACTGCGGATCGTTGCGGTGCTGCCAAAGTTGGTCATATTCGGCGCGACGCTGATCGTCTTTGAGGACTTCCCATGCTTCGGCGAGATCTTTGAATTTTGCTTCGGCATCGGGTTCTTTGCTGACGTCGGGGTGATATTTACGCGCCAAACGGCGATAGGCGGTCTTGATGGTTTTCAGATCGTCCGTTGGCTTAACCCCTAGAATGGTATAATAATCCTTTAATTCCATGGTGTTATCTCATTTATGCTCAAAAATCTGGTCACAGAATCCCTGGATCAGGCGGCTCTATTAAGAGTAGGGCAAATGAGAAAGGGTGGCGGAGAAAAGTGGCGAAAACTTGACGCCGTCGGGGGTGACGGCGTCCAGTGATTATTCCGGGGTGCCGGAGCGGTAGTTGCGGCGCCATCCTTCCAGCAGCACCAACGCCGCGCCAATGGCCCCGGCAACAAAATGTAGATAATTCGGGGAATTGGGGAACAGCTGAACCAGGGTCGGATCGGTTATCATCATTGAACCGGCAATCCAGCCAATCAGCGCGCCGCCCAGTAATACGACCGAGGGAAAGCGAGTCAGGATTGCCAACACCAGCTTACTACCGGCGACAATAATCGGAATGCTGATTAATACCCCCAGCGCCACCAGTAACAGATGGCCTTTACCGGCGGCGGCCACGGCCAGTACGTTATCCAGCGACATGATGACATCGGCGACGGTGATGGTGACGGCGGTGCGCCACAGGCTGCTTGAGCTGCTGATATCGCTCTCTTCTTCTTCGTTGGCGACCAGCTTAACGCCAATCCACAGTAGCAGTAACGCGCCGACGATTTTTAGCCACGGCAACGACAACAAATAAATCGCCACCGCCAGCAGCACGACCCGTGCGATAATCGCGCCGAGAGTACCGATAACAATGGCTTTGGTGCGCAGATGCGCCGGCAGCTTGCGGCAGGCCATGGCGATGACCACCGCGTTATCGCCGCCTAATAACAAATCGATGGCGATGATTTGTAGCAAAATAACGGCGAAGTCCCACTGACTCAATATTTCGTTCATGCCTGGCTCGTATTGCAAATAATGTCGATCAAAAAAAGATGGGCGCAGGGTACTCCCGTTCTTCGCCCCTGACCACCCTTCAAGCCGTAGGGAGAATAGTGGCGTCTGACAAATAAAGTTACGAATCAATGCATAGACTGACAATGATTCGCCGCCAAAGGATGATATTTTGTCCGATTAAGCTCACCTGCCGTCTACTTTTTCGTAAGGACTTTTCAATATGTCTGGCATCAAGAATTTACTTATTCTCGCCCTGACGGGCGCTTCCCTGCTGCCGGCGCTGGCCAGCGCCGCTGACGCGCCGGCCGCGACTTTCACCGCGGAGCAGGAAGCGCGCATCGGCAAAATCGCCGCTGACTATCTGGTCGCCCATCCGGAAGTGCTATTGCAGGCCAGCCAAAAGCTGCAGCAAATTCAGGCGGAGCAGCAGGCCAGCGCCGCTACTCAGGCGGTAATCAAGAATGCCGACAAGCTGACGCAGGATAAGGCCACGCCAACCTACGGCCCGGCTAACGGTAAAGTCACCGTTATCGAGTTCTTCGATTATCAATGCATCTACTGTAGCCGCCTCGCGCCGGTTATGGAGCAGGTGATTAAAGATCATCCGCAAACCCGTTTTGCCTTTAAAGAGTGGCCGATTTTCGGCAGCCGCTGGGCAACCTCGCTGGACGCGGCGAAAACCGGCCTGCAGATTTATCAGCAGAAAGGGGCTGAGGCCTATCTGACTTACCACAACGGCGTTTACGCTACCGGGCATAACGAAGGCAAACTGACGGCGGCGGATATTCAGCAGCAGGCGAAAAAGGTGAACTTTGACGCCAAAAAAGCGGCGGATGTCGAACCGGCGCTGGAAAACATTAACCAGCTGGCGCAGGAGATTGGCTTAAGCGGTACGCCTGGCGTGATTGTCATGCCGACTACCGGCGCGACCGAAGCGACCATTACCGTCTTCCCGGGACTGGCCGACAAAGCCTCGCTGGATGCGGCGATTAAGAAAGCCGGCGGTCAGTAATCTCACCGGGCTGAAAGAGGAAAGGCCGCGCGTGATGCGGCCTTTTTTGGGGGGGCCGTTACCGTTCGACCTCCTCGTTCTGATTGATTTTCAAATCAATAATTCTGCCAATCTGGTCGTGGTATACCGTCAGCAGGTTATATTGGCTCATCTCGGAAATGATCTGCGGCGCGATATTAAAGCTCTCCGCCAGCTCTTCATGGCGCAGCGAGGCCATGCTGCCGTGCCGCCGGGCGTTATAACGGCGCAGATTGTACTGATACCACAAAATCAGCAGCCAGCCGTTAATTGCCGCCACCAATAAATAGACCAGCACGGTATTAAACGACGCCATAATTGCGTCCCAGCTGTCGTTACCGCGCTCGGTAAACTGCATCAGCAGGTTGGCATACAGAAAAAAGGCGAAGCCGGCCCACGCGATGGCGGTTAACACGCCGTCAAAGATCCGCGGCAACATGCGATGCTCGGTTAATATCAGAGTTTGTTCGTTCATGACATTCTTCCTTTACCTCTATCAGGGCTGACCCAGCGAGCCCTGGCGCGTTTACGTTTCAACATGACTTTGGGGAAGGCGACGATGGTGGTTAACAGGCCGATCATCCAGTACACCATCGGAAACCAGATCACCCAGAACAGCGAGCCGGCGACGCCGCGTTCATAGCGCCTTTCGATGTACAGGCTGGCGATAAACTGCAGCAGACACATCACCCCCAGCAGTAGCCCGGTAAATTCCGGCGGAAAAAGGCTGCGGACGGTCAGGTTCTCCGGCAGCGGGGCAAAATGGCTGGCGATGAACAGAAAAATGGTGACCGCATAGGCGAAGGCCCACAGCGTGGAGAGCGCATATTCGAGGAACAGCGGCCACATTCGGTGGTGTTCCCAGCGAAACAGGCGGCGCAGATTGACCAGGAAAACCTCGGCGCCGCCCTGCGCCCAGCGTAAACGCTGTTTCCACAGTCCCTTCAGCGTTTCCGGCATCAGGATCCAGCACAGCGCCCGCGGCTCGAAGAAAATCGCCCAATGACGTAGCTGCAGCTTCCAGCTGATATCGATATCTTCGGTGATCATATCCGGGCTCCAGTAGCCGACGTCCGCCAGCGCCTGGCGACGAAAAGCGGCAATCACCCCGGAGACGGTAAACACCCGGCCATAAATACGCTGGGTGCGCTTGATCAGCCCGATTATCGAAGAGAACTCGCCGACCTGAATGCGGCCAATCAGCGTCGAGCGGGTACGAATACGCGGATTACCGGTCACCGCGCCGACGTGGGGGTATTGGATCAGCGGCGCCACGAGGTAGGCGGCGGTATCGCGGTCGAGCAGGGCATCGCCGTCGATACACACCAGTAAGTCCCCGCGCGCGGCGGCAGCGCCGGCTTTCAGCGCTACCGCTTTCCCCTGATTTTCAGCCAGGTGAATCACCCGCAGCAGAGCGTACTCTTCCGCCAGTTGATTAAGCACCCTGGCGGTATCGTCGGAGGAACCGTCGTTGATGGCGATCACCTCAATGTTGCGATAGCGCTGCGCCAGCGCGGCTTCGATGGTCTCGCGGGCATTTTTCTCCTCGTTAAAGCAGGGAATCAAAATGGAGATCAGCGGATCGCCCGCAAGCTCCGGCGGCGGCGTCTCTTTACCCCATGGCCAGTGGCGCTCCAGTTGAAACCAGAAGTAGAGCCCGCCGGTTATCCACAGCACCGACATAAACAGCGGCCAGAAGAAGACGAAATCCAGTATCAACTCGCCGGTGAAAACGGCGGCCACGCCCAGCGGTAGCCCGAAAACCAGGCATAAAATCGAAAATGCGATAATGCGATCAGTCATTGTTGGGATACCAGTACGATGAAAACAGGGGCCTGATTTTTGAGATATCAGGCTGATTATTAAGAAAATCGTCGGGGTAGTAGCCGTAATTGTTGACGCCGTTGAGCTGTAACGTCCGCATCCAGTCAACCAGCTGTTGGTCAGGGATGGCGTTCTGCTGCGGGAGAGTCCAGTCTTTAGCCTGCAGCTCAAAAATGGTTTTCTTCAACGCGCCCGGTCTGGCGCTGACGGCGCGCACCAGACGCGCCAGCCACGCATCGCTTTCCGCAACCGGAACCGATTCCATCAGCGGCATCGCCATCGGCACCGTCCAGTCGTAGGCCGTCAGAAAATCATCGAGATTCTGCGCGAACCAGGCCTCGCTTTCCGGCTGCAGGATCGGCAGGGCAAAGATATTGCGCGCGGTTTTCACCTGCGGGCCGCGGATCTCTTTTACGCTCTGGCTGAGCGTGCGGGTGAAGTCGATAAGCGCCTGGCTTTTAAACCGCGTCCAGGCATGCAGCGTGGCGGGATTTTGGCGGATCTGCGCGATATCCTCCCAATGGCCCGCCGCGTGCCAGGCGGCCATCGCCCCGGCGCCGGCATCTTCATAATCCGTCAGCACCGCGTCGTCGTGGAACAGCACGCCGTCAAAGGTCGCGTAGCGGGCAAGGTCTTGATAAATATCGCGGATCTGATCGCGCACCTGGCTATTCCATGGCGATAGCCGTACATAGGGGCGAGTGGCCTGGCGCAGCGTGTTGCTCTGCGCATCCCAGCGCTGTACGCGCGGTAGCGAACCGTTCAGATCGAACGCCAGCACCGGCATCCACGCATACACTTTGGCGCCGCCGCGCGTTTGTAATTGCCAGGCGACGAAGTTGAAGAGATCGGCGCGCATCGGCAGGCGGCGGTTGGGGAAGTAGAGCGCTTTCACCGTGCCGTCGCCGAGCGGATCGGAAAAGGCCTGCAGGAAAACGTGAGTGATTTTCATGTCGTAGACACGCTGGATCAGCTTATCGATATTTTTGCGCTGCTGAACCGGGTCTTTATCGTAGACATAATCGAGATCGACGTGCATCACCCGAACCGGCTCACGCTCCTGGATTTGCGTCACCTGGCTGGCGAAGGCCTTGATCGACGGATTGCCGGAGATAAGCAGACGGGGAATGTTATCCAAATCCCGCACATCGCCCAGACCATCGCCGAGGGTAAACGCCAGTTGATAGCCGCGGCTTTTCGCGATAGCCAGCGATGTGCCGTTGGCGGCGCCGTAGGGCCATACCCAGGCGCGCGGCGCTTTGCCGGTGACGTCGGCGATTTTGTCGCTCACTTTGCGCACGTCGGTATCGATGCGCTGGTGAAACTGCTGGTCGCTTTCGTAGCGTCCGCTGGCCTTATCATAAAAACGGTTGGCAACCGCCGGTTCGCGGCTACCTTGCGGATTGGCCTGAATACCGTAGTGCGAAGCCCAGGTATGCGCGCCGATTTCAACCAGCGGCGATTGCGCGAGCTCGCGCACCATCTCCCAGGTGGCGAAACGCTCGCGCGGAGTCATCAGACCGCCGAAATCGACTTTTTTCTGCTCCGGCGTATCGACCCAACTGCCTACCGGCGCCCATAGTGCCGGGACGTTCCAGGCTTTTAACAGCGGCCAGACCCGGGTGTAAAAACTGCTGTAGCCATCATCGAAACTCAGCAGAAATGCCTTTGGCGGCAGGGTGATTAACCCCGCGTTGGCGTCGAGAATATTTTGCACGCTGACGGCCTTATAACCATTGTGCAGCAGCCAGCCGATTTGATCGTTGAGCGCGCTGGTACGCACCGCCAGATAACGCTGATCGGCGGCATCGTCTTCTACATCGTGATAGGCCAATACCAGAAACTTATTCTGTGGCCAGGGCTTATTCGCCTCCGGCTGCGGCCGCGCGTCCGGCGGCAGAAAAGGAATCGTTTCTGCGCGAAGCGCGCAGGTCATCAGGAGCCAGCCGATAACCATCAGGCTGATGCGGATACTTTTGTTGACCATGTTTATCCTTAAAACCGTAAATTCGCATCAAGGGCAATGGAGAGATTGCTTTCGCGTTTGCCGTCGTAGGGACGCTTGTCCCAGTTCAGCATCACGCCGGTGTCGATCACGTTGTTCCAGCGAATACGCTGGCCGTAGCCGAGCATGGCGATAGCGCCGGTCGAATACGCTTTTTGCCAGTAGGCGCCGCCGCCTGCCGCAAGCTGCTGGCTCCAGACGGTATCGTAGTGCTGATACATGACGTGATCGGCGACCAGCGCCGAGGTGGCGGCGAAGTCGCGTTTCGGGTTGTAGTACAGGGTATCCGCCCGGCTGTTGACGCTGGCGGAGAGCCCAGGTTCCAGATCGAGCGTGATGGTTGGCGATTGCCAGAGCCGCTCTTTGCCGGAGAATGTATATTCCTGACGACGGTTGTGGTCGGAGAAGCGGGTGGCGGCGGCGCTGAAGCGATATTCGCGTCGTTCGTTTTGATACCAGCGAACCCAGCCCTCGCCGCGGTTGGCGCTGATACCGTTACGCAGCGCGCGCAGCGGCGTCTGCCGCGACAGACGTTCGACCTCGCCGCCAATTTGCCAGCTGTCGTTGAAGCTTTGCCAGGCGGAAAGTCGGGCGCCGGGTTTGTTGTCGCCGGCGAAATTGTTGTTGGAGATTTCCAGTTCAGCCCAGGCATCGCGCGGGCGCCATTCGATGCCGCCAAATAGCTGGCGGCTGGAGCCTTTTCCTTCATCAAAATTCCCTTTGGCGAAGCGATAACCGGCGAAAAGTCGCCAGTTATCCGCGATTGGCGGGCCGTAAATCGCCGCATCCCAGCTAAAGTCGTGGCTACCGCTGACCGGGTTATCCGAGTGGATCCCTTGCGTGCTGTTAAGGCGCAATTCCGACATATGGTGCACCTCGCGAGCGCGAGCTAATTTTTGCGTGCTCAGGTCTTCGGGGCTGCGCGCCAGCAGGTCATCGGTTAATAGCTCCATCTGCCGCCACTCCTGAAGATCCATCGCCACGTAGGCCTGCTGACGTTCGAGGGGGATGTTCGAAGGCTCCAACGCTTCCGCCGCTTTCAGTTCCCGTTCGGCGGCGCGGGGTAAACCGCGCGCCTGTAGTATCGCCGCGTAGTCAATGCGCAGCCCCTGATTACCGGGCGCGGTGGTGGCCAGTCGGTCGGAGAGCCGTTCGGCTTCCGGCAGCGCGTTAGTACTCAGTAGATACTGTACCTTCAGCGATTGAGCGTTCAGCCACGGGTCGTTTGGCTGCGGCGTCGGCGAGCCGTAAAGGCGGCGGGTGTAGGGAACGCCATTCGTCACTTTAGCGAGATACTCGCGGGCGGCCTGATACTGGCCGCTATCCAGCAGCGCATAAAATAATTCATGCTGATCATCTTGCGGGTCAGGCCGGTAAAGTGGATGTTGGCGGGCGATCGCCAGCGCGGCCTCGACGTTTTGTTGTGCAAGATAAGAGGAGATAACCCAGCCGATGGCCCAGTCAGGGACGGGCTGTTGAGCGGCGGTCAGCGACTGATATTCCTTAATGACCTTGGCGTAATAGCCGCGGGTGTATAGCGCGCCGAGGCGGTCAATACGCGCGCGGGCAAGATCCTCTGCAGCCTGCGGATCCTGACGCCAACGGGCGAACAGCGCGTCGTAGCGGTTGAGCGCCGTTTGCGCGAGGCGAAAGCGCTCCTGTTCACCGCGGGCCGGGGTGTGCGCCAGCCGTACCCACTCCGCCGCCGCGTCCATTTCCAGCTTTCGCTGCTGCGCGGGCGTTAAGGTGGTTTTCGCTGACCATTGCAGCGCAGGCGAATTGATGCGATTGCTGCTCAGGCTATCAATCAGGCTATTGAGCGTTTCTCTGTTTTGCGGCGCGAGTTCCTGCGCGCGCATATCGGTGAGCAGCTGGTCCCAGCTTTTTCCCTGACGTAAATAGACGTAGGAGAGTGTCTGCAGGTGAGCGGCGCTGGGCGTGGTGGCGACCAAGCGGCGGGCTTCACTTAGCGCCTGCCCGTCATGGCGCGCATCGGCCAGCGTTTTAATCCGACCAATAAGATAATCGTCGTTCATCGGCTGCTGGCCAATTGCCTGATCCCAGAGCGCCAGCGCTGAAGACCACCGTTTTTGATTACGGAAAGCCTGTGCCGCTGCCGCCGTACCGCGTGCCGGTAGCGCCATATAAACCTGATAACGCTGCCAGACCTGGATTACTTCCTCATCACGTCCAGCCCAGGAGGCAATTTGAAGCCAGTCGGCGACTTGCTCAGGCGTCAAAGCATGTTGTTGTTGATATTGCTGAAGATAATCGAGAAAAGGGGAGTAATTACCTTCACGCGCCTGTAGCACATGCCGATCATATATCGACTCAGCCCCCTGAGCCAGAATAGGGGTTAACAACAATAAACTAATTGAAAGCGAGAATGTCGTGCGGCGATAAAAGAATAACTTATTGAAACGAGTTGATCTTCCCATAACTATTTACCATATGTCCATCAAGAATCCATTGCACAACACGTCGGCCTTTTAGCTGAATGCAAAAGGATGGGGTAATGAGTTTTTACCTGACGGTACGCGACTGCGATTACTTATTTAAGGTAATAAAATATCTCCTCGCGATAACGGGGTGGCGATTAATGTACACCTGATATGTTTGCCTGAAAATATGCCAAATAATAGGCCTGTAGTTTTAAGATAAATCTGGAAATTGACCTTTAATGAATTAATTAATTGTCTTATGTTACGCATAACTTACTGAATTGAAAAAAGTTAAATGGTGTCCGAAATTCTGTTTTAATGTTTTTGGTTGGCTTTTTCATGCATAATGTCAGGCGGTTGCTGTAGATATTTAAGACGATTTTTGACAAAAATTCTCAATAGTAGAAAAGCTTCTTTTTTGTGCGAGTTTTTTATTTATAATTAGCCTGAGCACAGATAATTAAGAAATGACGTAAGGATAGTGGAGTGGAGCGTTCACTATAGATGGAGAGATTGGGGGATTACTAAAAGACAATCACATGCTTTATTTGGCTCGCCATAGTCAGCACGCTACCAGGCGCTGTGCATATTCTCCCTGGAGGGGTTTTGTTGCTTTATTGTTAAAGGGATGATTTGTGGCAACGACAATGTTTTTAGTAACTCAGGATCACTATCTCTTTGAAGGGGTGAGGATTTTCTTTCCAGATATCATCCAGTTACATTCGATAGAGCGTAAGCTTTTTGAGAGTGATGCCGAGGAGTTTTCGGTGCTGGTGGATAGTCGGGCGCCGCTTTGTTTTTACGATTATCTTATTCCTGGTGCAGCGGAAGCGGGTAAACGTATCTGCTGTATTATGCTTGATATGCGCCATCGGGAAGAGCATTTGCTGAGCTTAAAGTGGTTTCTCAACATGTCTTTGACGCCGACGGATATGGCTAATTTATTTAGCCTGTTTCTTGACGTGAAGAGTAAGCGATTGACCCGAGAATGGCTCAAGAATTTCAGCCTGAAACCGCAGGAACATATGACGTTGACTTTACTCAGAGCGGGGATGACCATGGAGCAAATAGCTGGGGTACTTAATACTTCGGTGAAAAGCCTGTATCGCAAGCGCATTGAGCTTTATGAACGTCTGGGGTTGGCTAACTTTAATGAAGCCTGTCTGTTTATTTTTAAAAATAGACTGCTCGAGTGTCCCGCGCCGAAGCGATAAAAAGGGAAATGAATGCAGAGTAAGCTATCTACATACAAGCCACTAAACAACGGTATTATTTTAATTTAATCAATCATTGATAGGTATAACCGTAGTTCAGGAATGACTCAGATGATAACCCGCGGTATATGATAAAAATGCTCTTTGGAAGTACTTACTGCTTCGGCAGTTTTAATGCACACAGCAATTAATATTATAAATGCTCTCAATATTGAGTTGGCATAGATTTATCGTGGATCAAATTACCGGGGTTTTCTTTCATTATTTCTTCGAATGGCGTGGTTATATTTATATACGCAAATTAGCTAGCATATGTGAGAGAAATTATCGAATGATCAAGGACAGTATCGCCGAATCTCTGGAAGCTCGCGGATTGTATCGCCGGGCTGCTTCGCGCTGGGTGGATGTGATGCAGACGTGCGTCGATGACAACGATCGCGAATGGATAAGGATGCACCGCAATAAATGCCTGAAAAAAGCGAAGCTGCCGCCGGCGCGTAAAGAGGAGTTTGCTGATATCCATAAGGCTGCCAGAGAGACACAGTACCGTATGGGGATTGCCAAGCCGAATGGCGAAGTGTTCCGCCTTCCCGCTAAAAAGAAAGCGACGCGGCGCTAGCGTTTTCGGCGACATCTCGCTGAATCAGATCAAACCGATAGTGTGGTAAGGAAGCCGCGGGTTACTGACGGCCTGTCGGCTCCGCCTCATTCAGGGAATGACTAATTCTATCTCTTACCCGTTTCAGGAAGCTAAGGGCATCTGTTCCCCACAGGTGAGGATCAAAGTCTGAACCATAGCGCATCCTGAATTCCTCTTCCGGGTTATCTGCTTCCTTCAGCAGAAGGTCAATGTCTGCGATAAGGCCATACTTTATGGCGAGATGACTATCGGCGATAAATGCGTCAATTTTGGGCTCGATCTCATCACTATCATCGATAAGATCATAATCTTGCCCGAAGTAAACCGTGATAAAGCCGTTAAGTTCATTCAGGTTCATTTTTGTCATGTACAAACCGTGTTCAGGGTAGAGGAAAGGCTGTCAATACAAAATAGGGTTTTCCATGCCAGTGCGTAAACTCGATGACTACCCGGACTTTGTAGCAAGTAGTTACTTCTTTCGCACCTTTGAATAATAATATTCCTGTTTGGTTTGCAAACATGCGATCCAACTGCATTTTTGCATTCATCCCTGGTGGTAGATGTCTTACCCACATCTCTATCTGAGTCTTATTGTCCTGAATAACGGCAGATACTAAGCGCTCAGCTTCACTGGTACTTTTGAAACTACTGACAGACTTTAATCGGGGAGTAGTATCCAGTCTCATTCTCAGCCCTTCTGGCGTTTTGCCAACATGATTTTGGAGAGTATGGCCACCTGATGAGCGACTCCTCAAAAATTCATGTTCAGCCAGTTTTATCCGTCCTCCACGTATAGAAGCAACGCGGATAGCACCCATTGTCAGCGCAAATCCCATAGGAATCGCAAGATCCAGAGTCATTCCAACGTTCACGGCAGTTTGGTGATCGGAACCCAGACTTTCGGCCAGAGATACTACAGAATTGTATGTATCGGTACTGACCTGCCTACCGGTCCATACCTGACGAAAGGAAGCCTGTATCGTATCCAGGCTGTGGGTTCCCACGATGACACACCCGATTTTAGTGATCATTGTTGGTTCGGGGGCTATGCACATGACTCCGGCACCAAACATTTCAACCAGACCGTTGGCCAATCCTAGACCACCCCAGAGGCGATTACTAAGTGTTTCCCCCTCACTGACGGATTTATCGGCCAGAACGGCGGCTAGTTGTACGGGAGAAAGAGCCATTCTTATTCCGTTATTCTCTTGCATATCACAGACTTCCTGTTGTGATTAAATATTCGACACTATCATAACAGTCATTAGCATGAATTTTTATTACCGGATAAGCTGCTATTGCTCTTATTTTTCTCAGATACGTTCTGATTAGAGTGGGTTGAAGATAAATTGGCACTATTATTTTGCGTAAGTGGCTTATAAAGAGGGGCGGCTGAAACGAAGATTCATCTTAACGTTTTTATGTGACTCAATGCAGTATGTCACATCCGAACTGAAGGCCTGCGTTAGTGATGAATAACCGATGGCTGAAGTTAAAGGTAAAAACGATGGGCATTGAATGCCTAATGGCGCTGTGCTTATCAGGCATACGGTTCTCGGTAGGCCGTAGAAAAGCAAAAACCCAGCCATAGGCTGGGTTCTCTGAATAAGTGGTGCCCGGACTCGGACTAACGCCGTAGGCGTTGAACAGCGCGCTTGTCGCGCTGGCCCCGAAGGGGTGAGCCGCGTTGCGGCGAATAATCGAACGCAGTTCGATGGAGAGTCCGGCCGCAGAAAAGCAAAAACCCGCCTTTTGGGCGGGTTCTTTAAATAGTGGTGCCCGGACTCGGACTAACGCCGCAGGCGTTGAACAGCGCGCTTGTCGCGCTGGCCCCGAAGGGGTGAGCCGCGTTGCGGCGAATAATCGAACGCAGTTCGATGGAGAGTCCGGCCGCAGAAAAGCAAAAACCCGCCTTTTGGGCGGGTTCTTTAAATAGTGGTGCCCGGACTCGGACTAACGCCGCAGGCGTTGAACAGCGCGCTTGTCGCGCTGGCCCCGAAGGGGTGAGCCGCATTGCGGCGAATAATCGAACGCAGTTCGATGAAGAGTCCGGTCGCAGAAAAGCAAAAACCCGCCTTTTGGGCGGGTTCTTTAAATAGTGGTGCCCGGACTCGGACTAACGCCGCAGGCGTTGAACAGCGCGCTTGTCGCGCTGGCCCCGAAGGGGTGAGCCGCATTGCGGCGAATAATCGAACGCAGTTCGATGAAGAGTCCGGTCGCAGAAAAGCAAAAACCCGCCTTTTGGGCGGGTTCTTTAAATAGTGGTGCCCGGACTCGGACTAACGCCGCAGGCGTTGAACAGCGCGCTTGTCGCGCTGGCCCCGAAGGGGTGAGCCGCATTGCGGCGAATAATCGAACGCAGTTCGATGAAGAGTCCGGCCGTAGAAAAGCAAAAACCCAGCCATAGGCTGGGTTCTCTGAATAAGTGGTGCCCGGACTCGGAATCGAACCAAGGACACGGGGATTTTCAATCCCCTGCTCTACCGACTGAGCTATCCGGGCAACGGGGCGCATTAAACCGTAATCCGCCCACTGCGTCAATGAAATTTCTCTATTTATTGTTTGATTGCTTATCTTTGCGGCAATTCTGCGCCAAAAGGCGCGTTTTGCTTAAAATCACATCACCCCGTGATCGCCTTCGCGAACTTTCCAGCCGCTGGTGATGGCGATGGCATGGCGTTTTCCGGAGATGTCGTAATCGCCAACGATCTCTTCATCATCTCGTGGCGAACTGATGGTTAGGATGGCATCTACTCCGTGGCGATAGGCGCCATGATGGCTGAAGATCGTGCCGATAAAGCATTTATCGTTGAGCCACACCGGGATCCATGCCACCGTTTCAACGGTGTAGTGCCCCGCAACGCCGCCATAGTAGTTGTCCGCATCATCTTTAGCGGTACCGGGGGGAACAGGACAAATCGGCTCATCGTTATCGTCAGCAGGTTTATCCTTTAGCAGGCTACCTTGCATGACGTCCAATGACTTCAATAAGCCCGCTTTATCTTTATCGTTTAAGGCTGGGGTGGGTGACTGCCCGTTTTCCGCAGCGCTGATGATATTGAGGTTATAACGGTAGCGGATGGTGATGGCCGGCGTCAGGTCGCTCTGGTTAAACGGACGCAGCAGATAGAGGTTATCTTCCCCAAACACGCCGTTAAACCACAGGGCGTAAACCTGGCCGTTGATTCTGACCCAGCGGCCCCACTGGTTCGCTCCGCGATCGTTAATAGAGTAAAGGGCGCCGGGCACGCCGGCATCGAAGTTATCGTCGTCATTGCTGTCGGCATCGTTCACCGATTCAAAGGCGCTATCGCCGCGTTTCAGCACGCCGGTATAGCTGAACAGGCCGGTACCGCCAACATAGCTATCGATGATGAGGTCGCGTTTGCCGTCGCCGTCGAGGTCGATAAGCGTGAAGCTGACTTTGCCGTTTTCCGAATCGGCGCTGATATCGGAATGTAAAAACGCCTGCCACTCATCGTCGCTGATATCCGCCGCTGGCTTGGTGGTTGAGACCGGCGCGTCGTCGGCATAGGTGAGGGTAAAGTGGCTGATGTGTCCGCTGAGCGGAAACTGTTCCGCAATGTTCTCTAATGCGAGTTCCGGATTGCGTTTTTGCTCTTTTAGGAGCGCGTCGTGCAACGTCTTCAGCGCGAGTATATCGGCCTCTCGTTGCTTGCGGGGAATAACCTTGCTGACGAAGGTGGGAAGCTGCCAGGTTCCGCCTGGGGTGATTTCCCGACACATGCCGGTGCTGTACTTGAGGCTTTGCACAAAGGTTTTGCCATCCCACACACGTTCTTCCCCATTAACGCAGTCGGCGACGCTGCGCCCTTTGTTGAAGAAGGTCATTACGCCATCGTTATAGCTGGAGGCATCAGTGGTTATCAGCTGTGGCCTGGCGGCCTGTGTGTTATCGACAACCCACATCGCGTAGCCGTCGTTATAGGCGGCGCGCCAGCACAGAGTCTGCAGCAGCGAGTGATTTTTATCCAGCGGGGTGACGGTGATCTGCCGTTCGCTGGCCGGAATATCGGCGTTTTGCCAGTCATCACAACGGCTGTTGAGCGCGCTTTCCAATTGCGGGAGCCATTTCTGCTGTTGTTTAGCTGTTAACGCAACGGGCTGGGCGTTGTGAATAAACGGCGCGCTAAGGATCTCCGGCGCGGGAATGGCGTGCAGGACGGCACTCTCATCGCTGTCGCCTTTACGTAACAGGGCATCGGCGGTGCCAATCCGCTGCTGGAATTCATCGACCTTAAGGAATACCGCGCTGCTGCCCGCGTTAGATAGGCGTTTGCGCTGGCCATTGAGCGCCAGTTCGATTTTCGCGTTTTGCTCCAGGGCGGTAATAAGCGCGCTGGTTTGCGTACTGTCAAAGTGAAAATGGTTATCGTCGATAGCCTCAAGCGTCCCGCGATCGCTATCGTTGATAAACAGATTTACGCTGGCATCTGGCGGAATATCGTGCTCGGTCTGCGCAAACGTGACCTGCGCGGTTACCTGCCGCCCGGGGCCGGCGCTTCGGGTCAGCAGAACGCTGACCTCGCCCATTGTCGCGCCATAGCCCGCAGCCCGGCAGGTGCCGGTATTATCGCAGGCGACTTCCCAGTCTTTGTAGGCGAAAGAGAAACCGCGAGGAGGGGCGGCCATCAGCGAGGTCGAACAAAGCCCCAGTACGGCGGCCCAGAGAAGTGGACGCATAGAAATCCCTGCCACAGAAAGTGTCAGGGAATTATATGCGCCTTGCAGGGGTTCGGAAATCCGAATTACGTGAGCGCGCCGCCCATCCGGCAGCGGGCAAAGCGCAGAATATCTTCCGCCAGACGCTGGGCGGTATCGACGTCGGCCTGGCTGCGCTTGATCAGCATGCGGCTCAGGCAGCCTTCGACGATTAATTCCATCTGCCTGGCGACCATTTCCGGATCATCCACCTCAAGCAGGGTCAGCAGCTCATGTGTGTAGGCCAGTGACGCCTGCTTCTGCTGTTCCGCTAACTGGTGAATCGGATGCTGAGCATCCGGATAGAAAGTACAGGCGGCGATAAACAGGCAGCCCGGATAGCGGTGGTTGCTGACGCATTTGGTCAGCGCGCTATAGCGCGCCAGCAGCTTTTGTTCTGCGCTCAGCGTCTCATCCAGCAACAGTTGGCGACGCCAGGCGTCTACCTGCTGGCTTAAATAACGCAGGGCGTCATAGAGCAACGCTTCGCGATCGGGCCAAAAGCGCTTGAGGTCATCAAGCGGATATGCGACGCGGTCGGCGACCATTTCCAGCGTGGTGTTGGCGATACCCTCGATTTCGAGAATTTGTATGGCTTCACCCAGGACATCTTCACGTTGCACGGTAGTCTCCTCCATTTATCCTCCTCAAGTGTCGTTCACGGTTTCCAATCGCGCAAATGGGCGCTGAATGCCGCAGCATCCATAAACCCGGTGACGCGCTGCGCGGGCTGCTCTTCTCCCTGCGCGTTGAAGAACAGAATCGTCGGCAAGCCGAGCACCTGTAAATGCTTCAGCAGGGCCGCGTCTTGCGCGCTGTTCTTAGTGACATCCACTTGCAACAGAACGGTCTCTTTTAGGGCCTGTCGCACTTCAGGAGCGCTAAAGGTATATTTTTCGAACTCTTTACAGGCCACGCACCAGTCAGCATACAGATCGAGCATGACCGGTTTCCCTTTGGCCTGCGCTAACGCCTGGTTGAGTTCATCCACGGTACTGACACGGGTAAACTCCAGATGCGCCTGCTGCTGGGCGGTTGGTGCGCCAAAGGCCCAATCCTGCAGCGGACGCGCGCTAACCAGCGCGGCGCCCAGCATGACGATTTGCACCAGCCGTAGCCACGGTTTGCTCGCGCCAAGCGAGGTGATAAATGCCCAGCTAAAGAAGGCGACGCCAAGCAGAGACCACAGGCGTAAACCCCAGGCTTCGCCGATCACGCGCTCCAGTAAAAAGACCGGCAGCGCGAGGATCACGAAGCCAAACGCGGTCTTGACGTGAGCCATCCACGGCCCGCTCTTCGGTAGCAGACGGTTACCGAACACGGTCACCAGGATCAGCGGCAGCCCCATTCCCAGCGCGTACAGATACAGGGTGCCGCCGCCAAGCCACAGATTACCGCTTTGAGCGATATACAACAGAATGGCGCTAAGCGGGGCCGTAGTGCAAGGGGAACAGATAAGCCCGGCGATGGCGCCCATTGCAAACACGCCGCCAGGCGAGCCCCCCTGGCGCTTATTGCTCATTAGCGTCAGTCGGGTTTGCAGCGATGAAGGCAGCTGCAGCGTAAACAGGCCGAACATCGACAGCGCCAGCGCGATAAATACCACTGACAGCCCGATTAATACGTAAGGGTGCTGCAGCGCGGCCTGGAATTGCAGACCGGCGGCGGCCACGACCAACCCCAGCGCGGTATAGGTAACCGCCATCCCCTGGACATAAATAAAGGCCAGCAGTAGGGCGCGTGCCGTCGATAAGCGCTGCTTACCGCCGAGGACAATCCCGGAAATCAGCGGATACATCGGTAACACACAAGGCGTAAAGGCAATACCGATACCAATCAGCAGCGCCCATAGCGCCGAAAATGGCAGCGACGCGGGCTCCGCGCCGGTTTGGCTGCCGCTGGCCGGGAGCGCGGCGGGCGCTGATGGTTTGGCCGCTTGCGCCTTGTCGGAATCGGCGAGCACCGCGCTGAGCGGCACGACTTTGGTCTCCGGCGGATAGCAGAATCCGGCGTCGGCACAGCCCTGATAGGTGACGGTCAGCGTGGCTGCTTTGCTGGCTTCCGTAAGGGTAATCGGCAAGGTCAGGCGCTGACGATAAATTTCGCTTTTGCCGTAAAACTCGTCTTCATGCCATTCGCCAGGCGGTAGCGAAGGTTCGACGATCGCCGCATCTTTTGCCGTCAGCGTGATCTGCTTACGGTAGAGGTAGTAACCATCCTTGATGCGCCAGCTCAGGTTGAGGTCGTGTTGATTCTGCTGAAAGTCAAAGGCGAAAGCCCGATCGGCAGGCACGAAGTTTGAGCGCCCGGGGGCGTCAAACAACCCGGCGCTGGCCGATGCGCTGCACAGTAGCAGGATCAGCGTAATGATGCGTTGAGCCATGAGAGGTAATCGTTGTCTCCGTGAGTAACCGGCAGGACCAGTAGTTCGGGGGTTTGATACGGGTGATGGGACTTCAGGCAGTCCAGTAACGCCTGCTGATGGGTCTGATTGGTTTTGAGCAGCATCTGGACTTCATACTCCTGCTCAAGCTTCCCTTCCCAGTAGTAGAGCGACGTCGCTCCCGGCAGGATGGTGGCGCAGGCGGCGAGTTTTTCTCCGAGCACTTTGGCCGCCAGATCCTGGGCGGTCGCTTCATCCGGCGCGGTACAGAGTACAACAACAGCATCAGGCGTAGTCATCGTGAACCTCGTATCAGCGAAAAGAGGCACTATAGCATGCATGATGCGGAGAGATTAACCAAAGGGGCCAGTTACTACACTGGCCCCTTTTTAACGATCTTACAGCATGAGGCCGCCGAAGATGAATCCGAGGATCACGCAAAGCGTAATGGCGATGACGCCCGGGATCAGGAAGGCGTGGTTAAAGACATATTTGCCGATACGCGTGGAGCCGGTGTCGTCCATTTCGACCGCGGCCAGCAGGGTCGGATAGGTTGGCAGCACGAACAGCGCTGAGACCGCGGCGAATGAGGCAATTGCCGTCAGCGGGGTGACGCCGAGCAGCAGTGCGGCGGGCATTAACGCCTTAGTCGTGGCGGCCTGTGAATAGAGCAGCGTAGCCGCGAAGAACAGCACCACCGCCAGCAGCCACGGATAGTTGTGCAGCAGATCGCCCGCCACCGTCTGGATATCGGCAATATGTGCTTTGACGAAGGTATCCCCAAGCCAGGCGACGCCGAGCACGCAGACGCAGGCGCTCATCCCGGACTTGAAGGTGCTGGCGTTCAGCACTTCGCCGGTATCGATCTTACAGGTGATGCTAATCAGCGTAGCGATGGTCAGCATGAAGACCACGATCGCTTCGTTACGCGGCAGCACCGGGTTCTGGATCAGGCCGACGGTGTCGCTGATGGCGGTAGCGTAGAACATGACCGCGACGATGCCCACCAGGAACAGCAGAACGGAGCGTTTAGCATGCGGCTTCAGCTCGAAGACCTGACTGCCGCGCAGGCTCACTTCCCCTTTTGCCAGTCGCTCCTGGTATACCGGGTCGTCTTTCAGCTCGCAGCCGAGGAAGTTACAGACGACGGCGGTCAGCATGACGGCAATCAGGGTAACCGGCAGACAGATCGCCAGCAGCGTCAGGTAGCTGACGCCAAGCGGTTCGAGAATACCGGCAAAGAAGACCACTGCCGCGGAGATCGGCGAGGCGGTAATCGCAATCTGCGAAGCGACAACGGCTATGGAGAGCGGGCGGGAAGGGCGAATACCCTGCTCTTTCGCCACTTCGGTAATCACTGGCAGGGTAGAGAACGCGGTATGACCGGTGCCTGCCAGCACGGTCATAAACCAGGTGACCAGCGGCGCAAGGAAGGTAATGTACTTGGGATGGCGGCGTAGCATACGTTCGGCGAGGCTGACCAGATAGTCCATCCCTCCGGCGACCTGCATCGCGGCGATAGCGGCGATAACCGCCATGATAATTTCAATGACGTCAAAGGGGATTGCCCCGGGTGGAATTTGAAAAATTAAGGTTAAGACGAGGACGCCGAGGCCACCGGCAAAGCCGATACCAATGCCCCCCAGTCGGGCCCCCAAATAGATTGCCAGCAAGACAACCACGAGCTCTGCACCAAACATATATGCCTTCCTTGTTTTTTAACAAGTTGATATTGAATTGTTGTCGTTTCGTAAACCCAAAAAAGCAAAAAGGCATGTCATCACTGACATGCCTTTGGTTAGTTTACCCTGAAAGCTTACTGTTCGCTTTCATCGGTATACCGTTTTGCTTTATAAGCCGGATGCATCAGGTTTTGCGGAGAGAAAATGTCGTCCAGCTCGGCTTCGGTCAGCAGCCCGCGTTCCAGTACTACTTCACGTACGCTCTTACCGGTTTCGGCGCAAATCTTGCCGACGATATCGCCATTGTGGTGGCCGATGAACGGGTTGAGGTAGGTCACGATACCGATGGAGTTGTAGACGTAGCTTTCGCATACCGCTTTGTTAGCGGTAATGCCGTTCACGCATTTTTCCAGCAGGTTGTAGCAGGCGTTGGTCAGGATGTGGATAGATTCAAACATCGCCTGGCCAATCACCGGCTCCATCACGTTCAGCTGCAGCTGACCGGCTTCGGAGGCCATGGTCACGGTGGTATCGTTGCCGATAACTTTGAAGCACACCTGGTTAACCACTTCTGGCACCACCGGGTTAACTTTTGCCGGCATGATGGAGGAACCGGCCTGCAGTTCTGGCAGGTTGATTTCATTCAGCCCAGCGCGCGGGCCGGAAGAGAGCAGGCGCAGGTCGTTACAAATCTTGGACAGTTTGACCGCCAGGCGTTTCAGCGAACTGTGAACCATCACATACGCGCCGCAGTCAGAAGTCGCTTCAATCAGGTCTTCCGCCGGAACGACCGGCAGGTTGCTGACTTCCGCCAGTTTCTGTACCGCCAGCTGCTGATAACCGTCAGGGGTGTTCAGGCGAGTCCCGATAGCGGTCGCGCCGAGGTTCACTTCCAGCAGCAGTTCTGCGGTACGCAGAATACTTTTGGTTTCTTCGTTCAGCAGAACGTTAAAAGCGTGGAATTCCTGGCCGAGGGTCATCGGCACCGCATCCTGCAACTGCGTGCGGCCCATTTTCAGGACATCCTGGAACTCGACGGCTTTTGCCTGGAAACCTTCGCCCAGCTGTTTGATGGCGTCGATCAGTTTGAGAATCGAAGCATAGACCGCGATGCGGAAACCGGTTGGGTAGGCGTCGTTAGTGGACTGGCATTTGTTGACGTGATCATTAGGGTTGAGGAACTGGTATTCACCTTTCTGGTGGCCCATCAGTTCCAGACCGATATTCGC
Organism: Klebsiella sp. PK01; assembly: GCF_057624675.1. Classification (NCBI taxonomy): domain Bacteria; kingdom Pseudomonadati; phylum Pseudomonadota; class Gammaproteobacteria; order Enterobacterales; family Enterobacteriaceae; genus Klebsiella; species Klebsiella sp. PK01. The sequence goes on from NZ_JBYEZM010000006.1 coordinate 129,365, forward strand.
CAGCACTTCGTTGGTGTTCATGTTGACGGAGGTGCCCGCGCCGCCCTGGAACACATCAACCGGGAACTGGTCCATGCATTTACCGTTGTTCAGCACCTCATCGCATGCGGCGACAATAGTGTTCGCTACGCTTTTAGGAATGGTTTGCAGTTCCTTGTTAGCCAGCGCGGCGGCCTTCTTCACCATCACCATGCCCCGAACAAACTCAGGGATGTCGCTAATCTTGTTGTTGCTGATGTAGAAGTTTTCAATCGCTCTCAGAGTATGAACGCCATAGTATGCGTCAGCTGGAACTTCCCTGGTGCCCAACAGATCTTCTTCGATACGAATGTTGTTTAACATGTGAACCTTCTTTTTCAAGCTGCCAATGAATTCACCAAATACACAGAATTTATAGGATTTAGCGTATTTTCAGACCGAAGATTATTTCCTTAACCGGCCCGGTGCCCACGATCATATGCTGATGATAGCGAAGTTCAGTAACCTTGATCACTTATTATATAGCGCGGCGGATAAGAATTATTAATCTGTGAAATGAGTCACCGCTTTACTATTTTTGAAAAAAATGCCGTTGCCGTTGATTGAAAAATGGCGCGCCAACCCCACATTCCTATGACGCGAATAGCAAATTTATCACTACGGGCGTCTGCGACGACGGCCGATTGAAGGAGACGCCGGTGCGTTGGATCCCATTTATTGCCTTTTTCTTATACGTTTACGTCGAGATCTCGATCTTTATCCAGGTCGCGCATGTGCTCGGCGTGCTGTTGACGCTGATCCTGGTTATCTTTAGCTCGGTGGTGGGGATGTCGCTGGTGCGCAACCAGGGCTTCAAAAACCTGATGCTGATGCAGCAGAAAATGGCGGCTGGCGAAAGCCCTGCCGCAGAAATGATTAAAAGCGTGTCGCTGATTATCGCTGGGCTTCTGCTGCTGATCCCAGGCTTCTTTACCGACTTCCTCGGCCTGCTGCTGCTGTTGCCGCCGGTGCAAAAGCTGATGACCTTAAAACTGATGCCGTATCTGCGCTTTAGCCGGATGCCGGGCGGCGGTTTTAGCGCCGGCGCCGGCAACGGAGACACCTTCGAAGGGGAGTTCCAGCGCAAAGACGACGAACGCGACCGTCTGGATCACAAAGACGACCGCTAAAACGACAAAACCGGCCTACGCCGGTTTTTTGTTATCTGTTTGCTGAAGGTGAGCGTGCTGGCAAGGCGAACCACAGCACCGCCAACATGATGATGGCGTACAAACTCTTCCAGCCGACCATGGCCAACAGCAGCAGGCATAGCACGCTTCCCACCGTGGCCAGCACACGGTATTTACCGTGCAGGAGTCGGCATCCCGCCAGCATGCACAGCAGATAAATCATGATGAAAATGCCGTTGGCATAGACGATAAGCGCATCGAGATTAATGTTCAGCCAGTAAATGCACAGCGTACTGAGTACGCAGCAGCCTAAGACCGCATTCAGCGCGTTGCGCGGTACCTGGCGCGGCGACAGGCGGGCCAGATAGCTCTCCGGTTTGAACTGCGCCTGCGACCAGACCAGGCGGGCAAAACTTTGGATATAGATATTAAGGCTGGCGAAGCAGGCGAGGTAGCCGATTACGCAGGCAACCCACAGCGCCTGCACGCCGAACAGTCGCACTACGATGTTTGGCAGCGAAGCCGCCGCCGCCATTTTCTCACCGAAGGCGCGAAAATGTAGAACGACCACCGTACAGCCCCAATAAACGGTGCCAGCCAGCACCAGGCCAATCATCAGCGCTCGGGGGAAGTCCCGCTCCGGACGTTTAAACTCTGATGCCAGATGAGCAAAGGCTTCCAGGCCGACGAAGCACCAGAACATCACCGATAGGGCCGCAAACAGCTGCGACGTGTCGACATCTTTAGGCTGCGGGAAAGGGATCTGCGCCGGGTTTATGCCGCCGCGCCACCAGATGGCGACGATCAGCGCGACAATCATTACCGCAACCAGCGTCTGTAGATTGGCGCTGGAACTGGCGCCGCGCGAACCCACCCACCAGACGATCGCCAGCGTGCCGAGCTCGGCAAGCAGCAGTTGAGTATCGTGCCAGCCGAACAGCGCCTGGCCAAAACCGGTGGCGATATGCAGGGCGGCGGGTAAGCCTACCGGGATCACCGATAAAAACAGCCAACCGGTTACCCGCGCCAGACGCGGGCCGAACGCCATATCCACAAAATGAGCCACGCCGCCAGCGCTGGGAAAGTGGCGCCCAAGCACGGCAAACACGATAGCGATGGGAAAGACCAGCAGAATCAGCGCCGGCCACGCCCACAGGCTATTATCGCCTGCGACCAGCGCCGCCAGCGCCGGTACGGCGAATACGCCGGTTCCCAGTAGTGATGTTGAAAGTAACCCGACTCCCTGACCTAACCCCAGCTCCTGTTTTAAACCACTCATGACTCAATCCTGCGCGCGGCAAAAAAACGATGTTATCACAACCCCTTGCGCCAGAAAGCGCGGCCGCCGCGGGAATATTTTTGCGCGTCAGCGCACAGGCGGAAATTTTTTTTTAATTTTCCCCTTGAAGCGGTAAATGGCCATCCCCATCTCTCTCTGCACTAGTCGGAAACCGTTTACGGCCCGGCGCCATCCATAACTGATAATGACTTTCTCGAAGGAGAGCTATCAATGAGTATTCGTCCGTTACATGATCGTGTGATCGTCAAACGTAAAGAAGTTGAAACCAAATCTGCAGGCGGCATCGTTCTGACCGGTTCTGCGGCAGCTAAATCAACTCGTGGCGAAATCATCGCTGTCGGTAAAGGCCGCATCCTGGAAAACGGAACTGTGCAGCCGCTGGACGTTAAAGTTGGTGACATCGTGATTTTCAACGATGGTTACGGCGTGAAGTCTGAGAAGATCGACAACGAAGAAGTGCTGATCATGTCTGAAAGCGACATTCTGGCAATTGTTGAAGCGTAATTCGCACGACCCTGAACGAATTTGAGGAATAAAAGAAATGGCAGCAAAAGACGTAAAATTCGGTAACGACGCTCGTGTAAAAATGCTGCGCGGCGTAAACGTACTGGCAGATGCAGTTAAAGTGACCCTGGGCCCGAAAGGCCGCAACGTTGTTCTGGACAAATCCTTCGGCGCGCCGACCATCACTAAAGATGGCGTATCCGTTGCTCGTGAAATCGAACTGGAAGACAAATTCGAAAACATGGGCGCGCAGATGGTGAAAGAAGTTGCCTCTAAAGCGAACGACGCTGCAGGCGACGGTACCACCACCGCAACCGTACTGGCTCAGGCTATCGTTAACGAAGGCCTGAAAGCCGTTGCCGCTGGCATGAACCCGATGGATCTGAAACGTGGTATCGACAAAGCTGTCGTTGCCGCCGTTGAAGAACTGAAAGCGCTGTCCGTACCGTGCTCCGACTCTAAAGCGATTGCTCAGGTTGGTACTATCTCCGCTAACTCCGACGAAACCGTAGGTAAACTGATCGCTGAAGCGATGGATAAAGTCGGTAAAGAAGGCGTTATCACCGTTGAAGACGGTACCGGTCTGGAAGACGAACTGGACGTGGTTGAAGGTATGCAGTTCGACCGCGGCTACCTGTCCCCATACTTCATCAACAAGCCGGACACCGGCGCCGTTGAACTGGAAAGCCCGTTCATCCTGCTGGCTGACAAAAAAATCTCCAACATCCGCGAAATGCTGCCGGTTCTGGAAGCCGTAGCGAAAGCTGGCAAACCGCTGGTTATCATCGCTGAAGACGTTGAAGGCGAAGCGCTGGCGACCCTGGTGGTTAACACCATGCGCGGCATCGTGAAAGTTGCTGCGGTTAAAGCGCCGGGCTTCGGTGACCGTCGTAAAGCTATGCTGCAGGACATCGCGACTCTGACTGGCGGTACCGTTATCTCTGAAGAGATCGGTATGGAGCTGGAAAAAGCGACTCTGGAAGACCTGGGTCAGGCGAAACGCGTTGTTATCAACAAAGACACCACCACCATCATCGATGGCGTTGGCGAAGAAGCGGCGATTCAGGGCCGCGTTGCTCAGATCCGTAAGCAGATCGAAGAAGCGACCTCTGATTACGACCGTGAAAAACTGCAGGAGCGCGTGGCTAAACTGGCCGGCGGCGTTGCGGTAATCAAAGTCGGTGCTGCTACCGAAGTTGAAATGAAAGAGAAAAAAGCGCGCGTTGACGATGCCCTGCACGCGACCCGTGCTGCGGTTGAAGAAGGCGTGGTAGCTGGCGGCGGCGTAGCGCTGGTTCGCGTTGCGGCGAAAATCGCTGGCCTGACCGGTCAGAACGAAGATCAGAACGTCGGTATCAAAGTTGCGCTGCGCGCAATGGAAGCGCCGCTGCGTCAGATCGTTTCCAACGCCGGCGAAGAGCCGTCTGTTGTTGCTAACAATGTGAAAGCTGGCGACGGTAACTACGGTTACAACGCGGCAACCGAAGAGTACGGCAACATGATCGACTTCGGTATCCTGGACCCAACTAAAGTCACCCGTTCTGCGCTGCAGTACGCGGCATCCGTTGCTGGTCTGATGATCACCACCGAGTGCATGGTGACCGACCTGCCGAAAGGCGATGCGCCTGACTTAGGTGCTGCTGGCGGCATGGGCGGCATGGGCGGTATGGGCGGCATGATGTAATCGTGCGCTATACGGCATAAAAACGCAGAAACCCCCGGTCAGAAATGGCTGGGGGTTTTTCTTTTTGCTGGCTTTTTAGTATAAGGTTTACATCCGGGCCAGTGCGTCCAGCTCATTGGGGAATAACATGCAGGTAAAATATTTAGCAGGGATTGTCGGCGCAGCATTATTGTTAGCGGGTTGCAGTTCCAGCAACGAATTAACCGCAGGCGGCCAGAGCGTGCGTTTTGTTGAAGATAAACCGGGAACGGAATGCCAGTTGTTAGGGACGGCTACCGGCACGCAAAGCAACTGGCTGTCAGGCCAGAATGGCGATGAAGGCGGCTCGATGCGCGGCGCGGCGAATGCTCTGCGTAACCAGGCGGCGGCCATGGGCGGTAACGTCATTTATGGCGTGAGCAGCCCGACGCAAAACCTGCTGTCGAGCTTTGTTCCGACCGATAGCCAGATGAACGGCCAGGTTTATAAGTGCCCGAACTGATGCGTTAAGCACTCTCTGCCTGTGCAGAGAGTGCTTAACAATTTATGCCTCTAGCGCTGCTCTGGTAGCCACGTAGAATTCACGCAGCGACAGCATACATTCATCTCTGGTCAGCATTTGTCCCGGGGCGGATGGAATTACCTTACTGAAGATTTGATACGGCGTATGCTGGCTGTGGACCTGTTTTAGCTTCTGACTCTTTTCAAGCAGACGCAGCACGATACTCTTTTCAACATCGGACTGATGCGCGGCGCTGGTTTTAATCACCGCACCGGAGAGTACTTTTTTACCCTCCTCCTGCTCGTAGCTGTATAACACGGCCAGATGGTGGCTAAACAAATTCAGCTTCCACTCTTCCTGAGCATATTGTTGGTACTCAATGTTAGGTTGGGTCGTTAAATCGACGGTATACAGCAGTACATAATCCAAAGCCAGCGCCAGGTACTCATTTAATTTCGTATCAGCAACCATTTTTAGAGATTGATTGATACCCAGAATCAATGCCTCTACCTGTCGGTCTTCAATGCGTAATGTCGCGATTTGCTCGTTCTGCAGCATCAGGATCAGCGTTGACTCATTTACCCCCGGTTTCAACGTGATCGACATGATCCGCAGCTCCGGATTCGGGTTTTGTACCTCTGCCATATCGACTGCTGGGGTATTGGCGATGAGCTCATTATTGTAGGCAATAAGTTCCTCTTTCAGCGTGTCGTCGCTTTGCTGCAAGCGCTGTAAGAAAACAGACATTCGAGTTGTCAGGACCATGAGCAGGTCAGCCAGCGCCGGCGCCTGTAAATAGAACGTCCGACACAGGCCATTCTGGTTTTGTACTTTCAGCAGCAGCGCCATGAAATGGTCTTCATAGGTAATTCCGGCGGTGTTAAAACCAATAAACGTTCCTTGCATATTCTTCTCCTTACGCTGGCATTGGTATTTTGGACTGCGACAAATCAATAACCCGATCGGCAGAGGCGATAGTTGACGGGCGGTGGGCAACGATGACGCGGGTAATACTGAGCCCTGAAATCGATTGGTTAATGACCGACTCATTTCTTAAATCGAGATGGCTGGTGGCCTCATCCATAAACAGAATGCTCGGCTTACGGTAAAGCGCGCGAGCAATCAAAATACGTTGTTTCTGGCCCCCGGAAATCCCTAAGCCTAACTCACCGATGATGGTTTCATAGCCCATCGGCATTTTCATGATTTCGTCATGGATGTTGCAGCGTTTGGCGCATTCTACGACAAAACCCAGATCGGCGTTGTCTTCAAAGCCGCTGATATTATCAATAAGCGAACCGGAAAAGAGCCTATCCTCCTGCAATACGCAGGCGGTTCCTTGCCGATAGTTATTTAAACCTATTTTCTGGATATCGAGATTATCGGCAAACACATCTCCGCTGGTGGGGGAGAGCAGCCCGCACATCACTTTCAATAGCGTGGTCTTACCGACGCCGGACGGGCCGACCAGCGCGACGGATTCACCGGGCTCAACGGTGATGTTCAGGTTCGAGAAAATTGGCTGTGAAAATGGATCGTACTGATAGCTAAGATTTTTGACTTCAAGCCTGGCGCCGGCATCTTTCGAAAAGACGTCCCGTGATGGCAACTCTTGCTCGGGTTCGCTGAAGACGATTTCAGAAAGACGTTCGTTATGCAGCGAGAGCATGCGCAGCTGCATGGTCAGGTCAACCAGGCTGGATGCTCGCTGGGAGAACTGGCCTCGGTAGGCGTTAAAGGCCATAAACATACCGAGGGTCATTTCATTATCAATGACCATAATGGCGCCCAGCCACAGTACCGCTACCTGATCGATAGCGGTAATGAAGGTATTGATACCGCTAAACATCATGTCGAAACGGGTTTGTTTGATCCCCGCATTACAGGCGTCGATATTGATGTTTAGCCAGTGCTGAGAGCGACGCTCTTTCAGATTCAGCGCTTTGATGGTCGAAATACCATACAGCGACTCCATAAAATGCGAACTGGAGCGCGCGCCTTTGATTACCTGCTCTTCCGCAACGCGGCGATAGAAGCGGTAGGTTCCCAAACGCATGAGCGCGTAGCACAAGGTAAAGCCAACGACGACCCATGTCAGCCAGCCGCCATAAAGTGTAAGCATAATCAGCAGGCCGATCGTCATGATGGAGTCAATAATGCCGCTGACGATGCTGTTAGTGAACGTGGAGCGAATCGTGTCCAGCGATGAAAAACGTGACTGAATATCCCCCAGATGGCGCTTTTCAAAAAAAGACAGCGGTAGGCTGGCCAAATGATCGAAAAGAGTGGTTTTCCACTGAATATTGGTCAGCGTGTTCAGCGTTAGCGAGGTCCATGCGCGTAGCATGCTGATAAAGGTGCGGAAGAGGGTAAAGAAAACCAGGCCAATACAGATAACCGAGAGTAGGCTTTGATCGTGGGCCATGATCACGTGGTCAGTGACTAACTGCGTGCCTATCGGCAGCAGCAATCCAATGGCTTCAACGACGACGGAAAAAGCGAAAATCTTCAGCAGCGCAGATTTTAAGCCAACGATATTGCGCATCAGGTCTAACAAACGCAGGCGAGATTTGGCTTTTTCCTGCTGGAAGTTCTGATCGGGCCATAGCTCTAACGCGATGCCGGTAAAATTATTCGACATTTCCTGGATGCCGATAATGCGTTTACCCAGTGCCGGATCGTGGACGATAAAGCTGGATTTACGCACTTTGGTCAAAACGACATAGTGGTTCATTCCCCAGTGGATAACACAGGGCAGCTTTAATTGTTTGATCTCATCCAGATCGAGCGATAGCGCCCGGCTCTTTAAACCTGCATGCTCTGCCGTTTTGCTTAATGACATCAGCGTGACCCCCTGAGAGGGGCTGCCAAAGCGCTGGCGGAAATTGAAGAGATCGATATCGAGACCATAATGGCCGCAAATCATCGCCAGGCAGGCAATGCCGCATTCGGCGGCTTCAGATTGCAATATTACTGGCGTCTTTTTCAAGATTGAAAAATTAACTTTCGCCGTAATTTTTTCAAACAGTTCATTAGTCATGAATCGGGCCGCTCACGCTTTGAGTAATCTTATAAACCGGAGTAAACATCCACATGTAGAGAGGGCGTTCTTCAAGGAAGACAACGGCCTGCGCTTTAAGCCCATTGGACAGACTTAGCTTTTTCCCGTCATATTCGAACTGCTTATCTTTAATTTTGACAATTGCTTTATACAGCGCCAGTTCTTGCTGCTGATTGGAACCGTTACTGACGTTGGTGTATTCAGACATTTCTTGCCGTGATGCTGGCATGGAAGAAATGGATATGAGCTTTCCTGGGAATTGACCAAATTTATCCGATGGGAAAGCATCGTAGCGAATATTGATAGTATCCCCTACTTTTAAATATGGAATCGTATTGTTGGGTAGCCATAGAATGAGATAATACTCAACGTTTCCGGTCGGTTTTATCTGTGCCAGACTGCTGCCATTATCAACGGTTTGCCCTTGTGTGGCAGAGAGTGACTCAATTCTGCCATCGCTGGTTGATTTAATAATTATATTGCCGTTAGCATTGGATTCGACTAGCTGATTTTTAAAATCGTTGGACTGGTTGTATTGGCTGGATATTTGATTGTCAAAATCAGCGGCTTTAGTAATTTTGTCGCTATTAAGCTGGGTAATTTGCGATTCCAGTTGCATCTTCTGGCTAACTAAAGACTGATAGGCGCTCTGTTGCTGAAAATACAGAGAGTGCTGATAATTATATTGGTCTTTGGTTATCAGCCCATTGCTAAGATACTTATCATAGCTGGAAAGATTGTCGTGCATTTTTTTCAGACCTACCTGAGTGTTGACCAGCATACGGTTGGTCTCCTTCAGGGAGTCTGTGGTGGTTTTTAATTGCTCGTTCAGCGCATTTAATGTTTGGCTTTTATTGTCTTCCAGTTTTTTTATAATATCTTCTGAGTTGGCGATTTTTTCATTGATGACTTCTATCTGTGCCGCGCTGACATTACCGCTGGTAGTGCTGCGCGAAACATCAATTTCGTAGAGCGGTTGGTTTTTTTTAACCATGTCGCCTATCTTAACATGCTGCTTAACGATAAATCCCTGCTGGGGCGCAAATACGTTAATGGAGTGTGGGAGAGTAATTACCTCGCCCCGCACATCGACACGCTGGGTAAATTTACAAAAAATCAATGCGCAAATAAGCGCAATGAGAAATAGTGCCGATAACAATGCAATCAACCATGCAGGTAAGCCAGCGAGCAATAAGGCTTTACCCTTCCAGTGATTTCTTTTGTATTCGATCGCTTCCTTGCGATAAAGCTTATTATTCATGAATGATGATTCTGATTATAGTAGTCGGGGAAACAAAGGCCAATATGGCCTTTGTTTATGTAAAAAAATATTTACGATGATGGCCAAGGTACAAAGGTACCATCAAGCCCGGCGTCGATAAGTTGACCTAAATAATCAATGCACTTATCCCAGCCTACTGCCACGGCGCCGACAGCACCTGCAATTGCACCGACGGCTGCACCAGCAAATAATCCAACCAAGTTACCCAACAGGCCGAAACCTAAAAGCCCACCATTTGTCCCACCTAATGTTCCTCCAACAGAGGCACCAATTGCACCGACAATAACGGAACCGAGGATTGCGGAGCCTGCGGCTTCAGCCGCATTACCAAGTAAAGATGTCACGGTAGAAGAAATAGAAGAGAAATCCCATGAATAGCCTCCGGAGATCTCTTCCATCTCAAATACTGTTAATTGCTTCATATTTATTCCTTTAAATTAATATTATTACGGATTGATCTAATTACAGATCGGACAGAAATGTAAGCGACGATTGCTTTTTAAGCAATGTAATAGACATGAATTGTTTGTGAATTCATGTCTATTTTCTTAATGTTATTGTTCCTGTATTACCACCTCTAACATTGCCTTAACTTTACCGTTAGTAATATCGTCAACACTATTGCTTTGGCGATAGTAGTCAGCGGTAAGATTGATGACCTGCGAAGTTGCTGCACTGTTGAAGCTATAGCTATCCATATCATAGAAAACTAAAGGCGTCCCAGTTTGTTTGAAAATAATGCCGACATTTTTGGCGCCGCTATTATCGGTTATCATATTATTAATGATGCCATCGCCAGATGTGCTGGAGGTACCTATTGGATTAAACCAGTACATTAACGTATTCCCGATAGAACCGGCTGGACAGTTAATAGTTAATAAAATATTTTTTTGCTCTGGTGTCACACCGCCGCGGGAGACTGACATTAGCGTGCTTTTTTTAATCCGACCGAGTGTTATCTGTGAACTGGAGGGCGATATATCACAGGATGTTGCCTGATAGGTAGTATTTTTCAGTTTGATGGTCGTAGTGTATAAAAGTCTATCACTGGCGCTTGGGTTGGTTGTAGGGTTGCCGACAGAGAAACTTATTGACGGGTTTGAATCCGATCCTGAAGTATCAATGACCTGTTTTGTTTTGATAAACCACACGGTAACAAACTTATAGTAGTTATCTGAGGTTTTCTCAAACGGTACCAGTACCGAACCCGCAACGGCAGGAACCAGTGCGCCATTTTTACTTTCCAGCAGATCGGATACCTGGAATCCTATACCGTCAATTCCGGTTTCATACACCGGCATTCCATGTATTCCTGTAACGCCAGCGACCTCCGCAGTACTGATAGTCGTAATATACTGATCGTTATCTTTCTGGCTGCATGTGAAGTTTTTATAGTTACCAGTGCCGTATTTAGTCGAATATAATATGCTGCCCACTGGAATTGAGTCGTCTGTCGGTATTTTTGCTCTAATAGTAAATGCTTGCCGCTGGATGCTACCTGAGTAACTACATTTTGCAGCCGCCTCACCACAGGTAACTAAAAGCATTAATAGAATAAACATTCTCTTCATCAATATTCGTCCTTAAATAATTGCTAGCGACACACCGCTTCGACCTGGTTTAAGCCAGCGGTTTTGCCTTCCCGCGGTGGCAGCGTGAATGGAGCGTTACATTGTTGGTTAGAACTTTTTCCCCACTGCACGTTGAGCGTTCCGGTTGGCTGCAGCCCGGACATATAGACCATCCCGGCATCGCTGACGATACTGGCCTGGCTTTTCGTATCACCAGCCAGTAAGACCATAGCGCCATAAGGAACATCATTGCCGCTGACAGTTTTCAGGTGAATAAAGGCGCGCTGCCCAATCTTGCCGTCGTAGTTGGCCCGCACGATAGCGCCGCGAGTCGGCACCACGGTTTGCGTTGTTTCCGGTAGTTCCATATCATCGCCAAGCGTGGCGGTGTCGAGTGTGATATCGGTGCGACGATAAGGGGTAACATAAGGCACAATGGCATAGCCGCGATAGTCGGTTGAAATGGTGTTATCGGTGCTCAGTTTGACGTCATCCAGCCCTGGAGCCTTAACCAGTACGGCTGCATCGGTAATGTCCTGACCTAAAGTGATGCCGTCGGCGTGCGCGACAATACTGCCGTTGGCACCATAATCAATACGTTGGCTATCGCGATCGTAGCTATAACCGGCGTTAACACTTCCTTGAGAACTGTTATAAGTGGCGCGCATGTCGCCGCTGTAATATTCGCGGTTGCTGTATCCTTGCTGAATACTCCAGTCCAGACTATCGTTTTCCAGCCCGACGCCGCCGATTGCAACCGATTGATCCGTTGAGCCTGGATTGCTATTTGTGAGCTGGTAGCTGGTATAGGTGCCAGGAAGCCAGTTGCTGATCGGTAGGGTAACGGTCAGGGTTATACGCTGATCGTCCTGGGCATCTTTATTAGAGCTATTGCCGCCCCAGGTGTAGCGGCTATAGCTATAACCCAGGTAGAAGTTCACGTTTTTAAACCCACCGTTATAGCCAACGCTGATAGATTTATTGGTGCGTTTATCATCCCAATAATCCTCTACCAGACCACTAATAGAGAGGCTTCCGAGCCCTTTACCCAGGCTTTGGTTGAGTGTCAGGTTGGTTCGATTGCGTAATGAACGGGTGGTATAGCTACCGTCATTAGCATAGCTATCCAGCACCTCGGATAAAGTGTTAAATCCCTCAGTAGAGTACCGGTAGCCAGCGATGGTAATGTTGGTTCCAGTATCAAGGATGTTTTTACCGTAGCGGATTCGCCAGGACTGTCCCGAAGTCTTTTCCCGATCCTGCATTTTTGACCAGGCCTGGGTGACATCCGCTGACGCGGCGCCGAAATCGCCGAGGTTATAGCCGAGACCGGATGACAATGCCTGATAATGTGAGGCCATTTGCATCCCGCCGTAGGCCGTCAGGCTACTGGATACACCGTAGCTTATCGTTGCTTGGGTGAATGGCGTTTCATGGACACCGTCATCATATGGACGATATTTACCTGAAGTGATTTCATATTGCAGCTGGCCTTCGCGTACCATCACCGGCAGCGTGGCGAACGGCACGATGAATTCTTGCTTTGAGCCATCCGATTCTTCTACCGTAACGTACAGATCGCCGCTACCGCCGCTTGGGTACATATCGGTGATTTCAAAGGCGCCGGGCGCGACGTAGGTCTGATATACCTGGTAGCCATTCTGCTTAACGATCACCCTGGCGTTGGTTTTTGCAATCCCACGGATAATTGGCGCATAGCCGCGAAGGCTCTCCGGCAGCATGGAAGTATCCGTTGCCATTTGAATCCCGGTAAACGGCACGCTATCAAAGATACTGGAAAGCGAGGAGCTTTCACCCATTACCAGATTACTATTAAGAGGGCGAATGCTGCGCTGCATGTACAGGTAAGCTGATTCCCAGTTGCTGGATTCACCTTTCGTTTTATTCCAGGTGCTCAAATTTCGGATACGCCATGGACCAAGATTTAAACCGGACTGGAGGTTAAGGCTATAGTATTCATCTTCTGATTCGAAATCATTCGAGCCGCTGAACTGGTAATTCATTAACAGCGCGTTAATACCTTCATCAAATTGATCTTCCGGAATAAAGCCTTGCACGACGGTGGATAATGCTGCCTGTGGTATAGAGATATTTAACCGTTGTGCAGTAAAATCGAAATCCGCTTTTGTATCCGGTATTGCTGTTAGGTTAACGCAGTTATTGGCATCTTCTTTCAGCGCTGGGAAGGATTTCACTCTGACACCATATTCCGAAAGGTCTTTAAGAGTGAAACAGGGGGCTAATTTGATATCATCACTCTTGTCGGCAGTATGACTATCAATAACAAACTTGATGGTACGGGTATCCAGATATTGGCCATTGAAGACAATATCCACCCGATAATCCCCGGGCGCCTGAGCGTTCCTGGCTTCAAAAATAGATAAATCTGGGGCGTTTGAAGGATCGCTACCATTCAATGAATTGATGAATGAGGGATCGAAGAAATCACGTGCTTGCGCTTTGTTATCCAAACCACAAAAAAACGCTGGCAACAAAGTGATGCAGAGCGTTGATAGTTTGAATAGCTCTTTATTTTTATTTTGCATAAACACATCCCTATAACGTTAATAAAAGTTCCCAATTACAACGGTGATGAATAGAGCGATCCAGCCCCACCATAATCATTAACTATTTTCCATGTCACGCTTGATGCGTTTATATTTCCCTTTAACGTTACTTCTTTTGTTTCCATCGGTGGGACCGTGTTTACTTCATTTTTTATTTCGGCACTGCCAATTTTTATTGTGTTGAAGTAATAGAAGAAAGGTGTCGGGTTTTTAATGAACAATTTATTGCCTGATTTACTCCATTGGAGTTTTGCCGCTTCCTCATTCGGTTTCATATCAAACAGCGATTTTGGCCGATACACCAGACGCATACGGTGGCGAACAGCTAGCTGAATCGTATTGTTTTTGGCGTTGGTCTCATCCGCTGGCGGGATAGCCATAACGTTGAAATAAAATACAGATTCACGATCGGTTGGCGCTGTGACATTATTGGTTGAAAACAAACGCACGGTATTTTGCTGTTTTGCTTCAAGTCGGAATAGCGGCGGAGTAGCCGTGAAAGATGGTGTTTGCCCTTTTTGTGTCTCAATCCAGGACTTAATTAAGTAAGGAATACCGTCTTTGTTCTCTATCTGGGCGGTGATTTCGCGGGCACCCTCTTTGTAGAGATAGCGAGTTGACTCAATAACGATACCGGCATGTGCAAAACCGCTAATCAATAAAAAAAAGGGAATGAGAAGTTTAAATAAGGTGCTTAACATAGCATTTCTCTAAACGGAAAAAAGGGCTCGCCAGACGGCGAGCCCTTTAAAATAGAATTAGATGGTGTAATCGATAGTAAAGGTTGCAACGCCTTTAACTGGACCTTCGGTTACAGCAGTTGTGGCATTTACTTTCACATAACCAGCATAGTAGTTCAGGGAAGTGACGGAACCGTCAGTGTAGGTTTCAGACATGGTGCTGGAACCATCGAACTTAACACGAGAACCGTCGCTTACTTTCGCGATACCGATACCGATACCAGCTGCGCCGTCGTCAGCGGTGTTGTCCAGAATGGCCGCATCGCTGCTGGTTGTACCAGTAACAGCAACAGTCAGGCCAGTTGCCGGATCGCTGCTGCCTTTGGCGCAATCAGAAACATCAAAACCAAACTTCTGGCTTTTGAAAAGGGTGTTTGCAGCCTGCGCGTTCGCTTCGCTGGTGGTAACAGAAGTCAGACGAACGATGCCGTTGTTCAGAGTACCTGTCGGGGTGACTACGCAAGAAGAGGAGGAGTCATTGACTTCACCCAGAACGGTCACTTCAGCAGTGTTAGCTGCCATTGCCTGAGCGCTCAGAACTGCAGATGCAGCAACCATAACAGCTACGATTGTTTTTTTCATTTATTTGTCCATGTATAAATACGTAATCCTTGAAATAGATATCGCTCTAATTGCTAATTATTGGTTTGTCTAATTATCCGATAATTGCCCAAGAACTACACTATCCCATCTCTGTACTCCTTGTTGTCCCTTAGGCTAATAAGCAGATGGTGGCCTGCATTTAGCTTAAGACGGGAGCACTGAGGAATCTAATTCGCCGTTAGGGAAAATGCATGTGAATTTTAATTGAATAAATTTTTTAATGTTCAAAGGAACGATTCACATTTTTATTTGAACTATAAGTGATAGCGTTGATTCGATGAATGTTGTGCGGTGTCTCTGGCTTCCATTCAGTTTAAATATCATGTTAGTCTTATCCTGGATGCAAAATCGAGACTCAATGATTGATATGTGAAGCCATCTAATAGCAGGCCTGTTCAAGGCTATTCGCTCAACATTAAAGATGGAATTTCATTAATTTCATGTTTATTTCACATAGCTAATGAAAAAGGGAAGACATTATGGCATTTAGTGAATTCATCATTAACGATGAAGTTATTTTTGATGTGAATATGAGTGAGTTGCGAACTGTTAATGAAAATGGCACTACCGTTAACTTAAATGGGCCGACCGCTCGTTGTTTATTGTTGCTAATAGAAAGTAATGGAAGGATCATTTCACGTGAGGAATTTCTGGAAACAGTCTGGAAAACAAGGGGTGTAATAGTTGCGCAAAACACCTTTTACCAAAATATATCATTGCTCAGAAAATCACTGGTAAAGGCTGGATTATCTCAGGATATCATTATTACCGTCAGACAACGCGGATTTATCCTTGCTACGGATGCAGTGATCACACCAGTGACCAAAGCGGAAGAGGTGAAAGCGAGTCCATCGGCGAATGTAGAGGATCCTGTAAGTGATAGAGAGTGCGAGGAGAGTGAAAGGTACGAAGTTATAGATACTGTAAGTGATAATCGAATCGAAAGTCGCAGAGGGACAGCATTTAAATTACCCAGATGGATTGTGGTGATGTTTATTGTTATGGTTGCAACCAATATACTTTCACTGCTTTTTTAGATGTCTTATTAGCGCATCATTTAATAGATACGCGTATATATAATTATAAATGTTAAGCAAACACTGCCTTCTGGATAACGCTGGTGAAAAATTTTATATCTATTATTTGCCAGGAAAACGCATTTGTCATTTAGGTATCTGCCGGACAGGGCCGGCAGAAAAACTTAGTTTTGTTGCTTTAAACCTAAATCCAGCGGCGTTTTACTCGGTTCGCCGCCTATTTCACGTGCCAATCTTGGCACCATATATCCGGATACCAGCGTTAATAGCTCACGCATGATGGCACGAGCTTCCTCGTCTTCTACCATGAAATGAGCCGCGCCCTGGACTTTATCGAGCACGTGCAGGTAGTAGGGCATTACCCCGGCATCGAACAGCGCATTACTGAGATTCGCCAGGGTTTGTGCATTGTCGTTAACACCGCGCAGCAGGACGCTTTGGTTGAGCAGCGTCACGCGCGCTTGCCGTAGCAGCGCCATTGCCGCCCGGAATTCCGGGCCGATCTCGTTGGCATGATTGATATGGTTAACTAACAATATCTGCAGCGAGGAGGCGCTAAAGCGAGCCGTCAGCCCTTCGGTGATCCGCGCCGGAATGACAATCGGCAAGCGGCTATGGATGCGTAACCGTTTAATATGCGGGATAGCTTCCAGTTGCGTCAGCAGCCACTCCAGTTCGTGGTCTTTCGCCATCAACGGATCGCCGCCGGAGAAAATAATCTCATCTAATTGCGAATTGGCGGCAATGTACTCCAGCGCCGCCTGCCAGTTGCGTTTATTACCCTGGTTCTCGGCATAGGGGAAGTGACGGCGGAAGCAGTAGCGGCAGTTGACCGCGCAGCCGCCTTTCACCAGCAATAGCGCCCGGTTGCTATATTTATGCAGTAGGCCGGGCACCACGCTGTGTTGCTCTTCCAGCGGATCGGTGGAAAAACCAGGAGCGGCAATAAACTCTTCTTGCGCGGTAAGTACCTGAAGAAGAAGAGGATCGTGGGGATTTCCTTTCTCCATTCGTGCAATAAACGCGCGCGGCACGCGCAGCGCGAAGAGACGCTTCGCATCACGTCCCGCCAATAGGTTTGCATCTGTTTCCAGATCTAAAAGATGCAATAGTTCATCGGGACTGGTCACAACATCGGCAAGTTGCGTGATCCAATCTTCTCTGGATGGGGTATTTAGGGTTACAATATGCGCCATTTTGTGGCTTAGCTACCAAGTTAAACAATTTCAGAGGGCCTTATGGCGACTTACTATAGCAACGATTTTCGTGCTGGTCTTAAAATCATGATGGATGGCGAACCGTATGCGGTTGAAGCCAGCGAATTCGTTAAACCAGGTAAAGGTCAGGCATTCGCACGCGTTAAGCTGCGTCGCCTGCTGACCGGCACCCGTGTAGAAAAAACTTTCAAGTCCACCGACTCTGCAGAAGGCGCGGACGTTGTCGATATGAACCTGACTTACCTGTACAACGACGGTGAGTTCTGGCACTTCATGAACAACGAAACCTTCGAACAGCTGTCTGCTGATGCTAAAGCTATCGGCGACAATGCTAAATGGCTGCTGGATCAGGCTGAGTGCATCGTAACCCTGTGGAACGGTCAGCCTATCGCTGTGACCCCGCCTAACTTCGTTGAACTGGAAATCGTTGAAACCGATCCGGGTCTGAAAGGCGACACCGCAGGTACTGGCGGCAAGCCGGCGACTCTGTCCACTGGCGCTGTGGTTAAAGTTCCGCTGTTCGTTCAGATTGGCGAAGTCATCAAAGTAGATACCCGCTCCGGCGAATACGTATCTCGCGTGAAGTAATTCATGCTTTGAGACGGTGGGCGCAGCCTTGCTGCTGCGCCTTCAGTTTCGCGCCAGAACTAACATGAACCAGATGCTCAAACTTCTTGCCTTGCTGCTGCTCAGCGGCGCGCTGCTTACTGGATGCAATACCGCCCGCGGTATTGGCGAGGATATCCAGGGGCTGGGGCACGCGATTTCTCACGCCGTTAGCTAGTCTCATTTCATCTGCCTTCCCTGCAATTCATTTTGCTCAGTTCACCCTGAACCTCTTTTTCTCTTAAAAAACGCGACTATCCCTTCATTCTGAATCAGTTTGGCTATGCTTATAGGGCAAGAAAACAAAAACTGTTTATAAGGATGATATTATGGTGAAAAAAACGATTGCGGCGTTCTTTACTGTTTTGGTCCTTTCCTCTGTGCTCACCGCATGTAACACCACGCGTGGTATCGGTGAAGACATCTCTGACGGCGGCAGCGCTATCTCTGGCGCGGCGACCAAAGCTCAGAATTAAACATTACCGGTACGGCCTTGCGCCGTACCGGTCTTCACATTCACGGCGCCGTTGTTTATAATCCCGGCGTTTTCAACCACCTTGCGGGACGACCCGTGAGCGTATCTCATTCGGGGACGGCCCCATTACTGGAGCCTTATGTCCTGGATCATTCTCTTTATCGCCGGTTTGCTGGAAGTCGTGTGGGCCGTCGGCCTCAAATATACCCATGGATTTAGCCGTCTGCTGCCAAGCGTGATTACTATTGCTGCTATGGTCGTCAGTATGGCGCTGCTATCGTGGGCGATGAAATCACTGCCGGTGGGTACCGCTTATGCGGTGTGGACCGGGATCGGCGCCGTTGGCGCAGCGATAACCGGCATTGTGCTGCTGGGCGAATCCGCAAGCCCGATGCGTATCGCGAGCCTGGCCTGTATTGTGATCGGCATTATCGGGCTGAAAATGAGCGCGCATTAATAGCGCTGATTAACCCAAATCAGTTTGCTTACGTCGAAGCCCTGTCGGGTGGCGATATCCAGCATCTGCTGTTTCACCTGCGGCGAAATCTTCGGCGTGCGCGCCAGTAGCCACAGGTAATCGCGATCCGGCCCGCAAACCAGCGCATGGCGGTACTCTTTATCCAGCGCAATGACGTTGTAGCCGCCATAGAAGGGGCCGAAGAAAGAGACCTTCAGCGCCGCGCGGTTGGGATCGCCGGTGAACCAGGCAACGCCGTCTGTTTTCTGCCAGATGCCGCGGTCAGGGTTATAACCTTTATTGACCACATCAATGCCGCCATCGCCGCGCAGGCTGTAAGTCGCCGTAACCTTTTCCAGCCCGCTTTCGAAATGATGATCGAAGCGGGCGATTTCATACCAGGTGCCGAGGAAGCGTTGGCTTTCAAATGGGCTGACGACGGTCACGCCAGCGGGAGGAACGGGATTGCTGCACGCAACGCTCAGCAATGACGCGATAACCACGGTTAACACTGGCAGCAGACGCATAGGTATTTTCCTTACCGCTTTTTCTCTAAGTGTAGATAGCGGCAGGAAAAAAGTAGGGTGATTTTGTCGATAAGCGAGCCCGGTAACAGATTGCTACCGGGCGAGATGTTGCATCAGATAAATAACACGCCGACCAGGGTGACGACGGTTAAAATCGCCGCCAGGCCATAGAAGACCCATTTGCCGTTCGGCACGTGGATTTTCAGGTCATGCATCGCATGGTGGATACGGTGCAGGCCGCACCACAGCGGCAGAACAATCATCAGGAAGATAAAGAGGCGACCGATGAAGCTATGGGCGAAGGCGTAAACGCGTTCGTAGCTGAAAGCATCGCCAGGCGCGAGCCCCAGCGGCAGTAGAATGCCGACCAGCAGCACCATCACCGGCGCGATAATCGCCCCCCACATACCGCCCGCGCCAAATAGCCCCCAGAACACCGGTTCATCAGAACGTTTTGGATTGGGATTAATCATATCAGCCTCCTTACCAGAACAACGCGACAAACAGGATCACGATGCTAACCAGCGCCGTAACCGCCCACAGCCCTTTAATCAGCGGCTCAGGCACCATTTTCTCGCCTTTAACAATGATGTTGGCGGCTTTCGGCGCCAGCTCAAACCAGGTTTTGGTGTGCAGCAGCGCGGCTGCGAGGGTGATCAGGTTGAGGATCACCACAATCGGGTTTTGCAGGAAGGCCACATAGCCATCCCAGCTTTCGGCGCCGTGCTTGAGGGCGAACAAGCCGTAAATTAGCACGATGCTGAACCAGACCGTCGGCACCGCCGTCCCTTCACGCAGCATATAGAAGCGATAAAACGGCAGCTTCTTCCACCAGGTGGAGGTCATGGGCCGCACGTAGGGTTTGCGTTTAGTCGTCATAGTGCACTCCTTAGCGTGGTTTCAGGGTGGCGATCAGGAAGTCTTTCGAACTTTCTACCTTACCCTGCTGAATGGCGGCCGCCGGGTCGACATGCTTCGGACAAACTTCGGAGCAGAAGCCAACGAAAGTACAGCTCCACACGCCGTTCTGGCCGTTGAGCTGCGCCATACGTTCCTTTTTGCCGTGGTCGCGGCTGTCTTCGTTGTAACGATGGGCGAGGGTGATCGCCGCCGGGCCAATGAACTCCGGGTTCAGACCAAACTGCGGACAGGCGGCATAGCACAGACCGCAGTTGATGCAGCCGGAGAACTGATGGTATTTCGCCATCTGCGCCGGAGTTTGTTTATTTGGCCCCTGATCCGGCGTGCGGTTATTTCCGATGATATACGGCTTAATCGCTTCCAGGCTTTCGATAAAGTGGGTCATATCGACCACCAGATCGCGCTCAATCGGGAAGTTGGCCAGCGCTTCGACCTTCAACCCTTTGGTATAATCGCGCAGGAAGGTTTTACAGGCCAGTTTGGGCACCTTGTTGACCATCATGCCGCAGGAGCCGCAGATCGCCATGCGGCATGACCAACGGTAGCTTAAATCCGGCGCGAGGTTATCTTTGATATAGCCCAGCGCGTCGAGCAGCGAGGTTTGTTCGTCGTAGGGGACTTCATAGAAAGCGCTGTGCGGCGCGGTGTCGACTTCCGGGTTGTAGCGCACCACTTCAACTTTCAGTTTGTTCATCTCAGCCATGGGTCGTCTCCTTCTTCTCAGCGGCTTCCGCTTCGGCGCCATAGACGCGTTTAGCAGGCGGCAGAGTGGTAATCTTCACATCGCCATACTCCAGGCGCGTGCTGCCGTCGGCCTCACGGAAGGCGAGCGTATGCTTGAGGAAATTGACGTCGTCGCGTTCAGTACAGCCTTCATCGAGACGCTGGTGGGCGCCGCGTGACTCTTTACGCGCGATAGCGGAGTGCGCCATACATTCGGCGACGTTGAGACCATGGCCCAGCTCAATGGTGTAGAGCAGGTCGGTATTAAACACGCTGGAGGTGTCGGTGATACGCACGCGCTTAAAGCGCTCCTGCAGCTCGGCCAGCTTATCGATGGTTTTCTGCATCAGCTCCGGCGTGCGATAGATACCGCAGCCTTCTTCCATCGACATACCCATTTCATCGCGGATTTTGGCCCAGTTTTCATTGCCCTGCTGGTTAACGAGATCTTTAAGACGGTTTTCAACGTCGTTGACCTGCGCATCCAGCGCCGCGTTGTTGGCTTCGCCCGCGGCCATTGCGCGCTGCATGGCTTGCTCACCGGCAAGGCGGCCAAAGACCACCAACTCGGCGAGCGAGTTGGATCCCAGACGGTTGGCGCCATGGAGACCGACGGAGGAACATTCTCCGACGGCGAACAGGCCCTTGATGCGGGTTTCGCACTGTTGGTCAGTTTCGATGCCGCCCATCGTGTAGTGGGCGGTCGGGCGCACCGGAATGGGCTCTTTCACCGGATCGACGCCAACATAGGCTTTCGCCAGTTCGCAGATGAACGGTAGGCGTTCAAGCAGTTTCTTCTCGCCGAGATGACGCAGGTCGAGATAAACCACGTCGCCGCGCGGCGTCGGAATGGTGTTGCCTTTGCGCCACTCGTGCCAGAAGGCTTGAGAAACTTTATCGCGCGGGCCGAGTTCCATGTATTTGTTTTTCGGCTCGCCGAGCGGCGTTTCCGGCCCCATGCCGTAATCCTGCAGGTAGCGATAGCCGTTCTTATTCACCAGAATACCGCCTTCGCCGCGGCAGCCTTCGGTCATCAGGATCCCCGAGCCCGGCAGGCCGGTTGGGTGATACTGGACGAACTCCATGTCGCGCAGCGGGACGCCGTGGCCCAGCGCCATGCCCATGCCATCGCCGGTGACGATGCCGCCGTTGGTGTTATAGCGATAGACGCGGCCAGCGCCGCCGGTAGCCATGACGACCGCATTGGCGCGAATTTGCACCAGCGTGCCTTCCATCATATTCATTGCCACCAGGCCGCGGGCCTGGCCGTCATCGACCAGAATATCCAGCACGAAGTGCTCGTCGAAACGTTGAATTTGCGGGAACTGGAGGGAGGTCTGGAAGAGGGTATGCAGCATATGGAAGCCGGTTTTATCGGCGGCGAACCATGTACGTTCGATTTTCATCCCGCCGAAGCGGCGAACGTTGACGCTGCCGTCCGGGCGGCGGCTCCACGGGCAGCCCCACAGCTCAAGCTGGGTCATTTCCGTGGGGCAGTGGTGTACGAAATAGTCTACGACATCCTGTTCACAGAGCCAGTCGCCGCCGGCGACGGTGTCGTGAAAATGGTATTCAAAGCTATCGTGATCCTGCGCGACCGCCGCAGAACCGCCTTCGGCGGCGACGGTATGGCTACGCATTGGATAGACTTTTGAAATCAGTGCGATTTTGGCTTTTGGATTAGCCTGCGCAGCGGCGATGGCTGCGCGAAGACCTGCTCCGCCTGCGCCAATGACGACAAGATCGGCTTGAAAAGTTTGCACGACATTCCTCCAGTTTTTGTGTATTTCGCCGCCGGGCTGGCGAAAAAGTATCACTGCTCCTTTATAGGTAAATGAGTATAGCCATAGGGATGTTGGGGAAAATTGACGCGTTCGATTTTTTTATCAATCCGTGCGCTGATTTATCAATTTTATTTATGCAATTAAGTTAGCAATAAATTATCAGGATGTAATATCGCCGCCGGATTGCACAAAATTTGTTTCACTCGACGGTTGCGAGTAGACTTCGTGCCCTTGTATGAAATCGGAGAAAAGTACCATGAGCGAGACGGCAACCTGGCAGCCGAGCGCATCCATTCCAAATCTGTTAAAACGTGCGGCTGTAATGGCGGAAATTCGCCGTTTCTTTACCGACCGCGGCGTGCTGGAGGTGGAAACGCCTTGTATGAGTCAGGCAACGGTGACCGATATCCACATGTTCCCGTTTGAAACCCGTTTCGTCGGTCCCGGCCACTCTCAGGGTCTGAATCTGTATCTGATGACCAGCCCGGAATACCACATGAAGCGGCTGCTGGCCGCCGGGTGCGGGCCGGTATTTCAGCTGTGCCGTAGCTTTCGCAATGAAGAGATGGGCCGTCACCACAATCCAGAGTTCACCATGCTGGAGTGGTACCGTCCGTGCTACGACATGTATCGTCTGATTAACGAAGTTGACGATTTACTGCAGCAGGTGCTCGAGTGCCAACCCGCGGAAAGCCTCTCTTATCAACAGGCCTTCCAGCGCTATCTGGAGATCGATCCGCTGTCGGCGGACAAAACCCAACTGCGTGAAGTGGCGGCAAAACTCGATCTCAGTAATATCGCTGATACGGAAGAAGATCGCGATACGCTGCTGCAGCTGCTGTTCACCATGGGCGTAGAGCCGCACATCGGTAAAGAACGTCCGACTTTCGTCTATCACTTCCCGGCAAGCCAGGCTTCGTTGGCGCAGATTAGCACCGAAGATCACCGCGTCGCCGAGCGCTTTGAGGTCTACTACAAGGGGATGGAGCTGGCGAACGGTTTCCATGAACTAACCGACGCGCGCGAACAACAGCAGCGTTTTGAGCAGGACAACCGCAAACGTGCGGCCCGCGGCCTGCCGGAGCAGCCCATCGACTATAACCTGTTGGCCGCGCTGGAAGCCGGCCTGCCGGATTGTTCCGGCGTCGCGCTGGGCGTAGACCGCCTGGTGATGCTGGCACTGGGGGTAGAGACCATCGGCGAAGTGATCTCGTTCACCGTCGATCGCGCCTGATTAACTGCGCTTCCCTTTCATGAGGAGAGGGAAGCCGTTTCCCGCCGTTAGCGTTATCCCCTTCATTCAAAGATTTTTACAGTTCTCCCGACTGCATTAGCCCTAATAACCACAATTTCAAACTGGAATATTGCTAGGATCCGCGTTCTATTTCTGCTTACCTGGCGACGTCGTTCGGCGACGCTCACGTTTGGATCGGTTTATGCCTCAACAAATCAAGAAGATGAGCCTGATTGGGCTGATATTAATGATCTTCACTTCGGTGTTTGGCTTTGCCAATAGCCCTTCGGCGTTTTATCTGATGGGTTATAGCGCGATGCCGTTTTATCTTTTCTCGGCGCTGTTTTTCTTTATTCCTTTCGCCTTAATGATGGCGGAGATGGGCTCGGCCTATCGTAAGGAAGAGGGCGGGATCTATTCGTGGATGAACCGTAGCGTCGGGCCGCGCTTTGCATTTATTGGCACCTTTATGTGGTTTTCATCCTATGTGGTGTGGATGGTCAGCACCGCGGCGAAAATTTGGGTCCCGTTTTCGACCTTTCTGTTCGGCGCGGATAAAACTCAGAGCTGGGCTTTTGCCGGCTTAACCTCGACGCAAACCGTCGGCGTACTGGCCGCCTGTTGGATGGTGCTGGTGACGCTGGTGGCGGCGAAAGGGATAAATAAGATTGCCAAAATTACCGCCGTCGGCGGTATCGCGGTGATGTGCCTGAATCTGGTACTGCTGCTGGTGAGCGGGGCGATTCTGCTACTGAACGGCGGCCATTTCGCCCAGCCGCTGGATTTCACCGCGTCGCCGAATCCAGGATATCAATCGGGTCTGGCGATGCTGTCTTTCGTGGTGTTCGCCATTTTCGCCTATGGCGGGATTGAAGCGGTCGGTGGGCTGGTGGATAAAACCGAGAAGCCGGAAAAGAACTTTGCCAAAGGCATTATTATCGCCGCGCTGGTGATTTCGATCGGCTACTCGCTGGCCATCGTGCTGTGGGGCGTCAGCGCCAACTGGCAGCAGGTATTGAGCAACCACAGTACCAACCTCGGCAATATCACCTACGTGTTGATGACCAGCCTTGGCGCAACGCTTGGACAAGCGCTGCATCTGTCGCCGCAGGCGGCGGCGCTGACCGGCGTATGGTTTGCGCGCATTACCGGGTTGTCGATGTTCCTCGCCTATACCGGCGCATTCTTCACCCTGAGCTATTCACCGCTGAAGGCGATCATTCAGGGGACGCCGAAAGCGCTGTGGCCGACGATGATGACCAAAGTCAACGCTAACGGTATGCCGGCTAACGCCATGTGGCTGCAATGCCTGCTGGTGAGTCTGTTTATTCTGCTGGTCTCTTTCGGTGGCGATACCGCCTCGGCGTTTTATAACAAGCTAACGCTGATGGCTAACGTCTCGATGACCTTGCCGTATCTGTTCCTGGCGATCGCGTTCCCGTTCTTTAAGGCCAAAGCCGAGCTCGATCGTCCATTTGTGATGTTCAAAAGCCGCATAAGTACGCTGCTGGCAACGACGATAGTGGTACTGGTGGTAGCGTTCGCCAATATCTTCACCGTTATTCAGCCGGTGATGGATTCCGGTGACTGGAACAGTACGCTATGGATGGTCGGCGGGCCGATTTTCTTCTCGCTGTTGGCATTAGGGATCTACGAGAACTATCGTCAGAGAACGGCGGTACAGGTAGCCCTGGCGGAGGGTTAAGAAAGAGAATGCCCGGTGAATCGCTCACCGGGCTAGTTAGTGCTTACAAACTTCCTGGGATACGGCTGCTTTTACCCGCTGAGTTCAGCGGCTGACTGCTGCGCAGACCATCCAGGCTTTCCAGACGCATCTGGAACGGTGGGAACGGCATGTCGATGCCGTGCGCGCGGTAACCTGCCAGAATCAGCTGATGCAGCTCATGACGCAGCGGCATGCGGTGGCCCATCTCGGCGGCGTAAATACGCAGCTCGAAAATCTGAATCCCCTGCTGCAGGTCAACGAGAAACGCTTCCGGCGCCGGGGTATCAATCACCAGCGAGCAGCGATGAGCGGCGGTCAACAGAATCTGTGTAACCTCTTCCGTATTGGCCTCCGCGGGCGCCGGGATAGTCAACACCACACGAGTGACCGAATCCGACAGCGACCAGTTGATGAACTGTTCGGTGATGAACGCTTTGTTCGGCACGATGATTTCTTTACGGTCCCAGTCGCTGATGGTGGTGGCGCGGGTATTTATTTTCGTCACGCTACCGGTCAGGCTACGGATAGTGACCGTATCGCCGATACGGATCGGTTTCTCAAACAGGATAATCAGGCCGGAGATAAAGTTGGCGAAGATTTCCTGTAGACCAAAACCTAGACCGACGCTGAGCGCCGCCACCAGCCACTGCAGTTTCGACCACTCAATACCAATCATCGAGAAGCCAACCAGTCCGCCGATCAGCATCAACAGATATTTGGTGATGGTGGTGATGGCGTAGCCGGTACCCGGCGTCAAATCCAGATGTTGCAGAATCGCCAGTTCCAGCAGCGCCGGGAGATTGCGCACCAGCTGGGTGGTGATAATCAGCACCAGAATGGCGATCAATACCGCGCCGAGGGTAATGGGCTCAAGACTTTCGACGCCCTGTACCGTGGAGGTCACGTCCCACAGCGAGATATTTTCGAGGAAGCCGAATGCCGAGTGAATTTCCGACCACAGGATAATCACCGACAGCAGGGCTATCAGCATCAGCAGCGAACGGACCAGGCGCAGGGACTGGGTACTGATGGCGTCGAGGTCGACTTCGCTGACTTCCGCTTCGACCGAGCCTTCGGTGCTGGTGGAGTGGGCGGTATCTTCTTCGCCGCGGGCGCGCTGGGCGAGGATTTCCGCCCGGCGGTGTTTGGCGCGATCGAAGGCCAGACGCCGACGCTGAATCAGCATCCAACGGCGGATGATATGGTAGACCACCAACAGCAGGAACCAGATGGCGACCGAGGTTTCCAGTCGCGCCAGTAGCGCCTGCGAGGTGGCAAGATAGCCCACTGCCGCCGCCAGCATCGCGATCAGCGGCGCGCCGAGCAGCAGGTTCCACAGCAGACGGTTCACCATGTTCTCGCCGTCGCCTGCTTTATCAAGATACAGCGGGATCCCGGCGTGCTTCAGGCTCAAGGTAACCAGCGCCAGCGCGCCGCATATCAGCATGAAGCACAGGCGGCCCAGAGAGGCCGAGAATTCACGGTCGTTGAGATTATCGAACATGATCAGCGCCATAATCAGCGGTACGATCAACCCGATGCTCATCAGGTAGTAACGCATGGCTTTGGCGACGCGGTTGCGCGGCCAGCCGAAGTGGGCGATGAACAATCCATTCGGCCGGGCGAAGGTGGCACAAATCATCACCACCCATAGTAGCGGCACGGTGGCGGTCACGCCGTCGCCAATGGCGACCGCCAGCGGGAAGGGCCAGGCCGCCTGCAATCCATAGCCGAGCGTCATCCACAATACCGGCAGCGGAGATGCCACCAGAATTGACCAGAACACGGTGCGCAGCGTCAGCCAGAAGTGATCCTGAGTCACCTTGCCGATCCGCGCGCTGGAGCGCTCAAGGAAGCGGGTAAAGTGGCGGCGTGAATAGATACTGAAGCCCACCAGTACCAGCGCGCCAAACAGCGGGAACAGCGTCTCTTTGCTGGTCAGCATCATGACGCTGGCCTTGCCGAGCTGGTTGATGGTATCAAGCGAGATCAGACGA
Source organism: Klebsiella sp. PK01 (assembly GCF_057624675.1). Lineage (NCBI taxonomy): Bacteria > Pseudomonadati > Pseudomonadota > Gammaproteobacteria > Enterobacterales > Enterobacteriaceae > Klebsiella > Klebsiella sp. PK01. The sequence goes on from NZ_JBYEZM010000006.1 coordinate 157,031, forward strand.
CGCAGATCCTGCACTACTTCCAGCGGCCAGGAGAAGCCAATCGGGCTGACGTCCGAGGTCCAGAACAGATAGCGGTGGGTTGCTTCGTTAATCTCTTTCAGCGCGTCTTCTAACTGGCCGTTGGCGACCTTCAGTTTCGTCAGTTCGAGCAGCAGGGTATCACCGCCGCGCAGCAGCGAGTTAAGCAGCTCGCTCTGGGTGCGCAGTTGCGCCTGCAGGATGCGGTTTTGTTCCGCGGTGAGCGGTTCGCCGTCGGCCTGGCGAATCAGACGTAATTGCGCCTGCTTGCTGAGCAGGTCTTCGTAATGCAAGCGCTGCACGCGCAACTGGGCCGTTTCAGTATCCAGTTGCTGCGGGCGCGGGCGCTCCGGCAGGCGGGCGACCTGGGCGCGAAGCGCTTCGCCGAGTAGATTCGATGATCCCAGCCACTGCGACTGTTCGCGTAGGGTGTTCAGCGCCTGACGCACCTGGAGCGTTTGATTGGTTGCCTGCCGCTGCTGCGAGGCAACCAGATCAAGGCGCTGGACCTGCTGGTTGAGCGCCTGCGACAGCTCGCGGTTGATTTTGAACTGGTCGATGATCCCCGGCGGCAGGTTTTCGCTGTTTTCCGCCAACAGCTCGGTACTCTCCAGCGCCTTTTCTGCTTCGCGTTGGCGTTGGCTGTTCTGCTGATTGCGCAGCGCCTGCAGGTAGGCATCGAGTTGTTCGCTCTGTTTCTGCGCCAGCTCAGAGCGGATGCGCGACAGCTCCTGGCGGTTGTTAGCGGAGAGTTGGGCCAGATCCAGCTCGTCGACCAGCGCTTTCAGACGCGCGGACTCCGCCTGCAGGCCGAGATTTTGCGCCTGCGCCAGCGGCGTATTGCCGGGCTGCGCGCCGACGCGGCGTTCAATCTCATTAAGCTTGCGGCGGGCATCGGTTTGCTGTTGAGGCAATTGGTTGAGAGAGTCGGCAATTTCCCGCGCCCGATCCTGCTCCTGCTGCGCCTGGCGGCTGGCTTCCAGCAGTTGGCTGCTGACCTGCAGGATCTCCTGATTCAGCGCGTCGGCGGTGAGGGCGGTAGGTACCTGGTGCGGCGTTTCGCTGACATTCGCTAACTGGGTGCGGAGAGTTTGAAACAGTTTGGGGAAATTATCGATGACATCCTGGTACTGGCGAGCACGCTCAACGGAGGCATTGCGTTCCTCCAGCGCATTCAACGCGGCTTGCAGGACCTCAACGGTTTCAGGCTGGGCGGGTTTCGCCGCCTTCGCCTGTTCCAGTTCCTGGGTGATTTGTTTGACGTCCGGGGCCGTCGCTGCGTACGCCCCGAAGCTGAGGCTCAAGGCCAACAGAAAAGTGTATATCAGGCGCACGGCGTAACCCTTTGTCGTCAGGAATTAACCTTCGTCTTGTTTGTCGTCAACCAGCGGGCTGGCGCGATGTTCGGCGCGGATCTCTTCTTCCGGCAACGGCGCAGGTTCCGCGGATATGTCCGCTTCTACGGCCGTCGCCAGCGGTTCGCCGATTTTGGTGACTGACAGGCTTTGCAGCTCTTCAACCAGCTTCACCTGGCCTGGCGCAAACAGGTTAATCACCGTTGAGCCCAGTTTAAAGCGCCCCATCTCCTGACCCTTCAACAGCGCAACGGAGCCTTCGCTTTCGCCCGCAGGCCAGGTCCAGCGCTTGATAATGCCTTCGCGCGGCGGCGTCACGGTGCCGGACCAGACGGTCTCGATGCTGCCAACAATCGTTGCGCCCACCAGAATCTGCGCCATTGGACCGAATTCAGTATCGAACAGGCAGATGACGCGCTCGTTGCGGGCAAACAGGTTCGGTACGTTTTGCGCCGTCAGGTGGTTGACCGAGAACAGATCGCCCGGAACGTAGATCATCTCGCGCAGGATGCCGTTGCACGGCATATGCACGCGGTGATAATCGCGCGGTGACAGGTAGGTGGTGGCGAAGCTACCGTTACGGAACAGGTCGGCCATCTGGTAGTTACCTGCCAGCAGGGCCTCCAGGGTGTAATTGTGGCCTTTGGCCTGCAGAATTTTGTCATCTTCGATAGCGCCAAGCTGGCTGATAACGCCGTCAGCCGGCATCACCAGTACGTTGGGATCGGTGTTGAGCGGGCGAACGTCATCACGCAGCGGGCGGACGAAGAAGTCGTTGAAGGTGCGGTAAGCGGCGGTATCCGGCTTCTGCGCCTCTTTCATATCGACCTTGTAGTATTTGACGAACAGATCGATAACCAGTTTAGTCAGCCAGCCTGCTCGTTTACTTGCCCCCCAGCCTGCGAGGCGGGTGAGCCACAGTTTAGGCAGAATGTATTGCAGTGAGAGTTTAAACGAGTTTAACAAGGTAGCCTCCAGGCCGTTAATTGTCGTTCCTGACCCCGCTTTGGCGCGGGGTACTGAAAAGGGGGACGATTCTATACGTAAACTTCAGCGAATTGTATCCGCGCCGTCTTGCTGGCAAAGCGAGTACGTATAGCGACGACAGCTTAAATGTCAGTCGTCGGTTGATGAAAAGCTTTTACGCGTTTTTACCTGCACCTGTTCCATACTTTCCAGGATGCGGTGATAGTTGGCGAAACGGCTTTCAGCGATAGCGCCTTTTTCTACCGCTTCGCGAATGGCGCAACCTGGGTCGGTGTCGTGCTTGCAGTCGCGATACTTGCAATGGCCTAAATAATCATGGAATTCGACAAAGCCGTTGGTGATTTGTTCCGCATCAAGATGCCACAGCCCGAACTCGCGCACGCCCGGAGAGTCAATCACATCGCCGCCGTGCGGGAAGTGATAAAGACGCGCGGCGGTGGTGGTGTGCTGGCCGAGCCCTGACACATCGGAGACGTCGTTCGTCAGGATTTGCTCATCCCGCAGTCCCAGCAGCGTGTTCAGCAGGCTGGATTTACCCACCCCGGACTGGCCGGCAAAGATGCTGATGCGCCCGGTCAGCGCCTCTTCAAGCGGCTTCAGGCCGTCCTGAGTATGGCTGGACACCATCAATACCGGATAACCGATCTGGCGATAGATATCCATCTGCTCGTTGACGAAGGCCATGCCGTCATCGTCCAGCAGGTCTATCTTATTCAGTACCAGTAACGGTTCGATATTCTGCGCTTCGCAGGCCACCAGATAGCGATCGATAATATTGAGCGACAGTTCGGGTAAAATGGCCGAAACCACGACGATTTGGTCGATATTTGCCGCGATAGGCTTCACGCCGTCGTAAAAGTCCGGGCGCGTTAGCACCGAGGCGCGTTCATGTACCGCTTCGACGATACCTTTGACGTTGACCCCGTCGGCGGCGTCTTTACCTGGCCGCCAGACCACGCGGTCGCCGGTCACCAGGGAACGAATGGTCCGGCGAATGTTGCAGCGGTGGGTCGTGCCATCCGCGGATTCGACATCGGCATGCATACCAAAACGGCTGATGACGATACCTTCAGAAGGCTCGCCAAACAGGTTGTCATCGTAGTCGGCCTTCTCCGAAGTCGTTTTCAGGCGGCGCTGGTGGTTGGCCTTGACGCGGCGCTGCTGGCCTTTGGAGAGCTTATTTTTACTCAATCGAACTGGCTCCTGGTCGCCCTGATGGGGCAAAACCTCTATGATACACGCTATTTTAGATGAATATAGTCACGCAAGAAGGGTGGAAAATAGCATGAGTGCAGATGAAAACAACCTGATTTGGATCGATCTTGAGATGACGGGGCTGGATCCCGAGCGCGATCGCATTATCGAAATCGCCACCCTGGTCACCGACGCGAATCTTAATATTCTGGCAGAAGGCCCGACCATTGCCGTGCACCAGTCTGATGCTCAGCTGGCGCTAATGGACGAATGGAACGTGCGCACTCATACCGGCAGCGGGCTGGTCGATCGCGTGAAGGCCAGTACCGTGGGCGACCGCGAAGCGGAACTGGCCACTATTGAGTTTCTCAAGCAGTGGGTGCCGGCGGGAAAATCGCCAATTTGCGGCAACAGCATCGGTCAGGACCGCCGCTTCCTGTTCAAATATATGCCGGAACTGGAAGCTTACTTCCATTATCGCTATCTCGACGTCAGCACCCTGAAAGAGCTGGCGCGCCGCTGGAAGCCGGAAATCCTCGATGGCTTTAAAAAGCAGGGCACTCACCAGGCGATGGACGATATCCGCGAATCCGTCGCCGAACTGGCTTACTATCGCGAGCATTTTATTAAGCTCTGAAGCGTAAACGGGGCCGACATGGCCCCGTTCTTTTTGCTGCCTTACTTAAACCATTTCTGTTCCATCTGCTGGAACTCCGGCGACGCCTTCACGGCCTCCAGCGCGTCGTTAATCTGCTTAAGCAATTCCGGGTCGTCTTTGCGTACCGCGATCGCATATTGTTTGCCGTAGTAGGCCGGGTCGCTGGCGCGCTCTTTCATCTCGGCGTAATCAGGATTATCCGCCAGCCACTGGTCCATTGTCGCTAAGTCGCCGATCGCGCCGTCGACTTCGCCGCTTTTCAACGCCGCCAGCGCGTCGCTATCGTTGCCAAAGGCGACGGTTTGAATGCCTTTTTGTTTATCGCGTAGATAACGCTGGTGGACGCTACCTTTGACGACGGCGAGCTTTTTACCCTGCAGGTCGGCAAACCCGTGGGCGGCGTCTTTTGCCGTGACTACCACTCCGGAGAGCTCCTGGCGATAAGGTTGGCTGAAGGCAACCTGCTTTTCACGCATCGGCAATACTTCAACGCCGGCAATAATAGCGTCGAACTTTTTAAAGCGTAGCGCCGGGATGAGGGTATCAAAGCGCTGCGGCGTGAATTTGCATTCCGCCTGCATCTGTTTACACAGCGCATTGGCCAAATCAATGTCAAAACCCGTAGGTTGACCTTTGCCTTTGACGGTCTCAAACGGCGGATTGGCGGTTGTGGTGCCAAAATGGAGCGTCTCGGCGGAAGCCGTTCCGATAATCGATGTGGTCAGCAGCAGGACGGAAAGCGCTTTTTTCATTCTGAATCCCTGATAGTCGTCATGGTGGACCTTTTCGCGGATAGCCACCGCGGTGTCATGCGGGCGATTTTGCGCCATTCGCGCGGGGGGAAAAAGATATTTTGCTAATTATGGCGGTTATTTATACAATTCAGTGGGCTGTGTGGCGAGAAAATGTCCATTCAAACAAAAAACGAAAAAAAGTGCTCGCCAGGGGGTTGCAGGTGAATCGAATTCTCGTATAATGCGCCTCCCGTAACGACGCAGAAATGCAAATTACGACGCCATCGAAATATGGCAAAAAAGCAGTAACGCGGGAATAGCTCAGTTGGTAGAGCACGACCTTGCCAAGGTCGGGGTCGCGAGTTCGAGTCTCGTTTCCCGCTCCAAAATTTGAAAGCAGCACCATACCAAAACATAGTTTTCAGGCTACCGGCAGGTAGATTGAAAGCCGATGTAAGCGGGAATAGCTCAGTTGGTAGAGCACGACCTTGCCAAGGTCGGGGTCGCGAGTTCGAGTCTCGTTTCCCGCTCCAAAATTTGAAAGACACACCATACCAAAGCATAGTTTTCAGGTTACCAGCAGGTAAATTGGAAACCGATGTAAGCGGGAATAGCTCAGTTGGTAGAGCACGACCTTGCCAAGGTCGGGGTCGCGAGTTCGAGTCTCGTTTCCCGCTCCAAATTTCTTCCTTTATCCAATTTATCCACAGTGCGAAATCGCGCCGGGGATGATTTTCATTGCCTATCCCAAAATACTGTAAACAGAGTTATCCACAGGCTGTCGTTTGGCTGACTGCGCGACAAATGCTTCACTTTGTAAATAGTATTGTTGTATCTGATTGAAATTTAACATTTAAATTTCATTTCAAACTGTTAATTCGATCACTTGACGTACGTCTGCCCGTTGAAACGCAATGTGTTTTTGTTTTTATTCACAGCCTGTGAATGAATCAGGCGTCGCGCGGCAATCCTTTCTCGACCACCCGGACCAGGCGTAGTTTCTGCGGCAACTGCACTTCGACAACGTTGGCATTTCGCTTTTCGATCTGCTGCGCAACCGCCCATTCAATGTGTTCATCGAGAAGTGGGTGCTCACCTCGGCGACTTTCCAGCGCCGCCAGATTGGCTTCATTCCACGGGGCATTACCGATCGCGACGGCGATATTGCGTAGCCAGCGTAAGTGGCCGATACGACGTATCGCCGACCCCTCGGTGACTTTCAGGAACCAGGCTTCGCTCCAGGCGAACAGCTCAATCAGCTGCGGCGCATGTAGCGCTTTACGCGGGCTGAAGTCCTCTTCATCGGTAAGCTGCGAAAAACGGTTCCACGGACAAATCAACTGGCAATCATCGCAGCCGTAAATACGGTTGCCGATCAGCGGACGAAATTCTTCCGGGATGGCGCCTTCCAGCTCGATGGTCAGATAGGAGATGCAGCGCCGCGCGTCGACGGTATAGGGCTCGACGATGGCGCCGGTCGGGCAGATAGTCATACAGGCGACACAGCGCCCGCACTCTTCGGCAACCGGCTGGTCTACCGGCAGCGGAAGATCGATGAGCAATTCGCCGAGGAAGAAAAACGATCCGGCGTCGCGGCTTAAGATAAGTGAGTGCTTACCTGTCCAGCCAAGCCCCGCTTTTTCAGCGATGGGCCGCTCCAGGATAGGCGCGGAATCGACAAACGGTCTAAAATTGAGCGAAGCACACTGTTCCTGAATCATCTCGCCAAGTTTTTTCAGGCGGTTACGTAGCAGCTTATGATAATCACGCCCCAGGGCATAACGGCTAACGTAACCCAGCGCGGGATCTTTCAGGGTGCTGGCGAAAGCAGCATTGGCGGGCAGATAGTTCATACGCACGCTAATCACGCGTAGCGTACCGGGCAGCAGTTCATGCGGCCGGGCGCGCATCATGCCGTGGCGAGCCATCCATTCCATTTCGCCATGGTATTGTTTATCCAGCCATGCCTGTAACTTAGGTTCGCTGGCGCTGAGATCGGTATCGGTAATACCAACCTGCTGGAAGCCAAGCTCGGTGCCCCATTGTTTGATTTGTTGCGCTAACTGATTGAGATCGAGGGGCTGTGACATGATGGACCATACAATGACGAAAAACCCTGACAGTATACCACACATCGTGTGGCCAGCGGAGACGCTGCGCCAGGCGGAAAGAGAGGCGGCGGATAGTCTCGGGCTGACGCTTTTTGAACTGATGCGCCGCGCCGGCGAGGCGGCGTTCCAGCTGGCCCGCAGCCTTTATCCCGCCAGCCAGCGCTGGTTAATCCTCTGCGGCCACGGCAATAACGGCGGCGACGGCTACGTGGTCGCGCGGCTGGCGCAGGCGCAGGGCATCGCGGTAACGCTACTGGCGTTGGAAAGCGATAAGCCGCTGCCGGAAGAGGCGCAGGCCGCACGGGAAGAGTGGCTCAATGCCGGCGGCGTCATCCACGCCGCCGATAGCGCCTGGCCGGATGATATCTCATTGATTATTGACGGTCTGCTCGGTGCCGGCCTGCATAGCGCGCCGCGCGCTAATGTCGCCGGGCTGATTGAACTGGCGAACGCCTATCCCGCGCCGGTTATTGCGCTTGATATTCCCTCCGGGCTGAACGCGCAAACCGGCGCGACGCCTGGCGCGGCGATCCACGCCGCCCATACCCTGACGTTTATCGCGCTAAAACCCGGTCTGCTGACCGGTAATGCCCGCGACGTTGTCGGGCGCTTACATCATCATGCGCTCGGTCTGGAGCGCTGGCTTGCCGGGCAAAACACCGCTATTCGCCGTTTTTCTGCGGCGCAGCTGGCAGGCTGGCTGCCGCCGCGTCGTCCGACGTCGCATAAAGGTTCGCATGGTCGGCTGGTGATTATTGGCGGCGATCGCGGCACCGCTGGCGCCATTCGTATGGCGGGCGAGGCCGCGCTGCGTGCCGGCGCGGGTTTAGTACGCGTGCTGACCAGGGCGGAAAATATCGCGGGGATCGTGACTGCCAGGCCGGAGTTGATGGTCCATGAGCTGAACGGTGACTCTCTTACCGAAAGCCTGGAGTGGGCGGATGTCGTAGCGATTGGTCCCGGTCTTGGGCTAAGCGAGTGGGGTAAAGCGGCGCTGCGACAGGTAGAGAATTTTCGCAAACCGATGGTCTGGGATGCCGACGCGTTGAACCTGCTGGCAATCAATCCCGATAAACGTCACAATCGCGTGTTAACCCCTCATCCTGGCGAAGCCGCCCGTTTATTGAATATCAGCGTGGCAGAAGTTGAAAGCGATCGCTTACATTCTGTACAGCGTCTGGTAAAACGGTATGGCGGCGTGGTGGTGCTAAAAGGCGCAGGAACCGTAGTGGCGAATGACGCGGGCGAAATCGGTATCATTGATGCCGGTAATCCCGGAATGGCCAGCGGCGGGATGGGCGATGTGCTCACCGGCATTATCGCCGCGCTGTTGGGACAGGGGCTGACCCAGTATGATGCCGCTTGCGCAGGCTGCGTGGCGCACGGCGAAGCCGCAGACCGGCTGGCCGCCAGAGATGGCGCCCGCGGGATGCTGGCGACCGATCTTTTTTGCACGCTAAGGCGTGTTGTTAACCCGGATGTGATTGACCTAGACCATGATTAACCGTGTGATTCCTTTACCCGACGAGCAGGCGACATTAGACCTTGGCAACCGCGTAGCGCAGGCCTGTAGCGGCGCGACGGTTATCTATCTGTATGGCGATTTAGGCGCGGGTAAAACCACCTTCAGCCGCGGTTTTCTACAGGCCCTTGGCCACCGCGGCAATGTCAAAAGCCCAACGTATACGCTGGTAGAGCCTTACACCCTCGAAAATCTGATGGTGTATCACTTCGACCTGTACCGCCTGGCGGATCCTGAGGAGCTCGAATTTATGGGGATCCGCGATTACTTCGCTAACGATGCCATCTGCCTGGTGGAATGGCCGCAACAAGGCGCGGGTGTACTGCCTGACCCGGATGTCGAAATTCACCTGGATTACCAGGCGCAAGGGCGTGAGGCGCGCGTAACGGCGGTCTCTTCATTGGGTGAGTCTTTATTGGCGCGTTTAGCCATTTAGCCTATAGGATGACGGGATGAAGTATCGTATAACCAGTTGGCTGACCGCCGCTCTGATGCTGTTCGGCACTCAGGCATCCGCGGCAAGTTTATCCGATATCCAGGTCTCAAACGGCGATCGGCAGGCCCGCATAACGCTAAGTTTTGTCGGCGATCCCGAATATTCCTTCACCCCGCAAGGTAAGCGCGTGGTGGCGTTGGATATCAAACAAACCGGGGTGCTTCAGGGGCTGCCGTTGCAGTTTAGCGGTAATAACCTGGTCAAAAGCATTCGCTCCGGCTCGCCTCAGGATACGCAATCTCTGCGTCTGTTGGTCGATCTGACGGAAGATGGAAAAACGCGGGCGGTGAAGCAGCAAAACGGCGCCAACTATACCGTCGTCTTTACCATTAATGCCGATGTGCCGCCGCCACCTCCGCCGCCGCCAGTGGTAGCGAAGCGGGTCGAAGCGCCGGTAGTGTCGCCGCGTCCGAGCGAGCCGCCGCGCAATCCGTTTAAAAGCTCAGGCAGCGACAGAACCACGGTGGTGACCAGCAGTCAGCCGGCGATGACCAACAACCAGACTATTACCCGTCCGGCGGCGCGTACCGTCTCTTCTGACGATAAGATTATTATCGCTATTGATGCCGGGCACGGCGGCCAGGATCCTGGCGCTATCGGGCCTGGCGGCACCAAAGAGAAAAACGTCACGATTGCTATCGCCCATAAACTGCGAGCGTTGCTTAACGACGATCCGCAGTTTAAACCGGTGTTGACCCGTAATGGCGACTACTTCATCTCGGTCATGGGGCGTTCGGACGTGGCGCGGAAACAAAACGCTAATTTCCTGGTCTCTATCCATGCCGATGCGGCTCCGAATCGCGACGCGACCGGCGCATCGGTGTGGGTGCTCTCTAACCGCCGCGCTAACAGCGAAATGGCCGGCTGGCTTGAACAGCATGAGAAACAATCGGAACTCCTGGGCGGCGCGGGCGACGTGCTGGCGAATAGCCAGTCGGATCCTTATCTGAGCCAGGCGGTCCTGGATTTACAGTTCGGCCATTCCCAGCGCGTCGGTTATGATGTGGCAACCGATGTACTGAGCCAGCTGCAGCGGATCGGCAATCTGCATAAACGCCGTCCGGAGCACGCCAGCCTTGGCGTTCTGCGCTCGCCGGATATTCCGTCGATCCTTGTCGAAACCGGCTTTATCAGTAATAACGGCGAAGAGCGCCTGCTGGGTAGCGATGATTACCAACAGCAGATTGCAGAGGCGATTTATAAAGGGCTGCGTAACTATTATATGCAGCACCCGCTGCAATCAGCGCCGCGCGGCACGGCTGCGCAAACCGCCAGCGCCAGTTCGCCTGGCGGGTCGTTGATTAACTAAGGAGAAGGTCATGCCGATTCAGGTCCTGCCGCCGCAACTCGCCAACCAGATTGCCGCTGGCGAGGTGGTGGAACGTCCGGCGTCGGTAGTGAAAGAGCTGGTCGAAAACAGCCTTGATGCCGGCGCGACCCGTATCGACATTGATATTGAACGCGGCGGCGCGAAGCTTATCCGTATTCGCGATAACGGCTGCGGGATTAAAAAAGACGAACTGGCGCTGGCGCTGGCTCGTCACGCCACCAGTAAAATCGCCTCGCTGGATGACCTTGAGGCGATCATCAGTCTTGGCTTTCGCGGCGAAGCGCTGGCCAGTATCAGTTCCGTCGCTCGCCTGACGCTGACTTCGCGTACCGCGGAGCAGCAAGAGGCATGGCAGGCCTATGCTGAAGGTCGAGACCAGGCGGTAACGGTGAAACCGGCGGCGCATCCGATTGGCACCACGCTGGAAGTGCTGGATCTATTTTACAACACCCCCGCGCGGCGTAAGTTCATGCGCACAGAAAAAACCGAGTTTAATCATATTGATGAAATCGTCCGCCGCATCGCGCTGGCGCGTTTTGATGTGACGATTAATCTCAGCCATAACGGCAAAATGATGCGCCAGTATCGTGCCGTGGCGGAAGGCGGCCCGCGCGAGCGCCGCCTCGGCTCGATTTGCGGCGCGGCGTTTCTGGAGCACGCGTTGGCCATTGAGTGGCAGCATGGCGATCTGACGCTGCGCGGCTGGGTTGCCGACCCGTTGCATACTAATCCGGCGTTAGCGGAAATTCAGTACTGTTACGTTAACGGGCGTATGATGCGTGACCGGCTGATCAACCATGCTATTCGCCAGGCCTGTGAAGATAAACTGGGCGCTGACCAGCAGCCGGCGTTTGTGCTGTATCTGGAGATTGACCCGCATCAGGTTGATGTCAATGTGCATCCGGCGAAGCACGAAGTGCGTTTCCATCAATCGCGGCTGGTTCATGACTTTATCTATCAGGGCGTACTGAGCGTGCTTCAGCAGCAGCTTGATGCGCCGCTGGCGGAAGAAGACGAAGCGCCCGCGCCGCGGCAGGTGCCGGAAAACCGCGTAGCGGCGGGCGCGAACCATTTCGCTCGCCCATCGCCTGCTCGCGAACCGGCGGCGCCTGGTTATGATACTCGCGCGCCGCGGGAACCTGCCGCCGCCGGTGGCGCCTATAGCTCAGGCGGCGCCAGCTGGCCGCACGCCCAGCCTGGCTATCAGAAACAGCAGGGAGCGCTTTATCGTCAACTGCTGCAAACCCCGGCGGCGGAAAAAAAACAACCTGCGCCGACGCCTGCGGAAAGTCTGGCAGCCCACAGCCAAAGCTTTGGCCGGGTGCTAACTATTATCGGCGGCGATTGCGCGCTGCTTGAGCGCGGCGGCGCATTGGCGTTGCTGGCGCTGCCGGTGGCGGAACGCTGGCTACGTCAGGCGCAGCTAACGCCGGGCGCGGAAGCGGTTTGCGCGCAGCCGCTGCTTATCCCGCTGCGTCTTAAAGTGAGTGAAGCAGAACGCAAAGCGTTGGAAAAGGCGCAGCCGGCGCTGGCGGAATTGGGTATCGATTTACAAGCAGATTCCCAGCACGTGACGGTCCGCGCGGTGCCTTTACCCTTAAGACAACAAAATTTACAAATCTTGATTCCTGAACTGATAGGCTACCTGGCGCAGCTAACGGCATTCGACGTCGGCGACATCGCCCAATGGACAGCGCGTAATCTGGCGAGCGAGCACGCGCAGTGGAGCATGGCGCAGGCGATTTCGGTTCTGGCGGACGTTGAGCGTTTATGTCCGCAGCTGATTAAAGCGCCGCCGGGTGGTCTGTTACAACCTGTTGATTTACATTCGGCAATGACAGCCCTGAAAGATGAGTGATGTAACTGAGGCGAGCCTGCCTAAGGCAATTTTTTTAATGGGGCCGACGGCCTCCGGTAAAACCGCATTAGCTATCGCCTTGCGTAAAGTTTTGCCCGTAGAGTTGATTAGCGTCGATTCCGCCCTCATCTATCGAGGAATGGATATCGGCACGGCCAAACCCGATGCCGCGGAGCTTAGCGCTGCGCCGCATCGGTTGCTGGATATTCTTGATCCGGCAGAGTCGTATTCGGCGGCGGATTTTCGTCGCGATGCGTTGGCGGAAATGGCGGATATCGTCGCCGCCGGACGCATCCCGCTGTTGGTCGGCGGGACGATGTTGTACTTCAAAGCGTTGTTGGAAGGGTTATCGCCGCTGCCTTCGGCGGATCCCGCAGTCAGGGCCAGAATTGAGCAACAAGCGGCAGAGCAGGGGTGGCACGCATTGCACCGGCAGTTACAGGAGATCGATCCCGTGGCCGCCGCGCGTATTCATCCAAATGATCCGCAAAGACTTTCCCGAGCACTGGAAGTTTTTTTCATTTCGGGTAAAACTTTAACTGAACTGACGCAAACGTCAGGAGAGGCTCTGCCGTATCAGGTGCATCAGTTCGCCATCGCCCCGGCGAGCCGTGAACTGCTACATCAACGCATTGAGCAGCGTTTTCATCAGATGTTGGCTTCAGGTTTTGAAGCAGAAGTGCGGGCGCTATTTGCCCGTGGAGATTTGCATACGGATATGCCTTCCATTCGTTGTGTCGGATACCGCCAGATGTGGTCATACCTTGAAGGCGAGGTCCCGTATGATGAAATGGTTTATCGAGGTGTTTGCGCGACGAGACAGTTAGCTAAACGTCAGGTCACCTGGCTGCGCGGTTGGGAAGATGTTCACTGGTTAGACAGTGAGCAACCTGAACAAGCGCTCAACAAAGTATTACAGGTTGTTGGTGCTAGCCAGAACTGAACGTGTACAATTGAACGGTATCGTGCGTAATTTTTTTTAAGAATCGTAAGGTTCTGAGTACAAAACAAGCATACATATAAGGAAAAGAGAGAATGGCTAAGGGGCAATCTTTACAAGATCCGTTCCTGAACGCTTTGCGTCGGGAACGTGTTCCGGTTTCTATTTATTTGGTGAATGGTATTAAGCTGCAAGGGCAAATTGAGTCTTTCGATCAGTTCGTGATCCTGTTGAAGAACACGGTCAGTCAGATGGTCTATAAGCACGCAATTTCTACTGTTGTCCCGTCCCGCCCGGTGTCTCACCACAGCAATAATGCTGGCGGCGGTGCAAGCAACTATCACCACGGTGGTAGCGCGCAAGGTTCTTCTGCGCCGCAGCAAGACAGCGACGACGCCGAATAAGGCTAATGCTGTTTTTCCACGTCGGGGAGCCAGGTTTTCTGCGTTCCCCGCTGGTATTTTATAAGGGGTTTACGCTTGTTTGACCGTTATGATGCCGGTGAGCAGGCGGTACTGGTACACATCTATTTTTCGCAAGACAAAGATATGGAGGATCTCCAGGAGTTTGAATCCCTGGTCTCTTCCGCCGGTGTCGAAGCAATGCAGGTGATTACCGGTAGCCGTAAAGCACCGCACCCGAAGTATTTTGTAGGTGAAGGTAAGGCTGTTGAAATTGCGGAAGCCGTAAAAGCGACCGGCGCCTCGGTCGTGCTGTTCGATCATGCCTTGAGTCCGGCCCAGGAACGTAACCTGGAGCAGCTATGCGAATGCCGGGTTATCGATCGCACCGGTCTGATTTTAGATATTTTTGCCCAGCGAGCGCGTACCCACGAAGGGAAACTGCAGGTTGAGCTGGCGCAGCTGCGCCATCTGGCCACGCGTCTGGTACGCGGCTGGACCCACCTTGAAAGGCAGAAGGGCGGGATTGGTTTGCGCGGACCGGGTGAAACCCAGCTCGAAACCGACCGTCGATTGCTGCGTAACCGTATTATGCAGATCCTGTCGCGACTGGAAAAAGTAGAAAAACAGCGCGAGCAAGGTCGGCGGTCACGCGCCAAGGCCGATATCCCTACCGTCTCGCTGGTGGGATATACCAACGCCGGAAAATCAACGCTGTTCAACCAGATAACCGAAGCGGAAGTCTATGCCGCGGACCAACTGTTCGCCACCCTGGACCCGACGCTGCGCCGTATTAACGTCACCGACGTCGGCGAAACGGTACTGGCAGACACCGTAGGCTTTATTCGTCATCTGCCGCACGACCTGGTGGCGGCGTTTAAAGCGACGCTGCAGGAGACGCGTCAGGCGACGCTGCTGCTGCACGTCATTGATGCCGCGGATGTCCGCGTGCAGGAAAATATTGATGCAGTAAATACGGTCCTTGCTGAAATCGAGGCCGATGAAATTCCGTCATTGCTGGTGATGAACAAAATCGATGTGCTTGACGATTTTGAACCGCGCATCGATCGGGATGAAGAGAATAAACCGATTCGGGTCTGGCTCTCCGCCCAGACCGGGATTGGCGTACCACTGCTTTTTCAGGCGTTAACAGAGCGTCTTTCCGGCGAAGTGGCGCAGCATACGCTGCGCTTACCGCCGCAGGAAGGTCGCCTGAGAAGCCGTTTCTATCAGCTTCAGGCGATAGAAAAAGAGTGGATGGAGGATGACGGCAGCGTAAGCCTGCAAGTGCGCATGCCCATCGTGGACTGGCGTCGCCTCTGCAAACAAGAGCCTGCGTTGGTCGACTACGTGGTTTGACCTGGCCTGAAGATATTAACCCCTGTGGGGATATCAAAAACAAATATGGAGCATATACATGGCGTGGAATCAGCCCGGTAATAACGGACAGGACCGCGACCCGTGGGGAAGCAGCAAAAATGGCGGCAACTCTGAGGGAAATGGCAACAAAGGCGGTCGCGAGCAGGGGCCGCCCGATCTGGATGATATCTTCCGCAAGTTAAGCAAAAAACTTGGCGGTCTCGGCGGCGGTAAAGGCGGCCAGGGTGGCGGTAATGTGACTCAGGGCCCGCGCGGTCCGATGGGTGGGCGCATTGTCGGCATCGTTGCTGCAGCGGCGGTGATTATCTGGGCAGCCAGCGGTTTCTATACCATCAAGGAAGCGGAACGTGGTGTGGTGACACGCTTTGGCAAGTTCAGTCATCTGGTTGAGCCAGGTCTGAACTGGAAGCCAACCTTTGTCGATAATGTGCAAGCGGTGAACGTCGAGTCGGTTCGCGAACTGGCCGCATCCGGTGTGATGCTGACTTCCGATGAGAACGTTGTGCGCGTTGAGATGAACGTACAGTACCGGGTGACCGATCCGGAGCGCTACCTGTTTAGCGTGACCAGCGCCGACGATAGTCTGCGTCAGGCCACCGACAGCGCCCTGCGCGGCGTCATTGGTAAGTACACCATGGACCGTATCCTGACCGAAGGTCGTACCGTTATCCGTAGCGATACCCAGCGCGAGCTGGAAGAGACCATTCGTCCGTACAACATGGGTATCACCCTGCTGGACGTCAACTTCCAGACGGCGCGTCCGCCGGAAGAGGTGAAGGCCGCGTTTGATGATGCCATTGCCGCGCGTGAGAACGAGCAGCAGTACATCCGCGAAGCGGAAGCCTATACCAACGAAGTTCAGCCGCGTGCTAACGGTCAGGCGCAGCGTATCCTCGAAGAGGCGCGTGCGTATAAAACCCAGACCGTACTGGAAGCGCAGGGTGAAGTCGCTCGCTTTGCGAAGATCCTGCCGGAATATAAAGCCGCGCCGGAAATTACCCGCGAGCGTCTGTATATCGAAACCATGGAAAAAGTGCTGAGCCATACCCGCAAAGTGCTGGTTAATGACAGCAAGGGCGGCAACCTGATGGTTCTGCCATTGGATCAGATGCTGAAAGGCGCCACCGGCGCGCCGGCAAAGAGCGATAGCAGTGGCGCAAGCGATCTGCTGCGTCTGCCGCCTGCGTCCAGCTCAAGCAGCGCCAGCACCTCATCAACCTCGAGTTCAACCGGGGGTACCATTATGGACCAACGCCGCGCCAACGCGCAGCGTAACGACTACCAGCGTCAGGGGGAATAACGATGCGTAAATCTGTTATCGCGATCATTGTCGTCGTGCTGGTAGTGCTCTACATGTCTGTCTTCGTGGTGAAAGAAGGCGAGCGCGGCATTACGCTGCGCTTCGGCAAAGTTCTGCGCGACGATGAGAACAAGCCGCTGGTGTATGCGCCGGGTCTGCACTTCAAGATCCCGTTTATTGAATCCGTGAAAATGCTGGATGCGCGTATCCAGACCATGGACAACCAGGCTGACCGCTTTGTTACCAAAGAGAAGAAAGATCTGATCGTCGACTCCTATATCAAGTGGCGCATCAGTGACTTCAGTCGTTACTATCTGGCGACCGGCGGCGGCGACGTCTCCCAGGCCGAAGTTCTGCTGAAGCGTAAGTTCTCTGACCGTCTGCGCTCTGAGATTGGTCGTCTGGACGTGAAAGACATCGTGACTGATTCCCGCGGTCGTTTGACCCTGGAGGTGCGTGATGCGCTGAACTCCGGTTCTGCTGGTACAGAAGATGAAGTCTCGACGCCGGCAGCCGATGACGCTATCGCTAAAGCGGCAGAGCGTGTAGAAGCTGAAACTAACGGTAAGGTTCAGGTGATCAACCCGAACAGTATGGCGGCGCTGGGTATTGAAGTCGTTGACGTACGTATCAAGCAGATCAACCTGCCGGCTGAAGTGTCTGAAGCGATCTACAACCGTATGCGCGCCGAGCGTGAAGCGGTTGCTCGTCGCCATCGTTCACAAGGTCAGGAAGAAGCGGAAAAACTGCGCGCGACCGCGGACTATGAAGTGACCAAGACCCTGGCGGAAGCCGAGCGTCAAGGGCGTATTCTGCGCGGTGAAGGCGATGCCGAGTCGGCAAAACTGTTTGCCGATGCATTCAGTCAGGATCCGGGCTTCTATGCCTTTATCCGTAGCCTGCGCGCCTATGAGAAGAGCTTCCAGAGCAACCAGGACGTGATGGTCCTCAGCCCGGATAGCGATTTCTTCCGTTACATGAAGTCACCGGATTCCGTGCGTAAATAAGCCGGGTCAGTGTGAAATCAGAAGGCGCCTTGCAAGAGGCGCCTTTTTTCATGCCATAGATTGTGATTTTTCTCTCAGCTAGTGGTTTCATATTGCCTGTGAAATGCCGGAGAATGTGAAGAAAGAAAAAGGGTTTGCGGTAATACTCACCGGCGCCAACTGGCGGCGGTTTTGTTTTTCTATAAGGGTCATCAATAATGAATGCAACAATTTGGCTGGCACTGGCGCTGGTTTTAGTTCTCGAAGGTCTTGGCCCACTGCTTTATCCCCGCGCCTGGCGCAAGATGGTAGCGACAATGAGCCAACTGCCGGATAATTTATTGCGTCGCTTTGGCGGCGGTCTTGTGGTGGCTGGCATTGTCATCTACTACATGTTGAGGAAATCGATTGGCTGATCAAAAAATAATCGGATTAACCTCATTTTGAGTGCAAAAAGTGCTGTAACTCTGAAAAAGCGATGGTAGAATCCATTTTTAAGCAAACGGTGATTTTGAAAAAATGGGTAACAACGTCGTCGTACTGGGCACCCAATGGGGTGACGAAGGTAAAGGGAAGATCGTCGATCTCCTGACAGAACGGGCTAAATATGTTGTGCGCTACCAGGGTGGCCATAACGCAGGCCATACTCTCGTAATCAACGGTGAAAAAACCGTCCTCCATCTTATTCCATCAGGTATTCTCCGTGAGAATGTAACCAGCATCATCGGAAACGGTGTTGTGCTGTCTCCGGCTGCGCTGATGAAAGAGATGAAAGGTCTGGAAGACCGTGGTATCCCTGTTCGTGAGCGTCTGCTGCTCTCTGAAGCCTGCCCGCTTATTCTCGATTATCACGTCGCGCTGGACGTAGCGCGTGAAAAAGCGCGTGGCGCGAAAGCTATCGGTACGACCGGTCGCGGTATCGGCCCGGCTTACGAAGATAAAGTCGCCCGTCGCGGCCTGCGCGTTGGCGACCTGTTTGATAAAGCCACCTTCGCTGACAAACTGAAAGAAGTGATGGAATATCACAACTTCCAGTTGGTGAACTTCTATAAAGCAGAAGCGGTTGACTACCAGAAAGTGCTGGACGATGTGATGGCGATTGCCGACATCCTCACCAGCATGGTCGTTGACGTTTCCGATCTGCTCGATCAGGCGCGTCAGCGCGGCGACTTCGTGATGTTCGAAGGCGCGCAGGGCACGCTGCTGGATATCGACCACGGTACCTATCCGTACGTAACTTCCTCCAACACCACTGCGGGTGGCGTGGCGACCGGTTCCGGCCTGGGCCCGCGTTATGTGGATTACGTTCTGGGTATCATCAAAGCTTACTCGACTCGCGTAGGCGCGGGCCCGTTCCCGACCGAGCTGTTTGATGAAACCGGCGAGTTCCTGTGCAAGCAGGGTAACGAATTTGGCGCCACTACCGGCCGTCGTCGTCGTACCGGCTGGCTGGACGCTGTCGCGGTACGCCGTGCGGTGCAGATTAACTCCCTGTCCGGCTTCTGCCTGACCAAACTGGACGTCCTTGACGGCCTGAAAGAAGTGAAAATCTGCGTCGGTTACCGTATGCCGGACGGCCGTGAAGTGACCACCACTCCGCTGGCTGCCGACAACTGGGAAGGTATCGAGCCTATCTACGAAACCATGCCGGGCTGGTCCGAAACCACCTTCGGCGTGAAAGAGCGTAGCGGCCTGCCGCAGGCAGCGCTGAACTACATCGCGCGTATTGAAGAGCTGACCGGCGTGCCGGTTGATATCATCTCTACCGGTCCTGACCGTACTGAGACTATGATTCTGCGCGATCCGTTCGACGCGTAATCATCATCCAGGGGCGCCGTTCGGGCGCCCTTGTTTTTGCAGTTCGCCCGCCCCATTTCAAATAAATTAGCGGCCTGAGCGCTGGCTGGTTTATCATCAATAGAGTTAATACCCGCGGATTCACCGCTTTCCCCTTACCCTGAGGTTGATGTGCAGTTAACGAGTTTCACCGATTACGGATTACGCGCGCTGATTTACATGGCGTCGTTGCCGGATGACCGAATGACCAGTATTTCCGAGGTGACGGATGTCTATGGCGTTTCCCGTAATCATATGGTCAAAATAATCAATCAGTTAAGCCGTGTTGGCTATGTGACGGCCGTGCGGGGAAAGAATGGGGGGATTCGCCTTGGCAAGCCGGCTAAAATGATTCGCGTGGGTGATGTTGTGCGCGATCTGGAGCCGCTATCGCTGGTGAATTGCAGCAGCGAATTTTGCCACATTACTCCCGCTTGCCGCCTGAAACAGGCACTTGCCGAAGCCGCGCAAAGTTTCCTGAAGGAACTGGATAACTACACGCTGGCCGATTTGGTTGAAAAGAATCAACCGCTATATAAATTATTACTGGTGGAAGAAAAGCGCTGAATGATTTGCGCCGCAGCGTAAAGAGAACCCACAAAGCGGCGGCGTAAAACGCAGTCAGACTTTCATCGGAGATGACAACGGAGGAACCGATATGTCACAAGACCCATTCCAGGAACGCGAAGCTGAGAAGTACGCGAATCCCATCCCGAGCCGTGAATTTATCCTCGAACATTTAACCAAACGTGAAAAACCGGCCAGCCGCGACGAGCTGGCGATTGAGTTAAATATCGAGGGCGAAGAACAAACTGAAGCGCTGCGTCGCCGCCTGCGGGCAATGGAACGCGATGGCCAGCTGGTCTTCACTCGCCGTCAGTGCTATGCGCTGCCGGAACGTCTCGATTTAGTTAAAGGCGTCGTTATTGGCCACCGCGACGGCTACGGCTTTTTACGCGTCGAAGGGCGCAAAGACGACCTGTATCTTTCATCTGAGCAGATGAAAATGTGTATTCATGGCGATCAGGTGCTGGCCCAGCCGCTGGGCGCGGACCGTAAGGGCCGTCGCGAAGCGCGCATCGTTCGCGTGCTGGTGCCGAAAACCAGCCAGATCGTCGGCCGTTACTTCACCGATGCCGGCGTGGGCTTCGTGGTGCCGGACGACAGCCGTCTAAGCTTCGATATCCTGATCCCGCCTGAAGAGATCATGGGCGCCCGCATGGGTTACGTGGTGGTGGTCGAACTGACCCAGCGTCCAACCCGTCGTACCAAGGCGGTCGGCAAAATAGTTGAAGTGCTGGGCGACAATATGGGCACCGGCATGGCCGTTGATATGGCGCTGCGTACCCATGAGATCCCTTACATCTGGCCGCCGGCGGTGGAAAAACAGGTCTCCGGCCTCAAAGAGCATGTGCCGGAAGAGGCGAAAGCGGGGCGCGTTGATTTGCGCTCTCTACCGCTGGTTACTATTGACGGCGAAGATGCCCGCGACTTTGATGACGCGGTGTACTGCGAGAAAAAACGCGGCGGCGGCTGGCGTCTGTGGGTGGCTATCGCCGACGTGAGCTACTACGTGCGCCCCGGTACGCCGCTGGACGGCGAAGCGCGTAGCCGCGGGACGTCAGTCTACTTCCCTTCGCAGGTCGTACCGATGCTGCCGGAAGTGCTGTCCAACGGCCTGTGCTCGCTGAATCCGCAGGTCGATCGCCTGTGTATGGTCTGCGAAATGACGATCTCGTCAAAAGGTCGCCTGACCGGCTTTAAATTCTATGAAGCGGTGATGAGCTCTCACGCCCGTCTGACCTACACCAAGGTTTGGCATATGCTGCAGGGCGATCAAGAGCTGCGCGAACACTACGCGCCGCTGGTGAAGCATATTGAAGAGCTGCATAACCTCTATAAGGTGCTGGATGGCGCCCGTGAAGAGCGCGGCGGTATCTCATTTGAAAGTGAAGAAGC
Source organism: Klebsiella sp. PK01 (assembly GCF_057624675.1). NCBI lineage: Bacteria > Pseudomonadati > Pseudomonadota > Gammaproteobacteria > Enterobacterales > Enterobacteriaceae > Klebsiella > Klebsiella sp. PK01. The sequence continues at coordinate 178,096 of NZ_JBYEZM010000006.1, forward strand.
TAAATTCATCTTCAACGCCGAGCGTCGTATCGAGCGTATCGAACAGACTCAGCGTAACGATGCGCACAAGCTGATCGAAGAGTGCATGATTCTGGCGAACATCTCCGCGGCGCGTTTCGTTGAGAAAGCGCAGGAGCCAGCGCTGTTCCGTATTCACGATAAGCCAAGCACCGAAGCGATTACCGCCTTCCGCACCGTGCTGGCGGAGCTGGGGCTGGAGCTGCCGGGCGGCAACAAACCGGAGCCGCGCGATTACGCCGAGCTGCTGACTTCCATCGCCGATCGCCCGGATGCGGAAATGCTGCAGACGATGCTGCTGCGTTCCATGAAGCAGGCGGTCTATGATCCGGAAAACCGCGGCCACTTCGGCCTGGCGCTGCAGTCATACGCGCACTTCACCTCGCCGATCCGTCGTTATCCTGACCTGTCGCTGCATCGCGCTATTAAGTATTTACTGGCGAAAGAGCAGGGACATAAAGGCAATAGCACCGAGACCGGCGGTTGGCACTACAGCATGGAAGAGATGCTGCAGCTGGGCGAGCACTGCTCGATGACCGAGCGCCGCGCCGATGAAGCGACGCGCGAAGTGTCAGACTGGCTGAAGTGCGACTTCATGCAGGATCAGGTGGGCAACACCTTCTCCGGCGTGATCGCAAGCGTCACCGGCTTTGGCTTCTTCGTCCGCCTGAACGATCTGTTTATCGATGGTCTGGTACATGTCTCCTCGTTGGATAATGACTACTATCGCTTCGACCAGGTCGGGCAGCGGCTGATCGGCGAGTCCGGCGGCCAGACTTACCGCCTGGGCGACCGCGTGGAAGTGCGCGTCGAAGCGGTCAATATGGATGAGCGTAAGATTGATTTCAGCCTGATTTCCAGCGAACGCGGTCCGCGTAATGTTGGCAAAACTGCACGCGAAAAAGCGAAGAAGGGCGCGCCGGGTAAAAACGGCGGCGGCCGTCGTCGTCAGGTAGGCAAGCAGGTCAACTTCGAGCCAGATAGCGCCTTCCGTAAGGAAAAAGAGAAAGCTAAAGCCAAACCGAAAGGCGAAAAGAAAGCGAAAAAACCGTCGGCGAAAACGCAGAAAATCGCCGCGGCAACCAAAGCCAAGCGCGCGGCGAAAAAGAAGATCGCCGAGTGATTGACGTCCCTTCGCCCTGAAGTCTGCTGGCGCAGAACGGGGTGAAGGGAACGGATAACAGAACCTAAAACGAGTACATCAATGAGTGAAATGATTTACGGCATCCATGCGGTGCAGGCACTGCTGGAACGCGCCCCTGAGCGTTTTCAGGAAGTTTTTATTCTGAAAGGCCGTGAGGATAAGCGTCTGCTGCCGCTGATCCATGCCCTTGAAGCGCAGGGCGTGGTGATTCAGGTTGCCAGCCGCCAGTTCCTCGATGAGAAAAGCGAAGGCGCGGTGCATCAGGGCATCATTGCCCGCGTGAAGCCGGGACGTCAGTATCAGGAAAACGATCTGCCGGATCTGCTGGCGCAGTTCGATCAACCGTTCCTGCTGATCCTCGACGGCGTCACCGATCCGCACAACCTCGGCGCCTGCCTGCGTAGCGCCGACGCCGCAGGCGTGCATGCGGTGATCGTGCCGCGCGATCGTTCCGCTCAGCTCAACGCTACGGCGAAAAAAGTCGCCTGCGGCGCGGCGGAAAGCGTGCCGCTGATCCGCGTCACCAATCTGGCGCGTACTATGCGTCTGCTGCAGGAAGAAAACGTGTGGATTGTCGGTACCGCCGGCGAAGCCGACCATACGCTGTTCCAGAGCAAAATGACCGGCCCGATGGCGCTGGTGATGGGCGCGGAAGGTGAAGGTATGCGTCGTTTGACCCGCGAGCATTGTGATGAACTGATCAGCATCCCGATGGCGGGTAGCGTCTCTTCGCTGAACGTCTCTGTCGCCACCGGTATCTGCCTGTTTGAAGCGGTGCGCCAGCGCAGCTAAGCCGCCGCTGGCGCGGCGGGTTAGTCGTCCAGCGCGCGCAGATGGTCGTTCTTATTGAGCGTCATTAGCGCGGCTATACTGACGACGGCCGTCGCCATCACGTAGTACGCCGGAATATCCAGATTACCGGTCTGTTTAATCAGGCCGGTAATAATCAATCCGGCGCAGCCGGAAAACACGGCATTTGATAGCGAATAGGCTAACCCCAGCCCGGTATAACGCACCCTGGTAGGGAACATCTCCGCCAGCATCGCCGGCCCAGGCCCGGCCAGAATCCCCACCAGTCCACCCGCAATCAGCACCACGATACCTTTCACCAGCAGCGTGCTGCTTTCCGCCTGCAATATTTTCAGCAGCGGCAGCGCCAGTACCAGCAGCAATACCGCAGCCGCGACCATCACCCGCCGACGTCCCAACTTATCGCTGAGCATCCCGGCAGGCAAGATGGTGATGGCGAAGCCAATGTTGGAGATCACCGCAATCAGCAGCGCCTGATTAAAACCGGTGTGCAGCGCGGACTGAAGGTACGAGGGCATGATCACCAGGTAGGTATAACCCGCCGCCGACCATACCATCAGCCGGCCAATGCCGGTGAAAATCGCTTTGAGCGTCTGGCGCCAACTGGCGCGGGTTTCCGCAGGCGGCGTAGTCTGCTGCTGGCGTAAAAAGCCCGGCGTCTCTTCCATTTTAACGCGTAGCCATAGCGCAACGATACCCATCGGTATGGCGAGGAAAAAGGGAATTCGCCAGCCCCAGTCATGCAGCGCTTCGGGGCTCAGTACGGCGGAAATCAGCGCGACCACGCCTGCGCCTGCCAGCAACCCTAATGCCACGGTAAAAGATTGCCATGCGCCATACAGACCGCGTTTACCTTTAGGGGCGAACTCGGTCATCAGCGATACCGCTCCTCCATACTCGCCGCCGGCAAACAACCCCTGCAGAATACGTAATCCGGTCAGCAGGAGTGGCGCCGCAATACCGATGCTGGTGTAAACCGGTACCAGCCCGATTGACGTGGTGGCGAGCGTCATCAGTACCAACACGATAATCAGCGTCGGCTTGCGGCCAATACGATCGCCGAGACGGCCAAAAACGATGGCGCCCAGCGGGCGAAAGAAGAACGCAATCGCGAAAGAGGCGTAAGTCAGAATCAGCCCGGTCAGCGGCGCTTCCCCGTTCAACTGGAAGAAGTTTTTTGCAATTACGGTCGCCAGAAAGCCATAGACCGCAAACTCGTACCATTCAATAAAGTTACCGATAGAACCGGCGATCAGCGCGCGTTTTTGCGCCGCTGATGTTGTGCTGGCGGTGTGCATAGGAAGCCCCGACTGATACAAAACAGTAACGAATGAATAAATTATTCCATACATTTTTCCTGAGGAAATTTTAAATTCTTATGCCTGTGATGGGCTTCACGAAGGCGTAGCGGTTTTTTTGTGACCGTCTATGCGGGCGACCATACTTACTGTCAGAGCCATTGACGGAGGGAGACATCATGCACTGGCAAACGCATACCGTATTCAATCAACCGACGCCGCTGTGTAACAGCAATCTGTTTTTGTCCGATACCGCGCTTTGTGAGGCGGTAGTGCGTGAAGGCGCCGGTTGGGATGGCGATCTGCTCGCCAGCATCGGCCAACAGTTGGGCACGGCGGAATCGCTGGAGCTGGGGCGACTGGCGAATAGCAACCCGCCAGAACTATTACGCTATGACGCCACCGGCGCCCGGCTGGATGACGTGCGGTTTCATCCCGCCTGGCATTTGCTGATGCAGGGACTGTGCGCGAACCGGGTGCATAATCTCGCCTGGCAGGAAGACGCCCGCGCGGGTTCATTTGTTGCCCGTACCGCCCGCTTTATGCTGCATGCCCAGGTGGAGGCGGGAACGTTATGCCCGATAACCATGACCTTCGCCGCAACGCCGCTGCTGCAGCGCGCGTTACCTGCGGTGTTCAGCGATTGGGTGCCGCCATTACTCAGCGATCGCTATGACCCGCATCTCGCACCGGGCGATCAGAAACGTGGATTGCTGATTGGCATGGGAATGACCGAAAAACAGGGCGGTTCGGATGTGCTCAGCAATACCACCCGAGCGGAAAAAACGGCGGAAGGATTCTATCGGCTGGTGGGCCATAAATGGTTCTTCTCGGTGCCGCAGAGCGATGCGCATCTGGTATTAGGCCAGACGCCGGGCGGGCTCTCCTGCTTCTTTGTGCCGCGCTTTTTACCCGATGGCCAACGCAATGGCGTGCGCCTGGAGAGGCTGAAAGATAAATTAGGTAACCGCTCTAACGCCAGTAGCGAAGCCGAATTCTTTGACGCCTGTGGGTGGCTGATAGGCGAAGAAGGCGACGGCGTGCGGCAAATTCTCAAGATGGGCGCGCTGACCCGCTTCGACTGCGCGGCCGGCAGCCATGCCCTGATGCGCCGCGCATACTCGGTGGCGCTGTACCATGCGCTGCAGCGTCAGGCGTTCGGCAAGAATCTGGCCGATCAGCCGATGATGCGTCAGGTGCTGGGCCAGATGGCGCTGCGTCTTGAAGGACAAACCGCTTTTCTGTTCCGTCTGGCTCGCGCCTGGGATCGGCGCGACGATGCGCATGAAGTGCTATGGGCTCGTTTATTTACCCCGGCCGCCAAGTTTGCTATCTGTCGCGCCGGTATACCGTTTGTCGCCGAGGCGATGGAAGTGCTGGGCGGTATCGGTTATTGCGAAGAGAGCGAACTCCCGCGCTTATATCGTGAGATGCCAGTGAATAGTATCTGGGAAGGCTCCGGCAATATTATGTGCCTCGACGTAATGCGGGTGCTTGGCAAGCAGCCGGCGGCGTTAGAAATGCTGGCGGCGGAGTGCGCTGAGGTCAAGGGGCAGAACCGGCATTATGACCGCGCGTGGCGACAGCTTCAGCAACTCTTACGGCGACCTGTTGAGGCGCAGGGACGAGAAATTGCGCGTCTGGTGTATTGCCTGGGGGCGGGGGCGCAGATGCTGCGCTTTGCATCGCCGCCGCTGGCCCAGGCATGGTGCCGGATGATGCTGGATCCGCGAGGAGGTATCCGCCTGGACGCTCAACTGCTGGACGATGCGCTGCTACGGGCGATGGGGCGCGGACGACAGCCGTCTCAGGCGTAGAGGATGGCCTGCACCCGCCAGCTATCCGGCTGCGGCTCTTCATACATCTGAACGATACGATACCAGGAAGCGCCCTGCTCATCGGCTTTTACGGCAATGGCGTGCTCGACATCCTGCTGACTGCCGGAGATATTATTGACGGAAATCAGACCAATTTCGTTCAGGCCAGTGACGCAATCCGCACTGGCGAATTCGGCTGACTGAGCGGAAGTATTGGCCGTCGCGGTAGTCAGCAACAGGCTGGGTAAGGTCAGTGATCGTTTCATCGTCAGCTCCATTTCACGTAATCCCGAGGGCAGTCCGTTTGCTAACGTTCTGCCAAAAAGGCTGGCCGAACGTTATTATGCGCAGGAGAACGTGAATGGACGCAAAGCAGTGTAAAGCTGGTTAAAAACGCATCACACCGCTATTTATGATACAGAATCGCTTGCGAATACCACTGGCCGGGAACCATGGTGTCATCGATCATAACGATGACGTAGTAATCCGCTTTTGCGGCTTCTGCTTTGGCTTTCAACGCGGTCTCGACATCCATCGGCGAACCGTACATCAGCACGCTGACGGTACCTATCTTTTGCAGGCCCTCAGTCTGATTGCGACGAATTTCCTGCGGATGATCGCTTGCCGGCGGCGGCGCCTCCGGCGTACCCTGCAGGACGCTACATCCGCTTAAGGCGAGAGCCAGTAACCACGGTGTAAACCTACGCATGACCATATCTCGTTTCCTGATAGTGATAGTGTAGTGGTAGCCTGAACATCATTTCTGGGGAATGTTCCCGAATTGTTATCTATCGCGCGATTTTCGAATGAAAATGTTATGAAAGCGTAACCGAGCTCTCAACATTATAAATCGTGCTCAACGCAAAGCTTTGACGAATGTTTTGGTGCGAGATGCCGTGCCACTATAAAGAAGGAGACGATAGTTGATTACACTCGAAATGCGCAATCTGGCAGGCGGTGAAGCGATCCATGCCTGTCCGGCTGGGATGGCGGATAAGCCTCTGCCGGTTATCGTCTTTTATCACGGTTTTACCTCTTCTAAGCTGGTCTACAGCTACTTCGCCGTCGCGCTGGCTGAAGCCGGTTTCCGGGTGATTATGCCGGATGCCGCCGAACATGGCGCGCGTTTTCGCGGCGACGAGGAGGGGCGAATGCAGCGTTTTTGGCCGATCCTGCGACAGAATTTTCTTGAATTTCCCGCCCTGCGAGACGCGATTATCGCTGAGGGATGGCTGGAAGATGAACGGCTGGCGGTGGCCGGCGCATCAATGGGCGGCATGACCGCGCTCGGTATCATGACCCATCATCCGGAGCTAAAATGCGTGGCCTGCCTGATGGGCTCGGGCTATTTCAGCAGCCTCGCGCAGACGCTGTTTCCGTCGCCCGGATTCGATACGGCAAGCCTGGAGGAGTGGGACGTGACTCATCAGTTAGCGGTGCTAGCCGACAAGCCGCTGCTGCTGTGGCACGGCGACGCAGACGACGTGGTTCCGCCCGGCGAAACTTTCCGCCTCCAGCAGGCGTTAACGCAGAGCGGCCTGACAACTAACCTGACCTGCCAGTGGCAAAAGGGCGTGCGCCATCGCATTACCCCTGAAGCGCTGGACGCGACCATCGCCTTTTTCCGGCAGCATCTTTAAACGCGGATAACCTGCACGCCCTGATCCTCAAGCTGCTTGAGGATCGTTTCATCGGCCTGCTTACCGGTAATGACCAGGTCGATTTGGCTGGCCTGGCTGAACAGCATCCCGGCGCGTTCGCCGACTTTGCTGCTATCGACCAGTACCGCCAGTTTGCCAACGACGTTAAGCATTTTCTGCTCGGCCATCGCGGTCAACATATCGGTTTTGTACAATCCCTCGGCGGTTAACCCTTTGCCGCTGGTGAACATCCAGTGCCCGGCATACAGGCTGTTTTCGCTACCCTGCGGACTGAGGGTGATGAAGTGGCTATGGTTATATTGCCCCCCCATAATGATCACGCTGTCATGCTCCTGGTCAATCAGATAGTTGGCCAGCGGCAGGTAGTTGGTGATGATCTGCACCGGTTTGCCGCATAATTCACGGCCGAGCAGGAAGGCGGTGGAGCCGCAGTTGATAACGATGCTTTCGCCCGGAGAAACCAGCTGCGAGGCGGCGCGGGCAATCCGCACTTTCTCATCGTGGTTTTGCGCCTGATGAATGTTCATTGGCGACCAACGTGGGCGCTGTTCGCTGATGGCTTCCGCGCCATTACGGACCTTTTTCAGCTTGCCGTTTTCATCAAGCTTATTGATATCGCGTCTTGCCGTCGCCGGAGAGATGCCGAGGCGGGAGATTACCTGTTCAACGGTAACGAATCCCGTTTGCGCCAGCAAATCCAGTAAAATTTGATGTCTTTGCGCTTCAGTCATGAGCGAATCCGATTAAAAGTGACAAGCAAAGATGATATTTGAAATTAACGCTAAATACTAATGTGGAAAGGGAATTCCGGCGGGCGCGCCCGCCGGAATAGGATTACAAAAAGGATTTGAACGGCAGGTCTGGCTCAATGGTAAAGCAGTCATCGAATCCGCGTGGGTAGTGGTATTCGAAATTGTCTTTATCCAGCGGCCAGGTAAATTTACCGCCGACCTGCCAGATAAACGGCTTGAAGCCGTATTTCAGACGATCCTTTTTCATCTCCCACAGTACGCGGATCTCCTGTGGGTCGGCCTGGAAGTTGGACCAGATATCATGGTGGAACGGAATGACCACTTTGGCATTTAGCGATTCCGCCATGCGCAGGATATCGGCGCTGGTCATTTTGTCGGTGATACCGCGCGGGTTTTCCCCATAGGAACCGAGGGCGACGTCAATCTGATGCTCGTTACCGTGCTTCGCATAGTAGTTGGAATAGTGTGAGTCGCCGCTGTGGTACAGGTTGCCGCCCGGCGTTTTGAACAGATAGTTGACCGCGCGCTGGTCCATTCCGTCCGGCAGCACGCCGGCGGCTTTTTGATCGGCTGGCAGGGTAATGAGCGCAGTACGATCGAATGCGTCGAGCGCGTGGATCTCAATGTCTTTGATCTTCACCACATCGCCCGGCTTCATGACGATGCAGCGTTCTGCCGGCACGCCCCAGCCAATCCACAGATCAACGCAGGTTTTTGGTCCAATAAACGGCACATCGGCGGCGCAGTTTTGCATCACCGCGGCGGCGACGTTAACGTCGATATGATCGTTGTGATCGTGCGTCGCCAGCACGGCGTCAATTTGGCGGATGGCGAAAGGATCGAGCACGAATGGCGTAGTGCGCAGGTTCGGCTGTAGTTTTTTCACCCCGGCCATGCGCTGCATCTGGTGGCCGGTTTTCATCAGCGGATTACCGTGGCTCTGCTTACCGGTACCGCACCAAAAATCGACGCAAATATTAGCGCCGCCTTCCGATTTTAGCCAAATGCCGGTGCATCCCAGCCACCACATGGCAAAGGTGCCCGGCGCAACCTGCTCTTGTTCGATCTCTTCATTCAGCCAGCTACCCCATTCCGGGAAAGTGCTCAAAATCCAGGATTCACGGGTGATGGTTTGCACTTTACTCATCGATCTCTTCCTCTTTTATTTCAAAAGTAATCAATTGGTGATTTGTTTTGATTGATACTGGCACTGTTTTTTCAGGAATGCAATCGGCTATTTTCAAGAAAAAGCGGTGAGAGCGTTGCGCTAACGCGCTGATAAACCCTGAATTTAATATCAAGCATGTATGTATATTGTTGATATTAGTGGTTTGTTTGGTTATGTCGTGACGTAATGGAAAATACACGCACAAAAAATATGATTATTTGCGTGATGCGTCACATTTAATCAAATTCAATCTTGTTGTGATTGTTTTTGATTATTAGAGTGAGGGCGACGACAACTGCTGAGCGTCATGCGCGTTCAAAGCCTTCCTCTTCTGGAGTGTGTTATGGAGATCCTCTACAACATCTTTACCGTCTTCTTTAATCAGGTAATGACTAATGCCCCGCTGCTGCTGGGTATCGTGACCTGCCTTGGCTATATCTTGTTGCGTAAAAGCGTCAGCGTGATTATCAAAGGCACGATCAAAACCATCATTGGTTTCATGCTGTTACAAGCTGGCTCCGGCATTCTTACCAGCACCTTTAAGCCGGTGGTGGCGAAAATGTCAGAGGTTTATGGCATCAATGGCGCGATTTCCGATACCTACGCCTCAATGATGGCGACCATCGACCGGATGGGCGAGGCCTATAGCTGGGTGGGGTATGCGGTGCTGTTGGCCCTGGCGCTAAATATCTGTTACGTCCTGCTGCGCCGCATTACCGGCATCCGCACTATCATGCTGACTGGCCATATTATGTTTCAGCAGGCGGGGCTGATTGCGGTCTCTTTCTTCATCTTCGGCTACTCCATGTGGACGACCATTATCTGCACCGCGGTGCTGGTCTCCCTGTACTGGGGTATCACCTCCAACATGATGTTTAAGCCGACTCAACTGGTTACCGACGGCTGCGGCTTCTCTATCGGTCACCAACAGCAGTTTGCCTCGTGGATTGCCTATAAAGTGGCGCCGTATCTGGGGAAAAAAGAGGAGAGCGTCGAAGACCTCAAGCTGCCGGGCTGGCTCAATATTTTCCACGACAACATCGTCTCTACCGCGATTGTGATGACCATTTTCTTTGGCGCCATTCTGCTCTCCTTTGGCATCGATGTTGTACAGGCGATGGCGGGCAAAACCCACTGGACGGTCTATATCCTGCAGACCGGTTTCTCCTTCGCCGTGGCCATTTTCATCATTACCCAGGGCGTGCGTATGTTCGTTGCCGAGCTGTCCGAAGCCTTCAACGGTATCTCACAGCGCCTGATCCCCGGCGCCGTGCTGGCGATCGACTGCGCCGCTATCTATAGCTTCGCGCCGAATGCCGTGGTCTGGGGCTTTATGTGGGGCACCATCGGCCAACTGATTGCCGTTGGTATTCTCGTCGGCGTTGGCTCCTCCATTCTGATCATCCCGGGCTTTATCCCAATGTTCTTCTCTAACGCGACGATTGGCGTCTTTGCTAATCACTTCGGCGGCTGGCGCGCGGCCCTCAAGATCTGTCTGGTGATGGGCATGATTGAAATCTTCGGCTGCGTGTGGGCGGTGAAGTTGACCGGAATGAGCGCCTGGATGGGCATGGCGGATTGGTCAATCCTGGCGCCGCCGATGATGCAGGGTTTCGCCTCGATAGGGCTGGCGTTTATGGCCGTCATTATTCTGATTTCACTGGCTTATATGTTCTTCGCCGGCCGCGCGCTGCGCGCCGAGGAAGACGCGGAAAAACAACTGGCAGAAGCCTCTGCTCAATAAGGAGTTCTGATTATGACCGTACGTATTCTGGCTGTGTGTGGCAACGGGCAAGGTAGTTCCATGATCATGAAAATGAAGGTGGACCAGTTCCTGACGCAATCAAACATCGACCACACGGTGAACAGCTGCGCGGTAGGTGAGTATAAAAGCGAGCTAAACGGCGCGGATATCATTATTGCCTCGACCCACATCGCCGGCGAAATCACCGTCACTGGCAATAAATACGTGGTTGGCGTGCGCAATATGCTGTCCCCTGCGGATTTCGGCCCAAAACTGCTTGAAGTGATCAAAGCCCACTTCCCGCAGGATGTGAAATAAGGAGCCGCCATGAAACTTCATGATTCTCTGGCGCAGAACCACTCCATACGCCTGCAGGCGGAGGCGGAAAGCTGGCAGGAGGCGGTGAAAATCGGCGTCGATCTGCTGGTGGCCGCCGACGTAGTGGAACCGCGTTACTACCAGGCGATCCTCGATGGCGTCGCGCAGCATGGCCCCTATTTTGTTATCGCGCCGGGCCTGGCGATGCCTCATGGGCGTCCGGAAGAGGGCGTTAAGAAAACCGGCTTTGCGCTGGTGACGCTAAAAAAACCGCTGATTTTCAATCACGAAGATAACGACCCGGTCGACATTCTGATCACCATGGCGGCAGTTGACGCCACCACCCACCAGGAGGTGGGCATCATGCAGATCGTTAACCTGTTTGATGATGAAGCCAATTTCGACCGTTTACGCGCCTGCCGCACCGAGCAGGAAGTGCTGGATTTAATTGAAAACGCCACTGCGGCGGCTGTTTAAGAGGGAGTTGATACGATGTCTCAGTTACCAATGTTGCAGGTTGCGCTGGATAACCAAACCCTGTCTCACGCCTATGAGACCACCCGCCTGATCGCCGAAGAGGTGGATATCATTGAAGTCGGCACTATTCTCTGCGTCGGCGAAGGGGTGCGCGCGGTGCGCGATCTGAAAGCGCTGTATCCGCATAAAATCGTGCTGGCGGATGCCAAAATCGCCGATGCCGGTAAAATCCTGTCGCGGATGTGCTTTGAAGCCAACGCCGACTGGGTGACCGTGATCTGCTGCGCCGATATCAACACCGCCAAGGGGGCGCTGGATGTCGCCAAAGAGTTCAACGGCGACGTACAAATTGAGCTGACCGGCTTCTGGACCTGGGAGCAGGCGCAGGCGTGGCGCGATGCGGGCATTCAGCAGGTGGTCTATCACCGCAGCCGCGACGCGCAGGCCGCGGGCGTGGCGTGGAGCGAGGCGGATATCAGTGCGATTAAGCGTCTTTCCGATATGGGCTTCAAAGTCACCGTGACCGGCGGACTGGCGCTGGAAGACCTGCCGCTGTTCGCTGGTATTCCTATTCACGTCTTTATTGCCGGTCGCAGCATCCGCGATGCCGCTTCGCCGGTGGAAGCGGCTCGCCAGTTTAAACGCTCTATCGCCCAGCTGTGGGGTTAAGGAGCGGCTATGTTGTCGAAACACATTCCGCTCGGTATCTATGAAAAAGCGCTCCCCGCCGGGGAGTGCTGGCTGGAGCGGTTACAGCTGGCGAAAACGCTGGGTTTTGATTTTGTTGAAATGTCGCTTGATGAAACCGATGCCCGCCTTGCGCGGCTGGACTGGAGCCAGGAGCAGCGCCTGGCGCTGGTCAAGGCGGTAGCCGAAACCGGCGTCCGGGTGCCATCGATGTGCCTCAGCGCCCATCGTCGTTTTCCGCTCGGCAGCGAAGATGACGCGGTGCGTAATCAGGGGCTGGAAATTATGCGTAAAGCCATCCAGCTGGCGCAGGATGTGGGGATTCGGGTGATCCAGCTGGCGGGCTACGACGTTTATTATCAGCAGGCGAACGATGAAACGCGCCGCCGTTTTCGCGAGGGCCTGAAAGAGAGCGTCGAGATGGCCAGCCGGGCCCAGGTGACGCTGGCGATGGAGATCATGGACTATCCGCTGATGAACTCGATCAGCAAGGCGCTGGGTTATGCCCACTACCTGAATAATCCATGGTTTCAGCTTTATCCGGACATTGGCAATTTGTCGGCGTGGGATAACGACGTACAGATGGAGCTGCAGGCCGGTATGGGGCATATCGTGGCGGTGCACGTCAAAGATACGAAGCCCGGCGTCTTTAAAAACGTACCGTTCGGTGAAGGCGTCGTCGATTTTGAACGTTGCTTCGAAACGCTCAAGCAGACGGGCTACTGCGGCCCGTATCTGATTGAGATGTGGAGTGAAACCACCGATGACCCGGCGGCGGAAGTCGCAAAGGCTCGCGACTGGGTGAAAGCGCGGATGGCGCGCGCGGGCCTGACGGAGGCGGCATAATGCAGCAACTTAAACAGCAGGTATTTGCAGCTAATATGGATCTGCCGCGTTACGGGCTGGTGACCTTTACCTGGGGCAACGTCAGCGCAATCGACCGGCAGCGTGGGCTGGTGGTGATCAAGCCCAGCGGCGTAGCCTACGAGTCAATGACCGTCGATGATATGGTGGTGGTCGATTTACAGGGCAACGTGGTGGAAGGGCGCTGGCGTCCCTCTTCCGATACCGCGACCCATCTTGCGCTCTATCGTCGCTATTCCGGCCTCGGCGGGGTGGTGCATACCCACTCGACGCACGCTACCGCCTGGGCGCAGGCGGGGCTGGCAATCCCGGCGCTCGGCACCACCCACGCGGACTACTTCTTCGGCGATATCCCCTGTACCCGGGCGCTCAGCGCACAGGAGGTGGAAGAGGCCTATGAGCTGAACACCGGAAAGGTGATTATCGAAACGCTGGGCGAGGCCAACCCGTTACATACGCCAGGGATTGTGGTCTATCAGCATGGGCCGTTCTCCTGGGGGAAAGATGCCCATGAGGCGGTGCACAATGCGGTAGTGATGGAAGAAGTGGCGCGAATGGCGTGGATCGCCCGCGGCATTAATCCGCAGCTACAGCCCATCGACAGTTGGCTAATGGAGAAACATTTTCTGCGTAAACACGGGCCTGACGCCTACTACGGGCAGAAGTAAGTTACGCGCTCCGGGGCTTTCACCTCAGGGTGAAGCAACTGGTCTGGCCCCGGAGCCGTTTTTAACCCTGACGATAGGCCGATGGCATACAGCGCATGCCGATGAGCGTGAGCACGCAAATCATCGCGCCGGCGTAAAACGTCGAGGCAGCGCCGAAGGTTTCCCACAGTACTCCTGCGCCGGTACTGGCCAGCAGCAGCGCCAGGCCGCTCATCAGGTTAAACATGCCGAATGCCGTACCGCGTAGTTCCGGCGGCGCGGTATGCGCAACCATCGCCGCCAGTAGCCCCTGCGTCATCCCCATGTGAATCCCCCACAGCGCGACGCCGATTAGCAGCGTGCTCCAGTGGCCGCTGAGCGCCAGCACGATATCGGCGAGGATCAGCACCAGCAGCCCCCATTGCAGCAGTTTGCTGTGGCTCATGCTGTCAGAGAGCTTACCGAACGGGTAAGCCGTGAGGCTGTAGACCAGGTTCATCGCGACCATGACCAGTGGAATAGTAAACAGCGGGATCTCCATCTGCTGGGCGCGCAGTACCAAAAAGGCTTCGCTGAAGCGGGCGAGGGTGAAAATGCTGCCAATCGCGACCACCCACCAGTAGGCGGCGGAGAGCTTTTTCAGGTTTTCGCGCTTCAGCGGATTGCTACGTTTGTGCGCGATGGCGGATTTCGGCTCCTGCAGGCCAAAGCCCAGTAGAGCAATGGATAGTACGGCGGGAATGACCGCCACCCAGAAGATAGCGTGAAAATCGTTATGCCATATAAACATCAGCAGCACCGCCAGCAGCGGGCCGAGGAAGGCGCCGACGGTATCCAGCGCCTGGCGTAGCCCGTAGGCCGCGCCACGGATCTCCGGCGGCGTTACGTCGGCGACCAGCGCATCGCGCGGCGCTCCGCGGATGCCTTTTCCGACGCGGTCGATCATGCGGGCGCTAAATACCACCCCGGCGCTCGGCGCGAGGGCAAACAGCGGTTTACTCAGCGCCCCCAGCCCGTAGCCAAGCAGCGCCAGCCCTTTGCGTTTGCCAACGTAGTCGCTAATGACGCCGGAGAAGACTTTGAGGATTAAGGCGGTGGCTTCGGCCAGCCCTTCGATAAGACCGATGATAATGACGCTGGCGCCGAGCGTGGTGGCCATAAACAACGGGAGCAGGCTGTGGATCATCTCTGACGAGACATCCATTAGCAGGCTGACGCCGCCGAGCACCCAAACTCCTTTCGGGATACGACCTAAGGTCGCGAAACGCGGGACCATCAATCACTCCTGATTATCAAACGGTGAATTGATGATTAAATCAGGTTGCGATGACGCTGGTAAGTCAGTTGGGAAAATAATTCTCAATTGCGTTTACATCGGTTATTCGCTTCGCCCCTCGTGAGGAGAGGCGAAGCATCGACCTGGGCTAGCGGTAAATAGCGGCGCTGGCATGAATAAGGCCATTGCTCTGCGGTTCGTGAATCAGGATTGGCTGGAAGTACTTCGCTCCCAGGGCATCGCTTTCCTGGTTCAGGGCCTGTTCGGCCTCTTGTTCGCTAGCCATATTATGATTGATATAAATTACGCCCAGACTCTGCACATCGTCCATGTTGCGAGCCTGACGCCCATCGATTTTGATGGCTGCCAGCGCGTTGGCGCTAAGGAGTAGCGCAGCCATTACGGCGATGATAATGCTTTTCATAGAACGCTCCTTACTGACAGTACGGGTAAAACGCTGGACTCCTCTTGCTGGTGTCTGGCTATTGATTAAATTGTAATCGCTGGCGTGCCGCCTGATAGCGACCTTTTCTGATGCAGTTGTTCAAAAAAATGCCGCGTTCCTTATTGGTTAATTTTAAATCACCCACTTAGCCCAGCTTGGCGCTTAGTGCGAATTATTTGTGCAAATGCGCTTGTGTTCCTGGGGGGGCGCAATTAGAATGACGCGTCAATTTTTCAGCCGCCCTTTAACACGTTCCTTGCCTCCATGGGCCGCGGCTGACCCAGACAGGAGGCTGAATAATCCGTAAGGAGCAATTCGATGCGTCATTACGAAATCGTTTTTATGGTCCATCCTGACCAGAGCGAACAGGTTCCGGGCATGATCGAACGTTACACTGGTGCAATCACTGCAGCAGAAGGTACGATCCACCGTCTGGAAGACTGGGGCCGCCGTCAGCTGGCTTATCCGATCAACAAACTGCACAAAGCTCACTACGTTCTGCTGAACGTTGAAGCGCCGCAGGAAGCGATCGATGAGCTGGAAACTAACTTCCGCTTCAACGACGCCGTTATCCGCAGCATGGTAATGCGTACTAAGCACGCTGTTACCGAAGCATCTCCGATGGTTAAAGCGAAAGACGAGCGCCGTGAGCGTCGTGAAGATTTCGCTAACGAAACCGCAGATGATTCTGAAGCTGGGGATTCTGAAGAGTAATCCTGATGACCAACCGTCTGGTGTTGTCCGGCACCGTGTGCAGGATGCCCCTTCGAAAGGTCAGCCCGTCAGGAATTCCTCATTGCCAGTTCGTGCTTGAGCATCGTTCTGTGCAGGAGGAAGCCGGTTTTCACCGGCAGGCGTGGTGCCAAATGCCCGTTATTATTAGCGGACACGAGAACCAGGCCATTACTCACAGTATAACGGTCGGTAGCGCAGTCACCGTTCAAGGGTTCATTAGTTGCCATAAGGCAAAGAACGGCTTGAGTAAAATGGTTCTGCATGCCGAGCAGATTGAATTGATAGATTCTGGAGACTAGCCATATGGCACGTTATTTCCGTCGTCGCAAGTTCTGCCGTTTCACCGCGGAAGGCGTTCAAGAGATCGACTATAAAGATATCGCTACGCTGAAAAACTACATCACCGAAAGCGGTAAGATTGTCCCAAGCCGTATCACCGGTACCCGTGCAAAATATCAGCGTCAGCTGGCTCGCGCTATCAAACGCGCACGCTACCTGTCCCTGCTGCCGTACACTGATCGTCATCAGTAATCGGTCACGGTCCATTAATACGACTTTGAGAGGATAAGGTAATGCAAGTTATTCTGCTTGATAAAGTAGCAAACCTGGGTAGCCTGGGTGATCAGGTAAACGTTAAAGCGGGCTATGCTCGTAACTTCCTGGTACCACAGGGTAAAGCTGTTCCAGCTACCAAGAAAAACGTTGAGTTCTTCGAAGCGCGCCGCGCTGAACTGGAAGCCAAACTGGCTGACGTTCTGGCCGCTGCTAACGCACGTGCTGAAGCAATCAACGCACTGGGCACCGTTACCATCGCGTCCAAATCTGGCGACGAAGGTAAACTGTTCGGTTCCATCGGTACTCGCGACATCGCTGACGCTGTTTCTGCAGCTGGCGTTGCCGTTGCGAAGAGCGAAGTTCGCCTGCCGAACGGCGTTCTGCGCACCACCGGTGAGCACGAAGTAGACTTCCAGGTTCACAGCGAAGTCTTCGCTAAACTGGTTGTTAACGTTGTAGCTGAGTAATTTTTTACTCAACTCACGTCGATGCGCCGGCCTTGTGCCGGCGTTTTGCTTTTTAGCGCCTGCCTGATTTTTATCTGGTATGGTAGCTATTCTCGCCGCTTTCTGGATAATAAAATAAAACACGATTTTATTTCCGGTAAAGCTAATGGACGCTTCCTCTCCAACCTCTTCGATTTTTGCCAATAAAAAAGTTGCTTATGTCTGCGCGACGCTATGCTGTCTGCTATGGGGCAGTTCTTATCCCGCGATAAAAAACGGGTATGAGCTTCTGCACATCGCCACCGATGATGTTCCCTCAAAAATTGTTTTTGCCGGATATCGCTTTCTGTTTGCGGGCTTATTGTTGCTGCTGTTTGCGCTGGCGCAGCGCAAACCCATCGCCCGGCTCAATGGCCGCCAGTGCGGGCAGCTGGCGATGCTGGGGCTAACGCAGACCGCTATCCAGTACGCCTTCTTCTACGTCGGCCTGGCGTTCACCACTGGAGTGAAGGGATCGATCATGAATGCCACCGGGACGTTCTTCAGCGTTCTGCTGGCGCATTTTATCTATCAGAATGACCGGCTCAGCTACAACAAAACTATCGGCTGCGTGCTTGGCTTCGTCGGCGTGATGTTGGTGAACTTCAACGCCTCATTGGGCGATTTTAATTTTGTCTGGCAGGGTGATGGCTTTGTCGTGCTGGCGGCGTTCATCCTCTCGGCGGCGACGCTCTACGGCAAACGCATCTCGCAAACCGTCGACCCGACGGTGATGACCGGCTGGCAGCTGGCCTTCGGCGGTCTGGTGCTGGTGGCGGGCGGGTATCTGACCGGCGGGGAGCTACGGATGCACAGCCTGACCGCAGCGATGATCCTTGGCTATTTAACTCTGCTGTCGTCGATAGCTTTTGCGCTATGGAGCGTGCTGCTCAAGCACAATCGCGTCAGTATGATTGCGCCGTTTAACTTTGTTATCCCGGTGGCCGGGACGGTGCTGTCAGCGATCTTTCTTGGCGAGAATATCTTTGAGTGGAAGTACGCGATCGCGCTGGTCCTGGTGTGTGTAGGGATCCGCTGGGTGAACAAAAGCCAGGCGCGTTAGGCCGGGCGTACAACCCGGCCTAAGCGAAGCGTTTATCGCGCACGCACGAAGCTGCCGTTCGACTGGCGGGTGAACAGCACCTGCTGGCCGTTGCCGGTATCAATAGTGAGGCCGGTGACGACGCCGTTGGCGTTCTGGCGAATTTGCACCGTCTGTCCACTCTGCAAGGTGCTTAATGGTTTGCCGGCGCCTTCGACCTGCGCCATGGCGTAGACGTCAGTGGCTGGCAGACCGTGGTCGCGGAACAGTTGCGCCAGCGTTTTGCCCGATTCAATCCGGTAGGTGCGCCACTGCTGTTCAATACCCGGCGCAGACTGCTGCTGCGCCGGTTGTTGATACGGCTGAGAAGAGGAAGACGTTTGCGGCTGGTCAGGCTGTTCATCCTGAATGGCTTCAGGCGCCACAGGCGCAACCTGATCGGCATCGCTGACCGTCGGCGTATTGGTGATTGGCGGAAGCGGCACGGCCTGATTACCCGAACCTTGCGGCTGAGACTGGGACTGCAAATCGAGACTGGCTTCACGGCTTGCCTGGGTCGGCGTGCTGTTATCGCCGGAGGGGAGCAGGAAACCAATAATCACCAGCAGGAAGCCGGCGATGATGCCGCGGCGATGCATGGGCGGTAGCGGATCCATGAGACGAAGTTGATCCGGGGCGTGCCAGATCTTCGCCAGGGTAGATGTCAGTTCAAAGCGCCCGGGCATGGCTTTCCTCCTGCTCCGCATATTTTTATCCTGCTTATGAGTATAGACGGCTAACGTCCTGAAGGTAGAGGTTAACCTGATATCGCCTATTGTTTCTGTTTCGCTGAGATTTGTCATCATCCGCCGACAAAGTTTTACCCATTCCTCTATGGCTGTTATGCTTTCGAACGCTTTTCTCAAGATGTTTATCACCCAAAAAAGGAACAAAGATGGCAACCCCGACTTTTGACACTATCGAAGCGCAGGCAAGTTACGGTATCGGCTTGCAGGTTGGACAACAACTGAGCGAATCCGGCCTGCAGGGGCTGCTGCCGGAAGCGCTGGTTGCCGGCATTGCCGATGCGCTGGAAGGTAATCAGCCGCAGGTGCCGGTTGAAGCCGTACACCGCGCGCTGCGTGAAATCCATGAACGCGCTGACGCCGTGCGTCGCGAGCGCTTCCAGGCGATGGCCGCTGATGGCCAGAAATACCTCGATGAAAACCGTGAAAAAGAAGGCGTGAACAGCACTGAATCCGGCCTGCAGTTCCGCGTACTGACGCAGGGCGAAGGCCCGATCCCGGCGCGCACCGACCGCGTACGCGTTCACTACACCGGCAAACTTATCGACGGTACCGTGTTCGATAGCTCCGTGGCCCGCGGCGAACCGGCTGAATTCCCGGTGACCGGCGTGATCGGCGGCTGGATCGAAGCGCTGACTCTGATGCCGGTGGGTTCCAAATGGGAACTGACTATTCCGCACAACCTGGCTTATGGCGAGCGCGGCGCGGGTGCTTCTATCCCGCCATTCAGCACCCTCATCTTTGAAGTTGAGCTGCTGGACATTATTTAAGCACCAGGGGCTTCCTCTCCTGTCAGGGGGAGGGAGCCAATAAAAACAGTGTAAAATCCTTAAGTTATAAATTTATTGGAATTTTGTATTGCATATAAGTTCGTTGAGTGTATTTTTGTGAGCTGTTTCGCGTTACATTGGTGATATAACACTCACTTTAAACATAAAATTAACATTATATCTAAATCATAGTATTCATCCCTCCGATTCTTACCTAATATCGATAAACCCTCTTGCCAGGGTTGCGACAAATGACAGGCCAACAGAGCCTGAACAACACAGACAGGTACAACAGGAAGAAAATCACATGGTAGATCAGGTCAAAGTCGTTGCCGACGAGCAGGAGACGACTGAACAATCGCTACGGCGAAATCTCACTAACCGGCATATTCAGCTTATTGCTATCGGCGGGGCGATCGGCACCGGGCTGTTTATGGGGTCTGGCAAGACCATCAGTCTCGCCGGGCCATCCATTATTTTTGTTTATATGATCATCGGTTTTATGCTGTTCTTCGTCATGCGTGCGATGGGCGAATTACTGCTGTCGAACCTCGAATATAAATCATTCAGTGACTTCGCCTCCGACCTGTTAGGGCCGTGGGCGGGGTATTTTACCGGCTGGACCTACTGGTTCTGCTGGGTGGTCACCGGGATGGCGGACGTTGTCGCCATCACCGCCTACGCGCAGTTCTGGTTCCCCGGACTTTCTGACTGGGTCGCTTCGTTAGCGGTTATCCTGCTGCTGCTGGGCCTGAACCTCGCAACCGTGAAGATGTTTGGCGAAATGGAGTTCTGGTTCGCGATGATCAAAATCGTCGCCATTGTGGCGCTGATTGTGGTCGGCCTGGTGATGGTGATGATGCACTTTAAATCGCCGACCGGCGTCGAAGCCTCATTCGCGCATCTGTGGAATGACGGCGGCTGGTTCCCGAAAGGCCTCAGCGGTTTCTTTGCCGGCTTCCAGATAGCGGTATTCGCCTTCGTGGGTATTGAGCTGGTTGGTACCACCGCGGCGGAAACCAAGGATCCGGAAAAATCGCTGCCGCGGGCGATTAACTCCATCCCGCTACGTATCATTATGTTCTACGTCTTCGCGCTGATTGTGATTATGTCGGTGACGCCGTGGAGCTCTGTCGTGCCGAGCAAGAGTCCGTTCGTTGAGCTGTTTGTACT
This sequence comes from Klebsiella sp. PK01, assembly GCF_057624675.1. Lineage (NCBI taxonomy): Bacteria > Pseudomonadati > Pseudomonadota > Gammaproteobacteria > Enterobacterales > Enterobacteriaceae > Klebsiella > Klebsiella sp. PK01. Next base: position 198,767 of record NZ_JBYEZM010000006.1, read on the forward strand.
GGTCGGCCTGCCGGCTGCCGCCAGCCTGATCAACTTCGTGGTACTGACTTCCGCCGCCTCTTCCGCTAACAGCGGAGTGTTCTCCACTAGCCGTATGCTATTCGGTCTGGCGCAGGAAGGTCAGGCGCCGAAAATGTTCGCCAAGCTGTCGAAGCGCGCGGTGCCGGCGAAGGGCTTAACCTTCTCCTGCATGTGTCTGCTGGGCGGCGTGGTAATGCTGATGGTCAACCCGAGCGTGATTGCCGCCTTCACCATGATCACCACGGTGTCGGCGATTCTGTTCATGTTCGTCTGGACTATTATCCTCTGCTCTTATCTGGTCTATCGTAAAAAGCGTCCGCAGCTGCACGAGAAGTCCATCTATAAGATGCCGCTGGGTAAAGTGATGTGCTGGGTGTGCATGGCTTTCTTCGTCTTCGTACTGGTGCTGTTGACGCTGGAAGATGATACCCGCGAAGCGCTGATGGTCACCCCGTTGTGGTTTGTTCTGCTGGGCGCGGGCTGGCTGTTTGCCGGTAAAAAACGTCTGGCGAAATAAAAAAGGCCACCCGGAGTGGCCAATAAACTGACAATGTCGAGAGGGCGCCTGCGGGCGCCTTTTTTTATGATTTTCCGGCGAGGGCACGCGGGAACAGCACGTTATTTTCCAGACTGATGTGCTCCATCAGGTCGTCAATCATCTCGTTAATGCCGTTGTACATCGCTTTCCAGGTAGTGCAGGCTTCCGGCGGCGGCGTCACGTTATGGGTGATGTGCTTGATCACTTCCAGCAGTTCGCCCGCTTCGTCATGCTCGCTTTCCATTACGCTGATAGGACCACCGGCCTGAGCGCCCATGCCCTGCTTGATCATCGGGAACAGGATCTGCTCCTCTTTCATCATGTGGCTGGAGAGTTCCTGGTGCAGCATGGTCAGATATTTGGTTAGCCCTTTTGGTACGTTCGGTTTATCGGCGTGGACGCGTTCAACCTTGGTTGCCTGCAGGATCAATTCCGGCAGCTGTTCGCGGTGGCGATCATGATAGCGAACGATGATGTGGTCGATGATGTCGGCGAACGGCGCGGCGCGCCAGTCGCGCTCGACCGGCTGCTCGGCCAGTTTCGCCAGCTCGGCTTCAATCGCCGCAACATCCAGCGCTTTGCGCGTCGCCGCGCGCTCCAGGGTTTGTTTGCCGCCGCAGCAGTAATCCATATCGTATTGACGGAACAGCGCGGAGGCGCGCGGGATGCTCAGCGCCAGCTCGCCCAAAGGTTGGTCACGGAAAGCCATAGCAATTACCTCGTCATCAAAAATATAAGATGCATATTAAATGCATCTTATATCGATGGGAATACCCCTTTGGGATACCAGGCTATTTTTTTGGCTCAACGCGCAGTTCCTGCAGGACCGGTTTCTCCGGGCGGGCGCGAACCGCCGACACCACGCCGAGCACCAGCAGCAGGATACCGCTGAGCGTCAGCAGCGGCGGCAGGCTCTGGCGGAGCAGGAAGGTGTACAGCAAACCGGCCAGCGTCTCGAAGACGATCAGCGGCCCGAGGATCACCGTCGGCAGACGCTGGCTGGCAATATTCCAGCACAGTGCGCCGACCCATGAACAGAGTACGGCGATCGCCAGCATCAGGACGGTGAACACCGCCGGGCGCGGGCCGAAGGGGAGCGGGAAGTCGATATGCTGGTTCTGCAGCCACCCACAGGCGGCGATATAACCGACCAGCGAGACCGGAAGGGTGACCAACGCCTGCGCGGTAGCCCACATCATTGGCGGCTTATCCGGGTTTTCACGCAGCCAGCGAGCGTTGCGCAGGGCATACCACGCCCAGCAGACGACGGAGATCAGCGCGAGAAGAATGCCCGAACCATAGCGCCACGGGCTGAAATCAGGAAGCCCGTGCTGCAGCTCCGCTACGTTGACGCATACCAGCCCCAGCGCAATACAGATTAGCGCCGGAAATAGCCGCCGCCACGGCAGCTTGCCATCGCGCTGGCTATAAAGCAGGTTGGCGCACACCGGCAGTACCACCGGCAGGGTGCCGATAATCATCGTCGATACCGGCGCGCCGGTGCGCTGAATGGCGCTGGCCAGACAGAAGTAATAGATCAGGTTCCCCATCATGGTCAGCGCCAGCGCGGTCCACCAGTCCTTACCGTTCAGCTGGCGTAGACGCGCGCGGCCGAGCCACGCCAGCGGCAGGGCGATAAGTCCCAACGCCAGATAGCGCCCCATCGACTGCAGCACCGCCGGATATTCCGGCACCAGCAACGGGCCGACGAAAATCAGCCCCCACATTAACCCCGCCAGCAGGGCATACAACACGCCGCTAATCATGATGACATCCATCTTCAGTTTGCTTGCGCCAAGTGTAGAAGGGCGTGGGGGAAAGAATATTGTATGAGATTGCGCTTTAGCGCCCGGCGACCTGCTTTTGATAACGCACCGGCGTAATGCCGTAGCGGCGGGTGAAGGCGCGGGTTAAGTGCGATTGGTCGGTTAACCCGGCGGCGATGGCCACTTCGGCGGCGGGCATGCCGTGGGTCAAAAGCGCCTTGGCGCGCCACAGGCGAATCGCCATCAGCATCTGGTGCGGGGTAACGTGAAAGTGGGCTTTAAACTGGCGCTGGAAGTGATAGGGGCTGAGCGCCGCGACCTGCGCCAGTTCATCAAGACTGACGGCACGCATATAGTTATCGTGCAGGTAGTCGCGTACCCGATCGAAGCGATGCGCCGCTTCCGGCGCCATTGGCGAATGGTGAGCCAGCGGGCGGAAGGTATCAACCAGGTCGAGCAGTATCCCCTGCTGCGCCAGCGGATCGTCTGCGTGCCACAGGCCGTAAATCAGTTGGCCGATTTGCCGGGCGCGCTGCGGCTCCTGGCGCACGACCTCGCTGAACCACCAGTGGCGAACGCCGGTGAAGGCTTCCAGCCGATCCGGCTCCAGATAAATCATCCGGTAGCGCCAGCCTTCGGCGGTTTCCGCCTCGCCGGTATGGAGCTCATCCGGATTCATGGTGACGATGGAATTGGCTGAGGCGACGTGCTGACTACCGCGATAGCGAAAGCGTTCGGCGCCTTGTTCAATCACGCCGATGCCGAAGGCTTCGTGGGTATGCGGTTCAAAGGCATAGCGGGAAATATGGGCGTGATAGAGCTCAACGCCGGGGAGTTGTTCGAGATGGCGAAAGCGCGCGTGGTCTTTTTCATCGCTAAATTGTGGTGGTACGCCCTGCATGCCGTGTCTCCCGACGATTCATCCCTTCAATATTAGAGATGAAGCGCCGGGAAGCAACCGCAAAAACTGACAGGGAGCGATTAGATGATGCCTTTCACGCTATCGGCAAGCGACGTGGTCGGGCGGCCAATCAGTTTGCTCAGGGTGCGGCTGTCGTCAAATAGTCCGCCTTTCGACGCGCCGGTATCGGAATCCGCCAGCATATCGGCAAGCCCGGCCGGTAGGCCGACGTTTTTCAGCGCGGCGGCGAAATCGGCTTCGCTGAGGTTTTGATAAACCACATTTTTCCCGCTTTGCTTGCTCAGCTCGGCTGCCAGTTCGCTCAGGGTCCAGGCGTTATCTCCCGCCAGTTCGTAAACTTTCCCGGCATGGCCCTCACCGGCGATAACGTGAGCGGCGGCGGCGGCATAATCGGCACGGGTGGCGGAGGCGATTTTACCTTCGCCGGCGGCGCCGATAAACACGCCGTGTTCCAGCGCTGGCGGCGCGCTGGCCAAATAGTTTTCGGTATACCAGCCGTTGCGCAGCAGCGCGTAAGGAATACCGGAATCGGCCAGCATTTGTTCGGTTTCGATATGTTCACCGGCCAGGCCCAGCGGTGAGGTATCGGCATGCAGCAGGCTGGTATAGGCGATAAATTTCACCCCAGCGGCTTTAGCGGCGTTAATGACGTTACGGTGCTGAACGGCGCGCTGGCCGACTTCGCTTGAAGAGATTAATAACAGTTTATCAACCCCTTGCAGCGCGGCGGTAAGCGCGGCTTCATCGCCGTACTCGGCCTGGCGCACGACGACGCCCTGCTGGCTGAGCGCTTGCGCCTTTGCCGGGTTGCGGACAATCGCCACAATCTGGCTGGCGGGAACGGTTTTTAACAGATCATGCAGTACGTGCTGGCCAAGCTGGCCGGTAGCGCCGGTAATCGCGATCATAGGTCTTCTCCTTCGTGTTCATTGGCAGTTGTGGTAAGCTAACACCTTAACTAACTTTTAGTAAGTACGTACAAAAAGGTAAGTATAAAATGGCCGAACCGACGCTGAGCGACAAACTGCGCAACGGGAATCTGTTTGCTGAACAGTGCCCGTCGCGTGATGTGCTAAAACACGTGACCAGCCGCTGGGGCGTGTTGATTCTGGTGGCGCTACGCGAGGGGACCCACCGCTTTAGCGATCTGCGGCGCAAAATGGGCGGCGTCAGTGAAAAGATGCTGGCGCAGTCCTTACAGGCGCTGGAACAGGATGGCTTTATCGACCGCGTTTCGTATCCGGTGGTGCCGCCGCATGTTGAATATAGCCTGACGCCGCTCGGCCTGCAGGTGAGCGAGAAGGTGGCGGCGCTGGCGGACTGGATCGAGCTGAATCTCCCCGCGGTGCTGGCTAACCACGGGGAGTGAAAATGTATCCCGGGCTACCAGCCCGCTTCGCTTTGTAGCCCCGGTAAGCGTAGCGTCACCGGGGAGCTGTACCCGGATAGCGGCTGGCGCCTTATCCGGGCTACTAGTCAGCTCCGCTTTGTAGCCCCGGTAAGCACAGCGCCACCGGGGTACCCGGTGTTATCGGTTTGCAACTGTTTTGGTCCGGGAAAAACCGTTGTTTTGTATTCATTCAGAGCACATTGCGCTCCCGAACTGTCTCCTGCGTTATGTTTCTCATGGCGCGGGTAGCGCACAGAGGGCGGCCAGTCGCCGCCGCCCTCTGTACTCCCGGGCTCTGGCCGCCAAAATCGCCACTTCGTGGTGCCTTCGACTTATCCCGGCAGGCTCCGGGTCGGGCCGAGGCAGCGTCCCTGCAAATCACGGCCCTCAGCCCGCATCCATGCGGGCTGCCCCGGCCTTCCGGGAACGTCTCAGCGATTTTGAGGCCACCAACACCGGCAGTTTCAGCCTGCATGGTGAATAAATTAACGGCAGGCCGTACGGGCTATACCCGGATAGCGGCTTACGCCTTATCCGGGCTACCAGCCAGCTCCGCTTTGTAGCCCCGGTAAGCGCCGCGCCACCGGGGAGCTGTACCCGGATAGCGGCTGGCGCCTTATCCGGGCTACCGGCCAGCTTCGCTTTGTAGCCCCGGTAAGCGCAGCGCCACCGGGTAGCTATACCCGGATAGCGGCTGGCGCCTTATCCGGGCTACCAGCCAGCTTCACTTTGTAGCCCCGGTAAGCGCAGCGCCACCGGGGAACAGGCATTACTGACTCAAATCCAGCTGATAAATAGCGAAGCCGATATCATCGGTCGCTACCTGCCGCATCGGATACTGCGCTTTCTCTTTGATAAACGCCGCGGCTTTGTCGCCTGGCGAGGTCTCAAAGCGAATATCCAGCGGCGTTTTGCTGAGGATCGGCGCCAGCCGCCAGTTGTTATCCGCCGCCGGATGGATCGCGCCATCTTTCTTCGACTGCGCGCCAATCCACGCCGCCAGCACCGAACGGTTTTCGTCCGGGGAGGCAAAAGCGATATGGCTGTCGCCGGTACCGGCGAATTTGCCGCCGTAGGCGCGATAGTTATTGGTGGCGACCAGGAAGGTGGCCTGCGGATCGATAGGCTTACCGTTAAAGGTCAGGTCTTTGATGCGCTCTGACTGCGGGTGAATCATCTGGCACTCGCCGTCGTAGCGCGCCGGTTGACTCACGTCGATCTGATAGTTTACGCCGTCAATCACGTCGAAGTTATAGGTGCGGAACCCGTCCCAGTTAATCAGCGACTGTGGTTTGCTGCTGGCGGTGTCAATCTGATTAAACTGCCCGGCGGAGCATTCGAGCCACTCCTTGACCTCTTTACCGCTTACCTTCATCACCACCAGCGTGTTCGGGTAGAGATAGAGGTCGGCGGCGTTACGGAAGGTGAGCTGGCCTTTTTCCACTTCGACAAAGCTTGCCGGATCGTTTTTACGTCCGCCGACTTTAAACGGCGCGGCGGCGGAAAGCACCGGCAGCTTCGCCAGATCCGGATCGCCCTGGATGTAGTGTTCGACATAGGCCTTTTGAGCCATGTTGACCACCTGCACCGTTGGGTCGTCCTGCACCAGCGCCAGGTAGCTGTACATGTTGTCGGCGGACTTGCCGATAGGTTTGCTGACGAATTCGCGAGTAGCGTCGTGATCGGCTTTCAGCACCGCCACCATTTTACTATCTTCCGCCGCCAGCGACTTTTTCGCCACCGGGTCGTAAATAGGCCGCGCTTCGGCTTTGGCCTGCGTCACTTGCCATTTACCGCTGTCGTTATTCAGCACCAAATCGACCACCCCGAGATGATCGCCCCACATTCCCGGCATCACCGCCGGAATACCGTTTAGCGTACCTTTGGCGATATCCGCGCCTTTAATAGTGGCGAAGTCTTTACCGGGGAACACCGCGTGGGCGTGGCCGAACATAATGGCGTCAACGCCGGGTACCTGGCTTAAGTAGTAGACCGAGTTTTCCGCCATCGCCTGATAGGGGTCGGCGGAGAGGCCGGAATGCGCAACCACGACCACCACATCAGCGCCTTTCGCGCGCATCTCCGGCACGTACTTACGCGCGGTTTCAGTGATGTCGTTGACCTTCACCTTGCCGTTGAGGTTGGCTTTATCCCAGGTCATGATCTGCGGCGGCACAAAACCGATATAGCCGATGCGCAGGGTATGGGATTGACCATCGCTATCCTGAACCTGGGTATCCTGAATCAGGTAGGGCGTAAACATCGGTTTGCCGGTTTTGAGATCGATAATGTTGGCGTTAACGTAGGGGAATTTCGCCCCGGCAAGCGCCTTGTGCAGGAAGTCGAGACCGTAGTTGAATTCATGGTTGCCCAGGTTGCCGACGGCGTAATTCAGGGTGTTCATCGCCTTATAAACCGGGTGCACATCCCCCTCTTTGAGTCCTTTTGCCGCCATATAGTCGCCCAGTGGGCTACCCTGAATAACATCGCCGTTATCCACCAGCACGCTGTTTTTCGCTTCCGCGCGGGCTTTTTCAATCAGGTTGGCGGTTCTGACCAGGCCGAATTTTTCCGTCGCGGCATCTTTGTAGTAATCGAAATCCATCATATTGCTGTGCAGATCGGTGGTTTCCATGATCCGCAGGTCGACCGTCGCCGCGTTGACGCTGGCCGCCACCAGCGTGGCCAGCAGCGTTGCGCTAAACTTAATCATCAGAGGCGTCCTTTTTTATGAGCAATGGCACAAAAGAAAATGTATTTACATTCTGTTGCTTACAGAATTGTGAATTCTGCCAGAAAAGCGTGAATGGAAACCGCTAGTGTTATCACAGATAGCGGAACTGGTGATGATGCGATATAAATAAAACAACGAGTTAACGCCACTGTAACCAGAAGAGGTGGAGAATGTTAGAACAAGTATGTCAGCTTGCACGGACCGCGGGCGATGCCATCATGGATGTCTACGATGGGAACCAGCCGATGGATGTGAGCAGCAAAAAGGATGATTCTCCCGTTACCGCGGCGGATATCGCCGCGCATAAAGTCATTGTCAGCGGCCTGCAGGCGCTGGATGCAGCAATCCCCATCCTGTCGGAAGAAGATCCGCCGGCGTGGGAAGTGCGGCAGCACTGGCAGCGCTACTGGCTGGTGGACCCGCTGGACGGCACCAAAGAATTTATCAAGCGCAACGGTGAATTCACCGTCAATATCGCGCTGATTGAAAACGGCAAACCAACGCTGGGCGTGGTGTACGCGCCGGTGATGAAAGTGATGTACAGCGCGCAAAATGGCAAGGCGTGGAAAGAAGAGTGCGGCGTGCGCAAGCAGATTCAGGTTCGCGATGCTCGCCCGCCGCTGGTGGTAATTAGCCGCTCCCACGGTAATGACCCGGAACTACAGGAGTATCTGGAGCAACTGGGCGAGCACCAGACCACCTCAATCGGTTCGTCGCTGAAGTTCTGCCTGGTGGCGGAAGGCCAGGCGCAGCTCTATCCGCGCTTCGGGCCGACCAGCACCTGGGATACCGCCGCCGGTCATGCGGTCGCGGTAGCCGCCGGGGCGCACGTTCACGACTGGCAGGGTAAAACCCTCGACTACACGCCGCGTGAATCCTTCCTCAACCCCGGCTTCCGCGTCTCTATTTATTAAGCAGCTTATGCAGCAGGTCGACGACCTGCTGTACCTCTTGCTGGGTCAGCGCGCCGTCTTTTGCCCACTGAACGCGTCCGTCTTTGTCTAACACCACAATCGCCGAACTGCCTTCATCGAGCTGCCAGGCTTTGCGTGCGAGACCGTTGCTGTCGACGATAAACTGCGACCACGGATAGAGCTGTTTATTGCTCTCAATGCTGCTGCGCACGAACATCCCGGAACCGGGGATCGCGTCATCGGTATTGACGATGGTGGTGGTCTGGTAGCGGTCGTGCGGCAGGCCAGCCGCCTTAATCGCTTCAATCAGATTGGCATTTTTCTCTTTTGCCGAGGTGCGCCCGGCAATATGCTGGATGACGCGCACTTTTCCCGCCAGCTGCGAGCTATTCCAGTTTTTGTAGCTAAACTTATCGTTACTCAGTACCAGTTCTCCGCGGTCGGCGATGCCTACCGGCGCGACGCGTTGACCGTCGACAAAATTATGTGCCGAAGCCATTAACGGCAACAGGAGGGCGGAAACCGCCAGCAACTTACGTAGGGTCATGAGATATCCTTTTTTATATGCAGGTGATCCGACCACTTGGTCTTGTTTAATGATAAGTGCGAATTGTCGCCATTACCCGCAAGCGTGATGCCAGTTTGCGTGCCAACGCACACATTCAATAAAAAACGGAAACTTATACTAACAACTACGTATGCCTGAAACGAAAATTCTGAATTATTGTCATCAAAGGGTAAAAAAACTTCTACAGACTGGGTGACTTCGGAAATCTGGACTATAGTTTTAGGGCATTAAAATTTGCGCTCCCGATACGCGGGCTAACTGTGGCACCGCAGGAGCGTAACCCTGGCAGGAGACAACAATGAAAATTTTCCAACGCTACAATCCGCTGCAAGTGGCGAAGTACGTGAAGATCCTGTTTCGTGGACGGTTGTACATCAAGGACGTTGGCGCTTTTGAATTTGATAAGGGCAAAATCCTTATCCCGAAGGTTAAGGACAAGCTGCACTTCTCAGTGATGTCCGAGGTCAATCGTCAGGTTATGCGTCTGCAAACAGAGACCGCATAACGTGGTATGACGGCACGAAAAAAAACGGCTCCCGATGGGAGCCGTTGATGTTTTCAGGGCCGCTTACGCCGCACCTTTCTCTTTTTTTGCCGCGTCTTCGACATCAGGCAGTTTCGGTACCAGCACCGTTGGTTTGTTATCGATACGGGTGACCAGCAGCTGGTCGATACGGTAGTTATCGATATCCACCACTTCAAACTTGTAGCCGGAGAACTTCACCGCATCGGTGCGTTTCGGGATCTTGCGCAGCATAAACATCATAAAGCCGCCGATAGTCTCGTAATTATCGGACTGCGGGAACTCATCGATATCGAGCACGCGCATTACGTCATCAATTGGCGTACCGCCGTCAATCAGCCATGAGTTCTCATCGCGGGCGACAATTTGTTCTTCCAGCCCCTGGCCGACCAGGTCGCCCATCAGGGTGGTCATGACGTCGTTGAGGGTGATGATCCCTACCACCAGCGCGTATTCGTTCATGATCACCGCGAAGTCTTCGCCGGCGGTTTTAAAGCTTTCCAGCGCTTCAGAGAGCGTCAGGGTATCCGGCACGATCAGCGTATTGCGGATCTGCACGCCGCCGGTTAACACCAGGCTCTGGTTTGCCAGCACGCGGTTCAGCAGGTCTTTGGAATCGACGTAGCCGATGATGTGATCGATATCTTCGTTACACACCAGGAACTTGGAGTGCGGATGCTCCGCCACTTTATTCTTCAGGCTCTGCTCGTCTTCGTGCAGATCGAACCAGATCACGTTTTCGCGCGGCGTCATTGAAGAGGGAACGGTACGGGATTCCAGCTCAAAGACGTTTTCAATTAATTCGTGTTCTTGTTTACGCAGCACCCCGGCCAGCGCGCCGGCCTCCACCACCGCGTAGATATCATCGGAGGTGATGTCGTCTTTACGCACCATCGGGATTTTAAACAGACGGAAGATGTTGTTCGCCATGCCGTTAAACAGCCACACCAGCGGGCGGAAGACCAGTAAACAGAAGCGCATCGGGTTGATGATGCGCAAAGCCACGGCTTCTGGCGCAATCATACCGATGCGTTTCGGCGTCAGGTCAGCAAACAGGATGAATAAGCTGGTGACCAGGGTGAAGGAGAAAATAAAGCTCAGCTGCTCGGAAAGCTCCGGCGACATGTAGCGGCTCAGCACGCTGTGGAAAGCAGGGGAAAAGGCGGCGTCGCCGACGATACCACCCAGAATGGCCACGGCGTTGAGGCCGATCTGCACGACGGTGAAGAAGGTGCCAGGGTTTTCCTGCATTTTGAGAACGCGCTGCGCGTTCACATTGCCTTCATCAGCCAGCAATTTGAGTTTGATTTTACGCGATGCGGCCAGTGAGATTTCAGAGATCGAAAAAAACGCACTGACGGCAATAAGGAAAAGTATTACTAAAATACTGTTTAACATATCTTTTCTGACCGTTGAGGCCAGATCCTCGGAAGGGAAGTGGATAACTCTTTTAATGTGGAATACATAAAAAACCGGTCCGAAGGCGCTGGACCGGCTATGACACAGCGTAGTATAGCGTAAATGTCTGTAAAGCCACCAGAGCGATAATTATTCTCGCCAGCGGCCTTATTCTTCAGGATTACGCCTGCGGGGGGAGGCAAACGCCAATCCCGCCGATACCGCAGTAGCCGTACGGGTTTTTGTGCAGGTACTGCTGATGATCGTCCTCGGCGTAGTAGAACGGTTTTGCCGTGGCGATCTCGGTGGTGATCTCGCGGGTATCGTTGGCCTCGTGCATCGCCTTCTGGAAGCGCGCCAGGCTGGCCTGCGCCGCTTCAAGCTGCTCCGGCGTCAGCGGGTAGATAGCCGAACGGTACTGCGTGCCGTGGTCGTTACCCTGCTGCATCCCTTGCGCCGGATCGTGATTCTCCCAGAAAACCTGCAGCAGCTGCTCATAGCTGATGACCTGCGGGTCATATACCACGCGCACCGCTTCCGCGTGCCCGGTCTCGCCGCTGCACACTTCACGATAGGTCGGGTTTGGCGTGTAACCGCCGGTATAGCCCGCCGCGGTGCTGTAGACCCCCGGCAATTGCCAGAACAGACGCTCGACGCCCCAGAAGCAGCCCATCGCGAACAGCGCTACCTCCATTCCTTCAGGAACGTTGGTCATTGAGTGGCCGTTAACGGCGTGGAGCGTTGCTACCGGCATCGGCGTGTTGCGCCCCGGCAGCGCATCCGCCTGGGCGACAAGATGCGTTTTATCAAATAGACTCACGGTTGGCCTCGCAATTTGTGGTTAAGGTTGTAACGTCGCGTATCTTTTTAGACAATAAACACGCTCAATACGTCTAAATTTAAACATAAGAATTATTTGGGTTACCGTCACTTTTTCAACCCTTAGTTGTTAGGGTTTTGTTAAGCCGTGGAGCGGCACTTGCGTTTCCTTCGGGGGGAAACAAGGATATTCAGGAGAACACGTGCAACAAATCCGCCAGATATGCGTTACCAGCCTTTTGCTGGTCAGCGGGGTCGCCAGCGCAGCGAATGTGCGTTTGCAGGTTGAGGGGTTATCCGGGGAACTGGAAAAAAACGTCCGCGCCCAACTATCCACGATCCAGAGCGATGAAGTCACGCCGGACCGTCGTTTTCGCGCGCGCGTCGATGACGCCATCCGCGAGGGGCTGAAAGCGCTGGGTTACTATGAACCCACCATCGATTTCGATCTACGTCCGCCGCCCAAGAAAGGGCGCCAGGTACTGATTGCCAAAGTAACTCCCGGCGAGCCGGTGCGCATTGGCGGTACCGAGGTGATCCTGCGCGGCGGCGCGCGCACCGACCACGATTACCTGGATCTGCTGAAAACGCGTCCGGCAATTGGCTCGGTGCTCAATCACAGCGACTATGACGGCTTCAAGAGCTCGCTCACCAAGGTGGCGCTGCGCAAAGGCTATTTCGATAGCGAGTTCAATAAAAGCCAGCTTGGCGTATCGCTCGATCGCCATCAGGCTTTCTGGGACATCGATTACAACAGCGGCGAGCGTTACCGCTTTGGCCCGGTAAGTTTTACCGGTTCGCAGATCCGCGAAGAGTACCTGCAAAACCTGGTGCCCTTTAAACAGGGTGATTATTACACCTCACAGGATTTGGCGGAGCTGAACCGCCGCCTGGCGGCGACCGGCTGGTTTAACTCGGTGGTCGTCGCGCCGCAGTTTGATAAATCACGTAAAACCAAGGTGCTGCCTCTGCAGGGCGTCGTTTCGCCACGCAAAGAGAACACCGTGGAAACCGGGATCGGTTATTCGACAGACGTCGGACCGCGCGTGAAAGCGACGTGGAAAAAGCCGTGGATGAACTCCTACGGCCACAGCCTGACCTCCAGCGTCAGCCTCTCCGCGCCGGAACAGCAGCTCGATTTCAGCTACAAAGTCCCGCTGTTAAAAAGCCCGCTTGAGCAGTATTACCTGATGCAGGGCGGTTTTAAGCGTACCGACCTTAACGATACCAAGGCCGACTCCACCACCCTGGCGCTGTCGCGCTATTGGGAGATGTCGAGCGGCTGGCAGCGCGCGATTAACCTGCGCTGGAGTCTGGACCACTTTACCCAGGCCAACGTCACCAATACCACCATGCTGCTTTATCCCGGCGTCTCGGTAAACCGCACCCGTTCCCGCGGCGGCCTGATGCCGACCTGGGGCGATTCTCAGCGCTATTCGGTGGACTACTCCAACACCATGTGGGGCTCGGACATTAACTTTATCGTCATGCAGGCGCAGGACGTGTGGATCCGCACCCTCTATGACCGCCACCGCTTCGTGGTGCGCGGCAACCTCGGCTGGATTGAAGCCGATGACTTCAGCAAAGTCCCGCCGGATCTGCGTTTCTTCGCCGGTGGCGACCGCAGCATTCGTGGTTATAAATACAAGTCGATCTCGCCGAAAGACGACGACGGCAAGCTGATCGGTGCGTCAAAGCTGGCGACAGGCTCGCTGGAGTATCAATACAACGTCACCGGGAAATGGTGGGGCGCGGCGTTTATCGACAGCGGCGAAGCGGTGAGCGATATCCGCAAAAGCGATTTTAAAACCGGCGCGGGCGTCGGCGTGCGCTGGCAGTCGCCGGTTGGGCCGATCAAGCTGGATATCGCCCGACCCATCGGCGACAAAGAAGAACACGGTTTACAGTTTTATATCGGTCTGGGGCCTGAATTATGAGTTTATGGAAGAAGATAAGCCTCGGCGTATTACTCTTTTTAGTGTTGCTGATTGGCGCGGTCGGCTTTTTAGTCGGCACCACGACAGGTCTGCATCTGGTACTGAAAGCGGCGGACCGCTGGGTGCCGGGGCTGGAGATCGGCAAGGTCACCGGCGGCTGGCGTGACTTGACCTTACAGAATGTGCGCTTCGAACAGCCGGGCGTAGCGGTGACGGCCGGCCAGTTCCATCTCGGCGTCAAGCTGCGCTGTCTGTGGGATAGCAGCCTGTGCGTTAATGATATCTCGCTGCGCGATATCTACGTCGCTATCGATACCAAAAAGATGCCGCCTTCGACGCCGGTAGAGGAAGAAGATTCCGGCCCGCTGAACCTGTCGACGCCATATCCTATTACCCTCAGCCGCGTGGCGCTGCATAACGTCAATGTCAAAATCGACGACACCGCCGTTTCGCTGCGCGATTTCTCCACCGGCCTGAACTGGCAGGAGAAAAACCTGACCCTGACGCCGACTTCGCTCCAGGGCTTGCTCATCGCCCTGCCGAAGGTGGCGAAAGTGGCGCAGGAGCAGGTGGTGGAGCCGAAAATTGACCATCCGAAACCGGAAGAGAAACCGCTCGGCGAGACGATGAAAGATCTGTTCTCGCAGCCGGTGCTGCCGGAAATGGTCGATGTGCATCTGCCGCTGAATCTTAATATTCAGGAGTTCCGCGGCGAACAGCTGCGCCTGACCGGCGACACCGATATGACCGTCTACAACCTGCTGCTGAAGGTCAGCAGCATCGACGGGCAGATGAAGCTCGATGCGCTGGACGTCGATTCCGACCAGGGCAAGGTTACCGCTTCCGGCACCGCGCAACTGCAGGATAACTGGCCGGTTGATATCACCCTCGACAGCACGCTGAACATCGACCCGCTGAAAGGCGAGAAGGTGAAGCTGAAAGTAGGCGGCGAGCTGCGTAAAAAACTGCAGGTCGGCGTGGATTTAGCCGGCTCGGTGGCCATGACCCTGCGCGCCGAAGCGCAGCTGGCGGAAGCCGGTCTGCCGCTGAATATGGAAGTGAAGAGTAAACAGCTGTACTGGCCGTTTACCGGCGAGAAACAGTTCCAGGCGGATGATCTGCAGCTGAAATTCAGCGGCAAAATGACCGACTACACCATGGCGTTCAGTACCGCGGTGAAAGGGCAGTCGCTGCCGCCGGCTAAAATTACCCTTAATGCTAAAGGCAACGAACAGCAGGTAAATCTCGATAAGCTGACCGTAGCGGCGCTGGAGGGGAAAACCGAACTGAAAGCGTTGCTCGACTGGCAGCAGGCGATCAGCTGGCGCGGTGAATTGACGCTCGATGGCATTAATACCGCCAAAGAGGTGCCGGACTGGCCGTCGAAGCTGAACGGGATTATCAAAACCCAGGGTAGCCTGTACGGCAGCAGCTGGCAGATGGCGGTTCCCGAGCTGAAAATTACCGGCAACGTGAAACAGAATAAAGTGGATGTCCACGGTTCGCTGCAGGGTAACAGCTATATGCAGTGGAAAGTGCCGGGACTGCATCTGGCGCTTGGCCCAAACAGCGCCGACGTAAAAGGCGAGCTGGGAGTGAAAGACCTCAACCTTGACGCCACCATCGACGCGCCGCATCTCGACAACGCGCTGCCGGGGCTTGGCGGCACGGCGAAAGGTCTGCTGAAGGTGCGCGGCACCATCGACGCGCCGCAGCTGCTGGCGGATATCACCGCCCGCGCTTTACGCTGGCAGGAACTGACGGTGGCCCAGGTCAACGTCAAAGGCGACGTGAGGTCCAGCGATCAGATTGGCGGTAATCTTGACGTACGCGTCGATCGCATCAGCCAGCCGGGCGTCAACATCAGCCTGGTGCAGCTGAATGCCAAAGGTACCGAGAAGCAGCATGATTTACAGCTGCGCGTACAGGGCGAGCCGGTGTCGGGCCAGCTGACGCTGGCGGGCAGCTTCGATCGTAAAGAGGAGCGCTGGAAGGGCACCCTGAGCAATACCCGTTTCCAGACGCCGGTCGGGCCGGTAGCGCTGACGCGCAACATCGCGCTGGATTATCGTAATCAGGAACAGAAAATCAGCATCGGGCCGCACTGCTGGAGCAACCCGAACGCCGAGCTGTGCGTACCGCAAACCATTGATGCCGGCGCCAGCGGGCGCGCGGTGGTCAATCTCAACCGTTTCGATCTGGCGATGCTGAAGCCGTTTATGCCGGACGCGACCCAGGCAAGCGGCGTGTTTAGCGGTAACGCCGATGTGAGCTGGGATACTACCAAAGAGGGGCTGCCGCAGGGCAAAGTCACCCTCAGCGGGCGCAACGTCAAAGTTACCCAGACGGTCAACGACGCGCCGCTGCCGGTGGCGTTCGATACGCTTAACCTCAGCGCCGACCTGCATAACAACCGGGCGCAGTTGGGCTGGCTGATACGCCTGACCAATAACGGCCAGCTTGATGGCCAGGTGGAAGTGACCGACCCGCAGGGGCGGCGTAACCTTGGCGGCAACGTCAACATCAGCAACTTCTCGCTGGCGATGATTAACCCGATCTTCGCTCGCGGCGAGAAAGCGGAAGGCAAGCTTAATGCCCGTCTGCGTCTGGGCGGTAATCTGCAGAGCCCGCAGCTGTTTGGCCAGATGCAGTTGAGCGGCGTCGATATCGACGGCAACTTTATGCCGTTTGATATGCAGCCGAGCCAGCTGGCGATGAACTTCAACGGGACTCGCTCGACCCTGCAGGGGACGGTGAATACCAAACAGGGACAGATTGCGCTGAGCGGCAACGCCGACTGGACGCAAATCGATAACTGGCGCGCGCAGATTGCGGCGAAGGGCAGCCGGGTGCGCATTACCGTGCCGCCGATGGTCCGCCTGGATGTTTCTCCGGATGTGGTGTTTACCGCGACGCCAAGCCTGTTTAACCTCGATGGCCGCGTTGACGTACCGTGGGCGCGCATCGTCGTGAACGAGGTGCCGGAGAGCGCGGTGGGCGTCTCTTCCGATGAGGTGATGCTGGATAAAGATCTGAAACCGATCAAGCCGCAGAGCGCCGGTATTCCGATCAACAGCAACCTGACGATTCACGTCGGCAACAACGTGCGTCTGGACGCTTTCGGCCTGAAAGCGCGTCTGACCGGCGATCTGAAAGTGGCGCAGGATAAGCAGGGGCTGGGGCTCAACGGCCAGATTAATATTCCGGAAGGCCGTTTCCACGCTTACGGTCAGGACCTGATCGTGCGTAAAGGCGAGCTGCTGTTCTCCGGGCCGCCGGATCAGCCGCTGCTTAATATCGAAGCGATTCGTAACCCGGAAGCCACGGAAGACGACGTGATCGCCGGCGTTCGCGTCACCGGTTCTGCCGATCAGCCGAAGGCCGAGATCTTCTCCGACCCGGCAATGTCCCAGCAGGAGGCGCTTTCTTATCTGCTGCGCGGCCAGGGTTTAGGCAGCGAACAGAGCGATAGTGCGGCGATGACCTCAATGCTTATTGGAATGGGGGTTGCACAAAGTGGTCAGGTTGTGGGTAAAATCGGCGAGACGTTTGGCGTAAGCAATTTGGCGCTGGATACCCAGGGGGTAGGCGACTCCTCCCAGGTGGTGGTCAGCGGCTATGTGCTGCCGGGTCTTCAGGTAAAATACGGCGTCGGCATCTTCGACTCTTTGGCGACGCTTACCCTGCGTTATCGCCTGATGCCTAAGCTATATATGGAAGCGGTGTCTGGCGTAGACCAGGCTCTCGATTTGCTCTATCAGTTTGAGTTTTAGCAATGCGAATATTTGTTTACGGCAGTTTACGACGCAAACAAGGCAACAGCCACTGGATGACCAACGCCCAGTTGCTGGGCGCTCATAGTGTCGACGATTATCAGCTGTACAGCCTGGGCCACTATCCAGGCGCGGTGCCGGGCGAGGGCACAGTACATGGTGAAGTGTATCGTATCGACGCATCGACGCTGGCCGAGCTGGATGCGCTGCGCACCAAGGGCGGTGAATACGCGCGCCATCTGATCCAAACGCCTTACGGCAGCGCGTGGATGTATGTCTACCAGCGCTCCGTCGAGGGGTTTGCGCAGATTGAGAGCGGAAACTGGTTGGACAGAGACCAGTAATTGAAAACGGCAACGCCACCTTCGGGTGGCGTTGTTTTTTTACCTTGTGGCCATTAGCTGTCAGCGTATATTCCTCGTTTAATCGCTATACCATTACCACAAATGAAAATGACTCTTGCCAAGCAACAGGAGGGCCGCCAGCGTGGTGAGCGCGAGAAACAACAACCGCCGTGTTAGGGTGCTGAACATTATGTTATCTCCTGTAATGGGGTGTTGGCGGCGACTCGCCTGAGGTAACCTCTTACCGCCGTTCGCAGCCCCAGCCAGTCACGTACGCTTTGTGACAAACAGCGGGCAACTGGGCCGATAAGCTCCAGGATTACCAGCGTTCCGCTGAAGCAAAGTAGTAAGAGAGACAACATGTCCAGTGAATCGCGAAGCAACCACCAAAAATCCCTGCCTGACTTGTAGGGGTTATTTAACTCCATGCCAAGTACGAGTAAGTACAGCACCAGCGCGATGCCATAGAACAGGTTATAGAGTAGCGACATTTGCCGGTCGCCGGGATAACAGGAATGATTTTTCAGAAAAGCGCCCCCGTCGCTGACGTTGTATAACGCATGGATGTCGTTATTTTCCCGTTGGTAAACGGCGACTATCCGATCGCCGATAGCGAGAAAGGGCGGTTGACGGCGGTAAAAAAGGGGATGCAGGCCGAAATTGGCGAAACCGATCTGCCAGAAGAAAGCCAGCGGCGCAGCATCGCATTGCATCCCAACACCGTGGTATTCCCGCGTTGGGGTTCCCGTGAACCACTTCTTAAAAATGATATTGCTAATTTTTCCCGTCCTGAGGGCATAGCGTTGCGGAAGCGTTTCGGTAAAAGCCAGCGCCGCCTGACGATCGACCGGCGGCGTTGCCTGTATCGCCTGACAAAATGAGAAGTCGCCGCGGCGCGCCAAATTCATCTTCGCCAGCAGATCGCGCATATCGGGGAGGCGTTTTAACGCCGGGCGAAACAGTAGCTCGCAGAGGCCAGACAGCAGCGCGATTAACGCCAGTACCGCGATAATGCCGAAGCCCATCTTTCCCCATTCTGAATCGATGTAAATGACAGGGATGAGCGTTGCGATGAGGACCAGTAGGCTAACCAACAGCAGCGGCCGGGCCCATGGCTTTGCTAATTGGTCAGGTTCAAGTAGCGTTGTGCCGTCGCTCAACCAGTGGATCCAGTAGCAACCGTTACGCAAGCGGCGGGCGCCGATGTGCAGGGGGTAGTTAAGCTGCAGGCGGTCAAAAAGCGTGGGATCGCTAAAATGGCGTTTATTGGTATAAAAGACATGCTCGCCAGCAATGAGGCGCAAATAGGTTTGCCCTTCAGAGGCTGCTGTGGTGAAACCGGAATAGTTCAGGGTGAAATAGCGAGTGCTTTTCACGGGGTACCCTCCATGGTGATATTGCGGCAATCCGTGCCGCAGTCAGGCAGGGGATGACCCTGCCTGAGACAGAATTACTTCTGTTTAGCGCGCTCGAAGGAAGCAACGATTTCAGCTTTCGCCGCTTCAGCGTTGTCCCAACCGTCGACTTTAACCCACTTGCCTTTTTCCAGATCTTTGTAGTGCTCGAAGAAGTGAGTGATCTGGGCTTTCAGCAGTTCCGGCAGGTCGTTCACATCTTTGATGTGATCGTATTCTTTGCTCAGCTTGGTGTGCGGTACCGCAACCAGCTTGGCATCTTCACCGGATTCGTCGGTCATTTTCAGTACGCCAACCGGACGGCAGCGGATAACTGAGCCTGGCTGCAGCGGGTACGGGGTCGGGACCAGCACGTCAACCGGGTCGCCGTCCAGAGACAGGGTGTGGTTGATGTAGCCGTAGTTGCACGGATAGAACATCGCAGTGGACATGAAACGGTCAACAAACAGCGCGCCGCTCTCTTTGTCAACTTCGTATTTGATTGGGTCTGCGTTAGCTGGGATTTCGATAACGACGTAGATGTCTTCCGGCAGCTCTTTGCCCGCAGGTACGTTGAGTAAGCTCATGTCTGTTTCCTTTAAAAATGTTTGGCAAACAAGTGCCCGGTATTATAGCCAACTCACATCGAATGTCTTCGCTTCTTTTTGCCCTGATGCAGGGGGAAGCGTCTGAATTTCTCCTCATCAGATAACCCTAAAATCCATAAAGATAGCTACATTCTGAATAAAATTGTGTAAACGCTTTCATTATCGCGAACGGCGGTTATCCAGAAGACAAATTTTCGCCATTGGCGCAGGCCATGCCGTTGGGCGGGAAGCCTTATCGCCGCTCAGCTCAGATAAATCGCAGTAATTAACATTTTATTTACTTTTTCGAAGTGTGATGTAACGCATTCAGTTACATAACGGATTGTCTATAGTTTGTTCGCAGGTGAGCATTTAACCAACAATAACCCTACGAGGATCATCTTATGTGGAAGCGCTTACTTCTTGTCACCGCGGTTTCGGCAGCTATGTCGTCTATGGCGATGGCCGCCAACCTGACCGTAGGATTTTCGCAGGTCGGCTCTGAATCGGGCTGGCGCGCGGCCGAAACGAATGTTGCTAAGGAAGAAGCGGCGAAGCGTGGCATCACTCTGAAGATTGCCGACGGTCAGCAAAAACAGGAAAACCAGATTAAAGCCGTGCGCTCGTTCATTGCCCAGGGCGTGGACGCGATCTTTATCGCGCCGGTGGTGGCGACCGGTTGGGAGCCGGTACTGAAAGAAGCGAAAGAGGCCAATATCCCGGTGTTCCTCCTCGACCGTTCGATCGACGTTAAAGATAAGTCGCTGTATATGACCACGGTCACCGCCAACAACGTGCTGGAAGGCCAACTGATTGGCGACTGGTTGGTGAAAACCGTCGATGGCAAGCCGTGTAACGTTGTGGAGCTCCAGGGCACCGTGGGCGCCAGCGTCGCTATCGATCGTAAGAAAGGCTTCGCCGAGGCGATTGCCAAAGCCCCCAACATCAAGATTATCCGCTCGCAGTCCGGCGACTTCACCCGCAGTAAGGGGAAAGAGGTGATGGAGAGCTTTATCAAAGCGGAGAATAACGGCAAGAACATCTGCATGGTCTACGCCCATAACGATGACATGGTCATTGGCGCGATCCAGGCCATTAAAGAGGCCGGGCTGAAGCCGGGCAAAGATATCCTCACCGGCTCTATCGACGGCGTGCCGGATATCTATAAAGCCATGATCGCCGGCGAGGCGAATGCCAGCGTCGAGCTGACGCCGAATATGGCCGGTCCGGCGTTTGATGCGCTGGAAAAATACAAAAAAGACGGCACCCTGCCTGAGAAGCTGACCATTACCAAATCAACTCTTTATCTGCCGGATACGGCAAAAGAAGAGTTAGAGAAGAAGAAAAATATGGGTTACTAAGCCTTCATGAAAATGCCGGGGGCACTACGCTTGCCCGGCCTACATTTCGCTCTTTTGTAGGCCGGATAAGCGCAGCGCCATCCGGCGTGATGCAGGGGGAACCATGACCAGCGACCAACACCAGGAGATCCTTCGTACCGAAGGACTCAGCAAATTCTTCCCCGGCGTGAAGGCGCTGGATAATGTCAATTTCAGCCTGCGGCGTGGCGAAATCATGGCCCTGCTGGGCGAAAACGGCGCCGGAAAATCGACGCTGATTAAAGCGCTCACCGGCGTGTACCATGCCGAACGCGGAGCGATTTGGCTGGAAGGCCAGCAAATTTCGCCGAAAAACACCGCCCACGCTCAGCAGTTGGGTATCGGTACCGTTTACCAGGAAGTTAACCTGCTGCCGAATATGTCGGTGGCGGATAATTTGTTTATTGGTCGCGAGCCGAAGCGTTTTGGCCTGCTGCGGCGCAAAGAGATGGAAAAGCGCGCCACCGCGCTGATGGCCTCTTACGGCTTCTCGCTCGACGTGCGCGAACCGCTAAACCGTTTTTCGGTGGCGATGCAGCAAATCGTCGCTATCTGCCGGGCCATCGACCTGTCGGCGAAAGTACTAATCCTCGATGAACCGACCGCCAGCCTCGACACTCAGGAAGTGGAAATGCTGTTCACCCTGATGCGCCAGCTGCGCGATAACGGCGTTAGCCTGATTTTCGTGACCCATTTTCTCGACCAGGTCTATGCCGTCAGCGACCGTATTACCGTGCTGCGCAACGGCAGCTTCGTCGGCTGTCGGGAGACCCGCGAGCTGCCGCAAATCGAACTGGTCAAAATGATGCTGGGGCGCGAGCTGGACCATCAGGCGCTGCAGCGCGCCGGGCGCACGCTGCTCAGCGATAAGCCGGTGGCGGCGTTTGAAGATTTTGGCAAGAAGGGCACGATTGCGCCGTTTACTCTGCAGGTGCGGCCGGGCGAGATCGTCGGCCTGGCCGGGCTGTTGGGATCCGGTCGCACTGAAACGGCGGAGGTCATCTTCGGCATCAAGCCCGCCGACAGCGGTAAAGCGTGGATCAAGGGCAAGCCGCAAACGCTGCGCTCGCCGCATCAGGCCTCCTGCCTCGGCATTGGCTTCTGCCCGGAAGACCGCAAAACCGACGGCATCATCGCCGCTGCTTCGGTGCGGGAAAATATTGTGCTGGCGCTACAGGCGCAGCGCGGCTGGCTGCGGCCGATCCCGCGCCGTGAACAGCATGAGATTGCCGAACGCTTTATTCGCCAGTTAGGTATCAGGACGCCCAGCGCCGAACAGCCAATCGAATTTCTCTCCGGCGGCAACCAGCAGAAGGTATTGCTGTCGCGCTGGCTGCTGACCAAACCCCAGTTCTTGATCCTCGATGAGCCGACACGCGGTATCGACGTCGGCGCCCACGCCGAGATTATTCGTCTGATAGAAACCCTCTGCGCCGATGGCCTGGCGCTACTGGTTATCTCCTCGGAGCTTGAAGAACTGGTGGGCTACGCCGACCGGGTGATTATCATGCGCGATCGCCAGCAGGTAGCGGAAATCCCGCTCGCCGAGCTATCGGTCCCGGCGATCATGAACGCGATTGCGGCATAAGGAGCCCAGCATGATGCCCAGAACTGTTTCACAAAGCGGACAGCCAAAACGGCGCTTTAGCTGGCCGAAAGGAATGCCGCAAATTATCGCGCTATTGCTGGTACTGGCGGTGGATAGCCTGGTGGCGCCGCATTTCTTCCAGATTCTGCTGCAGGATGGGCGGCTGTTCGGCAGCCCGATTGACATTCTCAACCGCGCGGCGCCGGTGGCGCTGCTGGCGATTGGTATGACGCTGGTCATCGCCACCGGCGGCATCGATCTGTCGGTCGGCGCGGTGATGGCCATCGCCGGGGCGACCGCCGCCTCGATGACCGTCGCCGGGCACAGCCTGCCGGTAGTGCTGCTCGCCGCGTTAGGCGCAGGCGCGCTGGCCGGCCTGTGGAACGGCATTCTGGTGGCCGTGCTGAAGATCCAGCCCTTCGTGGCCACGCTTATCCTGATGGTTGCCGGGCGCGGCGTCGCGCAGTTGATTACCTCCGGGCAGATAGTCACCTTTGATTCGCCGGCGCTTTCCTGGATTGGCAGCGGCTCGCTATTGCTGCTGCCGACGCCGGTGATTATCGCCGTCGCAACGCTGCTGCTGTTCTGGCTGTTTACCCGCCGGACCGCGCTCGGCATGTTTATTGAAGCGGTGGGGATTAATATCCGCGCGGCGAAAAATGCCGGGGTGAACACCCGCATCGTGGTGATGCTGGCCTATGTACTAAGCGGCATCTGCGCGGCGATAGCCGGCATTATCGTGGCGGCGGATATCCGCGGCGCCGACGCCAACAACGCCGGATTATGGCTGGAGCTGGACGCCATTCTGGCGGTAGTGATCGGCGGCGGTTCGCTAATGGGCGGGCGCTTCAATCTGCTGCTGTCGGTTGTGGGGGCGTTGATTATCCAGGGGATGAACACCGGGATTTTACTCTCCGGTTTCCCGCCGGAGCTTAACCAGGTGGTGAAAGCGGTGGTGGTGCTGTGCGTACTGATCGTTCAGTCGCCGCGCTTTATCGGTCTACTGAAAGGAGTACGCGGCCGTGATAAAACGTAATTTACCTTTGATGATTACCCTCGCGGTATTCGTGCTGGGCTATCTCTACTGCCTGACCCAGTTTCCGGGGTTTGCGTCGACGCGGGTGATTTGCAATATCCTGACCGATAACGCTTTCCTTGGCATTATCGCCGTCGGCATGACCTTCGTGATCCTCAGCGGCGGTATCGATCTGTCGGTCGGGTCGGTGATTGCCTTCACCGGCGTGTTTCTCGCCAAAGCGATCGGCTTTTGGGGGATCTCGCCGCTGCTGGCCTTTCCGCTGGTACTGGCCATGGGCTGCGCCTTTGGCGCGTTTATGGGATTGCTGATCGATGCGCTGAAGATCCCGGCATTTATCATCACCCTCGCCGGTATGTTTTTCCTGCGCGGCGTGAGCTATCTGGTCTCGGAAGAGTCGATTCCTATTAACCATCCGCTGTATGACACTCTGTCCGGGCTGGCGTGGACCATCCCCGGCGGCGGCCGCCTGAGCGCGATGGGGCTGCTGATGCTGGTGGTGGTGGTGCTGGGCATTTTCCTCGCCCACCGTACCCGCTTTGGCAATCAGGTTTATGCTATCGGCGGCAACGCCACGTCGGCCAATTTGATGGGCATTTCCACGCGTAGCACCACTATTCGCATCTATATGCTGTCGACCGGCCTGGCGACGCTTGCCGGAATCGTCTTCTCTATCTACACCCAGGCGGGCTACGCGCTGGCGGGCGTCGGCGTGGAGCTGGACGCTATCGCCTCGGTGGTGATAGGCGGCACGCTGCTGAGCGGCGGCGTCGGAACGGTGCTGGGGACGCTGTTCGGCGTGGCGATTCAGGGGCTTATTCAGACCTACATCAACTTTGACGGTACGCTCAGTTCATGGTGGACGAAGATTGCCATCGGTATCCTGCTGTTTATCTTCATTGCGCTGCAGCGCGGGCTGACGGTGCTTTGGGAAAATCGCCAGAATGCGGCGGTGACTCGCGTGGGTGGGGCGGTGAATCGCTGACAGGGAGCTCCCTTCCCGCAAGGCGGGAAGGGAAGGCAGAAATTAAGCGTCCGGGAACTCTTTAATGAAGTTCTCGACGTCTTCTACCATGTGGTCGTTGCCGACAAAGAACGAACGGCGCTGGTGCAGGCTTTCCGGGATGATATCGAGAATACGCTCTTTACCATCGCTGGCTTTGCCGCCCGCCTGTTCCGCCAGCATCGCCATCGGGTTGCATTCGTACAGTAAACGCAGTTTCCCTTGCGGGTGGCTGGCGGTGCTCGGATACAGGTAGATGCCGCCTTTCAGCAGGTTACGGTGGAAGTCGGCCACCAGAGAACCGATATAGCGCGAGGTGTACGGGCGCTGGGTCTCTTTATCTTCTTCCTGACAGTACTTGATGTACTTCTTCACGCCCATCGGGAACTTGATATAGTTACCTTCGTTGATGGAGTAGGTTTTGCCTTTCTCCGGGAAGCGCATCCGCTCCTGGCTCAGGCAGAAGACGCCGAGTGACGGGTCGTAGGTAAAGGCGTGCACGCCGCAGCCGGTGGTGTAGACCAGCATGGTGGAGGAGCCGTAAACCACATAACCCGCGGCAACCTGTTTGTTACCCGGCTGCAGGAAGTCTTCTTCGGTGACCGGCGTACCGACCGGCGTGACGCGGCGGTAGATAGAGAAGATAGTCCCCACGGAGACGTTAACGTCAATGTTGGAGGAGCCATCCAGCGGATCCATCAGCACAACGTATTTGGCGTGTTCGCACCCTTCGAAGACCACGATTTCATCTTCTTCTTCCGAGGCGATACCGGCGACGATATCACGTGCGCGCAGTGCAGCTTTTAATTTTTCATTCGCGAACAGGTCCAGCTTCTGCTGAACTTCACCCTGAACGTTTTCCGCACCGCTGGCACCCAGGATATCGACCAGACCGGCCTTATTGATATCGCGGTGGATGATCTTGGCGCCCAGTTTTATTGCCGACAACAAAGCAGTCAGCTCACCGGTAGCGTGGGAGAACTCGTGCTGCTTTTCGACAATAAATTCACCTAACGTTTTCATAACTCGTTCCCTGCATTTTTATGTTGAGTAAAACGAACGCAACAATCTTAACAAATAATAAAAAAACTGCGCACAGGTGAATCGCGCCAGCAAATGCAGATTTGCCTGAAATGCATTTCTCAGGGGGCATACATATGGGTAAAATGCGGGTCAGATTAATGAGGGAAGTAACGAATGCGCATTCATATTTTAGGAATCTGTGGCACGTTTATGGGGGGGCTGGCAATGCTGGCACGTTCCCTCGGGCATCAAGTAACCGGCTCGGATGCTAACGTTTATCCGCCAATGAGCACCCTGCTGGAAAATCAGGGTATCGATCTGATTCAGGGCTACGACGCCAGCCAACTGGACCCGCAGCCGGATCTGGTGATTATCGGTAACGCCATGACCCGCGGTAATCCGTGCGTCGAAGCGGTGCTGGAAAACAACATTCCGTACATGTCCGGCCCGCAGTGGCTGCACGACTTCGTCCTGCGCGACCGCTGGGTGCTGGCCGTTGCCGGTACCCACGGTAAAACCACCACCGCCGGCATGGCGACATGGATCCTCGAAGCCTGCGGCTATAAGCCGGGCTTCGTTATCGGCGGCGTACCGGGGAACTTCGATGTTTCCGCACGCCTGGGCGACAGCCCGTTCTTCGTGATTGAAGCCGACGAATATGACTGCGCCTTCTTCGACAAGCGTTCCAAGTTCGTTCACTACTGCCCGCGCACGCTGATCCTCAATAACCTTGAGTTTGACCACGCGGATATCTTTGACGACCTGAAAGCGATTCAGAAACAGTTCCACCACCTGGTGCGCATCGTGCCGGGCAAAGGCAAGATTATTCTGCCGGAGAGCGACATCAACCTGAAGCAGGTGATGGCGATGGGCTGCTGGAGCGAACAGGAGCTGGTGGGCGAGCAGGGGCACTGGCAGGCGAAGAAACTCAACGCCGATGCCTCGCAGTGGGAAGTCCTGCTCGACGGCGAAAAGGTCGGCGAGGTGAACTGGGCGCTGGTTGGCGAGCATAATATGCACAACGGCCTGATGGCGATTGCCGCGGCGCGTCATGTCGGCGTGGTGCCGGCGGATGCCGCTAACGCGCTGGGCAGCTTTATCAACGCCCGCCGCCGCCTTGAGCTGCGCGGCGAAGCCAACGGCGTGACCGTCTACGACGATTTTGCCCACCATCCGACGGCCATTCTCGCGACGCTGCAGGCGCTGCGCGGCAAAGTCGGCGGCACCGCGCGTATTCTGGCGGTGCTGGAGCCACGTTCCAACACCATGAAAATGGGCGTCTGTAAAGACGATCTGGCGCCGTCTCTCGGCCGCGCCGATGAAGTCTTCCTGCTGCAGCCGCAGCATATCCCGTGGCAGGTGGCGGAAGTGGCGGAAGCCTGCGTACAGCCGGCGCACTGGAGCGCCGACGTTGATACGCTGGTGGATATGATCGTGAAAACCGCGCATCCGGGCGACCATATTCTGGTGATGAGCAATGGCGGTTTCGGCGGCATTCATCAGAAGCTGCTGGATAAACTGGCGCAAAAAGCGGCCGCGGCAGAGTAAGCGCGAACGCCTCCGGTTACTGCCCTCCGCGTGAGGGCAGTTTTGTTTTCGCCACCAGGGATTGTCTGATGCTGACCTGTGAAAAAGTCATTTCTACCGACTCGCCCCATTTCGCCGCGCTTGACGCGCTGTACGCCCGTGCCTTTCCGTGGCACGAACAGCGCGAAAGCGACGCCAAACTTCAGGCGTTGAGCAACCCGCACTATGCGCTGGAAGCGTGGTTTGATAACGGGGTATTTATTGGCCTGAGCGGCTGCTGGCAGTTTGCCGGTTATAGCTATATCGAACATCTGGCGATTGACGACACCCTGCGTTCGCGCGGCTATGGCAAACAGCTGCTGGCGCAGATCCTGACGCGCGCGCCGCTGACTATTCTGGAAATCGATCCGCTCACCAGCGAAATCGCCCATAAACGGCTGCGCTTTTACCAGTCGATGGGATTCCATGCCAATGCCTGGGCGCACCGCCATCCAACCTATCATCAAGGGATCGACGATCATGAACTGCTGGTGTTGAGCTATCCGCAGCCGATCGATGTGGCGCGGTATCAGCAGTTTGCCAGCGATTTAGGGCACGAGGTCATGAGGTAAGGTTTGCGATGCGCTGACCGGAGCTAGCCACCGGATACCGATTCGTAGCCCGGATAAGGCGCAACGCGCCGCCATCCGGGAGATGGCGGTTAGCGTGGGAACTAGCCTTCGTTCTCGGCCAGTTCGCGCAGATACTGGAAGATCAGGCGCGCGGATTTCGGCGGCTTGTTGCCTTCTTTCTCTTTTTTGGCATTGCGGATCAGTGAGCGCAGCTGCTGACGATCAGCGTCTGGCCACAGGTTCAATACCTCTACGACCGCATCATCGCCATTATCAATCAGGCGATCGCGGATTTGTTCCAGCTTATGGAACAGCGCCACCTGCTGGTTGTGACGGTTCTTCAGCTTATCCAGCGCCTGGCGAATCGGATCGACGTCGCGATTACGCAGCATTTTACCAATCAGCTGCAGCTGGCGGCGGCGGCCTTCTTTCTTGATACGCTGGGCGAGTTCAATGGCGTCGCGCAGGTCGGTATCGAGCGGCAGCTTATCCAGCGCGTTCTTACCGAGGTCTACCATTTCCGCGCCAAGACGCTTCAGTTCTTCCGCGTCGCGCTTAATTTCACTCTTGCTGACCCAGATAATTTCATCATCTTCATCTTCAACGTCATCACCGGGCACGTCGTCGAGCCAGTCTTCGGGCTGCTTTGTCATCTCAGGCTCCTTAAAAAAGAGGCTAATGTTACCAGTTAAGGCGCGCACTGAAAAACGGTTCTCTGTTAGACTTCAGTTAACTCCTTCTTACATTATGGCATTAGCAATGAAAGTCATCTCTCAGGTTGCACAGCAGCGTAAGACGCTGGAAGAAGCCGTTAGTACGGCACTGGAACTGGCGGCAGGCAAATCCGACGGTGCGGAAGTCTCCGTCAGCAAGACCACCGGCATCGGCGTCAGCACCCGCTACGGTGAGGTGGAGAATGTTGAATTCAATAGCGACGGCGCGCTTGGCATCACCGTTTATCATCAAAATCGTAAAGGCAGCGCCTCTTCGACCGACCTGAGCCCGGACGCTATCGCGCGTACCGTGCAGGCGGCGCTGGATATCGCGCGTTACACTTCGCCGGACCCGTTTGCCGGCGTGGCGGATAAAGAACTGCTGGCCTTTGACGCCCCGGATCTGGACCTGTTCCATCCGGCGGAGGTCTCCCCCGATGAAGCCATCGAGCTGGCCGCCCGCGCCGAGCAGGCCGCCCTGCAGGCCGACAAACGCATTACCAATACCGAAGGCGGCAGCTTCAACAGCCACTATGGAATTAAAGTGTTCGGTAACAGCTATGGCATGCTCCAGAGCTACTGTTCGACTCGCCACTCGCTCTCCAGCTGCGTGATTGCCGAAGAAAACGGCGATATGGAACGCGACTACGCCTACACCATTGGCCGCGCCCTTGGCGATTTACAGACCCCGGAGTGGGTCGGCAACGAATGCGCCCGCCGCACCTTGTCGCGCCTGGCGCCGCGTAAGCTGTCGACGATGAAAGCGCCGGTTATCTTCGCCAACGAAGTCGCGACCGGGCTGTTTGGCCATCTGGTCGGGGCGATTGCCGGCGGCGCGGTCTACCGTAAATCGACCTTCCTGCTCGACTCCCTCGGCAAACAGATCCTGCCGGAGTGGCTGACCATCGAAGAACATCCGCATCTGCTGAAGGGGCTGGCTTCCACGCCGTTCGACAGCGAAGGCGTGCGCACCGAACGTCGCGACATCATCAAAGACGGCGTGCTGACCCAGTGGTTACTGACCAACTATTCCGCGCGCAAGCTGGGTATGAAAAGCACCGGCCACGCCGGCGGCATCCATAACTGGCGCATCAACGGCCGCGGCCTGAGTTTTGCAAAGATGCTTAAAGAGATGGGCACCGGGCTTGTGGTCACCGAATTGATGGGGCAGGGTGTCAGTGGCGTGACCGGCGACTACTCGCGCGGCGCATCCGGTTTCTGGGTAGAAAACGGCGAGATTCAGTATCCGGTTAGTGAGATCACCATCGCCGGAAATCTGAAAGAAATGTGGCGTAATATTGTCACCGTCGGCGACGATATCGAAACGCGCAGCAATATTCAGTGTGGTTCCGTGCTGCTGCCGGAGATGAAAATCGCCGGTCAATGACCTGTGTGCCGGGCGCGTCCTGCCGCGCCCGCTTGATATCTTCATAATAAAAAGGAAGTGAGCAATGCGTAAAAAACTGTTAGCGATGCTGGCCGTCTCTGCTTTTGCGCTCGGTTCGGCATCGGCGTTTGCCGACCTTGGCGAAGACATGGACACCCTTGCGGAAAATCTGCAGGTGGTACAGAAAACCTCAGACATTGGCGAGTTGAAAGCGGCGCTGAATAAGATGCGTACTGCTGCGGTTGACGCGCAGAAAGAGACGCCGCCAAAACTGGAAGGCAAAGCGGCCGATAGCCCGGAGATGAAAGATTTCCGCCACGGTCTGGAAACGCTGGTCGGCCAGATCGACGGCGCGCTGAAGTTAGCTGACGCCGGTAAGCTGAAAGAGGCGCAGGCCGCCGCGGAGGACTTCAAAACTACCCGCAATACCTACCATAAGAAGTATCGCTAATCGCCGTTTTCGGGAGGCGTCAGCCGATGTCTCCCGCCTAAAAGCCTACCCGCATCACATTTTTCCCTTTTCTTTTTCCGGTTTTTCCATCGTCGTTTTCCGCTAAACCTCGCGCATTGTTGTGATGAGCATCACGCCATATCGCCTGTTTTTACATTTATCCGGTGAATATGTGGAGTCGATCACCTAAGCCTTCTCCCTTTCCACTTCGAAGTGGAAAACAACTCGCTACAAACTCCTGACCCCCGGCGCTACTTTGGATTCCAGAGACATCAGCGGGGTAACACAAGTGAATAACGGAGCGGTAATAAACGACGTAGGGGAGCAGGCGGCGCAGACCGAACGCCTGGCTGACAAGATGTTACAGCAGGTATTCGCCCTGTTAAGCCGTCACGACATCGTCCCTAACGACGTTCAGGAGCAAATGCTGACTTCCCACGTGCGGGCCATGGCCCACCGGTCAATCAGTGGCGAACCGCTACCGGAAGTGGATGCCAGTCTGTTCGAAGAAATTTCTGAAGATTCAATGATGCTGGCCCGCGAAGTGGTCGCGCAGTTCGGCAACCTGCCTGATGAAGAGGCTTGGTTGCTGTCCGTCCACTTCGAAGTCGCAAAAGAAAACCTGTAAGGAGCAAAACATGGAACAAATCACCGTAGTTATTGGCGACCGTCTGGGTAAAGGACAAAAAGTCGCGGCAGGCGCAGAAAAAGCCGGCGCACGTGCAGTGGTCGTCCCTGGCGTTGCTGCCGATATGAAACTTGGCGACATGATGAAAGCGGAAAACGCCTCTTTCGGCATCTCCTTCTGCGGCAGCGGCGGCGCAGGCGCTATCACCGCGCAGACCAAGTACGGCTACAAAGCAAAATACGGCATGCGTTCTATTGAAGAGGGCGTCACCGCCATCAACGAAGGTTGCAACGTGCTGGGCTTCGGCTTCATGGATAAAGAAGAGCTGGGCGAGCGCCTGGTTGAAGCCTGGAAAAAGAAATACGGCGCATAAGTATGAAAGAGCAATTCACCACCACGGTGAGGGTTGCAGGCAAAGGCGAAAGCAAATCACGGGCCTTCGCCGATGCCCTTAACCATGTGCAGGCTGCGGTGATGAAATCATCATCGCGCATCCTACTGCGTATTGAGCCACAGGACGTGACGGTTGTTCATGCGCGCGAAGCGGTACGAAAAGAGGCGTTTCTGTTCATCTTTTTGCGCCGTGAACGACGGACCTACAGCGTGGAGCTGGACGTCACCGTCAACGTGACCGCCATCGATCTCGATAAAGTGGATTTCGTCACGCAAACCTGATTGTTACCAAAGGGTCAGACTATGTTCCTGATAATTTTAATAAAATCGCTCATCATCGGCGGCCTGGTCGGCGTCGGCGTGGGCGCCGGAGCGGCACGCATGTTTCACGCGCCCACCACGCAAGGGATGGGGGCGTTTCGTACCTTGGGCGAGCTGAATTCCTGCGAAGGCGATCCGGCTTCTCACTTCTCTTTTGGCCTCGGCTTCTTCTTTAACGCCTGGGCCTCTTCCGTTGCAGCAGGCTCCTTCACCCAGGACGTTGACCACCGCATTATCCCGAACTGGGGTGCGGCGGCGCTGATGGTGAAAAATCGTAACGTTGGCGAAACGCTACACGATCCGAAAAAAATGGCCATTGCCTGCGGCATCATCGGCATGATCGTCGTCGCCTTCCTTAACCTGACCGCCTCTTCCGTGCCGGAAGCGCTGCAGGTCACCGCCGTTAAGGTACTGGTTCCGGCGGCAAACCTGCTGGTGAATACCGTGATGCCGGTGATTTTCTGGCTGGCGGCTATCGATGCCGGTAAGAAATCAGGCTTCTGGGCGACGATTTTCGGCGGCGCGGCGCAGCTGATTATGGGTAACGCCGTACCGGGTCTGGTACTGGGGATCCTGATCGGTAAAGGCGTAGAAGAGAGCGGCTGGAACCGGGTAACCAAAGTGATGATGATCGCCATTGTCGCGCTGTTCGTCCTCAGCGGCTTCTTCCGCGGCTTCGACATGAAGATGCTCGAATCCTTCCATCTGACCGTGCCGAACTGGCTGGACATGATCCACAACTCACTCAGCGGCAAGTAACGGGAGCCTGATAATGGAACAGAATAAAGGTTTTTGGTATGCCGACTGGTCGTTCCCGATCTTTGTTGGCCTGCTCTCCTCCGGCGTCTTCGCCGGGACGCACATGTACTACCTGTACGGCATCGGCGCATTTAACGAAGTGGCCTTCGTGGCGATGTTGAAGGCAGGGATTGATACCGGCGCGTACGGCGCGGTGGCGGCATTCGGCGCGAGCTTCCTGTTCGCCCGCATCATCGAAGGTTCGCTGGTGGGGATTCTGGATATCGGCGGCGCCATCCAGACCGGTATCGGCCTCGGCGTGCCGGCGCTACTGCTTGGCGCGGGCTTTGTCTTCCCGGTGGCGAACTTCGCCGCGTCGCTGGCAACCGGCCTGATCCTCGGCCTGGCGGTCGGCTACATCATCATTCTGGCGCGTAAGTTCACCATCAACCAGAGCGACTCCACCTACGGCGCCGACGTGATGATGGGGGCCGGTAACGCCTCCGGCCGCTTCCTCGGTCCATTGATCATCCTCAGCGCGATGACGGCGTCTATTCCTATCGGGATTGGTTCTTTGGTTGGCGCACTGCTGTTCTACATCTGGCAGAAACCGATCACCGGCGGCGCCATCCTCGGCGCGATGATCCTCGGTTCCATCTTCCCGATTGCGATTAGCTAATCGCCCGATGGCGCTGCGTTTATCGGGCCTACAAGTCAGCGCGATTTGTAGGCCGGATAAGGCGGTACGCCGCCATCCGGCAACAGATTCACTCTTTCATCAGGAGATAGCTATGTTTGATTTACTCCTGCGCCGTGCGCGCCTCGTCGACGATACCCTGACTGATATCGCCATCCAGGACGGGAAAATCGCGGCGCTGGGCGAGATTAGCGCGCCCTCCCGTAAGACCATCGAACTGAACGGCAAGGTTTACGTCAGCGCTGGCTGGATTGACTCTCACGTTCACTGCTACCCGAATTCACCGATTTATCATGATGAGCCGGATAGCGTCGGCATCGCCACCGGCGTCACCACCGTGATCGATGCCGGCAGCACCGGCGCCGACGACGTCGATGACTTCTATCAACTGACCCGTAAAGCGGCGACGGAAGTTTATGCGTTGCTCAACATCTCCCGCGTCGGGCTGATTGCGCAGAATGAGCTGGCGAATATGGCCAATATCGACGCCGCCGCGGTGAAGCAGGCGGTGCAGCGTCATCCTGACTTTATCGTTGGCCTGAAGGCGCGGATGAGCAGCAGCGTCGTCGGCGAAAACGGCATCACGCCGCTGGCGCGCGCCAAGGCCATTCAGCAGGAAAACGGCGATCTGCCGCTGATGGTGCACATCGGCAATAACCCGCCGAACCTCGATGAAATCGCCGATCTGCTGAGCAACGGCGACATCATTACCCACTGCTATAACGGCAAGCCGAACCGCATTCTTAATCCTGCCGGCGAGCTGCGCAGCTCCATTACTCGCGCGCTGCAGCGCGGCGTGCGCCTCGATGTCGGCCACGGTACCGCCAGTTTCAGCTTTGAAGTGGCGCGGCGGGCGATTGCGATGGGCATTCTGCCGCACACCATTAGCTCCGATATTTACTGCCGTAACCGTATCGACGGCCCAGTACGCTCGCTGGCGCTGGTGATGTCGAAATTCCTCGCCATCGGCATGACCCTGCCGCAGGTGATTGACTGCGTGACCGTCAGCGCCGCCGAGGGGCTGCGTCTGACGCGTAAAGGGCGCCTCGAAGAGGGCTTCGATGCCGATTTAACGCTATTTAGCCTGCAGCATCAGCCCACGTTGCTGGTAGATGCCGAAAAAGAGGGCCTGCAGGCTGACAATATTCTGGTGCCGCTGGCCGCGATTCGCGCGGGCAAGGGCTATCTGACCGAACAAGGGAGCGCGGAACATGTCTTCGATTTTTGAGAAATACCATTTAAAACAAGTTATTAACACTTCTGGCCGGATGACGGCGCTGGGCGTCTCCACGCCGCGCCCGGAAGTGGTTGAAGCCGCGATGGCCGGTATGAACCAGTACTTTGAAATGAAAGACCTGGTGAATAAAACCGGCGAGTACATCGCCAAACTGCTGGATGTGGAAGGGGCGACCGTTGTCTCCTGCGCGTCGGCGGGGATTGCCCAGTCGGTAGCGGCGGTGCTGGTGAAAGACAGCGACTGGCTGCTGGAGAACCTGCACGTTACCCCGATTGAAAATAACGAAATCGTGTTGCCGAAGGGCCACAACGTCAACTTTGGCGCGCCGGTAGGCACCATGGTGGCGTTGGGCGGCGGTAAGCTGGTGGAAGCGGGCTACGCCAACGAATGTTCTGCCCAACAGCTGGCGGCGGCGATCACTCCGCGCACCGCGGCGATTCTGTACATCAAATCCCACCACTGCGTGCAGAAAAGCATGCTCAACGTCGCGCAGGCCGCGGAAGTAGCGCGCCAGCATAACTTACCGCTGATCGTCGATGCGGCGGCGGAAGAAGATCTGCAGTGCTACTACCGCATGGGCGCCGATTTGGTTATCTACAGCGGCGCGAAAGCGATTGAAGGGCCGACCAGCGGGCTGGTCATCGGCAAAACGCAGTACGTTGAGTGGGTTAAGCGCCAGTCGATGGGGATTGGCCGGGCGATGAAAGTGGGCAAAGAGGGCATTCTCGGTCTGACCTGCGCGATTGAACACTACCTGACGGCGACCAAAGAGAGCGGTCAGCAGATGGTGGACAAGATGACGCCGTTTATCGAACAGCTCAACACTCTCAACGGCGTGACCGCGCGGGTGGTGTGGGATAGCGCGGGCCGCGATATCGCCCGCGCCGAAATTAAATTTGATGAAGCGACCACTGGCGTGAATACCGGCGATCTGGTTAACGCGCTGAAGCAGGGCGAATACGCCATTTACTTCCGCGGCTATAAAGCGAATGAAGGCATTATTGAAGCCGATGTCCGCAGCGTGAACGCGCAGCAGCTGGAGGTGGTCTCCCGCCGCATCGCAGAAGTTCTGAATAAGGAGAAAAAAGCATGAAACTGACCCCAAATTTTTACCGTGACCGCGTGTGCCTGAACGTACTGGCGGGCAGCAAAGACAACGCCCGTGAAATTTACGACGCGGCGGAAGGTCACGTACTGGTCGGCGTGCTCTCCAAAAACTATCCGGACGTCGCCAGCGCGGTGGCCGATATGCGTGAATACGCGAAGCTGATTGATAACGCGCTCTCCGTCGGGCTGGGCGCAGGCGATCCAAACCAGTCGGCGATGGTGAGCGAGATTTCTCGCCAGGTGCAGCCGCAGCACGTCAACCAGGTCTTCACCGGCGTGGCTACCAGCCGCGCGCTGCTCGGGCAGAACGAGACCGTGGTGAATGGTCTGGTCTCGCCGACCGGTACGCCGGGAATGGTGAAGATCTCAACCGGCCCGCTGAGCAGCGGCGCGGCGGATGGGATTGTTCCGCTGGAAACCGCCATCGCGCTGTTGAAAGATATGGGCGGCAGCTCTATCAAATACTTCCCGATGGGCGGCCTGAAGCACCGCGCCGAATTTGAAGCCGTCGCCAAAGCCTGCGCTGAACACGATTTCTGGCTGGAGCCGACCGGCGGTATCGATCTGGAAAACTACAGCGAGATCCTGAAAATCGCGCTGGATGCCGGCGTGAGTAAAATCATCCCGCATATTTACAGCTCGATTATCGATAAAGCCAGCGGCAACACCCGCCCGGCCGATGTTCGCCAGTTGCTGGAGATGACCAAACAGTTAGTGAAGTAGTGCCATTGTCCCTCACCCTAACCCTCTCCCAAGGGGAGAGGGAACCGTCCGGTTTTCTCCCTCAGGAAGAGGGGACCATCTGGTTTTCTCCCTCAGGGAGAGGGGACCGTCTGGTTTTCTCCCTCAGGGAGAGGGGACCGTCTGGTGTTCTCCCTCTCCCTTTGGGAGAGGGCCGGGGTGAGGGGAAACTTATCCCACCGAACCATCAAGGAGTTACCATGCCAACCGCTCGTCACCTGCTTGTTGCTTCACTGTCTCTGCTTGCCGCCGGCGCCGCCGCGCAAACCCACTACGCCTGGATTGGCACCTATAATCCTAATGGCGAAGGTCTGTATCGCTTTACCGTCGATGCCAAAACCGGCGCCCTGCGCGATAAGGCGCTGGTGAGCTCGTTGCCGAACGTCGCGCAGCTGACCGTGTCGCGCGATGGCAAAACGCTGTATGCCGCCAGTGAAGTCGAAAAAGGCGTGGTGCAGGCGTGGCGAATTGACAAGAACGGCGAGCTGGCGGAACTCAACCAGGTTGCCTCTGGCGGCGCCGGGCCGGTGTATCTCTCCCTGACGCCGGATGGTAAATATCTGTTGGTGGCCAACTACGTTAGCGGCAGCACCGCCGTGCTACCGGTGAAAGAAGATGGTAGCCTGGGCGAGGCGGTAGATGTGCATCAGGATGAAGGTCCGGCCGGCGCCGAACGTCCGGCGGCGGCCGTCGAGGGCAGCTTTGCCATTAGCGATCACAATGGCCCGCACGCCCATATGATCGCCGCCGATCCCAGCGGGAAGTTTGTTTACTCCACCGATCTGGGGCTGGATCGGATCTATCAGTACCGTCTGGATAGCGCCAGCGGCAAACTGACGCCAAACGATCCGCCGTTTATCGCCGCCTCGTCGCCGGGCGCCGGCCCGCGGCACTTCGTCTTTACGCCAAAGGGCGACGGCCTGTGGCTGATTAACGAAGAAGCGTCGACGCTAACCTTCTATCATCTTGATAAGCAAAGCGGCCTGCTGCGCGAAGGCAAAACCGTCTCTGCGCTGCCAAAAGAGTATAAGGGCACCAGCTTTGCCGCCGGCCTTGTGCTGAGCAACGATGGCAAACAGCTATACGTCGCCAACCGCTTGCATAACAGCATTGCCCACTTTAGCGTGCTGGCTGACGGCAGCCTGAGCCACCAGGAGGATATCTGGACGCGCGGGGATTACCCCCGTACGCTGACCCTGGATAATCAGGGGCAGTGGCTGTACGTCATGAACCAGCGTAGCGATAATATTACCCGTTTTAGCGTGGCGCCGAAGGATGGCAAATTAACCTTTGCCTCAGACTACACGCCGGTCGGTAGCCCATCGCAGATGGTGATATCCGCCCAACCCTGAGCCGTAACAACAAGGAACTGACATGCGATTTCCCAACCAACGCTTAGCGCAACTCTTCACCCTGCTGCGAAATGAAACGCTGCCGCAGGATGAACTGGCGCAGCGGCTGTCGGTTTCTACCCGTACCGTGCGCGCCGATATTACCGCGCTGAATGCGCTGCTGGCGCAGTATGGCGCGCAGTTTACGCTCAACCGCGGTAGCGGTTATCAGCTGAAGATTGACGACCGATCGCGTTTTCAGGCGCTGGAGGAGACGGCGCCGAAGACGCAGCACGTGCCGCGTACCGCCCAGGAGCGCATCCACTTTTTGCTGGTGCGTTTCCTGACCTCGGCATTCTCTATCAAGCTGGAAGATCTGGCCGATGAATGGTTCATCAGCCGCGCCACGCTGCAGAATGATATGGTCGAGGTGCGCGAGCGCTTCCAGCGCTATCAGCTTACCCTCGAAACCCGCCCGCGCCACGGCATGAAGCTGTTCGGCAGCGAGGTATCGATTCGCGCCTGCCTGACCGATCTACTGTGGGAGCTGACGCTGCAGGGCGGCATTAATCCGTTGATTAGCGCCGAGGCGCTGGAAGCGGATGTCCCGGCGCAACTGGAGCCGGTGCTGCAGGAGACGCTCACGCGGCATCATATTCGCCTCACCGATGTCGGCGAGCGTTTTATCTGCCTGTACGGCGCGGTCGTGGTACGCCGCGTTAGCGAAGGCTATCCGCTGGCCGATTTTAGCGCTGAAGATGTGGCGCAAAACGTCCGCGACGCCGCGCGCGACTTGGCGGGAGAGCTACAGCGGTTGGCCGGAAAACCCTTCTCGCCCGCCGAGGAAGAGTGGCTGTGCGTGCATATCGCCGCCCGCCAGGTACAGGATGTCGATCCAGAAACCATCAGCGCCGACGATGACGAAGCGCTGGTCAATTACATTCTGCGTTACATTAACAGCCAATATAACTATAACCTGCTGGAAGACGCCCAGCTGCACGCCGATCTGCTGACCCACATTAAGACCATGATCACCCGCGTGCGCTATCAGATAATGATCCCCAATCCGCTGCTCGATAACATCAAACAGCACTATCCGATGGCATGGGATATGACCCTCGCCGCGGTATCGAGCTGGGGCAAATACACGCCTTATACCATCAGCGAAAACGAAATCGGCTTTCTGGTGCTGCATATCGGCGTCGGGCTGGAACGCCACTACAACATCGGCTACCAGCGCCAGCCGCACGTGCTGCTGGTGTGCGATACCAGCAATGCGATGGTGCGGATGATCGAAGCGATCCTGCAGCGTAAATATCCGCAACTGGAGATCGCCGCCACCATTTCCCAGCGCGAGTACGAACAGCGAGAAGCGATCGATGAGGATTTTGTTATCTCAACGGTGCGGATCGGCGAAAAAGACAAACCGGTGGTGACCATCGCGCCGTTCCCCACCGATTACCAGTTAGATCAGATTGGCAAGCTGGTGCTGGTGGATCGCACCCGTCCGTGGATGTTGAATAAGTACTTCGATGCCGCCCACTTCCGGGTGATCGATAAGCCGATAGATCAGCAAACGCTGTTCGCCGAGCTGTGTCAGCAGCTGCAGCAGGAGGGTTTTGTCGATGCGGAGTTTCATGATTCGGTGGTCGAGCGTGAAGCGATCGTCAGTACCATGCTGGGCGATGGCATTGCGCTGCCGCACGCCCTCGGTCTGTTAGCGAAAAAGACGGTGGTCTATACCGTTATTGCTCCGCAGGGCATCGCCTGGGGCGACGAAATCGCCCATATCATCTTCCTGCTCGCTATCAGCAAGAGCGAGTATGAAGAGGCGATGGCGATCTACGATATTTTCGTGACGTTCCTGCGCGAGCGGGCCATGAGCCGCCTCGCCGCGACCCGCAGCTTCGATGAGTTTAAAACGGTGGCGATGGAGTGCGTCAGTCGGTTTTGAGAGGTGTTTTCCAGATTCGAATGTAATTCAAATGTAATGCTATACTGCATTACAAAATTCCCCTTTCTGGAGGCATAATGGCCACGCTCAATGTTCGACTGGACGATAAACTCAAAAAAGAGGCTTATGCCGTGCTGGAGAAACTCGATATGACGCCAACGGAGGCGGTACGCTTGCTGTTTCAATACATTGCGGAAAATGGCCGCATGCCGGTGAAAAGTATGACCATCAGCGATGGCGAAGCGGCGTTGTTACGCACCGTTCGCGAGCGGCTGGAGAACCCACGGCCGGGGGTTAAGGTGAGTCTGGATGACCTATGAACTGGAGTTTGATCCACGAGCCTTGCGCGAATGGCAGAAGCTTGGCGAGACGGTCAAAAAACAGTTCAAAAATAAGCTCCAGCAGGTTGTGCAGAATCCGCGAATTGAGTCGGCCAGGCTGAGCGATTTGCCGGATTGCTACAAAATCAAGCTTAAGGCGTCAGGTTATCGGCTGGTGTATCAAGTACGAGATAGTGTGGTGGTGGTTTACGTTATTGCCATTGGCAAAAGAGAGAAAGCGGCCGTTTATCATCAGGCGAATAAACGGCTCTAAACGCTATCGCAAATGATGCACGACCTGGTTGCTGCTGCCGCGCCAGATAAGCGCCGGGTCTTTTAAATCCTGCACAAACTTACCGTCGACCAGCACGTTAATCAGGTTCACGACTTCCATCTGCTCTGCGTTCAGTTCATCAATCTTATAGCCGGTCCAGACCCAGATATCTTTACCGGGGCATTCGGCGCGTACGCGCTGCACCAGTTTGAGGATCTCCGCGACGTTTTGCGGATGCAGCGGATCGCCACCGGAGAGTGAAAGCCCCTGGCGTTTGATGCGGGTATCGTTGAGGTCGGCAATGATGCGGTCGGCCATCCCGATCGTGAACGGCATGCCGGAATTCACCCGCCAGGTGCTTTTGTTGTAGCAGCCGGGGCACTCGTGGACGCAGCCGGAGACAAACAGGGTGCAGCGGGTGCCGGGGCCGTTGACGATGTCGACGGGGTAGTATTGGTGATAATTCATTTTCGCTTCTCAATTAACGTCATAGCGGCGTTGGCTGCGCTCACTCACCCTAGTCACGTACTGAATGTACGCTCCTGGAGATTCCTTCGTTTGCCGCCTTGCTC
This sequence comes from Klebsiella sp. PK01, assembly GCF_057624675.1. Classification (NCBI taxonomy): domain Bacteria; kingdom Pseudomonadati; phylum Pseudomonadota; class Gammaproteobacteria; order Enterobacterales; family Enterobacteriaceae; genus Klebsiella; species Klebsiella sp. PK01. Next base: position 239,426 of record NZ_JBYEZM010000006.1, read on the forward strand.
TGACGTTAATTGCTTTGCGAAAACGCAGGCGTGCGGCCATTTCCCGGCGTCGCTGCGCTCGGCCGGGCTACCAGGGGCTGATACCCTCACCCCGGCCCTCTCCCAAGGGGAGAGGGGGGAAACCAGCGCCGTGCTTGAACGGTTCCCACTCCCAAGGGGAGAGGGGGGAAACCAGCGCCGGGCTCAACGCCGGGCTTGAACGGTTCCCACTCCCAAGGGGAGAGGGGAAAACCAGCGCCGGGCTTAATGCCGGGCTCGAACGGTTCCCTCTCCCTTGAGGGAGAGGGTTAGGGTGAGGGTGAGAACCCTGTGCAGAACTTAACCGATCTGCCCATTGCCCAGGTGCTTCACGCGGCGCTTCACTTCTTCCTGCTTGCCAGCGTTGAACGGACGCGCGTCCGGGCTGCCGAGATAACCGCATACCCGGCGGGTCACCGATACGCGGGCGGCGTCGTGGTTGCCGCATTTCGGGCAGGTAAAGCCTTTGCTGGTGCACTCGAACTCGCCGGTATACCCGCACTCGTAGCATTCATCGATCGGCGTATTGGTGCCGTAATACGGTACGTGCTGATAGCTGTAATCCCACACGTCTTCCAGCGCCTTGAGGTTATGCTGGATATTCGGATATTCGCCGTAGCAAATGAAGCCGCCGTTGGCCAGCGGCGGATACGGCGCTTCAAAATCGATCTTGTCGTACGGGTTCACCTTCTTCTCGACGTCGAGATGGAAGCTGTTGGTGTAGTAGCCTTTCTCGGTCACGCCCGGTACCACGCCGAATTCGGCGGTATCGAGGCGGCAGAAGCGATCGCACAGGTTTTCGCTCGGCGTGCTGTACAGGCTGAAGCCGTAGCCGGTCTCTTCCTTCCACTGTTCAACGGCGTCGCGCAGACGCTGCACGATGGCGATGCCTTTTTCACGCAGCGCTTCGCTATCGTACATATGCTGATTGTTGTACAGCGCGTTGATGGTCTCGTGAACCCCGATGTAGCCCAGGGAGATGGACGCGCGGCCGTTTTTGAAAATTTCCGCGACGTCGTCGTCGGCTTTCAGACGCACGCCGCAGGCGCCTTCCATATACAGAATCGGCGCGACGCGGGCTTTCACCCCTTCCAGGCGAGCGATACGGGTCATCAGCGCTTTGCGCGCCAGCAGCAGGCGCTCGTCCAGCAGCGTCCAGAAGGCGGCTTCGTCGCCTTTCGCTTCCAGCGCGATACGCGGCAGGTTCAGGCTGATAACGCCGAGGTTGTTGCGCCCATCGTGTACCTGTTCGCCGTTCTCGTTTTCCCACACGCCGAGGAAACTGCGGCAGCCCATCGGCGTTTTAAACGACCCGGTAACTTTCACGACCTGATCGTAGTTGAGAATATCCGGGTACATACGCTTGCTGGCGCACTCTAACGCCAGCTGTTTGATGTCATAGTTCGCATCGCCGAATTTATGGTTCAGACCGTCGCGAATGGCGAAGACCAGTTTCGGGAATACCGCCGTTTTGCGGTTTTTGCCGAGACCGGCGATGCGGTTGCGCAGAATCGACTGCTGGATCAGGCGCGACTCCCAACTGGTGCCGAGGCCAAAACCAAAGGTGACGAATGGCGTCTGGCCGTTGGCGGTATGCAGCGTGTTGACCTCATATTCCAGCGACTGGAACGCGTCGTAGCACTCTTTTTCGGTCCGCGTACGGGCATAGCCTTCGGCATCCGGGATCTGCCACTCTTCGGCAATTTTACGATGCTTTTTGAAGCTCTCGGTGACGAACGGCGCCAGCACTTCATCGATCCGGTTAATGGTGGTGCCGCCGTAAATATGGCTGGCGACCTGGGCGATAATCTGCGCCGTGACCGCGGTGGCGGTAGAGATAGACTTCGGCGGCTCAATTTCGGCATTGCCCATTTTAAAGCCGTGCGTCAGCATGCCTTTCAGGTCGATCAGCATGCAGTTGAACATCGGGAAGAACGGCGAATAGTCGAGATCGTGGTAGTGGATCTCGCCGCGCTCGTGCGCCTGTACGACATCGCGCGGCAGCAGATGCTGACGGGCATAGTGTTTGGCCACGATACCGGCCAGCAGATCGCGCTGGGTCGGGATCACTTTACTGTCTTTGTTGGCGTTCTCGTTGAGCAGCGATGAGTTGGTTTGCTCGACCAGACCACGAATTTCCTGGTTCAGGCGGCCGCGCTTTTCACGCTCGATATCGCGATCGTGGCGATATTCGATATAGGCGCGTGCCAGCTGTTTCCACGGGCCGGACATCAACTGGTTTTCCACGGCGGTCTGGATATCGTTGATATCGACCTGCGCGCGGCCCTGCATTTGCTGGCTAACGACTTCTGCGACGGTGGCGCAATAGTCTGCGTCATCGACTCCCGCTGCTTTAGCTGCACGCAGAATTGCTTCTTTAATGCGCTCTGACTTGAACGGCACTTTACAGCCATCACGTTTCATCACATGCGGTGTCATGATCACTCCATATATAGAACAGGTTATCCACAGAGGCGGAAGGTCTCCCAAAAGCGCGCCACGCTACGACTAGCGGCGTTTGCCTTCGGATCCGGCCCTTTTTATCCACATCTCATCACCGCCCAACAACGACAAGATATGGTGACATAATAGACGATTAATACAATATGTAGGGCCGGGGCGCATTTTAAGTTCTATATGTAGTGATTTGCATCAAAGATGTTTGCGATTTTATTGACCCAGAACAAGGTAAAAAGGTGAGAGTACGGATGATGGGCGCTGGCGTAAATGTAAATTTAGGCGCTTAAAATATAAGCAAAAATTGGGCCCGAACACTAAAGGAACGGGCAAAACATTCAGGCTATCAATGTATCGTTAAGCAGATCGACCAGCAGTAGCAGGGCGTAGCGGGCATGTTGCGGGTTGGCGGGCAGCGGAAGCACGGCGCTGGCCATATCGGCCAGCGCATGCTGTTCCGGGGTCAGTGCGATAATCGTCACTCCCTGCGTACGCGCCTGCAGCGTCGCGCTCTGTAATACCGTACTGGCTTCGGCGGTGGCCAGCACCAGCAGTAGATGATCGTCGTTGAGGGTACTGGCGGTCATTCGCATCAGCGCCGCCTCCTGACAGAGATTAATCGCGATGCCGGATGGCAGCAGCTGGTGCTGCAGCAGCGCCGCCAGCGCCACGTCCTGGGCGCCGAGGGCGAAGCAATGCACCGCGCGAGCGCTCAGCAGGCGCGATTTGCACTTTTCCACCGCCGCTTCGGCGGTGTGCCCGAGCTGGCGGGTTAGCGTATCGCCGAGGCTGCTAAGTTTGTCGCGCCAGGCGACGGGCAGGGCGGCGCTATCCGGCGTGAGCCAGCTGGCGCGCCGTTCACTAGCCTGCGCCAGCTGTTTACGTAAATCACGAATATCATCACAGCCCACTGAACGGGCGAAGCGGGTGATGGTGGCCGGGCTGACCCCCGCGCTGGCGGCCAGTTCGTCAATGGAGGCGCTGGCGGTAAAGCTAAGATTTTCCAGAATAAAGGCGGCGACGCGCGACTCCTGAGCGCTAAAGCGGATCAATCCTTCCTGTAGCTGACCTACGATATCCATCCTGATGTTCCCTTTGGCAGTACCCGGAATTGAAAATATTTTTCACTTAGTGAATAGCCGTTTTTATAGCATCTGCGCAGGCGATTTCCTATATCTGGCGTCGATGTTTGGCAATGACATGAGGAAATAATGCGCAAAAATTGAGCCTCGATCACATCGGTGAAAATTATTTTCATATAGCCTTCACTATCACACAATATTAACAATATAGTCGCACAGGTCGTGAAGGCTGAAGCGATAAACATGCAAAGGGGAAGCGCAATGCCACGAATCGTACTCTGTTGTGCCGCAGGCATGTCGACCAGCATGCTGGTAAATAAAATGAAAGCGGAAGCCCAGCAGCGCGCGCTGGCGCTGGAAATCTACGCGGTGGCGGTGGCGGAATTTGAACGTGAACTGCCGAACGCCGATGTCATCCTCCTCGGACCGCAGGTCAAATACGAAGCCGGACGGCTAACCGCGCTGGCGGCGCCGCAGGGCAAAGCGGTAGCGGTGATCGATATGGCCGACTACGGCATGATGCGCGGCGCCGCGGTGCTGGATAAAGCGCTGGCCCTGCTCGAACGCTAATTTACTAATCCCGTTTTTTATCACCCTCACGTGCGGTCCTGGCGATCGCGCGCGGCGATCTGCATGCCGAAAAATGCGAATAGAGGTCACTATGCAAGCACTGAAAATCGCCGTTATCGGCGGCGGCAGCAGCTACACGCCGGAGCTTATTGAAGGGATTATCGTTCGTTATGAGCAGCTTCCGGTCACCGAACTGGCGCTGGTGGATGTCGAATCCGGCAGGGAAAAAGTTGAGATCATTGCCGCGCTGGCCCGGCGGATGTTGAAACATAAAGGGCTGGAGCAGGTGGCGGTCAGCGTCCACTTTACGCTCGATGAGGCGATCCGCGGCGCCAGCTTTGTGCTGACGCAGCTACGCGTCGGGCAACTGGCGGCGCGCGCCGCCGATGAACGGCTGGGTCTCAAATATCATCTATTGGGCCAGGAGACCACCGGCGTCGGCGGTTTCGCCAAGGCGCTGCGGACGATCCCGGTGATCCTCGATGTTGCGCGCAAAGTGGAACAACTGGCGCCGGAAGCGTTCATTCTTAACTTTACCAACCCGGCGGGGATCGTCACCGAGGCGGTCAGCCGCTACAGCAAGGCGAAGATCATCGGCCTGTGCAACGTACCGATCAACATGCAGCACATGATCGTCGGCATGTTGGGCGCGCAGGAGTCCGAAGTGAAACTGCGCTTTGCCGGGCTCAACCATATGGTCTGGGTGCATAAGGTGCTACAGGGGCGCGAGGATGTCACCGGTAAAGTGATCGATATGCTGTGCGACGGTAAGGCGCTGTCGATGAACAACATTAAAGAACTGCCGTGGCCGGCGGAATTCCTCCGCGCGCTGAAGGCGATTCCGTGCCCTTATCATCGTTATTTCTGGCTGACGCCGGCGATGCTGGCGGAAGAGATCGCCGCAGCGAAAACCAAAGGCACCCGCGCCGAGCAGGTGATGAAGGTCGAGCAGGAGCTGTTTGCGCTGTACGCCGACCCGCAGCTGGAAGAAAAACCAGAGCAACTGAGCTTTCGCGGCGGCGCTTACTACTCGGAAGTGGCCGTTGAGCTTATCAACGCGATTCACAACAACCTGGGCGCGGAGATGGTGGTAAACACCCGCAACAACGGCGCGATTCACGGCCTGGATGATGATGCGGTGGTGGAAACCAACAGCATTATCGATGCGCAAGGGGCGCGGCCGCTGGCATTCGGCCCGCTGCCGCCGGCGATGAACGGCCTGACGCAGCAGGTGAAAGCCTTTGAACGGCTGACGATTGAAGCCGCGGTACACGGCTGCCGCGAGAGCGCGCTGCTGGCGCTGGTGGCTAACCCGCTGGTCGGTAACGTCACCGATGCCCAGGCGCTGCTGGATGAAGTGTTAACGATAAACCGTCAATGGCTGACGCAATTTAACTGACCGCTATTTCCCTCGGGAGCACACCATGTCGAATACAAGCTGGATTGAACGTTACGTCATGCCGGCGGCGCTGAAAATCGCCGGGCAAAAGCACGTCCTGTCGGTACGCGATGGCATCATTCTGAATATGCCGTTTATGCTGATTGGCTCGTTTTTCCTGATTTTCGCCTACCTGCCGATCCCCGGCTATGCCGACATGATGAGCGGCCTGTTTGGCGAGGTCTGGCGCGATAAAATGCTGTACCCGGTGAAAGCGACCTACGACATTATGGCGCTGATTTCCAGCTTCGGCATCGCCTATCGGCTGGCTGAGAAGTACCGCACTATCGACCCGCTGAGCGCCGGGGCGATGTCGTTGGTGGCTTTTGTGATGACTATCCCGCAAAACACCCTGTTTACCCCGGTACACGGCGCGGCGGAGGTGATTAAAGGAGTGATCCCGGTGAGCATGGTCGGCAGCCAGGGGTTGTTTGTCGCTATTGTTATTTCGCTGCTGTCGACGGAGATTTATCGTTTGGTCGCCAGCCGCAATCTCGTTATCCGCATGCCGGACGGCGTGCCGCCGGCAGTGGCGAAATCATTCCTCGCCCTGATCCCCGGCTTCTGTGTTCTGGCGGTGGTGCTGGCGCTGCGCCTGGCGGTTGAGGCCTCGCCGTTCGGCGACATCAACAGCATGATCGCCACCCTGATCGGTATTCCGATGCATCACGTCGGCGGTACGCTGCCGGGGATGATTATTTCGGTGATTGTGATCGGTATTTTGTGGACGCTGGGCCTGCACGGCGACGCGATTGTGCTGGTATTTATCCAGCCGGTGTGGCTGTCGAATATGTCAGAGAACCTGACGGCCTTTCAGAACGGCCAGCCGATCCCGCATATTATTACCCAGCAATTTTACGACCTGTGGATTGCGCCCGGCGGCACCGGCGCGCTGCTGGGGCTGGTGATTTTTATGTTGCTGCGCAGCCGTAGTCAGCAGATGAAACAGCTGGGGAAAATTGCCGCGCCGGGAGCGTTGTTTAACATCAGCGAGCCGATGGTGTTTGGCATCCCGCTGGTGATGAACCCCTACTTCTTCCTGCCGTTTATTTTAACGCCGGTGCTGCTGGTGATCGTGTCCTATACCGCGATGGCGACCGGGCTGGTGGCGCCGCCGGCCGGAATCGCGCTGCCGTTCACCACGCCGATTTTCATCAGCGGCTATCTGGCGACCGGCGGCCATATTTCCGGCACCGTACTGCAGGTAGTGAATTTAACTATTTCGCTGGTGGTTTACTATCCGTTCTTCCGCGCCTGGGATCGGCTGAAGGCCAAAGAGGAGCATGCCTCAGCGCAGCCGCAGGAGAGCGTTATCCTTCCTGACGCTGACCGCGCGTAATCTCCAGTGCCACGAACCGGTAGCCCCGGTGAGCGTAGCGCCACCGGGGAAAAGCTTTACGCCTGCACCCACCATACCGCTTCGAACGGCCGCAGCGTCATTGCCGCCGGACGGTTGGCCGTTTCCGCATAGTTGCCAATCAGCGCCCGCCAGTCGCCGGACATCTCCGGCGGCTGCCACGGCTGGAACTCACGGCTCAGGTTGGCGGCCACCACCAGCGTCTGCCCCTGCCACTGGCGGCGATAACACCACAGCGACGGATGGTCCGGCAGCAGATCCTGATAATCCCCCCAGGTCAGCACCGGCGTGGTTTTTCGCAGCGCGATCAGCTGCTGATAGGTGTAAAACACCGATTCCGGATCCGCTAGCGCCGCCTCGACGTTAATCTCGCGATAGTTATCACCCAACGCGATCCAGGGTTCTCCATCGCTGAAGCCGCCGTTCTCGCCGTCGTGCCACGGCATCGGTGTGCGGCTATTATCGCGCGATTTGCTGGCCAGAATCGCCAGCAGTTCATCCGGGCTTTGCCCCTGCGCCGCGCGCTCGATAAACATGTTATGGCTTTCCACGTCGCGATAATCGCTGATGTTGCTGAAATGCGGGTTGGTCATGCCAATCTCTTCGCCCTGATAGATATAGGGCGTGCCCTGCATGCCGTGCAGTACCATCGCCAGCATCTTCGCCGCCGGCACCCGGTACTCGCCCTCGTCGCCGAAGCGTGACACGATGCGCGGCTGATCGTGGTTACACCAGAACAGCGCATTCCATGCCCGGTTATGCATCCCTTGCTGCCAGTGGCGGAATAGTGCTTTCAGCGCCACGTAGTCCGGACGGGCGAGGGTCCATTTTTCGCCGCCGGGATAATCGACTTTTAAGTGATGAAAATTAAACGTCATCGACAGTTCGCGTCCGTCCAGCGCGGCATACTGCTGGCAGTGTTCAAGCGAAGTGGAAGACATTTCGCCGACGGTCATCAGGCCACGAGGGGTAAAGACATCGCGGCTCATTTCCTGCAGGAACTCGTGAACCCGCGGGCCATCGGTGTAGAAGCGACGTCCATCGCCAACGCTATCGGACGGGAAGTTCTGATCCTTGGAGATAAGATTGATGACATCGAGGCGCAGGCCATCAACGCCGCGATCGGCCCAGAACTCGCAGACTTTTTTCAGCTCGGCGCGTACCGCCGGGTTTTCCCAGTTGAGATCCGCCTGCTCGGTGGCGAAAAGATGCAAATAATACTGTTCGCTTTCCGCATGCCACTGCCAGGCGTTACCGCCGAATTTCGAACGCCAGTTATTCGGCAATGTTCCCGGCTCGCCGTCGCGCCAGATATAGAACTGGCGGTACGGGCTTACCTTATTTAACGACTGGATGAACCATTCGTGTTCCGTCGAGGTATGGTTAAACACCATATCCAGCACGATGCGGATACCGCGCGCTTTCGCTCCGGCGACCAGTTGGTCGAAATCTTCCAGCGTGCCGTATGAGGGATCGATAGCGGTATAGTTCGCCACGTCATAGCCGTTGTCCACCTGCGGTGAGACGTAGAACGGCGTCAGCCAGATAGCGTCGACGCCGAGCTTTTTCAAGTAGTCGAGACGGGCGGTGACGCCGCGTAAATCGCCGGTACCGCTGCCGGTGGTGTCCTGAAAACTCTTCGGGTAGATTTGATAAATAACGCCGTTTTGCCACCAGCGGGGAAGGGTATTCATATTACGTTCCTGCGAATAAAGGGGGCGCAAGCGGCGCCCCGAAAGAAGACGTTAGATAATCTGCAAGGTGCCCTGACGGTACTTGCGTTGATAAACCACGGTGGTGAGGATAATCGGCACTACCACGGCGATGGCCATCGCCGTGGCGTAGACCTGCCAGTAGCTTGGCTGAATCGACAGGATGCCCGGCAGGCCGCCGACGCCGATGCCATTCGCCAGCACGCCGTTCAGGCCGCAGAGCAGGCCCGCAAGGCCGGATCCGACCATCGCGCACAGCATCGGGAAGCGGTACTTCAGGTTGATGCCGTACATCGCCGGTTCGGTGACCCCGAGATAGGCGGAGATCGCCGCGGGTACCGAGATTTCGCGTTCATTCTGTTTACGGCTGGCAATAATAATGCCTACCACCGCCGACGCCTGAGCAATATTCGACAGCGCAATCAGCGGCCATACCGGCGTGCCGCCCATGCTTTGAATCATCTGCATATCGATAGCGAGGGTGGTCTGATGTACGCCGGTTATCACCAGCGGCGCATAGAGGAAGCCGAACAGCGCGGCGCCGATCGGCGCGAAGCTGCCGGTTAACAAGTGGCGTACCGCGAAGGCCACGCCGTCGCCAATCAGACGACCAAACGGGCCGATAAAAGCGTGAGCGAGGAACACCGCCAGAATCAACGAGCACACCGGCACCACCACCAGATAGAGGTAGTCAGGCACGATACGCTTGAGGCGCGTTTCGATAAAGCCCAGCGCCAGCCCCGCCAGCAGAGCCGGGATCACCTGCGCCTGATAGCCGACTTTCGCAATGGTAAACAGGCCGAAGTTCCACACTTCCGGCACCTGCTGGCCGAGCAGGTAAGCGTTCATCAACTGCGGAGAGACCAGCGTGACGCCAAGCACGATCCCGAGGATCGGCGTGCCGCCCATTTTCTTCACCGCTGACCAGCAGATCCCCACCGGCAGATAGAAGAAGATAGCCTCGCCAATCAGCCACAAGAAGTCATAAATCGTTTTCAACGACGGGTGCATTTGCGCCAGCGTCTGGCCGTTGCTCATCGGCAGATCGCCGATGACGTTACGGAAACCGAGGATCAGACCGCCGCTGATCAGCGCCGGCAGGAGCGGGAAAAAGATCTCGGCAAAGTGCGAGATCAACCGTTCGTGCCACTTCATGTTTTGCCGCGCGGCCTGTTTGGCCTGCTCTTTGTCGGCGGACGCCTGGCCGGTGGTGGCCAGCAGCGCCTTATAGTAATCGCCGACTTCGGTGCCGATGACCACCTGGAACTGCCCGGCGTTAGTGAAGCATCCCTTCACCATGCGCAACTGCTCAATATCTTTCGGTTTGGCGATGGCCGGATCGTTCAGCACAAAGCGCAAACGGGTAATACAGTGGCTGACGGTGGCAATGTTGCCGCGCCCGCCCACCAGTTCGATCAGTTTATCGATGTCCTGCTGGTTTACTTTGCTCATGATGAAGCCTCAAAAACAGAGGGGAGAGATGCCGTTTTTACCTTGCATGCATCCTAACCGTTCCGTTGGGAATGCAAAATGGGAACGTTCCCGAAACTCGGCGAAGATCACATAAATCGCCCGAACGAGATTAATTCAGGGCAGCGGGAATGACGATTTGGCGGGGTTCGGCGTGGCCAGCGATCTGGTCGATCAACTGCTGCGCCGCCTGGCGTCCGGCTTCGGCGTAGCCGGGATCGACGGTGAGGATCTCCGGATGCAGAAACTTCATCAGCGGCGTGCTGCCAACGCTGGCGAGTTGTAGCGTGTCGATACGCTGTTCCTGTAGATATTTACTGGCGCCGAGAGCGAGAGTATCGGTGGCGCAGACCAGCGCGCGGGTCTCGGGCGTCAGTACGCTGGCAACGCTTTCATAACCCTGCTTCATCGCCAGTCCCGGCAGGGCAGCGGTCGGCGTGAGCTTCTTTTGCGCGCAGAAATCGAGATAAGCCTGATGACGGCGTTCCCCGGTGGTAACGTCGCTGTGCGGCACGCCGAGGAAGCTTATATGCCGGTGTCCGCGCTCATAGAGACGCTGCATCAGTAACTTGATCGCGCCATGATCGTCATAACACACCGAAGCGAAGCCGGGAGCGTCGCGCGCCAGCAGCACCAGCGTTTCGCGCCACGGCGCGAGCATCTCCTCGCGAATACCGGTAAAGCCGAACAGTACCACGCCGTCGATATTGCGGCGGGCGAGCATGCCCAGATGTTCTTCCACCAGCGCCGGAGAAAACTGGCTCTCCATCATGATCGGATCGTAGCCCTGCTGATAAAAGGCGGGCAGCATGGTCTGCACCGCTAAATTTTCCGACAGCGAATCCAGACGGGTGACGATAATCGCCACCACCTTATCGCTCTGACCACGCATGGCGCGGGCGGAGCGGGAAGGGGAGAAACCGTGCTGCTGCATCACCGCTTCCACCCGTTCGCGGGTGCGCTCGCTGACGCCGCTTTCGTTATTCAGCACGCGCGACACCGTCGATTTTCCGACGCCGCTTAAACGCGCGATATCTTTGATTGTTAGCCGGTTTTGCATACGAGGTTCTCGCCGTCGTCCGATTTGAGTGAGTCTAATGCTACTCAACGAATCCTCAATGAGCAAAGACTGGTTGAGGTCCGGTTTAGTTGCCGGACGGTATGATAGCCATAATAGCCACAAATAGTTTCCTGGTCGCGGTATACTCCGCGCCGTCTTGAGTTACTTACCGGAGAATTTTATGGACCCCGATCCCACTCCTCATCCTCGATGGAGCAACCTTTCTTTCCGGTAAGCCTGTTTAGCACTGCTTTACCGGAAAGCGTAAAGCAGTGACGTCCACGATGTCCCTGCCCTATAAAAATAATGCCTGACAGGTAAGGCTTTGCCACGCCTGTTGGCAACGCTGCGTTCGCTCGCGCGAGCGCGGAGGGACTGTTTATGCTGAAAAATTTTACCCGGCAGCTGTTCGCGCAGCTTAGCCGTCATTTACCCCATCGTTTGATCCAGCGCGATCCGCTGCCCGACGCCCGTAACCTGGCCAGCGCGCCGATCCCGGATTCACTCGGCAAGCGCTGCCTGGACGTGGCGGCCATGGATGAGCATGAAATCTGGCGCGCGTTCGACAGCCACCCTGAAGGTCTGAACGACGTCGAAGTGGCGGCGAAAATCGCCCTGCACGGCGATAACCAAATCCCGGCGCAGAAGCCGTCGCCGTGGTGGGTTCATCTGTGGACCTGCTATCGCAATCCGTTCAACCTGCTGTTGACGGTGCTCGGCATCGTCTCCTATTCCACTGAAGATTTGTTCGCCGCGGGCGTTATCGCGCTGATGGTCGGCATCTCGACGCTGCTTAACTTCATCCAGGAAGCGCGCTCGACCAAAGCGGCGGATGCGCTGAAGGCGATGGTCAGCAATACCGCCACGGTGCTGCGGGTTATCAACGAGCAGGGCGAGAGCCGCTGGCTCGAACTGCCCATCGACCAACTGGTGCCGGGCGATATCGTCAGGCTATCGGCGGGAGATATGATCCCGGCGGACCTGCGCATCATTGTGGCGCGCGACCTGTTTGTCGCTCAGGCCTCGCTGACCGGCGAATCGCTGCCGGTTGAAAAAGTCGCGCGCACCCGCGATCCGCTACAAACCAATCCGCTGGAATGCGACACCCTGTGCTTTATGGGGACCAACGTGGTAAGCGGCTCGGCGCAGGCCATCGTCTACGCCACCGGCGGCAACACCTGGTTCGGCCAGCTTGCCGGGCGCGTCAGCGAGCAGGAAAGCGAACCGAACGCCTTTCAGAAAGGCATTAGCCGGGTCAGCATGCTGCTGATCCGCTTTATGCTGGTGATGGCGCCGGTGGTGCTGTTGATCAACGGCTACACCAAAGGCGACTGGTGGGAAGCGGCGCTGTTCGCGCTGTCGGTGGCGGTCGGCCTGACGCCGGAGATGCTGCCGATGATCGTCACCTCGACGCTGGCGCGCGGGGCGGTGAAGCTGTCAAAACAAAAGGTGATCGTCAAACACCTCGACGCCATTCAAAACTTTGGCGCGATGGATATCCTCTGCACCGATAAAACCGGCACCCTGACCCAGGACAAAATCGTGCTGGAGAACCACACCGATGTTTCCGGTAAATCCAGCGAGAGAGTCCTGCACACCGCCTGGCTCAATAGCCATTACCAGACGGGGCTTAAAAACCTGCTCGACACCGCGGTGCTGGAAGGCGTGGAGCTGGATGCCGCTCGCGGTCTCGCGGAGCGCTGGCAGAAGGTGGATGAGATCCCGTTTGATTTTGAACGTCGCCGCATGTCGGTGGTGGTGAAAGAGCAGGACGACGCGCATCAGCTGATCTGTAAAGGGGCGCTGCAGGAGATCCTCAACGTCTCGACCCAGGTGCGCTACAACGGCGAAATCGTACCACTGGACGAGACCATGCTGCGCCGTATTCGCCGGGTGACCGATACCCTGAACCGTCAGGGGCTGCGAGTGGTGGCGGTGGCGACCAAATACCTGCCGGCGCGGGAAGGCGACTATCAGCGTGCGGATGAATCCGACCTGATCCTCGAAGGCTACATCGCCTTTCTCGATCCGCCGAAAGAGACTACCGCCCCGGCGCTGAAAGCGCTGAAGGCCAGCGGCATTACGGTGAAAATCCTCACCGGCGACAGCGAACTGGTGGCGGCGAAAGTGTGTCATGAAGTGGGTCTGGATGCGGGCGAAGTGGTGATTGGCAGCCAGATTGAAGCCATGAGCGACGACGAACTGGCGGCGCTGGCGAAACGCACCACGCTGTTCGCGCGCCTGGCGCCGCTGCATAAAGAGCGCATCGTGACGCTGCTGAAACGCGAAGGTCACGTGGTGGGTTTTATGGGTGACGGTATTAACGACGCCCCGGCGCTACGCGCGGCGGATATTGGCATTTCCGTTGACGGCGCGGTGGATATCGCCCGCGAGGCGGCGGATATCATTCTGCTGGAAAAAAGCCTGATGGTACTGGAAGAGGGGGTTATCGAAGGCCGCCGCACCTTCGCCAACATGCTCAAGTACATCAAAATGACCGCCAGCTCCAACTTCGGCAACGTCTTCAGCGTGCTGGTGGCCAGCGCCTTCCTGCCGTTCCTGCCGATGCTGCCGCTGCACCTGTTGATTCAGAACCTGCTGTACGATGTCTCCCAGGTGGCGATTCCGTTTGATAACGTCGATGATGAGCAGATCCGTAAACCGCAGCGCTGGAACCCGGCCGATCTCGGGCGTTTTATGGTCTTCTTCGGGCCGATCAGCTCGATTTTCGATATCCTCACCTTCAGCCTGATGTGGTGGGTGTTCCGCGCCAACAGCGTCGAGATGCAGACCCTGTTCCAGTCCGGCTGGTTTATTGAAGGGCTGCTGTCGCAGACGCTGATTGTGCATATGATCCGTACCCGCCGCATTCCGTTCGTCCAGAGCCGCGCCGCGTGGCCGCTGTTCGCGATGACGCTGCTGGTGATGGCGGTGGGTATCGCGCTGCCGTTCTCGCCGCTGGCGGGCTACCTGCAGCTGCAGGCGCTGCCGCTCAGCTATTTCCCATGGCTGGTGGCGATTCTGGCGGGTTACATGGTGTTGACCCAGACCGTTAAAGGCTTCTACAGCCGTCGTTACGGCTGGCAGTAGAGGTTTCGCCCCTTTGCCACCGGGCAGAGGGGCTTACCGGTATTTCTCTTAAATCTCATCAAGTTGTGAAGCCCGTCAACGCCATGTATTGACGCACTTTTGTGCGCATGTTAACCCAATGTTTTGCTTTTTTTGGCCCGTCATAAAAAGGAACATTGATGATTAACACCGTGCGTTACAGTCTGCTGACCAGCGGAATATTACTGAGCAGCATGGCGCTTGCCGCCCCGGCGGGCGATCTGCCGCTGATGCCGTGGCCCGCCCATGTGGAGCGCCCGCAGGCGCAGGGGGCGTTGGCGCTAAATAATCAGCTGACGATCAACGTCAGCGGCGACGATCTTGGTGAGGCGGCGAACCGCTGGCGCGAACGTCTTGCGCGGCAAACCGGCTGGACGCTCCAGCCGCAGACGGCGCCGGTGAAAAGCCCAACCATTAACGTGATCGTCAGTAAAAAAGTGCCTTTCCTGCCGCAGCCGGATAGCGACGAAAGCTATCAGCTAACCGTTAACGCAGACGGCGCGACCCTGAAAGCCAATACGCGTTTTGGCGCGCTGCGCGGCATGGAAACGCTGCTACAGCTGGTACAAAACGGTCCTGACGGCACCACCATTCCTTATGTCGCCATTGACGATGCGCCGCGCTTCCCGTGGCGTGGACTGCTGCTGGATTCCGCCCGTCACTTTATGCCGCTGTCGGCGATCAGACGGCAGATTGACGGTATGGCGGCGGCGAAGCTTAACGTACTGCACTGGCATCTGACCGACGATCAGGGCTGGCGTTTCGCCTCCAGCCGCTATCCGAAGCTGCAGCAGCAGGCCAGCGACGGCCTGTTTTATACCCAGGCGCAGATGAAAGACATTGTGCGTTACGCGGCTGAACGCGGTATTCGCGTGGTGCCGGAAATCGATATGCCGGGCCACGCCTCGGCGATCGCCGTGGCTTATCCGGAACTGATGAGCGCGCCGGGGCCTTACGCGATGGAGCGCCACTGGGGCGTGCTGAAACCGGTACTCGACCCAACAAAAGAGGCCACCTACGCGTTTGCCGAGGCGATGGTCAGCGAACTGGCGGCTATCTTCCCCGATCCGTATCTGCATATCGGCGGTGATGAAGTCGATGACAGCCAGTGGCGCGCCAATCCGGCCATTCAGAAATTCCTCAAAGAGAAGGGGCTGGCGGACAGCCACGCGCTACAGGCGTACTTCAACCGGCGCCTGGAGAAGCTGCTCGAGAAACATCACCGGCAGATGGTCGGCTGGGATGAGATCTACCACCCTGATTTACCGAAGAGCATTCTGATCCAGTCCTGGCAGGGGCAGGACGCATTAGGCGACGTCGCCAAACACGGCTATCGCGGTATTCTCTCCACCGGTTTTTACCTCGACCAGCCGCAGTACACCGCCTATCACTATCGTAATGAAATTATCCCGCAGGGGCTTAACGGCGTGGATACGATTACCGATAGCGACAGCGCCCAGAGCTGGCAGTTTTCGATGCCGCGGCTGAAGGGCAGCGCGGTTGAGGGCAGCTTTACGCTGGTAAAAGGCGATAGCGGCTGGCGAGGGTTTATTGATTTTAAAGGTAAATCACGGCGTGCCGTGCAGGAGATTGAATGGCTCGGCGACAATCAGGTTACGTTCCGCGTCGATACCTGGATGGGCGAAACCCGCCCGGTACTGACCATTAACGATGACAAGCTCGCAGGTTACTTCCTGCTTGGCAACACCCGTTATCCCATTGACGGCAAGCGGCTGGATGCCGTGCCGCAGGGCATTCAGCCGACGCTGCCCGACGCGCAGCAACAGAAGAATCTGCTGGGCGGTGAGGCGGCGCTGTGGGCGGAAAACGTCGCCGCGCCGGTCATCGATATCAAGCTGTGGCCGCGCGCTTTTGCAGTAGCGGAGCGTCTGTGGTCGGCCGAGGACGTCAAAGACAGCGACAATATGTATCAGCGCCTGCAGGCGATGGACAGCTGGTCAACGGTCTCCGTGGGCCTGCAGCAGCACACTCAGCAGCTGGAGCAGTTCACCCGGCTGGCGAACAGCAGCCATACGCTGGCGTTGCAGATCCTCGCCGAGGCGCTGGAGCCGGCGCATTACTACACCCGTCAGCATCTCAAGTTCCAGGCGAACAATTACCATCAATTTGAACCGCTTAACCGGCTGGCCGATGCGTTACCGGCGGAGAGCGATACCGTACGCAGCCTGAACCAGTGGGCGGAGCGGCTGATCAGCGATGCCGAAGACACCGAGAGCGCCGATGCGCTGCGCCACGTCTTTACCCGCTGGCAGAACAACAGCGGCGATGCGCTAGCGCTGACCGATAATAACTATCAGCTGGCGGCGATTAAACCGGTGGTGCAGCAGGTTGATAAGCTGGCGAGCCTCGGGCTGCGCTTGACCGATCTGGTGGCGCGGCAGGGAACGCTGGACGATAAAGAGTACGCCTCAATCCAGGCGCAGCTGGATACGGCGGCGAAAACCCAGGATGAGCTGGTGATTGCGGCGGTCTATCCGCTGGAGAAACTGCTGCGGGCAACGAAGATAAAATAGGGCATTTCCCTCACCCCGCGGATGGCGCAAGCGCCTGGGGTGAGGGCAGAGAAGCGATTAGCGACGGATCGCGATAGCTTCAATCTCAATCTTCACGTCTTTCGGCAGACGCGCGACTTCTACGCAGGAACGCGCCGGGAAAGTGGCGTTATGCTCGGTGAAGAACGCTTCATACGCGGCATTCACGGTGGCGAAATCGTTCAGATCTTTCACGAAAACGGTGGTTTTCACGATATCGCCCACTTTCAGGCCAGCGGCTTCAACGATAGCTTTTACGTTGTCCAGGGACTGACGCGCCTGCGCGGCGACATCTTCCGGCACGCTGCCGGTTTTCGGGTCTACTGGGATCTGGCCGGAAGTGATGATCATGCTACCCAGATCAACACCTTGTACATATGGGCCGATAGCTGCTGGTGCCTTTTCCGTCGCAATAGTTTTGCTCATAATATCTCCAGATGAACTGCAGTAATTAGGTCGTAGCCATTATAGGGAGGGCCGGTATTAATACCAACCGCAATTAGTTGGCCAGCACCACATAATGGGAAAACTCTTTTTCACAGTATTTGCATTTGAGTGCAATGTCATCGGCGCGTTTTTTCACTGCGAAACTCGACGAAACCGGCTCAGCGTGACTGATGCAGTTGCTGTTCGGGCAGACCAGCACGCTGTTGATGCGCTCCGGCAGGCTCGGGCGGGATTTGCCCACTACTTCGTAATCATCAATACGGTTAACCGTTGCGTCCGGCGCATACAGCGCCAGCTGATTGACCTGCTCATCGGTCAGAAAGGTGTTCTCGATTTTAATCAAATCTTTACGGCCCATCTCACCGGATGGCAGGTTCAGGCCGATGGTGATGCGCTGGTCGGTTTCGGTCAGCTTGAACAAGGTCAACAGTTTGAAGCCGACCTGGGCCGGGATATGGTCGATCACGGTGCCGCGCTTAATGGCTTCTACCTGCAGTTTATTGTCGTGTGTCATCTCTCATTCCCCCTTACTGTGCCAGCTCGCTATTCAATACCAGTGCCAGTAACGCCTGGCGGGCGAAGATGCCGTTGCCTGCCTGCTGGAAGTACCAGGCGTGCGGCGTTTTATCGACATCGGTGGTGATTTCATCAACGCGCGGCAGCGGGTGCAGCACTTTCATGTTGGCGCGCGCGCCTTCGAGATCCGCGGCGCGCAGTATGAACTGCGCCTTCACGTTGGCGTATTCCGATGGGTCAAGGCGCTCTTTCTGCACGCGCGTCATATACAGAATATCGACCTCTGCCATCACTTCGTCGATGGCGCTATGCAGGCTCCAGGCGATGCCTTTTTCATCCAGCATATCGAGAATATATTGCGGCATCGCCAGCGCGTCCGGGGCGATGAAGTAAAAGCGGTTGCCGTTGAATTTGGCCAGCGCCTGGGTCAGCGAGTGTACGGTACGGCCATATTTCAGGTCGCCGACCATCGCGACATTAAGATTCTCAAGGCGGCCCTGAGTTTCCTGAATGGTGAACAGGTCGAGCAGGGTTTGTGTCGGATGCTGATTGGCGCCGTCGCCGGCGTTGAGAATCGGCACGCCGCCGGAGAATTCGGTTGCCAGACGCGCGGCGCCTTCTTGCGGATGGCGCATCACGATAGCATCGACGTAGGTGCTGATAACCGAAATGGTGTCGGCCAGGGTTTCGCCTTTCTTACCGAGCGAGGTGTTGCTGCTGTCGGAGAAGCCGACCACGCTGGCGCCGAGGCGGTGCATGGAGGTTTCAAAAGAGAGACGAGTACGAGTGGAGGCTTCAAAGAAACAGCTGGCGATAACCTTATGCTTCAGCAGCTCGGGTTGCGGATTGGCTTTCAGCTTTGCGGCCGTCGCCAGCACCAGTTCGAGGTCTTCGCGGCTGAGATCGTTTATGGAAATGATATGTTTTTGATATAGCGGGTTAGCCATGCTTATCTCCTGACGCCTGAGCAAAAAAAAAGCCCCTTAAATAAGGGGCTTCGAGAATTCATTGAGCAACGGAAAGAAAAACGCCAGGCCAGCGCCTGCTTTCAGACGCGGTAAGACACAGCAATGTCGTACGCAATTGACCATATTTCCTCCCGGCAAAACGGCTGGCATTATACGCAGCTTTGATGAGCAATCAAGCGATTAATCCACAATCAGGGAAACGTTTGCCTGCGAAGGCTGCGCCAGCGCAAAAAACCGCGATAAAAATGTGGTCTGGCAGTGGTAAGCGGCGTATAAAACAAAAATGAAAAGCTGTTTTATATTTGAGGGCTCTTATGATTATCGGCAACATTCATCATCTGCAATCCTGGCTGCCAGACGCGCTGCGTCAGGCGATTGAGCATGTTAAGGCTCACGTCAACGAGGCGACGCCGCTCGGCAAGCACGATATCGACGGCAACAATCTGTTCTATCTGATTTCTGAAGACAGCACCGAACCGCAGGCCGAACGTCGCGCCGAGTATCACGCCCGCTATCTGGATATCCAGATTGTGCTGCGTGGTCAGGAAGGGATGACCTTCAGCACCTTACCCGCAGGCGAGCCGCAGACTGACTGGCTGGCGGACAAAGACATCGCCTTCCTCGCCGAGGGAGCGCAGGAGAAAACCGTTATCCTTAACGAGGGGGATTTTGTGGTGTTTTATCCAGGCGAAGTGCATAAACCGCTCTGTGCGGTCGGGGCGCCGGCGAAGGTGCGTAAAGCGGTGGTGAAGGTATTGATGGCTTAAAACGGGTAGCCCGGATACGCCTGGCGCTATCCGGGAATCTACCTTGGTTAATGGCTATTTTCCAAGCGTCGCCACCATCACCGCTTTGATGGTGTGCATACGGTTTTCCGCCTGATCGAAGACGATGCTCGCCGGCGATTCAAAGACTTCATCGGTCACTTCCATGCCGCCGTGCAGTCCATACTCCGCCGCCATCTGTTTGCCGAGAATGGTCTGGTCATCGTGGAACGCGGGCAGACAATGCAGGAATTTCACCTGCGGGTTGCCGGTCAATTGCAGCATGGCTTTATTCACCTGGTAACCGCGCAGCAGGGCGATACGCTCCGCCCATTTCTCTTTCGCCTCGCCCATCGACACCCACACGTCGGTATAAATGAAATCGGCGCCTTTTACGCCCGCGGCGATTTCTTCCGTCAGGGTAATATTGCCGCCGTGCTTTTTCGCCAGCGCAGTGCATTCCGCCACTAAACCTTCATCCGGCCAGCAGGCTTTCGGCGCCACCAGACGCAGATCCAGTCCGGTCAGCGCGGCGGCTTCCAGCATGGAGTTACCCATGTTGTTACGCGCGTCGCCGGCGTAGACCAGCGTCATTTCATTAAATGCCTTACCCGGCAGGTGCTCTTGCATGGTCAGCAGGTCGGCCAGGAGCTGCGTCGGGTGGAATTCATCGGTCAGGCCGTTCCACACCGGCACGCCGGCATACTCCGCCAGGGTTTCCACCAGCTCCTGGCCGTAGCCGCGATACTGAATACCGTCATACATGCGGCCCAGCACGCGGGCGGTATCTTTCATGGATTCTTTGTGGCCGATTTGGCTTCCGCTGGAACCGAGATAGGTCACGCGGGCGCCCTGGTCGTAAGCGGCAACTTCGAAAGAGCATCGTGTGCGGGTTGAGTCTTTTTCGAAGATGAGCGCGATGTTTTTGCCCTTCAGTTTCTGGGCCTCGATGCCGTTTTTCTTATCGGCTTTTAATTGCGCGGCCAGGTCGACAAGGCCGGTAATTTCTGCAGCAGTAAAATCCAGTAATCTCAAGAAATGCTTCTGATATAACGCGGACATAATTCCCTCACCTGGCAAACGCCACTATTGAATTAAAATTCACTTTATATGTATGAATATTCATTTGCAACCCCGAGTTAGAAATCTTTTACACAGAAGGTGGAGGCAATCACGGCGGTATGTGACAATAGGAGTATCTGCCGCACATTATGAGGAACGAGCCATGGCAAACCCGGAACTACTGGAAGAACAGCGTGAGGAAACGCGTCTGATTATCGAAGAGCTGCTGGAAGATGGCAGCGATCCGGACGCGCTGTATACCATTGAGCATCATCTCTCTGCCGATGATTTCGAAACGTTGGAAAAAGTGGCGGTAGAGGCCTTCAAGATGGGTTATGAAGTCACCGAGCCGGAAGAGCTGGAAGTCGAAGAAGGCGAAGTGGTGATCTGCTGCGATATCCTGAGCGAAAGCGCGCTTAACGCCGATCTGATCGACGCCCAGGTTGAACAGCTGATGAACCTGGCGGAAAAATTCAACGTTGAGTACGACGGTTGGGGTACCTACTACGAAGACCCGAACGGTGAAGACGATGACGGCGAAGATGACGAAGATTTAATTGACGAAGACGACAACGGCGTACGCCACTAAGTCGTCAACGGATACGGCGGCGTCTGCCGCCGTATATACCCGTCCTGATTAGGGTATAGCCTGGAGCTTTAATGGATTACCCGCAAATACTCTCCCCGATTTTAGCATTTCTTCACTGTCCTACGCCGCAGGCGTGGATTGACGAAGCCCGTAAACCGGAAAACCTGCCGCTGCTGCTGACCGACCATATGGTATGCGAGCTGAAAGCGGCGCAAAACGCCATGCTGCTGGTACGCCGCTACGTCGCCGATAAAGACGGCGCCGACGAGCTGCTGGAATGCCTGAAACCGTACGAAGACTTTACCTATCGCCGTGGGCCGGAGCCAGATTTTGTCGCTCTGCATAAACGGATCAACAAAAGCGCTATGCCGCGAACCAACGACCCGTGGGGCAGCCAGTTGCTCGACAGCATGATTCTGTTGATCAAAGAGGAGCTGCATCACTTCTGGCAGGTACGTGAGATCATGCTGGCGCGGGATATCCCTTACGTCAAAATCACCGCTAGCAACTATGCCCGCGGTATGCGCCGGGAGGTGCGATCGCACGAGCCGGTGATGCTGATCGATAAGCTAATTTGCGGCGCTTATATCGAAGCGCGCTCCTGCGAGCGTTTTGCCGCGCTGGCGCCGTGGCTGGATGATGATCTCCAGAAGTTTTATCTGTCGCTGCTGCGCTCCGAGGCCCGGCATTATCAGGATTACCTGGACCTGGCGCAGAAGATAGCGGGGGGAGATATCAGCGAGCGCGTACGCCAGCTTGGCGAGGCGGAAGCGGCATTGATTCTCCGCCCGGAGCCCGAGTTCCGCTTCCACAGCGGCGTACCGACGGCGCCGTAGCCAGCGATTTTTGGACTCGGTAGCCACTAATACTGGCAGTTTCAGGAGTCATGGGGAGAGATAGCGTTGAGAGCTTCAGCTCGTAATGGTACGGGCCGTAGGTCGGGTCAGGCGTTAGCCGCCACCCGACAAAAAAAACGGCACCGCGAGCCCGGGACATCCCTCGGCTAGCGCTACGCTTAGCCGGGCTACCGAACTGTAGCCCCGCTAAGCGTATCGCTACCGCGGACGCCTGCAATATCGAGGCGTTACAGCGTTTTCAACATCCGCACTTCACAATCGACGTGGCCGGTGCAGCCCAGCGGCCCGTCGATGTGTTCAAATCCGAGATGTTCATAAAGGGCAATCGCCTCTTTCAAAAAAGCGGTGGTCTCCAGATAGCAGCGTTTAAAACCCTGCTCGCGGGCGTGATCCATCGCCATCAGCGCCAGCTTTTTCGCCAGCCCTTTGCCGCGCGCCGCGGTCATAAAGTACATTTTCTGCAGCTCACAGATATCGGACTCGCTACACGAGAGCGGCGCCACGCCGCCGCCGCCAACCACTTCGCCATTTTGCTCCACAACCCAATAGGCGGAGCCCGGTTGGCTATAAAGTTCATAGAGTTCATCCAGGTTGGGATCAGCGACCGTATAGCCTTTATCGGCGGTCAGGCCGTATTCCGCGGAGACCTGGCGGATAACTTGGGCGATGGCGGCATTATCTGCCGCCGTAATGCGGCGTAAAGTAAAGGTCTGTGGCGCAGCAAGATTCATAGAATCACTCAATTTTAGCTTAAATAACCATACATTGTTTTAATACCATTATTCTTTAACCGACGCAAGGCGTGCATAAATATATTGCCGAGTAATTTCAAAATAATATATTCTGCATATTTAATGATGGTTATTCTGACTTATTATTTATATATATAATTTAAAGTACAAGGATGGCGGGGTTATGGATATTACTTTAGGGAAGAAGCCGCGTGCTAGTCATTATTTTGTCTTTCACGGACGGGCTCGCGCCTATTTCTTTATTTGTTTGGTCAATATTATACTGTCAGTAATTACTTTAGGGATATTCATTCCCTGGGCATGGGTACGTAGTCGCCGTTACCTTTGTGAAAATATGGAGGTTAACGGTAACCGTTTTGCTTACCACGGGAAGGGTTTCACGATTTTACTTAGCTGGCTGCTAATGTTTATCGTGCTGGTTTTACTCAGTCTGGCGCTTGCCATTTTCTCTCACGGCAGCGAAGAATGGGTGACGTTAGCATATCTTATCCTGCTGCCAGTCATGGTAATGAAGGGGTTAAGCTACCACGCGAATATGACCTCATTCGCTAATATTCGTTTCGGGTTTAAATGTAATCTGCTGCGCGCATGGTGGATTATGCTTGGGTTACCTTTGCTGATAGTCGTACTAACGGTGTTGATCCTCGCTATTCCTGGAAGTCGTATCTGGTTAGGTTCAGGCATAAATGACATGCTAGTGGGTTTCGTTGCGCTGGTTTTACTGGCGCTGTGTGTGATGGCCGTCGCCAGCGGGGTGGTTTACAGCCACTGGCTTGAACTGATCGGCAAAGGCGCAAGCTTAGGCAAAAATAAATTTAATATTTATATTAGCACTAAGCGTTGCGTCGTGGCTTTTTTATGGGCAATGGTAATTATATTGCCATTTATTATACTGTTTTTCGGGTTTTTCATTTCCGCATTCATGCAAATGATTACAGGATGTATGTTCGGCTTGTGTAATGAAAATACGGTTCTGTTTATGGCATTACGGCATCTTGGAACGGTGGCAGGAGGAAATTTATTTCTCACCATCGGCATCGTGTTAGCCATGACGTATATCCGGGTAGCTTTACGTAATCACGCGTGGAATAATTTGGTGCTTGGCGACAGCATTCATTTTCGTTCTACTCTGACGTTTTTTGGTCTTGCCCCGCGTTTATTGGCTCTGACGTTTCTTTCTCTGCTGACATTGGGTCTGGCGTACCCCTGGTTAAAGATTAATTTGATGCGCTATATTGCCGCCAACACCGAGGTAATGGGTGACGTTGAAACGCTCGACCTGCAGCAAGATGAGGCCCATAAACCACCAGTACCTGGCAAATTGTTCAGCGGTTTTTTACCTAACCTGCCGTTCTTATAATGTAAAAAAGCCGGAGCAAGCTCCGGCTTTTTATGCTTTGGCGAGCTATTACAGCGCGGCGATCACCGCCTGCTGTTCAATCAGTTTCGCTTTCGCTTCCGCATAGCCTTCCAGCTTCTCACGCTCTTTGGCGATAACCGCTTCCGGCGCGCGGGCCACAAAACCTTCATTGGACAGCTTGCTTTCGATACGGCCGATTTCCGCTTCGACTTTCGCCACTTCTTTCGCCAGACGCGCCAGCTCGGCTTCTTTGTCGATAAGGCCCGCCATCGGGATCAGCAGCTCGGCGCCGTCGATAATCTTAGTCACGGAAACCGGACCTTTATCATCGGCAGGCAGCACGGTGATGCTTTCCAGACGCGCCAGGTTCAGCAGGAAGCTACGGTTGTCGTTAACACGGCGCTCGGCATCTCTGCTGCAGCCGCGCAGCAGCAGTTCCAGCGGCTTGCCCGGAGCAATGTTCATTTCCGCCCGGATGTTACGTACGGCAACGATCGCCTGCTTCAGCCATTCGGTATCCGCCAGCGCCGCTTCATCAACCTGAGAAGCCTCATACTGCGGGAACGGCTGCAGCATGATGGTGTCAGCGTTAATACCGCAAATGACCTTCACGCGCTGCCAGATGGTCTCGGTGATGAAAGGAATAATCGGGTGCGCCAGGCGCAGCAGACCTTCCAGCACGGTCACCAGCGTATGGCGAGTGCCGCGCAGTTCCGCTTCGCTGCCGCCGTTCATGACCGGCTTGGTCAGTTCGAGGTACCAGTCGCAGAACTGGTTCCAGGTGAACTCATACAGGATGCCCGCGGCGATGTCGAAGCGGAAGTTATCCAGCGCTTCGCGGTACGCTTTCACGGTCTGGTTGAATTCAGCCAGGATCCAGCGGTCGGCCAGGGACAGCACCATCTCGCCGCCGTTAAAACCGCAATCCTGATCTTCGGTATTCATCAGCACGAAGCGGCTGGCGTTCCACAGCTTGTTGCAGAAGTTACGGTAACCTTCCAGACGCTTCATATCCCAGTTGATGTCGCGGCCGGTAGAGGCCAGCGCCGCCAGGGTAAAGCGCAGGGCGTCAGTGCCGTGCGGCTCGATGCCGTTCGGGAACTGTTTCTCGGTACGCTTGCGGATTTTTTCCGCCAGTTGCGGCTGCATCATGTTGCCGGTACGTTTCTCCAGCAGCTCCGGCAGGGTGATACCGTCAACCATATCCAGCGGGTCAATGACGTTACCCTTGGATTTGGACATCTTCTGGCCTTCGTCGTCGCGGATAAGGCCGGTCATGTAGACGGTCTTAAACGGAACCTGCGGCTTGCCGTTTTCATCTTTGATGAAGTGCATGGTCATCATGATCATGCGGGCAATCCAGAAGAAGATGATGTCGAAGCCGGAGACCATCACGCTGGTCGGATGGAACTGACGCAGCGCGTCGGTGTTTTCCGGCCAACCGAGGGTGGAGAAGGTCCACAGCGCGGAAGAGAACCAGGTATCCAGAACATCTTCGTCCTGACGCAGGGCAACGTCGGCGCTCAGGTTGTTTTCCTGACGCACTTCGTCTTCGCTACGGCCAACATAGACGTTGCCGTCGTTGTCATACCATGCCGGGATGCGGTGACCCCACCACAGCTGACGGGAAATACACCAATCCTGAATATCGCGCATCCAGGAGAAGTACATGTTTTCGTACTGCTTCGGCACGAACTGAATGTCGCCATTCTCAACGGCTTCAACTGCCGGCTTGGCCAGCACGTCGGCACGCACATACCACTGGTCGGTCAGCATCGGTTCGATAACCACGCCGCCGCGGTCGCCGTAAGGCACGGTCAGGTCGTGCGGTTTGATTTCTTCCAGCAGGCCCAGCGCGTCGACAGCGGCAACCATCGCTTTACGCGCGGCAAAACGTTCCATCTTCTGGAATTCAGCCGGGATCTCGTTGGAATAAACGTCGGATTCGTTGCCTTTGGTGTCATAGACTTCCGCGCTTTCGCGGATGTCGCCATCAAAGGTCAAAATATTAATCATCGGCAGCTGATGACGGCGGCCAACTTCGTAGTCGTTAAAGTCGTGCGCCGGGGTGATTTTCACGCAGCCGGTGCCTTTTTCCATGTCGGCGTGTTCGTCGCCAACAATCGGAATGCGGCGGTTAACCAGCGGCAGCACCACGAATTTACCAATCAGGTCTTTGTAGCGCGGGTCTTCCGGGTTTACGGCCACGCCGGTATCGCCCAGCAGGGTTTCCGGACGAGTGGTGGCGACCACCAGGTAATCTTTACCGTCAGCGGTTTTCGCGCCATCGGCCAGCGGATAGCGGATGTGCCACATGGAACCTTTCGATTCGCGGTTCTCTACTTCCAGGTCAGAGATGGCGGTGCGCAGTTTCGGGTCCCAGTTCACCAGGCGCTTGCCGCGATAAATCAGGTCTTCTTTGTACAGGCGAACGAAGACCTCTTTCACCGCGTTGGACAAGCCTTCGTCCATCGTGAAGCGCTCGCGCTCCCAGTCTACGGAGTTGCCGAGGCGGCGCATCTGGCGAGTAATGGTGCCGCCGGATTCCGCTTTCCACTGCCAGATTTTATCGATGAAGGCATCGCGACCGTAGTCGTGGCGGGTTTTACCTTCTTCAGCGGCAATCTTACGCTCAACCACCATCTGGGTGGCGATACCCGCGTGGTCGGTACCGGCCTGCCACAGGGTGTTTTTACCCTGCATGCGCTGGTAGCGAATCATGGTATCCATGATGGTTTGCTGGAAGGCATGACCCATATGCAAACTGCCGGTGACGTTCGGCGGCGGGATCATGATGCAGAAGCTCTCCTGGCTTTCATCACCATTCGGTTTGAAATAGCCCTGCTTTTCCCAGTGCTCGTAAAGCGGCTGTTCGATATCTTGTGGGTTGTATGTCTTTTCCATTATTTCCAGGTTGCCGTGTTCAGGTTGAAACCAGCCATGCGGTACGCTTTATAGCGTTCGCGCGCCAGTTGTTTCAGAGAATCTTCGTAAGGGACAAAGTCTATCACTTCTGTGAAAGCGGTGGCAAAATCTGCAAAGTTTAGCCGCAGGCTGATAAGAATATCCCGCGGACTGCTGTTGCGCTTTTGCGGCCAGGCAATTTCTACCGGCGCGCCGCCTCTCGGGCCTTCGCCCGCCAGGTTATGCGGCACAAAGCTCTCCGGCGGCCGCGTCCACAGCGCTTCGTCGAGGCGAATAGCCTGCTGTTCATCTTCACAGGCGATCAGTACGCGCTTGCCGTTGCGCCAACGTTCTGCGGCAATTTCACACACCAGCTGTTCGACGGCGCTGAGCTCGTCGACGGTGTCTTCGTTGTCCAGAAGATAGAACGTTGCGTTTTTCATATATGGGGCTTCTTGTTGTGGATTTAAATGCAAAGCCGGGTGGCGCTACGCTTACCCGGCCTACAAACGGCATCTTTCCGTAGGCCCGGTAAGCGTAGCGCCACCGGGCATCAGACGGCAATCACTCTTCGCCGTTAAAACCCGCACGATTGAGCAGGAACTGAGACAGCAGCGCCACCGGACGACCGGTTGCGCCTTTGGCCTTCCCGGAACGCCAGGCGGTACCGGCGATGTCGAGGTGTGCCCAGTTGTACTTGCGGGTGAAGCGTGACAGGAAGCAGCCAGCGGTAATCGCGCCGCCAGGACGGCCGCCGATGTTGGCCATATCCGCAAAGTTGGACTCCAGCTGATCCTGGAACTCGTCGGCCAGCGGCAGACGCCATGCGCGGTCGCCGGCCAGTTCGGAGGCGCCGATCAGCTCATGAGCCAGCGGGTTATGGTTCGACATCAGGCCGGTGATGTGATGACCGAGGGCAATCACGCAGGCGCCGGTCAGCGTTGCGACATCGATAACCGCTTCCGGTTCGAAGCGCTCAACGTAGGTCAACACGTCGCACAGCACCAGACGGCCTTCGGCATCGGTATTCAGCACTTCAACGGTCTGTCCGGACATGGTGGTCAGAACATCGCCCGGGCGATACGCGCGGCCGCCAGGCATGTTTTCACAGCCCGCCAGCACGCCGATGACGTTGAGCGGCAGCTGCAGCTCGGCAACCATTCGCATTACGCCGTAAACCGCCGCCGCGCCGCACATGTCGTACTTCATCTCGTCCATGCCTTCGGCAGGCTTGATGGAGATACCGCCGGAGTCGAAGGTCAGGCCTTTACCGACCAGCACGATAGGGCGCGCGTCTTCAGACGGGTTGCCTTTATACTCGATGACCGACATCAGCGACTCGTTCTGCGAACCGTTACCGACGGCGAGATAGGAGTTCATGCCCAGCTCGCGCATCTGCTGTTCGCCGATCACGCGGGTGATAACATTCTTGCTGTAAGTGTCGGCCAGCTGGCGCGCCTGGGAAGCAAGGTAAGCCGCGTTACAGATATTCGGCGGCATGTTGCCGAGGTCTTTCGCCGCTTTGATACCGGCTGCGATCGCCAGGCCATGTTGAATGGCGCGTTCGCCGCTGGTGAGCTCGCGGCGAGTCGGCACGTTGAAGACCATTTTACGCAGCGGACGACGCGGCTCGCTTTTGTTGGTCTTCAACTGATCGAAGCTGTAAAGCGTCTCTTTGGCGGTTTCAACGGCCTGGCGAACTTTCCAGTAGTTGTTGCGACCTTTAACGTGCAGTTCGGTCAGGAAGCAGACGGCTTCCATCGAACCAGTGTCATTCAGAGTATTAATGGTTTTCTGAATAACTTGTTTATACTGACGTTCATCCAGTTCGCGCTCTTTACCACAGCCGATGAGCAGAATGCGCTCAGACAGGATGTTCGGCACATGGTGCAGTAACAAGGTCTGGCCAGGCTTGCCTTCGAGCTCGCCGCGACGCAGCAGGGCGCTGATGTAACCGTCGCTGATTTTATCGAGTTGTTCGGCGATGGGGGAGAGGCGACGTGGTTCGAAGACGCCGACCACGATACAGGCACTCCGCTGCTTCTCCGGGCTACCGCTTTTTACACTGAACTCCATGCACTATGCTCCTGAATCTTAAAGACAACAGTGGTGGCTACGGCTATACTCGTCGCCTTTCCAGTTGCAGATGCGTTGGCTACGCCTGCTTACCCCTGACGCTGGCTGATGCCGCACCGGGGCTTCACAGTCCTGCCGCCTTTCTACAACTCGAAATCCATTGAGTATATAATTGCAAGCTTTCGTAACTCATGTCCGCTGTTGCGGTGACTTCGTGTTAATCTTAACGTTATTACGGCTTTGGTTCGTCAGAAAAGATCCTGATACGCAGAACCGATGAGTCATTTAATCTTAGCGATGTTTTCGACGACAAAAGAGAATAAATGACGTTTAAGCCATGAAACAAGCAATTTTCCTGCAATAAGACGGGTTTTTACGGGCGTATTTATAGTGATAATCATAAGATATCTGGTTCGTGAGACGCTGAAAAGCCAGTTGGCGATCCTATTCATCCTGTTGCTGATTTTCTTCTGTCAGAAACTCGTCAGGATCCTCGGCGCCGCGGTAGATGGCGATATCCCGACCAACCTGGTGCTCTCGCTGTTAGGGCTGGGCGTACCGGAAATGGCGCAGCTCATTCTGCCCCTGAGTCTTTTCCTCGGGCTGTTGATGACGCTCGGCAAACTGTATACCGAAAGTGAAATTACGGTGATGCACGCCTGCGGCTTAAGTAAAGCCGTATTGATTAAGGCGGCGATGATCCTCGCCCTGTTTACCGGCGCCGTCGCGGCGGTCAACGTGATGTGGGCGGGGCCGTGGTCGTCGCGCCATCAGGACGAAGTACTGGCGGAAGCCAAAGCTAACCCTGGAATGGCGGCGCTGGCTCAGGGCCAGTTCCAGCAGGCCAGCGACGGCAGCGCGGTGCTGTTTATCGAAAACGTCAACGGCAACCGCTTCAACGACGTGTTCCTGGCGCAACTGCGGCCTAAAGGCAACGCGCGTCCTTCCGTGGTGGTGGCGGACTCCGGCGAGCTGTCGCAGAAAAAAGACGGCTCCCAGGTGGTCACCATGACCCAGGGGACGCGTTTTGAAGGCACGGCGATGCTGCGCGATTTCCGTATTACCGACTTTAAAAACTACCAGGCGGTTATTGGCCATCAGGCGGTAGCGGCCGATCCCAGCGACACCGAACAGATGAATATGCGCACCCTGTGGCGTACCGACACCGATCGCGCCCGCGCCGAACTGCACTGGCGCTTCACGCTGGTGGCGGCGGTGTTCATGATGGCGCTGATGGTTGTCCCGCTCAGCGTGGTGAACCCGCGTCAGGGCCGCGTGCTGTCTATGCTGCCGGCGATGCTGCTGTATCTGGTGTTCTTCCTGCTGCAAACGTCGATCAAATCGAACGCGGGTAAAGGCAAAATGGACCCCGCCATCTGGATGTGGGGCGTGAACCTGCTCTACTTCGCGCTGGCGGTGCTGCTTAACCTGTGGGATACGGTGCCGATGCGTCGTTTCCGTGCCCGGTTTAATAAAGGAGCGGTGTGATGCAGGCGTTTGGCGTACTTGACCGCTATATCGGTAAAACCATTTTTAACACCATCATGATGACGCTGTTCATGCTGGTGTCGCTCTCCGGCATTATTAAGTTTGTCGACCAGCTGAAAAAAGCCGGGCAGGGCAGCTATGATGCGCTGGGAGCAGGACTCTATACCATTCTCAGCGTGCCAAAAGATGTGCAAATCTTCTTCCCAATGGCGGCCCTGCTTGGGGCTTTGCTGGGGCTGGGGATGCTGGCGCAGCGTAGCGAACTGGTGGTGATGCAGGCTTCCGGCTTTACCCGAATGCAGGTGGCGCTGGCGGTGATGAAAACGGCGATCCCGCTGGTGTTGTTGACCATGGCGATGGGTGAATGGGTGGCGCCGCAGGGCGAACAGATGGCGCGCAACTACCGTGCGCAGCAGATGTACGGCGGTTCGCTGCTGTCGACCCAGCAGGGTTTGTGGGCGAAAGACGGGCATAATTTTGTCTACATTGAGCGGGTGAAGGGCAACGATGAGCTGGGCGGGGTGAGCATCTACCAGTTTAACGACAACCGTCGTCTGCAATCGGTTCGCTATGCCGCTTCCGCTAAGTTTGATAATGAAGCTAAGGTTTGGCGTCTGTCGCAGGTTGATGAGTCCGACCTGACCGATCCGAAGCAGGTAACCGGCACCCAGATGGTCAGCGGTACCTGGAAGACCAAACTAACGCCGGACAAACTCGGCGTGGTTGCGCTGGATCCGGATGCGCTGTCAATCAGCGGCCTGCATAACTACGTGACCTATCTGAAGTCCAGCGGTCAGGATCCGGGCCGTTACCAGCTCAACATGTGGAGCAAAATCTTCCAGCCGCTGTCGGTGGCCGTGATGATGCTGATGGCGCTGTCGTTTATTTTTGGTCCATTGCGGAGCGTGGCGATGGGCGTGAGGGTCGTTACCGGGATTAGCTTCGGCTTTATCTTCTACGTCCTCGATCAGATATTTGGCCCACTGACGCTGGTTTACGGCATACCGCCAATCATCGGCGCGCTGCTGCCAAGCGCAAGCTTCTTCCTGATAAGCCTTTGGCTGATGATGAGAAAAGCGTAGTTCGATAAATGACCCGGCCAAGCGCAAGCAACGCCGGGTTTTTTGTGCCTGCCGTTTGAGTGGCTATCCGCAATGTAATGCCCTGTATTGTTGTCGCCCGGATCGGACGCAGCGCGCCGCAATCCGGGGCTCGACACTGACGTTAACGGCGCCTTCCGCCAAGCAGGCTGCCCAGCATGCCGCGGACAATCTGGTTGGTGACCTGACGTACGGCGCTTTTGGCCGCGGTCTGTACGATACCGTCTCGTTTACCGCCGCGCGGGCCGGTCGTGCCGAACAGAATATCTTTCAGTCTGCCGAGCAGCCCGTCGTCATCGCCGGTTTGTTGGCCTTTTGCCGGCGGCGCCGACTGCTGCTCTGTGGCGACCTGCACCCCTTTTTGCAGCATTTCGAAGGCCGACTCGCGGTCAATCTCTTCTTCATACTTGCCGTACAGCGCCGAGTGGTTAATCAGGCCATTACGCTCATCATCGCTGACCGGCCCCATACGTGAACATGGGGCGATGACCATCGCACGCTCAACTACCGACGGACTGCCTTTTTCGTCGAGGAAGGAGATCAGCGCTTCGCCGGTACCGAGCTCCTGAATGGCCTGCTCGGTACTGAACGCCGGATTGGCGCGCATGGTCTGGGCGGCGGTCTTCACCGCTTTTTGATCCTTCGGGGTAAAGGCTCGCAGGGCATGCTGCACGCGGTTGCCCAACTGGCCGAGCACGGCATCCGGGATATCCGACGGATTCTGCGAGACAAAATAGACGCCGACCCCTTTAGAACGGATAAGGCGAATCACCTGCTCGATTTTATCCAGCAGTACCTGCGGCGCATCGTTAAACAGCAGGTGGGCTTCGTCGAAGAAGAACACCAGCTTCGGTTTTTCGAGGTCGCCGGCTTCCGGCAGGCGCTCGTAGAGTTCGGAGAGCATCCACAGCAGGCTGGCGGCGTAAAGCTTTGGCATCTGATAGAGCTTTTCGGCGCTGAGGATATTAATCACCCCTTTACCGCTGGCATCGACACGCATCCAGTCCTGAATATCCAGCATCGGTTCGCCGAAGAAGTGCTCTGCGCCTTGCTGCTCCAGGGTCAACAGACCACGTTGGATAGCGCCTACCGACGCGCTGCTGATGTTGCCGTACTGATTCTGGAAAGCTTTGGCGTTATCGCCAATAAACTGGGTAATGGCGCGAAGATCTTTAAAGTCGAGCAGCAGCAGACCGCGATCGTCAGCGATACGGAAAATAATGTTCAGCACGCCGCTTTGTACTTCATTCAGGTTGAGCAAGCGGGCGAGCAGCAGGGGGCCGAGGTCAGACACCGTGGCGCGCACCGGGTGGCCCTTTTCACCAAAGATATCCCAAACAACCACCGGATTGGCGTGCGGCTCCCAGTCGGTAACGCCGATTTTTTCCAGACGCGCCTGAAGTTTCTCAGAGCTCTGGCCTGCCTCCGCGATACCGGTCAGGTCGCCTTTCACATCGGCCATAAAGACCGGCACGCCGATCTCAGAAAACGACTCCGCCAGCTTTTGCAGAGTAACGGTTTTACCGGTGCCGGTGGCGCCGGTAATTAAGCCGTGACGGTTGGCCATTGCCGGCAGCAGATGGAGCTGTTTGTCCAGCGTGCGTGCAATTAGCAGGGGTGAGCTCATGATCGATTCCTCCATTTATCCTGCGTCGATTATAGGCAACCTGACAGCAAAAAGAGGGAGGAAATCGATAACTCTCAACGTTTAATCTCACGCGCAGTGGCGTTGAATCAGCGCAATGCTCTGTTCAATCTCGCGGCGAATATCCTCTTCACGCCATGACGCCAGCTGCGGGGCGAAAGGCTCGAAGGCGTAATCGCCACGATATCCGCGGGCTTCGAGATGTTTTACCTGCTGGCAGGTCAGCAGCCTATCTTGTGGTGTCAGCATGATGCGCTCGTCGTCGGTCAACTGTTCTCGCGGGCGGGGATCGTCGACGCCGGAGAGATGCACCAGGCCTATATCAGTAATGTCCAGCTGGCTGAATTCCTCTTCAGCTTGTGGATAGAGGTGATGGTGGAAAGTATCAATTAACAGTTTAAACGGCACCTGGGCGTCGCGAATGAGTGCCTGAGCCTGAACCGCAGAGCGTAGAGAACTTTGTGGGAACCCAAGCGGCTCGACCAGGCCCTGAATGCCATATTGTTCGAACAGCGCCGCCAACTCGCGCATAGCGGCAAGCGTTTCTTGCGGCGCTACAGCGGTGCCATCATTTAACGGGCACATCACCAGCGATTTGGCGCCAATAGCCTGCGCCTCTTTTAGCAGCGACTCCGTCAGCTGACGTACTTCAGCGCTGCGGCGGTTGAATGGATAGACGGCGTTGATCGTCAGAATTTCAAGCTGGTAACGGTCGGCCAGCCTGCGCACCTGCTGGTGGGTAAGCGCGTCGGTGACTTTACCGCTGGGTAAATCATTACGCAGCTCGACCTTATGCAGCCCGAGTTCGCTCACCAGACGGAAAAACGCCTCAATGCTGAGCGACGGCGCAATTTTACGATTGATACAGAAACGCTGCAGGGCAATGGCCATTTGACACTCCTGACAAGATGTTGACTGGTTTAGTTCGATTGCCAGATAGTTAAAATGTTTATTTCATCATTGGCAATGGATGAAATGATGGTTATTTGAGCACGATCGCAAAATAGTTGCTGCGCTATTTCATGGTTTACATCAACAATAACCGCAGAAATTCTCACCATCTCTACCGCTGTGATATGAAATCACATAGAGACAGGCTTGCTGAAAAATGCGACAGCTATCACCAAAGTGGAATTTCATTTTATCTGTTTATTGAAATATAAATTTCATTTTACTACGGTTATAGCACAGCACAATCAGCGACGGGCCGTAACTTGAACGGCCTTCTACACTATGAGGCGAGAAGATGACTATCACAGGTAACTTTATTGGTGGGAAAACGGTAACCAGCAGCAGCCGCGAAACGATGCCGGTGTACGACCCGGCCACTGGCGATGTAGTTCGCGAAGTCACGCTTTCCACCGCGCAGGAGGTTTCCGACGCAATCCAGGTCGCTCGCGACGCTTTTGACAGCTGGTCCCGCACCACGCCGTTGCGCCGCGCCCGCGTGCTGTTCAATTTTAAAATGCTGCTCGAACAGCACGTCGATGAACTGGCGGGAATTATCGTTAGCGAGCACGGCAAAGTGTGGTCCGATGCGTTGGGCGAGCTGACCCGCGGCATGGAAGTGGTTGAGTTTGCCTGCGGTATTCCGCATCTCATTAAAGGTGAGTTTTCTTCCGACGTGGGTACCGGCGTCGACAGCTATTCGCTCATGCAGCCGCTGGGCGTGGTGGCGGGGATAACGCCATTTAATTTCCCGGCGATGGTGCCGATGTGGATGTTC
The DNA here is from genome assembly GCF_057624675.1 of Klebsiella sp. PK01. Taxonomy (NCBI): domain Bacteria; kingdom Pseudomonadati; phylum Pseudomonadota; class Gammaproteobacteria; order Enterobacterales; family Enterobacteriaceae; genus Klebsiella; species Klebsiella sp. PK01. The sequence continues at coordinate 274,504 of NZ_JBYEZM010000006.1, forward strand.
CCCATCGCGCTGGCCTGCGGCAACAGCTTCGTGCTGAAACCACCGGCGCTGGCGCCGACCGCGGCGGTACGCATGGCTGAGTTACTGAAAGAAGCCGGTCTGCCGGATGGCGTCTTTAACGTCATCCATTGCAGCAATGAAGATGCCGAACAGCTTTATACCGACCCGCGTATTGCCGCCGTCAGCTTTGTCGGTTCATCTGGCGTAGCGGAATATATCTATAAAACCGCCAGCGCTCACGGAAAACGCGTCCAGGCGTTTGGCGCGGCGAAAAACCATGCCATCGTGATGCCGGACGCCGATCTTGATGCGACCGTGAATGCCATCATGGGCGGCGCGTATGGTTCCGCAGGCGAGCGCTGTATGGCCCTGCCGGTAGTGGTGGCCGTCGGTGACGAGACCGCAGATAAGTTAATCGCCCGCCTGAAACCATTAGTCGAGTCGCTGAAAGTCGGTCCCGGCTGCCTGCGCGGTAAAGACGAAAACGAAATGGGGCCGGTGGTATCCGAAGCGCATCAGAAAAAAGTACTTGGCTATATTGATAAGGGCGTCAGCGAAGGGGCGTCGTTGGTGGTGGATGGCCGCAGGCTTCGCGTGGCCGGGCATGAGGACGGATATTACGTTGGCGGTACGCTGTTTGACCATGTCACTCCGGAAATGACCATCTGGCGTGAAGAGATTTTTGGCCCGGTGCTGGGGATCGTCCGCGTCGCTGATTACCAAAGCGCGCTGGCGCTGGTTAACAGCCACGAATTTGGTAACGGCAGCGCCGTCTTTACCAGCAATGGTCATACCGCCCGCGAGTTCGTTCATGATGTACAGGCCGGCATGGTTGGCGTCAACGTACCGGTGCCGGTGCCGATGGCCTTCCATAGCTTTGGCGGCTGGAAGCGCTCGGTATTTGGCGCGCTGAACGTCCACGGGCCTGACGGCGTTCGCTTCTATACCCGTATGAAAACTGCCACCGTGCGCTGGCCGCAGGGGCAGCAAACCGTATCTGAATTCAGTATGCCGACGTTAGGTTAATCGGCGAAGGAGAACGCTATGTCGTTATTGGCTAAAGCGCAAAAAGAGGGACATATCCAGCACATCACCCCGCAGAGCGCGGGGTGGCATTATATTGGCTTTGATGTCTGGATGTTAAAACAGGGGCAAACCGTGACCCTGGAGAGCGGTGATCGTGAGCTATGTCTGGTACTGGTTTCCGGGCTAGCCTCGATCAAAACTCAGCACGCCGATTTTCCCGACCTCGGTAAACGCATGTCGCCATTCGAGCGTACGCCGCCGTGGTCGGTCTATGTGCCGCCGCACGATAAGGTCGAGGTCACTGCAGATTCCGATCTTGAGCTGGCGGTTTGCAGCGCGCCGGGCAAAGGCAGCTTCCCGGCGCGAGTGATACGGCCTGAGGATGTCGGCGTAGAGCATCGCGGTAAAGGGCGCAACCAGCGCCTGGTGCACAATATTCTGCCGGATAACGCCCAGGCGGATTGCCTGCTGGTGGTGGAAGTCTACACCGAAGAAGGGGCGACCAGCTCCTGGCCATCGCACAAGCACGATACCGCGCTGCCGGGGCAGGAAACCCAGCTGGAAGAGACCTACTACCACCGCTTCGATCCGCCGCAAGGCTTTGCCTTTCAGCGAGTGTACACCGATGACCGCAGCCTGGATGCCTGTATGGCGCCCTATAACCATGATGTGGTGATGGTGCCGCGCGGCTACCATCCGGTAGCGGCGATCGCCGGTTACAACAGCTACTATCTGAACGTAATGGCGGGGCCGGATCGTAAGTGGCTATTTACCTGGGAAGACGATCACGCCTGGATCAACAGCGATCGCTATTCATAGTGCGCGATAAACGAGAAAAGCCGGGGATGTCCCCGGCTTTTTTGTCTGTTGATTGCCGTTGTTTACAGCGTAGCGCAACGGGTAATCAGGCGCGGTGCTGCTGCGGCTCTTTGCTGCTATTCAATGCCAGCGATACCGCCAACGTCTGCGCCAGGCACAGCGAGGCCACCTGCGAACGGAAACCATCTACCTGCGCTTCACGCACCACAAAGCACACATCACTGAAGGCGGCAAGCGGGCTTACCTGGCTATCGGTAATGGCGATTTGTCGCGCCTTGCGCTGGGCGCCAAGCTCAACCAGCTCCACCACTTCACGGGCGTAGGGCGAGAAACTCACCGCCACAACCACATCCTTCGGCCCCACCAGACTGAGCTGCTCGGTGAACATCCCGCCGAGGCCGTCGATCAGGAAGGCTTTGCGATCCAGATGGCGCAGCGCGTAGGTCAGGTAAGAGGCGACGCTGAACGAACGACGCAGACCGATAACATAGATATTTTCCGCATCCGCCAGTAAATCTACCGCCCGGTTGAGGTCTTCGCCGGAGGTCTGCATTGCCAGTTGCTGCAGCGCCTGGGTATTGACCATGCTGAACATGTTGAGGATTTCCGTCGGCGTTTCCGGCGGCGTCGTTTCGTCGTTAGTGGTCTGGCGGAACAGACGCGCGCGCTCGGTGTAGTTGGCGGTCTCTTCCATCAGATGCTGCCTGAACATCTGCTTCATTTCGTTAAAGCCGCTGAAGCCAAAGGCGTTAGCGAAGCGAATCAGCGTTGAGGGCGGAACGTCAGCCTGTTGCGCAATGGAGGCTACGGTATCGAAAGCAACGCTATTACTGTTATCCAGTATATAGCGCGCCACCTGCTTCAGACGTTTGCTGAGCGTGTCGTAGCGCCGTCTGATTTCATCCTGCAGGATGGTCAGTTGGGTCGGATTATTAGCCATAAGTTGCGCTCTGAGAAAATGGAAGGAATATGGCTTCCAGTGTACCAAATGAAGCGAATTTTTCATTTTTTGCGATGAAATACGCGATTCATTTCACGAAGAAACCGCAGGCCCGCCATTTTCAAGGAAGAGGCGGGCCTGAAGGAGGTTAGCCGCGCGCTTCGCGCCAGTAGCCGATGAGCCGCAAATAGTTACGCTTCACTTCATCGATTAGCGCGGCGTCATCCAGTTCGCCCTGCATCCAGCGGCGCGAAGGCTGGCCAAAGATGGTGCGGCCGACGGCAAAACCCTTGATCATCGGGTGTCCGGCCGCTTCGGCGAAACCTGAACGCAGGCGATCCGATGGGGCATCCAGCCCCAGGAGCAGGATGCCCCGGCACCATGGATCTTCGCGCTCGATAAGCGCTGAGATCCGCTCCCACTGGGCGCTGGCCAGCGGCGGCAGTTTCCACCAGTCCGGCTGGATCCCCAACTGATAGAAGTGCTCCAGCATAGTGTGGTAGTGGCGTTCGTCTTTGTCCGGTCCGTTCTCCGGCAGGATCACTTCCAATAGCAGCTCGTGTCCGGACTTATTACAGGCCTGCCATACTTCCAGCAGCAGCGCGTCCTGCTCGGCGCGCAGCGCCGCCGGATCGTCCGGATGGTAAAAGACCAGACATTTGACGACGTGCTCCAGCGGCCAGTCGATCAGCTGCGAGCCAATATTGCCATGCTCAAGGCGCAGCGGACGTGAACTGGGGAGCTCGATCGGCCGGCCGATCCACCAGCCTTTACCGGTAATGGCGTTAAGCGCACGCTGGCCGTAGGTGCCGTCGGCCAGGATACCGCTACGCTGTTCAAGCCCGGCCTCAGCGGCTGCGGCTTCGGCGGCTGCCAACAGTAGCAGCTTGAGCCGGGGAATGCAGGCCGGATCGCGGCCGGTTTCTAACGCCAGGTCCGCCAGTTGTTTGCGGTGGTCAAAGGCGAAGATACATAGCTCTGGCCACGGCTGGCGGCGGCTGGTCACCCGGTGCAAGTGATTGAGCCGCGCATCGATATCCGGGCGCGGAACGGCATCTGCCCGCGATAGATAATCATCAAGTTCGACTTTCGTCGGCATCGCCGGCGCGCAGCCGTGGCGCGAAACCACCAGCGCGCCGCAGGCGTTGGCGTAGCGGCAGGCCTGTTCCCAGCCTTCATCATTCAGCCAGCCGCGCAGCAGGCCGGACATAAAGGCGTCGCCGGCGCCGAGCACGTTAAGCACCTCGACGCGAACGCCCTGCTGCAGCGGGACGCTATCCCAGCTATCCGGGATCGCGCCTTCCAGCACCACGCAACCCATCGGCCCGCGCTTGCAGACCAGCGTCGCGTTAGTGGCGTGGCGCACGTTTTTCAGCGCGGTGAGGGTGTCGGTACTGCCGCCGGCAATATGAAACTCCTCTTCGGTGCCCACGACTAAATCGAACAGATGCAGAACTTCCTGCAGCTGGCGGGTCACCGGTCCGGATTCAATGAAACGCGTTTCACCGTCGCCCAGCGAAGTAAGCCCCCACAGCACCGGACGGTAATCGATATCCAGCGCGGTACGCAGGCCGTGGCGGCGGGCGTATTCCAGCGCCTTCAGTACCGCGTCTCGGGTATTGGCGTGTGAAAGGTGGGTGCCGGTCACCGCCAGAGCGCGTGAAGAGGCGATGTACTCCTCATTGATATCGTCAGGCGTCAGCGCCATATCGGCGCAGTTGTCGCGGTAGAAAATCAGCGGGAAGGTATCCTGATCCTTAATGCCCAGCATCACCAATGCGGTCAGCCGTTCTTTATCCGTGATCAGATATTCGGTATCGACACCTGCGCGGCGGAGGGTTTCACGCAGAAACCGGCCGTTGTGCTCATCGCCCACCCGCGCCAGCATTGCCGATTTTAATCCCTGAATGGCGGTACCAAAGGCGACGTTGCCCGAGGAGCCGCCGAGATACTTGGCGAAACTGGCCACATCTTCCAACCGTGCCCCTATCTGCTGGGCGTAGAGATCGACGGCCACCCGGCCAATACAGATGACGTCGAGCCGCTTAACTGCTGCATTCATCGCTAGGGTTTCCTTTTGCAAATCTGCTGCCAGGAGAAGGTCGCATGAGTGACAGTCTGCCGTGAACAGCCTGATGGTTATTAGTTATCTCTAGTTTGAGAAATAAATATTTCATTTTCAAATCTAATCGAAATTAAAAAACCAAAAGTGTGAAGGATCTACCACTCTGCGCGGCTGAGCAGCTGCCTGCTCATACATGCTGTCTGCGTCCCGTTTACCCATGTCCCCCTTTTTTTAATATCAATATTATCCATAATTTTCATGTAGATAATCTTGTTTTTCCTCTTTTGTTTGGAAACCTGCTCGCGAAGGAGATGTAAGTGAAACGTGTGAAATGGGTAGAGAGTTTGATCCTTCTCGCAAAATGAAACATTTCTTCTGTATTTGTGTTTAATGAAAAAAATGTTTGCCTATAATCCAAAAATATTCCAGTGGACGTTAACGGCTTTCCCTCACCTACGCCATCTTCTTTGGCGAGCAAAGCGCTAACTCACACGACAAATACTGAACGATAAGGATTAGGCAACATGGGCAAATTGAGACTGACAATGGCGCAGGCGCTGGTGAAGTTCCTTGATAACCAGTATCTGGAGGTGGACGGCGAAGCGCAGAAATTCGTGAAAGGGATTTTCGCTATTTTTGGTCACGGCAACGTGTTGGGCTTAGGCCAGGCGCTGGAAGAGAACAGCGGCGAACTGCGGGTTTACCAGGGGCGTAATGAACAAGGCATGGCCCATGCGGCCACCGGCTTTGCCCGCCAGTCACTGCGCCGGCAGATCATTGCCTGCACTTCTTCCATCGGTCCGGGAGCGGCCAACATGATCACCGCCGCGGCGACGGCAACGGCCAACCGTATCCCGTTGTTATTACTGCCGGGCGATGTATTCGCCACCCGCCAGCCGGACCCGGTACTGCAGCAAATCGAACAGAGCTACGATCTGAGTATCACGACTAACGACGCATTTCGCGCGGTGAGTAAGTACTGGGATCGTATTATCCGCCCGGAACAGCTCATGAGCGCCTGCATTAATGCCATGCGCGTGCTGACGGATCCGGCGGAAACCGGCGCCGTCACCTTGTGTCTGCCGCAGGACGTGCAGGGTGAAGTCTGGGATTATCCCGAGTCCTTTTTTGCCCGCCGTGTCCACCGTCTGGATCGCCGTCCGCCAAGCGCGGCGCAGTTGGCGGATGCGGTAGCGGCAATTAAAGCCAGCCGTAAACCGCTCATCGTCTGCGGCGGCGGCGTGAAATATTCCGCGGCAGGCGATGCGCTGGTGAGCTTCGCCGAACGTTACGGCATTCCGTTTGCGGAAACGCAGGCCGGTAAGGGCACGGTGGTTTCATCGCATCCGCTGAACGTCGGTGGCGTTGGCGAAACGGGCTGTCTGGCTGCCAACCTGTTGGCGAAAGAGGCCGATTTGGTCATCGGTATCGGCACACGCTTTAGCGATTTCACTACCTCCTCGAAATGGATATTCCAATCCCCTGGCGTGCGCTTTCTTAACGTTAACGTCAGTAATTTTGATGCCTGGAAGCTGGACGGCATCCCAATGCTGGCGGACGCCCGCGAGGCGCTAAGCGCGCTCAGCGCTGCGCTGTCGAACGAGCCCTGGCAGGCAGAATGGGGCGCGCAGATTGCAAGCGTGCAGAGCCGGCAGATGAAAGAGACCCAGCGCGTCTATCAGGCGGTCTGGCAGGAAACGGATTTCGTACCAGAAATTGATGACCATATTGACCGTGAATCGGTATATCGCGAATTCCGTCAAATCACGGATTCTACCCTGACGCAAAGCAGCGTTCTTGGCCTGCTGAACGAGTCGCTGGCGGCGGATGCGGTCATTGTGGCGGCGGCGGGCAGCCTGCCGGGGGATTTACAACGCGTCTGGCGCAACCGGGCGCCGAACACCTATCACGTCGAGTACGGCTACTCATGCATGGGTTATGAAGTCAACGCCGCTCTCGGCGTGAAGCTGGCGCAGCCGCAGAGCGAGGTCTATTCGCTGGTCGGCGATGGCTCCTTCATGATGCTGCACTCTGAACTGGTCACTTCCTTGCAGGAGCGGGCGAAGATCAACGTCATCCTGCTCGACAACATGGCTAACGGCTGCATCAACAACCTGCAGCTGGAACACGGTATGGATAGCTTTGGCACCGAGTTCCGCTACCGCTCGGCGGAAAACGGCCAGCTGCAGGGCGGGCTGGTACCGGTGGATTTCGCCACGATCGCTTCCGGCTACGGCTGCAAGACCTGGCGGGTCACCACCCTCGATGAGCTTCGCCACGCGCTGGATGCCGCTCGCCGTGAAACCGTCAGCACGCTTATCGACATTAAAGTACTGCCGAAAACCATGGTCCACAAATACGGTAGCTGGTGGAACGTTGGCGTGGCGCAGACGGCGCTGTCGGAACGTATCCGTAAAGTCGCTGAAATGATTAATGAAAAACGCGCCCAGGCGCGGGATTACTAACAAAGAACACGAACCCTGAACCCTACAGAACTACGGAGAGAACCATCATGCCACTCAAATTAGGTGTCATCGGCGCAGGCGCCATCGGTAAAGAACATATCCGTCGCTGCACCCAGGTCTTACAGGGGGCGACCGTGGTCGCCGTATCCGATATCAATGCCGATAACGCCCGTGCGGCAGTTTCTCTGCCGGGCGTGCAGGCGGAAGTCTACGCCGATGGTCATGATGTGATTAAGGCCAGCGACGTTGACGCCGTGCTGGTGACCTCCTGGGATCCAACCCATGAAGAGTACACCCTGGCGGCTATTGAGGCCGGTAAGCCCGTATTTTGCGAAAAACCGCTGGCGATGAGCGCGGAAGGCTGCCGCCGCATCGTTGATGCTGAAATGAAAGCCGGGCGTCGCCTGGTGCAGGTCGGCTTTATGCGCCCGTACGATGAAGGCTATCTGGCGTTGAAGAAGGTCATCGACGACGGTGATATCGGCGCGCCGCTGATGCTGCGCTGCGCCCACCGCAACCAGTCTGTCGGTGAGAACTACACCACCGATATGGCGATCACCAACACCCTGATCCACGAACTGGACGTGCTGCGCTGGCTGCTAAATGACGATTACCGCTCCGTACAGGTACGCTTCCCGCGCTCGACCTCCCATACCCATGCGCGGCTGAAAGACCCACAGATCGTCTCGTTTGAAACGAAAAAGGGCACCCTGATCGACGTCGAAGTCTTCGTGAATTGCCAGTACGGCTACGACATTCAGTGCGAAGTCGTTGGCGAAACGGGCATTGCGCGCCTGCCGGAACCGTCGGCGGTGGAGATGCGTAAAGCCGCCAGCCTGTCTACCGCCATCCTCACCGACTGGAAAGACCGTTTCATCAAAGCCTACGACGTCGAACTGCAGGCATTTATCAATGATGTGAAAGCCGGCAAGCTGCAGGGCCCCTCCGCCTGGGACGGCTATGCGGCATCGGTTGCCGCCGACGCCTGTTTGAAGGCGCAAGAGTGTAACGAACCGGTAGCAGTGTCGCTGCCTGAGTGCCCGGCATTCTACCAACGCTAAATCATCCTTCACCGACGTAACGTTTCAAACAGGTAACGACGATGAAAATTGCTTTTGATGTCGATGTGATTCGCGATCTCGGGATCACCAGAATGGTCCAGCAGGTGGCGGAGTGGGGCTACAAATACATTGAGCAGTCTCCGCACCCGCAGATTAACCCGTTCTACAAGCATCCGCGCGCCAGCCGGGAGATCATGGCCGAATATAAGCAGGCGCTGCGTGACAACGGCGTTGAACTCTCCTCGTTCATCTGCGTTTATCGCTGGTCCGGCCCGGATGAGCTGCGCCGACAGGCGGCGGTGAAGAACTGGAAGCGGCTAATCGAAGTAGCGGTGGAGATGGGCGTGCAGGTTATCAACACCGAATTTTCCGGCGATCCTAACCAGCCGGAAATTTGCGAAGAGATGTTCTACCGCTCGATGGAAGAGCTGCTGCCGATATTCGAACGTGAAGGTATCCGCCTCGAAATCCAGGCCCATCCGTGGGACTTCTGCGAAGAAAACAACGAGACGGTGGATATCGTTAAGTCATTCCGCAGCGACAACGTGAAGTATGTCTACAGCGTGCCGCACACCTTTTTCTACGACAAAGGCAAAGGTGAAGTTGAGAAGATGCTGCGCTATGCCGGGCAGGACCTGTCGCACGTGTTGATTGCCGATACCCGCAACCACACCAAACACTGCCGCTATATCGTTAATCCGCCGGGCGTTGATGCCGCCGTACACCAGCACGTCGGTGTCGGCGAGGGGGATGTCGATTTCAATGCTCTGTTTAGCACCCTGCGCGATATGCGCTTCGCTGAACAGACCTTCAAAGTTGGCGGTGAACCGATCGTCTGCACCTCGCTGTTTGGTTACCCGGAAAAGATGAAATACCAGGCCGTGGAAACGCGTGAACTTATCGAACGTGAACTGCTGCGCCGGTAAGGCGCGGCGGCAGGAGCATCAAAATGAACAAAGACAACGTCAAACTGGCTATCGCCCCTATCGGTTGGACTAACGACGATATGCCTGAGCTGGGGAGCGAAAACACCTTTCAGCAAACGGTCAGCGAAATGGCGCTGGCCGGGTTTACCGGCAGCGAAGTCGGCAGCAAATATCCGCGCGACCCGGCGGTGCTGAAGCCGATGCTGGATATTCGCGGCATGCAAATTTGCAACGCCTGGTTCAGCACCTTCTTCGCGGATGGCCAAAGAGAAAAAACCATCGATGAATTCGTTAACCACATGAATTTCCTCCATGCGATGGGCGCGAAGGTGATTGGCTGCTCTGAACAAAGCGGCAGTATCCAGGGGCTCGATAAACCGATCCTCGGCGATGTAAAACCGTGCTTTAGCGACGAAGAGTGGCAGCGGGTAGCCGAAGGTTATAACGCGCTTGGCAAACTGGCGGCAGAGAAGGGGATGCAGGTTTGTCTGCATCACCATATGGGCACCGGCATTCAGACTACCGCGGAGATCGACAAGTTTATGTCGCTGGTGGACGAACGCGTCTTCCTGCTCTACGACACCGGTCACGCCTGGTATTCAGAGGGCGGCGAGGCGCCGATGCTGGCGATCCTGAAAAAATATCTGCCGCGCATTAACCACGTGCATCTGAAAGACGTCCGCCCCGCGGTGATTGAGCAGGTGCGCCGCGAAGGGCTCTCATTCCTCGACGGCGTCAAGAAAGGCACCTTTACCGTACCGGGAGACGGCGAAATAGATTTCCGCCCGGTCTTCCAGTTGCTGGATGACTACGGCTACAAGGGTTGGATGGTAGTGGAAGCCGAACAAGACCCTGCGCTGGCGAACCCCTTCGAATACGCCGTAAAGGCGCGTAAGTACATCCGCGAAACGGCAGGAATCTGATCGTTGATGCATTTCGGGCCACACAGCTGCGTGGCCTGCTTTTTCTAAACCTCAAGAGAACCACACGAGAACGACACGTCCGTGAGGCAGGAGGCCTCTGTATTCAGACAAGAGCATATCTTCCCCCTACAAGGTAGGTTACTGGAGTCTTCTATGTCACAGGAACAATATCTCACACTCAATAAAGCGTCGGGGCCGAATAGCGACGCCCCGGCAACGCCGTTTGTTAAGATCGTTGCGTTGATTGCGACCTTAGGCGGTTTACTCTTTGGCTACGACACCGGGGTGATTTCCGGCGCCCTGCTGTTTATGGGTAAGGAACTGCACCTTACGCCGTTTACCACCGGGCTGGTGACCAGCTCGCTGCTGTTCGGCGCCGCATTCGGCGCACTGCTTTCTGGCCATCTGGCCAGCGCCGCAGGCAGAAAGAAAATCATCCTCTGGCTGGCGGTGATCTTCGCTATCGGCGCGGTGGGTACTGCCCTCGCGCCGGACGTCAACTGGATGATTTTCTTCCGCCTGGTTCTCGGCGTAGCGGTTGGCGGCGCGGCGGCAACGGTGCCGGTATATATCGCTGAGATGGCGCCCGCCAACAAACGCGGGCAACTGGTCACGCTGCAGGAACTGATGATCGTCTCCGGCCAACTGCTGGCCTATATCTCTAACGCCACCTTCCATGAGCTGTGGGGCGGAGAAAGCACCTGGCGCTGGATGCTGGCGGTGGCGACGCTGCCTGCCGTGCTGCTGTGGTTTGGCATGATGTTTATGCCGGATACCCCGCGTTGGTACGCGATGAAAGGCCGGCTGGCGGAAGCGCGCCGGGTGCTGGAGCGTACGCGGCGTAAAGATGATGTCGAATGGGAGCTAATGGAGATTACGGAAACTCTCGACGAGCAGCGCAATCTCGGTAAGCCAAAAATTCGTGAAATCATGACCCCGTGGCTGTTTAAGCTGTTCATGATCGGTATCGGCGTGGCGGTTATTCAGCAGCTTACCGGCGTCAATACCATTATGTACTATGCGCCGACGGTGCTGACCTCGGTCGGTATGACCGATAACGCCGCGCTGTTCGCCACCATTGCCAACGGCGTGGTTTCGGTACTGATGACCTTTGTCGGCATCTGGATGCTGGGGAAGATAGGCCGTCGCCCGATGACCATGATCGGCCAGTTCGGCTGTACCGCCTGCCTGGTGTTTATCGGCGCGGTGAGCTACCTGCTGCCGGAAACGGTCAATGGTCAGCCGGATGCGCTGCGCGCCTATATGGTACTGGCGGGAATGCTGCTGTTCCTGAGCTTCCAGCAGGGGGCGCTGTCGCCGGTGACCTGGCTGCTGTTGTCGGAAATTTTCCCAACCCGGATGCGCGGGATGTTTATGGGCGGGGCGGTGTTCTCAATGTGGATTGCCAACTTCCTGATCTCGCTGTTCTTCCCGATGCTATTGTCGTGGGTCGGCCTCTCCGGAACCTTCTTTATCTTTGCGGCAATCGGTATCTTCGGCGCGATCTTCGTGATCAAATGCGTGCCGGAAACGCGCAACCGCAGCCTTGAGCAGATCGAGCACTATCTGCGCGAGAAGCTGGATACCAGCCCGGCGGGAAAAGCCTACGCGCGTAAATCCTGGGCTTCGTCGCAGGCGGATAAAATCTAAGGCTTCGACAAAATCTCCCCGGCGCATTCTACGCTGGGGGCGGTTGGTCACCCGGCCTGGGCGTTTACGCCGCAAGCCGGGCGCCCCGCTACAGACCTGCGCTACTTCACTTCTCCCAGCGCGGTCTTATCAACATAAGGTTTCATTAGCGCGTCAGCTTCCTTCTGTGCCGCCTGTACCGCTGCTTCCGGCGTTACTTTGGCATCGTTGACCACCGCCGCCAGCTGGTTCTCCATCGCCTTACGCACGGCGACGGTCTCCCAGGTGGAGTACCACGGATGCGCGTACTTCAGCTGTTCAAGGGCGATCGCCGCCCGCGGATCCTGCTGCAGATATGCTTTCATCTCCGGCGTATCGTAAGAAGCCTTGCGCGGCGAGAAGTAGCCGGTAAAGCGGCTCCACGCCCCGTTCACCTGCGGGCTTACCAGATAAGTCAGGAACTGGTAGGCCGCTTTCTTCTGCGCGTCGTTGATGCCTTTAAAGCTTACCAGGCTGGCGCCGCCGATCGGCACCGCGCGCTGCTCCTTGGCTGGTAGCATGGCGACGCCGAGTTCAAAATCTTTACTGTTCTCGCGCATAAAGCCCAGTGCGCCGGTGCTGAGCATCGCCATGCCAAGTTTGCCGGAGAAGAATGAAGCGCTGATCTGCTTCGAATTCAGTACCCCGGAAGGCATCACTTTGTCTTTGTAGATCAGATCCTGCCAGAAGCGCAGAGCGCCGATAGCGGTCGGCGAGTTGTAATAAACCTCACCCGGATAGTCTTCATTGAAATATTTACCGCCGTTGGCGCGCACCAGCGCCGAGAAGATCCAGCCGCCGTAGTCGTCGTTGGTCGAGGGCAGCATGATCCCCCACTGGCCTTTGCTCTCGTCGGTCAGCTTTTTGGCATCGGCCAGCAGCTCGGCCCAGGTCTGCGGTGGTTGGGCGATCCCAGCCCGATCGAACAGCGTCTTGTTGTAGTAGAGGATTGGCGTCGAGTTATGGAATGGGATCGCATAGGTGGTGCCCATCACCTGGGCGTTCTTATGCATCGCGGGCCAGAATTCCTTTTGCAGAAAATCGCCAGCCTTTTGATCGCCATATTTAAACAGTTCGTCCATCGGCAGGATCTCATCCTTTAGCGCCAGATCGGTGGTGAAGTTGGCGGACATGATCACCAGCGCCGGCGGCTGTCCAGCCTTCTGTGCGGATTCGGCTTTGATCTTGGTGGTGTCATAGTTGCCGGTGAAGATGCCGCGAACTTCGACATCCTGCTGCGAGTCGTTGAACGCTTTAATAACGCGGGTCATCTCCATCGTCAGCTTGCCGTCTACCGGAGCCGGGAACATGAAGTCTATTTTCTCTTTCGCCAGCGCCGCGCCGCTCAGGGCGAGGCTGAGCCCAACCGTCAGGGCGGTGAGGGGGTTAAACATGGTCTGTCTCCATCAGTAAATTATGCTGGGTCTCAGCATGAAAAAGATGCACATCGGCAGGCGAGAAGCCGAGGATCAGCGATTCGCCTTTTTCAGGTACCGTGCCGCGGTGGCGGCGGCTAAAGCGCAGGGTGCCGATCGGCGTGCTGACGTGGAGCAGATAATCGGCTCCCATCAGTTCTCGTTGCAGGACGGTGCCCGGCAGGCGCAGATGGCCTTGCTCCACGCGGTCGGTAATATGTTCCGGGCGAATGCCCAGCCAGACGCGGGTCTGGCTGCGGTAGTACGGCGGTAGCGGATGGCGTAGTTCGCCAAGCTGAACGTTGCCGTCAACGCAGGGGAGCGATAGCAGGTTCATCGCTGGCGAACCGATAAATCCGGCCACGAACAGATTGGCTGGGTTGGCATACAGATATTCTGGCCGTCCTACCTGCTGCACGTGGCCGCCGTTCATCACCACGATGCGGTCGGCCATCGACATGGCCTCGGTCTGATCGTGGGTGACGTAGACGGTACTGGTTTTCAACTGCTGGTGGAGGTCCATAATGCTGTCGCGGACTTCGCTGCGCAGGCGGGCGTCGAGGTTGGACAGCGGTTCATCCATTAAGAACAGCCGCGGATTACGCACGATCGCCCGCGCCATCGCTACCCGCTGCCGTTGGCCGCCGGAGAGCTTCGCCGGTTTGCGATCGAGCAGTGCCTCTAGTTGCAGCATCTGCGCGACTTTATCTACCCGCGGCTGCCAGCCGCTTTTCTCTTCCTTGCGTACCTTCATGCCGAAGGTGATGTTGTCGCGCACAGAGAGATGTGGAAACAGCGCATAGTTCTGGAAGATCATCGCAAAATTGCGTTCGCGCGGCGTGGTGTCGGTGATGTTCTCATCATGCAGCCAGATTTCGCCTTCGCTGACCTGCTCCAACCCGGCAAGCAGGCGCAGTAGGGTGCTTTTACCACAGCCCGACGGGCCGACCAGCACCACGAATTCGCCTTCGTGGATATCAAGCGACAGCGCGCTGAGCGCCGGTTTACCGTCGAAATGTTTACTGATGTTTTGCAGACTGAGCATGGCGGTTAGCGCTCTTCCGTTGGACAACTGATGTTTTCGTCGTACAGCCACGGCCCGGCGTAGTGGGCCAGCGAGTGCTGGTAGCTCACCCACTGTTCGCCGACCTGGCGGTGCATCAGGCACGAAGCCGGCGAGAGATCGTAATACGGCCGAGTGTCTTCGTGGCAGTACGGTACCTGATGGACGGTGCCGGGGATGGTGGAGATCAGCGCCTGGCGATACTGGGTCATGGTCAGGCTATGGTTATGGCCGCAGAAGATGCGCGTCAGCGACGGGAAACGTTCCACCAGCGCCAGCAGACGGTGGCCGTTTTCGCAGGCAATCGGGTCCATCTGCGCGTTGCCCAGCGGCAGCGGCGGGTGGTGCATAAAGATCGTTGCCGGTTTGTCGCCGCCGTCGAACAGCTGCGCCTCCAGCCAGTTGATGGTCTCGTCGGTCAGCCAGCCTTTTGAAGTGCCGGCGCGGCTGGAGTCGATAAACAGCAGGCGGGTAGCGAAGTCGTCAACCGCATAGCGCATATTATTGGCATCGTTGCCGAGCAGCGGGCACAGCGGCTGCAGGTACTCCAGAAACAGCGCTTTATCATCGTGGTTGCCGGGGATCGGATACAGCGGATAATTCAGGCTGCCGAGGATCTGGCGGGCGACCTGATACTCCTCCGGGCGGCCGCAGTTGACGATATCGCCGCTCACCACCACCGCATCCGGGCGTTCGCGCAGCGCGTTAAGTTGAGAAACCACATCAGCATTGGCGGCATTGACGTCGATAAAACCGTACAGCTTTTCGCCGCGGCTGCGGAAATGGGTATCGGAAATGTGCGCTAACAGCATGAATAACTCCTTATTTGATCCCGGAGAAGCCGAAGCTTCGCAGGAACTGTTTCTGGAAAAGGATGAACGCCAGCATCAGCGGCAGGCAGACCATCAGCGTCCCGGCGCCGATGGTGCCCCACTGGCCGCCGGATTCAGCGCCCATGGCGAAAGAGACCAGCCCGACGGTCAGCACCTGCTTATCGGGATCGTTGAGCATCATCAGCGGCCACAGGTACTCGTTCCAGTGGTAGGTAATGCTGACGGTGGCGAAGGCCAGCACCGACGGCCAGGACATCGGCAGCAGTACGCGGAATAGCACCTGCCACCAGCGGCAGCCCTCCATCAGCGCCGCCTCTTCCAGCTCTTTCGGGATGGCGAGGAACGCCTGGCGCATCAGAAACACGCCGAACGCCGAGGTAAAGTAAGGCATCATCACGCCGGTCAGGGTGTTAAGCAGGCCGAAGGTTGTCAGGGTCAGCATGTTCGGCACCATCATCACCACCGGCATGATCATCAACTGGACGAGGAACAGCAGAAATAGCGTTTTCTTGCCGCGAAATTCGTGGCAGGCGAAGACGTAGCCGGCGGTGGTGATGGTGAGTAGCTGCGCGAAGAAAGTGCCGAAGGTAAAGATAAGGGTGTTGGCGTACAGGCTCAGCCAGTCGGCGCTGTCCCAGGCGTCACGGAAGTTATCGAGAGTCAGCGGCAGACGGGGCAGCAATGAGGCCATATCTTCGCCGAAGGTGGTGGCGCTGAACGAGGTCGCCAGCATCCAGATAAACGGGCTCACCCATAGCAGCGCCAGGCAGCACATGATTACCGTCAGGGTAAAGGGCTGTGAGCGACGCAGGCGCAACCACAGCGGACGCGCAGCGGTGGGCGAGCGGACCATCAGCGGCGAGATTTCAGCGCTCATAGTGGGCTCCTTTTTCCAGCAATTTCAGGTTAATCAGCGAGAAGGCAAACAGCCCGGCCAGCGTCAGGAAGGTGGCGGCGGAGGCTTTGCCGAGGTCGTGGGTATCCCAGGCGAGATTCTGGATGTAATAGAGCAGCACGGTCGTGGCGTTATCCGGCCCGCCGCGCGTCATCACCGCGACGTGATCAATTTGGGTAATGGAGTAAATCAGCGCGGTGGTGATAACAAAGCTCAGCGTCGGGCGCAGCAGCGGCAGCGTCACCTTAAAAAACACCTGGGTGCGGCTGGCCCCTTCCATCAGCGCTGCTTCCCGCGTCGAGGCCGGAATACTCTGCAGCCCGGCGAGGAAAAACAGCATGTAATAACCGGCGAACTTCCACACGCCAATCAGCGCCAGCGCCAGCAGCGCGCTGTTGCTGCGCCCCAGCCAGTTGTTGTTCTGAGGGCCAAATAGCTTCGCCAGATAGTGATCGAGCAGGCCGAGGCCGGGCATAAAAATAAACAGCCACAGCGCGGCGGCGCTGACCATCGGGATAATCATCGGGAAGAAAAAGGCGGTGCGCAGCCAGCGGTTGACGCGGTGATTCTCGCTCAGCGCCACCGCCAGCAGCAGGGCGAGCGTCACGCCGGGTACCACCGTCAGCAGGATATAGAGCAGATTATTGACCAGCGATTGCCAGAAAACGCCGTCGGCAAACAGGCGGGCGAAGTTATCCAGCCCGACGTACTGTGCGCCATCGCTGGCCATGCGGGTATCAAACAGGCTGTCATAGACCGAACGGCCAAGCGGAAACCAGGTAAACAGCAGTAAAAACAACAGGGAAGGCGACAGTATCAGCCAGGGGAGCCAGCGCTTATTCATGGTGACGGGCGTCTCGTTCAGGCGTTTATGGAAGCCCGGATTGTGGGAAGCGATGACTACAGGGGAATGGCGGGGAGATGACGGTTTGATGAAGCAAGAAGAAAAGCGCCGGGCGCATGGGACGCCCGGCGGTAAATACCAATCAGAAGTCGGCTTTTAGTACCGCGCGATAGCGGGCTTTACCTTCGCGCACGTGTTTCAGCGCTTCGTTAATTTGCGACATCGGGAACAGTTCGGTGGTTGGCGCCACTTTGCTACGCCCGGCGAATTTCATCAGCTTACGCAGTTCGGACGGGTTACCGGTCGCCGAGCCGGAGATGCTGCGGTCGCCGCCGATAAGGGTAAAGGCCGGAACCGGGAATGGCTTCATTACCGCGCCGACGGTGTGGAAGTTGCCGCCGTAGGCCAGCGCCTCGAAATACGGCTGCCAGTCAAGGTCCACCGCCACGGTGTTGATGATCAGATCGAACTGACCGGCCAGCGCGGTTAACGCCTGCGGATCGCGGCTGTTCACTACGCGATCGGCGCCCATTGCCAGCACTTCCTGCTCTTTCGCCGGGTTGGAACTGAAAGCGGTCACTTCCGCTCCCATCGCCCGCAGCAGTTTAATCGCGATATGGCCGAGGCCGCCGATACCAATCACGCCGACGCGGCTGGTGGCGGTCACGTGGTGGGTCAGCAGCGGTTTGAAGACGGTGATGCCGCCGCACAGCATCGGGCCGGCGGAAGCCAGATCGATGCTCTCTGGCAGCGGGATCACCCATTGCCAGTCGGCGCGCAGCTTATCGGCGAAGCCGCCGCGGTTCATAATGGTCGGCACAGAGCCTTCCAGGCAGTTGATCTGGTTGCCGCTGATACAGGCGTCGCAGTGGCCGCAGCTGCGCGCCGTCCAGCCGATCCCGACCTTCTGACCAATCTTCAGCCCTTTATCCTGCGCCGCGCTGCCCAGCGCCGCCACCCGGCCAATCACTTCGTGACCGGCGACCAGCGGGTAGCTCGACATGCCCCATTCGTTGTCGATCATCGACAGGTCCGAATGACAAATCCCGCAGTACTCTACCTCGACTTCAACATCTTCCGGCAACAGTTCGCCGGCATCGTACTCCCACAGCGACAGATCGGCGCCCGCTTCTTTGGCGGCGTAACTTTTAATGATGCTCATGTTTGTTTCCTTGGGGTTGGCGTAGTAACGAAGAAAGTGTAGAGCATGGCAACAGGCGTCGCTTGGCATTAGGAGGGGTGGATAACCGGGCGGACCAGCCGCCCGGGAGACGGTCAGCGGCTGGCAAGCGGCCACTGATTGAGGCGGATACCGCGCTGCGGCGCGCTCTCGGCAAAATCATCCAGCACCGCCTGCACATCCGGGTCAAGATAGCCGACGTTATCGTGCTCGACGATCACCACGCTCTTTTCCGGAATTTTCGCCAGCAGCGCCAGCAGATGCGGATTGTGTAAAAAGGTCAGGTTCTGCTGGATGCGCAGCACGTAGTGGTCGTCGTAGCGCGCCAGCTGCAGCGAATGGCGATGGCTACGCCAGATGCTGAACGCCACCTGGGTGGCGAGGCCAATCCCGATCCCCGCCAGCATGCCGAAGCCGATAATCCCGCCAATGGTGGCAAGAAAGGGGACGTACTGCGCGGCGCCCTGGCGGAACTGTTCAATGAACAGCCGCGGCGTCGCCAGCTTATAGCCGGTATACAGCAGCACGGCGGCGAGGCTGGCGAGCGGGATTAACGTCAGCAGGCCGCTAAACCACAGTCCGCAGATCAGTAGCAGCACGCCGTGGATAAAGATCGACAGTTTGCTCTGTGCGCCGTTGCTGACGTTGACCGAGCTACGGACGATGACCGCGGTGATCGGCATCGCCCCGAGTACGCCGGAGAGCAGGTTGCCGACGCCCTGGGCGACCATTTCGCGGTTCGGCGAAGGCGGCGGATTTTGCGGACGCAGTTTTTTCAGCGCCTCCTGGCTGAGCAGGGTTTCGAGGCTGGCGACCAGCGCGAGGGTTAGCGCCACCACCCACACCGAAGGATTACGCCACGCGCTCCACGCAGGAGACTCCAGCTCGCCCAGCAGGTCGCCGAGGCTACCGAACTCCGGCAGGGTAATGCGCGGCAGGGAGGCAAGCTGTTGTGGCGCGGCCTGGGTCATTAATACGGTGGTGGCACAACCGAGCAGGACCGCGATCAGCGGGCCGGGGATCCAGCGCAGGCTCTTCACCCGGCGGATAAGCGGCGAACCCCACAGCCATAGCACCAGCAGGCCGCCCAGGGCGACGGCGATAGCGCTGAGGGAGAAGGTGGCGTTACCCTGCACGATATCGGCGAGCCCGGTCTCTTCTGCGCTGCCAAGCGCGACGGGGATCTGCTGCATAATCAGCAGGATGCCGATCGCCGCCAGCATACCTTTGATGACGCTGACGGGAACCAGCGAGATAAAGCGCCCGGCCCGCAGAATGCCAAACAGCAGCTGCAGTACGCCGGCCAGCACCAGCGCCATCAGGAAGATGGAGAAGGAACCCAGGGATTCAATGGCGGCGACGACGATGGTGACCAGTCCGGCGGCGGGGCCGCTGACGGCGAAGCGGGAGGGGCTGAGGGCGGTGACGAGCAGGCCGCCGATGATACCGGTCAGCAGACCGACAAAGGGCGGTAAGCCGCTGGCCTGGGCGATGCCGAGGCACAGCGGCAGGGCGACAAGGAAGACGACAATGCCTGCGAGAGAGTCCTGACGAAGAGTATTCATGGGGCATGCTCCTGAGGTGAGAGGTGTTCGACGAGAGTGGTCAGATGGCCGGATGCCAGATCGTAGACGCAGCCGTGCAGGCTGAGCGGCCGTCCGCTGGCGAGCAGCGTCTGTACGGGGTCACAGTCAAGCAGGCGGCTGAACTGGGCGCGAACGTTGGCCTCCACCAGGGCATTGAGCGCCGCGGCCGCATCGGCGTCAGGGTCAGTGAGCGTCAGAGCAGCGATATCACCCTGCAGGGTATCGCGCAGCGAGCCGATGCGGCGGGCCAGCGCCGAGGACTCGCGGGCCAGCGGCATCTCCGGCAACGACAGCGCCGCCTGCACGCCGCCGCAGCCGTAGTGGCCGCAGAGCACCACCCGTTCGACCTCGAGATAGTGGAGGGCATATTGCAGTACGCTCATAAAGTTGTCGTCGGCGGGGTCAATCATGTTAGCGATATTACGGTGGACGAAGAGTTCGCCGGGATGGCTGCCGGTGAGTACTTCGGCGGGAACGCGGCTATCGGAGCAGCCTATCCACAGCGAATGCGGCCGCTGGCCGGCTACCAGTTTTTCAAAATATTCCGGGTCATGCTGGCACTTCTGCAGCGCCCAGCTGCGGTTACGCGCCAGTAAAGGTTTTAAGGTAGTCACAGTCTTTCTCCTGATTTTATTCACCGAGTGAAGATGTCCATCGAGACTCGTACAGCGACTAGTAAAAATAGTATTTACCGGAACTTTCACGCCTGAGGAAAATCCTGGAATAAAGAACGAACACAAAACTTTTCATTAATGTAAAGTTATAAAAATATTGACGTAATTAATAAGTTCTTAAGGATTGCGGTAATAAGAAAAAGCGATGGGATAGTTTTTTATGGAATATATAAATCAACTACATTAATTATTCTGGAATCTTATATTGAGTGTTTGAGGAAGCGTAAATGCTTATGGTTGGCGGCGATAAAACGTTGGCGCGATGAGAGTGTAATGTGAGATGGATTTGAGAAAAATTGGCGCGGAATTGGTGATGTGTTGGTCGTAGGGGCAGGGAAGTTAAGGTCAGGAAGCTGGTTTGTTGCGCATTGATGGCTGAAAAATGTGACGCCGCACCGCGCGTTTGTGGGATTACGCTGTTTTTTTCAACACTTAGCACTACTGATGCATGCTGTCGCTTGCATGGCGGCTATCGACAGGTATAATCCAAAACGTTTTCCGTATCCCTTCAGTGCCGAAGTGGCGAAATCGGTAGACGCAGTTGATTCAAAATCAACCGTAGAAATACGTGCCGGTTCGAGTCCGGCCTTCGGCACCATCGGAACATCAATAGACGTCAACGGACGTCTTTTTTTGTGCCTGAAATCCAGTATTTACCCATTATTCCCGCTATATTAACTCTCTCAAGGTCAACCTACTTCAACGTACATCTACCAACAGATGTTGGTACAGATGATGGTATTTCCGGTTCGATAATGCTTGTACCAACAGGGAGGGGATAAGCATGGCTCTAACAGATATCAAAGTCAGAACAGCCAAGCCAACGGATAAGCAATAAAAGCTGACTGATGGCAACGGTATGCATCTTCTCGTCCATCCCAATGGTTCTAAATACTGGCGTTTGCAATACCGATTTGGCGGAAAGCAAAAGATGCTGGCTCTGGGTGTTTATCCTGATGTGTCACTCGCTGATGCAAGGGCTCGTCGTGATGAGGCTCGTAAGCTTTTGGCAAACAGCATCGATCCGGGAGATAAAAAGAAAAATGATAAGGTTGAGCAGGAAGAAGCACGTACTTTCGAACAACTTGCTATTGAGTGGCATGCCACAAATAAAAAGTGGTCGGAAGAACATAGCCGACGAGTACTGAAAAGTCTGGAGGATAATCTCTTCCCTGCCATAGGTAAGCGAAATATTGCTGATCTTAAAACTAGAGACCTGCTAGTCCCAATCAAAGCGGTAGAGTTGTCGGGGCGACTTGAGGTGGCATCCTGTCTACAGCAGCGCACTACTGCAATTATGAGATATGCCGTTCTGAGTGGTTTACTTGATTACAATCCCGCACAGGAAATGGTTGGTGCTGTTGCTTCAAGTAACAGGCAGCATAGACCTGCATTGGAGTTGAAACGTACCCCCGAACTGCTTCAGCGCATTGACAGCTATACGGGTAGACCTTTGACCCGCCTTGCCGTTGAGCTAACCCTCCTTGTATTTATTCGTTCAAGTGAACTGCGTTTTGCTCGTTGGTCTGAGATCGATTTTGAAACATCGATGTGGACGATCCCAGCAGAGCGAGAAGCTATTGAAGGGGTGAAGCACTCCCAGCGTGGTTCAAAAATGCGTACGCCTCATTTGGTGCCGTTATCTCGTCAGGCGTTAGCAATCCTTAAACAGGTACACAAACTTAGTGGCGAGCGCGATTTTGTTTTCATTGGCGATCACGACCATCGTAAACCGATGAGTGAGAACACGGTGAACAAGGCGCTGCGCGTTATGGGTTATGACACGAAGGTAGAGGTTTGTGGACATGGTTTCAGAACAATGGCCTGTAGTTCATTGATAGAATCGGGATTGTGGTCGAGGGATGCGGTTGAACGGCAGATGAGCCATATGGAGCGTAACTCTGTACGTGCGGCTTATATTCATAAGGCCGAGCATCTGGATGAGCGCAGACTGATGCTGCAGTGGTGGGCTGATTTTTTGGATGCGAATCGGGAAAAGGAAGTTAGTCCTTATGACTTTGGTAAATAATCTAATTCCTGACGCTTGCTATGCGTGAATTTGAAAAGCCAGCTTGAACTATAACCCATACTTTTTTATAACTGTATTGTTCTGGCGATTCAGAGGTGCACTATGAAAACTTTCGATACTCAACTTGCGATGAGTATTGTATCGCACTCAACGGGAGGTTTTAGTTACGACACTCTAGCTAGAGCTTTGATTTCTAAGAATAAAAATGAAAGCCCCGACATTCTTCTTGAGTCATGTCGAAATTTTTGTCTCTCTCTTGAGGAAAAAGGCATTCTGAGGCGATGCCAAAAATGTTCTCATTCTCAAGATGAGTATTTCGAGTATATTCCTCACTAACATCAGTCCCTGAAAATTTTTTCAGGGACTGATAACTCCGTTCTTGTCATCCCCTTTTTTCTCCTGTAGCTTGTGTAACACGATTCTGGGGGGCGATTGTGAGCAACATTAACTTAATAACAACATGTACAAACGGCAAACACTACGGTAGTAGGGATATATTGAGTCTGAGTCAATTTTCATCAGGCCGAACACCTTCAAATGTGCTCGTGAATTCTTGGTGCAATGCTCTGAATGAAGCTATTTCTACCTCTGCAACTGTATGTGCAAAGGATCTTTATAAAGGTGGACATTGGGCGACAGCTAAAGCCATCTTAGATGATTATCCTATTGATTTATGGGTTCTTTCTGCTGGCTTAGGCCTCCTTCACTACAAAGACAATGTTGTACCTTATAAAGCGACCTTTGCTGTTGGATATGACGAATCAATACCATTGTATTCTCAAGAATATGCAGGAAAAAGTTTTCATAGAACATGGTGGAAAGAAATAACCAATAGATCTATTTTTAAATCTAAGCATCCTACATCTATTGTAGAGTTAATGAAAAAAAGAAAAAAAGAATATTATATAATCTGTGGTTCCCCAGATTATATTAATGCGATTGAACTGGATATCATTAATGGTCTTGAATATTTGGTTGATGCAAAAAAACAACTGCTTATTATAACTTCCAAAAAAATCAATAGTAGGCTGAATGCATACCTTTTCAAAACCAACCAAAATATAGCTCAGTGGTTGAGATGCAATATGCTTATGCTTAATATCAGTGTGGCAAAATACATTGTGAACGAATTTACGTCAAAACAACTCAATGATTTAAATGAGCTATCTCAAAAGTTAATAGAAGAACTCAAGGAGTTACCTGAGCGTGAAGTGAAAAAAGGAATTCGTCGTAGCCCGGAGGAAGTTAAGTCATTCATTTTAAAGCTTATGGAACAAAATCCTGGTATCAGTGCAACACATGCGTTGCGTGAATTTCGTGACTCGGGAAATTCATTTGAGGAAAAACGTTTTCGGGCTGAGTTTAAGGCCCTTAGAGAGGCTAAACCTTAATGCTACTTGCCTGGGTTTCATGGTAGAATCCCCCGTTTTTTGAGGCTTAGCAGTGGCGTCACAGGAGAGTAAGTTGTCGAAGCTAAAGTATTTTTTCCCTGATAGTCAGGATTTTATCGATCCCAGTTTTGACTTCTTCCGCGAAACGCGTAACGAACATCGCGTGCGTCAACGTGACGATCATTATCCGCATGAGGTTTTTCCTCATCCTTATGATGGTATGCTGGTTTCTAAAGCTGTAGTAGATGGTCTTGGTGGCGGTGAGAGCAAATATACCCGTGCCCAGCGTTTGCGTTATTTCCGTAATGGAATGAAGCACTTTTTCCGTCTTCCGGAAAATATGGAAACCATGGGTGATTGCGGAGCCTTCACCTATGTTAACCAGGACGTCCCCCCATACCGTGTGGAAGAGGTGATTGAGTTCTACGAAACTTCCCGCTTTAACCATGGCGTTTCTCTCGATCACATTGTCTTTGGCTATGAGAAGCCAGGTGAAGTATTCAGTGGCGAAGTATTGGCTGAATGTCGCCGACGCCAAGATATCACTCTGACCTTGGCTCAAGAGTTTTTAAACAAGTCTCAAAAGTCCTGTTTTACTCCCTTTGGCGTTGCACATGGATGGAGCAAAACTTCCTATCGTCAGTCTGTAGAGGCCCTGCTGGCCATGGGATACAGAAATATCACCATGGGGGGGATGGTGCCGTTGAAAACGGCGCAGATCCTTGAGACTCTCGAAGAGATTAAACCGCTGCTGAAAAGTGATACACGTGTTCACTTGCTTGGCATTGCCCGTCCAGAGAGTTTCGCCGACTTTATCAAGTTTGGTGTGACCAGTATTGACTCAACAACACCGCTGCAGCAAGCCTTCAAAGATCGGAAAAACAACTATCATACGCCTGATGGCCCGGCCTATACCGCTGTGCGTGTCCCTCAGTTTGATGCGAATCCAAGCTTGAGTCGCAAAATAAAATCTGGCGTGATTGATCAGGATATTGCACGACATCTGGAAAAGGATGCCATGACTGCCCTGTTTGAATATGATAAAGGGGCTTTGTCCCTTGAGAAAACTCTTGATGCAGTCCTGGCATATGAACGCCTCCATTCGGGTGAAAAAGAGGCCGATAAAATCCGTGCGGATTATGAGCGTACGCTGGGAGAACGTCCTTGGAAACAATGCCAGTGCAATATTTGCCAGGCCATCGGTATCAACGTCATCATTTTCCGCGGAGCAGAACGTAACCGTCGCCGCGGTTTCCATAATATTCAGGTGTTGTACAACCGTTTACAGCACACATTGTCATTACGCTCAGAGGAACTGCCATGAGTGAATATCGTGTTCCCGCCCTGCGAATCCGACAGGGTGAGGAGAGGCAACTCTATAGCCTTGCGATAGAAGGTAAACAGATCAGCAAAATTGCAGCGATTTCGCGAATTCGTCGCGGTGAAGAGAATTTGGTTGGTTATCAGCGTCCAGAAGTACGTAACCATATTCGCGAAATTCAGCGCTATATTGAGAGTAAAAACCCGATGATACCAAACCCGGTGATTATCGCTTTTGATAAGCGTGTGCGTTTTGAACCGCTTACAGATAATGGCGACATGGGGCATCTGGTGATACCTTTCTCCGAAGATAAGGATTTTGAGAAGCCAGGGTTTATTGTGGATGGTCAACAACGTACTGCTGCTTTGCGGGATGCGGAAATCGACTCGTTTATGATGCCGGTCTCTGCATTTATCGCTAATGATGCAGAAGAACAACGCGAGCAGTTTATGCTGGTTAACTCCACAAAACCGCTGCCCAAAACGTTGTTATACGAACTGGCACCGCATACCCACGGTCGTTTGCCATCCGATCTGCAAATGCGTAAGTTTCCTTCGCTGCTGACTCAACGACTGAACTTCGGGGAAGGTCCACTTGCGGGGCGCATCAAAACGGCAACCAATCCTGATGGGGTTATTGCTGACAACTCGATGATCAAAATGATCGATGCTAGTCTTCGTGAGGGAGCATTGTATCGCTTCCGTGACCCTGCGACAGGGTTGGGGGATGAAGGGAAGATGGTGAAACTGCTGAATAACTTCTGGTCGGCGGTGGAAACCGTGTTTACCGATGACTGGGACAAAAAGCCGCGCTATTCCCGTCTATTACACGGCGTCGGTATTCTTGCACTGGGTAGCCTGATGGATGAAATTGATCAGGTGCATCAGGACTATAAAGGTGAACCTGGCTGGACTGAGATCCCTTCCTATACTCGTTTTGTCGAAGAGTTAAATCGCATCAAGTCGCTTTGTGCATGGAGTAGTGGCGCGTGGAACTTCGGTACGGATATTGATGGTCAGCCTATCGTCCGTAAATGGAATGAACTGCAGAACCTGTCGAAAGATATCTCATTAGTGACGGATTATCTGGTCACAAGTTATATCAAAGCAGCGAACGCCAATATATAAAAAAGGGGCATTTGCCCCTTTTTTTATGCCACTACTGCAGAGACCTGCTGAACGTGCGCAATAAACGCGTTCAGCATTGACCCGGCACCTTTACCTGTAGGGTAGATTAAATCTCTGCGCTGTGCTGAGACCGCGTAAAAGGCCTGATGAGTGGCGCTGCCTGCAGAAAAGATGAAGTAATCAGCCTGTTTTGCTTGATTAATCAACTTGTCGGTTGCAGTGTGCGCATGGCTGATCTCCACTCTGATCCCGGGGAACAGCGTTTCCAGCATCCGTTTCGCGCGTCTTACCGCGCCTTCTGTCAGGCTATAAATCGCCACTCTGGCTCCGGATAAGTCCGGCAATTCATCTTCTGCATCTGCCGTACAGCTATCCTGCTCAGCCGGAAATACGCGCTCTGCACCTTCCCCTAGCACGTCAGTCGCCAAGTTGCGCATCACTGTACGAGTAGTCGGATCTAATCGCGCCCATATTCCGCTCACAAAAGACTGAACGCTGAGCCACAGCGAGGTGAGCGTCGCCCGATCCTGCACCGGAGCATCAAGGAAGAGTTCGATCAACTCGCCCAGCGCTGGCAGGTTGCGGAATGAACTGGCGCGTTCGACGATCAGTTCCAGCATGGCACCGGACTGTTGATACGCTTCCTGGCTAACAGAGCCTTGTAGGAAGCGGTCCGTCACCATTGTGGCCAGCTTGATATCCGCCTGACTGACGCTTTGTTCCATCGCAAGAACATCCAGCCACTTTAGCCACGTCGTACTACTCAGACTGAACTGATGACGTTCAAGCCATTCAATAAAGGCAGGCATCACGTTACGCAGGATCGGGAACGCGTCTGGTGGAACCTGACTTGATAGTAACTGGAGCATCGTCGCTTCATGGAACGAGTCGGCGGGCCAGTTTTCACTTTCCAGCGCGACCAGTTGCACCAGGCTGTTGCTGTCGACTTCTGACTGACATAGTCGGGAGAAACAGATATCCCAGCCCACGATTTGCGGATTGGTCAGATGGCGGATCTCCTCGATGAGTGTTTTCAGCAGTGGTACCGCCATCGCCTGCTCTATCAACTGCTGATCAAGCGTGTGGAGCGTTTGTGCGTAGCCGGTAATCTCCTCTTGCGTTGCGGTCAGGGAGGTTTGCAGATATGCGGCAAGCTGTTGCAGCGTATCCGGGAGCGACGCCGTCGCTGTCGCTGCTGACGGACTCACAACGTAGAACGGCCGACTGGCCCAGGTGTGCAATCCACTCAACCAGTCGGTTTTTAGGCGTTCTGGTAACGCGTTGAGCAGGTCGACTTCGCCAATAAGCATCACGCCGGTGGCCCAGGTTTTCCACGCCGCAAAGTCAGCCTCATCCTGGGATAAAAAAGGCATCTGCGTAAACAGAGGGTGTAGCGCCAGACATTGCGGGCGAAGATCCGCCGGGGAGGCCTGCGGATACCCGTGGATGTCGGGTGTAAAAAAGCGCTGCTGGTATGCTTTCAGCAGCATCCGCATCAGAGTTGTGGGAATGCGTCCCCGAACCAAATCAGCAAGCGAATCGTGATTCAGCAGCGTGTCCCACTTCTCTAACTTACCCGCCTGCTGGAGTTCAAGCAGCATAAGGTTGCGTCGCGAAAGCGCGCCGTTGTTCTTCAGTTCCTGTAGTAAAGCGTCGCTTGTGGCTTCGTCTTTTTGGCTATTCGCCAGAATGAAATCACTCAAGATCCGCCCAAAGGGACGTTTGACCGTGCGTACGATTGATGGCCTATCACGAAACAGGGCGATAACGTCTTTGAGCGCGGCGAAGACCCGCTCTTTTGCTGGTTTATCTTTCTGCTTTGTGGGCAGTAATTCGATCCGGATAAATCCGGCCGGACAGTGCGTCAGCAGAGCCGTTTCAGACAGCGATGTCGCTCCCTGTGCGGGGACGAAAGTCACCCTTCTATCGGCAATAACATCGGCAGACCCCAGCCTGGCATTCAACACATTGCTGAGCTCCAGCGTGGTGCGATCCGTTTCTGCCGCGGCAAAAAATACCCAGCGATGAGCATCGCACCAGGGCAGAATGATCGGCCACTGAGCGTCAGTCGCGCTCTCGTAGAGCGGCAGTAAGACGGTTTTTAAGTCCGCAGGGTAGGCGTTTTCAACGTTTTCTAGCAACCTGTCCAGCTTCAGTAAATTTCCGTTGCCAAAGAAGTCACGCACCCATTGAGGAGTATCAGTCATGGGTGTCTCCAAAGGTGTACTGGCCGCTAAATTCAATCAACGCATCTGAAATCACCGTATTATTAGTTGAAAACAGCAGATGCTCATCGTTCAGGTTTGCGCCGCTCCAGGTGTAATTCATGGATCCTTTCAGAAAGAAATGTTTGGTCAGCAACCCCTTGGCGTGCAGGTTCTCGTGATATAGGTATTGCATGTCGTGATCGGGCGATAAGCGCGTCAACAGTCGCTCGATAAAGACCACGCTGCGCGTGTCTTCACGTGTCACGATGCGTAGCGGACAGCCATTGTTGACGGCGGTGGCGAGCAATTCCTGGAAGCTGACCATCCGGGCCCCCCATGAAGGATCAAGAAAACTCCACTGACCGCCCCGGTTATCAATCACGTCAAAGTCGCTCATCCACGGTGAGATCAGCCAGATCGGTTCTGGGTAGAGGATCAAGCCACTAAACTGCGCGCTTAGAATTTCTCGCAAATGTCGCTGGCCCAGTGGGCCATGTAGGAAAATTTGTCGTTGTTCTTCCATTTCTGCGTTCCTTACAGCAGC
The DNA here is from genome assembly GCF_057624675.1 of Klebsiella sp. PK01. Taxonomy (NCBI): domain Bacteria; kingdom Pseudomonadati; phylum Pseudomonadota; class Gammaproteobacteria; order Enterobacterales; family Enterobacteriaceae; genus Klebsiella; species Klebsiella sp. PK01. Next base: position 303,506 of record NZ_JBYEZM010000006.1, read on the forward strand.
GCTTCGGCCAGTTCAATACGTAACACTAGATTGCCACCCTGATAATCCACGGCGGATTCGCGGGGATAAAGATGCAAACCAAAGTACTCAATCGGGGTCACCTGCACCAGAGAGATCACTTCCACAATACGATGGCGGGCCTCGCGCGGGATATGCAGTTCTGCAAAGCCGTGTTGGGTAATGGCGTGATGTAACTGCGCTAACCAGTCGTTCTCGCTGATGCTGATGCTGCACGCCGTCTGTTGAAACAGTGAGCTTAGCAGCAGTCGTTCAGTCAGGTTGTTACCGGACTTAAACGGATTGTAATAGCTGAGAACCGACTGACGGATGGCATTGCCGCGCTGCCAGAGCATTCCCTGAATTTTGCAAAAGCGCTCAAAAACTTTAATCACACTGGCGTCAGGCAGTTCTTGCGTCGCTTGGGTATGGGCAAAAATATTCAGAGCGATTTCGTATCCGGCTTTGTCTTCCAGTTCCCGCCATGCGTTGAGATATGCAAGCATCTGCGCATCATGTGATGCCTGGCTGCCCGGACGTAGTACCCGTGTGTGCAGCACCGACATAAAACTGTGACTGAGTGCAAATCCCTGCGCCTTTAACAGCGCTCTGAGGTGGGCGTTAGCCTCACGGCGCTGCGGATGGCTGCTGGCCTTACGTATCGCATTTAAGGCCTCCTGGAGCTCGCTGGAAGAGGGGAGCCGCGAAAGCATTTCGAACAGGTCGTAGTCGATCTGCTCGTAATCGCTGGCGGCAAAACTACGCATAAACAGATTCAGTACGGAGACCGGATCCTGATGAAAAACGTCTTCCAGACGGGTAATGATGCCACAGCCGCCGGGTTCTGATTCGGTCAGCCAGATGTCCAGTACTTCGTCGTTGAGTTCGGTATCCACCACCAGACCGCGTTCATCGACATCCGGCAGCAACAGGTGGCTGGTTTGTTTGACCGCTCCGGCAAGGGTCGTTGTCAGCAGATGCTGTAGCCAGTCCTGAAAATCGACATCATCACTGAGATCCTGAGTCAGGATCGCGCTGTGCCTGTCCACCATTTCCTGAATGTCGGTCTCTTTAAACAGGTTGCGCAAATGTTGCTGCAGTTCCTGGCTTTCGGCGTCGTCTTCACCATCCTCGCTATTTTCAAAGATATTCTCTGCCTGGAAGAGTGTGTCCGCGATATCAGTCAGTCGACGTAGGCCGTCCGGGGTTTTTAATTCCGCGATAGAGTCTGCCAGAGACGACTGTGTGGCCAATTCCCGCGTAACCGCCGCTAGGTAGCACTCGTAGATCCAGTCAGCGGTGAACGTGTCATATTCGAAGCGTGGTTCATGTTTGATCCGATGCTGGAAATAGAGCGTTCGCAGTGCGCGCTGAATGGCCGGGTCATGCCGGAGGCGTTGCAGCAGAGTGGGCGGCAGCGTAAATCTGAGCCGGGCGCCATCCACCCACTGCCGCACGCCAACCCCGACAGGCTCGCCATTGTCGACCCACCTGAAGTTCACATGCGCCTGTTGCTTGGTTTTATTGCGTAATGAGGCTGTTGCGTGGGTGGCGTAACGCGTGACGTCGAGAGGTGTCATGTTCTGGTGGGTAAAGAACGTAATGGAGCGGAGGGTGTCCGTCCACGGGCCGGCAGGAATGGGGAGCGGATCGGCCTGATCGTCTGGGTTAAACCGGGTATGCCAGTACAGTTGCGAGTTGCTTTTCTCGGTGAGATTTTGCTCGAATCGCAGCGCGCGCGTAAGCACCTGCATCGGGCGAATGACCCTAATAGGGGGCTGACCTTCATACTCAATGATACACTCGGGCTGCCAGGTATCGCCGAAAGCCTGCTCAATTTCAAAATCAACATCCGAAACGCAATTCATCGCCGGAACAAAGTTGTTCGGGATAAGCCAGTCTGCTTCATTGTCGGAGTAAACGGCATAGCGCTTGGAAATGCGCCCCGGCGCAAACTCTTTCAGACCCTGAATAAAGGGCAAATGTTCACGTTTCTTGAACTTCCGCTCGAGATGGATCTCCATTTCCGGCAGATTGAGTTCACTGAATAGCGCTGAAGGAATAAAGGCCGGCAGCGGGGAACGTCCCGTCGAACGGTCTGCCTCCGGTTGGCCCATCCGCGACCATTGGGTGGTGAGTTGTCGTTTTAATGTCGGCAGCAACTCCATCATGATCGAACGGGGCGGCGACCACAGTACACGCTGAAGTTGCTCGTCAGTGATGCGCAGCGCGTAGAACAGATACTTTTCCAACTCCTGCTGCCACGCATGTTGTTCGATCACGGCGGTAATCAGGTGGAACATACGATCAAGATGGTCAAGAGACTCTCGCTTTGTCTGCGGTTTATTCAGCAATGACCAGATATTACTTCCGGGGATCTTCATGCTCAGCCAGTCAAGTGTCGCCATTGCCGCCTGCATTTTCTGGATATGAATGTTGCCCATCGGCAACGACTGTCCTTTTATCTCTGGATTAATGAGCTCTTCATAGCGTTGATAAACGACGCGGTCGCGGCCAAATTCGGACAGGACTGCGACCATCCACGGACGCATAGTTCTTGAACGACCGGCACGCCCTTTACGCTGCAAATAGGAGGCAACGTTACGTGGCGCTTTATGCTGAATAACCATGCCAACTGAGGGGTCGTTAAAGCCCACCTCCAGCGACGCGGTTGCAATAACCACTTCCGCTCTAGGATCGACCCCGACGTCCTGACTGGACGTTCGGGCAACGATGGCCCGGTCATTTTCGTCAAGTGGGTGACCAATATCCTGCGCGATACGCCAGTTCTGTCCTGCCAGAGTCAGCGTATGGCTGTTTTGCGGTGTTTCCAGACGCTGAGCGGCCAGCGGCGGTTTCGCAACGTATAAGTTTTGACCACGTGACCGCCAGCCTTCGGCGTCACACAGTTGATGATAAAGTCGGTTATTGATATCCAGATCGTCGGTGAAGACGAAGGTTTTTTGCCCCCATGTCCCGCGTGATTTTTTCCTTTTCGTATCCAGAATACGCCGGGCGAGCATGCTGGTCTGGATAGTAGTAGACAGCAGGGCGGTTTGCGAGACCGGATCACCGCGTAATGCCAGCAGATATTCAGCCCCTTCATCTTCCATTTCGTGGAGCTTCGGTTCGATAAGAGCCACATGTTTTTTATGCGCGCCTACCAGATCGGCGAAGAAACGTTCGGCGTCACTTAGCGTTGCCGACAGCCCGACAAAATGGGGGCGACTGCGTGCAAGTTGCATCCAGCGTCGCAGCAGATAGGCTGTCTGCGCACCGGTATTCCCCACATAGGTGTGTACTTCATCCAGCAGGACTACCGGCGGCGGTGTTACGCCGATGCCAACGCCAAATAGGTGATTCGTTTGGTTATTCCCGAGGTGCTGATTGAGCATTTCGGTGGTAGTAAACAGGATGTCAGGCGGGTTTTTCATCAGCGAGACGCGGGTTAGGATCACTTCGTCACTGTCTACGCTGTGATCGCAGTGGCTACAACGAAGAATCTCTCTTTTCGCTTTGATATCTTCTGCTTTCCAGTGCATTTGCCCCGGACATTTCGGCGTGGTGCAACGGAGTAAATCAAAGGGCATATCCTTGTCTTTATCTTTCGTTGCGTATTGATGGTTGAACGGGGTGTCACCGAAAAAAGAACCAATACGGATCTTGCGTCCTGCCAGTGCTAGGGCCTGACTGTCGAGTTTACGACATTTGCCCCAGGTTTCCATGAACTGATCTTTAAGCAGTTCTTTACGCGGATACAGTGCCAGCGTCCTGACCCGCTGTGCGTTGTCGCGCTGAATATCATTGAGGAGCGAGGTGAGTGCCGGGAGATAGAACGCCAGCGTTTTACCACTCCCCGTACCGGCACAGACAATGGTCCCGGTGGCTTCTTTCGCGTGAGCATGATGACTATGAAAGTGCCAGGCGCGCAAAATACGTTCGGTTGAGCGTTCCTGAAAGCCGGCAATGGAAAAGTCGCCGATCAGTCGGGAAAGCGCCTTGCGTTTAATCTCGTTCATCCACGGGACGTCGACCCATTTGCTCAGCACCGTTTGCGCCGGAAGTTCCCGCTTCGGATAGTTGCGCGGGCGACGGACGAAACGGTAGTCGGCGACAAGCGTCCGGGCTCGCTGAAGCGGTTGATCGCGGAACCATTGACGCTGGTGGCGGAACAGGTAGACCGATTCCGCCATACGCGTGCGGTAGCGCGTCCCCCCTTTGCTGGTCGGGACGCTGAAGAGCATGGCAGCATTCTGCAGTTCTGCCAGTAACGACTCTGCATCTTCGTAGGGCAGGTGCCGGGTAAAGAGTGAGATGATATCGGCATGGGTAAATGCGCCATCCGTATCCCCCCAGACCAGCAGTTCCGCTTCCCGCTCTTCGAGCAGGTCCAGCGCCTGGTGCAAGTGGGACAAATCAGCCGTAGACATAAACTATTTCCTTGTGATCACGAACTCATCCAGCATCTCTTCATCCCTTAACCACTCAAGCACCTCGGGCGTCAGGGCACTTAACGTCGGGCGGAGACTCTGCGGGCCATTAATGCTATTGAAAAATGCTTGCACCACGTCAGGCCAGTCTGTTTTCATCATGCCGCGCAGGGAATACAGTTTTTCGGCGAGCGCTTTGATTTGGTGAATCTTTTCACCGCTAACTGGTTGGCACTGCGTTAAGTTTTCGAAATCCTGACGTCGACGCTCATAGTCGGAGGCGATATCGTCAAATTTGTTCGCATTTTTTTGGAAATTCAGTGTCTTGTCATCGACATGAACCTGCTGATGTAACTCTTCCAACCATGCATCCCAGGCATCTTTTAGTTCTTTGCTCAGGTCCTTGTGTAGGGTGCCGAGTTGGCTGACGCAATGGGTCAAGGAATCATTCTGGATGATGTCGTAAGCGGTAGGTTCCTCTGAAGCGGCCAGCGTCTCATCTAGAGAGTTCTGTGGCGACTCTTCCTGATCTACAAGGTTTTCTTCCTCGCCGGGATTGTTTACCGACTGGTTTTTCAGCCAGCGTCCCCACTGTAACTTGAGACTTTTGACGCTGTTCGCGGCAGCGATCAGTTCGCTACGCTGCTCGTCATTCCAGGTAACCGCAATGCCCCGCGGGAGTTGTTGCTGGGCTGGATATTGCTGTTTAAGCAATGCAAACTTATCGGCAATGGTGTTAGTTTTGCTGCACACCAGATTACATTTATCGATGATTTGTGAGGCCTTACCAGCCTGAACGCTAAGATCGAGTTCTTTTTGCATTTCAGCCAGTTGTTGGCGCAAGGTGGTCATTGATCGGCTCCAGAGGCGATGATATCGCTCACAAGTGTTTTCAGACGGTCATTCACTTTATTCAGAGCAAGAGTCAGTTGCTGGATATCCCCTTTGGCGTTCATCTGCTGGAGTGTGAACGCGATCTTGGGTTGTACCAGTTGCCATTGCGCAAGTACGCTGCTGATTCTTGAAACGTAGTCACCGTCAAGTCGACAGATCTCCAGCCACAATTTCGAACTATCTTTCTGTTTTTCAATGGAAAGTAACGCAATTAAAGTCGCCAGACTCTCCTCGGCGTCGGTTCTGAGGGCTTCAATTTCACCCAGCAGCCACGAAGATGGTTTGTACTGAGCGCTGCCTGTGGGATAGTGCTCGGTCCGCACAGTCTCAATAAACGTCTGCCAGTCGTTCAGTTGGCTGAGGAAATCGTCGCTATCTTTAATGTTGGCAAAGAGATGAACATTTTTTAGCGTGCTGGCAAGTTCCTGTTTGACGGAGAGCGCCGCACGTTCAATTTCCGCACCAAGCGGCTGTTTTAACACTGTTTTCAGCGAGGAATATATTACATCGGCATCCAGCGCACGACTGCTGCCCAAGCCTGAGCCTTGCTCAGTGATGGCAACCTGTTCAAGCCACGCTTTTCTGGCATCATCCCATCCTACGAGCGCCTGCGCCCTGGCTTCGGCGACTCTGGCGCTGGCGTGCGGATGCAGGGTCGCCTCAATCCCTCTGAAACAGATCTCGGAAGGAGAGGTCGTCAGCGTTCGACCGGTACTTTTCCCTTCGGTTCTCCCGACACCTTTCTGGGTGAGGCATAGGGTATTGACGATCTCCGCCGGTTCTTCTTTACCCGTCACCAGGCCAAGCAGCAGAGCTTTTTGCAGATGCTTTTTAAGCGCATCCTGTAAGTTACGCGCCCGGAAGTGATTAATGGCGCTTTCCGTAGCCTGCGGCACCCACCACTGGATGAAGTTTTGATAGCGAGTGTAGTCTTCCTGCGCCTCTGGATAATTAAAGCCTTGCTTTAAACCGGCGTAATACTGGATACGTAACAGGGCTACCGCAGCGTTATACACATCTACCCGTCGGGAAGGATCGGTCAGGTCCTGCTCAGAGTAAAAGTTCGTAATAATGCTTGAGGGGTCAGACGCCGCTTTTGGCAGTGAAATCAACGTAAAACGACCTTCTTTCAGCGGTGGCCGAGAAGACATACCGAACAACTCTGGCTGTGCATGAATTTCATAACAGGCGTTCAGTGCCGCACGCAAATCACGGGCAACATCCTGCGGCAGAATGACATTGTCATTCACCCATGCACGGACCGCCCTGATAAAGGGTAGTTCGGATTTGGCAGTGTATTTTGCCTCTTCTTTCGGTTTGAATTCCGGATTGTCAATCTTTTTACCCGCCGGCGTACTGCCTATTTTGCCCGCCGTTTCGTGTGCGTTCTTTGTTGCTGGTTCCGCCGACTCCATGGTGGGACCTTTGCCATTCAGTTGCGCTGCTAGTTCATCGAGGCCAAAGGCACTCGCAACGCTGCCCGGCAGTTTTTCGCGTAGTTCATCAAATGAATCAATGCCATATCCCCAGATGGCGGCAAGCGTCACCGAACTGCCAACCCGGTTGACAACTATCTGTGAAATCTTGTCTTCGATCTCGGGAACGGCATGAATTCCAGCGAAATTTGCTGGCGGGAACTGTGTTTTTTCCGCTTCTATTCTGCAATCGCGCAGAATATCTAACAGGATGCGGTTAATGATTGTACGCGGGTTAAAAATCAACTCGCCGCTGCTGTCGCGGCAATGCTTATCCGCCAATGCCAAAATGGCATTGCGGTTATACGGGAAGAGCGGGAATTTCTTATTGGCAGAATAACCAAAATCTTCTAGTGCATTGGGGATCTCATCACTGTGCCAGACAGGTGGCCACTGGGGCTTACCTTGCTCAGGACTGTTTTTTAACTCCTCTGATCCAAAGCGTGCGGCGTTCAGATAGCGACCACAGAGCGAGACAATACGATCTTCGTTATTGTCTTTATCGACGTTCTCGATGACCCACTCGTAGCCAGCACGCGTGATTAACGTTTCCTGGCGGCGTTTATAGCCGGGATAATTGTCGGTGACTGCAATCACTGAGTGGACAGGGCAGAGAATTTGCACGCCGCCAGGTGCCGCTTCTTCGATCAGGCTGTCGATCAGGACATCTTCAATGGCGGAGATCGCCGCCATATCTTCTACCAGAATCACCAGACGGCGATTAAGTCGCAGAAACTCCTTGCGGATTTCCTGAAAAAGCTCCTGAAAAGATCCTCCATTGAAGGTGAACAGGCGCTTGAAGAGTGATTTCAGCGAGGTATGCATGGCTTCATTGAGCACGCGCGCTGCACGGGTACGCGCCTCCACTTGGTCTGACTCATGCAGTTGAGAATGGTTAAGATAGCGGCGTGCACGCGCGGACAGATCGTCAGGCTCAAAGACAAAATAGAGATCTTCCGGAAGAAGTTCATATTTATCATGATCTTCTTCTCCTTCTTCCAGACCACTACTCATCCGACTGGCAAGTTTGAAAATACAGTGGCCCGGCTTCAGAAGATTCTGTTTGAAGTTGGGGTCGGTGATCAGATCACAGATACCGTTTTCCACCTCTTCAATGATGGCTTCCATATAGGCGAGTCGGTCTGCTGGAATGTCTTTACCTTGTGCCAGCAGCGTTTGACCTTCTTCCATGACCGCTTTTTGCATGTCCTGCAACTGATGGGCCATCATGGTCAACAGTAGATCTGCCAGATCTTTCGCCGGATACTGTTCTGTTACTTCATTAACGCGCATGCGTGCGTTGTCGAAAAATTCCCCCGTCAAGTTTTTCAGGATGCGTAAAAGCACCTGTCGTAGACTGGAGTTTTTGGGTATCCGGACAATTTCCCATTGCTCGCTCTGGTCGTTTTCCGCCAGGTACATGTTGAACCGGCAGTCTAACCAGCGCACCAGATGTGATTTCCCCATCCCCGAGCGGCCAATCAGTGGGATGGCGCGCTCCGTATGAAGTAACTGCTGGAACAGGTCTTCGTCACGTAATATTTTATGATTTTCATTGACGTCGCGTCGGGTCAGTAGCATCGGTTCATGCACGGCCAGAAGCACATGATCCTCTAATTCTTCTGCTTCATTGCGAATGCATTGGACGATATTTTTCCTGGATGGCCAGTACTCCATCATGCTCATTCTGCATCCTCCCTTAGCGTGATTTGGCTAACCCGGCGAATTTTACCGCCAGGTAAGTGGAGTGATAAGGCGTCTTTATCATCACTGCCGATGGCGAGGATAATGCGCTTACTGATTTCAAGTCGTTGCAGCGCAACGGATGTGCTGGTGCAGATATTGTCACCTTCCGGCGCGACCCAGTCTTTTTCCTGCTGCATCACGTCATGAACGGAGTTTCTGAACTGGCCCCCGTCCATCATTGGCATGACCTCCGCCATGTTTGCCATAAAGATTTTGGCGGGAAGGGTACGCGTATCGTCAAAGATCTCCGGCAGAAAATATTGAATGGCCCGGGTAGGATCGGTGACATAATTTCCGTCCGGCATTAACTCGAGAAAACCGAGAAAACGACCAAATTCTCTCACTAGTTTTTCGGTGTTGGTATTGATGGTTTCGCCGGGTAACCATTTATGCACTTTGTTGGTGATGATCGTAGGGGAGAGAGGTTCCAGGCCCCCGAGCGAGTGTTGCTGAAGGCTCAACAGGCAACTCAGTACCCGCCACAGCGGTTCGCATTCATTCCCACTGGCAACGCCGTTTTCACGACAAGCATCAATCGTACAGGCAAGCAACCGATGCGCCAACGGACGCACACCTGCTTCAAGCGGTAACATCTTTCCGTCGAGCATCGGCCAGAGTCCCAGATTGCACCAGAAGCTCAGGTTCTCTTTTAATTTTCCCCATGCGTTATCGTTAGTGGGCAGGTTATCAGGACGATAGCGGGCGAGCAGCGTGTCCTGAGACAACGGTTCCTGTGCGCTTTGCAGAACGCGTTCAATCAAAGGAAGCAGTATCAGGCCGCTTCCTGGGTTTGCGTTGTTAATTATTGACATGTTGTAGTTGCCTGATAAAAGTGTCCAGCGACAGCGCATTAGCGGCGCTTGCACACCATGTTCGATGTGGGAACTGAGGATCGGCGAGATGCTCAGGTGCAATAATAATTCGCTCAAAGCGCGTCATGGGTAGGTCTGGGAACGCATTGGCCGTGTTAGGGATGATCACAATCTCTGGTCCATCCGATGCAGGTGCTGTCATTTTCTGTGCGCTCCAGAAATGCGAAAGCGAATCCAGGTTGTTCTCTAGTTGCAGGAACACTGGCCTGTCTGCACGAATAAACACGTATTCGCCAGAGGTGATCAGCGACCGCAACGTCACACGAAGTTCCATCAACAACGAATGTAACTTCATATTTTCGTTGTAATAAACTTTCTTTTCCGCACCTACGAAGAGTGCTTTTTTCTTCGGCTCGGAGCGTAAAATTTGTACATCTGTGCCCACGGTGGGCGAAAACGCTCCTTTCCCTTTCTGACGACATCCCGGACAACCTCCACAGGTTAACTCGGGAGGATGGCTCTGATATTCATAGAATTTCTGCAGAATTTTACACAGTGGTTTGCCAGGATCCTCCAACCACATTTCCATTACCGTAAAGGCTGCCCGGCGGTTATTCAACTCGGACTGGCGGATCTTCTCCACATGGGTGTTCCAGTGCGCTTCTGAATAATGCGCATCGTCACAGTGACGGATATGAACGTGGTTATAGTAGCTTTCGAACCATTCAATCAGTTGCGTGTTGTTGTCATCCAGATTATCTCGCAGGTCGTCAGGAATTTTCGGATCAGCAAAGACCAGTTTGATGAGTCCGGCTCTTTGCATTAACAGCAATGTCCGACGGTTCCAGGCTTCGTTTTTATCGCCTTGGTGATCAATATGAACGGGCTTGGTGTTCAGTGAAATCATGTAGTCAGCGATCGGGCTTTTCTTACGATCGTCAAACATTGCTTTCCAGCGGGCAAAACCTTTTTCTACGCCAATCAGCGTCTCAACGGCCAGCGATTTTGCCGTTTTCATTTGCGCCTTATGCCATACCAGATGCACCTGGCAGGATCTGCCGTCACGCCCAGCACGCCCGCAGTCCTGGTAATAGCGGTCGATATTTTCCGGAATGGCAGCATGAATGATGCTGCGGATTTCCTTTTTATTCATCCCTACCCCAAAGGCAGAGGTAGCGACCATGATATCGAGCTGGTCATTTTTCCATTTTGAAATCAATTTCTTGCGATTGTTTGTGTCAATTTGACCGTGGAACATGCCGGTTCGCCAGTAGCCCAGTTCGTTCAGACGGGCAGACCACATTTCCGCATCTGTACGGGTAGTGCAATACAAAATCAGCGGGCGGGGTAAGGTCATCAGAAGCTGTTCGACCCGCTGACGATGCGCGTTTTCATTTGCCTCATGATGCACAAAATATTCCGGCTCCGGGCGTAGGAAATTAGCTGACACTTCAATCAGTTCGCTGTTTTCATCATGGAACTGCTCGACCAGAATGTCCCGGGTGCTTTTGCTGTAAGTCGCCGAAAGTAGCAGCGTACGAAAACGGCATTTTCCTAGGGCTTTCAGTGAGCGAATCATAGGGGCAATCAGCTGAAAGTCAGGGCGGAACTCTGCGCCCCATTGATCGATCAAATGCGCTTCGTCGATGACGATCGCGCCAATCATATTCAGTCTGGAAAGCTCAAACAGCACCGGAACCAAAGAAGAGCGAACGGATTCCGGGGAACAGAAGAGCACACGCTGTGTCCCCGCTTTGATTCTTTCCTTAATTGCCTGACGCGAGGGCTGATCTTGTCCTCCGATCCAAGCATAACTTCCACCATGATCTTGGTCGGTGCCGCGAAGCAGTTTTTGCATGTCGTCAGCCTGCTCAATTGCGAGGGCGACGGTGGGGACGATCACCAGCGTGAGGGTGTTTGTCGGTGCGCTGAGCGCCTGGAGTTGGGTGAGCAGACTTTTACCGCAACTGGTGGGCAGATTCACCAGCAATGTACAGTTATTATCAGACGTTAGCAGCGTCCGGATGGCGGCCTGTTGACCGAATCCCTGATAGTGAGTCAGCCAGGGCTCCTCGGGTAACAGGCGCTTCAGTGCCGGATCGGTCTCGGGGCGCAGCAAGTTCCTGCGGATCTTACGCTGATAGGTGGCTCTGGTCAGCGCCAGGTCCGCATCTTCAGCCAGTTGAATTTGTTGCGCGGCAGGCGACTTTGTCATGCCCCACTCAGGCGCCGGAGCGTCGGTCAGTTCCGGCGGCAGGGGTAGCCACGGCGCGCTAATACCACTTGCGTGAGCGGCACGTAACGCATCGGCGTAGCCGGCAAAAATGTCACCATGACCTGCCGAGGCATCGGTGATGATCTGAATCAGTCTGTTCAGAAACTGATTTTCGATACCGTCCTTAAAGGTGACCCCTTGACTAAAACAGGTGGTTAGCGCCTGCTGCAGGCGTGACCATTCCTCTTCCATCAGACGATTTCCTCCAGTAGATTTCTGCTGCACACCACCACGGCTTTGACGGCCATTAACTGGAGTCTGGCTTGTTCGCCGAAGGTTGCCTGTTGTTGTTCCCGGTCACTGGCATAGACTCGTTCCACCATCTCTTTCCAGGTGTCCGGTGAGACAAGCTCTTCAATTTCTTGCCAGAGATTAGGGCGCAGATTCATATCTGCATAGAATTTCTGCGATGTTTCATGTTTGGCGTACTCGCTATTGAGCAGTTCCAGCAACTGCGGATTCGTCACCGGTGTACCCTTAGAGGACAGCCAGTGTTGCACAATACGCGGCGGGTACAACTCGTCTGCGATACGGCGTTGGGCGTAGGTGTCCTGCGTCTGGCGATGGGTGACAAGCCAGGTAGACTGGAAGAAGTAATTGGGCTCATTCAATGGCTTTGGGAGCACCCGCAGTACCGCCATGGAACTGCCCCGGGCATCTTGGTTTAACAGTTGCCAGATCGTATCGACAAATGGCTGCCCATAACGCAGCGGATAAACGGTTGTTCCGTCGATCGCCGGAATGCGTTCAGCGCTCATCAGATGCGTTGACGGTGGGTTACCCCCTTCTTTATCGAAGCTGAGCATGCAGGTGGTGAGAAAGGTTTTAAAATCGACCAACGTCCCTGTGCTGCGGTCAGAGAGTTCGAACTGAAACTTGATACCTTTTTCTGCGGTGCCGGTGGCGCGAAAACGCAGTGCACGCGTGATCCAACTTGTCAGCGCATTACACTGCGCTACTGCAAGATGATCGTCAGCGCTTATCTGTTGCGCAAAAATCGCCGCCTCTGCAATCTCGTCATCCATCGCCAGCAGCTTTTCCTGCATGTTAATTTTATGCGTTTCGTTGGCCAGAATGCCCTGTTCGCCAGGGAATTCGCTGGCAATACGTTCAAGGGCCACCGGACCTTCTTGGTAGACATTTTGCCACGCATTTTCCAGATAATCGTCGAGGACGAACTGGAGGCTGGCAATGGTGTTATTAAATACGCCAATGCTGTCTTTCAGAATACTGGCCCACACGTTGCGTAATCCGCGGTCGGCGTGATTTTTCAGGATCAGACTCTGGACGGGTTTTACGCCTTTCAGGTTTGCACTGTACCTGTTCAGACGACCAAGGCGCTGTTCAATACGGCTACAAGAGCGCGGTAAACCGTAGTGAACGGCCAGTCGCAGACCCCCATGGAGATTCAGACCATCTTCGCCGCTTTTATCGCAGATCAGGATCCGAATGGGGCTGCCGGGTTTCAGGTACATCAGGGGTTGATCCGGCTGATAGCGCTCCAGGGGGTACTCCAGCAGCAGTTCGAGCTTTATTGCCAAGTGCTGGGCAAGATCCGGACGATCGCAAAAGACGATGGCTTTTCCTGTTGAATTCTTTTGCAGCCACTCATTCAGGGTGATGGCAAGCTTGTTATCAATGGCCTGAAGTTCATTTTTTGCAGTTGAAACAATGTGTTCTAACAGATCTCGTTCTTCCTGAGTGCGTTCCGCTTCACCCAAATGTACTTTAGCGCGTTGCATGACACAGAGTGGGCTGGATAGGAGATCGTCAATCCAGAAGAGGTACGTGTCTTCACTCATTGCCCACTGCGTATTCTGCGGTAGTAAAGATAATGAACGATACTCATCAATCAGTTCGTCTAACGCTAACCCATCGCAATACCAGCGGCACTCCGCTGCTCCATTTAGCCCTGGAAACAGAAGGTTTAGGTTGAGGTTTTTCGTTTCATCGAAGCTGAGTGAAACCTGACGGCGGTTACGCAACAGTCGATGATGAATGCGATAGTTTTCCCCTAGGTGCCGACGAATATCCCGGATCCTTTCTTCACGCTCCTGGGTATTGGGGGAGAACGTCCCAATAAGCGGGATGAGTTGCTGGCAGAGTGTCATCAGAACAGTATCTTCTGGGAACTGCTGCTGCAGTGTTTCCAGATTACGGCGTAAGCTGACGTTTGAGACGGAAGGTACTAACCCCGAGAAGATCCCGCCGAGGTTTTCACGATTTTTGACCAGTTCGGTAAAGTCTTGCAGATGGGTCTCATCCACTTGGTAGGCTTCGGGATTAATACAGTGCAGCATCGACAAGAAGTTCCTTTCATGCCCATGCAGAGGGGTCCCCGTGAGTAACAGAACGTAGTGGGCTTTCCGGCAACCCTTAGCGATCAGGTTGAAGTCATAACGTTCATCTTTATCTCCTGACCACGGCCAGGAGGCAATCTGGTGGACCTCATCGACCGCGATAAGTGAAGGGGTGAATCCCCGTTCAATCAGGGTACAGGCATCGCAATGGGTGCAAATCACGATGCCTTCTGTGACCTCATTTTGTCGCAAACCTGCGAGGGCCGTAGAGGCATCAATAATAAGTTGTTTCAGTTGAAAGCGTTCACCCAGTTCTTCCCGCCACTGGTTAACGAGCGGTGCCGGAACCGCAATAAGCATGCTGACGTGGCCAGTTGCTTCTAACGCGTGTTCACGGACGACCATTCCGGCTTCGATGGTTTTCCCCAGACCAACCTCATCGGCCAGAATATACTTGGGGTTTTTATCCTGAAGCACACGGCGTACCACAGCCAATTGGTGGGGTTCGAGTTCAACGGCACTACTGGAAATGGACGCCATCGCGCGGCATGCAGCGCGTTGCTGGATGTAGGTTTCAATAAAGGACTGTCGAAGAGGAAAAAAAAACGGCGCGTCATTTGCTTGTAAGGCAAGAAAGTCAGCAGGGTTTACTGGAGTATCATAGGCTTTGTTGAGAACAAAGATTTTATCAATCGGGAGCGTTGCATATTCTTCTTCACGAAAAATGACCAGGAAATCACCATTAGGTCTAGATCCTCCAAAGCGTGCGCGTGCCCAGCGCTGACTTTGAGGTTCAAGGCAATAAATTACAGCCTCTTCGGGCGGTATTGTTAGTGATAATTTATCCCGGTTTACTTCAATTTGACGTGCATAAGGTTGCGCAGGAGACTCAAAAAAAGCAACTGTTGCGAAATTTGAATCGATATTGACGCTGACGATTTTGCCAGTACCCTCAAAATGCTCAGAGACCACCAGTGACCCGATTGGTAGTATGTTCATCCTCTTAGTCCTTAATAGAAGATTGCATTCTTTATCTAGAAAAAACAGTATGTTATTTTTTTGGGTTGAAATTCACCCAAATCTGAATGATGTTATGTGCGGTTGCTATAAATACATGAATATGAATAGGATACTAAGATAAAATTCATACTCAAGTGAAAAAAGGTAAAAATGAGATAGCACCACATTCAAGTGAAAAATGTATGTGAGTCAAATGATTATGGATCTTCAGGGGGGATTAAATTCGTATTTTCAACTACCAAAGTTGGTGTGAATATATTGTTGATTTTGTTAAAGATTAAACTTTTTTCATTTTCAGCTTTTATACATCAATACGAGATAGCAGGGCTGGCGGAGTTGCAACCAGCCATCTAAACGTGTGCTTATTCGCCGCGATAAATACAACCAGCTGTACAAGTTTCTTTCACTACCACTGCGCTAAGGATAGGCAGTTGTGGCTTAACCTGATTCCAAATCCATTCTGCTAGTACTTCACTGGTTGGGTTTTCTAAGCCGGAGATGTCGTTGAGATAATAGTGGTCCAACTTATCTAGCGTGGGTTTAAAAATTGCTTTCAGTTCGGCGAAATCGATAATCCACCCGGTGTGATTATCTACTTCGCCTGTGATTTCAAGGCGAACCACAAAAGAGTGTCCGTGTAAGCGTCCGCACTTATGGCCATCAGGCACGTTGGGCAGTCGATGTGCGGCTTCAAAGGTGAAATCTTTGTATAGCGTAGTTTTCATGGTGACCTCATTTTTTTGTTATACAGTAACAATAAGAAGCACGATTTCCTAGCTTTTCTGAGTTAGCTATTAACACTCTATTGGATAGGCAAAATTATTTCGGTCGTATCCAAATCAGGTTGTTTTTGGCATTGGCCCCATGATACTCCTCCTGTTGGCTGATTTAAGTCTCTGAATCGCCACGGGTTTAACAGACACCTCAGAGTCATTTAAGATGACTTAAAGAGAGGTGCCCATGAGCGGTAAACGTTATCCCGAAGAGTTTAAAATTGAAGCAGTCAAACAGGTTATTGATCGCGGTCATTCTGTTTCCAGCGTTGCAACACGTCTCGATATCACCACCCACAGCCTTTACGCCTGGATAAAGAAGTTCGGTCCGGACTCATCCACTAATAAAGAACAGTCAGATACTCAGGCCGAGATCCGCCGACTCCAGAAGGAGTTGAAGCGGGTTACTGACGAACGGGACATATTAAAAAAGCCGCGGCGTACTTCGCAAAGCTGTCCGACTGAGGTACGCCTTTATTCGTGACAACTCCCGTTGCTGGCCTGTTCGTCTGCTCTGCAGGGTGCTGGATGTTCATCCCAGTGGCTTTTACGCCTGGTTTAAGCAACCGTATTCTCAGCGCCACCAGGTAGATCTGAGACTGACGGGACAGATCAAACAGTTCTGGCTGGAGTCCGGTTGCGTTTATGGTTATCGCAAGATCCATCTGGACTTGCGGGATAGCGGGCAACAGTGCGGAGTGAACAGAGTCTGGCGACTGATGAATCGTGCCGGGATAAAGGCTCAGGTCGGGTACCGGAGCCCGCGGGCACGCAAAGGCGAGGCCAGTATCGTATCGCCCAACAGGCTCCAGCGACAGTTCAATCCGGATGCTCCGGATAAGCGTTGGGTAACGGACATAACCTACATCAGGACCCACGAAGGCTGGCTGTATCTTGCCGTGGTTGTTGATCTGTTCTCACGCAAAATTATCGGCTGGTCAATGCAATCCCGGATGACAAAGGACATTGTCCTGAACGCACTGCTGATGGCTGTATGGCGGCGTAATCCCCAAAAACAGGTGCTGGTTCACTCGGACCAGGGCAGTCAGTACACAAGCCATGAGTGGCAGTCGTTTCTGAAATCACACGGCTTGGAGGGGAGTATGAGCCGTCGCGGTAACTGTCACGATAATGCGGTTGCAGAAAGCTTTTTCCAGTTGCTGAAACGCGAACGGATAAAGAAAAAAGATCTACGGAACGCGGGAAGAAGCCCGCAGCGATATTTTTGATTACATCGAAATGTTTTATAACAGTAAGCGTCGGCATGGTTCAAGCAATCAGATGTCACCGACAGAATATGAAAACCAGTATTATCAACGGCTCGGAAGTGTCTAGATTATCCGTGGCGATTCAATATTACGTTATCTTGAAGAGGCCCTTGCTGAAACTATTGGTTTGTTAAGAGCCAGAGGTATGAGTAGAGAGTACATCATTCAGGGATTTAAATTTCCGCTAGGTAATACTTATGAGATAACATTCTCTTTATTGAGGCATGAAGCTGCTGGCATGCTTTTAGGGCCAATCACGGTGGGAGGAATAATGTATAGTGTTTGGTACGGAGTTCAACGATGATTTCTCGCGAACAGGCTATTGCTATAGCTAAAGCCTATGCTGATACGAGTGGTCGCGGTTGGGATGAACATTATCATGAAGCCCAGCCGATGATGCTGGATGGCGAGCCGGTGTGGTGGGTGGCTACCACTGATTGCGAATATTCAACTGAGCAGCCATGGCTGATGGAACAACTTCCTAATCCTTCTCATTATTACATCAGTATGGTGAGTGCATGCTGTGTGGCCGTGGGATCAAGGGAGAACGATTATCAGCGGGTGGGCTAAAAGTAGTAACTGTCCCAGCCCTCATCTTCACTTAGTTACGATTCTTGCCAATCATCCAATAAACCTCGCGATCTACTTCTGCTTTCTCGTTAATAGTTTGCTTAGCCAAGATTCAACTAATCAACCCTACACCCCATATCCCCGATACAGCCAATATCCGCCAACCAGCACCACAACATTCAGCACGATGCTAATAATGAAATATGTTCTGAATGGCTGCTTCTGGGTTTTGTGGCGAAAACACTGCTGCCCGGCAATCGCGCCCGGCCATCCGCCAAGCAAGCCGAACGTCAGCAGGGTGGATTCCGGGATCCGGCTCCAGGCTTTACGGGCGGCTAATTTGTCGATGCCGTAGATAAGCCAGGTCAGCACGTTCGCCAGCAGGAACCACATGGCGATGGAATAGGGCAGCAACAGGCTGCCAACGGCGGCAAGGGCCAGCAGGAAGTAACAAAAATAACCGAGCTTCATACAATATCAACAGCGCTTAGCGGTGGCAGGGAGAGCAACTATACCTGGTTTGTTGGCTGGCGGTAAGACGCCGATTGTTAATCGCGACAGGTCGACAACTTTACCCCTCCGTTCCCTACCTGCAACCCATCTCCCGCGCCAGCGTCCCCGGCAGAGTCTTTAGCGATGTAGAAACAGAGGCCGGCAGTGCCGACCACAGCGTCAAATGCGGACTGGTGCGGCGCTCGATCTCCGCCACCGTCACCTGATGGTCGCAAAAATTAGCATCGCGCGGCGTCGCCTGGTCCAGCACAAATGCTGCGTACTGGCCGCTCTGCGGGCCGCTATCGAGGAAAATAATCTTCCAGTAGCCGCTGGGGATCTCCACGCCCGGCGCGGCGGGCAGGGTGGCGATATGCCGCTCGAACAGCGGCCCGGTAACCGCATAAACCGCCGTCACTTCCGGGCGCTCGGCCAACGCGCGCTCCGCGTCTTCCAGCCGCGCCCATGCTCCCTGATTCAGCGCCGCTTCCTGCGGGGTGATATTCGACAGATAGTTCAGCGCAGGCCAGTCCGCCGCGCCGCCGAGGCTCGCCAGCGGCGCCTGATGGCCGCGATCGACCGCCAGTAAGGTGTTGGCCAGGCGATAGTCGGCGGGCGCCAGGGTATCGGCAGCGGGTAAATCGGGGTCCTGCTTCCACACTCTCTCCCGGTTGCTGGCCTCGCTGGCACGGGTGATTTTATACGCTACCCAGTTGGCCAGCTTACGGTGAGGGTTGTTGTTCAGCGTGTAGGCTGCGCGGAAGAGCGTCTGTTGGCTGCCGCCGGTTGGGCAGCCAACTTCGCAATTATCCACCTTTGCTGTCGCGGCATGGCAGGTTGATATCGTATTCAGGGCAGAAAGTAATAACAGCAAAAATAAACAGGGTGGAAAAGGATTCAGGTTCATCGATAGCGCTCATTGAATTAAGGCCCACCTTTTCTCTGTGTGATAAATACGCAGTCAGAGTGAGCAGGAAAATCAATGAAGCTAAAGGGAATAACGTGGGGTGAAGGCCGATTGGCGCAGAGGATGAGATAATATGAGTGTGGATGTTGGTTAAATGAGGGAATGACTTGTGGGTCTAATAATTAAAAGGCCCGCTGGTGAAATACCAACGGGCTTGCCATTATTTATTCCCCGGCTTGCCCCGATGCCGATACAGCCACATCAGCTTATATGCCGCCGGAATGATAAACAGCGACAGCAGCGGCGCGGTGATCATCCCGCCAATCATCGGCGCGGCGATACGGCTCATCACTTCCGACCCGGCGCCGGTGCCCCATAAAATCGGCAGCAGGCCGGCGATAATCACCGCCACGGTCATCGCCTTTGGCCGCACGCGCAGCACCGCGCCCTGATACAGCGCCTCGTCGAGTTTATCGGCGCTGAAGGTCTGCGGGTTCTCCAGCGATGGCTCCGCCTCAATGGCGTGGCGCAGGTACATCAGCATCACCACGCCAAATTCTGCCGCCACCCCGGCGAGGGCGATAAAGCCGGTACCGGTGGCCACCGACAGATGGAATCCCATCCAGTAGAGGAACCAGATCCCGCCGACGAGGGCGAACGGCACGCTGGTGATAATCAGCAGCGCCTCGCCGAAGCGGCGGAACGCCAGGTACAGCAGCACGAAGATAATCATCAGCGTCATCGGTACCATCAGCTTCAGCTTCTGATTGGCGCGTTCCAGCAGCTCAAACTGCCCGGAGTAGGAGACGCTGATGCCCGGCTTCAGCTTTACTTCTTTGCCGATGGCATGCTGCAGATCGCGCACCACCGAGACCATATCGCGGTCGCGGGCGTCGATGTAGATCCAACTGGTCGGGCGGGCGTTCTCGGTCTTCAGCATCGATGGCCCGGTAACGACTTTAACCTCGGCGACGTCGCCGAGCACGATCTGCTGCTTCAGCGGCGTGAGGATCGGCAACTGGCGGAGGGTCTCCGGGCTATCGCGATAGCTCTGCGGGTAGCGGATGTTGATCGGATAGCGCTCGACGCCCTCTACCGTTTCGCCGACCATCGCGCCGCCGATGGCGGACGAAACAAACAACTGCACGTCGCCGACGGTCATGCCGTAGCGGGCCGCCTTCTCACGCTGAATATCAATGTTGAGGTAGCGCCCGCCGACCAGCCGCTCGGCTAATGCCGAAGTAACTCCCGGCACTGTGCGCGCCACCACTTCAATTTGTTCGGCGATGGCGTCGATATCGGCCAGGTTAGTGCCGGAAACTTTAATGCCGATCGGGCTCTTGATGCCGGTGGAGAGCATGTCGATGCGGTTGCGGATCGGCGGCACCCACAGGTTCGCCAGCCCCGGCAGACGCACGGTTTTATCCAGCTCCTCGACGATCTTCTCCATGGTCATCCCCGGTCGCCACTGGTCCTGTGGCTTAAGCTGAATCGTGGTCTCTACCATCTCCAGCGGCGCCGAGTCGGTGGCGGTTTCGGCCTTGCCGGTTTTGCCGAACACCCGCGCCACTTCCGGCACCGTCATGATCAGCTTATCGGTCTTTTGCAGCATATCCGCCGCCTGCGCAGCGGAGATCCCCGGCAGCGTTGACGGCATATACAGCAGATCGCCTTCGTTAATCTGCGGCAGAAACTCGCCGCCGACCCGGTTTAGCGGCCAGATAACCGTCAGGATCGACAGGAGCGCGATCAGCAGGGTAGTCTTTGGCCAGTGCAGTACCTTCAGCAGCAGCGGGTGATAAATACGGATCAAAAAGCGGTTCAGCGGATTGCTGTTCTCCGCCGGGATCTTGCCGCGGATCCAGAAGCCCATCAGGATCGGGATCACCACGATCGCCAGCAGCGCCGCCCCGGCCATCGACCAGGTTTTGGTGAAGGCCAGCGGGCCGAACAGTTTGCCCTCCTGGCCTTCGAGGGTGAAAATTGGGATAAACGACAGGGTAATGATCAGCAGGCTGATAAACAGCGCCGGGCCGACCTCCACCGACGCATCGGTAATGATTTTCCAGCGGATGTCGTTGCTTAGCTTCTCTCCCGGGTGCTGATGTTCCCACTCTTCCAGCCGCTTATGGGCGTTCTCAATCATCACGATGGCGGCATCGACCATCGCCCCTACCGCAATGGCGATCCCGCCCAGCGACATGATGTTGGCGTTGAGCCCCTGGAAATGCATCATGATAAAGGCGAAACACAGGCCGAGCGGCAGCGAGATAATCGCCACTAGCGCCGAGCGCACGTGCCACAGGAAAAGGGCGCAGACCAGCGCAACGACGATAAACTCTTCCAGCAGCTTGTAGCTGAGGTTGTCGATGGCGCGGTCGATAAGCTGACTGCGGTCGTAAGTGGTAACCACTTCAACCCCTTCCGGCAGGCTGCTTTGCAGCGACGCCAGCTTCTCTTTGACCGCCGAGATCACCTCGCGGGCGTTCTTGCCGGAGCGCAGGATCACCACGCCGCCGGCCACTTCGCCCTCGCCGTTAAGCTCGGCGATACCGCGGCGCATCTCCGGGCCAATCTGCACCCGCGCAACGTCGCCGAGATACACCGGCACGCCGTTGTCACCGGTTTTCAGCACGATATTTTTGAAGTCGTCGAGCGTCTGCAGGTAGCCGCTGGCGCGCACCATATATTCGGCTTCCGCCAGTTCGACGGAAGAGCCGCCCGCCTCCTGGTTAGAGGCGTCCAGCGCCGATTTCACCTCGCCGAGGCTGATGCCGTACTGGGTCAGCTTCATCGGGTCGACGACAATCTGATACTCCTTGACCACGCCGCCTACCGACGCCACTTCCGAGACGTTTGGAATGGTTTTTAGCTCATATTTTAAGAACCAGTCCTGCAACGAGCGCAGTTCGGCGAGGTCATGTTTGCCGCTGCGGTCGACCAGCGCGTACTCGAAGACCCAGCCAACCCCGGTGGCGTCAGGGCCCATTTCGGCGCTGACCCCGGCGGGCAGTTTGCCCTGCACCTGATTGAGATACTCCAGCACCCGCGAGCGCGCCCAGTAAGGATCGGTGCCGTCTTCAAATATTACATACACGTAGGAGTCGCCAAACTGCGAGAAGCCGCGCACCGTTTTGGCGCCGGGGACTGACAGCATGGTGGTGGTCAGCGGCCAGGTGACCTGGTTTTCAACGATCTGCGGCGCCTGCCCCGGGTAGCTGGTTTTGACGATTACCTGTACGTCGGAGAGGTCCGGCAGGGCGTCCACCGGAGTTTGGATGATGGTCCAGGTCCCCCAGATGCTGAGAAACAGCGCCGCCATCATCACCAGGAAGCGGTTGGCCACCGAGCGGCGGATAATCCATTCAATCATGTTCCGTTCCTCAGTGCGCGTGGGCGGCAGGGGCTGTGACATCAGGAGCCTGTGCGCGCATGCGCTCCAGCGCGCCGGAGATATTGGCTTCCGAGTCGATCAGGAACAGGCCGCTGGCGACGACTTTTTCGCCCTCCTGCAGACCGCTGCGAATGGCCGTGACGCCGGCGGATTCATGGAATACCTGTACGAGCTTCGGTACGAAGCGGCCCTCGTTATCCACGGTAATCACTCGCTGCTCGCTACCGCTGTCGATCAACGCTTTTGATGGGATAAGCAGCATCGGCGCGCTTTCGCTGGTCAGTTTCAGATAGGCGTTCATCCCCGGCTTCAGCGCTTCATTCGGGTTGTTAACCTGCAGGCGTAGCTGCAGGGTACGGGTGGCGCTATCGACGCTGGGGAGAATGGTCCATTTGTTGATGCTGAAGGTTTTTCCCGGCCAGGCGGGAACCTGAATGGCGAACTGCGAGGCGTCTTTAATTAGCCAGGCGATGGATTCCGGTACTGCCACGCTGACCCACACCGGGTCCATGCCCTGAATTTTCGCCACCACATTATCTTTGGCGATATTCATTCCGGCGCGCAGATCGAAGGCGGTAATAACGCCATCGATCGGTGCTTTGAGAGTAAAGCGGGTCTGGATTTTACGCGTGGTTTTCAGGCGGCGGATATCGTCATCCGGCATTCCGGCGAGGCGTAGACGCTCAAGGATCCCCTCAACCTGCGTGGCGGTGCCCCCGGTCTCCTGCAATAAAAGATATTCGCTCTGCGCTTCCACCCAGTCCGGGATGGTCAGCTCGAGTAACGGCGTGCCTTGCTTGACTTTGTCGCCGACGGTCAGCGGATAGACTTTATTGATAAAGCCCGCCGCCCGCGCCTGCATAATCACGTACTGGTACTCGTTATAGCTGATGTTGGCCGGAAAGGTCTGGGCGTAGCGCAGCGGCCCGCGGGTGACCGCGGCGGTTTTTACGCCGAGGTTTTGGGTCTGCGTCGGGTCGATACGCACCCCCGGCGCACCGACGGCGGCACTCTCCTCATCAGCGTATTTCGGCACCAGGTCCATATCCATAAACGGCGATTTACCCGGTTTATCAAAGCGAGTATTCGGGTACATCGGGTCGTACCAGAACAGCACTTTACGCTGCTGCTCGGCCGCCGGAGCGGCAGCGTGGGTCGGCGTCAGTCGGGTATACAGCGCCGCGGTAAGCGCGCCGCCAATCAGCATGCTGCCGAGGATCAGCGCCGTATTTTTCAGTGTCAGGGATGCCATGTGTCGTCCATTCAGTTGTTGAGGTAGGCTACCGTCGCCGGGCCGTTATTGGGCGCGGATATCCTGTAACAGCGACAGATTGCCCTGCTGAACGAAGGTGAAGTCCACGCTGTCGCCATCCTTCACATTGTTGAGCTGCGTCTGCGGGGTGATGGTGAAGCGCATGGTCATCGGCGGCCAGTTCACCGCCGGGATGGCCTCGTGGGCGATAGTGATTTTTTTACTATCCATATCAATGGCTTTAATGACGCCTTTACCAGTGATGCTTTGCGTCTGCGCGGCGGCGGGTTGTTCATGCATAGCCATGCCGGCGTGCGGTTCGGCAGCCTGGGCCGCGAACACTGCGCCAGAGAGCAGGGTGAACAGGGCGATTTTAGACAGTGAATTCATAATCAAGACTCCTCGGGTTATTCCATCCAGCCGCCGCCGAGGGCGGTGAACAGGGTGATTTCATTCGCCTGACGGGAATAGTTGAGTTCCAGCAGGGTTTGTCGGGTGGTGAAAATGTCGCGCTGGGCGCTCAGGACTTCGATGTAGCTGACCGCGCCGTGACGATAGAGCGCAGTCGCGCGCTGCAGGGTGATATTTAGTGAAGCGAGATAGCGCTGCTGGGCGGCAATCTGATCGGCCAGGCTTTGGCGCAGGGCCAACGCGTCGGCCACCTCTTTAAAGGCGGACTGTATTTTTTGCTCATAGTTGACTACCTGCTGCTGCTGGCGGATCTCCGCCAGGTCAAGGTTGGCCTGATTGCGCCCGGCGTTGAAAATCGGCAGTTCGATTTTGGGGATGAAGTTCCACATCGCGCTGCCGGCGTTAAACAGGCTGGAGAGCTCGCTGCTGCTGCCAGAGAGCGAGCTGGTCAGGGTAATCGACGGGAAGAAGGCCGCCCGCGCGGCGCCGATATTGGCGTTGGCCGCCAGCAGGCTGTGTTCGGCCTCTAAAATATCCGGCCGCTGCAGCAGGATCTCTGAGGAGAGCGACGGCGGCAGGGTTACGCCTTTCAGGTCCACCGCGCTGCTGGCGTTATCGTCCGGCAGCCGTTGATAGCTGCCGAGCAGTAGCTGCAGGGCGTTATTGGCCTGCGCCAGCTGGCCTTGCCGTTTGGCGATATCGGCGCGGGTGCTTTCGATCATGCCGCGCGCCTGTTCCAGCGCCAGCACGGTGGTGCTGCCGGTCAGCAGCTGTTTTTCAACGAAGGCGTAAGACTGCTGATAGTTCTGCAAGGTGTCGTTCGCCACCTGTAGCTGCGCCGCCGCCAGCCGCTGGTTGAAGTAGCTTTGTGAAACGTTAGCAATCAACAGGATATGCACCGCGCGCCGCGCCTCTTCGCTGGCGAAGAAGTTCTGTCGGTCGGCCTCGCTAAGGTTTTTCAACCGGCCAAAGAAGTCGAGGTCGTAGCTGAGATTCAAGTCGGCGGCATAATCGCTGCTGGTGGTGGTGTCGCCTTTGAGCTTGCCGCCATAGGTGGTGCTGCCGTCGCCGTTAAGCTGTGGGTAGCGGTCGGCGTCGGTCACCCGGTACTGGGCGCGGGCTTCCTGCACTTTCAGCGTCGCCATCCGTAGATCGCGGTTGTTGGTTAGCGCGGTGCTAATCAGGCTTTTCACCTGCGGGTCGACGAAAAAGGTGCGCCAACCGGTCTCCTGGTAGCCCGCCGTCGCGGTAACCAGTTTGTTCTGGCTGAGAGAGAACTGCTGCGGTACCGGCGCGGCGGGGCGCTGATAGTCCGGAGCAAGTGACAAACAGCCGGTTAAGGCGAATATCACGCTGAGAGTAAGAAGCTTTATTGGGCGCATGGCGACAGACGGTTTTCGGTGATTTATCAATGGCGGATACTTTACGCAGCGGGCTCTGTTCAACGCGTGACAGGAAAATGACAAAGCTGTCATTTTCCTGATATTTCATTGCTATCCGGAGGGGCTCCTCTAAAATTGAATACCCGCACAGAGCGCGCGTGAAGGAGCCAGCCGTGAAGATTTTGATTGTCGAAGATGAGAAGAAAACCGGGGAGTACCTGACCAAAGGGCTTACCGAAGCCGGATTCGTCGTCGACCTGGCCGACAATGGCCTTAACGGTTATCACCTGGCGATGACCAGCGACTACGATCTGCTGATCCTCGACATCATGCTGCCGGACGTCAATGGCTGGGATATCGTGCGCATGCTGCGCGCCGCCAATAAAGGGATGCCGATCCTGCTGCTCACCGCGCTTGGCACTATCGAGCATCGGGTGAAGGGGCTGGAGCTGGGCGCCGACGACTATCTGGTGAAGCCCTTTGCTTTTGCGGAACTGCTGGCGCGGGTGCGCACTCTGCTGCGTCGCGGGGCGGCGGTAATAGTAGAAAGCCAGTTTCAGGCGGCCGATCTCAGCGTTGATTTGGTGAGCCGCAAGGTGACGCGCGGCGCGACTCGTATCACCCTGACCAGCAAAGAGTTTACCCTGCTGGAGTTCTTCTTGCGCCATCAGGGCGAGGTGCTACCCCGTTCGCTGATCGCGTCGCAGGTGTGGGATATGAATTTCGACAGCGACACTAACGCCATCGACGTGGCGGTGAAGCGGCTGCGCGCCAAAATCGATAACGACTTCGAGCCGAAGCTTATCCAGACCGTGCGCGGCGTCGGCTATATGCTTGAGGTGCCGGATGGCCGCTAAGCGCCCCTTTTCGTTGGCCACCCGGCTGACCTTCTTTATTAGCCTCGCCACCATCATCGCTTTCTTTGCCTTCACCTGGATCATGATCCATTCGGTGAAGGCTCACTTTGAAGAGCGCGACGTTCACGACCTCAAGCAGCTCAGTACCACGCTTGAGACGGTGCTCAACCATGCCGACTATCCGCAGGAGCGGCGGCTGGAGATCTTAAAAAACGTGATCGGCGGCTACGCTAACGTCTTTATCTGTCTGGATGATGCCGAGGGCAATATTCTGTTTCAGTCGCCAGACGGCCCGGAACTCAGCCATATTATGAGCACGCCGGGGCTGGCGATGAAGTTGCGCGACGGTAATGTGATTTCATGGACCGACCCGCAGCCGCGGGAAATGGTTCATGATAATCATCAAATGGAGACCCGCTCCTGGCGGCTAATCATGTTGCCGCTGGGCAAACAGGCGGACGGTAAACCGGCCTGGCATCTGCTGATGGCTTTATCGATCGACTTTCACCTGCACTATATTAATGAGCTCAAAGCAAAGCTGATTTCCGCGGCGTCGATAATCAGCCTGTTGATTATCGCCATCGTGCTGTTTGTGGTCTATCAGGGGCATAAGCCGATTCGCCAGATCAGCCGCCAGATCCAGAATATTACCTCCCGGGATCTCGATGTACGCCTTGACCCACAGGCGGTACCCATCGAGCTGGAGCGGCTGGCGCTGTCGTTTAACCATATGCTGGAGCGGATAGAGGATGTCTTTACCCGGCAGTCTAATTTCTCCGCCGATATCGCCCATGAAATCCGTACGCCGATAACCAACCTGGTGACGCAAACCGAAATCGCCTTAAGCCAGAGCCGCAGCCAGCAGGAGCTGGAAGAGGTGCTCTATTCTAATCTCGAAGAGTTTTCGCGTATGTCGCGGATGGTCAGCGATATGTTGTTCCTCGCCCAGGCGGATAATAACCAGCTGATCCCTGAACAGCGGGCGCTGGATCTGGCCGAGGAAGTGAATAAGGTGTTTGAGTTCTTTGAAGCGTGGGCGGAAGAAAAAGAGGTGGCGCTGCGTTTTGTCGGTAGCCACTGCCGGGTGATTGGCGACCCGCTGATGCTGCGGCGGGCAATCAGCAACCTGCTGTCGAACGCGATCCGCTATACGCCGGCCGGACAGGCGGTGACCATTCAGTTGAGCGAAAGCGCCGAGAAGATTCGCCTGGTGGTGGAGAACCCCGGCGCGCCGATTGCTGCTGAACATTTGCCGCGCCTGTTTGACCGTTTCTATCGCGTCGACCCGTCACGCCAGCGCAAAGGCGAGGGCAGCGGTATCGGTCTGGCGATTGTAAAATCGATTGTCAGCGCCCATCACGGCAGCGTGGCGGTGCAGTCCGATCAACGATCTACGCGTTTTATTGTGGTATTACCAAAATATGCGCAATAACGACCTCATCTGACGGCTTCGTCATAATGCGGTCACGCTGGCGACAGAGCCATTATTTTATCCTTCCTGTTGATGACTCACTATTTGTTAATCTTCAGGGAGTAATAGAATGAACACAGTACGCACTATCGTGGCTATCAGCGTTATTTTTGCAGCAAGTGTGGCGAATGCTGCGGAAATGACCCATCACAACGCGGCGTTGGCGCATGAGATGATGAACAACGGGCAGTCGCCGGCCCATCAGCAGATGGCGCAGGGGCATCTTGCGCAGGTGGGCGACAATCTTGCCTCCCCGAAACAGCCGCGTTCTTTTTCACAAATGAATGAACATGAACAGGCTGCGGTATTTCATGAATCGCTGAATAATGGCCAGGCGTTTGCCCATCAGGCGGAAGCAAAAGCGCATCGCCAACAAATTCCAGCTCTCTAATCAGTGGTGGAGGTGATGGGGGCGAGTTGTCTGGATAATGTCTGAGAGATAGCGGGCAGCGCCAGGCGGCTGCCCGCAGTATTGCCGTTCTCTTACTCTTCGAAGTACCAGTAGCCCTGATTAATCAGGCGCGTCAGTTCGCTAACGAATGCCGGATTTTTCAGGCCGCTGCCGAGCTCTTCTTGACCTAATGAGGTATAGCGGCACAATGCATCCAGCGCTCCGGCATCGGTGGTATCCAGCTGTTCGCTATGTACGAAGAAGCTGTCGCCGATATGCAGAACGCGCAGGCCGCTCAGGCGAGAAAGCTTTTCGCCGCCCAGCAGCGCATCGACCACTTCCGCTTCTTCATATGCCGGTTCCGCCGGAGCAATGTCCAGCTCGTGACGCGGCGTGGTGACGAAACTGCCGAACCACTGCTTGAAGTCTTCGGGTTGGCGAATCATGTCGATCATCATGTTGCGCAGACGTTCGAGTTCATACTCTTCAACCCGGCCCGGATGCTCGCGGCAGGTGAGATCAGGATCGCTGTAGTGTTCGCCGCCGAGGTCGTTTTCCAGCACATAGTCGGCGAAGCTGCTGATCAGGTCGCGGCCGTTTGGCCCGCGGAAGCCGACGGAGTAGTTCAGTGCCGTTTCGTGGGTTACGCCGTCGTGCGGGAATCCCGGTGGAATATAGAGGATGTCGCCCGGCTCCAGATCTTCATCAATGATCGGTGGGAACGGATCGACGTGCAGCAGTGCCGGATGCGGACAGAACTGACGCATCGGCAGCTTATCGCCCACGCGCCAGCGGCGGCTGCCCATTCCCTGAATAATAAAGACGTCATACTGATCGATATGCGGGCCCACACCGCCGCCGGGGACGGAGAAGGAGATCATCAGATCGTCTAAACGCCAGTCAGGCAGCACGCGGAACGGGCGCACCAGTTCGGCGGCCGGCATATGCCAGTGGTTTACCGCCTGGGCCAGCAATGACCAGCCGCTTTCGCCCAGCCCGTCGAAATGCTCAAATGGACCGTTACTGGCCTGCCATTTACCGTTAACCAGGCTGACCAGCCGGCTATCGACTTCCGGCTCCATGGCTAACCCGGCCAGTTCGTCTGGCGTAATGGGGTCGATGAAGTTCGGAAACGCCTTCTTTAATACGACCGGCTGCTTTTGCCAGTACTTCTCTAAAAACTCGGGCCAGTTAATGTTGAGTTGATAAGCCATAGATTATTACCAGTAGGAAGAAACGGCTCTGATTATAGAAAGGAGAGGAAGCTGAGCGCTTTGTCATGGGTCAAGAGTGGTGCTTAATTCACCATTGGCGTAATAGCGGCGATGGGAGAACGAGAAAAATCGCGTTTTCGCAAAAAAGTGGTTTCGGTAGGGAATGCTCTGCAGGCCGCGTGAATACTGGGTTTTGTCGGTTCGGTCTTAACGCGGATAAACGTGAAAAGTTTAATTAATGAGCGCTTGATAAGTTTTTTGTATTTTAAGGCTTGCTATATCTCAGCAGCTCCCTATAATGCGCTCCCACTGACACGGCAAATGTGAATCACTTCACACAAACAGCCGGTTCGGTTGAAGAGAAAAATTCTGAAATTCAGGGTTGACTCTGAAAGAGGAAAACGTAATATACGGGACCTCGCAACGGTGAGCTGAAAGCCGCGTTGCAACTGCTCTTTAACAATTTATCAGACAATCTGTGTGGGCACTCAAAGTGACATGGATTCTTAATGTCTTCGGACAATAAATGAATACCAAGTCTCTGAGTGAACATGCGTAATTCATTACGAAGTTTAATTCACGAGCATCAAACTTAAATTGAAGAGTTTGATCATGGCTCAGATTGAACGCTGGCGGCAGGCCTAACACATGCAAGTCGAGCGGTAGCACAGAGAG
>NZ_JBYEZM010000007.1:0-180587 GCF_057624675.1 Klebsiella sp. PK01
TAAAGAAATCCCATCAGAAACCGGATATATGGCTGCACCTACCCGTTTTATTACTGAACTGAAGAAAGCATTGCATTCCGGGAGCGTCCATATACGCTGCCTCGGCCCGACCCGAAGCCTGAAGGGATAAGTCGAAGGAACCACGAAGTGGCGATTTTGGCGGCCAGAGCCCGGGAGTACAGAGGGCGGCGGCGACTGGCCGCCCCCTGTGCGCTCCCTGCGCCAGGAGAGACATAACGCGGAAGACATTTCGGGAGCGCAATGTGCTCTGTATTAATACAAAACTTTTCCCCGCAACTACTGATAATTAACGATAACCTGATTGGCAATCGCCCGCAGGGGCGGGTTTAACGGCCCGCGGGTCTGTACGGAATAGACAAAACGCAGCGGCCCTTCTGCCGCCTCGCTGGCCAACGCGTGGCTGGTGCCGCTGGCGCTGGTCAGCGGAATACAGCGATTCAGGCTACACAAATGCACCTGCAGACCCGCCGGCTCCGCTGACAGCAGACGATAGCGCCAGCTAACGGTCTCGATGCGCGCATTGCCGCCAGGCAGCGTATTGGGCGGCAGCAGCGCGGCGGAAGAATCACTCATCCCGCCCTGTTCAAGAGTGACGCCGGGCCCTTCGGCAATCCATGAGCCCGACGCCGCGCCGGCGGCAACCGGCAATAAAAGGCACAATAAAGGAAGAAAGCGCGTCATCAGGCCGCTCCAATGGTTGAGGTCATGCGAATCTGGCGATCGTCGTTGATCTCCAGGTTGGAAAGCACCGCCATCTGCGGCAGGCTACGACGCAGGAAACGCGCCAGCAGCGGGCGCAGCGCGTGGTTAACCAGCAGCACCGGCGGCGCGCTAAGCATCTCCTGGCGCTGCAGCACCTGCCGCGCCTGCTCCAGCAGGCGGTCGGCAAGGCCCGGTTCGAGACCACCGCCGCCCTGCAGCGCCTGTAGCAGCAGTCGTTCCAGTTGGGTATCCAGGCCGATAACCTGAATTTCGCCATTGCCGGGGAACCACTGCTGGGCAATCGCCCGCCCCAGCGCCACGCGCACGACGGTGGTCAGTTCGTAGGGATCGCTTTGCGTCGGCGCATGCTCCGCCAGCGTCTCGATAATGGTACGCATATCGCGGATCGATACCCGCTCGGCCAGCAGATTCTGCAACACCTTATGCAACGTGGTCAGCGACACCACGCCCGGTACGAAATCTTCGGTCAGCTTCGGCATCTCCTGCGACACGCGATCGAGCAGTTGCTGCGTCTCCTGGCGGCCAAACAGTTCGCTGGCGAACTGACCGATGAGATGGTTGAGATGGGTCGCCACCACCGTACTGGCCTCCACTACCGTATAGCCCTGGATTTGCGCCTGCTCGCGCAATGCGCTATCGATCCACACCGCCTCCAGACCGAAGGCCGGATCGATGGTTTTATCTCCCGCCAGTTCGCCGATAGCGTTGCCGGGGTTAATCGCCAGCCAGCGCCCCGGCTGCGCTTCGCCGCTGCCGATTTCCACTCCTTTCATCAGAATGCGGTAGCGGGCGGGCGCCAGTTCAAGGTTATCGCGAATATGCACCACCGGCGGCAGATAGCCCATCTCCTGGGCGAATTTCTTGCGGATCCCGCGGATACGCCCAAGCAGCTCGCCATTTTGCTGAAAATCGACCATCGGGATCAGCCGGTAGCCCACTTCCATGCCCAGCGGATCTTCCAACTGGACATCAGCCCAGCTGGCTTCCGCGGCCTGGGTATTCTCCTGCACGATGGGTTCGTCGGCGGCTTTCGGCGTCTGTTTTTCGCGCCCGCGCAGCCACCAGGCCAGCCCGAGCAGCGCGGCGGTAAACAGCAGGAAGACCAGGTTCGGCATCCCCGGCACCAGCCCCAGCAGCCCAAGTACCGCGGCACACAGCAGCATGACCTTTGGGTTATTGAATAACTGGCCGACCATCTGTTCGCCGACATCCTGATCGGTCGCCACCCGGGTCACGATGACCCCGGCGGCGGTAGAGATCACCAGCGCCGGGATTTGCGCCACCAGCCCGTCGCCGATGGTCAGCAAGGTGTAGCTTTCCGCCGCCGCGCCCAGCTCCATACCGTGCTGCACCACGCCGACCAGCAGTCCGCCGACCACGTTAATCACCATAATCATTAGCCCGGCGATGGCATCACCGCGGACAAATTTACTGGCGCCGTCCATCGAGCCGTAGAAATCGGCTTCCTGCGTGACTTCCGCGCGGCGTTTTTTCGCCTCTTCTTCACCGATAAGCCCGGCGTTCATGTCGGCATCGATCGCCATCTGTTTACCCGGCATGCCGTCGAGCACGAAACGCGCCCCCACCTCGGCGATACGCCCGGCACCTTTGGTGATAACCATGAAGTTGATCAACACGAGGATAATAAACACCACGATACCGATGGCGAAATTACCGCCGACCAGGAAGTGGCCGAAGGCCTCCACGACCCGTCCCGCGGCGGCGGCCCCGGTGTGCCCTTCCATCAAAATGATGCGCGTCGAGGCGACGTTGAGCGACAGGCGCAGCAGCGTCGAGAACAGCAGAATGGTTGGAAACGCGGCGAAGTCCAGCGTGCGCTGGGTAAACATCGCCACCAGCAGCACCATGATCGACAATGCGATATTGAAGGTGAAAAGCAGGTCGAGAATAAACGCCGGCAGCGGCAGCACCATCATCGACAAAATCAGCAGGATCAAGATTGGGCCGGCCAGCACCTGCCATTGTGTATCTTTAAAATTCCCCGGCAAACGCAGCAGGGAGGCCAAATTAGCCATCAGAGTCACTCTCTTTTGCAAAATCCAGTGCTTCCGGCACCGGTAAACGTTGAGGTTTTTTCGGGATCAAGCCGCCCTCGCGCCGCCAGCGGCGCAGTTGATAAACCCAGGCCAGCACTTCGGCGACCGCGGCATAGAGGGTGGCGGGAATATGCTGGCCGATCTCGCTATGGCGATAGAGCGCGCGGGCCAGCGGCGGCGCTTCGAGCATCGGGATACGGTGTTGCGCCCCCAGTTCGCGAATGCGCAGCGCAATCTCCCCCGCCCCTTTAGCCAGCACCTTCGGCGCGCTCATTTTTTTATCGTTGTACTGCAACGCCACGGCATAGTGGGTCGGGTTAGTGACGATCACGTCCGCTTTCGGCACATCGGCCATCATCCGCCGCTGGGCAATCGCCCGCTGCTGTTGGCGGATCCGCCCTTTAACGTGCGGGTCGCCTTCCTGGTCTTTGAATTCGTCGCGGATATCCTGTTTGGTCATCTTCAGCTTTTTGAGGTGGCTCCACAGCTGATAAAAAACGTCAAACGCCACCATCGGCGTCAACCCGAGCACCACCAGAAAACCGCAGTAGAGGATCATCTGCAGCGCATTGGCCAACGCGTCGAGCGGCTGTTGGGTCATCAGATGCAGCATCGCCGCCCAGTTGTGCCACAGGTACAGCCCGGTTACCCAGCCGACCAGCGTGGCTTTGAGGATCCCTTTTAACAACTCCGCCAGCACCTGAGTGGAGAACATACGTTTTAGGCCGGAAAGCGGATTCAGCCGTTTAAGATCGAATTTGAGCGACTTGGTGCTGAATAAAATGCCGCCAAGCAGCATTGGCGCGGCCAGCGCCACCAGCACCAGCCCGGCCATTACCGGCAGCAATGCCAGTACCGCCTGACGCAGCAGCATTCCTAGCTGGCGCAGCATTTGTTTGTCATTGCTGACCATTCCGTGGTCAAAGTGCAGGCCCTGCGTCAGCATCTCCGCCAGTTGGCGAGTGATATTGCTGCCGGACATCAGGATAATGGCGAGCCCGGCCACCAGCATCAGCACCGATGTCAGCTCGCGCGAGCGCGGGATCTGGCCCTCTTCACGCGCCTTCTCCAACCGGTGGGCGGTGGGGGCCTCGCTTTTTTCCAGATCGCTGTCTTCCGCCAAGCCTGCAGTTCCTGTGTCGGGAGGGTAAAGAATGGCGGTCAGCATGCCAAAAAATTGGCGAAGTCATTGGCGGAACAACGGCGAAAAAGAGGGGTTATTTCACGGATGAGGGAAAGGCGGCAGGGGCGCAGCAACTGCGCCCCGTGATATTCAGAAACCGAGACTATCGAGCAGATCGTCAACCTGCGCCTGGTTGGCGATAACGCCGACGCCGTTCTGATCAAGCTGCGGGCCGTTGAGCAGGCTATCGTTGGCCCGTTTCTCTTTCACCGGCGGTTCCGGCATGTTTTCCATCAGCACCATCAGCAGCTGTTTTTCAATTTCCTGCACCACGTCCATCATGCGCTTGATAACCTGACCGGTCAGGTCCTGGAAATCCTGAGCCATCATGATTTCCATCAGTTGGGCGTTGGTAAAGGATGTATGGCCCGGCACCTGATCCAGATACTCACGGGTATCGGTCACCAGCGCGCGCGCGTCGTCCAGTTCGATCGGATTGGCGAACCACTCATCCCAGCGCGATTTTAGCGCGCTGGCGCCGGACTCCAGTTCGGCCTGGCGCGGCTGCGCCGCCTCCACGCAGCTCAACGCCCGTTCCGCCGCCTGCGCCGTCATGGTGACAACGTAATCAAGGCGGTCGCGGGCATCCGGGATCGCCTCGGCCGCCTGGGCAATCGCCTGATCGAGCCCCAGCTCGCGCATGCTGTCGCGCAGCATGCGGGTGAGCTGGCCGATACGGGAGATTATCTCTCCCGCGGTCGCTGCATCGCTGGCAGGCATTGGAATCTCTCTCATCGCCCTCTCCTTACATGCCCAATTTTTCGAAAATCTTGTTGAGCTTTTCTTCCAGCGTCGCCGCCGTAAAAGGTTTCACCACATAACCGCTGGCGCCTGCCTGCGCGGCGGCAATAATATTTTCTTTTTTCGCTTCCGCCGTCACCATTAGTACCGGCATCGCCGCCAGCGCGGCATCGGCACGAATGGTCTGCAGCAGCTCCAGACCGTCGACGTTGGGCATGTTCCAGTCGGAGACCACGAAATCAAAGCTGCTGGCCCGCAGCTTATTTAGCGCGTCCGCGCCATCTTCCGCCTCTTCGACGTTGTTGAAGCCGAGCTCTTTAAGCAAATTTCTGATGATTCGACGCATGGTGGAAAAGTCGTCGACGACCAGAAAACGGAGATTCTTATCTGCCATTACTACCCCTGAACAGTGTCATTTTTAACTCACTTCACACCACGCCGCCGGGACTCCTGGCGGCGTGAATTTAAATTCGCAGCGCCTGGCCGCCGGCTATCTGCGCCAGCATGCGTTGGCTCATGCGCTCCAGTTCAACCACTTCGCTGACCCCGCCGCTGGCGATGGCCTCGCGCGGCATGCCGAACACCACGCAGCTCGCTTCGCTCTGCGCCAGGGTATAGGCCCCGGCGCGATGCATCTCCAGCATCCCCTGCGCGCCGTCGTTGCCCATGCCGGTGAGGATCACCCCCACCGCATTGCGCCCGGCGTGGCGGGCCACCGAGCGAAACAGCACATCCACCGAGGGACGATGGCGATTCACCGCCGGGCCGTCGTGCAGCTTGACCTGATAGTTAGCGCCGCTACGCGCCAGCTCCAGATGGCGATCCCCAGGCGCGATATAGGCGTGTCCCGGCAGCACGCGTTCGCCCTCTTCCGCCTCTTTCACCGTGATCTGGCATAGCTTATTCAGCCGTTCGGCGAACGAGCGGGTAAATCCCGGCGGCATATGCTGGGTGATCAGCAGCGCCGGGCTGGTGGCCGGCAACGGTTGAAGCACCTGACGAATCGCTTCGGTGCCGCCGGTGGAAGCGCCAATGGCGATCAGCTTCTCGCTGCTCAGCAGCGGTCCGTGGCTTAAAATAGCCGGCGGCTGGCCATTGGCGCGCTGCGGCAGCCGCGCCCGCGCGGCGGTGCGGATCTTTTCGCCGATCAGTTCGCTGTAGGCCAGCATGCCTTCGCGGATCCCGAGCTGCGGTTTGGTGACGAAATCCACCGCCCCCAACTCCAGCGCGCGCAGGGTAATTTCCGAACCTTTACCGGTCAGCGACGAAACCATCACCACCGGCATCGGCCGCAGGCGCATCAGCTTTTCGAGGAAATCGAGGCCGTCCATGCGCGGCATTTCGACGTCCAGCGTCAGCACCTGTGGGTTAAATTTTTTGATCAGATCCCGTGCGACCAGCGGGTCCGGGGCCACCGCCACCATCTCCATATCGGCGTGGCCGTTGACGATCTCGGTCATCAGCTGGCGCATCAGGGCCGAATCATCAACACATAACACTCTGATTTTACTCATCACTTCTCCTTGGTCAGCCCATACACGGTCTGTCCACGCAGGTAGAAATCCCGGCTGATCTGGCTGAAATTCTCGGAGTGACCGGCAAACAGCAGCCCCCCCGGTTTAAGCAAGGGGACAAAGCGGCGCAGGATGCGCTCCTGCGTCGGCTTATCGAAATAGATCATCACGTTGCGGCAAAAAATCGCGTCGAACGGCCCCGGCAGCGCCCACTCTGGCGCCAGCAGATTCAGCGGCTGGAAGTTGACCCGCGCCGCCAGCTCCTGACGCACGCGCACCAGCCCCTGATGCGGCCCGGTGCCACGCAGAAAATAGCGCTGCATCTGCCCGGCCGACAGGGTACGCAGATCTTCATGGCGATAAATCCCCGCTTCGGCTTTCTCCAGCACCTGGGTATCAATGTCGCTGGCCCAGACCTGGCAACCGCTGGCGCGCTCCCCCAGCGCATCGCCGAGCGTGATGGCAATGGAGTAAGGTTCTTCGCCTGTCGAAGCGGCGGTACTCCACACGCTATAGCCGCCCGGACGCGAGCGCGCATGCTCCGCCAGAATCGGAAAGTGGTGCGCCTCGCGAAAAAAGGCCGTCAGGTTGGTGGTCAGCGCATTGATAAACGCCTGCCACTCGGCGCTGTGCGGGTCGCTTTCCAGCAGCGCCAGGTAGTCGCCGAAATCATGAATGCCCAGCAGACGTAAGCGGCGCACCAGCCGGTTGTACACCATCTCGCGCTTATGCGCCGCCAGCACGATCCCGGCGCGCTGATAGATAAGCTGGCTGATGCGGCGAAAATGCGCGTCGGAGAGCGGCAGACGCTGGGCCATCTGCGCCAGCGCCGAGCCGCTTTCGCGCGGCGCGGTTGATGTTGTCTGCTTCATGCCGGCTCACCGGCAAAAAACGAGCGGTTTATGCGGTTTGACAATCCAGGGTCTCCTTTACCGTGGATGAGGTTTCCGGCGCGATGAAGTTGTCATCCGCCAGACGGAATACCGCCACTGCATCGGCGAGGGTAATCGCCTGCTCTTCCAGCGCAGCGGCGGCGGAAGCGGATTCCACCACCAGGGCGGCGTTCTGTTGCGTCACCTGATCCATCTGGGTTACCGCCTGCGTCACCTGCTCAATGCCGCGGCTCTGCTCATCGGAGGCGGAGGCGATTTCGCCCATGATGTCGGTGACCCGGGTTACCGAGCGCACGATGTCCTGCATAGTGGCGCCGGAATTTTCCACCAGCACCGAGCCGTGTTTGACGCGGCTAACGGATTCGTCGATCAGCAGCTTAATTTCTTTTGCCGCCTGGGCGCTGCGGCTGGCCAGGTTGCGCACCTCACCGGCCACCACCGCAAAGCCGCGCCCCTGCTCACCGGCGCGCGCCGCCTCCACCGCCGCGTTGAGCGCCAGAATATTGGTCTGGAAGGCGATGCCGTCGATGACGCTGGTAATCGCGCCGATTTTTTGCGAACTGTTGGCGATGTCGTGCATCGTGGTGACCACATCATCCGCCAGCTCGCCGCCTTTGGCGGCGGTTGAAGAAGCATCACGCGCCAGCTGCGATGCCTGGCGGGCGTTATCGGCATTCTGTTTTACCGTCGCCGTTAGCTGCTCCATACTGGCGGCGGTCTCTTCCAGCGAAGCCGCCTGCTGTTCGGTGCGCGAGGAGAGATCGTTGTTGCCTTCTGAAATCTCCTGCAGGCCGATAAGAATCGACTCCGCACCGTCGCGCACCGCGCCGACGGTACCAATCAGCGACTGTTGCATGCGCTGCAGGCTGGCAAATAGCTGGCTGATTTCGTTGCGGCCATAGACCGCAATCGGCGCCGAAAGATCGCCGCTGGCGATACGTTCAAAGTGGCCGCGAATAATATTCAGCGGCTGCACCAGCATGGTTCGCAGCCACCACATCGCGCTGAGGGTGACCACCAAGAGCATCAGCACCGCCCCGGCAACCAACCAGATTGACCAGCCGTAGGCCCGCTGGCTGGAGGCGCTGGCTTCATCGGTCGTCGCCTTCGCCAGCTGCAGATATTGCACAAAGTCGGCCTCGAAGCGGTCCTGTATTTTCTGCGTCGGCTGGTCCATAAAGGCCTGCAGGTTGCGATTTTCGAGGAACACGATCAGCTCGCGCAGCGCGCCGCGCAGATTCTCGTAGCTGTCGCGCGTGGCATCGGCCAACTGCTGCTCCTGCTCATCCACGCGAGGCGTGTCGAGGAACTGGTTAAAGTAGAGATCGGCTTTTTGCAGCGAGCTGCGGGCGCCGCCCATCAGCGCATCCACCTGCTCCTGCGGCACCTTCAGCGCCGCGCGGGTACCGGCGCGGTTAAGGGTATTTCGCGCCTGCAGCAGCGATACCCAGCTCAGG
Source organism: Klebsiella sp. PK01 (assembly GCF_057624675.1). Classification (NCBI taxonomy): domain Bacteria; kingdom Pseudomonadati; phylum Pseudomonadota; class Gammaproteobacteria; order Enterobacterales; family Enterobacteriaceae; genus Klebsiella; species Klebsiella sp. PK01. Next base: position 8,590 of record NZ_JBYEZM010000007.1, read on the forward strand.
CTAAGCGCATCGCGCTGCTGGCTACTGACGGTAATACGTTCAAGATTGTGGTTGTCGGCGCGCAGCGCGACGTAAGAGAGCCCGGTGCTGATCAGTTGCATGATGCAAAAGGAGATCAGCAGCAGGAAAAGACTGGTAGAGATACGGATTCGGTTAAACATAGCAATCTCCTTGGTAGCCGGTCTCGGCCGGCTTACAACGGAAGAGAGGCCGCCGCGTGTAGGGATGCGGCGGCCGGTACCCGTTAGAACGTCTCCCAGTTATCCTGGTAGTCGCTGGCGCTGGTTTTTTTATGCGTAGCGATGGCGGCAGGCACGGTTTTATTGCTGACCGGCGCTTTATACTCTTCCTGCCCTTCCGACTTCAGACGGAAGACGGCAACCGACTGCGTCAGCAGGCTGGCCTGCTCTTCCAGCGCGGCGGCGGCGGAGGCCGACTCTTCCACCAGCGAGGCGTTCTGCTGGGTGACGCGATCCATTTCCGCTACCGCCTGGCCGACCTGGTCGATGCCGCGGCTCTGCTCATCGGAAGCAGAGGCGATTTCGCCCATGATGTCGGTCACGCGGGTGACCGCATTGACGATATCGCCCATGGTGTCGCCGGCGCTTTCCACCAGCACCGAGCCCATATCCACGCGGTTGACCGAGTCCTCGATCAGCGCTTTGATCTCTTTGGCCGCCTGGGCGCTGCGCTGCGCCAGGTTGCGGACTTCGCCCGCCACGACCGCGAAGCCGCGGCCCTGTTCACCGGCGCGCGCCGCTTCTACCGCGGCGTTAAGCGCCAGGATGTTGGTCTGGAAGGCGATACCATCGATAACGCCGGTGATATCGGCAATTTTCTGCGAGCTGCTGGCGATGTCGTGCATGGTTTCCACCACGTTGGCCACCACTTTGCCGCCCTTCTGCGCGGTTTCGGAGGCGCTCAGCGCCAGCTGGCTGGCCTGACGCGCGTTTTCGGCGTTCTGTTTCACCGTCGCCGTCAGCTGTTCCATACTGGCGGCGGTCTCTTCCAGCGATGCCGCCTGCTGTTCGGTGCGCGATGAGAGATCGTTATTCCCGGCGGCGATTTCCGACGCGCCGCTATAGATGGCATCCGCCCCCTGACGCACGCCGCTCACCGTTTCGATAAGCTCGTTCTGCATGTGCTTGAGGCTGGCGGCCAGCACGCCGATTTCATTACGGCTGGTCACCGGGATAGGCTGGGTCAGGTCGCCGGAGGCAATACGTTTGATGTGTTCAATCATGCGGTTCAGCGGGCGCACCAGGATATGGTGGATACCCATCCACACGCCGACGATCGCCGCCAGCACCACGATGATGACCACAATTAAGGTCCAGATCGCCGAGCTATAAGAGCTGTTGCTACCGTCAACGGCGATTTGGTACAGCTTGCCATTTTGCTGCAGATAGGCGTTATAAGTCTGCTCGAAATCGTCCTGGTATTTTTGCGTCGGCTGGTCGAAGAAGGCGTTGATTTTACCCTCGCCCAGCAGCTGGATAAGCTCCGACAGCGCGCCGTACAGGATGCCATACTGCTGCTTAAGCTTTTCCGTCGCCTGCGGATCCTGACGCGGGTCCTGCGGGATTTTTTCATAGGCGGCATAGTTGCGCTCGGCGCGGGCCAGCTCTTCTTTCGCTTTCGCCAGCAGCTCGTCGATAGTCGCGCCGCTGCCGATTTTGTTGGTATCCATCATGTAGCGGATCCCTGCGCGGTTCAGGGAGTTACGCGCCTGCAGCAGATCGACCCGGCTTTCACTTAGCAGCAACTGCTGCTGACGGATGGTTTGCAGGACGGTGAAGTTCTCTTTATCGCTTTTCAGCGACGAAAAAAACAGACCGCCCGAAATCAGCTGCAATGCGCCAAATAGCACCAGCACTAACAAGAGACTGGTGACGACCTTAATACGATTAAACATGTTTCCCCTTCCTGGAAGCCTGAACGGCCAGGCTTTACGTATGTGACTGAAAGGGTTATCGGCGCGCGGGAGGGGAACTTTATGCCAGGCGGGGACTATTTTTACCGGGCGCGACAGAGCGCGCCCCGTTGCTTAGTGGCTTTTGGCGACGTTATCGACCAGCGCCATCTCTTCGCTGCTGAGCAGCTTTTCGATATCGACGAGAATCAACATGCGTTCGCCGAGCGCGCCAAGACCGGTGAGATACTCGGTCGCCAGCGTTACCGCGAATTCCGGCGCCGGGCGGATCTGCTCAGCGGTGAGCGACAGCACGTCGGAGACGCCGTCGACCACGATCCCCACCACCCGCTGGCCGAAGTTAAGCACGATAACCACCGTGTTTTCATCATAAGAGACGCCCTGCTGGGCGAATTTTACCCGCAGGTCGATAATCGGCACGATCACCCCGCGCAGATTGGTGACGCCTTTGATGAAATCCGGGGTGTTGGCGATACGCGTCACCTGGTCATAGCCGCGGATCTCCTGCACTTTCAGAATATCGATGCCGTATTCTTCATTGCCGAGGGTAAAAATTAAAAACTCCTGACCTACCGTTTCGCCAGCCAGTTTGCTGACGGTTGCTAATCCTGCCATGGTCTGCACCTGTTAATTTTATGAGATGAGTCGTTACGCGGCCGCTGCGCTCAGCAGCTTTTCCCGGTTGAGCATTTGCAGCGCCGACACGTCGACGATCAGCGCCACGCTGCCGTCGCCGAGGATCGTCGCCGCGGAAATTCCCGGCACTTTGCGATAATTGCTTTCCAGGTTTTTTACCACTACCTGATGCTGGCCGATCAGCTGATCCACCAGTAGCGCATAGCGGCGGCCGGCGCTTTGCAGAATCACCACAATGCCCTGGGTGGCCTCGGTTTTCGCCCCGGCGACATCAAACACCCGGTATAGCTCCACCAGCGGCAGATACTCGCCGCGGACCTGCAGCATCCGCTCGCCGCCGGCCATCGGATGCAGGTCTTCAGCCTGCGGCTGCAGCGATTCCATGACCGCATTGAGCGGCAGAATAAAGACCTCTTCATTGACCTTGACCGACATGCCGTCGAGGATGGCGAGCGTTAGCGGCAACAAAATACGAATCGAGGTCCCTTTGCCCGCCCGGGAATGGATTTCTACGTGACCGCCCATCTCCTGAATATTCCGTTTCACGACGTCCATGCCGACGCCGCGGCCAGAGACGTCGGTCACCTGTTCCGCGGTCGAAAAGCCCGGCGCGAAAATGAGCATTCCGACCTCTTCATCACTCATGCTGTCGCTGACCGCCAGCCCCTGCGCCGCCGCTTTGGCGAGAATTTTTTCACGATTAAGCCCGGCGCCGTCATCGATCACTTCGATGCAGATATTGCCGCCCTGATGTTCAGCGGAAAGAATCAGATTGCCCACCTCGGACTTACCTGCCGCCAGACGGGTTTGCGGATCTTCAATACCGTGGTCGAGGCTATTGCGCACCAGGTGGGTCAACGGGTCGATAATGCGCTCGATCAGGCTCTTATCAAGTTCGGTAGAGCTGCCCTGTAGCGTCAGTTCCACCTGCTTATTGAGCTTGCCGGCCAGGTCGCGCACCAGCCGCGGGTAGCGGCTGAATACATATTCCATCGGCATCATGCGAATCGACATCACCGATTCCTGCAGGTCGCGGGCATTACGTTCCAGCTGGCTCATGCTGTTGAGCAGATCGCCATGGGTTACCGGATCCAGATTGCCAGAGCGCTGCGCCAGCATTGACTGGGTGATCACCAGTTCGCCGACGAGGTTAATCAACTGGTCAACTTTCTCTACCGCCACGCGAATGCTGGTCGATTCGCTGGCCTTCGCTCTCGGCGCTTTGGGCGGCTCGACGGCAGCAGGCTGCGGCTGGGCGACAGGCGGCGGCACAACTTCGGCCGACGCCAATGGCTTAGCGGCAGTCGTTGGCGGCGTGGTAAAGCTGATTTGTTCCGGCTCAAGGACGAAACAGAGCACCGCGCAGATGTCTTCTTCGCTGGCGGTGGTCAGCAGGGTCACCTCAAGGCTATTGTCAGTTTGCAGCGGATCCTGTACCTCGCCGAGATTGCCAAGCTCTTCCAGCATCAGCGGAATTTCATTGGCTTTTAGCCCGGTTAAGCTTACGCGCATACCGCCGGCGACGGCCGTCGGCGCAGGCTGAGCCACGACGGGCGGCGCGGCTGGCGCGTCCTGCTGCTGTGCTTCCAGCGCCAGCTGCCGCAGCGCCTGGCAGATATAGTCAAAGCTCTCAGCGTCAGGCTGCTGCGAGGTTTTATAGGCGTCCAGTTGCTCCTGCATAATATCTTTGGTTTCCAGAAACAGATTGATAATTTCGGTGCTCAAGCGCATCTCTTCGCGCCGGGCGCCGTCGAGCAGGTTCTCCAGCAGATGGGTGGTTTCCTGCAATACGGAAAAGCCAAACGTCGCCGCGCCGCCTTTGATCGAGTGCGCCGCGCGAAAAATCGCGTTCAGCGGTTCGATATCGGGGGCCTGCGGATCCAGCTCCAGCAGGTGTTGCTCCATGTCTGCCAGCAGCTCGTCTGCTTCATCAAAAAAAGTCTGATAAAAAGCGCTAATATCCATGCTCATGGGGTCACCTCTGGGTGTGAATCACGGTTAACCGGCGCGGGCGCGACCAGCTTTGGCAGCGCATCCGGCTGGCTAATCTCCAGCGCATTGCTTTCGCCATTTTCATGCTCAATGCTCTGCTGGGTCTCTTTGTTAAGCACCAGTACGGTAATGCGGCGGTTGATGGCATCATCAGCGCCGTGCTGTTTCAGGCTCATGGTCGCCGCCATACCGACCACCCGCAGCACCTTCCCTTCCGCCAGGCCGCCGGCAATCAGCTCGCGGCGCGAGGCGTTGGCGCGATCCGCCGACAGTTCCCAGTTACTGTAACCGCGTTCGCCGCTGGCGTAGGGGATGTCATCGGTGTGGCCGGAGAGGCTTATCTTGTTCGGCAAATCATTGAGGATTGGCGCTATCGCCCGCAGGATATCGCGCATATAGCTTTCCACCTGGGCGCTACCGGTTTTAAACATCGGGCGATTCTGGCTATCGATAATCTGAATGCGCAGGCCTTCGTCCATCATGTTGATCAGCAGATGCGGACGTAGCGCCTTCAGGCGCGGGTCTGACTCAATCAACTGATCGAGCTTGTCACGCAGTTTGTTAAGCCGTAGCTCTTCGGCGCGTTTATCCGCGGTATTAATCTGTTTGCTGACCAGCCCGACTTCACGGGTCGGGTCTTCGCCGCCGCCGGGGATCGGGCTGCTTTCCGAGCTGCTTTTATCGCCGCTGGTCAGCGCCACTTTCAGCGGCGTGCGAAAATATTCGGCAATCTGCGTCAGCTCCTGCGGGCTGGCGATCGCCAGCAGCCACATGACCAGGAAGAAAGCCATCATTGCCGTCATAAAATCGGCATAGGCAATCTTCCATGAACCGCCGTGATGGGCGGGCTGGTGCGATTTGCGTTTTCTGACCAGTACCACCGGGTGATTATGTTTCATGCTTCTTCGCTTTCCGTCGCCTGCGCGGCGGGCGCTTTCACCTGGCGCACGTGCTCTTCGAGCTCAACAAACGACGGGCGCTCGGTGGTATACAGCGTTTTGCGGCCGAATTCGACGGCGATTTGCGGCGCGTAGCCGTTGAGGCTGGAGAGCAATGTCACCTTGATGCACTGCATCATCTTGACCGTCTCGGCGCTTTTTTGCCGCAGCAGCGTCGACAGCGGCGAGATAAATCCATAGGCCAGCAGAATGCCGAGGAAAGTCCCCACCATCGCGTTGGCGATAAGCGCCCCGAGCTCTGCCGCCGGACGGTCCGCCGAGGCCAGCGCGTGCACCACCCCCATTACCGCCGCGACAATACCAAATGCCGGCAGAGAGTCGCCGACCATCGCCAGGCTGCCGGCGGGCACTTCGCTCTCCTGTTCGAAGGTTTCGATCTCTTCGTCCATCAGCGCTTCAATTTCAAAAGCATTCATGTTGCCGCTCACCATCAGGCGTAAATAATCGGTTATGAACTCCACCAGATGGTTATCGGCAAGGATGCGCGGATAATTAGCGAAAATTTCACTTTCCTGAGGATTGTCGATATCGAACTCAAGCGACAGCATTCCCTGTTGACGAGATTTAGCGAGCAGCAGGAACAGCAGCGCCATCAGATCCATATACAGCGCCTTGCTGTATTTGGAACGACGTACCATTTTGGGCAACGCCCGCAGCGTGGATTTGATGGCCTTTCCGTTGTTGCCGACGATAAACGCGCCGATGCCGGCGCCGCCGATAATCAGGAATTCCGCCGGTTGGTACAGCGCGCCCAGGTGGCCCCCCACCAGCAAATAGCCGCCAAATACCGCTCCCAGGACCACGAGATAACCCAATATCACTAGCACACGCATACCTCAAATTAACAATGTGGATGGCGGGCGAGGCAAACGCGCCCTGGCGTAAACCAGGCGGGGAATGGGGGGCGGCATGCCGCCCCTGCGTATTACACGTCGAAAATGGATTGCCGTAAGTCGTCGGAACGGCGACTTACATGACGCGTTTAGCCTGCTCGTCCAGCAGTTGAGAGGTTATATCGGCCAGTTGCGGAGAAAGTTTACGTCTTTTTACGGCGCGTGACGGCGGTTGGCATAACGTGCAGACGAAATCGTGCTGCGGATGGTGCGCGTGGGTGATGAATGAGCCGCCGCAGCTATTGCAGGCGGAGAGCTGCAGCATACCGCTATCAACAAAGCGCACCAGCGTCCAGGCGCGGGTCAACGCCAGTAGCGGCGCTTCGCCCGCCTCTTGCGGACACTGTTCGAGGTACAGGCGATAGGCTTTGATCACCGCTTCCACTCCGCTGCATTTGCCGCTCTTCAGCAGGAACAAATAGGCGTTGTAGAACATCGACGAATGAATATTCTGCTCCCAGGTCATAAACCAATCGGTCGAGAACGGCAGCATCCCTTTCGGCGGCGGGCTTCCGCGCAGCTCTTTGTAGAGTTTAATTAAGCGCCCGCGGCTGAGCTGAGTTTCACTCTCCAGCATCTGCAGACGCGCGCCGAGAGATATCAGCTCCATGGCGAGCTGAATATCCTTCGCTTCCTGAACAATACTTTTCTCAGCCATTATCAAACACTTTTCTTCGCCGCAGCGCCTTCTTTGGCGCGGAGCTCTTGCAGCAGGTGACTGGAAAGCAGGATACCGGTATGGATCTGCTGGAGGTCATCAACGCGCGACTCTTTGGTCAATTGCTCGATAGTCTGATGGTCGCTGAAGCGCAGATTACACACCAGCTGATTAGTTTCAGCCAGTTTCACCATCTGCGGTAACGTCAGCTGCGCCAGGGTATCAACCATGGTTTCGTCAATTCCCAAACGAAACATTGCGGATACTTTTTCATCGTTGATCAGCCGCTGTGCTAAAAATAAATACGACAGGTTGAAGTCATAAATATGCTTAAGTAATTCGGAGGTACCCATAATCCCTATCCCGATAAGCCATGTTAGAAAACATACACGGGGCGTGATACTTAATCGCCCGTGACCTCAGTCATTTCCCCAAGACGGCAATTAAAACGCTCACTCGCGATAGCTAAAAATTCAGCTAATCGTCAAATTCGCCCCACTGTTAATAGTTTGTTACAGGTGCAAACTGGAGTGGAGGATGTAAAGAATTTGCTTCTAGAGAGTTGAATTGCCATGAAACTATTTTTAGAAATTCTATAAGAATATTCTTAAGGCGGCGCAACTCTACTCCCGAATCATTAGCACACACAATTAAGTATGGGGAAATTTTGAATATAATGAGATATAGATCACAAAAACAAAAAATAATACCGGTAACAACACCCCATTTCGATCACTTTATAGCCAACATTCGATCATTTAACGATCACAAGTAAATGAATTATCTTAAAAAAAGTGTTATCAACCATTGCAATTAGTTTTTTCTGGCACATTTAGAACAAAAAAATAACATTATAAAAATTGAAGAATAAAAATCTGAACAAGCGTTAAATTCAACGTAAATCATTAGTTTTCACCGCAAAAAATAACCATGGTGTAATACAAGGATATTAGATCTAATACCCGGATGGCAGTGACGGAATGAGTATAAAAATTGAACAAAAACGACCTGGGTTAGCCTGTTTTTTCAGCTCAACCAATTGAGCAAGATGCGTTCAATTCACCCTATATCGCGACGCCTGACGCTATTTTTCCGCCCCTACTCGTGGCTGAACGCCTCCAGATATGGATAAATTTTTTATAACATTTACGGCCTGATGTATTACCCTAAATGGGTATTTTCCCCGGGTTATTTTTCTAACATTATTTTAACGAAACGGGCTTATTATCACGTGGTAATAATAAAAAATGAGAAGTAATTAACGGTGTCAAACCCTGGCATAAAGCCATCAGGAATATATTTTTTAGCCGCACCCTGACAGCAAGTTAATATTAATAAATAGATATATGAGGGTTTTTCATCCGACAATAAGCGCTCTATCGACCAGACTTCCCTCCCCCTTATTATTGGTAGGGAAAATGACAGTTCATTTGCCTATTTGTAGTAAAGGAAAAATAGCTAGCGCTAAGCGCGCAATATCGCGGCTGGATCACATTTTATCGTAGCCGATCGCATTTTCATCACTTCCGCGTTCCGTTGGGTTAGGGGTTATGTTTAAATTAGCTAAACCGGTTTAACAAAGTTTAGCAAGAAGGAATTTCAGTATGACAAGTAAAGTATGGGTACTCGGCGATGCGGTCGTCGACCTGCTGCCTGAGGGTGATGGCCGCTTATTACAATGTCCGGGCGGCGCACCGGCTAACGTCGCTGTCGGCGTCGCGCGGCTTGGCGGCAATAGCGGGTTCATCGGTCGGGTCGGCGATGACCCTTTTGGCCGCTTTATGCGCCAGACGCTACGACAAGAGAACGTGGATATCCGCCACCTTTCTTTAGACCCCACCCAACGCACCTCAACCGTCGTGGTCGCGTTGGATGAACACGGCGAACGCACCTTTACCTTTATGGTCCGTCCGAGCGCCGATCTTTTTCTACAACCAGACGATCTCCCCCCTTTCGCGGCCGGCCAGTGGCTGCACGTCTGCTCTATCGCCCTCAGCGCCGAGCCCAGCCGCAGCAGCGCCTTTATGGCAATGGAACAGATTAAACGCGCCGGCGGTAGCGTCAGCTTCGACCCGAATATCCGCAGCGATCTGTGGCAGGATCCCCTGTTGTTACGGCGTTGTCTCGAACAGGCGCTGGCATTGGCTGACGTAGTGAAACTATCGGAAGAGGAACTGGCCTTTATTAGCGGTGGCGATGATATCGCCAGCGGTATTGCGCGATTCCGCGAGCGCTTTCAGCCAAAACTGCTGTTGGTCACGCAAGGAAAAGCCGGGGTGCAAGCGCTGTTCCAGCAACAGCATATTCACTTCCCGGCCCGTCCGGTGGTCAGCGTTGATACCACCGGAGCCGGTGATGCCTTTGTTGCCGGGCTACTCGCCAGCCTCGCCGCTCACGGCTTCCCTGACGATGTCGCCGCGCTGGAGCCAATCGTCGCGCTGGCGCAAACCTGCGGCGCGCTGGCGACCACCGCCAAAGGCGCGATGACCGCCTTACCGTACCAGGCCGATGTGAACCGCCAGTTTTAACGATGCAGGCAGGCAAAATAATTAAAACGTTTTAGCAAAATTAGCAAAGCGGCGGTTCGGGGATTCGGACATCCCCAATTGCCCATGATGATGACAGACTTTGTAGAGGGTACTATGGATTTTCAACAGATTTCTCGCACGCTGCTGCCGCTGCTTGGCGGCAAAGAAAATATCGCCAGCTCCGCGCACTGCGCCACCCGCTTGCGTCTGGTACTGGTCGATGACGCGCTCGCCGACCAGCAGGCCATCGGCAAAATTGAGGGGGTAAAAGGCTGCTTTCGCAACGCCGGCCAGATGCAAATCATCTTCGGTACCGGCGTGGTCAATAAAGTGTATGCCGCCTTTATTCAGGCAGCCGGTATTAGCGAGTCGAGCAAATCCGAAGCCGCAGATCTGGCGGCGAAAAAACTGAATCCGTTCCAACGGATCGCCCGCCTGCTATCGAACATCTTTGTGCCCATTATCCCGGCTATCGTCGCCTCCGGCCTGCTGATGGGATTGTTGGGGATGGTGAAAACCTACGGCTGGGTCGACCCGGGCAACGCCATATACCTGATCCTCGATATTTGTAGTTCGGCCGCTTTTATTATTCTGCCAATCCTGATCGGGTTTACCGCCGCGCGTGAATTCGGCGGCAACCCTTATCTTGGCGCAACCCTCGGCGGTATTCTTACCCACCCGGCGCTGACCAACGCCTGGGGAGTGGCTTCGGGTTTCCACACCATGAATTTCTTCGGCCTCGAGGTGGCGATGATCGGTTATCAGGGGACGGTGTTCCCGGTGCTGCTGGCGGTGTGGTTTATGAGCCTGCTTGAGAAGCAACTGCGACGCCTGATTCCCGACGCGCTGGATCTGATCCTCACGCCGTTCCTGACGGTTATTATCTCCGGTTTTATCGCCCTGTTGATAATCGGTCCGGTCGGTCGTGCCCTCGGCGACGGCATCTCCTTTATTCTCAGCACGCTCATTGCCCACGCCGGTTGGCTGGCGGGACTCCTGTTTGGCGGGCTGTACTCGGTTATTGTTATCACCGGTATCCACCACAGCTTCCATGCTATCGAAGCCGGGCTGCTCGGCAACCCGTCGATCGGCGTCAATTTCCTGCTGCCTATCTGGGCAATGGCTAACATTGCCCAGGGCGGCGCCTGTCTGGCGGTGTGGTTTAAATCCAAAGATGTAAAAGTGAAAGCCATTGCCCTCCCCTCAGCCTTTTCGGCGATGCTTGGCATCACCGAAGCGGCGATATTCGGCATCAACCTGCGCTTCGTTAAGCCATTTATCGCCGCATTGATTGGCGGCGCGGCGGGTGGCGCCTGGGTGGTCTCCATGCACGTCTATATGACCGCCGTCGGCCTGACGGCCATCCCCGGCATGGCTATCGTGCAGGCCAGTTCCCTGCTTAACTACATCATCGGGCTGGCTATCGCGTTTGTGGTCGCCTTTATCGTTTCGCTGACGCTCAAATACAAAACGGATGCTGAATAATGACGCAGCCTTCTTTGTTACCGGCGGTCCTGCAGGCCGTCATGAACCACCAGCCGCGCGCGCGGCGGGATGACCACTATCCGCAGTGGCATCTGGCGCCGGTATGTGGGCTACTGAACGATCCAAACGGTTTTATCCACTTCAATGGCCGTTATCATCTGTTTTATCAGTGGAATCCCTTCGCCTGCGATCATCGCTATAAAGGCTGGGGACACTGGAGTTCAGCGGATCTACTGCACTGGCGGCACGAACCGATTGCCCTGCTGCCAGACGAGGAGTACGACCGTAACGGCTGTTACTCCGGCAGTGCGGTAGATAACAACGGCGTCCTGACGCTGTGCTACACCGGTAATGTGAAATTTAACGATGGCAGCCGTACCGCCTGGCAGTGTCTGGCGACGCAAAATCCCGACGGTACTTTTCGCAAGCAGGGCCCGGTGCTGGCGCTGCCAGCCGGCTATAGCGGACACGTGCGCGATCCCAAAGTCTGGCGCGACGGCGATCGCTGGTTGATGGTGCTGGGCGCGCGCGATCTGGCCGACCGCGGTAAGGTGCTGCTATTCAGCTCCGCTGATTTAATGCAGTGGAGCAGCCATGGCGAAATTGCCGGTAGCGGACTTAACGGCCTGAACGATGGCGGCTATATGTGGGAATGCCCGGATCTGTTCCCGCTCGGCGACCAGCATATTTTACTCAGTTGCCCACAGGGGCTACCGCGAGAAGCCCAGCGCTTCCTGAACACCTATCCGGCGGTCTGGATGCACGGGCATTTCGACAATGCTGACGCGACTTTTAGCCACGGCGCGCTCGAAGAGCTGGATAGCGGCTTCGAATTCTATGCGCCGCAAACCACCCTGGCGGAAGATGGTCGGCGCCTACTGGTTGGCTGGATGGGCGTTCCCGACGGAGAAGAGATGCAGCAACCTACGCGGGCCCACGGCTGGATCCATCAAATGACCTGCCTGCGGGAACTCAGCTGGCGCCACGGCACGCTGTATCAAAATCCCGTGCGCGAACTGGCGGCGCTGCGCGGCGAGGCGCAAGGCTGGCAGACCGAACCGCTGGCGCTGCAGCCGATGGAACTGGCCTTCGAGGTCATGCCAGGCGATGCGCTGAGGCTGGATTTTGCAGGCGCGCTGCAGCTTTCGCTGGACAGCCGCGGCGTACGCCTGGCCCGTCGAAGCCTGGTAGCTGATACTGTCGATTACCGTTACTGGCGCGGCGCGGCGCATAAACTGCAGATCCTCATCGATCGTTCCAGCGTCGAAATTTTTATTAATGATGGCGCCGGGGTGATGAGCAGCCGCTTCTTTGCCGATTATCCAGGAGAGCTGGTATTCAGCGGCGCGACGCCGGGGGCATTCTGCTGCTGGCCGCTGCGGCCATGCATGGTAGAATAAGCGTTTTGCTTTCAGGCCCCAGGCTCGTGATGAAACCCAAACGCATTACCATAAAAGATATCGCCGAACTGGCTGGCGTCTCTAAAGCCACCGCCAGCCTGGTCTTGAACGGTCGCGGCAAAGAGCTGCGCGTGGCGCAGGAGACGCGCGAACGGGTGCTGGCTATCGCCCGCGAGCAGCACTACCAGCCTAGCATTCACGCCCGTTCACTGCGCGATAGCCGCAGCCATACCATTGGTCTGGTGGTACCCGAGATCACTAACTATGGTTTTGCCGTTTTTTCTCACGAGCTGGAAACCCTGTGCCGCGAAGCCGGCGTACAGCTGCTTATCTCTTGCACCGATGAGAATCCCGGTCAGGAGAGCATGGTGGTCAATAATATGATTGCCCGTCAGGTCGATGGCCTGATTGTCGCCTCTTGTATGCACAGCGACGCCGACTATCTGAAGCTCAGCGAACAGCTGCCGGTGGTGCTGTTCGATCGCAATCCAAACGATAGCGCCCTGCCGTTGGTGATGACCGACTCACTGGCGCCGACGGCGGAACTTATCGCCCGTATCGCCGGGCAACACCCGGATGAGTTCTGGTTTCTCGGCGGGCAGCCGCGGCTCTCGCCTTCGCGCGATCGGCTGGCCGGATTTAGTCAGGGATTAGCCCAGGCAGGCGTTGAGTTGCGCCCGGAGTGGATCATCAACGGCAACTATCACCCAAGCTCAGGCTATGAGATGTTTGCCGCGCTGTGCGCCCGCCTCGGGCGGCCGCCTAAGGCGTTGTTTACCGCCGCCTGCGGCTTGCTGGAAGGGGTACTACGCTATATGAGCCAGCATAACCTGCTGGATTCCGGGATCCATTTAGCCAGCTTCGATGACCACTATCTGTATGATTCGCTATCGCTGCGCATCGACACCATCCAGCAGGACAACCGCCAGTTGGCCTGGCACTGCTACGATCTCATCAGTCAGCTGATTGATGGTAAAACGCCACAGCCGCTGCAGCGTTATCTGCCCGCCACATTGCAAATGCGTTATCAGCCCGCCAGATAATAACGGGCCTGGATCGTGGTTCAGGCCCGTGCTGTTAACGGTTAATTGTCATCAGAAAGGTTTCGTTGGCAGATATTTTCCATCGAACGTGATCACCGCGCGATGTCCGCCTTCCGGATCGCTGACCTTTTTCACATCCAGCTTAAAATTAATCGCGCTGATGATCCCGTCGCCGAATTTTTCATGAATGAGCGCTTTCAGGGTGGTGTCGTAGACCTGCAGCATTTCATAGAAGCGATACATCGTCGGGTCCGTTGGTACGCGGTCTTCAATAGAACCTCTGACCGGGATGGTTTGCAGCAGCAAAATATCATCGTCGCTGAGCTCCAGTTTTGCGCCTACCATTTTCGCGACTTCGGCAGGCAGCGGATGCTGGCCCAATAGCGCGGCCGTCACGAAGGCTTCTGATAAACCGGTGCCTTCAACAAGCTGTGCAAAGGAGAGATCCTTTTTGGCTTTAATCAGCAAAATTTTATTCGCTAACTCCAGACGAACTTCGCGGCTAACTTGAGACTGAATCATGGTGTTACCTCGTTATATCGTAGTGAAATGAAATGACTAACCGTAAACCGGCACCGCTCGGGTATCCGGATGACCGGCCAGCGAAATAAAAGCTCTGGCATTGCCGTCATAGGCGGCAATCTCTCCCGTTTCAATGTCATACACCCAGCCGTGTAGCGCCAGACGTCCTTCCTCAAGCGCCAGACGCACCGCCGGATGGGTTTGAATATTCGCCAACTGGGCAATCACGTTTTCATGCACCATCGCCGCGGTTTTGGCCTGCGGGTCGCGATGCTCGCGGGCATCGTTCACCACTTTTGCCGAATCCGCATATTGCAACCAGTGCTTAACGGCGGGGACATGATCCAGACAGCTACACTGCGCAATCGCCGTCATCGCCCCGCAATCGGAGTGACCGCAAATCACAATATCCGTGACCTTCAGGACGGCAACGGCATATTCCACCGATGCCGACACGCCGCCGGGCTCCGGACCGTAAGAAGGGACGATATTGCCGGCATTACGGATGACAAACAGATCGCCGGGTTCTCGCTGGGTAACCAACTCAGGAACCATCCGGCTATCGGAGCATGAAATAAACAGCGTACGGGGGCTCTGCCGGGAGGCTAAACTTTTAAACAGTTCAGCGCGTTCAGGAAATGCATCACGTTGAAATTTAAGAAAACCATCAATGATTTCTTTCATGATAATGTCTACCTCGCTGTGGAATGTCAGGGAGGTTACGCGCCGCGTGGCATAAAATAAAAGTCTTGTTTATAATCAAATTCATTCAAAAAACTTATGAGTTGAACGTGTGAATATTCGCTATGTCAGATATTTCCTCGCCGTCGCCGAACATCAGGGCTTTACCCGCGCGGCGGAAGCCCTGCACATTTCGCAGCCTGCGCTCTCACAGCAAATCAGGATGTTAGAAGAGAGCCTGGATGCGCAGCTTTTTGACCGCAGCGGCCGGCATATTCATCTTACGGACGCGGGAGAAGTGTTTTTGCAGTATGCCCGTCAGGCATTTCAACTGCTGGATGAGGGCCAACGGGCTATTCATGATGTCGAAGACCTCAGTCGCGGTTCTCTACGCATTGCCGTGACGCCCACCTTTACTTCCTATTTCGTCGTCCCATTAGTGGCGGAATTTCATGCGCGTTATCCGCATATCACGCTGGATATACAGGAGATGTCGCAGGAGAAAATGGAAGGCATGCTGCTGGAAAATGAGCTGGATATTGGTATTGCCTTTGCTGGCGGAATTGCGCCGGACATCGTTTCCACCCCATTGCTACAGGAGGTGCTGGCGCTAGTTGTCGCGGACCATCACCCGCTGGCCCGCGAAGACTCCCTTTCGTTGAGCCAGCTGGCCGCGGAGGAGTTTATTCTGCTTAATCATCATTTCGCCACCCGGTTGCAAATTGACCACTGCTTACAGCAAGCCGGTTTCCACCCGCAGGTGACCATTGAAATGCATTCGATCAACGCCATCCTCGATATCATCCAGCGAACCCAATTACTGTCCATTCTGCCGCTGAAGGTCGCCGCCCAGCGTACCGGCCTGACGACCCGATTGCTTAAAGAAGCGGCGCTTGAGAGAACCGCGGTGTTAATGCAGCGCAAAGGCGCCCGGCCAAAAGCTGCAGCGCGGATTTTCGCCGAAATGGCCCAGCAGCTGGCTGCCCGAATAGAAAGTTAAACGTACGATGGCGCGGCCAGCATCTGGCCCGCCTCCTCCCTTCTGCAACAATCTTACCGTAGCCAGTATGACCATTTGCGCAAAACAGATTTCCCGCGATTGGCATACTGAAATTGTTAACAATATGTATAATTTTATCTGCTAAGCGGTATTCATTATTCCGGCTTGAACGTCAGCATTATTTTCATCCTACCTTATTCCCCCTGACAAGGAATTGACAATGAGTGAACGCTCTCATGACCGAGGTAATAGCCTTGCGATGGTCATATATAATCTACTCAATCCGGTGCCCTACGGCTTTTTTATCGCCGGTCTCATCTTCGATATTATTTATCTCTACAGTACGAACGTGATGTGGGGAAAAAGCGCCAGCTGGCTTATTGCCCTTGGCCTTATTTTTGCCATCATTCCGCGATTGATTAATCTGGCGCAGGTGTGGTTTTTTACTCCTCGACGCCCGGCGGCAAAAATTGATTTCTGGCTAAACCTTATCGCTATTATTGCCGCGTTGGTAAACTGTTTTGTTCATAGCCGCGACGCCTGGGCGATTGCGCCGCAGAACGTAATCTATTCATCGATTACCGTTATCTGCCTGCTGGTCGCCAATATTATCAGCTCAGCCTGCCTGGCTAATAATAAGGGGATTCGCCATGAATAAATTACTACTGCCCCTGCCCGTTATGCTCGCCACGGCGCTTGCCCTGTCCGGATGCGATGAGAAAGCGAAACTTAGCCCGGATCAGCAGGTAGGGCCGGATCCCGTAATGCCGAAGGCCCAGGATTTCCTGTTGCCGCCGATGCAGGTTCCCCGCGGCGTGGGCTGGAAGAGAGATGGACAACCGGCGGTTGCCCAGGGGCTGAAAATAGAAAAAATAGCCGATGGATTCCTGCATCCCAGAATGGTCTATGTCCTGCCAAACGACGATGTACTGGTCGTTGAAAGCAACGGTCCTGGCGAGGAGCCGCTGACTACGCCGAAGCAGCTGATTGCCGGGATAGTGAAAAATCAGTCAGGCAAAGGTGGAAAAGGCGGGAATCGCATTACGCTATTGCGTAAAAACGCCAGCGGCTGGGAAAAACATATTTTCCTTGAACACCTGCACTCGCCTTTCGGTGTCCAGCTGATTGGCGATAATCTATACGTCGCCAATACCGGCAATATCATGCGTTATCACTACCAGCCGGGGGCGACACATATCAGCGATGCGGGGAGCGAGCTGGCTGACCTGCCCAGCACCGTCAATCACCACTGGACCAAAGCGTTACTGGCAAGCCCGGATGGTAAGAAGCTGTATGTGGGCGTCGGCTCGAACAGTAATATCACCGAGAATGGGCTGGATATCGAATATCGTCGCGCCACCGTTCTGGAGGTTGATACGGCAACCGGCGCAAGCCGTATCTTCGCCAGCGGTATCAGGAATCCTACCGGACTCGGCTGGGAACCGCAGACGGGCAAGCTTTGGGCCATTGCCAATGAGCGCGATGAGATCGGCGCCGACCTGGTGCCTGATTATTTAACTTCGGTGCAGGATGGCGGATTTTATGGCTGGCCGTGGAGCTATTTCGGACAGCATGTGGATCGCCGCGTACAGCCGCCGCGCCCGGACATGGTCGCCAAAGCGATCAAACCGGATTATGCCCTGAGCTCCCACGTTGCGCCGCTGGGAATGCTGTTTTATACCGGAAAAATGTTGCCGCAGACCTATCAGGGCGGCGTGT
Organism: Klebsiella sp. PK01; assembly: GCF_057624675.1. Lineage (NCBI taxonomy): Bacteria > Pseudomonadati > Pseudomonadota > Gammaproteobacteria > Enterobacterales > Enterobacteriaceae > Klebsiella > Klebsiella sp. PK01. The sequence goes on from NZ_JBYEZM010000007.1 coordinate 26,039, forward strand.
TTATCAGCGAACATGGCAGCTGGGACCGTTCGCCGCTGAATGGCTACAAAGTCAGCTTTGTCGCCTTTAAAGACGGCAAGCCGGTCGGTAAACCTGAGAGCGTGGTCACCGGCTTTGTCTCCCGCGATGAGAAAGAACTGTACGGCGCGCCGGTCGGACTCGCGCAGGATAACGAAGGAGCGTTAATCATTGCCGACGATGTCGGTAATACCGTCTGGCGCGTCAGCGCAAAATAAAATATAACTATCAATTATCCGGCTTCCCGCAGTCAGGGAAGCCTTTTTTATATCCTGAGAATCATTATCCATAGATATTGCCGGGAATAATTCGAGAAACAAAGTGATAAGCTGTGACATCAGGACCGCTATTGTAGTCGGCTACACCAGAACAGGTTGCTGAGAAACATTCATCATCAATGAGACGTAAAACAGATGAACCATTTATCCGCAATCAGAACCTTCGTCAGCGCCGCTGATCATCAAAGTTTCAGTGCCGCCGCCAAATTCTTAAATATCGAAGTATCCACCGTCTCTCGCCATATTTCCGAGCTGGAAGCGTATTTACAGGTGACGTTGTTTAACCGCTCTACCCGCGGATTAGCACTAACCGAAACCGGAGCATTTTTTTACTCGCACGCCCAACAACTGTTATTACAATGGGAGGAAACCCGCCAGTTAACTTCCGCACTGGATAAACAACCTTCCGGCCTGCTGCGGTTAAGCGTACCCAGTACCTTTGGCCGTCTGCACGTTATGCCTTTTGTTGATGAATTTCTTCGCCTGCACCCCAACATTTCGCTGGATATCAGTTTTAACGATGAAGTGCAGGACCTGATTGAAGCGCGCATCGACCTGAGTATTCGCATTGGCATTTTGCCTGACTCCTCGATTCATGCCCGTAAACTGGCTTCGCAGACGCGCTCAGCCTGGGCCAGCCCGCAGTGGATTGCGGAAAACCGCCCTTCTGCCACGCCGGGCGCCGACCAGCAGCAGATCAATATCGTGATGTTTTCTCGTCTGCATGGCGCCGGTTGGTATACACGTAAGACGGGTTCAGAAGATGAATGGCAGCGCATCCCGATTAACTACCGACTGAGCGTTAGCGATAGCGCCGCCATGCTTTATGCCTGCGTCAATCACACCGGGATTGCGATTTTACCGAACTGGCTATCGCAGCAGGCTGAAGAACAAGGGCTTATTCAACGCATCTTCCCGGAGTGGGAATTTAGTATGTTCCCCAGCGAAACCGCCATCTGGATGCTGTACCCACAAAACAGGAGAGTACCGCATAAAGTCCGAGCCTTTATCGACTTTATGGTTGAAAAGATTGGGATGCCGCCCTACTGGGAGGAGGCGATTCATTAATGACGAGAGAGGTTGAAGCAGGGATGTGCCGGAGGAACCCAAAGCAAAAAGGGGTTACCTTTCGGTAACCCCTTTTCATATTTGGCGGAAGCGTAGAGATTCGAACTCTAGAACCCTTTCGGGTCGCCGGTTTTCAAGACCGGTGCCTTCAACCGCTCGGCCACGCTTCCGGTATGGGGCGCACTATAAACACCTCTGCCGATGCTGTAAAGCATCATTTTGTTCAACTGCCTTAAAAACAAACAAATCCGTGTTATTCGTCTGAATTTCAGGCAGTTTGCGCAGAAATTCGGCGTTAAGAACGCCCTTTGACTCAATGTTTTATGATGTACATATCTTTGGTGTAGTAAAAGCCCAGCTTATCCGGCTCGAACCCGCCGACCCACGGCTTCACTAAATGGGTACGAACATAGTGATAAACAGGAATCGCGGGCACATCCTCAGCCAACAGATCCTCCGCTTGCTGATAGAATTTGCCTCGCGCGGCGGTATCCGCCGCCTTCGCCGCATCATGCAGCGCTTTATCATAGGCCGGGTTACTGTATTGGCTGGTGTTTTCGCTATCGCCGGTGCGGAAGTTATTCAGGAATGACGCCGCATCGTCATAATCGGCGATCCAGGCATAACGCACGGCATCAAAATTATGCGTATGCATGGTATCCAGCATCGTCTTCCACTCCTGGTTCTGCAGCTTCGCCTCTACGCCGAGATTTTTCTTCCACATTGAACTGGCGGCGATGGCAATGCGCTGGTGCGTCTCCGAGGTGTTATAAAGCAGGTTAAAGACCAGCGGATGACTTTCGTTAAAGCCCGCCTCGTTAAGCAGTTTTTTTGCCTCGGCAATGCGTTTGTCGCGCGGCCAGCTGGCGTAATCCGGTTGTTTCAGCGTGACGCCGCCAATATCGGGCTGGCTAATTAGCCATGCCGGACGCTGTCCCTGCCCCATCACCTTATCGGCGATGATATCTTTATCCAGCCCCATGTTGAGCGCCCGGCGCACTCTGGGGTCATTAAAGGGCGGTTTAGTGGTATTGAGTTCGTAATAGTAGGTCGCCAGCTGCGGAGAAACATTCAGCTGCGAGCCCATCGTTTTCTTCAGTAACGCAAACTGGTTCACCGGCACCGTATAAACAATATCTATCTCACCGGCTTTATAACGATTCACATCCGCCGCTTCGGAGGTAATCGGCAGATAGGTCACTTTATTAATTACCGTATGTTCATTATCCCAGTACTTAGGGTTGCGTTGCGCCACGATGCGCTCGTTGACGACCCACTTCGAAAGCGTATAAGGGCCGCTGGTGACAATATGTTCCGGTTTAGTCCATTTGTCACCAAAGCGCTCCACCAGCACCTTATCAATAGGCACCAGCGACGGGTGAGCAAGCATTGCGAGGAAGGCGGCGTTAGGCTGATCTAACGTGATCTGCAGCGTGGTATCGTCCAGCGCTTTTACGCCGAGAGTTTCCGGCGACTGTTTTCCCTCCGAGATATCGCGGGCGTTAACGATATGCATATTACCCGGATAGCTGGCGTACGGCGAAGCGGTGGTCGGCGTAACCAGCCGCTGCCAGCTCCAGACGATATCCTGCGCGGTAATCGCTGTCCCATCGGACCAGTTGATGCCAGGACGCAGATGGAAAGTCCAGACGAGATTATCTTTATTCTCCCACTTCAGCGCCAGCCGCGGCTGAATCTCGCCCTGCGGCGAAACGCTCACCAACCCTTCGAACAGATCGCTGATGATATTATACTCGACGTCGCTTTCGACCTTATGCGGGTCGAGCGAAGCGGGTTCATTACCGTTGTTCCTGACGAGCTCCTGTTTTGCTGCAAGTTCGGTACCCTGCGGGACCTGGGCGGCCATTGCCGTGGCCGCGCTGCCGAGTAAACCCAGGACCAATAATGCGTGTGTGATGTGGTTATATTGTTTTCGTTTCATTTCCCTTGCCTTTATGCTTCGTTGATACCCCTTCCACACTTAGTCGCTGGCTGGCATTAAGGCAATATTTTTCAGTGACCTATAAGATTCAGATCTGCTTTCCGTCGTTGAACGCATAAACATACTGTCTTAATCTATTTTACCAGAATAAAACGCTACCCCACCGGCACCGGGATCTGAGTAAAGATGGGTAAAAGCATTATGGCTTTCGGCTCGCTTTTCTTATGCTTCATAACTAATTACATCTGTCATAAGAGAGTGACTCATGGATCGTATAATTACCTCATCGCGTGACCGTTCATCGCTGCTCAGCACGCACAAAGTTCTGCGTAACACCTATTTTCTGCTCAGCCTGACGCTGGCGTTTTCGGCGATCACCGCCACCGCCAGCACTGTGCTGATGCTGCCGTCTCCGGGGCTCATCCTCACCCTGGTGGGCATGTATGGTCTGATGTTCCTGACCTACAAACTGGCTAATAAACCAAGCGGTATTCTGGCGGCCTTCGCCTTTACCGGCTTCCTCGGCTACATCCTGGGGCCAATGCTGAACGCTTATCTGTCCGCAGGCATGGGCGATTTGATCGGTCTGGCGCTGGGCGGCACCGCGCTGGTCTTCTTCTGCTGCTCGGCTTACGTATTAACGACGCGCAAAGACATGTCTTTCCTCGGCGGCATGCTGATGGCGGGCGTGGTGGTCGTCCTGATTGGTATGGTGGCGAACATCTTCCTGCAGCTGCCGGCTCTGCACCTGGCCATCAGCGCGGTGTTCATCCTTATCTCTTCCGGCGCGATTTTGTTTGAAACCAGCAACATCATCCGCGGCGGCGAGACCAACTACATTCGCGCCACCGTTAGCCTGTATGTTTCGCTGTACAATATCTTCGTCAGCCTGCTGAGCATCCTCGGCTTCGCCAGCAGAGACTAACCTTCTCTCCTGCAACACCAGGCCTCGCTTATGCGGGGCCTTATTTTTTGCTACACTGCGCGCAGTTTCCGCATTATGTGAAAAATCATGTTTATCTTTGAAGGCAGTGAAATAGAGACCGATAGCGAAGGCTATCTGAAAGAAACGACTCAGTGGAGTGAAGCGATGGCGGAAGTTATCGCCGCTCAGGAAGGGATCACCCTGTCCGTCGAACACTGGGAAGTGGTGCGCTTCGTGCGCGATTTTTATCTGGAGTTCAACACTTCGCCAGCTATCCGTATGCTGGTCAAAGCAATGGCGAATAAATTCGGTGAAGAGAAAGGCAACAGCCGCTACCTGTACCGATTATTCCCCAAAGGCCCGGCTAAACAGGCGACTAAAATCGCCGGTCTGCCGAAGCCCGTAAAATGCATTTAATAGAGAATAGCGAATTTTTGCCACTCTCTGGTGGGTTGATGGGGTTCGGTTAACACCCTGTCGACCCTTGCGCTACGCGGCCCGCCGGCCTTAAGCCAGGCAATCAGTTTCTCCACCTGCTCCACTTCCCCGCAGGCCAGCACTTCCACGCTGCCATCATCCAGATTTCGCGCATAACCTGTAAGCCCCAGCTGCAGCGCTTCACGCTGCGTTGAATAGCGGAATCCCACGCCCTGAACGACTCCGTGAACCCATGCCATCGTGCATACCTTCGCCATATTACCCCCTCTACTACGCTATCCTGTTGCAGAGAATAGCAAATTCTCTCCAGCATACTCACTTTTGCCTGACGCTAAAACATCCGCCCGGCGGCGGCAGGAATGGTGCTTGCCCCAGCCAGTTATGCTAATCTACGCGCCATTTTTCGGTGCCGACGCTCCGTCGCTTAAAGGTAGCCCCATGACAGATTCCATTATCCCACGCTTAGTATTAGCCAAAGGACGCGAGAAATCCCTGCTGCGTCGCCATCCATGGATTTTCTCCGGCGCCGTCGCCCGGATGGAAGGTAAAGCTCGTTCCGGCGAGACGATTGATATCGTTGATTCCCAAGGGAAATGGCTCGCTCGCGGCGCCTATTCGCCCTCCTCGCAGATCCGCGCCCGTGTCTGGAGTTTCGATCGTCATGAAGCTATCGATAATGCTTTTTTCGAGCGTCGCCTGCAGCAGGCGCAAACCTGGCGTCAATGGCTGGCCGAACGCGATGGTCTTGACAGCTATCGTTTAATCGCCGGGGAATCCGACGGCCTGCCTGGCGTGACAATCGATCGCTTTGGCGATTTCTTCGTCCTGCAGTTGTTGAGCGCCGGCGCCGAATATCAGCGTGCGGCCATTGTCAGCGCCCTGCAGACCCTGTTCCCGCAATGCTCGATTTACGATCGCAGCGATGTGGCGGTGCGTAAAAAAGAAGGGTTGGATCTGGCGCAGGGCCCGGTGGTAGGCGAACTGCCACCGGCGCTGCTGCCCATTACCGAGCACGGTATGCAGTTGCTGGTAGATATCCAGGGCGGCCATAAAACCGGCTACTATCTCGATCAGCGCGATAGCCGTCTGGCGACCCGCCGCTACGTCGCCGATAAGCGCGTCCTCAACTGCTTCTCTTATACCGGTGGATTCGCGGTTTCTGCGCTGATGGGCGGCTGCCGTCAGGTCACCAGCGTTGATACTTCACAGGAGGCGCTGGACGTCGCCCGGCAGAACGTTGAGCTCAATAAGCTGGATCTGTCCAAAGCCGAATTCGTGCGCGATGACGTATTCAAACTGCTGCGTAAATATCGCGATCAGGGGGAAAAATTCGATGTCATCGTCATGGATCCGCCAAAATTCGTAGAAAACAAAAGCCAACTGATGGGCGCCTGCCGCGGCTATAAAGACATCAACATGCTGGCGATCCAGCTGTTGAACCCCGGCGGCGTGCTGTTGACTTTCTCCTGTTCCGGCCTGATGACTACCGATTTATTTCAGAAAATCATCGCCGATGCCGCAATAGACGCCGGGCGTGATGTACAATTTATAGAGCAGTTCCGTCAGGCTGCCGATCACCCGGTGATCGCAACCTACCCGGAAGGACTGTATCTGAAAGGGTTTGCCTGTCGCGTCATGTAACTTGAAAAGCGGAACATCGCCCACACGTTATTCTCATGACTCAAGAACATTTGAAGATGATGGATACAGTGGGCGCCAGCGTTTCCCGGGAGGTGACTATGATTGCCAGCAAATTCGGTATCGGCCAACAGGTTCGCCATACGCTACTCGGCTACCTTGGCGTAATCGTTGATATCGATCCAGAGTATTCGCTTGACGAGCCCGCCGCGGATGAAATCGGCGCCAACGATGAACTGCGCGCGGCCCCCTGGTATCATGTTGTGATGGAAGATGAGGACGGCCAGCCGGTCCACACCTACCTCGCGGAAGCGCAGCTCAGTAGCGAAACCAGCGATGAACATCCCGAACAGCCCTCGATGGACGAACTGGCGCAGACTATCCGTAAACAGCTGCAGGCGCCGCGGCTGCGGAACTGACTGGCCTTTGTTCCCGATGCTTTGTTAAAAACCCCGTTAACACGGGGTTTTTTATTTTACTTCGCTAGCCCAAGCCGCGGAATTTCAATCGCAGGGCAGCGGTCCATGACCACATTTAACCCCGCTTCACGCGCCATAACCGCTGCCTGTTCATTAATAACGCCAAGCTGCATCCACAACGTCTTCGCTCCGATGGCGACGGCCTCTTGCGCCACGCCCCACGCCGCTTCGGAATTGCGGAACACATCGACCATATCGACCTTTTCAGGTACCTCCGCCAGGGTGGCATAGCCTTGTTGACCGAGCAGCGTTTTGCCCGCCACCTTGGGCGAAACAGGAATGACATGATAGCCCTGTTCCAACAGATATCTCATTACCCGATAGCTCGGGCGATCGGGCTTGTCGCTGGCGCCTACCAGCGCAATCGTCCGCGTCGCGGTTAGAATGCCGGCAATATCGTTCTCTTTCATCATAATCCTCCTGCTCTTTAGCCCTAGTGTAAGCTAATACGGGTAAAGCAGCCATCCAGACTAACTCACAGATACAGCAAAAATTTTCTCCCCAACGCTTGCAGCATCAGTCACTTCCAGTAATCTGTCTGCAAGTTAATATAAGTGGAACCCCATTATGGAACTGACAACACGCACCTTGCCCGCACGCAAACATATCGCGCTGGTAGCACACGATCACTGCAAAGATCTGCTGATGAAATGGGTCGAACGTCACCAGGCGCTACTGGCTCAGCACCAGCTCTATGCAACCGGGACCACCGGCAACCTGGTCTCACGCACCACCGGGCTGGAAGTGAAAGCGATGCTGAGCGGCCCGATGGGCGGCGACCAGCAGGTGGGCGCGCTGATTTCTGAAGGGAAAATTGATGTGCTGATCTTCTTCTGGGATCCGCTGAATGCGGTGCCCCACGATCCTGACGTCAAAGCGCTCCTGCGTCTGGCGACGGTGTGGAATATCCCGGTTGCCACGAATGCCGCCACCGCTGACTTTATTATTCAGTCGCCGGATTTCAACCAGCCTATCGATATTCTCATCCCTGATTACCAGCGTTACCTTGCCGAGCGCCTGAAGTAATTCCCACGGCGGCCAGACGGCCGCCGATGATCAGGGCTTTCGCGCCACCGGCACGCCCAACTCCTGCAAGATCTCAACAAACGGCGATGGTCGTTCTTTATTGAACAGCAGCCAGACCCGCAGGCGGGCGCGGGTTATCGCCACATACAGTAGCCTACGCTCTTCAGCATCAGGGAAATCTTCCGGCTGTGGGAGCAATGCCTGTTCCATCACCGACTCTCTTGCCGGCGCCGGGAAGGCGTCATCACCCTCCTGCAAGCCCAACACAATAACAAAGTCAGCCTGCTGGCCTTTGCTGGCATGAATTGTCATAAAATCTAGCTGCAGATGCGGCCAGCGGGTCGCGGCTTTTTCCAGCGCGGCGGGTTTCAGATGGTGATAGCGCGCCAGCAGCAAAATCCGCTGTTGCGGTTTAACGTAGCCGCTCAACTTGTCGAGCAGATCGTCGAGTTTATCGTCGGGCAGCAGGGTCACCGCTTTCTTATCGCCAGCGGTCAGACTATTCAGCGGTTTAGCCAACTGATGCGGGTTTTGCTGAATAAAACCGTTGGCGATCTCGCCGATACGACCATTAAATCGATAGGTGGTATCCAGCGCGCAACAGTCCCCTTCGCCAAAGTAGTGGTTAAATGCCGTGGTTAAAGAGAGCTGCGCGCCGCTAAAGCGATAGATAGCCTGCCAGTCGTCACCCACCGCAAATAACGTGGTCTGTTTATTTTGCCGGCGCAGCGCCGCCAGCAATTCAGCGCGCTGTGGAGAGATATCCTGAAATTCATCCACCAGAATATGTTTCCAGGGGCTCACAAAACGGCCTTTATCCAGTATGTTAACGGCCTGGTGAATAAGCCCGGAGAAATCAACGGCATTCTCCTCTTTCAACGCCGTTTTCCAGGCTTTCAGTAGCGGGGCCATCAGTTTCACACGCTTATTAAAGAGGTCGCGTACTTCTTCAGGCGCGCTGGCGATCATCTCCGCCTGCGAGCCGCCATGCATACGCATCAAACTAACCCAGCGGTCAAGACGGCCGGCCAGGCGACGCAGCAGCGCGCGATCCTGCCAGAAATCGCCTTCGTCAATCTGCCACTCCATCTCATCCATCAACCACTGACGCCAGCCTTTAGCCTGCGCTTTTTTCTCCTGACACTGCTGCTGCCAGGCCTTCAACAAAAGCTTTTGCCGGGCGGCGGTATCGTTTTCCAGCTTACTGATCGCCGGAACCTTCTTACTACCCTGCTGAATAATATGTAACGCCAGTGAATGAAAGGTCCGCGCAGCAATCTCGTCGGTTCCCAATCGCTCCTGAATACGTTCATCCATTTCCTGAGCAGCCTGACGGCCAAACGCCAGGAGCAGGATCTGATCGGCTGCCGCCTCGCCGCGATTTAACAACCACCCTGCACGGGCGACCAGCACCGAGGTTTTTCCGCTACCGGCGCCGGCAAGCACCAGCAACGAACGCTCGCCGTTAACCACCGCCCGCGCCTGCGCCGGGTTGAGCGGTGAAGACTCGACCTTATCGAAGAAAGCGCGATACTGTTCCAGCATGGCTTCGGTATAGGCTTGATTATGCGCCAGGCGAGCCTCGTCGATATCGCTAAGCCAGCATTGACACTGGCGCCACAGTTCGCGGCAGTTATCAAATTCATCCAGACGGCTCTCAGGGAAAGGCAGTCCGGTTAAGGCCCGGCGTATCTTCGCCTGAACATCGGCGACCTGCTGGCGGGTCAGCCACTTACCTTCGGCGCTGGCGCGTTCAATTTCACTTAACTGTTGGCGCAGTAATTGCGCGGCAATTTCACTCATCTCCGCGCTCCACTGCTGCCAGAGATTATTGAGATGATGATAGAAATGTTGCGTCTCGGCCCACTCGGTACCATGCAAACGCACAACTTTGCTTTCAGGCAGTGCGAACTCCAGCTCGCCCCACACCAGGCCACGCTTACATTGAACTGACAATAACTGATTGAAAGGTATAAGATACTCATGACGATCGCCGGAGACTTTAACCCCGGCATTCAGCAACTGCACCCGATCATAAGGATGCTGCGCCATGCGTTTGCCCAATGTTGTCGCTTTAAGTTCCATATATCGCCAAATTTCAATCAGTTTGAATGTTTTTAAGTTTAACCGCCCGCGAGCAGGTGCTCCAGCGCAAAAAAACGTTACAATTGTCGGGTCTTATTATCCATAGGGTTAACCAGAGGGTTTATGCGTACCATTCTGAATATTTTAAACTTTGTTCTTGGCGGTTTCGCCACCACGCTCGGTTGGCTACTGGCGACGCTGGTCAGTATTGTTTTGATTTTCACGTTACCGCTGACCCGTTCATGTTGGGAAATCACCAGGTTATCGCTTTTCCCCTACGGTAATGAAGCCATTCATGTTGATGAACTGGAACCTGAAGCAAAAAACAGCTTACTGAACGCGGGCGGCACTATTTTGAATATTTTGTGGTTCATGTTCTTTGGCTGGTGGCTGTGCCTGATGCATATCTTCAGCGGTATCGCCCAGTGCCTGACCATCATTGGTATCCCTGTCGGGATCGCCAACTTTAAAATTGCCGCTATTGCGCTTTGGCCAGTAGGACGCCGCGTGGTCTCCGTTGAAACGGCTCGCGCCGCACGCGAAGCCAACGCCCGCCGCCGCTTTCAGTAATTGTACGGATCACTGTTATGTTAAGCCCCCTGCTCCGCCGTTATACATGGAATAGCGCCTGGTTATATAACGCCAGGATTTTTATTGCGCTTTGTGGCACCACGGTTGCGCCGTGGTGGATTGGCGAAGTCAAACTCACGATCCCGTTAACGCTCGGGGTGGTAGCCGCGGCGTTGACCGACCTCGACGATCGCCTCACCGGGCGGCTACGTAATCTCGCCATTACGCTGGTCTGCTTCTTTATTGCTTCCGCATCGGTGGAATTACTGTTTCCGTGGCCGTGGCTGTTTGCTATAGGCTTAACCCTGTCCACGACGGGCTTTATCTTGCTCGGCGGTCTGGGTCAACGCTATGCCACCATTGCTTTCGGCGCCTTACTGATCGCTATCTACACCATGTTAGGGGTCACTCTGTATAACAGTTGGTACCTGCAGCCGCTCTTTTTGCTGGCTGGCGCCATCTGGTACAACGTATTAACACTCGCCGGTCATCTTATTTTCCCCATTCGTCCGCTGCAGGATAACCTTGCGCGCAGCTATGAACAGCTGGCGCAGTATCTTGAACTTAAATCACGGTTGTTCGATCCGGATATCGAAGATGAAAGTCAGGCGCCGTTGTACGATCTGGCGCTCGCCAACGGCAAACTGGTTGCGATGCTGAACCAAACGAAAGCGTCTTTACTGACGCGCCTACGCGGCGACCGCGGGCAACGCGGTACTCGTCGTACCCTACAGTACTATTTCGTCGCTCAGGACATTCATGAGCGTGCCAGCTCGTCGCATATTCAGTATCAGACACTTCGCGACCATTTCCGCTACAGCGATGTGATGTTCCGTTTCCAGCGGATGCTGTCGATGCAGGCGCAGGCATGTCAGAAACTCTCCCGCGCCATCCTCTTACGCGTTCCGTATCAGCATGATGCGCATTTTGAACGCGCCTTTATGCATCTTGACGCGGCGCTGGATCGCGTTCGCGCCAGCGGCGCGCCTCAAGATCAGGTCAAAGCGCTGGGTTTTCTACTCAATAACCTACGCGCCATAGATGCGCAATTGGCAACCATCGAATCGGTGCAAACCAGCGTGCTGGCCAGCAACCATCCCGAAAACCTGCTTGCAGACGATCGCCCCAGCGGCTTTAGCGATATCTGGCTACGGCTGCGCAGCAATATGACACCGGAATCGGCGCTTTTCCGCCATGCGGTGCGCATGTCACTGGTGCTGTGCGCGGGCTATGCCTTCATTCAGTTTACCGGCCTCAACCACGGTTACTGGATTCTGCTGACCAGCCTGTTTGTTTGCCAGCCGAACTATAACGCTACCCGGCATCGCCTGGCGTTAAGGATCATCGGGACATTGGTAGGGGTCGCTATCGGGTTACCGGTGCTGCTGCTGGTTCCCTCGGTCGAAGGCCAGCTATTGCTCATTGTACTAACCGGTGTGCTGTTTTTCGCCTTTCGCAACGTCCAGTATGCGCATGCCACTATGTTTATCACGCTGCTGGTACTGCTGTGCTTTAACCTGTTGGGCGAGGGATTCGAAGTCGCTTTACCGCGTATCCTCGATACATTAATCGGCTGCGCTATCGCGTGGGCGGCAGTGACCTTTATCTGGCCAGACTGGAACTTCCGTAATTTACCTCGGGTACTTGATCAGGCTATCAACGCTAACTGCCGTTATCTGGACGCTATTCTTGAGCAGTACCATCAGGGGCGCGACAACCGTCTTGAGTATCGCGTCGCCCGACGTAATGCACATAACCGGGATAGCGAGCTGGCATCAGTGGTATCCAATTTATCCACAGAGCCAAAAGCCGACAACACAATGCGTGAAACCGCATTCCGCCTGCTGTGCCTTAACCATACGTTTACCAGCTATATTTCCGCGTTGGGGGCGCACAGGGAGAAACTGACGACGCCGGAAATACTGGCGTTACTCGATGATGCCGTCTGCTACGTCGATGATGCGCTGCATCATTCTCCCGCAGACGAACAGCGCGTTCAGCAGGCGCTCAGCAACCTGCAATCACGTATTCAACACCTGGAACCGCGAGCCGACAGCAAAGAACCATTGGTCCTGCAGCAGATTGGGCTACTGCTCGCACTGCTGCCGGAAATATGTCGCCTGCAGCGCCGGATTGCCGGTCAACCAGAATAATCCTCCACGCCGTACCCTTGCGTATTAGCCCACTCCCGTAGCTCCTGGCGCCGCTGCGCCGGGAGCGCGGCGGAATGGGTGCCGGCAATCGCGCCCGCCAGGGACTCAAGGACATTGATTGATATTCCTTTATTATGCTCCCTCAATTTTAACCAGCTTTTTTCCGCACCAATTGTACGCAGCATTTTCACATCGGTTATTCCGGCATGAATCAACATCAATTCCATGTGGAAACTGATATTAGGCAAATCTTTTAGCCTGCCAGAATCACGCTGATGCTGCTTTTCGCTACGCGCCGTATGCAAAGACAGCTCCGAGAGGTGAAACAGCATTTTACTGTCCTGCCATAATGCTTCATCTATACGGTAATATTTTAGCGCTACCGGCCGACCATTTTTGCGCATAGTTAACATTGGGCTATGATGCTCGACCCGATATTCTGCGCTTTGCTAACACACTCTAAGATAGATTTCGCCTTCGGCCACCATGGCAAACACGGTATTGTCTATCGCCAGACTGTAACCGCCAAATAGAGGCCGGCTACTGATTTTGCCTAAGGGAGAAAGGCACTCCTGAAACTGGAGGAACCGTAATTTTGATAGTTTCTTCATGATCATTCCTTTAGTAATCATGCATATAAAAGTAATTTTTATTAACGGATCCGTTATTGAAGAAAATAAGTGAGTTCGTTTTGTGCAGCAAGATGAATTTTGGCTTCATTTCAACCAGCTCGCCGTTTTGCGAGGCGCTTTCAGGAAAAAGTTATTCTGCAAATCGTGTTGCAGAGACTCGCTGAATACTTAAGCAATGTTAATTGATAAACAGCATATCGGCCCCATCGACATCATGCCTGGTAGCCGTGAAGCAAAGATAAATAGAGGGAAATATCTCCTGCGGCTTCAGCATGGAGACAGTGAATTCATATAAACAAGTCGCCGCGGCTCTGATTCATAGCCGGGTAGAGTGCATAAAATATATGCAAAAGTGGGAAAATGAGGTTGACGTTAACCCCTGGTGGATATACTGTATATGCATACAGTAACTCACAGGCGAGATAGACTATGTTTACTTCAGCTCACGCAAATCGTTCACCACTGACTTCGGCTTCAGTACGTCGCCCTTCGCACAGCGTCGTCGAACATTCAGCCACTGGGCTGATTAGTGAAATCGTCTATCGCGAAGATCAACCCATGATGACGCAGCTTTTGTTGCTACCTTTATTACAACAGTTGGGCCAGCAGTCGCGCTGGCAACTGTGGCTCACGCCGCAGCAGAAGCTGAGTAAAGAATGGGTACAATCATCCGGTCTGCCGCTATCAAAAGTGATGCAAATTAACCAGATGTCGCCCTGCAACACTCTGGAATCGATGATTCGCGCTTTACGTACCGGGAATTATAGCGTGGTTATTGGCTGGCTGACGGATGAACTTACTGAACAAGAGCATGAACGCCTGGCGCTCGCCGCAGAAGAAGGTCATGCGATGGGCTTTATCATGCGCCCGGTGAGAAATACAAGCCAGCCTGGGAGACAATTAAGTGGGCTAAAAATTCACTCAAATTTATATCATTGAGTGAAATTAGGATTAATCCTGGAATTTTTTTTGCCTCATCAAAAACCATTCTCGTAAAGTGGTTAATTTCACAGAGATCCCGGTGTGGTGCGGTTTCGCGACTTTTTACCGTGTTCACAAATTAACCATATTTGTTAAATATTGTGTATACAACCCTTTTTTTTCATATGCCTGACCGAGTTCACACTTGTAAGTTTCTAACTAAGTTGTAGACTTTACATCGCCAGGGGTGATCGGCTTACGCTGCATGTATCAGCATAGTTAACAACGAGTCACGCCCCCGGTGAAGGATTTAACCGTGAGGTCTTATGTACCATCATGGCGAATTTTGGATGATAATGAGGCGCAAAAAATGAAAAAGACAGCTATCGCGATTGCAGTGGCACTGGCTGGCTTCGCTACCGTAGCGCAGGCCGCTCCGAAAGATAACACCTGGTATGCAGGTGGTAAACTGGGTTGGTCCCAGTTCCATGACACCGGCTGGTACAACAGCAACCTGAACAACAATGGCCCGACCCACGAAAGCCAGCTGGGCGCTGGTGCGTTCGGTGGTTATCAGGTTAACCCGTACCTCGGTTTCGAAATGGGTTACGACTGGCTGGGCCGTATGCCTTACAAAGGCGACAAAGTTAACGGCGCATTCAAAGCTCAGGGCGTTCAGCTGACCGCTAAACTGGGTTACCCGATCACTGACGATCTGGACATCTACACCCGTCTGGGCGGCATGGTATGGCGCGCTGACTCCAGCAACAGCATCGCTGGCGACAACCACGACACCGGCGTTTCCCCAGTATTCGCTGGCGGCGTTGAGTGGGCAATGACCCGTGACATCGCTACCCGTCTGGAATACCAGTGGGTTAACAACATCGGCGACGCAGGCACTGTAGGCGTTCGTCCGGACAACGGCATGCTGAGCGTTGGTGTTTCCTACCGTTTCGGTCAGGAAGACAATGCACCGGTTGTAGCTCCGGCTCCGGCTCCGGCTCCAGAAGTCACCACCAAGACCTTCACCCTGAAGTCTGACGTACTGTTCAACTTCAACAAAGCAACTCTGAAACCAGAAGGTCAGCAGGCTCTGGATCAGCTGTACACCCAGCTGAGCAACATGGACCCGAAAGACGGTTCTGCAGTTGTTCTGGGTTACACCGACCGCATCGGTTCCGAGCAGTACAACCAGAAACTGTCTGAGAAACGTGCTCAGTCCGTTGTTGACTACCTCGTAGCTAAAGGCATCCCGGCTAACAAGATCTCTGCTCGCGGTATGGGCGAATCTGATCCGGTTACCGGCAACACCTGTGACAACGTGAAAGCTCGCGCTGCACTGATCGACTGCCTGGCTCCGGATCGTCGCGTAGCGATCGAAGTTAAAGGTTACAAAGACGTAGTAACTCAGCCGCAGGCTTAAGTTTTCTACGATAAAAAACCCCGCTGATGCGGGGTTTTTTTTGGCCTGATTTTGAGCTCAAAGGAAAAATCACAAGCAACGTCGCGACAATACTTATTCTTTTCCTAAGAGCACCTGCAGATCGTGCTTCAGGCTCGACATCTTGCTGGCATATTTTTCTTTATGCTCGGCGTCTTCAATCAGCTGTACGATGGTTTCTGATAATGTCTTTCCTCGCCGTTGGGCAAGCCCGGCCAGGCGTTGCCAGACAACGAACTCCAGATCGATGGACTTTTTCCGCGTATGCTGATGCTCGGCGTTAAAATGACGCTTGCGTCGTGCGCGAATAGTCTGCTTCATCCGGTTAGCCAGCTCCGGATTCATATGCTGATCGATCCAGGTATTCACCAGAACAGGTTCATTTTCGAGCGTCAGCAAGACATCGACCGCGGCTTGCGCAGCGCTGGCTTCAATGTAGCGGGTAATCAGCTCACCTTCCCGGTGCTTCTTTACCAGATATTTCCATTTCCAGCCGCTTTCAAGGTTTTCCAGTTGTTGATATTTCATTGCGATCTCAATGTGACCGTGTAACTCATTTCAGGATATCAGTTTTTTCTGGATGTGCTGAGAATAAATCATCTTTCGTGATGTGGACGATTCCATTATCAGCGGGATAAACGCAATCCTCCGTGTGCTCAGACGCGGCATCGGGTATAATCGCTCGTTTTACATCTGACTAAAAAACAGCGACTTTGACCATTACGAAACTTACCCGAAACGACCTCGCTCCTGATACGGAAAGTTATCAGGCGCTGTTTACCCAGGTCAATCTCGCCGAGGCAGAGGCATCCCTCGCCGGCGATCTACAGCCCCGTTTATTTTATGCGCTGGAACAGCTTCTGATCACGCCAGCCATTTCATCTTTTATGCTGGTAAAGGCGCCGGAAGAACCGGAATATCTGCATTGGGTAGCCGAAGCCGCCCGCAGCCTGCAGCAATCCACAACAGCGCTCTTCGGTGTACGCTATCAGGTCAACGGCGGCAACGTAACCATGTCGCCAGCCCAAAGCGCGGAAGACAATTTTGCCAGCAGCGGTCCGGTTGAATCCGCAGACTGGATTGAAGCGGAACAGCTCTTTGGCTGCGTACGCCAGTTTAACGGCGAAATTTCGCTGCAACCGGGCCTGGTGCATCGCGCGAACGGCGGCGTCCTGTTGCTCTCCCTGCGCGCGCTGCTGGCCCAGCCGCTGCTGTGGATGCGCCTGAAGAACATGGTGACCCGTCAGCGCTTTGACTGGCTGTCTATTGACGAATCCCGCCCTCTTCCCGTTAGCATTCCCTCCATGCCGCTGAACCTGAGGATCATTCTGATCGGCGAGCGCGATGCGCTGGCTGATTTCCAGGAGATGGAACCGGAACTCGCCTCGCAGGCCATTTATAGCGAGTATGAAGACAACCTGCAGATAGCCGATGCCGAGACCCTGAAACTCTGGTGTCAGTGGGTCTGGCAAAATGCTCGCCAGCTTTCGCTACCGGGGCCGGCGGCAGACGCATGGCCGCTGCTGATTGCAGAAGGCGCTCGAGACACCGGCGATCAGGAGACGCTTCCGCTTTCCCCTCTCTGGATTAGCCGCCAGCTGCGTGAAGCGGCAGCCTTCTGCGAAGGCGAATGGATTAGCGGCGCGGAGATGCAAACCATGCTTGAGCGCCGTGAATGGCGTGAAGGCTATCTTGCCGAGCGGATGCGCGATGAAATTCTTCTCGATCAGATCATGATTGATACCGAAGGCGAATGCATCGGTCAGATCAACGCCCTGTCGGTAATCGAATTTCCAGGCCACCCGCGCGCCTTTGGCGAACCTTCGCGTATCAGCTGCGTAGTGCATATCGGCGACGGCGAATTCATTGATGTAGAACGCAAAGCTGAACTCGGCGGCAATATTCACGCCAAAGGCATGATGATCATGCAGGCGTTTATCATGTCCGAGCTTGAACTTGAACAGCAGCTGCCGTTTAGCGCATCGCTGACCTTCGAACAGTCCTACAGCGAAGTGGATGGCGATAGCGCCTCAATGGCCGAGCTGTGCGCTCTCATCAGCGCGCTGGCCAATGTGCCGATTAACCAGAGTATTGCGATTACCGGTTCGGTCGATCAGTTCGGTCGCGTCCAGCCGGTCGGCGGTCTGAACGAAAAGATTGAAGGTTTCTTCACCATCTGCCAGCAGCGCGGATTAACAGGCAAGCAAGGCGTCATTATCCCGTCTGCCAACGTCCGTCATCTGAGCCTCGCCCAGGAACTTCGCCAGGCCGTGGCTGATGAGCAGTTCTTTATCTGGGCCATTGACGACGTTACCGAAGCCCTGCCGCTTCTCACCCAGCTGCAATGGGATGGCGAAGGACAAACGCTACGACAAACTATTCAGGAACGGATTGCGCAGGCGATGCAACAAGAGACTCGCCATCGTTTTCCATGGCCGCTACGCTGGTTAGGCGGATCAAATTCGAACTGATCGGACTTGTTCAGCTTACACGTGTTAGCTATCCTGCGTCCCGAACTCAAAATAAGGCTTACTGAAAACATGGTAGATAAACGCGAATCCTATACAAAAGAAGATCTTCTTGCCTCTGGTCGTGGTGAACTGTTTGGCGCGAAAGGCCCGCAACTGCCGGCGCCAAGCATGCTGATGATGGACCGCGTCGTCAAGATGACCGAAACCGGCGGCAACTACGACAAAGGTTACGTTGAAGCTGAGCTCGACATCAACCCTGACCTGTGGTTCTTCGGTTGTCACTTCATCGGCGACCCGGTAATGCCTGGCTGCCTGGGTCTGGACGCAATGTGGCAACTGGTTGGCTTCTATCTGGGCTGGCTGGGCGGCGAAGGGAAAGGCCGCGCGCTGGGCGTAGGCGAAGTGAAATTTACCGGTCAGATTCTGCCGACGGCGAAAAAAGTCACCTATCGTATCCACTTCAAACGCATTGTAAACCGTCGCCTGATCATGGGCCTGGCGGATGGCGAAGTGCTGGTTGATGGTCGTCTGATCTACTCTGCAACTGACCTGAAAGTCGGTCTGTTCCAGGATACTTCCGCGTTCTGATTTACCTTCCGTACTTATCCTGAAGTACAAAAGGTCCTGAAGTACAAAAGGCGAAGCCTTCGCAGAGCGAAGGCTTCTTTTTTAAAGAGACAGTCAGGCAGTTTGCACCCTGTCCTCCATGGCTTCTCGCCAACCTCCTAGCCAATGGGACCTCTGATTAAGGGTCTGGTAGGGACACATTTCTTTCGATCTGCCGGTAATGCCGGCCTGATATCCACGCTGATGTGCCCGTTCCAGGCGATCTCGTTTTTGTCTCTTCATGCCTCGTTTCCCTCATTATTTGATCTGGTGGAAAAGAAAACAGTGGTCACTAAATATGCAACCACGTATAACCTTTACCGCGAAACGCAGGCAGCGTCAATGCGCAAAATTCACGCCAGTGTCATATTTGTGAGCTATATGAAAGTTCATTTGTACAAAAATCGTGAGCCAGCACAACTATCAACCTGACGCGGCAAATAAAAAAGCCGCGGCGATTTTTCAGGTCGCGGCGGCTTGTATTGTATTAATTTTACTTATGGCAGGCGGTTCAGTTCACTCGCAATCGCGGTGGCTTCCTGGCTCCAGGCCTGCGCCAGGGTCTTAACCATCGCGTCGTAGCCATCCTGCTGTTGCTTAAGTTCAATATTGAACGGACGCTTAATTAACTGCCCCTGATGCTTAAGCAGCCATTCACCGCTAACGATGACCCGGCCGTCGTAGCGACCGTGGAAACCGCTTACGGAGACGTTAAGCGTATCCTGCTCGCTGCCTAACGGCTGCGATGCCACCACCCAACCCGGCAGTTGGTTACTCAGATTCGCCACCAGCGTGGTACGTAACTGCTGGTCCAGCGGGCTGGCCCACAGATTGTTATTAGCAATCACATACTGCACATCGGTCGTCTGATAAACCACGCCATTGCCGGCCAGATAATCAGGGATACTGACCTGCTCAACCCACAGCAAATTCTTGCTCTGGTTGACGGCGCTTTGCGCGCCGCTCTTTGCTACCGGTAATTGATAGTAAGTTTTACTCTCACCACCGCTGCTGCAGGCCGTCAGTACGCATACCGCTGCCGCCACTAACCACTTTTTCATTGTTTCGCTCCCTTCGGCTGCGGATCTTTTTTATCCTTGGCCTCAAATACCAGCGCATTGCTCTTGTCGTTGAGGGTTTTCAGTACCGGCTGCAGTTCACGAAGCACCTGATCCAACCGCTGCATATCCGCAACCATCTTATTGTAGGCTGCCGAGCCCGGTTGGAAGCCCTGCATACTGCGATTCAACTCGCGCAACGTGCTCTGCATATCGGCAGGAAGCTGCTGCATCGACTGGCTTGAAGTGATCTTATTCAAGTTGTCGAGCGTAGTCTGGACACGCTGCATGGTTTTCTGGCTCTGCGCCAGGGTACTGGTCGCCTGCTCCAGCAGTGGGTTAATCGGCAGGTTGTTAATCTTATCAAGCGCATCCATCAGACGCTGCTGGATCTGCGCCAGACCGCCGCTGACGGTTGGAATGATCGGATAGCCGCCGAACTCCTGAATCTTGCCGCGCGGAGGCGCTTTCGGATAGAAGTCGAGATCGATATACAGCGCCCCGGTGACCAGGTTGCCGGTTTTCAGCGAACCGCGCAGGCCGCGGTTGATCAGATCGTCAATATGCGCGCGAATGTTAGGGTCGCCGCCCAGCTGGTTGATTAGACGTTCCGGCTCAATACGCACTTCTACCGGGATACGATAATCATCGTTCAGGCTCTGTTTCAAACCGGGGATAAAGAACGGTACTTTGCCGACGGTACCAAGGCGAATACCGCGGAATTCAACCGGCGCTCCCGGCTGCAGACCACGCACCGAATCTTTAAAGAACAGGACGTAATCGATATGCTGGGTGAACACCGAATCCTGGATACTCTTCTGATCGTCAAACAGGTGGTATTCCGTTTTATTCGCCACCGGCTCGCCGAGATCCAATCCTTCCGGAATATCAAAGCTTACACCGCCGCCAAACAGCGTCGACAGCGATCCCATCTCAACGCGCATTCCCGCAGAGGTAAGATCAACCGCAATACCGCTATCTTTCCAGAAGCGAACGTTAGTGGTCACCAGACGGTCGTTCGGCGCGTTGATAAACAGCTGATAAGTGATGCGACGCTTCTGCGTATCAAAGGTGCTGGTTTCAACCGAACCAACGCGATAGCCGCGGAACAGCACCGGATCGCCAGGCGAGAGTTGCCCGGCTTTGCTACTTTCCAGCAAAACACGGATACCTTTGGCATCCGGTGAAGCCAGCGGCGGCGAATCCAACAGCGGATACTGCGGCGCCACAGAGCCTTCTTTACCCGGCTGTAATTCGATATAGGCGCCGGAAAGCAAGGTGCCGAGGCCGCTGATCCCCTCGCGCCCCACCTGCGGTTTCACCACCCAGAACACCGAGTCTTTATGCAGTAGCTTCTGCATGCCCGAGTTCAGACGCGCTTTAATTTCTACGTGTTTCAGGTCATCAGTCAGGATAGCGCTTTCCACCACCCCGACATCAACGCTGCGGCTCTTGATACGCGTTTTACCCCCTTCAATGCCTTCGGCGTTGGTGGTAATAAGCGTCACCTCCGGCCCCTGATGGCTGTAGTGGTAAAACAGTATCCATGCGCCGATGAGCACAGTCACAATCGGAAAGATCCAGACCGGTGACCAGTTCTTCACCTTCTGCACTTTCGCTTCTCCGCTCTTATTTTCCATGCTGTTGCATTTCCTCATGGCTTGGATCTGGTTCACGGTCCCACAATAGACGTGGGTCAAACATCATGGCCGAGAACATGGTCATGACAACGACCAGCGCGAACATCACCGCGCCTATCGCCGGATAGATATTCATCAAGCCTCCCATGCGCACCAGCGCCGAGAGTACCGCGATGACAAAAACGTCGATCATTGACCAACGGCCAACAAATTCAACCACTTCATAAATCAGGTGCATACGCTCTGAATCACGCGCGCCGTTTCCGTTCGCGCTCCAGCACAGCCAGCCGATAGCGATCATTTTTAACGTCGGCACCATGATACTGGCGATAAAGATAACCAGCGCGACCGGGTAAGAGCCCTCGCTCCACAGCAGAACGACGCCCGCCATGATTGTCGACGGCATTTTATCGCCCAGCAGATCGGTAATCATAATCGGCAGAATATTGGCGGGTAAATAGAGCACAAACGACGTCATCAGCAGCGCCAGCGTCCACTGCAGGCTGTTTTTACGCCGCGGGGTACCTTTGGTGTGACAGCGCGGACACTCTTTCTCATCCGCTGGCAGCACTGCCGTGCAGCACGAGCAGGAGCGCAGACCCTGACGCAGCCCCGGCACGCCAGGGCGCAGCGGCTGCTTAATGACCGGCATTGGCGCAATATCGTCCCACAGCCAGCGGCGATCGACGCACTGAAATGCCCGCAACTGCAGCAGGCAGAACAGACACCAGGGAACAAAGCTCAGTCCAACGCCGATATCACCGTAGGCCATGAGTTTAACGAAGCTGACCAGCACCCCGGCGAGGAAAATCTCGGCCATCCCCCAGCTTTTGAGGTGAAACAAAATCCGCGCCAGAAACGCCTTTAAGCGTGAAGGCATATGAACGCGATTGACCAACAATAAGATGGTCACCAGACAAAACGCCGGGACCAGTTGGACAAACAGTAAAAAGAACGTACCAAGGCTGGCGTAATCCTCGGTGAACAGCACGTTTGGTATTTCCAGCAGCTCAATTTCGCTGCTGATCCCGCCGACTTTCATATAAACAAAAGGGAACAGGTTTGCCAGTAGCAGCATGAACAGCGCCACCAGCGCATAGGCCGTGGGACGCTGCCGCGGCGCGTCCCACGATGTGGTGAGCGTGGTGCCGCAGCGTGGGCATGCGGCTTTCTGGCGATGCTCCAGCGGCGGCAAAGCCACCAGCAGATCACATTGTGGGCACAATATGTGCCGCGCAGCATGATGATGATCGCACATGAACACTCCTCAGCTTAAGCGCCGTTTTTGAGTCCTTCGAGATATTCCCAGCGTTCAAAGGCCGCTTCCAGGGCCTGTTCCGCTTCCGCTAACTGCGCCAGCACCTGCTGGGTCTGGTCATGCGGCTGGCCGAAGAACGAAGGATCGGCAACTTTTTCCTGCAGCGTCTGCAGTTGAGTTTCCAGATCTTCCAGCTTCTGCGGCAGCTGTTCCAGTTCGCGCTGCAGGTTATAGCTTAGTTTGCTGGCGGCACGTTTGACACTTTCTGCTTTCGGTTGAGCGACTTCCGCTGGTTTTTTTACAATCGTCTGTTTATTCGCCAGCGACTGCGCTTGCTGTCCGCGCGCGTCGTGATAACCGCCGATATATTGGCCGATACGGCCGCCGCCCTCGAAGATCCAGCACTCGGTCACGGTGTTGTCGACAAACTGACGATCGTGGCTCACCAGCATCACGGTGCCCTGGTAGCCATCGATCAGCTCTTCCAGCAGCTCCAGCGTTTCGACATCAAGGTCGTTAGTCGGTTCATCGAGGATCAATAAGTTACTGGGTTTCAGGAACAAGCGCGCGAGCAGCAGGCGGTTACGCTCCCCGCCGGACAACGCGCGTACCGGAGTCATCGCCCGTTTTGGATGGAACAGGAAGTCCTGCAGATAGCCCAACACGTGACGCGGCTTACCGTTAACCATCACCTCTTGCTTACCTTCCGCAAGGTTATCCATCACCGTCCGATCCGGATCCAGCTCCGCGCGGTGCTGGTCGAAGTAGGCGACTTCCAGCTTGGTACCGACGTGAATACGCCCGCTATCGGCCTGTAGCTGGCCGAGCATCAGCTTCAGCAACGTGGTTTTACCGCAGCCGTTCGGGCCAATCAGCGCAATCTTGTCGCCACGCTGGATTTGTGCGGAGAAATCTTTGACCAGCACTTTGCCGTCAACCTGATAGTTGACGTTTTCCATCTCAAAGACGATTTTGCCGGAGCGAGAAGCCTCCTCGACCTGCATCTTCGCGCTGCCCATCACTTCACGGCGCTCTCCGCGTTCGCGACGCATCGCCTTCAGCGCGCGGACGCGGCCTTCGTTGCGGGTACGGCGTGCTTTAATCCCCTGACGGATCCACACCTCCTCCTGCGCCAGCTTGCGGTCGAATTCAGCATTCTGTAACTCTTCGACGCGCAGCGCTTCTTCTTTATCCAGCAGATACTGATCGTAATTGCCCGGATAGGTCACCAGCTTGCCGCGATCGAGGTCGACGATGCGCGTTGCCATATTGCGGATGAAAGAACGGTCGTGCGAAATAAAGATGATGGTGCCTTTAAAGGATTTGAGGAACCCTTCCAGCCAGTCGATAGTTTCGATATCGAGGTGGTTAGTCGGTTCATCCAGCAGCAGCACGCGCGGCCCGCTGACCAGCGCGCGACCCAGCGCCGCTTTACGCAGCCAGCCGCCGGAGAGCGACGCCAGCTGCGCGTCGGCGTTAAGGCCAAGCTGCTCGATCACTTCATTAATACGGCTATCTAACTGCCACAGCCCCAGGTTATCCAGCTGTTCCTGCAGGCGGGCCAGTTCATTTAAATTTTTATCGCTCGGATCGGTCATCACCTGATGCGAAACATCATGGTAGGCCTTCAGGTACGCCGCCTGCTCGGCAATACCTTCCGCGACAAAATCGTACACCGTACCGGCGACATTACGCGGAGGATCCTGCTGCAGACGCGCGACGATCAGATCCTGTTCATAAATAATACGCCCATCGTCCAGACCCTGCTCGCGGTTGAGGATTTTCATCAGGGTCGATTTGCCGGCGCCGTTACGCCCTACCAGGCAGACGCGTTCGTTATCTTCGATATGCAGTTCAGCGTTATCCAGCAGCGGCGCATCGCTGAACGAAAGCCAGGCGCCGTGCATACTAATCAGTGACATTCTTTATTCCTTTCAGGCCGCGGTAATCAGCCAGCAGTTGTGGATCTGACGGTTGCGGGCAAAATCCTGCGACAGCGTTTTTTGCGAAATTTCTTGCGCCTTCAGGCCAAGCGCCGCCAGCCCGTCATGATCCATACGGAAACCGCGTTTGTTATTCGAGAACATAATCGTGCCGCCTTTACGCAGCAGACGTTTTAAATCGGTCATCAGACGGATATGGTCGCGCTGCACGTCAAAGGCATCTTCCATACGTTTGGAGTTGGAGAAGGTCGGCGGATCGATAAAGATCAGATCGAACTGCTCGGTACTTTCCCGCAGCCAACCCAGCACGTCCGCCTGCATCAGGCGATGCGCGCGGCCGGTTAAGCCGTTCAGACGCAGGTTGCGTTCCGCCCACTCCAGATAGGTGCGCGACATATCGACGGTCGTGGTGGAGCGCGCGCCGCCGAGACCGGCGTGGACGCTGGCGCTGCCGGTATAGGAGAACAGGTTGAGGAAATCCTTACCCTTGCTCATCTGGCCCAGCATACGACGGGCAATACGGTGGTCGAGGAACAGACCGGTGTCGAGATAGTCGGTAAGGTTAACCCACAGACGCGCGTTATACTCCTGTACCTCGATAAAGTCGCCCTTCTCCGCCATCTTCTGGTACTGATTTTTACCCTTCTGCCGCTCGCGGGTCTTCAGCACCAGCTTATTCGGCGCGATCCCTAACACCGCGATAGTCGCGGCGATAATATCGAACAGACGCTGGCGCGCTTTGTGCGCATCGACGGTTTTCGGCGGCGCATACTCCTGCACCACCACCCACTCGCCGTAGCGGTCAATAGCCACGTTGTATTCCGGCAAATCGGCATCGTACAGGCGATAGCATTCAATGCCTTCCTGACGCGCCCACTTTTCAAACTTCTTCAGGTTTTTACGTAAGCGGTTGGCGAAATCTTCCGCCAGCATCGCCGGCTTGCCGCCTTCGCTTTCCGCCAGATGATAGTTCTTCTGTACGCAGTCCAGCGGGCCGTTTTTGGCTTTAAACTGTTTATCGGCACGCAGTTGCAGGCAGCTCAGCAATTCCGGCGAGGCGCTGAAGACCGACAGGTTCCAGCCGCCAAACTGGTTTTTCATAATCCGCCCCAGCAGGCTGTGCAGGGCAATCAGCGCCGGTTCGCTTTCCAGGCGCTCGCCGTACGGCGGGTTGCTGATAACGGTGCCGTACGGGCCTTTCGGCAGCGGATTATTGAGCTGCGCGACGTCTTTCACTTCAAAATTGATGAGCTCGCCAATTCCGGCGCGACGGGCGTTGCGGCGCGCGCGTTCAATCACGCGCTCGTCGACGTCTGAGCCGTAGAAGCGCGATTCATAAACGGCCAGCCCCTGGCGAGCGCGCGTTTGCGCCTCGGCTTTCACCTCTTTCCAGATAGCGTCATCGTGTTGCGCCCATCCGCCGAAGCCCCAGTGGCCGCGGTGCAGGCCCGGCGCGCGATCGGTCGCCAGCATCGCCGCTTCAATCAGCAACGTGCCGGAACCGCACATCGGATCGAGCAGCGGCGTTCCCGCCACCCAGCCGGAGCGCATGACGATTGCCGCCGCGAGGTTTTCTTTGATCGGCGCCATGCCGGTACCGTCACGGTACCCGCGCAGATGCAGGCCTTCGCCGCTCAGATCCAGCGAGATATGCGCCGTCTCTTTGTTAAGCCAGACGTTGATACGCAGATCGGGGTTTTCACGATCGACATTCGGACGCGGCAGGTTTTTACGCGTGAAGCTATCGACGATAGCGTCTTTGACTTTCAATGCGCCATACTGACTGTTGCGGATCTCCTCGTTGAGGCCGCTAAAATGCACCGCAAAGGTGGCGTCAGTGGTAAAGATCTCCGTCCACGGAATCGATTGAACCCCCAGGTAGAGATCCAGATCGCTATACACGCTGCACTCACCCAGCGGCAGCATGATGCGCGAGGCCAGCCGGCTCCACATCAGGCTTTGATACAGCAGTCGCGTATCTCCCTGAAAATGAACCCCGCCCTGGACAACCTGGCACTCCGTGGCGCCAAGTCCTTCCAGTTCAGTTTTTAACAGCTCTTCAAGACCACGAGCCGTGCTGGCAAACAGAGATTTCATATCGTCACTTTTACTTAAAGAAAATTGGTGCGCATTATAGCCAATATGTGCCCTATGTCATAAAGTTAAAGGCTTATTTTTGAACCCAGGGGCAGCGTATGGTAACGCTATCGAAACTTTTTATTCATCCCGTCAAATCCATGCGCGGAATTGGCGTCACCCATGCCTTTGCCGATATTAGCGGCATGGCCTTCGACCGCATCTTTATGCTGACCGAAACCGACGGTACGTTTATTACCGCGCGTCAGTTTCCGCAGATGGTAAAATTCCTGCCTTCTCCGCTTCACGACGGCCTGCATTTGACCGCGCCGGATGGCAGCAGCGCGCTGGTGCGCTTTGATGATTTCGCTCCCCAGGGCGAGCCGACGGAGGTCTGGGGCAACCATTTCACCGCCTTGATCGCGCCAGCCGCCATCAACCAGTGGCTCAGCGGCTTCTTCAACCGCGACGTCCAACTGCGCTGGCTCGGGCCGCAGCTAACGCGGCGAGTAAAACGTCACGACGCGGTGCCGCTCTCCTTCGCCGACGGTTATCCCTACCTGCTCGCCAACGAGGCCTCGCTTCGCGACCTGCAGCAGCGGTGCCCTGCCAGCGTAAGCATAGAACAATTTCGCCCTAATCTGGTGGTCACCGGCGCGGCGGCGTGGGATGAAGATAGCTGGAAAGTCATTCGCATCGGCGAGGTAGTATTTGACGTCGCCAAACCCTGCAGCCGCTGCATTTTCACCACCGTCAGCCCGGAACGTGGGCAAAAGCATCCGTCCGGCGAACCGCTGGAGACGTTAAAGCGTTTTCGTACCGCGCAGGATAATGGCGATGTCGATTTTGGCCAGAATCTGATCGCCCGCAACAGCGGCGTGATCCGCGTGGGTGATGAAGTGGAAGTGCTGACCCGTGGTCCGGCTAAAGCCTATGGCGCCGGCGATAGCGACGATACCCTGGCGGCGGATACGCAGCCAAAAGCGACGGTTGAGATTGAGTGGCAAGGGCAACAGTTTACCGGCAATAACCAGCAGGTACTGCTGGAGCAACTGGAACAACAGGGTATTCGTATCCCTTATTCCTGCCGCGCCGGGATCTGCGGCAGCTGTCGTATCCGCCTCGAAGAGGGAGAAGTGAGTCCGTTAAAGAAAAATGCGGTCGCCGCGGATGGCACCATTTTATGCTGCAGCTGCGTACCGAAAACCGCGCTGCGCCTGGCGCCTTAAACCGCCTGTCCGAGGCTGTAGCTGGCCGCGCTCTGCGCCGGCTGCAGCCTGTCATTCATAATTTTTATCACATCGCCTAACTGCATCACCCGGCCAGCCAGAGTTAGTCCAGGCTGCGCCAGCAGGCAAAGCGTGGCGTTTTCACCCGGTTCGACCACCAGCAAATTGACCTGCTCGCCGGTATCGCTGATCCACACGCTGGCAGCGTCGCCGCTGGCGGGTTGCCAGTTCTGCTGATGCGTGGTGAAATGCCAGCTCTTCGGCATCTGCGGTTTTAGAAAACGGATCGCGGTTAAGGCATTTAATACTAATTCGGCACGCTGCTCTTTGTTTAATTCAATTTCGCGGCATTTTTCTTCAAAAGAAAAATAAAGCGCCGCGTCATCGACGCAGAATCCCGACGGTGCGAAAGCGTCAGGCGTTAACATGCGCCGGGCAAAACGTGAGCGAAATAACATACCATTGGCCAGATCGAGCATCATGCGGTCATGCTCTTCGTCGTAATACCAACGCCAGTTATCGTCAGGTTTAATCCGCATTTCTACCCCCGTCCTCTTCCACTTCCTTCTGCAAAGCAATGGCATCCTGCTACAGAATAATTTCTAAAATTAAGAAAAGACTAAAATGTCTAAATAAGCAACAATGAAGGAATATAAAACAACCAGGGCCGGAAATAAAGCCCTGGGGAAGATTCAGAGACGGAAAAGATTAGATGTGTGTAACAATTTCTTTAATCAGCGGCGGGCCTTTAAAAATAAACCCGGAATAAATCTGCACCAGCGTGGCGCCAGCAGCCAGCTTTTCACGAGCGGCAATCACCGAGTCAATACCGCCAACTCCGATAATTGGCAAACGACCATTTAATTCCGTCGCCAGCATACGAATAATTTCGGTGCTTTTTAATTGTAATGGACGACCACTCAACCCACCGGTTTCATCACAATGCTTCATCCCCTGGACCAGTGAACGATCGAGGGTGGTATTGGTAGCAATGACGCCATCAATATTATGGCGAACTAAGCTGTCGGCCACCTGGATCAATTCCTCGACGGAAAGATCCGGGGCGATCTTCACCGCCACAGGAACATATTTTTGATGTTTCTGTTGAAGTTCGAGCTGCTTATTTTTAATACCGCCGAGTAAATCATCCAGCGCTTCACCATATTGTAGAGTACGTAGCCCTGGGGTATTCGGCGAGGAGATATTAATGGCGATATATCCAGCGTATGGATAGACTTTTTCCATACAAATCAGATAATCATCTTTACCCTGCTCAACCGGGGTATCTTTATTTTTACCGATATTAATCCCCAGTACGCCGTCAAAATGCGCTTTTTTCACATTCTCGACCAGGTTATCAACACCGTGGTTATTAAAGCCCATGCGGTTGATCAAACCTTCGGCATCGACGAGACGGAAGATCCTCGGCTTGTCATTGCCCGGCTGTGGACGCGGGGTTACGGTACCAATTTCAATTGAGCCGAAGCCCATCGCACCGAGCGCATCAATGCACTCGCCGTTTTTATCAAGCCCGGCCGCCAGCCCCAGCGGATTCTTGAAAGTGAGCCCCATGCAGGTAACGGGTTTCGACGGTACTTTTTGCCGAACCAGTATTTCCAGCGGCGTGCCGGTTACGCGGCGTAATTGTTGGAAGGTTACTTCATGAGCGCGCTCAGGATCGAGCTGAAAAAGAGCTTTACGAACGAAGGGATAGTACATGAACTCTCCTGGATTCCCGGTGTGCAAACCGGGGGCGTATTATGTTCGATCCGCGCCCGAAAGGGAATTGACCTGCGACAAAAAATCACGTGTCCAACGCAAACGTTTACTTCTCTACCGCCTGTTATGCGCATTTTGGCAATTTAACGCCGGAAAAATCATTTAGGGAAATAAACGCCCTCTGTCACACTGCCATAAAATGTTATCAATTATAGATAAATGCAAACATTTGGTTATAAGGAGAGAGTATGCGCGTTATTACACTCGCGGGCAGTCCCCGCTACCCTTCTCGCTCAAGCGCATTGCTGGAGTACACCAGAGAGAAACTTGCCGCAGCCGACATCGAAGTCTATCACTGGCATTTACAGAATTTTGATCCCGAAGATCTGCTTTACGCCCGCTTCGATAACCCCGCTCTGCATACCTTAAATGAACAACTGGCCGGCGCCGATGGCCTGATTATCGCCACCCCCGTCTATAAAGCCTCTTTTTCCGGCGCGCTGAAGACGCTGCTCGACCTGCTGCCGGAACGCGCTCTGGAAGGCAAAATTGTCCTGCCGCTGGCGACAGGCGGCACCATCGCCCATATGCTGGCGGTCGATTACGCTCTGAAACCGGTGCTTAATGCCCTGAAAGCGCAGGAAATCTTACATGGCGTTTTCGCCGATGATAGCCAGGTCACCGATTATCAACACAAGCCGCAGTTCACACCGAATCTGCAAAACCGTCTCGACCAGGCGCTGGAGACCTTCTGGCAGGCGCTGAATCGGCGCAACAGCCGTATCTCCGGACTAAAGACATTACAGGGGGTTGAGCATGCTTAATCCTCTGCGTGCCCTGACCCTCGGCGGGCTACTCATGCTTTCCTTTATTACGCATGCGGCCCCGCAGGCGCCGGAAGCGTTACGCATCGGCTACCAGAAAGGCAGCGTCAGTATGGTGCTGGCGAAGAGCCATCAACTGCTGGAGCAGCGCTATCCGCAAACGAAGATTTCATGGGTCGAGTTTCCCGCCGGACCGCAAATGCTGGAAGCGCTGAACGTCGGCAGTATTGATATCGGCAGTACTGGCGATATTCCACCGATTTTCGCTCAGGCTGCCGGCGCCGATCTGGTCTATATCGGCGCGGAACCTGCGAAACCGAAAGCGGAAGTGATTCTGGTCGCCGATAACAGCCCAATCAAAAGCGTGGCAGAACTGAAAGGACGTAAGGTGGCGTTCCAGAAGGGCTCCAGCTCGCACAATCTGCTGCTGCGCGCTCTGCAGCAGGCAGGCCTGAAATTCAGCGATATCCAGCCGGTATATCTTGCCCCCGCCGATGCCCGCGCCGCATTTCAGCAGGGTAATGTCGACGCCTGGGCTATCTGGGATCCCTATTACTCTGCGGCGCTGCTGCAAGGCGGGGTACGGGTACTGAAAGATGGTAGCGACCTGAAGCAGACCGGTTCGTTCTATCTTGCCGCCCGCCCTTATGCCGAAAAGAACGGCGCCTTTATCGAAGGCGTGTTGGCGACCTTTAGCCAGGCGGATGCCCTGACCATCAGCCATCGCCAGGAAAGTATTGCCCTGCTGGCTAAAACGATGGGGCTACCCGAAGCGGTAATCGCCAGCTATCTCGACCATCGTCCGCCAACCGCGATATCCCCGGTAAGCGCTGAAACGGCTGCTCGTCAACAGCAAACCGCCGATCTGTTCTATGAGAACAAGCTGGTACCGAAAAAAATCACTATTCAAAACCGTATCTGGCAGCCTGCCCCCGCACAAGGAGCGAAATCATGAGTCTGAATATGTTCTGGTTCTTACCCACCCACGGTGACGGCCGCTATCTGGGTACTGACGAAGGGGCGCGCCCGGTAGACTACAGCTATCTGCAGCAAATCGCCCAGACCGCCGACCGACTCGGCTTTACCGGCGTACTTATTCCCACCGGACGCTCCTGCGAAGATGCCTGGCTGGTTGCCGCTTCAATGATCCCCGTCACCCAGCGGCTGAAGTTCCTCGTCGCGCTGCGCCCAAGTGTGGTATCGCCTACCGTCGCCGCGCGCCAGGCAGCTACGCTTGATCGGCTCTCTAATGGCCGGACCCTGTTCAACCTGGTCACCGGCAGCGATCCAAATGAATTAGCCGGCGATGGCGTATTCCTCGACCACACCGAACGCTACGAAGCCTCCGCCGAGTTCACCCATATCTGGCGCAAACTGATGGAAGGCGAAACCGTGACCTTTCACGGCAAACATCAGCACGTACGCGGGGCGAAACTGCTCTTCCCGCCGCAGCAACAGCCGCGACCGCCGCTCTACTTTGGCGGCTCCTCGGACGTTGCCCAGGATCTGGCCGCCGAACAGGTCGACCTCTATCTGACCTGGGGCGAACCGCCGGCGCAGGTGGCGGAAAAAATCGCCCAGGTGCGTGAGAAAGCCGCGCGCCTCGGCCGCAGCGTCCGCTTTGGTATTCGTTTGCACGTCATCGTTCGCGAAACCAATGAAGAGGCATGGCAAGCGGCGGAGAGCTTAATCTCCCATCTGGATGACGAGACCATCGCCCGCGCGCAGGCAGCCTTCGCGCAAACCGATTCTGTTGGCCAGCACCGCATGGCGGCGCTGCACAACGGCCGTCGCGACAAACTGGAGATCAGCCCGAACCTGTGGGCCGGGGTCGGGCTGGCGCGCGGCGGCGCGGGCACTGCGCTGGTTGGCGATGCGGCCACCGTCGCTGAACGTATTAATGAATACGCCGAACTTGGCATCGACAGTTTTATCTTCTCCGGCTACCCGCACCTTGAGGAAGCCTGGCGAGTCGGCGAACTGCTGTTCCCGCTGCTCGATGTCAACGTTCCGACGATCCCTCAGCCGCAAAACCTGCGCCTGCAGGGGGAAGCGGTAGCGAATGAATTTATCCCGCGTAAAGCGGCGCAAAGTTAGGGAGCGAACTATGGCAGCCTCTTCGCAAAAACTTCTGTTACGCCTCGCCCCCTGGTTTTTACCGGTAGGCACCGTGCTTATCTGGCAATTGGCGTCCTCGGTAGGCTGGCTCTCAACCCGTATTCTCCCCTCTCCGGAGGGGGTACTGAAAGCCTTCTGGACGCTCTCCGCCAGCGGCGAGCTGTGGCAACATCTGGCGATCAGTTCCTGGCGCGCCTTGCTTGGCTTCGCCATCGGCGGCTCCATCGGCCTGACGCTCGGGCTCATTAGCGGGCTCTCGCGTTGGGGCGAACGCCTGCTGGATACCTCCATCCAGATGTTGCGCAATGTGCCGCATCTGGCGCTGATCCCCCTGGTGATTTTGTGGTTCGGTATTGATGAAAGCGCCAAAATATTTCTTGTCGCGCTGGGGACGATGTTTCCGATTTATATCAATACCTGGCACGGCATTCGCAATATCGATCGCGGTCTGGTGGAAATGGCGCGTAGCTATGGCTTATCCGGATTCGCTCTTTTCCGCCACGTGATCCTCCCCGGCGCCCTGCCCTCGATTATGGTCGGCATTCGCTTCGCCCTCGGATTGATGTGGCTGACGCTTATCGTCGCTGAGACCATCTCCGCCAATGCCGGCATCGGCTATCTGGCGATGAACGCCCGCGAATTTCTGCAAACCGATGTGGTGGTGGTCGCCATTATTCTTTACGCCATACTCGGCAAGCTCGCCGATTTCAGCGCGCAACTGCTGGAACGCGTCTGGTTGCGCTGGAACCCGGCGTACCGTCTTCAGGAGGCTAACGCATGAATACTGCTCGTCTTAATCCCGGGATCCCGCTGTTACTCAATGGGGTCAGTAAACGCTACGGCGACAATGTCATTCTCAATGAGCTGGATTTACATATTCCTACCGGGCAATTCGTCGCGGTGGTCGGCCGCAGCGGCGGCGGTAAAAGCACCCTGCTGCGCCTGCTGGCCGGGTTGGAAAAACCCAACGGCGGCGAACTACTGGCAGGCGCGACGCCGCTTGCGCAGATTCAGGAGGATACGCGCATGATGTTCCAGGACGCGCGGTTGCTGCCCTGGAAGACGGTTATCGACAACGTTGGGCTTGGGCTGAAGGGCCAGTGGCGCGATGCCGCCCGCCAGGCGCTGGCCAGCGTCGGGCTGGAAGAGAGAGCCGATGAGTGGCCGGCCGCGCTTTCCGGCGGGCAAAAACAGCGCGTTGCGCTGGCCCGCGCGCTGATCCATCGCCCGCGTCTGCTGCTGCTGGATGAACCGCTAGGGGCGCTTGATGCCCTCACCCGCCTGGAAATGCAGGAATTGATTGTTTCGCTCTGGCAGGAGCACGGCTTTACCGTGTTGCTGGTAACCCATGATGTGAGTGAAGCGGTGGCGATGGCCGACCGGGTGCTGTTAATAGAAGAAAAGAAAATCGGCCTCGATTTGAACGTGGATATTCCACGTCCGCGGCGGTTCGGCTCGGCGAAGCTGGCGGAACTGGAAGCACAGGTGCTTGATCGGGTGATGAAGCGCGGCGACAGCGAGCGTGCGCCGCGTTTGTTTAGTCATGGCTAACTAACGTCCCCGGCCCGCGCTTCGCTCGGCCGGACTACCAAATCGCAAAGCGCTGTAGCCCCGGTAAGCGAGTGCGCCGCCGGGGATTTTGCGGCCACCAACACCGGCAGTTTCAGCCAGCGTAGTGAACCCGGATAAGGCGCTTGCGCCGCTATCCGGGATTTGCACCGCCGTTACGCCAGCGCCTTGGCGATCTTCTCGAACAGATCGCCGGAGAGATTCTCCAGCCCTTTCAGCTGTTCCAGCGCCGCACGCATCTTGGCCTGACGTTTCTCATCGTAGCGTTTCAGACGAATCAGCGGCTCAATCAGACGCGACGCCACCTGCGGGTTGCGGCTATTGAGTTCGGTCAGCATTTCCACCAGGAACTGATAACCGCTGCCGTCTTCGGCATGGAACGCCGCCGGGTTGCTACTCGCGAAGGCGCCGATCAGCGAACGTACACGGTTCGGGTTGCTCATCGTGAATGAACGGTGCTTGAGCAATCCGCGTACCGTCTCAACCACATTGGCCGCCGGGCTGGTGGACTGCAGGATGAACCACTTGTCCATCACCAGACCGTCCTGGTGCCACTTATCGTCATACTCCTGCATCAATGCATCACGGCACGGCAACTCCGCCGCCACCGCCGACGACAGCGCAGCCAGCGCGTCGGTCATGTTGTCAGCATGATGATACTGGGCTTGCACCAGCTTATCTGCCAACTCAACATCGCCAAAAGCCAGATAGCGCAGGCAGGTATTGCGCAGAGAACGTTTACCGATATCGGCATGGTCTACGCGATAGCTGTCGAGCTTGTTGGCGTTGTAAACCACCAGCAGCTCATCGGCCAGCTCTTTCGCCAGCGTACGGGTCAGCGCTTCGCGCACCGCCGCGATGGCAATCGGATCGATGATGGTGAACAGTTCAGCGATTTCGTTGGCCGACGGCAGCGTTAAAATTTCCGCCGCCAGCGCCGGATCGATTTTTTCGTCGAGCAGGATCGCGCGGAAGGCGTCAGCGACGTGGATCGGCAGCGACAGCGGCTGTCCCTGCTGATGACGATTAACGTTGAGCTTGATGTAGGTCGCCAGCAGACTCTGCGCGGCATCCCAGCGCGAGAAGTCGTTACGCGCGTGGCGCATCAGGAACGTCAGCTGCTGGTCGCTCCATTTATATTCAAGCTTGACCGGCGCGGAGAATTCACACAGCAGCGCCGGTACCGGCTGGAAGTAAACGTTATCAAAGACGAATGTCTGCTCCGCCTGGGTCACGTTCAGCACGTGGTGCACCGGATGACCGCCCTTCTGCAGCGGGATCGCTTTGCCTTCGTTATCGTACAGCTCGATACTGAACGGGATGTGCAGCGGCTGCTTGTCGGCCTGTTCCGCGGTCGGCGGCGTACGCTGGCTGATAGTCAGGGTGTACTGCTCGGTTTCCGGGTTATAGTCGTCATGCACGGTCACGACCGGCGTGCCGGACTGGCTGTACCAGCGACGGAAATGCGACAGATCGACGTTCGAAGCATCTTCCATCGCCTGCACGAAATCATCGCAGGTGGCGGCGCTGCCGTCGTGGCGTTCAAAGTACAACTGCATCCCTTTCTGGAAATTGGCTTCGCCCAACAGGGTGTGCAGCATACGG
Organism: Klebsiella sp. PK01; assembly: GCF_057624675.1. NCBI lineage: Bacteria > Pseudomonadati > Pseudomonadota > Gammaproteobacteria > Enterobacterales > Enterobacteriaceae > Klebsiella > Klebsiella sp. PK01. The sequence goes on from NZ_JBYEZM010000007.1 coordinate 61,769, forward strand.
ATCACTTCCGCGCCCTTTTCGTAGACCGTCAGGGTGTAGAAGTTGTTCATTTCAATAACCATATCCGGACGGATCGGGTGCGCCATCGGGCTGGCGTCTTCGGCAAACTGCAGCCCGCGCATGGTACGCACGTTGTTGATACGGTTTACCGCACGCGAGCCGAGATCGGAACTGAACTCCTGATCGCGGAATACGGTCAGCCCTTCTTTCAGGCTGAGCTGGAACCAGTCGCGACAGGTCACGCGGTTGCCGGTCCAGTTATGGAAATATTCGTGACCAATGACGCGCTCGATGTCGAGATAGTCTTTATCGGTCGCGGTATCGGTACGGGCCAGCACATATTTAGAGTTAAAGACGTTGAGACCTTTGTTCTCCATCGCGCCCATGTTGAAGAAGTCGACGGCGACGATCATATAGATGTCGAGGTCATATTCGAGACCGAAACGGGTTTCGTCCCACTTCATTGAGTTTTTCAGCGAGGTCATCGCCCACGGCGCGCGGTCGAGATTGCCGCGGTCAACGTACAGTTCGAGCGCGACTTCACGCCCGGAACGGGTGGTGAAGGTATCACGCAGCACGTCGAAATCGCCGGCCACCAGCGCGAACAGGTAACAAGGTTTTGGGAACGGATCCTGCCACTGGATCCAGTGACGGCCATTGTCCAGCTCGCCCTGCGCTACGCGGTTGCCGTTAGAAAGCAGGTAGGGGTATTTCGCTTTATCGGCGATGATTTTGGTGGTGAAGCGCGCCAGCACGTCCGGGCGGTCGAGGTACCAGGTAATATGGCGGAAGCCTTCTGCTTCGCACTGGGTACATAGCGCTTCGCCTGACTGATACAGGCCTTCCAGCGCGGTGTTCGCCGCCGGGCTAATTTCATTGACGATAGTCAGGGTGAAACTGTCCGGCAAACCGCTAATCACCAGCTGATTGTTTTCTTCTTTATAGTCGTTCCACGGCTGGCCGTTCACCTGCAGTGAAATCAGGGTCAGGTCTTCGCCATCCAGTCGCAATGGCACATCAGACGCAGCCGCGTGACGGGAAACCTTACTCTCGGCCGTGACAACGGTTTTCGCGGCATCCAGGTCAAAGGTCAAATCAATATCGCTAATCAGATAATCCGGCGCACGGTAGTCGTGGCGGTATTTGGCTTGGGGCTGTTGTGTCATAAAAAACCTTTAGCGTGTCTGTAAAGTATCGGCTCCAGTCTATTCCTGTTGCGCAGATCGCGCTATGCAGAATCTTCATCTTTTCAACGTTCAACACGAAAATCGCTACATATTGATAACACATGAGGCACGAAATGCGCTCGACCCGGCGCAAAGCTTGTGGTGTGATCCGTGTTCAATATATTAAACTAGGCCTCGCAAATGACCGTCAGCGTTACCGTCGAGCCATCGCAGCAGGACAGCACCGGGTATTAAAGGTATACTCCGCCTCCTTTTTTCTGCTTTGGTTTGAATGGAACGCCCCAGTGAGAGGATGCTACTGCGCACCATGACACAATTCACTTCTCCTGTACTGCACTCGCTGCTTGATACGGATGCCTATAAGCTGCATATGCAGCAGGCCGTCTTCCACCGCTACTATGATGTGGAGGTGGCGGCAGAGTTCCGCTGCCGCGGAGACGATCTGCTCGGCATCTATGCCGACGCGATTCGCGAGCAGGTTGAAACCATGCGCGACCTGAAGCTGCAGGACGATGAGTATCACTGGCTGTCCACCCTGCCGTTCTTCTCGCAGGACTATCTCGACTGGCTACGCGACTTCCGCTACGACCCGAGCCAGGTCACCGTCATCAACGATCATGGCAAGCTGAATATTCGCCTCGCCGGGCCGTGGCGCGAAGTGATCATGTGGGAAGTGCCGCTGCTGGCGGTCATCAGCGAACTGGTGCACCACTACCGTTCGCCGGAAATCGGCGTCGATCTGGCGCTGGAGACGCTCGAACATAAGCTTGCCGACTTCGCCGACATGACCGCCGCCATCGATATGTCGGCATTCCGCCTGATGGATTTCGGCACCCGCCGCCGCTTCTCCCGTGAAGTACAGCAGGCTATCGTGCAGCGCTTGCAGCAGGAGCCGTGGTTTGTCGGCACCAGCAACTACGATCTGGCCCGCCGACTCAATTTAACCCCGATGGGCACCCAGGCGCACGAATGGTTCCAGGCCCACCAGCAAATCAGTCCAAACCTGGCCAGCAGCCAGCGCGCGGCGCTTGCCGCCTGGCTGGCGGAATATCCGGATCAGCTGGGTATTGCCCTGACCGACTGCATCACCATGGACGCTTTCCTGCGTGATTTCGGCCCTGAATTCGCTACCCGCTATCAGGGACTGCGTCATGACTCCGGGGATCCGCTGGAGTGGGGCGAAAAAGCAATCGCCCATTATCAGAAATTGGGTATCGACCCGATGAGTAAAGTGCTGGTGTTCTCCGATAACCTCGACCTCGGCAAAGCGGTCGAACTGTATCGCCACTTCTCCTCGCGGGTGAAGCTCAGCTTCGGTATCGGCACCCGGTTAACCTGCGACATCCCACAGGTGAAACCGCTAAATATCGTAATAAAACTAGTAGAATGTAACGGCAAGCCGGTGGCGAAACTCTCCGATAGCCCGGGAAAAACCATCTGCCACGATAAGGCGTTCGTCCGCGCCCTGCGCGAGGCCTTCGACCTGCCGCCGATTAAAAAGGCGAGTTAATTTCAACAAGGAGCCTCTCAGGCTCCTTTTTCTTTATTATTTATTGTCAAATTATCCCTTTATGATGCGAATTCTGCTTGTCTGATGGAAGATGACAGGTAACATAGATATCCCCCCGTTGAAGGGGAAGAGACTTTTTTATTGGACTATATAGAGAGAATATTATGAGCGTTGTGCCTGTAGCCGACGTACTCCAGGGCCGCGTTGCCGTTGACAGCGAAGTCACCGTGCGCGGATGGGTGCGTACCCGCCGAGATTCTAAAGCTGGCTTTTCTTTCCTCGCCGTCTATGACGGTTCCTGCTTTGATCCTGTACAGGCCGTTATTAATAATTCTCTGCCCAATTACAATCAGGAAGTGTTGCGCCTGACCACCGGCTGTTCGGTTATCGTCACCGGTAAAGTCGTGGCCTCCCAGGGTCAGGGCCAGAGCTTTGAAATCCAGGCCTCCAGCGTGGAAGTCACCGGCTGGGTTGAAGATCCGGACACCTACCCGATGGCGGCGAAACGCCACAGCATCGAGTATCTGCGTGAAGTGGCGCACCTGCGTCCGCGCACCAACCTGATTGGCGCGGTAGCGCGCGTACGCCACACCCTGGCGCAGGCGCTGCATCGCTTCTTCGACGAACAGGGTTTCTTCTGGGTATCCACCCCGCTTATCACCGCTTCCGATACCGAAGGCGCCGGTGAAATGTTCCGCGTATCGACGCTGGATCTGGAAAACCTGCCGCGTAACGACCAGGGTAAAGTCGATTTCGATAAAGACTTCTTCGGTAAAGAGTCGTTCCTGACCGTTTCCGGCCAGTTGAACGGTGAGACCTATGCCTGCGCATTGTCCAAAATCTATACCTTCGGCCCAACCTTCCGCGCCGAAAACTCCAACACCAGCCGCCACCTGGCGGAGTTCTGGATGCTGGAGCCGGAAGTTGCCTTCGCCAACCTCAACGATGTTGCCGGTCTGGCAGAAGCCATGCTGAAGTACGTCTTCAAGGCGGTACTGGAAGAGCGTGCGGATGACATGAAGTTCTTTGCCGAGCGCGTAGATAAAGACGCCATCGACCGTCTGCAGCGTTTTGTCTCTGCTGATTTCGCCCAGGTTGATTACACCGACGCCGTCACTATCCTGGAAAACTGCGGCAAGCAGTTTGAAAACCCGGTGTACTGGGGCGTGGATCTCTCCTCCGAGCATGAGCGTTATCTGGCCGAAGAGCACTTCAAAGCGCCTGTGGTCGTGAAAAACTATCCGAAAGACATTAAGGCGTTCTACATGCGCCTTAACGAAGACGGTAAAACCGTCGCCGCAATGGACGTTCTGGCGCCAGGCATCGGTGAAATCATCGGCGGCTCCCAGCGTGAAGAACGTCTCGATGTGCTGGACGCGCGTATGGCCGAAATGGGTCTGAATAAAGAAGACTACTGGTGGTATCGCGACCTGCGCCGTTACGGCACCGTACCGCATTCTGGCTTCGGTCTGGGCTTCGAGCGTCTTATCGCCTACGTAACAGGGGTACAGAACGTTCGCGACGTGATTCCTTTCCCACGTACGCCACGTAACGCCACATTCTAATCGCGTTTCGTTAAAACACTGACAAGGTCGGCGCAAGCCGGCCTTTTTTTATGTCAATTTTCGTGAGCGAATTTCAACAAACTTAAACATCAACCTTCACAATTCGTAATTATGTTACTCACTATTTCCTTACCCTTAGTACGTAGATTTCGCACCTTATGTTAAGACACAAATGAATACACTGATTGAATTGGCTATTTTTTAATCATTACGCGCACGTTATGCAAAAAAGGCGCCTGAGCGAAAAAGGAGCCAAACTGAGACAAAAAATAATCAAATCTGGCTTTAGCGAAAATATTCATAACTAATTCATATAGATATATATAAGAAGGTGACAATCTTCGCAAAGTGGAACGGAATTTTGATTGAGTTCACAAAGTTCCCAAAAATAAATATTTGGTTACATGTTTTTTCTTTTTGTAACCATTTTACTATATTGGTAGCATTTTCCGGCTAGCGAAACGGCACCACCGATGGAAAGATGCCTTCAGACACCAAACTATCTTCAATAGTTCTGTAAATTTTCATTGACGGAATTTATTGGCGGCGGTGGCAAGTGTCATATAAAAAATATTAATGAGGGTAATAAATAATGATGAAGCGCAATATTCTGGCAGTGGTGATCCCTGCCCTGCTGGTAGCCGGTGCGGCCAACGCTGCGGAAATCTATAACAAAAATGGTAACAAGCTGGATTTCTACGGAAAAATGGTTGGCGAACATGTCTGGACCACCAATGGTGACACCAGCAGCGACGACACCACCTATGCCCGTATCGGCCTGAAAGGCGAAACCCAGATCAACGACCAGTTGATCGGTTACGGCCAGTGGGAATACAACATGGATGCGTCCAACGTTGAAGGCTCCCAGACCACCAAAACCCGTCTGGCCTTCGCCGGTCTGAAAGCAGGCGAATATGGTTCATTCGATTACGGCCGTAACTACGGCGCCATCTACGACGTCGAATCCGCAACCGATATGCTGGTTGAGTGGGGCGGCGACGGCTGGAACTACACTGATAACTACATGACCGGCCGTACCAACGGCGTGGCCACCTACCGTAACTCAGACTTCTTCGGTCTGGTGGACGGCCTGAGCTTCGCGCTTCAGTATCAGGGCAAAAACGATCACGACCGCGTTATTCGTAAACAGAATGGCGACGGTTTCAGCACCGCGGCAACCTACGCGTTTGATAACGGTATCGCGCTGTCCGCAGGTTATGCTAACTCCAACCGCAGCGCCGACCAGAAGCGTGACGGTAACGGTAACAAAGCTGAAGCATGGGCAACCTCTGCTAAGTACGATGCTAACAACATCTACGCCGCTGTCATGTACTCCCAGACTTACAACATGACGCCGGAAGAAGATAACTACTTCGCGGGCAAAACTCAGAACTTCGAAGCCGTGGTTCAGTATCAGTTCGATTTCGGTCTGCGTCCGTCCCTCGGCTACGTGCAGACGAAAGGTAAAAACCTGCAGGCTCGCGGCGGCTTCGGCGGCGGCGATGCTGACCTGGTTAAATACATTGAACTGGGTACCTGGTACTACTTCAACAAAAACATGAACGTGTATGCGGCGTACAAGTTCAACCAGCTGGACGACAACTCCTATACTCGTGAAGCAGGCGTTGCCACCGACGACCAGGCTGCGGTTGGTATCGTTTACCAGTTCTAATCTGTAGTACACCCCTTCGTGATATGCCTAAAAAGCAGGACTTCGGTCCTGCTTTTCTGCGTTACTAAGACGAAGATCGTAACTTGCAAAAACCTTCTCGCTTTTTGTCGCAAACGGTTGGCAATTTGTAAATCTACCGTTACCCTGATAGCGGATTTCCCTCAGTAATCACAATGGAACCTCGTCATGTTTGAGAACATTACAGCCGCCCCTGCCGACCCTATTCTGGGCCTGGCCGATCTGTTTCGTGCCGATGACCGCCCAGGCAAAATTAACCTCGGAATTGGTGTTTACAAAGATGAGACAGGTAAAACGCCTGTTCTGACCAGCGTAAAAAAAGCCGAGCAATATCTGCTGGAAAATGAAACCACCAAAAACTACCTCGGTATTGATGGTATTCCGGAGTTTGGTCGTTGCACTCAGGAGCTGCTGTTCGGTAAAGGAAGCGCAATTATCAGCGATAAGCGCGCCCGTACCGCCCAAACCCCAGGCGGCACCGGCGGCCTCCGCGTAGCGGCTGATTTCCTTGCCAAAAACACCGACGTTAAACGGGTATGGGTAAGCAACCCAAGCTGGCCGAACCATAAAAGCGTTTTCGGCGCTGCCGGGCTGGAAGTGCGTGAATACGCTTACTACGATGCCGCTAACCACCAGCTTGATTTCGACGGTCTGCTGGCCAGCCTGAACGAAGCGCAGGCGGGCGACGTTGTGCTGTTCCACGGCTGCTGCCACAACCCAACCGGCATCGATCCAACGCTGGAACAGTGGCAACAGCTGGCGCAAATGTCCGCCGAAAAAGGCTGGCTGCCGCTGTTTGACTTCGCCTACCAGGGCTTCGCCCGCGGTCTGGAAGAAGACGCTGAAGGCCTGCGTGCGTTTGCCGCGCTGCATAAAGAGCTACTGGTCGCCAGCTCTTACTCGAAAAACTTCGGCCTGTATAACGAGCGCGTTGGCGCCTGTACGCTGGTTGCCGCCGATCAGGACACCGTCGATCGCGCGTTCAGCCAGATGAAAGCGGTTATCCGCGCCAACTACTCAAACCCGCCGGCGCACGGCGCCTCGGTGGTGGCGACGATTCTCAGCAACGACGCGCTGCGCGCCATCTGGGAACAAGAACTCACCGATATGCGCCAGCGTATTCAGCGCATGCGCTTACTGTTTGTGAATACTCTGCAGGAAAAAGGCGCCAGCCGCGACTTTACCTTTATCACCAAACAGAATGGGATGTTCTCATTTAGCGGCCTGACCAAAGAGCAGGTACTGCGTCTGCGTGAAGAGTTCGCTATTTATGCGGTCGCGTCCGGGCGTATCAACGTTGCCGGCATGACGCCTGATAACATGGCGCCGCTGTGCGAAGCCATCGTCGCGGTGCTGTAATTCTCAGCCCTGACGCATAAGAAAAAGGCCGCAAACGCGGCCTTTTTTACTTGCTTAAGGTCAGGCATTACCAGACCGGCATTTCATCCTGCAGGAACGGATTATGCAGGCGCTCATATCCCAGCGTCGATAACGGGCCATGACCGGGGATAAACGTCACGTCGTCGCCCAAAGGCAACAGTTTACGTTTAATCGCATCAATCAACTGGCCGTGGTCGCCTCGCGGGAAGTCGCTGCGCCCTACTCCGCCTTTGAAAATCACATCGCCGGAAATCAGCAGACGCGAGGCATCGTCAAAGAAAACCACGTGCCCCGGGGTATGGCCAGGACAGTGCAATACCTGCAAAGCGATATTGCCGACGGTTACCACATCCCCTTCATTCAGCCAGCGGTCCGGCTGCAAAGGCTGACATTCATCCAGCCCGAACATGCGGCTTTGCGCCGGCAATCCTTCCAGCCAGAACTCATCTTCTTTTTCCGGTCCAATAATTGGCACACCGTAATGTTGCGCCAGCTCGGCTGCCGCGCCGACGTGATCCAGGTGACCATGCGTCAACAGGATCTGCATCAGGCTGACGCCTGCCGCCGCGACTTCTTCCTTGATGCGCTCGGCATCGCCGCCAGGATCGACCAGAGCGGCAAGCCGGGTTTGTTCACACCAAATTAAAGAACAGTTCTGGGCGAACGCCGTGACCGGAATAATACGATAGTTCATGATGCTCCTTTCGTTACCAGTGCCGTACCGGACCGGTATCAATATGCACAAAGTTGCTACGTGGGTAGTATCCTACACCACCTGAGCGCATAGATAACGCCGCTTTGCGAATATTGCTTAAGGCAACGCCTTCAATGTGGAAATCCATCGCCTGACCTTTGGTGTGATAGCTATGTTTCGCTACACCACGGCTTCGTGCGCGAAGTTCATCGTTGGTATCGACGGAGCGATAACCGGAGATGAGCTGGACAGGCTTATTGGTGCCGAGTAGTCCCTGTAGGCGATAAAGCTGATCGAATAATCCTGGGTCAATAGACTTAATTTTATTCGCGCGGAAATCACGGAAAAAATGGTTAAGTCTTGCTAATTCATCCTGAATATAGCCTCTACCATCGAAAAACTCCGCCTTGAGTGATTCACCGGTGTGCAGGTTATTCAGCGTCAAAATACGCGGTCGGGGGGTCGAGAGGGTGGCAAATGCCGGCGCAGGGAGAATGGCGGCAGCACCGAGGGCAGCGCCACCCAACGCCAGCAATCTGCGGCGATTAGCGTCAAATTTGTCCATGATAATCAGGTCTACAGGTAAATGAATCGTAATATACTATTCCGCTACAACGTATTTGGCTGACGACGCGCTAACGCTCCCTTACCGCTAATAAAGCTCAGCAGGAGAGCGTTTTCGTACTGACCGCCGCAATACATTTTTGCGGATTATATGTATATGCACTTCTGGCGCACGAAAGGCACCTTACCGGGCATTATTGCCAACGTCAAGGCAGCCTCACCCCAGGAAATACGGGCCTTGTAGACGACCATGGCCCGATTTCGTTCAGTGCTAGGACAACATTTTTCGCAGAACTACTTCATTTACCTGATTAATTGTTCCGCTTTTGGCAGAATTTGTGCGCTGGATCGCGCGGTGAGATCGTAATTGTAAATATCTGTTCGATATTGTGTACGTCCATCAGCGCCAACAAAGGCAGTCAAATAATATAAATTAACCGGAATATTTTGCCGAATATTGACGTAGCGCGTATCCCCTTGTTTCAGCGCGTCGGAAATGCGTGAATCATTCCAGCCCGCATCCTGCAATAGCATATTCGCCAGTTCAGATGCTTTATTGACGCGAACGCAGCCCGAGCTCAACGCGCGAACATCTTTCTGGAACAGATTGTGGTTCGGCGTATCGTGGAGATAAATAGCATCCGAGCTTGGCATATTGAACTTATACCGCCCCAGCGAGTTGCGCGCGCCCGGCGCCTGCTGGAAACGGAACGGTAGATTCTTCTCGGTGATGGTAGACCAATCGACACCATACGGATCGATAGCTTCTTTGCTGTTCCAGCCGCGCATCAACGTATAACCATGCTGTTCCAGATAGCCTGGATTGTTGCGTACCTTCGGCAGGATATCTTTGCGCGCCAGCGTCGGCGGCACGTTCCACGGCGGGTTGACCACCACGTTGTTCAACGCGCTGCTCATCATCGGCGTTTTACGATCCGGACGACCGACAATGACCCGCGATGCCAGCACCTGACTGCCGTCCTGATAGTAGACCAGCGAGAACGCCGGAATATTGACCATGATACCGGTGGACAATTTACTCGGTAGCAAACGCAGACGCTGGATATTCAGCGCCAGCACCCCGGCACGCTGCGCCGAAGAGACGTTCAGCCAGTCACGGGTAGACTGGCCGATGACGCCGTCAGCGCCCAGCCCCTGCCAGGCCTGAAAGCGTTTAACGCCCTCGACCAGTTGGCGATCGTACACGCCACGCGCGGCAGGTTTTGTTTTCGATTTCGGTTTCGCCGATGGGCTTACCACATCGCCCGGGAGGGCGATTTTCGCCGAATCATCCAGCATGCCGGTACGCTGCAGGATTTCACGCAGCGCGCCAATATCGTTGCTCCACTCTCCCGGACGTAGCGAGGCGTTGCTGGTCAGCTGCGGCCACGGACGATTATCCGCCACCAGCGTCAGCAGCGCCTGATGCATTGCTTCATATTGTGAATGTTGCGGCGCCAGTCCGGCAATAAATTGCGCTAACGAACCGTTATCCAGCGCCAGCTGCCACTGGTTGATGACCGAGAGCGGCGGCGTCGTCATTTTGTAAGGTGTTGAGCCGTACAGCCAACGGTTCCCCTGCATCGGAATACCGCTAATAAAATGCAGATACCCCATCATGGCGTCGGAGAGCACGACATCGCGGGCCAGGCCGCTGACTGACGGATCAGTCAGTAGGCTCACCCAGGTGGTGAACTGCGGCTGGAAGCCAGCGATAGCGACCTCCGCCAGCTGCTGCTGGAAGGCCTGTACCGCTTCGCGGTTCTCCCACATGGGTTTCATGTCGCGGGCAGCGTACAGCGCTACCAGCGGATTGATATAAACCGGATGATAACCAGACGGCAGTAAGGCCTCGATTTCAGCACGGCTTTTCGCCACCGCATCCGCCGCCAGCGGCTTCTCGCCGGCCATTTGCGCGACCGCTGCGGACTGGCCGTCGCTTTGGGCTAATGCCGACGACAGATCGCCCACCGTCGCGGAACTATCTGTGGGTATAACTTCAGGCTCTGCGGCCTGGACATTGAACAGCGGAGCAAATGCAAAAGCCAGGCTCAGGCTGAGCACCGACAATTGTCGACCATACCGTTTCTTTAGCAACATCCCTTGCCCCCTGTTAACACATTGCTGCCCGCCTAATGGGGCTTATTCTCAGTATATAAAGGCGAAAACGCTTTTGCCTTACCAAATGTAAAGAAGTTTAAAGACTATACCTTGTTAGCGTACTGTACAGAAAAACAAAAAGGGCGACAAATTGTCACCCTTTTTCCTATTAATCGGCACCCTTTCAGGAGGCGTCAGCGGTTCCAGGCAGCGCTTCCGGCACCGGCGCGGCAAAACCGCGCAGGCCGACAACGTGTACGTGTTCGTGATTATTAAACACTTTACGCACCAGTTTATAAGTTGTGCCTTTTTCCGGGCTGATATTTTCAGGCGCCGCGATAATCAGCTGCATCTCCAGACGTTCGCACAGTTCGAACAGCGTGGCGATAGAGCGAGCATCAAGACGCGCTGCTTCATCGAGGAACAGCAGACGGCAAGGCGAGATATCCTTACCGCGCAGTCGACGGGATTCATCTTCCCAGCTCTGCACCACCATCACCAGAATCGACATCCCGGTACCGATCGCTTCACCGGTCGACAGCGCGCCGGACTCCGCGCGCAGCCAGCCGTCGGAACCACGGTTAACTTCCACTTCCATCTCCAGATAGTTGCGGTAGTCGAGCAGCTCCTCGCCGATGGTTTGCGGCGTACGTTGCCCCATATCAATCTGCGGATTCAGGCGCTGATAAAGTTTCGCTAGCGCTTCCGAGAAGGTCAGGCGATTACTGTTAAACAGATCCTGATGCTGCTCATGCTGTTCGGAGAGGACATCAAGCAGCGTCGAGTGGGTTTCACGCACGTTGACGTTCAGACGCACGCTGTTGACCTGACCAAACGATACGCTCTGCAGCCCCTGGTTGAGCATGCGAATACGGTTCTGCTCACGCTGAATGGTCTTGCGAATGATATTCGCCACGCTGCGTGAGCTGATCGCCAGCTTCTGCTCGCGGTTGGTCAGCTCTTCGGTCAGACGACTGAGCTCGATTTCCATCTGCTCGATCGCTTCTACCGGATCATCGGTGCGAATAATATCCTGGCGGATACGCTCGCGCAGATGCTGATAAACGGCAACGAAGAACTGAATTTTGCGCTCCGGACGTTTCGGATCTTCCGAAATACGCAGGACGTCGCGCAGGTGCTCGTTATCAGCGACCGCCAGACGCAGCGCGCCCAGCGCCTTATCCGACATCGAACGCAGTTCGTCGGCGGAGAGATAGGCCAGCTCGCGGCGGTGCAGACGACGTTCCACGCCGTTGTCTTTCACCAGACGCATCACCGCGCACCAGCCCGCTTTAGCGCTCACCACCTGCTCGCGCATTTCGCAGTAATCGCGCTCCAGCTTGCGCAGTTTGCGGGTCAGGTTGTCCATCTCCGCTTCGCAGAAGGTCAACGCTTTCTCCAGCTGATTACGGCGGGAGCGGTTGTTGCTCAGCTGCATATGCAGCTCATCACGACGCGCGCGCGCGCGCTCTTCCGCGCCGGCATCGGCACGCACGCCGATATCCTGCAGCTCTTTATACAGATCGTTGAGCAGCTCTTTCTTGGTGTCATACGAACTTTTCAGCGACGCCAGCACCTGGTTGTACTGGTTCAACTGCGCAACGTGGCTACGCATCGCTTCGCGAGCGCGGCTACGCTCGGATTCAGCTTGTTGCAGGCGCTGGCGCAGCTTCTCGTTAAGATCGCTGTTGCCGCTGAGCATCTCCGCCGAGTCAGAGTAGCTGAAGTGAGCGCGGCGCTGCACGACTTCCGCCAGCGCGAAAGCCTGCTGGCGCGCATCGCGCTGGATTTGCTGCGAATAGGCGTAGTCTTCTTTCAGCTGTTCGAACTGTTCCGGGTCGCTCTGCAGTACCGAGACAATCGGTTCCAGTTTCGCCAGCTGATTGCCATGCTGCTGGATAAAGCGCGCCGCTTCCTGCGCTTCATCCAGACGCTCCTGAATTTCATCTACGCGATCGGCCAGCGTCTCATCGGCCAGCAGATTCAGGCGCGGCAGCAGGCGGTTAAGCGCCGACACGCCCTCTTTCGCCTGCTCATACTGGACGCGGTTCTGCTGGTTATCACTTTCATGCGCATTCAGCGCGCGCTCCAGTTCGCCGCGGCGGCTATTGAGTTTGCGGATCTCTTCTTCCGGGTCGTCATCAAAGGCAACCGCCAAATGGCTACCGATGAAGCGGCTAAAGGCCTGATGCAGGCGCTGCGTTTTCTGCACGTCAAACGACAGCGTAGCAAAACGCTCGGAGAGGCTTTCACGCTCGGCGTGCAGCGTTTCGATGCGGTTTTCACGCGCGGCGCGGCCAAACAGCGGCAGCGTCGGAAAACGCGAATAGCGCCACTGGCGGTCGGCAATTTTCACGACCACCGCTTTTTCCAGCTCATCGACGCTGAAAACGCTGTCATCGAAGGACTGCGGATCGCCTTCGATCAGATACAGGTCTTCCGGGCAATCTTCCAGCCCTTCGAGCTGCTCCGCCACTTGCGACAGATCCGGAACCACGATCGCATGGCGCGATGGGCCATACAGCGCGGAGAAGTACGGGGCATCTTCGAGGCTAACGTCGTCGTAGATTTCCGACAACAGCACGCCGCCAAAGCGCTCCGCCAGCGCGTTCAGACGCGGGTCTTCAGAACCGCCCGGCTGGCTGAGACGCTCGATTTCTTCGTCGATGGCGCGCTTGCGGGCGCCGACTTCATCGCGCTCAACGATTGCTTCGCGCTCGCGCTCCAGCAGCTGCTGCAGGTACTCGGTAACGTCCTGGCTTGATTCAAACTGCTCGCCGCTCTGCTCGCACAGCTGGTTGAGGCTATTTTGCGCCGCCAGCCAAATCGGCGCCCGGCGCATCAGCGTCTGGGTACGCGACTGCAGCTGCTCCAGTTCCTGACGCAGAGCCATGCGCTGTTCCTGAGCGTTAGAAACGCTGTCGGCTAACGAAGCGATACGCGCTTCCAGCTCCTGATGCAGCGTTTCCAAATCGTCGATATCGTAGCGTTTGCCCTGGCGCTTACAGAACTCGGCCAGTTGGCGCTCGGCGTCCTGTTGTTCACGCAGGCGCTGCTCCAGCTCGTTGAGACGGCTACGCAACCCATGAGCCTGCTCAGCCAGATGACGCTGGTTGACGCCATCGCGTAGTAATTCACGCGCCACATCCCAGGCTTCATTACGCGCCAGCGGGCCGTTGATCGCCGCAACCAACTGATACGCTTGTTCAAACTGGCTGTGCGCGGTTTGCGCCACGCTCATTTTTTGTTCCAGCGACAGCATTTTTTCCGTCGCTTCCAGCTCTTTCGCCTGGAAAGTTTCCAGCCATTCGTCGGCGCTGTCGGCGGTTAAATCCGGCAGGTGACACAGCGCACGCGCGCGTTCCAGCGCCTGAAGCGCCTGATTGTACTGAATGGCGCGAGTCTGCTGCACGTCGAGCGCCTGCTGGTAATCGGCGAGCTGGCTTTTCAGCTCATCCACTTCCAGTTCGGCGGCCTCGGCGCGAGCTTCGTTCTCTTCCTGCTGGTCGGCGGCTTCCGCCACCACTTCATTTTGCTCTTCCAAACGAATCTGCAGTTCGTCGAGATCCGCCTCGTAGCGCTCGATTTTTTCCTGCTGACGCAGCGCGGTTTGTACCAGGTTCAGGTGATCGCTGGCGGCCTGATAATCAGCTTCCAGATCGCCTTCTGCGCCGTTGTGTTCCTGCAGCTCGCGCGCCATATCGACATGTTTGTACTGCTCTGCCGCCAGCTGCGAACGCGAGGTAAAGAGCTCGCGACGGTACTCCAGCGCTTTATCCAGATGGATTCGCCGCTCGTTGGCGTGGCGCATGTAGTCCGCCGCCACGTAGTTGGTGGCTTCGCTGATAAGGTGCTTAAACAGATCGCGATCGGACTGAGTTACGCGAATCGCTTCCAGGGTCATACGGTTTTCACGCAGCGCCGCTTCCATATCCTGGAACGCCTTACGCACGCCGCTGTTTTCCGGCAGCAGGTAATCGCGCAGCGAGCGGGTAATGGTGCTGGAGATCCCGCCGTACAGCGAGGCCTCAATCAGGCGGTAGTATTTGCTACGATCGGATGCAGAGCGCAGACGACGGGCCACCACGCCCAAATCAAACATCAGCGAGTGATATTCGGTGATCGAGTTGAACTGTTTGAACTGCACCCCTTCCATCGCGTCGAGCTTGTCTTTCAGCTCGTTGAGGCTCACGACGCGCGCCTGGCGCTCGTTGAGCGTTTCGGTCAACAGTTGGGTCGGCTGGATCGAGGTTGGCAATCCCTGGATGGCAAATGGCTTAATATCGACTTTACGATCGCGCCCGGCAACCTGCTGCAGACGTACGCCGACAACCACGCGCTGGTGGCGCGAGTTGATCACGTCGAGCACCGAGTAACAGACGCCGGCACGCAGTTTACCGTGCAGGCCTTTATCGCGCGAACCGCTGGTGGCGCCCGCTTCGGTGGTGTTACGGAAGTGCAGCAGGGTTAAATCGGGGATCAGCGCCGTGACGAAAGCCGCCATGGTTGTCGATTTACCGGCGCCGTTACCCCCGGAGAGCGTCGTTACCAGCTCATCAAGATCGAAGGTCCGGGCAAAAAAACCGTTCCAGTTAACCAGCGTCAGCGAGCGAAACTTACCGCGTTCAATCATTATTCTTCCTCCCCGCTATCCGGCTGATTCTCTTCATTCTCGTCATTGAGCTGCAGGTGATTCTCCAGCGCCATTGCTTCGCCGTCGCGGATCATGCGCAGCTGCGCTTCGCGCGGATCGTCGCCGACGCGCACGTCAGCGCCAAAGCGGAACACCGATTCGGTGATGCGGAATTTACTGCTGTCGTGGCCCATAAACCACACCATGCCGAGGCGACGCAGGCGGTTGAGGGACGCGCGCATTTTTTCCTGCAGCTTCTGGCGGTCGAGGTCGGAGCCGGTGGAACGGTTGTTCACCAGCTTCAGCAATTTGCTTTCGTCCGCCAGCGTCAGGAGTTCATCGTAGAGCTCCTGCTGGGTGAAGATGCCTTCATTAGCCAGACGTTCGGGGCTGAGGTAGAGGTAGCAAAGAATTTTGCCGACCATCATATCCAGCTCTGATAATACCGAGCGCGGAATCAACGTCGTAGAGCGCGGGCGCAGGTAGAAGAACCCCTCCGGCGCGCGGATCAGCTCAACGTTGTAGCGCGCATAAAACTCTTCCAGGTAATCCTGAAAATCCATCAAAAATGCGTGATTATCCAGCTCATCCAGGCCAATGTGACGACCTGCGCGCAGGGCGCTATCCAGCGCCGGAAATAACGGATTGGCCAACGCCTGCGCCAGCTTAGCTGGCATCACTTGTTCAATATTTGTCAATGACATGCGCCTGTACCTTGGCTCCGTAATCATTAATCGGCTGCCATTTTGCCGGCAGTCCGGTGAAATCTGCCTGGGCGACGCCCAGCTGTACCGCCTGGTCAACGACGATTCGCGCGACGTCAAAATGGCGCGCACGCGGATATTGCGCCAGGAACTCTCGCGCCACCAGGCCGAGATCCAGCGGCATACCTTTCTCTTTGTAGACCGCCAGCTGCGCTTCAATCAGCGCGGCCAGCTGCTCGCGAATTTCGTTGAACTCTTCGAATTCGAGGTCTGCCGGCAGCTCGCCGGTGACTTCTTCATCGCGCAACGCCATCTCTTCATCGCGCATATCCAGCAAGCGATCGGCGCTGGCGTAGGTCAGCGCCCACGGAGCATCGAAGTAGGTCTGCACCGACTGACGCAAACGCTGGGCGAAAACGCGGTTTTTATCCATATCGATGGCGGTACGGATAAATTTATGTACGTGACGATCGTAACCGATCCACAGGTCGATAGCCTGTTGGCCCCAGCTGACGATACGGTCGAGCTTGCTTTGCAGGTCGAACACCAGACGGTCGACAAAATGCAGATCGTCGCGCGCGATGGTAGCGTCCTGGATACGCAACAGGTTGGCCTGCAGCTTATCGCCCGCCGCATCCAGGGTATCCTGCAATTCGCGCAGGGTGCCGGAGGTTTCGGACAGCAGCAGTTCGCAGCTAGAAATCGCCGCGCGCCAGTCTTTGTTCAGCAGTTGGGCGATATCGTCTTTCACCTGCTGCTGCTGCTCATCCATGATGCGTTGAGTCAGATCGATACTATCGAAGATTTCCGCCACCGAATATTTCAGCGGCGCAAAAACGTTGCGATGCCAGTGGAATTCATCGCCACCCTCATCCGCGGAATCTGCAGCCCGCTTCAGTTCGCCGGCCACAATCGACAGCTGCATCGACAAACGCAGGGTGGAAAATTCACGCTGGCGAATGTAGTAATCGGTAATGCCGATACCTAACGGCGTCAGGCGATAGATAGCATTCCCTTCCGTTATTTCGCTGGTAAAGCGGTTCAGCAGACGCTGGCGCACCATATCGTTGATGGCGTTATTGGCGCGCTGGCTGATGGTTTCGCTGGTCTGCTCAAACGCATCACTAACGTGGCGGAACGCGTCCACCAGTTCTCCCTCGGTCATTTCCCCTTCCAGCCGCTCGCCGTTCAGCGTGGCGACAGCCAGCAGAAAAGAGAGTCTGTCGACCGGCAGCGAGATGGAAAAATCATTTTTCCTGGCCCAGGCAACCAGTTCGGGGACTGTCTGGGAAAATTCACTCATAGTTTATCCTTGCATCTGCGGCTGTGCGCCTGGATCTTTCTTAAGCGCAGTGACATGAATATAGCGGCCCAGGCTGATATACGGCTCCTGACGACAGTAGCGCGTTTCCAGCTCCAGCAGCACCGCAAAACTGTCATGCTGTTTACGTTTCTCACGCAGATAATCATGAAACACCCGCACGCCGGTTTTACCGGTTATCTGCCAACCGAGATCTTCCAGCCAGCCGTAAACCTGCTGCGGATCGCGCGGATAATCCGGCGACAGCGTGCGTTTTTTCTTTTTCGGCATGCCGATTTGTACGTAGTCGAAGTTTCCGGCGACCATATTGTGCATCAGCAGGCCGTTAGCATTGTAGAACATTAACGACAGCGCGCCGCCCGGGCGCAACACCGACCACAGCGTGCGCAACATTTCCTGCGGTTCCGCGACCCACTCAAGCACCGCATGAAACAGTATCAGATCGACGGGGCTTTCCAAATGCTGAGCAATATCCTGCGCCGCGCATTGTACAAAATGCATGTTGTCGATCACACCTTTATCGCGGGCGGCCTGCTGAGCGCGAGCCACCATTTCGGCGGAAAGATCGCATAGCGTGACGTGATGGCCTAATTCCGCGACGCGGATCGCCGTTTGCCCTTCGCCGCCGCCGGCATCAAGCACCCGCAACGGTCCTGGCCCCATCTGCTTAAGCAGCGGTTCCAGATCCTGCCAAAGGATCGCCTGACGCAGTTGGCCCTTGGTGGTGCCATAAATATTGCGCGAAAACTTTTCAGCGATGTCATCAAAATTGCGATCCTGCACGGACGACTCCACAAGCCAACACAAAACCGCTATTTTGTCATACCCACGGCGATAATGAAGCGATCTGTTATAAGATCCACGCAGAACTTTGCTTATATGGTTAAAAAAGGAACCATCCGGGATGCTTTTTACGCTGAAAAAGGTTTTTGGCGGTATGCTGTTGCCGCTTCCTCTGCTGTTATTGCTGATGGCGGTCGGCATCGCCCTGCTGTGGCGCAGCCGTTTTCAAAAAACCGGCAAGACGGTGGTCACCTTAAGCTGGCTGTTGCTGGCGCTATTAAGCCTGCAGCCGGTGGCTGATGGGTTATTAAAACCGATAGAAAAAAGCTACCCGACCTGGCGCGGCGGCAAATCCGTTGAGTATGTCGTGGTGCTGGGCGGCGGCTATACCTGGAACCCGCAGTGGGCACCGAGCTCCAACCTGATCAACAACAGTCTGCCGCGGCTGGCAGAAGGGATCCGCCTGTGGCGGGAAAACCCTGGCGCGAAAATGATTTTTACCGGCGCGGCGGCCAAAACCAATCCGGTCAGCACCGCCGAGGCGGGGGCGCGCGTCGCCGAGAGCCTCGGCGTACCGCGCAGCGCCATTATCGTCCTTGACCGACCAAAAGATACCGAACAAGAAGCGGCTGAAGTGAAAAAAACCATCGGCGGCGCGCCATTCCTGCTGGTGACCTCCGCCTCGCACCTGCCGCGAGCGATGATATTTTTCCGCCATGCAGGGCTAAATCCGTTACCGGCGCCAGCCAACCAGCTGGCGGTAGAGTCGGCGCTTAACCCCTGGGAGCGCGCGCTGCCGTCACCGTATTGGCTGATGCACAGCGAACGCGCGATTTACGAGACTCTGGGGCGGGGCTGGCAGTGGCTAAAGGGAGCGTCAGGCGATCCAGGGCAGGATTGATTTCGCGGCAAATGAGAAACGGGCGCGATCGAAGCGCCCGGTATTTACCAGGCTTTCGACTTCATCCCATAACTGATATAACCAGCGCCGCCAGACGAAAGACTCCGCGACCGGCGCCCGCTGCAAATAACGCCATAGCAGCTGCTCCCCTAACCCGCCGTCGGCGAGGCGGAACAATTCATACTCGCGCGGCGCCCACAGCATCATCCCCGGCCCGACCATCGCCAACAGCTGATCGGTGCGCGCGTCTTTGAGCATGCTACGTAGCGTAAAGCAGCCATGGACCAGCACGCAGTTGTCGTTGAAATCACTAAACAATTGCGGCAGGCTTTCACGACTGCGGAATAAAATGCGCTTATCCTGCATTGTCAGCCCGGTGTCATGATAGAGGTTAAGCGTGCTCCACAGCATTTCTACCCGCTGGCGATACCAGTGCGGCCAGACGTTTTCCTGGGTGCTATCGACCATTCCCACACAGCCGCCGCTGTCGTGGCGGTGCCATGCCAGTAATCCTTCGACAATCTGATCCTGCAGTTGCTCCCACCGCTCGGGCGTGCGCGCCGGCGCTTCTACTGAAACGCCGCGTAACCGTTCAATCAGCAATACGTCAGGCCCCGGATGCTCTTCATGTGTCATGACGCCGTACACCACCGGCATACGAACGGTGCCGCTACGGGCAAGCATTGAGATTTTCCACGCCAGCTGGCGCGCCACGCCCGGCGTAGTGAAGCTTTTCGCCAACAGCGGCATCGGGTTTCCCTGCGCATCATACAGCGACCACAGCGCTGACGAGGGTTTCTCGCTAACGCATTCCACGCGGCTTAGCTTCTCGCCAAGCAGGTGGCTCAGTTCGGCTCGCAACTGTTCCATCATAGATACCCTCATGAAGACTACTGTTTTCATAATGAGCGTCTGGGGGCGACTTGTCAGCGGATAAGATCAAAAATGGGCTAATTAGCGGCAGAAATATGTCCCCTCCAGGCGAAGGGGACGGCAAGAATTAACGCAGTTCGGCGCGGACGCGTTCCAGATCTTCCGGGGTATCCACGCCAGTGCCAGGAACCACTTCCGCCACCGCAACGTGAATTTTTTCGCCATACCACAATACGCGCAGCTGTTCGAGCATCTCAATTTGTTCGAGCGGGCTTGGCGCCCAGCTGACGTAGCGGCGAATAAAACCAGCGCGGTAGCCGTAAATACCAATATGGCGCAGCAGGGAATCGCCAATTTGCTCACGCGATTTTGCAAAGCGATCGCGATCCCACGGAATCGTCGCTCGTGAGAAATAGAGCGCGTAGCCGTCGGCATCCATGACCACTTTGACCGCATTCGGGTTAAACGCTTCTTCGGCATCGTGGATAGGCACCGCCAGCGTTGCCATCCCGCTGGTGCTGGCCGCGAGGTTTTCCGCCACCTGGCGCACGATCGCCGACGGGATCATCGGTTCATCACCCTGAATATTGACGATGATGGTGTCATCGCTGAAAGCGCATTTTTCAACGACTTCCGCCAGACGCTCGGTGCCGGATTGATGGTCAGCGCGGGTCATGCAAACCTCGCCGCCCGCGGCTTCAACCGCACGCGCGACATCTTCATGATCGGTGGCGACAATAATGCGATCCGCGCCGGATTCACGGGCGCGTTCCAGCACGTGGACGATCATCGGTTTACCGTTGATATCCTGCAGAGGTTTCCCCGGCAGGCGCGTGGAGGCAAATCGGGCAGGAATAATGACGACGAAACTCATGGCTGGCTCTCTTCTACCGCGAGTGAGCGCGCTTCGTTTTCAAGTAGTACCGGGATCCCTTCGCGCAGCGGGAAGGCCAGACTGTCGGCTTTGCAGATAAGCTCTTGCTTATCCTGACTGTAATACAGCTTACCGTTACAAACCGGGCAGGCGATAATTTCAAGTAAACGGTGATCCATGATTCCTCCTGATGGACCGAATAGATTTATCAGCAGCATATCACAGGATGGTAGCCGGCGTATCACGCGGCTTCAACGCCCCAACCTTGCCGCTGGTTAGCAAATAGCGTCGCGGGTAGCTGGCGCAGCACAACCTCTTCTGCACCTTGCCAGCGCGCAAAATCGTTAATTGCCCGCTGGAGTCCGCTTTCCAGCCCGGCGGTCACTTTCACGCCCTCTTCCAGCCACAGCGAAAAGATCTCAAGCATGCCGTCCTTTCGGTGCAACTTGCTGTCCATCCTGCCAACCAGTTTTCCCTGATGCAGCAACGGTAGCACAAAGTAGCCGTATTGCCGTTTCGGCGCAGGGGTATAACATTCCAGTCGATAGCTGAAGTTGAATAACTGCTCGGCCCGTTTACGGTCCCACACCACTGGGTCAAACGGCGAGAGCACGGCGCTGTGGCTGGCGGTTAACTTACCGCCGGGTGCCGATTCCAGCGCCGCTTGCAGATCGCGATGCAGCCACATTTCACCCAGTTCCTCAACCATAACCGGCACCACCAGCCCCTCATCCTGCCAGCCCTTCAGCAGCGCCGGTAATGCAGGCTGGCGTAGACGATAATAATCGGCCAGCCACTGTGGACGAAAAACGCCCAGGCTGCGCGCGCTGTTACGCAGCATAATAGACTCGGCCTCCTGGCGGGAGAGCGCGTCGCGCTCGTCATCCCAGTGCGGCATCGCCCGATGGGTTAAATCATAGACGCGATGAAAGTTACGCCGCTCAACGACCATCAGTTTGCCGGCGGTGAACAACCCTTCAAGATGACGTTTATGCGGTTTCCATTCCCACCAGCCGCTGGCTCCTTTACGCGGATGGGAAAAATCCGCTGAGCGAACCGGGCCATTTTGCGCAATATGCGCCAGCAACTCTTCTATGCTGGCGGCGTGTTCGTGCATCCACTCTTTATGGTATTTCCAACCCATCTTGTCAGGATTCAACATCCGGTGGCGCACGAGGGCGAAATCGCTACGCGGCAAAAAACAGGCCTCATGCGCCCAGTACTCCATCAGCTCGCCGCTACGCAGAGAATCATCCAACCAGTGCTGAGGATAACTGCCAAGACGACTAAACAGCACCAGATAAGGGCTACGGGCGACCACGTTGATCGTATCGATTTGCAGCAGCGACATCTGCTGAATAGTGGAAAGGATGTCAGTCTGGCGAGCGCGACGCCGGGGCTTTTTCAGTAGCCCTTGCGCCGCGAGATGAAGATGGCGAGCCTCTTTTAGCGACAATTGCAATACCGACATGCAGGTTCTCCGTAGGGGATTCAAGCACAGCGGCGAGCAAAACCAGCACCCAGGTTAACTTTGCGCCAGCGTCACTAAGTCCGCGAGCAACCGCTGTGCGCGTTCATCGGTCATTATGGCGTCAACCGGTAGATACCACCAGTTAGCGGCGGCAAATTCACGGCATTTAACCGCGTCTTTTTCGGTCATTAGCAGCGTCTGCTCCGAGCTTGCCAGTACAGCGACCGCGCTTTGACTAAGTGCCTGATGATCCGCCAGCGCCACGGTTTTCACCGGATGCACGCCGCAGCTTTCAAGCGTCGCGAAAAAGCGCGGCGGATGGCCAATGCCGGCCATCGCCACTACGTTGTCGAGGGTCGCAACATCGCGACGCTCGCCGGTAAGCAGGTTCACCGCCATGCCGGGACGCAACTGCATCGGGATTTCCCCCGGACGCGCGACGCCGCCGTTGACGATAACGGCATCGACGCTTTGCAAACGGGATGCGCGCTCGCGCATCGGACCGGCCGGCAACCACCAGCCATTACCAAAGCGGCGTACGCCGTCAATCACAACGATTTCTCTATCCCGCGCCAGCTTATAATGCTGAAGACCATCATCGGTGACGATAATTTGTAAATCGTGAGCGGCTAATAAGGCTTTTACCGCCTCGCTACGCAGTGGCGCAACCGCCACCGGCGCGCCGGTACGCTGATGAATTAACACCGGTTCATCGCCCGCCTGCGCTGTACTGGTGGCATTATCCAGCAGCAGCGGATAGCGGTCGGCTTTGCCGCCGTAGCCGCGAGATACCACGCCGACGCGTATGCCCCGCTGCTGCAGTTGTTCCACCAGCCAAACCACCACCGGCGTTTTACCGTTGCCGCCGGCGGTCAGATTACCGACCACGACCACCGGCACCGGCGCGCGCCAAGCTTTTTTCCACCCCAGTTTATAGCTGAGGCGGATGCAAGCGCTCACCAGGCCATACAGCCAGGAAAGCGGCAGCAATAACCGCCATAGCGGCGATTCGCCGGACCAGATGCGCGCTATCATTGACCGAATTGCATCTTGTGTAACTGCGCGTAAACGCCTTTATGTTCCAGCAGATCCAGATGGCTGCCGCGTTCAACGATGCGACCATCTTCTACCACCACGATTTCGTCAGCCTGTTCGATAGTCGACAGACGGTGGGCGATAACCAGCGAGGTGCGGTTTTTCTGCAGTTCATCCAGCGCCGCTTGAATTGCGCGTTCCGACTCGGTATCCAGCGCCGAGGTGGCTTCATCGAGGATCAGGATAGGGCTATTGCGCAGCAGCGCACGCGCAATAGCGATACGCTGACGTTGACCACCGGAGAGCATCACGCCATTCTCGCCGATAATCGTATCCAGTCCATTATCCATCTTGTTGATAAAGTCCATCGCATAGGCCATACGCGCCGCTTCTTCAATTTGCTCGCGGGTGTACTCTTCGGTACGCGCATAGGCGATGTTATTGGCGACGGTATCATTGAACAGATGCACGTTCTGCGAAACCAGCGCCACCTGATCGCGCAGGGAGCTCAGTTTGTACTCGCGTAAATCGTGGCCATCCAGCAGAATCTGCCCCTCGTCAACGTCGTAGAACCGGGTAATCAGGCTGGCGATGGTGGATTTACCTGAGCCTGAACGCCCTACCAGCGCAACGGTTTTCCCTTCCGGGATGCTCAGATTGATGTTACGCAGCGCGGCAACTTCGCGGCCAGGATAGCTAAAGGTGACGTTGTGGAACTCCAGGTTACCTTTGGCGCGCTCAATCACGCGAGTGCCTTCATCTTTCTCCTGCTCGGAATCCAGAATGGAGAAAAGCGTCTGACATGCGGCCATACCGCGCTGGAACTGCGCGTTGACGTTAGTCAGGGATTTCAGCGGGCGCATCAGCGCGATCATCGAAGAAAAGACCACGGTAATAGTACCGGCGGTCAGCGTTTCCATGACGCTTGGGAAGCTCGCCGCGTAGAGCACAAAGGCCAGCGCCAGAGAGGCAATCAGCTGAATGACCGGGTCGGAGATGGAGGACGCGGAGACCATTTTCATGCCCTGCAGGCGCATCTTATTACTGACCTTGTCAAAACGCTTGGTTTCAACCGCCTGACCGCCGAACATCAGCACTTCTTTATGCCCTTTGAGCATCTGTTCCGCGCTGGTGGTCACCTGCCCCATGGTGTTCTGCATATTCTTACTGATATTACGAAAACGCTTTGAAACCACCCGAATCGCCACAGAGACGATAGGCGCAAGCACGATAAGAATTAGCGACAATTGCCAGCTGTAATAGAACATCATGGCGAACAGGCCGATAATTGAGGCCCCTTCACGCACTACGGTTATCAACGCGCTGGAGGAAGATGAAGCGACCTGTTCGGAGTCGTAGGTGATACGCGACAGCAATGTCCCGGTGGACTGTTTGTCGAAGAAAGCGACAGGCATGCCCATCATATGACCGAACAGGCGGCGACGCATGGTCATCACCACTTTGCCGGAAACCCAGGAGATACAGTAGCTCGAGATATAGCTACTGATGCCACGCAGCACCATCAAACCGATCACCACCAGCGGCATCCATAACAGCACTGAGCGATCCGTTTTACCAAAACCATCATCCAATAACGGTTTAAGAAGCGATAACATGAAGGTATCACTTGCCGCGTTAAGCACCAACGCCACGGCCGCTACGATTAGCCCGGCTTTAAACGGCGCTATCATCGGCCAAAGTCGGCGGAAGGTCTGCCACGTGGAGAGATCTTTATCGTTCTGCATTCAATAAACCAGCTTATGTTGAAATAGCCGCATATTCTACCCGTTCTGCGCGTCCCCGCCAAACCACTGATGATACCAACGCGGTAAAAGTTGATCTCGTAAGCTATGGATTTGCCAACCTTCTGGAGAAAAAATAATCGTTATTTGCCCCGAGTGCGGCGTATCAAACCACCGATATCCCTGCTCACGATAGCGCTGCGCGACTTTTTGGGAAGGCATCTTCCATGCATTGTATCGCGCTGCCGAGGCGATAGCCGCCTCTCCTCCTACCCGCTGCAGCAATGTCACGCCGGATGAAGTATTGCTGCCATGGTGCGGAACCTGAATAAGTGTAGACATAAGATGCTGCCAGTAATGGCTTATCATCTGCTGTTCGGCCGGGATTTCGATATCGCCGGTAAGTAAAACGCTACGCTCGCCGTCATCGACCCTAACCACACAGGAACCATTGTTCCCTTTATGCTCACCCGCAGGCAATGGCCAAAGCGCCTGAAATCGGAGCCCTCGCCAGCGCCAGGTTTCCCCTCTGCGACAGGGTAGATGCCCGCGCGCTTTAAGCGGACTACGAATAACGAGATTGGGCCACGCCTGAATAATCGCATTCAGGCCACCGCGATGATCAAGATGTTCGTGGCTCAATATTATGCCTTCCGGATGAAGACCGCGCCAGCGTAGCCAGGGTACGATAAGCCGCTCGCCGCTATCGCCTCCCGGCCAGGCTGGGCCGGTATCGTACAAAATTGCCGCGCCCTGACGCTCGATGACCACCGCCAGCCCTTGTCCGACATCCAGCATCGTCACCCGCCACTCGCCCGGTGAGGCGGCGCGCCAGAAAGGCCAACTGAGTAGCGCCACGCCGCTAATACAGAGTAACGGCATCTGACGCCAGGCCTGAAAACGCCATACCAGAAGCGCCAGCCACGGCAGTAAACTGACCGCCAGCCAGCGTTCGTCAAGCGATACCCATCCCGCAGGCAAATGGCGTAAGAACCAGAATAAGATTGCCAGCAACCGATCGGCGAGTTGCCATAACGCCATTTCAAGCAATGCCGGACCGCTGAGATGCAGTAGCATGGCCGCTAAAATCAGCGGGACTATTAGAAATGTCACCAGCGGAACGGCAATCAGGTTCGCTATCAGTGATGTCAGACTAATACCATGGAACAGGGCTATCTGCAGCGGCGCCAATAATAGCATCAGGCCACACTGCAGGTGGCTCAGCGCCAGCAGGTGCCGCCACGGTGAATGACAGCGGTAAGGGCGAAGCGGCGCAAGCTGATACCAGAAAATCAACGCAGCAACCGCAAAGACCGATAACCACAGGCTTTCTGAAATTATCGCCAGTGGATCGGCCAGCAGTATTGCCGCAATACAACAGCAAAATATTTGCCAGGGCGACCAGCGCCTGGCCTGTAGCCGCAACAGACATCCTGCGGTTAAGGCCGCACAGGTACGTAGCGCCGGGGGTTGCATGCCGGTAAGCCAGGCGTAAAACAGCGCACAGCCTAACCCGACAAGCAGCGGTATCCGCCAGCCTATCCAGCGGCACGGAAGAAAGAACTGTATTCCGCGAACCAGCAACCAGCCAAGCGATGCCCCCAGCGCAATATGCAGACCGGAGATAGCCATTAAATGGGACGTTCCCGTCTCCTGCATTAATCTTTTTATCTCATCCGCAACTGCCAGGCGCTCCCCCATTCCCAGCCCCAGCATCACCGTTTTCCATGGATACTCAGCGAGTGCGCGGTTTAACGAGGCCAGATAGCGAGCCCGGGAGCTACAACGTGAATCAAGCGATGAGGCATTTAGAAAACGTCCGCTAAGCGGGCGATGCTGTGCAAGAGCGTAGCGCTGGCTATCGAAGCCGCCCTCATTTAACTGCCCATGTACCGGACGAGCGCGGATGGTCATCATCCAGCGCTGCCCAACGCAGCCTGCTTCAGGCAGTTCGCTGCCGTAGAGGGTAATCCCAACCGCAGGATGTAAACGCCGACCCTCAAGACGAATTATCTTACCTTGCCAGCTCGTCAGGCCATCACCGCCTACCAGCTCAATAATGGCCTGTCGGTTGTGACCGGGAATATGCTCAGTGGGCCACAGCGCTTGCCGGGCATGTAATATTCCCCATACGAAAAATAGCAACGTCAATGCGGCATACGTTGTGCAAGGTTTGCGCAGCGTGGCAATGATTAGCGCAGCGCCAATCAAGCACCAGACGCTTAGCATATTCGGTAGCGCCGGTAGCCAAAGCAGCGGCGAAATTCCGATTATGGCGCAGCCTGCCAGATGTGGTAATCGCATAACACCTCCCTGTTATCGGGGAGTGTCAGACAATTCGCCGCCGTGATCATGCATAAAAGAATGGAGTTGCGTCGCGCTATCCGGGAAATGTTGGCGCTTGCTATCGGGTAACAAAAGTTTTGCGAGCGGACGCGAAAAACAGACATAAAAAAAGCACCCTCAGGTGCTTTTTTATTAAGTAAGTCTTTGCCTGATGCGGAAAAACTTACTCTTCGTAAATATTGGCGCGGTCGCGTAGTTCTTTCCCGGGCTTAAAGTGAGGAACGTATTTACCTTCCAGTTCCACTTTATCGCCAGTCTTCGGGTTACGCCCGGTGCGAGGTGCTCGATAGTGCAGAGAGAAGCTGCCGAAACCGCGGATTTCAATGCGCTCACCTTGAGCAAGCGTTGAGGCCATATGCTCCAGCATTTCTTTAACAGCATCTTCCACCGCTTTCGCCGGGATATGAGATTGCTGGCTGGCAAGTCTTTCTATCAATTCTGACTTGGTCATTTTTCCTCCGGTTTCCTTCAAGGCAAAGTTAGCTTACAGCTTAAACAAGGGCGGCCGTAGCCGCCCTTTGTGCTTGATTACAGGACGAATCCTGCAATCTGTCAAGTAAACTCGTCATTATTCAGACCGTTGTGGCCTGAATAACTAAGATTACTCGCCTTTAGCTGCTTTGAAAGCTTCAGCCATTGCGTTGTTAGAGAAGTTTGCATCTTCCTGTTTGTTAACAGTTGCGATTGCATCTTTCTCGTCAGCTTCGTCTTTCGCACGAACAGACAGGCTGATTGCGCGGTTTTTACGATCAACGCCGGTGAATTTAGCTTCAACTTCGTCGCCAACGCTCAGAACCAGAGTTGCATCTTCAACGCGGTCACGGGATGCTTCAGAAGCACGCAGGTAACCTTCAACGCCGTCAGCCAGTTCTACGGTTGCGCCTTTAGCGTCAACTGCAGTTACTTTACCGGTTACGATAGCGCCTTTCTTGTTCAGAGCAACGTAGTTGTTGAACGGATCTTCCGCCAGCTGTTTAACGCCCAGGGAGATACGCTCACGTTCTGCGTCAACCTGCAGTACAACTGCAGCGATTTCGTCGCCTTTTTTGTATTCACGAACTGCTTCTTCGCCTGCAACGTTCCAGGAGATGTCAGACAGGTGAACCAGGCCGTCGATGCCGCCGTCCAGGCCGATGAAGATACCGAAGTCAGTGATAGACTTGATTTTACCTTCAACACGGTCGCCCTTGTTGTGGGTTTCCGCGAACTGCTGCCATGGGTTAGATTTGCACTGCTTCAGACCCAGGGAGATACGACGACGTTCTTCGTCGATATCCAGAACCATAACTTCCACTACATCGCCAACGTTAACAACTTTGGACGGGTGGATGTTTTTGTTGGTCCAATCCATTTCGGAAACGTGAACCAGGCCTTCAACGCCTTCTTCGATTTCAACGAAGCAGCCGTAGTCGGTCAGGTTGGTCACGCGACCGGTCAGTTTGGTACCTTCCGGATAACGCTTAGCGATAGCTACCCACGGATCTTCGCCCAGCTGTTTCAGGCCCAGAGATACACGGGTACGCTCGCGGTCGAACTTCAGCACTTTAACAGTGATTTCGTCGCCAACGTTTACGATTTCGCTCGGATGCTTAACGCGTTTCCAGGCCATATCGGTGATGTGCAGCAGGCCGTCAACGCCGCCCAGATCAACGAATGCACCGTAGTCAGTGAGGTTCTTAACGATACCTTTGACTTCCATGCCTTCCTGCAGGTTTTCCAGCAGCTGATCGCGCTCTGCGCTGTTTTCGGATTCGATAACGGCACGACGAGAAACAACGACGTTGTTACGTTTCTGGTCCAGCTTGATGACTTTGAATTCAAGCTCTTTGCCTTCCAGGTGCAGCGTGTCGCGCACCGGACGAACGTCTACCAGGGAGCCCGGCAGGAACGCACGAATACCATTCAGCTCAACAGTGAAGCCACCTTTAACTTTGCCGTTGATAACACCGACTACAGTTTCAGCGTCTTCGTAAGCTTTTTCCAGCGTGATCCAAGCTTCGTGACGTTTAGCTTTCTCACGGGACAGCAGGGTTTCACCGAAGCCGTCTTCTACTGCATCCAGAGCAACGTCAACTTCGTCACCAACCTGGATTTCCAGCTCGCCCTGGGCGTTTTTGAACTGCTCAGCCGGGATGGCGGACTCAGATTTCAGACCAGCGTCAACCAGTACGATATCTTTGTCGATAGCAACAACAACACCACGAACGATGGAACCCGGGCGGGTTTCGATTTCTTTTAAGGATTCTTCAAATAGTTGAGCAAAAGATTCAGTCATGTTTAATCTTCAGGTTTCATATTTAACGTCCACCTGGCTCCGTGCCGGATGGGGTTGTTTAACATACCCGCTAACACTCCGTTGCTGCGGGGGTACTGCTATAATTCGGAGGCTCGCAACGCTTTGCCGCTTAACGGTTAAGCGATAGCCAGTTTTTCGCGCGCATATTGTAGCGCTTTTTCAATTACTTGCTCAATGCTTAGTTCAGTTGAATCGAGAACTAATGCATCAGCGGCCGGGACAAGCGGCGCCACGGCACGATTACGATCGCGATCGTCACGCTCTTTTATCTCGGACAAAAGACGTTCAAAGTTAACACTAAAACCCTTTTCCTGCAACTGTAGCAGGCGGCGCTGCGCGCGTTCTTCCGCCGACGCATCGAGGAAAATTTTAACCGGCGCATCAGGGAAAACGACGGTGCCCATATCGCGGCCGTCGGCAATCAGGCCGGGCTGCTCGCGAAAGGCGCGTTGACGGCGCAGCAGCGCTTCGCGAACGCGCGGGAAGGCAGCGACTTTCGAGGCGGTATTGGCCACTTCCTGGGTGCGGATCTCCGCACTCACATCCTCACCTTCCAGCACCACTTCCAGGTTGCCGTCAGCAGAAATAAAACGTACATCGAGATGAGCGGCCAGCGGAACCAGCGCCTCTTCTGACTCGACGTCAACATGATGATGTAAGGCCGCCAGCGCCAAAACGCGATAGATAGCGCCGGAATCCAACAGATGCCAGCCAAGCGCTTCCGCCATTGCCTTGCACAACGTGCCCTTACCCGCACCGCCAGGTCCATCAATGGTGATTACCGGAACATTTGCCGTCATCTTTATTCTCCTTTAGCAAGGCGCATGAATATAAACGCCGCGCATTATACGCATCAATGCGCCAGAAAGTGAGCATTGTGTGCAAATTACGGAATAGTAGAAATTAAATGTAGAAGAATTGCGCAATTATAGCGGGCTGGCGGAATACCAGCCCGGAAGATGACAAAGCTTTACCTTATCGGACGAGACAGAATTTACGCCAGGGTACTAATTCGCGCTAACTGCTCGAAATAGTCCGGGAACGTTTTCGCCGTACATTTCGGGTCAAGGATAGTGACCGGCGTTGCCGACAGCGCCACCAGCGAGAAGCACATCGCCATGCGGTGATCGTTGTAGGTACCGATTTCAGCAAATTTCAGCGTATCAGGCGGCGTGATGCGAATATAGTCTTCGCCCTCTTCCACTTCGGCGCCGACTTTACGCAGTTCAGTTGCCATCGCAAACAGACGATCGGTCTCTTTCACCCGCCAGTTGTAAATATTGCGCAGCACCGTGGTACCTTTCGCAAACAACGCCGCGGTAGCGATGGTCATGGCGGCATCCGGAATATGGTTCATATCCATATCAACGGCATTCAACTCACCGCGTGTACAGGCGATAAAATCGTCGCCCCAGACAACCGTCGCGCCCATTTTTTCCAGCACGTCGGCGAATCGAATATCGCCCTGTACGCTATTGCGGCCAATACCGGTCACTTTCACCGTACCGCCCTTAATAGCGCCGGCAGCGAGGAAGTAAGAAGCTGAGGAGGCATCCCCTTCCACCAGATAATCGCCCGGCGACTGATATTGTTGCCCACCGCGTACGACAAAGCGCTGATAGTTGTGGTTTTCAACGTTAACGCCGAAGGTTTTCATCAGGTGCAGCGTGATGTCGATATAAGGTTTAGATACCAGCTCGCCTTTAATCGCGATCGTCGTGTCCTGCGGCGCCAGCGGCGCAGTCATCAGTAAAGCGGTAAGGAACTGGCTGGAGACGCTGCCATCAACTTCCACCTGGCCGCCGTTGAAACCACCGCGCAGGCGCAGGGGCGGATAGTTTTCCTGCTCCAGATACTCAATTTGCGCGCCCCCCTGGCGTAACGCATCGACCAGGTGGCCTATCGGTCGCTCTTTCATTCGCGGTTCGCCGGTCAGCACAATATCGTTGTGGCCGAGGCACAACGCCGCCGCCAGCGGACGCATCGCCGTACCAGCATTACCGAGAAACAACTCCAGCGCGCTGCTGGCCTGAAGCGGACCGCCGTTGCCGGTGACTTCACAACGAGTGCGATCGGCGGACAAGGTGTAGTGAACTCCCAGGGCGTTAAGCGCATTGAGCATATGGCGAACATCATCGCTGTCCAGCAAGTTGGTCAGCACGGTGGTGCCGTGGGCTAATGCCGCCAGCAGCAAAGCGCGGTTAGAGACACTTTTTGACCCGGGTAGGTTTACGGTGCCATCAACGCGCGCAATGGGTTGTAACGTCAGGGATTCCATGAAACTCGACTCTCAAAAAAACAGAATAAAAACCCCGCAGACCGGCCGCGGGGATGAAAATAAAGCGCTCAGCAATTAGCCGCGACGACGTTCGAAGTCCTGCATAAAGTCGGTGAGCGCCTTGACGCCGGCCAGCGGCATCGCATTGTAGATAGAAGCACGCATACCGCCCACCACGCGGTGGCCTTTCAGCGCATGCAAACCGGCCGCAAAAGACTCTTCAAGGAACAGTTTGTCCAGCGCGCTATCCGCCAGCTGGAACGGCACGTTCATCCGCGAGCGGTTGGCAGCGGCAACATCGTTACGATAAAAATCACTGTTATCAATCACGCCATACAGCAGGTCCGCTTTTTGGCGGTTGATTTTATCCATCGCGGCCACGCCGCCCTGCTCTTTCAGCCATTTGAATACCAGCCCCGCCAGATACCAGGCGAAGGTCGGAGGCGTGTTAAACATTGAGTCATTGGCATTCAGCACGGTGTAATCAAGAATTGATGGGCAGGCGACGCTGGCTTTACCCAGCAGGTCTTCACGCACGATAACCAGCGTCAACCCTGCCGGGCCGATATTCTTCTGCGCGCCAGCGTAAATCACGCCATAACGGCTGACGTCGATTTCATGGGACAAAATACTGGAGGAGTAATCCGCGGTGACGACGACATCTTTGTCAAAATTCGGCGTTTCGTGAATAGCGATACCATCGATGGTTTCATTTGGGCAGAAGTGCAAATAGGCCGCGCCCGGCGTCAACTGCCATTCGCTCATCGGTTTAACGGCTCGCAGGCCGTCAACGGTAGTTTTCGCATCGATAACGTTCGGCGTGCAGTATTTTTGCGCTTCTTTCACCGCACTTGCCGCCCAGTAACCGGCGTCCACATAATCTGCTGTCGTTTTATCACCCAGCAGATTTAACGGGATCCCGGCAAACTGTCCGCGACCGCCACCATGACAGAACAACACTTTATAGTTGGAAGGGATATTAAGCAGATCGCGGAAATCCTGTTCTGCCGTTTCAGCCACCTGGATAAACTCCTTACCACGGTGGCTGATTTCCATTACCGACGTCCCCAGACCGTGCCAGTCGCACAGTTCCTGTTGCGCCAGTTTGAGAACTTCTGCCGGCAGCATTGCCGGGCCCGAACTAAAGTTATAGACCTGAGCCATTTCCCCTCACCACGTTGCTATATTGTCTGCACGCGAACCGTCGCGGGCATAAGTTATTCCTGTGGCTATCGGTTTTATCATTCAGTGACACACACCGCAACGAGTAAAACTAAGCGGCCCACAAACGAGGCCACCGTCACACAAAAGAATCAACCAGCTTGACGTCATTAAACCGACATAATCGCTGCGAGCAGATCGCTTTTTCCTCCCTCTTCCGCCGTCCATTCCGGATTTGGACTGACGGCATAAATAATTATCATCTACGTTCACAGGAAACGATCTCGCCGTAGCTCCCCCCGTCAACTCATTTAATACTTGAATATTATCTTAATTCTTCATGAATTATGTTTCCGCGAGAGCACCGTCATTTACCGTCGTATTTCCAGATCATTAAAATTTTCGAACCAGCCAATGAAGACTGGTATTAATCACTTTTAAAGGAATATTTATGCGTGAATTAACCTATAACGAAATGTCTGATGTGAGCGGCGGCTTTGGCCTGTTGTCCATTCCTGCGGCAGTTGGTTTACTGGTCAGCATTCCGACGATTGTCATCGGAGCGATAACCGGGCCCTTTACGCTGGGCGCAGGCTTCGCGGTAATGGCGGCAGGCATCGTCGGTACCAGTCTTGCCGGCGCGGCAATGATCGTTAGCATTTGTACGCCGATTCTGTAACTTGCTACGGCATGTGGAGTTTCTCCGCATGCCATTTACCGCTCTTCTCTTTTTATGCATTGCCGCGGCTAACGACATAGCCACTTACCGGTAAAACCCGTATCATTGCGCATCCTGCCAACAATAAACGAATTGCTATGACCCAGACATTTATCCCCGGCAAAGATGCCGCCCTGGAAGATTCCATCGCTCGCTTCCAGCAGAAACTGCTCGACCTCGGATTTGATATCGAAGAGGCCTCGTGGCTGAATCCGGTACCACACGTGTGGTCCGTTC
Organism: Klebsiella sp. PK01; assembly: GCF_057624675.1. Lineage (NCBI taxonomy): Bacteria > Pseudomonadati > Pseudomonadota > Gammaproteobacteria > Enterobacterales > Enterobacteriaceae > Klebsiella > Klebsiella sp. PK01. The sequence goes on from NZ_JBYEZM010000007.1 coordinate 95,832, forward strand.
ACATTCGCGATAAAGAGTGCGCGCTGTGCTTTACCAATGGTAAAGGCGCAACTAAAAAGGCGGCGCTGGCTTCCGCGCTGGGCGAATATTTCGAACGTCTGTCTACCAACTACTTCTTCGCGGACTTCTGGTTAGGCGATACCATCGCCAACGGTCCCTTCGTTCATTATCCGAACGAAAAGTGGTTCCCGCTGACGGAAGATGATGAAGTACCGGAAGGCCTGCTGGATGCCCGCCTGCGCGCCTTTTACGATCCGGACGATCAACTGACCGCCAGCATGCTCGTGGATCTGCAATCCGGCAACGACGAGCGCGGCGTCTGCGGCCTGCCGTTTACCCGTCAATCAGACGGCGAAACCGTCTATATTCCGATGAACATTGTCGGCAACTTGTACGTTTCCAACGGCATGTCAGCGGGTAATACCCCGAATGAAGCGCGCGTGCAGGGCTTGTCTGAAGTCTTTGAGCGTCATATCAAAAACCGTATCATCGCAGAGAGCATCAGCCTGCCGGAGATCCCGGCTGAAGTCATGGCGCGCTATCCGGGCGTCGTTGAATCTATCGCCAAACTGGAAGCCGAAGGTTTCCCGATCTTCGCCTACGATGGCTCTCTTGGTGGTAAATATCCGGTTATCTGCGTAGTCCTGTTTAACCCGGCTAACGGCACCTGCTTCGCCTCTTTCGGCGCCCATCCGGATTTCGGCGTGGCGCTGGAGCGTACTGTTACCGAACTGCTACAAGGCCGCAGTCTGAAAGATCTCGACGTCTTTACCCCTCCGACCTTTGATGACGAAGAAGTTGCCGAGCACGCCAACCTGGAAACTCACTTCATTGATTCCAGCGGCCTGATCTCCTGGGATATGTTTAAACAGGATGCCGACTATCCGTTCGTTGACTGGAATTTCTCCGGCACCACTGAAGAAGAGTTCGCCACCCTGATGGCTATCTTCAAAGCCGAAGATAAAGAAGTCTATATCGCCGACTACGAACATCTGAGCGTCTACGCCTGCCGGATCATCGTTCCGGGGATGTCCGATATTTATCCGGCGGAAGACCTGTGGCTCGCTAATAACAGCATGGGCGCACACCTGCGCGACACTATTCTCTCCCTGCCGGGTAGCGAGTGGGAAAAAGAAGATTATCTGGCGCTCATCGAGCAAATGGACGATGAAGGACTTGATGATTTCACGCGCGTCCGCGAACTATTAGGCCTGGCAACCGGCAAAGACAATGGCTGGTATACCCTGCGTATCGGCGAGCTGAAAGCGATGCTGGCCTTGGCCGGCGGCGACCTTGAACAGGCGTTGATTTGGACAGAGTGGACCATGGAATTCAATGCCTCCATCTTCAGCCCTGAGCGCGCCAACTATTATCGCTGCCTGCAAACGCTGCTGTTGCTTAGCCAGGAAGAAGAGCGCCAGCCGCTGCAGTACCTGAATGCCTTCATCCGTATGTATGGCGCGGATGCTGTGGAAGCCGCTAGCGCCGCCCTGAGCGGAGAGGCGCCATTCTATGGCCTTCAGGCGGTCGATAACGATCTGCGCGCTTTCCCGGCACATCAGTCTTTACTGAAGGCCTACGAAAAGCTGCAGCGGGCAAAAGCGGCCTTCTGGGCCAAATAACCCATTAGGGGTAAACCATAACGTTACGGGGCCGCCAGCGGCTCCGTTTTTTTATGATTTGCTCCAAAACCACGCCATTTTGTAGGTGCAAAGTTAACTATAAGTAAAATCCAAACATTGATGATATTTAGATTGTTAATTTTAATAAAAATACTCCATTTTAATTAACCGTAAACAATGGTCACTCATGGAAATTTTCAACATTATTTGCAAATATTAAAATTTAGTTTTTCATTAAAAATCAAAAAGATAAAGCCACAACAGGCTAATTCCACACGCAAAATGGGCCTATGACTCCGGTAGGATATGATCTACATCAAATTCCCTTCTATAATGCTTTGTTAGTATCACACCGCCAACTTATATAAAGAGAGAGTTAGTGTGAAAGCTGACAACCCTTTTGATCTTTTACTCCCTGCCGCGATGGCGAAAGTCGCCGAAGAAGCAGGTGTCTATAAAGCGACGAAACATCCGCTGAAGACGTTTTATCTGGCGATTACCGCAGGTGTCTTCATCTCCATCGCTTTTGTGTTTTATATCACGGCGACCACCGGTACTGCCGCAATGCCTTTCGGGATTGCCAAACTTATCGGCGGGGTATGCTTCTCACTAGGTCTGATTCTTTGCGTCATCTGCGGTGCTGACCTTTTCACCTCGACCGTACTGATCGTCGTGGCGAAAGCCAGCGGGCGTATTACCTGGGGTCAGCTGGCAAAAAACTGGCTTAACGTCTATGTTGGAAACCTGATCGGCGCGCTGCTGTTTGTACTGTTAATGTGGTTATCAGGCGAATATATGACTGCCAACGGCGGCTGGGGCTTAAATGTTCTGCAAACTGCAGACCACAAAATGCACCACACGTTTATTGAAGCCGTCTGCCTGGGTATCCTGGCTAACCTGATGGTGTGTCTGGCAGTCTGGATGAGCTACTCCGGCCGCAGCCTGATGGACAAAGCGATGATCATGGTGTTGCCGGTTGCGATGTTTGTCGCCAGCGGCTTTGAACACAGCATCGCTAATATGTTTATGATCCCGATGGGTATCGTAATTCGCAACTTTGCAAGCCCGGAATTCTGGACCGCTATCGGTTCAACTCCGGAGAGTTTTTCTCACTTAACCGTTATGAACTTCATCACTGATAACCTGATTCCAGTCACTATCGGAAACATCATCGGCGGTGGTTTGTTGGTTGGGTTGACATACTGGGTCATTTACCTGCGTGGCGACGATCATCATTAATGGTTGTCTCAGGCAGTAAATAAAAAATCCACTTAAGAAGGTAGGTGTTACATGTCCGAGCTTAATGAAAAGTTAGCCACAGCCTGGGAAGGTTTTGCGAAAGGTGACTGGCAGAACGAAGTCAACGTACGTGACTTTATCCAGAAAAACTACACCCCATATGAAGGTGACGAATCCTTCCTGGCTGGCGCAACTGATGCGACCACCAAGCTGTGGGACAGCGTAATGGAAGGCGTTAAACAGGAAAACCGCACTCACGCGCCTGTTGATTTCGACACTTCCCTCGCATCCACCATCACTTCTCACGACGCGGGCTACATCGAGAAAGCGCTCGAGAAAATCGTTGGTCTGCAAACTGAAGCCCCGCTGAAACGTGCGATTATCCCGTTCGGCGGTATCAAAATGGTTGAAGGTTCCTGCAAAGCGTACAATCGCGAACTGGACCCGATGCTGAAAAAAATCTTCACCGAGTACCGTAAAACTCACAACCAGGGCGTTTTCGACGTATATACCCCGGACATCCTGCGCTGCCGTAAATCCGGCGTACTGACCGGTCTGCCGGATGCTTACGGCCGTGGTCGTATCATCGGTGACTATCGTCGCGTTGCGCTGTACGGTATCGACTTCCTGATGAAAGACAAATTCGCCCAGTTCAACTCGCTGCAGGCGAAACTGGAAAGCGGCGAAGATCTGGAAGCAACCATCCGTCTGCGTGAAGAAATTGCTGAACAGCATCGCGCGCTGGGTCAGATCAAAGAGATGGCGGCTAAATATGGCTACGACATCTCCGGTCCGGCGACTACCGCTCAGGAAGCTATTCAGTGGACCTACTTCGGTTACCTGGCCGCCGTTAAATCTCAGAACGGCGCGGCAATGTCCTTCGGTCGTACTTCCAGCTTCCTGGATATCTACATCGAACGTGACCTGCAGGCGGGTAAAATCACCGAGCAAGACGCGCAGGAAATGGTTGACCACCTGGTCATGAAACTGCGTATGGTTCGCTTCCTGCGTACCCCGGAATATGATGAACTGTTCTCCGGCGACCCGATTTGGGCAACGGAATCTATCGGTGGTATGGGCGTTGACGGCCGTACTCTGGTAACCAAAAACAGCTTCCGCTTCCTGAACACCCTGTACACCATGGGGCCGTCTCCGGAGCCGAACATCACCATCCTGTGGTCTGAAAAACTGCCGCTGAGCTTTAAGAAATTCGCCGCTAAAGTATCCATCGATACCTCTTCTCTGCAGTACGAGAACGATGACCTGATGCGCCCGGACTTCAACAACGACGATTACGCTATCGCATGCTGCGTAAGCCCGATGATTGTTGGTAAACAAATGCAGTTCTTCGGCGCTCGCGCTAACCTCGCGAAAACCATGCTGTATGCTATCAACGGCGGCGTTGATGAAAAACTGAAAATGCAGGTTGGTCCGAAATCTGAACCGATCAAAGGCGACGTCCTGAACTTCGACGAAGTTATGGAGCGCATGGATCACTTCATGGACTGGCTGGCTAAACAGTACGTCACCGCGCTGAACATCATTCATTACATGCACGACAAGTACAGCTACGAAGCCTCTCTGATGGCGCTGCACGACCGTGACGTTATCCGCACCATGGCGTGTGGTATCGCAGGTCTGTCCGTTGCTGCTGACTCCCTGTCTGCTATCAAATATGCGAAAGTTAAACCGATTCGTGACGAAGACGGTCTGGCTGTTGACTTCGAAATCGAAGGCGAATATCCGCAGTTTGGTAACAACGATGCTCGCGTCGATGACATGGCCGTTGACCTGGTTGAACGTTTCATGAAGAAAATTCAGAAACTGCATACCTACCGCAACGCTATCCCGACTCAGTCTGTTCTGACCATCACTTCTAACGTCGTGTATGGTAAGAAAACCGGTAACACCCCAGACGGTCGTCGCGCTGGCGCGCCGTTCGGACCAGGTGCTAACCCGATGCACGGCCGCGACCAGAAAGGTGCTGTTGCTTCTCTGACCTCCGTTGCTAAACTGCCGTTTGCTTACGCTAAAGATGGTATCTCTTACACCTTCTCTATCGTACCGAACGCGCTGGGTAAAGATGACGAAGTTCGTAAGACTAACCTGGCTGGTCTGATGGATGGTTACTTCCACCACGAAGCGTCCATCGAAGGTGGTCAGCACCTGAACGTGAACGTCATGAACCGCGAAATGCTGCTCGACGCGATGGAAAACCCGGAAAAATATCCGCAGCTGACCATTCGCGTATCTGGCTACGCGGTACGTTTTAACTCCCTGACTAAAGAACAGCAGCAGGACGTTATTACCCGTACCTTCACTCAGACCATGTAATTCCCTGTCTGACTGAAAAAGCGTACAATAAAGGCCCCACATCAGTGGGGCCTTTTTAACAAGTGATTCCCTGCCCCAGCCTGCTTTGCCAGTTATCTATACTTTGGGTACCTGTCAAAACAGACTTAACACAGCCGGTTTGAGCTGTGCATCATAGGCCCTGGAGGGCCGAATCCGGAGATATCACCGCAATGTCAACTATTGGTCGTATTCACTCCTTTGAATCCTGTGGCACCGTCGATGGCCCAGGTATCCGCTTTATTACCTTCTTCCAGGGCTGCCTGATGCGCTGCCTTTACTGCCATAACCGCGACACCTGGGATACCCATGGCGGTAAAGAAATCACCGTTGAAGAATTGATGAAAGAAGTGGTGACCTATCGCCACTTTATGAATGCTTCCGGCGGCGGCGTCACCGCCTCCGGCGGCGAGGCGATCCTGCAGGCGGAATTTGTCCGCGACTGGTTCCGCGCCTGTAAAAAAGAAGGTATCCACACCTGTCTGGATACCAACGGCTTCGTACGTCGCTACGATCCGGTGATTGACGAACTGCTGGAAGTCACCGATCTGGTGATGCTTGACCTTAAGCAGATGAACGATGAAATCCACCAGAACCTGGTCGGCGTTTCTAACCATCGTACGCTGGAGTTCGCCCAGTATCTGTCGAAGAAAGGGATTAACGTGTGGATCCGCTACGTCGTGGTTCCCGGCTGGTCTGATGATGACGATTCCGCGCATCGTCTGGGTGAATTTACCCGCGATATGGGCAACGTCGAGAAAATCGAACTCCTGCCCTACCACGAGCTAGGTAAACACAAATGGGTCGCGATGGGCGAAGAGTACAAGCTTGACGGCGTACATCCGCCGAAGAAAGAGACCATGGAGCGGGTGAAGGGTATCCTTGAGCAGTATGGTCATAAGGTGATGTACTAAACCGACAGCGGGCCGGAGGTGCTCTCACGACGGCCCGCAACTATAATAGAACCAATCCCGTCGATAACGGCACACTATGAACGCAATACCGTCTGCCCACAGGAACATTCATTTCATAAACGGACTACGCGCGGCCTTCGCCGCGCGCCAGAATGTTTACGCGTGTGCCACCGGCGTCGGATGATGCCCGGCTTTGCGCAGCAGCGTCAGCAGGTAAATAAACGATACGCTGGCGATCATAATAAACAGTAGGTTATCAGAGAAGTTCTGCATCAGCATTGCCGTCAGGGTCGGCCCCAGCAGGCTGCCGATGGTATAACTCATCAGCAACGCCTGGTTCATCGCTACCAGTTGATGGTGTTCAACCTTCTCGCAGGCCCAGGCCATCGCCACCGGATACAGAGTAAAACCGGATGCGCCGAGCACAAAAAGCGCTGGCGCCATTGCCGCCTGGCTCAGCATCGCCAGACAGCCCAGAATCACCACAAAGACCTGTACGCGCAGCACCAGCAGGCGGCCATAGCGGTCAGCCAGACGCCCGACCGGCCACTGCCCGAGAATGCCTGCGCTAACCATCACCGCCATCCAGAAACCAATACCGGAATCGCTGACGCCCTGGTGGTTCAGCCACAGCGGCATCAGGCCGTATAGTGAACCAAGCACGATACCGGAGATAATGCAGCCATTCACACCGTGGCGCGCCTGACGCAGTTTCAGCATCGGCCAGATACGTACCGTTTCATGCGGTTCGTCCGCCTGGCTCATAATACGCGTAAACAGCAGCGGCAATATTGCCGCCAGCGCCAGACCGGTAACCCACGGCAGCACGCTCATTAAATCGGTCGGTAATTTGCTGACCATCAGTTGACCCAACACGGTACCGACGTAATAGACCATCATGTATGCCGCCAGCAGTCGACCGCGGCTGCGGGAGGTACCGCTGCACACCAGGGCGCTTTCCACCACCACCCAGATCATCGCGCAGCCCACCCCGGCAATAAAACGCCAGCTCAGCCATGTCCAGAAGCCGAGAGTAATACCCAGGCCAACGCAGCCAACGGCAAAAATTAATGACGCCAGGTAATAGCTACGGTTAAACCCCAGACGTTTAATGACCCAACCGGCAAATAACGTGCCCACCAGATTGCCGGTAAAATAAGAGGAGCCGACCATCCCAACCTGCCAGGTTGGCATATTTTCATGGGCGAGCCAGAGCGGGACAAGCGTATTTAAAACCGCGATTGCCAGCGTCAACAGAAGCAGGCCACAGAGCAACATTTGCACTGGGCGAGTGTAGATGGTCATGGGTGTTAACCGTGAGGAAGTTCAGATTTCGTGCGCATCATGACACCGCTGTAAACATTGTCAATCCGCCAGAATTCAGGCCTGACGCGGTTTTCAGGGCAACGATAGAAGTTTTTTATCCAGCGGAACGGTAACGGAATTATTCTTTATATTATTCCATTGTTTTTATTAATTTATTGGAAAACGAAGAAGGAAATATCAGTAGAAAAATTTCATCAATCAACCGCATTTTTTAATCACGCCGGAATAAACTTCCGGCGTGATTACTCGCGATTAACTGGCGATTGCCATACCGACGGTCATATGCAGACCATAGAATACGCCGCGACCAATCATCTCACCAACCAGCACCAGCGCAAACGCCAGGCCCAACAGCGGCAATGCGGGCTGATAACCTTTAAGCTGCGGTACAATCCAGCAGACCAGCGCCAGCACTAATGCGACCGTCCGCCATGCCATCAATGAACCATAATCCGGCACCAGCGCGGAAGCCTGTTGAATCGAACTATGGATAGTCGCCAACTCGCTGCCCTGGATCAGCGCGACGGTCACGCTAATCACCAACGCCACCAGCATAATCACCGGCAATAAACGCATCGCCCAACCATCTACGCCCGCGACACGCAGCAGCAGATAACCCAACAGCGGCCCACCGATAAACAGGGTCAGGAAGAAGTTGAGCGGCGTCCAGATGGTGTACCAGGTGGGCACCGTATCGATGGTGTTATATACGCGGATCATCATCCAGACGAAGATGACGCCGAGGATCATGGTGACGACCAGCCACAGACTACGCAGCCCAGACGACAGTTTATTTACCACCGCCAGCAGCCAGCCAATCCCACCGACGGCAAAGAAAAGCGCGCCGCTGGCGATTTCATTGCTTAACGATGATGCGCCAACGCGGTTCAGCGAATTGAACGCGCGCATAGGTGAACCAAGGTGCATGGTGGAGGCGATAAAGCCGATCCCCATCAGCACCCATAGCCCAAACATGCTCATTATCACCCGCTGCTGCTGCTCGCGCGAAAGTTCGCCCTTCATCAACGCCAGCGCGAGAACGATAAAGCCCCCGGCGACGCATTGGCCAAAGACCGTGAAAATCATCAACGGCCATTCATGCCATCCATTTCCCATTTCAGACCTCCTTCGGATTGGCCAGATAGCCGGTGGTATCCCCACACGGACGGCTGTTGGCGTTAGGTTTTATCACAATGCTCGGCCTGGTGAAGTGCGCTGAAGGCAGCGGCGCCACGGCGGCCAGCTGGCCGTGTTTTTCCCGCAGTTCGGCAATCGGCCCGAAGTCCAGCGCGCGCAGCGGGCAGGACTCGACGCAAATCGGTTTCTTGCCTTGTGCGATACGCTCGTGACAGCCGTCGCATTTGGTCATATGTCCTTTAGCGGCGTTGTACTGCGGCGCGCCATACGGGCAGGCCATATGGCAGTAGCGACAGCCGATGCACACCTCTTCATTGACCACTACAAAACCGTCTTCGCGCTTGTGCATCGCCCCGCTCGGGCAGACCTTGGTGCACGCTGGGTCTTCACAGTGGTTACAGGCGATAGAAAGGTAATAGGCAAAAACGTTCTGATTCCAGACGCCGTTGTCCTCCTGCCAGTCGCCGCCGGCATACTCATAGATACGACGGAAGCTGACGTCCGGCGTCAGGTTCTTGTAGTCTTTACAGGCCAGCTCGCAGGTTTTGCAACCGGTGCAACGGGCGGAATCGATAAAAAATCCATACTGAGTTGTCATCGGTTACTCCTTACAGCTTTTCAACCTGGACGAGGTTGGTATGCGATGGGTTGCCTTTCGCCAACGGCGACGGACGTTGAGTCGTCAGCACGTTAATGCTGCCGGCCTGATCCACGCGTGAAGCGTCCGGGTTATACCAGGCGCCCTCGCCCAGCGCGACAACGCCCGGCATCATACGCGGCGTCACTTTCGCTTCGATATGCACTTCGCCGCGGTCGTTGAAAATGCGAATGCGATCGCCGTTGGCGATGCCGCGTGTGTGCGCATCGATCGGGTTAATCCACATCTCCTGGCGGCAGGCTGCCTGCAGGACATCAACGTTGCCATAAGTTGAGTGGACGCGAGACTTGTAGTGGAAGCCCGTCAGCTGTAGCGGATATTTGGCGGACAACGGATCGTTGTAGTTTTCAAACCCCGGGGTGTAGATCGGCAGCGGATCGATCACATCGCCTTCCGGCAGTTCCCAGGTCGCGGCAATTTTGGCAAGCTCCTGGGAATAGATTTCGATTTTGCCCGATGGCGTAGTCAGCGGATTGGCCTGCGGATCTTCACGGAAGGCTTTATACGCCACATGATGCCCCTGCGGGTCACGCTGCTTGAAGATCCCCTGCTGGCGGAAAGTATCGAAATCCGGCAGTTCGGGAATCGCTTTACGCGACTGCTCATACAAATAGCGCATCCAGCCTTCCTGAGTGCGGCCTTCGGTAAACTTCTCCGCCACCCCCATGCGTTTCGCCAACTCGGAGGTCATCTCATAGATGGTTTTGCATTCGAAACGCGGTTTAATCGCCTGGTCGGCAAAGATGACGTAAGACATATTGCCGCAGGAGGCATCCAGCGCGAAGTCCATCTGCTCCGAGGCGGTACAGTCCGGCAGCAGAATATCGGCGTATTTCGCAGACGACGTCATGTGGCAGTCGATTACCACAATCATTTCGCACTTCTTATCGTCCTGCAGGATTTCGTGGGTGCGGTTGATCTCGGAGTGTTGGTTGATCAGGCAGTTACCCGCGTAGTTCCAGATCATCTTGATCGGTACATCGAGCTTATCTTTGCCGCGTACGCCATCACGCAGCGCGGTCATTTCCGGACCACGTTCAATCGCGTCGGTCCACATAAACATGGAGATGCTGGTCTCTACCGGGTTATCCAGCGTCGGCATGCGCTCGAAAGGCAGGCTATATGATCCTTCACGCGCGCCGCTATTACCGCCATTGATCCCAACGTTACCGGTCAGAATGGCGAGCATGGAGATGGCGCGGGTGGCGATTTCGCCGTTGGCGTGACGCTGCGGTCCCCATCCCTGGCTGATATACGCCGGCTTCGCCGTCGCAATCTCGCGAGCCAGTTTCACAATGCGCTCACGCGGGATCCCGGTAATGGTGGATGCCCACTCCGGCGTTTTAGCGATACCGTCGGAGCCCTGACCAAGGATGTAAGCTTTATAATGTCCATTAGACGGCGCATCGGCAGGCAAGGTCTTCTCGTCGTAGCCGACGCAGTATTTATCGAGGAAGGGCTGATCGACCAGATTTTCAGTAATCATCACCCACGCCAGCGCTGAAATGAGCGCCGCGTCGGTTCCCGGACGAATTGGGATCCATTCATCTTCACGCCCGGCTCCGGTGTCGGTATAGCGCGGATCGATAATGATCATGCGGGCATTGGATTTCTGCCGCGCCTGCTCAAGGTAGTAAGTGACCCCGCCGCCGCTCATGCGCGTTTCGCCAGGGTTATTGCCGAACAGCACCACTAACTGACTATTTTCGATATCCGACGGGCTGTTGCCATCGGCCCAACCACCATAGGTGTAATTCAAACCAGCCGCAATCTGCGCCGATGAATAGTCGCCATAATGATTGAGATAGCCGCCGCAGCAGTTCATCAGACGAGCAATCAGGGTTTTACCCGGCGGCCAGGAGCGAGTCAGAGTCCCGCCGAGCGTACCGGTTCCGTAGTTCAGATAGATAGATTCGTTGCCATAATCTTTAATCAGGCGCTGCATATTGCTGGCGATAGTGTCGAATGCCTCTTCCCAGCTAATTTGTTCGAATTTTCCTTCACCGCGTTTGCCGACGCGCTTCATCGGATATTTCAGCCGGTCGGGGTTATAGACGCGGCGGCGCATAGAGCGGCCGCGCAGACAGGCGCGAACCTGATGCAGACCGTCATAGTTATCGTCGCCGGTATTATCGGTTTCTACATACTTAATCGCGCCGTCAACCACGTGCATACGCAGCGGGCAACGGCTGCCGCAGTTAACGGTGCAGGCGCTCCAGACCACTTTCTCACTGACTGGCGCCAGCGTATCAGCGGCGTGCGCAATACGCGTGAAGGGTAAGGTCAATGCGTTGCTGGCCATCGCCAGACCGCCTATCGCCGTGGTTTTCATCAAACCACGTCGGCTAACTTCGGCAGCCAGTAAAGCATCGGGTGCTTTGATTTTCATAGATACTCGCTTTGGTTGCTCACAATAAGCTGACAATCGTTATATAATTTTATATATATCGGATTTTATTGGCTTTTTATGCTGTATTAATCCAAAGGGAGTATCACCGGATTTACTGAGGGGATTATTGCCCGGTATCAATAAGGATATAAAAAAAGCGCCCGCAGGCGCTTTTAAGGAAAGAGCAGAAAAGATTACCCGATATACTCGAGGCCGCGCATATACGGGCGCAGGACTTCCGGGATCTCGATACGGCCATCGGCCTGCTGATAGTTTTCCATCACCGCAACCAGCGTACGGCCAACCGCCAGACCAGAACCATTCAGAGTGTGAACGAGACGAGTCTTTTTGTCGGATTTGCTGCGGCAACGCGCCTGCATACGACGCGCCTGGAAATCCCAGACGTTGGAGCAGGAAGAAATTTCGCGATAGGTATCCTGCGCCGGAACCCACACTTCGAGGTCATAGGTTTTACAGGCGCTAAAGCCCATATCGCCGGAACACAGCGCTACCTTACGGTACGGCAGACCCAGCAGTTGCAGAACCTTCTCAGCGTGGCCGGTCATCTCTTCCAGCGCCGCCATAGAGTCTTCCGGACGTACGATCTGCACCATTTCAACTTTGTCGAACTGGTGCATACGGATCAGACCGCGGGTATCACGACCATACGAACCCGCTTCAGAACGGAAGCACGGCGTATGGGCGGTCATTTTAATCGGCAGATCGTCTTCGTCGATGATTTCGTCGCGGACCAGGTTGGTCAGCGGCACTTCGGCGGTCGGAATCAACGCATAGTTGCTGCTATCGGCTTCTTCTTCCAGCGGACGAGTATGGAACAGGTCGCCGGCGAATTTCGGCAACTGGCCAGTACCATACAGCGTGTCCTGGTTCACCAGATAAGGAACATAGTTCTCGCTATAACCGTGCTGTTCGGTGTGCAGATCCAGCATAAACTGCGCCAGCGCGCGGTGCAGGCGGGCCAGTTGGCCTTTCATCACCACGAAACGGGAACCGGTTAGCTTAACGGCGGCGGCGAAGTCCAGCCCCCCGTGCATTTCACCCAGCGTAACGTGGTCGCGCACCTCGAAATCGAACTGACGCGGTGTACCCCAGCGGCTGACTTCAACGTTGTCGTTTTCGTCGCGGCCAACCGGCACGTCATCGTGAGGAATGTTCGGGATCGCCAGCGCGATATCGCGAATTTCCGCCAACAGCGTTTCCAGCTCGGACTTTGCGGCATCCAGCTGTTCGCCAAGCTTGTTCACTTCCAGGCGTAATGGCTCGATATCTTCCCCGCGCGCTTTCGCCTGGCCAATGGATTTCGATCGGGAGTTACGCTCCGCCTGCAGGTTTTCGGTTTGAACCTGCAGAACTTTACGACGCTCTTCAAGAGCGCGCAGTTTATCTACATCCAGCTTAAAGCCCCGGCGTGCCAGTTTTTCTGCGACTGCGTCTGGCTCGGTACGCAGCAGATTGGGATCGAGCATGCTTATCCTGTGCTTATCGAATTTAAATAGGAAAAATGGCCGCAAACTACGGCCACGGAAATATAGGTAATAACCTTACCGCAACGCCACAATTAGCGGTAGCGTTTTATCTGGCTATTTTGATCCAGTTCGGCAAGCCAGGCGAGCTTTTCAGCGATTTTGCCCTCGAGCCCCCTGTTTGTTGGCTGATAATAGCGCGTTTGCGCCATTTCCTGCGGGAAATACTGCTCGCCGGCGGCGTAGGCGTTAGGTTCATCGTGCGCGTAGCGGTATTCCTGACCATAGCCCATCTCTTTCATGAGTTTGGTCGGCGCATTGCGTAAATGAACCGGCACGTCGTAATCAGGGCGATCGCGGGCGTCGGCCAGCGCAGCCTTAAAGGCGGTGTACACCGCATTACTCTTCGGCGCGCAGGCCAGATAAACAATAGCCTGAGCAATAGCCCGTTCGCCTTCTGCCGGCCCAACGCGGGTAAAACAATCCCACGCGGAAATGGCCACCTGCATAGCCCGGGGATCGGCGTTGCCGACATCCTCAGAAGCGATAGCCAGACAACGGCGCGCAACATACAGCGGGTCGCCGCCCGCGGTAATGATCCGTGCGTACCAGTATAATGCCGCATCCGGGGCGCTACCGCGCACCGACTTATGTAACGCGGAAATAAGATCGTAAAAACGGTCGCCTTTATTATCAAAACGCGCGCTACGCTCGCCGGCAATTTCGGTAAGCAGTTCGGCTTTCAGCACTCGCTTGCCCGAATCGTCGCTTTCAGCCATATCGGCCATCATTTCTAACGTGTTCAACGCCCGACGCGCGTCGCCGTTGACCAGTTCGGCAATAGCCTTGCGAGTTTCATCTGGCAGGACAATATCTTGCCCGCCGTAGCCGCGCGCTTTATCGCCCATCGCCTGGTTAAGCACCTGCTCGATATCATCCGTGGTCAGCGACTTAAGTAAATAGACGCGGGCGCGGGAAAGCAAAGCGGAATTAAGTTCGAATGACGGGTTTTCGGTCGTCGCGCCAATAAAAGTAATGGTGCCATCTTCGATGTGCGGCAGAAAGGCGTCCTGCTGACTTTTATTGAAACGATGCACTTCGTCTACAAACAGGATAGTGCGCCGACCGGCGTTGCGGTTTTGCCGCGCGCGCTCGATAGCTTCGCGGATCTCTTTGACGCCAGAGGTGACGGCCGAGATACGTTCGACATCGGCATTGGCGTAGCGTGCAATCACTTCCGCAAGGGTAGTTTTACCGGTGCCCGGCGGCCCCCACAGGATCATCGAGTGCAGATGCCCGGCCTCAATCGCCCGCGGTAGCGGTTTACCCGGCGCCAGCAGGTGCTGCTGGCCAATGTACTGCGCTAAATTTTCTGGCCGCATACGGGCGGCCAGAGGTTGAAACGCGTTATCGGAAAAATCGAGCGAAAAGTTGCTCACATTCGCCTCTACTTACGTTGATCGTCCACCGTCACCCCTTGCGGCGGTGTAAAAGTGAACTTAGATGCGTCGACGGCGCCATTCTGCTGCGACTTCAGCTGGTAGCTGCTGCGCTGATCGTCTTGCTCAACAGCGCTGAACTGATGGATAGTGCCGTCACGGCCCACATTGATAGTGAACTGCTTCAGGTTGCCGTTACCGCTTTTCGGCGTCAGCACAAAATCATCGCCGTTTTGCTTGATGTTGTATTGCTGCCAGTCCGCTGACTGGTTGCGGGCGATCAGCATGAACGGCGTGTTGCTGGTCGCGTTTTTCAGCCAGGTCGCGGTTGCCTGCTCGACAAACGGGTTGTAGAACCACAGCGTTTTCCCATCCGACACCAGAATACTTTCATCCGGCTGGGTCATATGCCAGTTGAACAGATTCGGGCGTTTCACCCACAAATCGCCCTGCCCGTCCTGCACGGCATTGCCGCTTGCGTCGGTTACTTTCTGAGTGAAGCTGGCATGGAAGCTGCTAACTTTATCCAGACGGCTTTTTAAGTCGCCGGCAGCGTCTGCCCAAACCTGGCTTACCACGAAGCCAGACAATAATGCACAGGTGATGGCAAGTTTCTTCATTGTTGATCCTTATTGTGCGTCACTCCCGACGCGGGAGCCTGTTCTGTCTCTACTGTAGAGCCGTTGATAACAACGGAATAGCAGAACAGGCTGATTTTGCGCTTATTTACCGAACTTTGCACTTACTCGAAGGGCGGCGGCGCCAGGACTTCACGGTTACCATTATGGCCCTGCTCACTGACGATCCCCTGGGCTTCCATCTGCTCAATGATACGCGCCGCGCGGTTATAGCCGATGCGGAACTGACGCTGTACTCCGGAGATCGAGGCTTTGCGTTTCTCGGTCACGAAGTTGACCGCCTGGTCGAACAGCGGATCCAGCTCTTCGCCGCCATCAAAGCCGCCACTACCGCCTTCGCTTTCACTGTCGGAGGTAATGCCGTCAACATACTGCGGACGACCGCGCGCTTTCCAGTCCTGAACCACGGCGTGTACTTCCTGGTCACGGACAAACGCGCCATGCACGCGAACCGGCATCGTGGAGTTAGGCCCGGAATAGAGCATATCACCCATGCCCAGCAGCGATTCTGCGCCGCCCTGGTCAAGGATGGTGCGCGAGTCAATCTTGCTTGATACGGTAAAGGCGATACGCGTCGGGATGTTGGCCTTGATAAGACCGGTAATCACGTCAACTGACGGACGCTGGGTCGCCAGCACCAGGTGAATACCCGCCGCGCGCGCTTTCTGCGCCAGACGCGCAATAAGCTCTTCTACCTTCTTACCGACGGTCATCATCAGATCGGCGAATTCATCCACCAGTACCACGATATACGGCAGTTTTTCCAGCACCGGATGTACGGCATCCATGCTGTCGCCCGGTTTCCAGTACGGATCCGGGATCGGACGTCCCATACGCGCGGCTTCAGCGATCTTCTCGTTGTAGCCCGCCAGATTACGCACGCCCAGCGCCGACATCAGCTTATAACGGCGTTCCATTTCGTTGACGCTCCAGCGCAGCGCATTAGCGGCGTCTTTCATGTCGGTGACCACTTCCGTCAGCAGATGCGGGATACCTTCGTACACCGACAGCTCAAGCATTTTCGGGTCGATCATGATGAAACGCACGTCTTCCGGCTGCGCCTTGTAGAGCATGCTGAGGATCATGGCGTTCACGCCAACCGATTTACCAGAACCAGTGGTACCGGCAACCAGCAGATGCGGCATTTTCGCCAGATCGGCCACCACCGGATCGCCGGCGATATCTTTACCCAGCACCACGGTAAGCGGCGATGGGTTCTCGCGGAATTTCGGACAATCGAGCACTTCGCGCAGGTATACGGTCTGGCGTTTTTTGTTCGGTAATTCCAGGCCGACGTAAGGTTTACCCGGAATGACTTCCACCACACGCACCGCCACGGTCGACAGCGAACGCGCAAGGTCGCGCGACAGGTTAGAGATTCGCGCGGCCTTCACCCCAGGCGCGAGGTTCAGCTCGAAGCGGGTGATCACCGGGCCAGGCGAGTAGTTCACCACATCCGCTTTGATGCGGAAATCGGCGAGACGCGCTTCGACCAAGCGCGCCATCTGCTCAAGCGCAAAGGTATCAACAGGTTCAACTTCGCTCGGCGGCGGCGTCAGGAGATCCAGCGACGGCAGCGGAGTCGTCGGTCTTTGCAGCGGACGGCTGTCGCCATTACGCATCAGCAATGGATGAATAAGGCTATCCTGTGGCTGCGGCGCGGGCGGCTGATAACCCTGCGGAGCAACCGGCTGTTGCTGCTGCACTGGCTGTTGAGCAGTCTGATAAGCCTGCGGCTGCGGCGCTACCGGCTGATGGTGTACGGGCGGCTGCGCAGGTTGATAACCCTGCTGCGGCGCGGCTGCCGGTTGTTGGTAGTGCTGAGCCGGTTGCTGGGGCTGCACTTCCGGCGTCGGCATAAACAGCGGCTCGCTCGGACCATCATTGACCAGCGTTTTCATCGGCGAGAACTCATAGTCCGCCGGTGAGAAAGGATTGGCTCCCGGCGGCTGCTCGCTGGCATAGCGCTGCTGCTGGGTCGCGGCAAACTGGCGAGCCAGTTCCGCTTCAGCGGCTGCGTCTTCGTCCTGCTCATCGCTTTCTGACTCCCAGGACTCGCCATAGCGCTGTTGCTGGGTTGCGGCAAACTGGCGCGCCAGCTCGTCTTGTTCCAGCGCATCGGCTTCTTCGTCGCTCAACGGCTCGTTATCGTAATGCTGTTCCAGCTCGGCCCGACGCGCGCGCTCTTCAGCAATACGCTGAGACGGCAGCTTAATGCCATAGGAAGCAAGCTCCCGACGCGTCGGCACGCGGACGCGATTCGGACGCGGCAATTTCGGACCGATGCCTTCTTTAACCTGTACCCGCGGGCCGCTGGATGCCGGGCTGAAAACTGGCGCTGCGTCGGCGGCGGCTGACGCCGCTGAAGCGGCTGCGGCTGCGCTGCCAGACGTCGTGGCCTGATGAACGCCAGCGGCGACGGCGGTCACAGCGGCGGCATCGACGGACGGCATGGATGGGGCAGCCGGGGCGGTTATCGGTTTGGTTGCTACCGGGCTCGCCGGTTCAGGGATTGGCTGATACCAGGACTCCAGCAACTCACGCTCGCGCGCACGTTTCTCTTCGACTTCCTCGAAGTAGTACATCGGCGGGCGTTTAGTTTCTTCCTGAGGCGCTTCAGGCTCAGCGGCAGGCGCCGGTTCCTGATGGTAAACAGGCTGTTGAACAGCCGGTTCAGGCTGATAAACCGGCGGCTGCTGCGGCGCGTACTCAGGCTGATACACCGGTTGCTGCGGATGCGCGGCTTCCGGCTGGTAAACCGGCGGCTGCTGCGGCGCGTATTCAGGCTGATACACCGGTTGCTGCGGATGCGCGGCTTCCGGCTGGTAAACCGGCGGCTGTTGCGGGGCGTACTCAGGCTGATACACCGGCTGCTGCGGATGCGCAGTTTCCGGCGGGTAAACCGGCGGCTGCTGCGGCGCGTATTCCGGCTGGTACACCGGCTGCTGCGGATGCGCGGCTTCCGGCGGGTAAACCGGCGGCTGCTGCGGCGCGTATTCAGGTTGATACACCGGCTGCTGCGGATGGGCGGCTTCCGGTTGATAAACCGGTGGCTGCTGCGGCGCGTATTCCGGCTGATACACTGGTGGTTGCAGGTGGGCAGCCTCCGGTTGATATGCCTGCCCTGTCCCCTGCTCCGCCCATGCCTGCGGCACAGCTGCAGCGGCGGAAGCCGCGCCGATCGGGTCGGCAACCGTATGGCCATTCAGTAGCGGATCGTAAGGGTCTAAATCGCCAGGACGCGCGGCGCTGGCGCCTGAGAACAGGACATCATCGGCCGCGACAGGCGCGCCGCTGGCGCTATATTGTACGGCTTCCGCATCATCCATACGTTTACCGGAGAACAGTGCGGCATCCGTTTTACGCCCCATCGGGTTGGCGAATTTTTCCGCCAGACGCTTACGACGCGCTAACGCGCTGCGCAAAATGCGGGCACGACGCGATTCCCGCGGCTGCGCGGTATCGTCGTCGTCTTCATCTTCATATTCCTCATCTTCATATTCGCCTTCATCAACCCAGGTATCGTCCCGACGGGTACGATTACTGGCAAAGGTCAAAATAGAAAGGATGGCGCCGCCGAGTTTCTCGGCAATGCTGACCCATGACCAGCCGGTGAACAGCGTTAAACCGGCGGCCCAGATGCATAGCAGAGCGATTGTACCGCCGCTGCTGTGCAGCAAAGGTTGCAATGTGGTGCTAAGCAGGCTGCCAATGACGCCGCCGGAGGCAAAGTACCAGATATCATCGGCGTTGATCGCCGCCAGACCGCAGGAGGTGAGAATGAGCGCCAGCGCGCCGATCAGGCGCAGCGAAACAGCAAAGTAATCGACGTATTCGTCATTTTCCTGATGACGCCATGCAAACCAGCAGCCGCCGATGATAATCACGGGGATGGTGTACGCCATTACGCCAAAGATGAAAAATAGCGTGTCCGCCAGCCACGCTCCGGGCATGCCGCCCAGATTATGGATAGGCTCATGCCAGGCGGTCTGTGACCAACTGGGATCGGATGGATTAAAGCTCAGTAATGCCGCCATCAGCCAGATGGCAAAAAGAGAGCAAAGGATGAGTAACGCCTCAAGAACGCGGCGCCCGCTGCTTAGCTTCGTTAGTTTGACTTCTTTGTCTTCGGTGTATTCCTGGCTCAAGAAAGGCTCTCCAGGTATCAGGCAATTTCCTGCCTGCTGCTAAAACGGACAACAGCGCCGGGTCTCCCCGGCACTGTTGCTGTATGGATTAACAGGAGTGTAATCAAACTACGTCGATTTTGCACCTGTTCCGTGTTAGCGCGTCTTGATTACCAGGCGATTACTCTGCTTGACTTCTTCCATAACCACGTAGGTACGGGTGTCGTTTACGCCCGGCAGGCGCAGCAGGGTTTCGCCCAGCAATTTACGATACGCTGACATGTCCGGTACGCGGGTTTTCAACAGATAGTCAAAATCACCGGATACCAGATGACACTCTTGAATTTCTTCAAGTTTTTGCACTGCGGCGTTAAATTGCTCAAACACATCCGGCGCACCACGATTCAGAGTAATCTCAACAAATACCAGAAGTGATGCATCCAGATAATGCGGGTTGAGCAGCGCCGTATAGCCCTGAATAAAACCCTGTCTTTCCAGTCGACGCACGCGCTCGAGGCAAGGCGTCGGAGAAAGTCCCACCCGTTTGGAAAGCTCGACGTTGGAAATACGCCCGTCTTTTTGCAGTTCATTCAGAATGTTACGATCGATGCGGTCGAGATCTTTGCCAGGGCGTTTCTTGCTATCTACCATTATTATTGTCTCTCTGTATTCCTTCCCTACTCCTGTTCTGACTCTGCGCCTTCACTGCCAGAGCCCATCCCGTTATTACCCGTACGACGTTGAGTAACCCAGGGGTACGTGAGAAGCCCGTTGCCTGATGGCAGTCACCGACATCACGCATGGCGTCTGTCCACACCATGCGTAGATTTCGCTGACCCGGATAAAAATGGCATTTGCGTGCATGAACATTCGCCACACGCTAAACACTGCTTTTCTTCTTCCATGAATGTTTTCGCAAAAGCACAGGGGATTGTCAAAGCAAAACATCGATTTTTAGTACAAGATGCCAGATATTCATCATCAACCCCCTCTGAATCTCATGTTTTCATCTTATAATCAGGGCGCTAACAGTAGAATTAATTATATTTTCCGCTCGTTAAATCGCCAATTCATCGGCGGGTTCTATTGCACATATCGTTAACAAAATCGCTACGCTCTTTTTTTACGCCCGCAAATTCCCTACAATCCAGCGCAATGTATGCCAATAAAATATGGGGATCTCATGGGCACAGCCAAACACAGTAAACTGCTTATTCTAGGTTCTGGACCTGCAGGATATACCGCGGCGGTCTATGCTGCGCGCGCAAACCTGCAGCCGGTGCTGATCACCGGCATGGAAAAAGGCGGTCAGCTGACCACCACCACTGAAGTGGAAAACTGGCCAGGCGACCCAAACGATCTGACCGGTCCGCTGCTCATGGAACGTATGCACGAGCATGCCACCAAGTTCGAAACTGAAATTATTTTCGATCACATCAGCAGCGTCGATCTGCAGAACCGTCCGTTCCGCCTGGTCGGCGACAGCGGCGAGTACACCTGTGACGCGCTGATTATCGCTACCGGCGCTTCCGCCCGCTATCTGGGTCTGCCTTCTGAAGAAGCTTTTAAAGGCCGCGGCGTCTCTGCCTGCGCCACCTGCGACGGTTTCTTCTATCGCAACCAGAAAGTCGCGGTTATCGGCGGCGGCAACACGGCGGTTGAAGAAGCGCTGTATCTGTCCAACATTGCTGCTGAAGTGCATCTGATCCACCGGCGCGACTCCTTCCGCGCGGAAAAAATCCTCATCAAACGCCTGATGGATAAAGTGGAAAGCGGCAACATTGTCCTGCACACCGATCGCACACTGGAAGAGGTCACCGGCGACCAGATGGGCGTCAGCGGCCTGCGTCTGCGCGATACCAAAAACAGCGATAACGTTGAGACTCTGGAAGTTGCCGGCCTGTTCGTCGCCATTGGACACAGCCCGAACACCGCTATCTTTGAAGGTCAGTTAGCGCTGGAAAACGGTTATATCAAAGTACAGTCCGGCATCCACGGCAACGCCACGCAGACCAGTATCCCTGGCGTCTTCGCGGCAGGCGACGTGATGGACCATATCTACCGTCAGGCGATTACCTCCGCCGGTACCGGCTGTATGGCCGCGCTGGACGCGGAACGCTACCTGGATGGTTTAGCTGACGCTTGCAAATAATCTTTACAAGTCAGTAACAAAGGTAAAGAAGGCGACGAAAAGTCGCCTTTATTTTTGCCTCGTTGTAACATTGCCGTGCCCAAAAATCTCATAACGAAACCTGCTAAGCGCGCAATGAATAAAACCCGTCAACAAGAGTTAACCCGCTGGTTAAAAGAAAAAAGCATTATCTCCCGTCGCTGGTTGATGATTTCTCGCCTGCTGGGCGTCGTGAGCGGTCTGTTGATCGTCGCTCAGGCGTGGTTTCTGGCGCGAATACTTCACCGAATGATTATGGAAAATATCCCGGCGACGGCGCTGCTGCTGCCGTTTACCTTGCTGGCGCTGGTGCTGATCCTGCGCGCCTGGGTGGTGTGGCTACGTGAACGCGTCGGCTTCCACGCCGGCCAGCATATCCGTTATGAAATTCGCCGCCAGGTGCTGGACCGCCTTCAGCAGGCGGGCCCGGCCTGGATTCAGGGAAAACCCGCCGGCAGTTGGGCGACGCTCATCCTTGAGCAAATCGATGATATGCATGATTACTACGCGCGCTATCTGCCGCAGATGACGCTGGCCGCCTGCGTGCCGCTACTAATTGTTATCACTATCTTCCCCAGCAACTGGGCTGCCGCGCTAATTTTGCTCGGCACCGCCCCGCTGATCCCGCTCTTTATGGCGCTGGTAGGAATGGGTGCCGCCGATGCTAACCGGCGTAACTTCCTCGCCCTCGGTCGCCTTAGCGGCCACTTCCTCGACCGCCTGCGCGGCATGGAAACGCTGCGCCTGTTCAACCGCGGCGAAGAGGAAATCAGTAATATTCGCGACGCATCGCAGGATTTTCGCCAGCGGACGATGGAAGTCCTGCGTCTGGCCTTTCTTTCCTCCGGCGTGCTGGAGTTCTTTACCTCGCTTTCCATCGCGCTGGTGGCAGTCTATTTCGGTTTTTCCTACCTCGGCGAGCTCGACTTCGGACACTACGGCGTCGGCGTCACGCTGATGTCCGGTTTTTTAACCCTGATTCTGGCGCCGGAGTTTTTCCAGCCGCTGCGTGATTTAGGTACATTTTACCATGCCAAGGCGCAGGCTATTGGCGCCGCGGATAGCCTGAAGACCTTTATGGAAACTCCGCTGGCGCAGGCTCAAAGGGGCGAGAAAACGCTGAGCGATCATGAACTGATTCGCCTTGAAGCCCGCGATCTGATAGTCAAATCACCGGATGGCAAAACGCTGGCAGGCCCGCTTACTTTCACCCTGAACGCCGGAGAACGTGTGGTACTGGTTGGCCAGAGCGGCTCCGGTAAAAGCTCGCTGCTGAATACGCTGACCGGCTTTCTTCCCTATGAAGGTTCGCTACAGGTCAACGGCGTCGAGTTGCGCGAACTCGATGCTGAACGCTGGCGTCGGCTAATTAGCTGGGTCGGACAGAACCCGCAGCTGCCCGCCGCCACTCTGCGGGAAAACGTGCTGCTGGCGTGGCCAGAAGCCACGGAAGCGCAGCTACAGCTGGCCCTGGATAAGGCCTGGGTTAGCGAGTTTATCTCCCAACTGCCGCAAGGTATTAATACCCCGGTTGGCGATCAGGCTAGTGGCCTTTCGGTCGGCCAGGCCCAGCGAGTTGCCGTTGCACGCGCGCTGCTGGTACCGTGCCGCCTGTTGCTACTGGATGAACCAGCAGCCAGCCTTGATGCCCATAGCGAACAGCGTGTCATGCAGGCGCTATCTAACGCGTCGACCGAGCAGACCACGCTGATGGTCACTCACCAACTGGCAGGACTGGTCGACTGGGATGCTATCTGGGTAATGCAGAATGGTCAGATTGTCGAGCAAGGCGACTATGCGCAGCTTTCTGCCGCCGGCGGCGCGTTTGCCTCACTGTTAGCACATCGCCAGGAGGAAATTTAAATGCGCGCACTATTACCCTATCTGGCGCTATACAAACGCCACAAATGGCTGCTGACTCTCGGCGTGGTGCTGGCTATCGTCACTCTTTTGGCAAGTATCGGGCTGTTGACGCTTTCCGGCTGGTTCCTGTCTGCCTCCGCCGTGGTCGGGGTCGCCGGCATTTACAGTTTTAACTATATGCTGCCCGCCGCGGGCGTTCGCGGCGCGGCGATTATTCGTACCGCCGGCCGCTACTTTGAGCGTCTGGTAAGCCACGACGCCACTTTCCGGGTATTGCAGCATCTGCGCGTCGCCACGTTTAGCAAACTACTGCCGCTCTCTCCCGCCGGGCTGGCGCGTTTTCGCCAGGGCGAGTTACTCAACCGCATCGTGGCTGATGTCGACACGCTGGATCACCTCTATCTGCGCGTGATTTCGCCGCTGGTTGGCGCGCTGGTGGTCATCCTGGTGGTAACCATCGGCTTAAGCGTACTTGACGTCACCCTGGCGCTGACGCTTGGCGGCATTATGCTGGCGACGCTACTCCTGCTGCCGCCGCTGTTTTACCGTGCAGGTAAACCGACCGGGGAGCAGATCACCCAGCTCCGCGGGCAGTATCGCCAGCAACTCACCTCCTGGCTACAGGGGCAAGCCGAGTTAATGCTGTTTAATGCCAGCGATCGCTACCGTAAACAGATGGAAAAAACGGAACAGCGCTGGCAAGAGGCGCAGCGCCGCCAGGCTGAGCTCACCGCCCTATCGCAGGCGCTGATGCTGCTGATTGGCGGCATCGCGGTGATCGCCATGCTGTGGATGGCATCCGACGGCGTTGGCGGTAATAGCCAGCCGGGGGCGCTCATCGCCCTCTTCGTTTTCTGCGCCCTAGCGGCATTTGAAGCGCTGGCGCCGGTCACCGGCGCCTTCCAGCATCTCGGCCAGGTCATCGCGTCAGCGCGTCGCATTACGCAGATCACCGAGCAGCAGCCCGAAGTGACGTTCAGCCAGCAGGCGCCGCAAAGCATCTCCCGGGTAGCGCTTACCCTGGACGAGGTAACCTTCCGCTATCCGCAACAGTCGACACCGGCGCTGAACGATATTTCGCTACAGGTCGCGGCGGGTGAGCATATCGCCATTCTTGGCCGTACCGGCTGCGGTAAATCGACTCTGCTACAGTTATTGACCCGCGCCTGGGATCCGGCCAGCGGCCAGATTCAGCTAAATGGTCAGCCTCTTAGCGATCTGTCGGAAACGACTCTGCGCCAGGCGATGAGCGTCGTACCGCAGCGGGTACATCTGTTCAGCGCGACGCTGCGCGATAATCTGCTGCTTGCCGCACCGCAGGCCAGCGACGGCGAGCTCAGCGATACGCTCAAGCGCGTCGGTCTCGACAAACTGCTGGAAGATGGCGGCCTGAATAGCTGGCTCGGCGAGGGCGGTCGTCAGCTTTCCGGCGGCGAGCTACGTCGACTGGCTATCGCCCGCGCGCTATTGCACAATGCGCCGCTAATGCTGCTTGATGAGCCTACCGAAGGCCTCGATGCGACAACGGAAAGCCAGATCCTTGATTTACTTAGCGAAGTGATGCGCGATAAAACCGTGTTGATGGTCACCCACCGCCTGCGTGGACTGGCGCGGTTTAATCAGATAATAGTCATGGACAACGGACAAATTATTGAGCAAGGTAGTCACGCAGAGCTGCTGGCGAAACAGGGCCGCTATTACCAGTTTAAGCAACGTCTGTAAGCTATTATTGTCAACAATTGCTGGTGCGTATTGAGGTCAAAAATGCGTCTGGTTCAGCTCTCTCGTGACTCTATCGCCTTCCCTTCCCCGGAAGGCGCCCTGCGTGAACCAAATGGCCTGCTGGCGCTGGGCGGCGATCTGAGTCCCGCTCGCCTGCTCATGGCCTATCAGCGCGGTATTTTTCCATGGTTTTCTCCCGGCGACCCTATTTTATGGTGGTCGCCCGACCCACGTGCCGTGCTGTGGCCGGAGCAATTCCACTTTAGCCGCAGCATGAAGCGCTTTCATCAACGCTCTCCCTATCGGGTGACGCTTAACCACGCCTTCGGCCAGGTTATCGAGGGCTGCGCCAGCCATCGTGATGAAGGCACCTGGATCACTCCCAGCATCGTTCAGGCCTATCACCAGTTACATGAACTCGGTCATGCTCATTCAATAGAAGTGTGGGATGAGGAGACGCTGGTCGGCGGCATGTACGGCGTGGCGCAGGGGGCGCTGTTTTGCGGCGAATCGATGTTCAGCCGGGCGGAAAATGCCTCTAAAACCGCGCTGATGATCTTCTGTCAGGCTTTTGCCCAGGATGGCGGTAGATTAATTGACTGTCAGGTACTTAACGCGCACACCGCCTCTTTAGGGGCGATTGAAATTCCGCGCCGCGATTATCTCGATTACCTTTCCGTATTACGCACCTACCGCTTACCGGAGCGATTTTGGGTACCACGGGTGCTATTTACCGGTAATGGATAAATGTTTTCAGCACATTTCTTAGCGTGGTGGTATAATTGCGCGGTAGAGTAGCTTCTGCCTGTTGCCCCGCCGCCGTTTGGGAATAATAAGAGTCAGATAACGCCCATCGTTCTGTCACTGCCCTTTACGTTTGCGCCTGTCATGTGGTTTCACCGCGTGTATTCCGGGCAATGCGCCAAAACTACTTCGGCGATTTATACCCGTCATGTTTTAAGCTACAGGCGCTGGCTGCGCGTAATTATTTATCGCCAGCCTGCGACGCGAACTGTTTTGGGTATACGTAAAACTTTACATACTTGATGAACTTCGGCATTATCTTGCCGGTTCAAAACTACGGTAGTGATACCCCAGAGGACTAGATGGCCAAAGAAGACAATATTGAAATGCAGGGCACCGTACTTGAAACGTTGCCTAACACTATGTTCCGCGTAGAACTGGAAAACGGTCACGTGGTAACTGCGCATATTTCCGGTAAAATGCGTAAAAACTACATCCGCATTCTGACGGGCGACAAAGTGACTGTTGAGCTGACCCCGTACGACCTGAGCAAAGGCCGCATTGTCTTCCGTAGTCGCTAATTGTTTCCGCCGCTAAGGCGTCAGATGCTGAAGGCCGGGCAATGCCCGGTCTTTTCATTTCTGCCTACCGCGCCGATTTACTCAGCCATCTCTTTAGCTATCGGTAGGGTATTGTTTAGCGCTTCTTTCGGCACATGGGCGCTCAGTTTATCGACACCGATAAAGTCTGAGGCAAAGCCGGAATACACCATTAAGCCATAATCGGTAGTAATAGTTTTCTCCGTCATATAGTTTTGTGACTGGCTCATGGTGTTAATTTTCTTTCCCTTCTCCATTTTTACCAGCATTCCTGCCCCTTTGAGCAACAGGGCGCACGCGGGAATTTGCTCCTCTTTGCGTTTTTCCGCAGGCACATCGACGCTGCGAGAGTGCACATATTTATCCGAACCGGCGGGAAAATAGGCGTGATAGGTTGACTGCCCCGAGATTTTGACCAGGTAAAACGGGCTATCAGCACCGCTAAAGCGGTAGCTACCCGTCATATCCGGACATTGCGCCAGAGCATTAAAAGAAAGCAGCACCAGCGAGGCGCAGCACGACGTTTTTGCACATTTCATCATTTCGTCCTTGTGGTTACATCCATCCGTTTTAACGCTAATAAAAAAAGACCGGGCTGTCACCAGCCCGGTCTTTATCACTGAACAATTCAGAATTTATTTAATGCGCCGCTTCCGGTTTGTGCTTTTGCGCGCTGTGGAAGCCGTAAGTCAGCACGTTATTAGCTTTATCCAGCTCAACGGTGACCTGACCGCCGTCCACCAGCGAACCAAACAGCAGCTCATTCGCCAATGGTTTCTTCAGGTTGTCCTGAATCACCCGCGCCATTGGACGCGCACCCATTGCCCGGTCATAGCCTTTCTCAGCCAGCCAGTCACGCGCTTCCTGACTCACTTCCAGCGACACGCCTTTCTGATCCAGCTGTACCTGCAGCTCGACGATAAACTTATCGACCACCTGATGGATCACGGTCGTAGAGAGGTGATCGAACCAGATGATGTTGTCGAGACGGTTACGGAACTCCGGCGTAAAGATCTTTTTGATCTCTTCCATCGCATCGGTACTGTTATCCTGCTGGATAAGACCAATCGATTTACGCTCGGTTTCACGCACCCCGGCGTTGGTGGTCATCACCAGCACCACGTTGCGGAAGTCCGCTTTACGGCCGTTGTTATCGGTCAGCGTACCGTTATCCATCACCTGCAGCAGGATATTGAAGACATCCGGATGCGCTTTTTCGATCTCATCAAGCAGCAGCACCGCGTGCGGATGTTTGATCACCGCATCGGTCAACAGCCCGCCCTGATCGAAACCGACGTATCCCGGAGGCGCGCCAATCAAGCGGCTAACGGTATGACGTTCCATATACTCAGACATATCAAACCGCAACAGCTCAATGCCCAGCGCTTTCGCCAGCTGCACGGTGACTTCGGTTTTCCCTACCCCGGTCGGCCCGGCGAACAAGAAAGAACCAACCGGTTTATGCTCATGGCCAAGCCCGGCACGCGCCATCTTGATCGCTTCAGTCAGCGCTTCAATCGCCTTATCCTGACCAAAGACCAGCATTTTCAGGCGATCGCCAAGGTTCTTCAGCGTATCGCGATCGCTGCGGGAGACGCTCTTCTCCGGAATACGCGCGATGCGCGCAACCACGGACTCGATATCCGCCACATTGACCGTTTTCTTGCGTTTGCTCACCGGCATCAGCCGCGCCCGCGCGCCCGCTTCGTCGATCACGTCAATCGCCTTATCCGGCAAATGACGATCGTTGATGTATTTCACCGCCAGCTCGACCGCCGCACGTACCGCTTTGGCGGTATAACGCACATCGTGGTGCGCTTCGTACTTCGGTTTCAAGCCGTTGATGATCTGCACCGTCTCTTCGACAGAAGGTTCGGTCACGTCGATTTTCTGGAAACGACGCGCCAGCGCGCGATCTTTTTCAAAGATGTTGCTGAACTCCTGGTAAGTCGTGGAGCCAATCACCCTGATCTTGCCGCCGGACAGCAACGGTTTGATAAGGTTAGCCGCATCAACCTGACCGCCCGAGGCTGCGCCTGCGCCGATGATGGTATGGATCTCATCGATAAACAGGATGCTATTGGTATCCTGCTCAAGCTGTTTCAGCAGC
The DNA here is from genome assembly GCF_057624675.1 of Klebsiella sp. PK01. Classification (NCBI taxonomy): domain Bacteria; kingdom Pseudomonadati; phylum Pseudomonadota; class Gammaproteobacteria; order Enterobacterales; family Enterobacteriaceae; genus Klebsiella; species Klebsiella sp. PK01. Next base: position 124,365 of record NZ_JBYEZM010000007.1, read on the forward strand.
GCTTTAAAGCGTTTTTCAAAATCGCCGCGATATTTGGTCCCAGCCAGCAGCGAACCGATATCCAACGAGTAAATGGTGCAATCCGCCATCACTTCCGGTACGTCGCCCTGGACGATACGCCAGGCGAGCCCTTCCGCAATCGCGGTCTTGCCGACGCCGGATTCACCCACCAGTAGCGGGTTGTTCTTACGGCGGCGGCACAATACCTGTATGGCACGCTCCAGCTCTTTATCGCGGCCAATCAGCGGATCGATGCCGCCCACGCGCGCAAGCTGGTTAAGATTGGTGGTGAAGTTTTCCATACGATCCTCCCCGCCTGCTTGCTCTTCGTTACCCGGCTGGCTCGCGTTGTTTTCCGAAGGCTGGCTGGGCTCGTCTTTGCGCGTGCCGTGAGAGATGAAATTCACCACATCAAGGCGGCTGACTTCATGTTTACGCAGCAGATAGGCGGCCTGCGACTCCTGCTCGCTGAAAATCGCGACCAGTACGTTGGCGCCGGTCACTTCGCTGCGACCGGAGGATTGGACGTGAAAAACCGCACGCTGCAGCACGCGCTGGAAGCTTAGCGTCGGCTGGGTGTCTCGCTCTTCTTCCGTTGCCGGAAGGACGGGAGTGGTCTGTTCGATGAAGGCTTCAAGTTCCTGACGCAAAGCGACCAGGTCCACGGAACAGGCTTCCAGCGCTTCGCGTGCCGAGGGGTTGCTGAGTAAAGCCAGCAACAAGTGCTCGACGGTCATAAATTCATGACGGTGCTCGCGCGCTCTGGCGAAAGCCATGTTTAAACTGAGTTCCAGTTCTTGATTGAGCATAGGCACCTCCCCCAATTTTCATGCCTGTAATCAGGCTTTCTCTAGCGTACACAGCAATGGATGCTCGTTCTCCTTCGCGTACTGGTTCACCATAGCGACTTTGGTTTCCGCAACTTCGGCGGTGAAAACGCCGCAAATCGCCTTACCTTCATAGTGAACCGTGAGCATCAGTTGCGTTGCACGTTCTACATCATAAGAAAAGAATTTTTGTAACACGTCAATAACAAACTCCATTGGAGTGTAGTCATCATTGACTAATATCACTTTATACATAGATGGTGGTTTAAGCGCATCACGAACTTCATCTTCTACCAGTTGATCGAAGTCCAGCCAATCTCTCTTACTCATCGTCAATGTTCGTCATCGGTTGCTGTTGCCAACAGGCCGCGGCCTGTCGATGATCTGAGGTTATGCACGTTACAAATCTACAATAGATCATAGATAACTATCATCTATTGCTTCCATCCGCGACGCCTGTCACATTCCCCAGCAATAGCGTTAACTGCTTCAAATTTTGACGCATTTTTCACCGTTCACCCTCGTCAATTGCTTGACGCATTTCCGTATTTCTCTAAATTGTACTGGCGAGAGTTGGCGAGCAATTGTACAACTCGTGACTCCCCTACCGGTTCATTCCATCTTACTTATAAAGATTTACGAAGGATGTCGAAGTATGGAAATGGGTACTGTTAAGTGGTTCAACAATGCCAAAGGGTTCGGTTTTATTTGCCCTGAGGGCGGCGGCGAAGACATTTTCGCCCATTACTCCACCATCCAGATGGATGGTTACAGAACGCTAAAAGCCGGGCAATCCGTTCGGTTTGATGTTCACCAGGGGCCGAAAGGCAATCACGCCAGCGTGATTGTTCCTGTGGAAGCAGAAACGGCTGCATAACTCTTTTGCTTCATTGTGTACATCCTGCTAATAAAATGCCAGTCCTTCTGACTGGCATTTTTATCTCATTACTCCCGCGCCAACGCATCCACCGGGTCTAATTGCGCCGCATTACGCGCCGGCAACCAGCCAAACAGCACCCCGGTTAACGTCGAACACAAAAATGCGGTCAACAGCGCCAGCGGCGAAAAACCGATTTCCCAACCGGGTAAGAACAGTTGCAGAATGAACGCGATCATCAACGACAAACTCACTCCGATGGCGCCGCCCACCAGGCAAACCAGTACCGCTTCAATAAGAAACTGCTGCAGTACATCCCGGGCCCGGGCGCCAACCGCCATGCGGATACCGATTTCACGGGTGCGTTCCGTGACTGACACCAGCATGATATTCATTACCCCAATCCCGCCGACGACCAGCGCGATCACCGCCACCAGGGTCAGGAACAGCTGTAAAGTATGTGTGGTCCTTTCCGCCGTTTTCAAGATACTGTCCATATTCCAGGTGAAAACATCTTTTTTGCCATGGCGGAGTTCCAGCAACCGCACCAGCTGCTGCTCAGCGGCGGCGCTATCGTAGCCCTCCTGCACGCGGACGGTTATCGAGTTAAGCCACGATTGCCCCATCACCCGTCCGGCCATAGTGGAATAAGGCAGCCAGACGCGGAGAATTTTGCTGCTGCCGAACATCGATTGTTTCTCATCGGCCACGCCGACAATCGTCGCCGGCATATTACCGACCAAAATCACCTCGCCGACCACTTTTGCTTTATGGGGGAATAACTGGCGACGGGCGTTGCTATCCAGCACCACCACCTGCGCCCGGCTATTCAGCTGCAGCTCATTGAACGTATTTCCCTCGCTGAACGTCATGCCGTAAACGTTGAAATATTGCGCGCCAACGCCTTCGGCGCTGGCGGCCACGTCGATGTTATTGGCGCGCAGGCGCAGGCTTTTCGATACCGCCGGCGTTGCGGAGCTCACCCACGGCTGTTTTTGAATCGCCAGCAGATCGTCATATTTTAACGCCTGCTGATAACGCGGATCGTCGTCGCCGAAATCTTTGCCGGGATAAACATCGATGGTATTGGTGCCAATGGCGCGAATATCGGCTAAGACCAACTGTTTCGCGGCATCGCCGACGACTACGATAGAGACTACCGAAGCGATACCAATGATGATGCCGAGCATGGTGAGCAGCGTACGCATTTTATTCGCCGCCATCGCCCGCCAGGCCATCACCAGCGCCTCGCGAAAACCACCGCTGAACTGACGCCAGATGGAAGGCTCCGCACGGTCTTCGGCGCGAAGCACGCCGCCTTTCTCCAGCGATAACGGCGGTGGGTTACGCACAATTTCACCGTCACGCAGTTCGATGATTCTTTCCGCCTGCGCCGCGACCTGCGGGTCGTGGGTGACGATAATCACCGTATGCCCTTGCGCCTTAAGCTGATGCAGGATGGCCATGACCTCTTCGCCTGAGCGGCTATCCAGCGCCCCGGTCGGTTCATCGGCGAGGATCACCTCACCGCCGTTCATCAGGGCGCGGGCGATACTCACGCGCTGCTGCTGGCCGCCGGAGAGCTGCGAAGGGAAGTATTCCGCCCGCTCGCCCAGCCCCAAACGAGAGAGCAAATCGCGCGCGCGTTCAAGGCGAACCCGTCGTTCTTTACCGGCATAGATGGCAGGAACCTCGACGTTTTGCGCCGCCGTCAGATGCGACAACAGATGGTAACGCTGGAAAATAAAACCGAAGTGCTCACGGCGTAGCCTGGCCAGTTCATCGCCGCTCAGATGCGCCACGTCGACCCCGGCAACCTGATAGGTGCCGCTGGTGGGCTTATCAAGGCAGCCAAGGATGTTCATCAGCGTTGATTTACCGGAACCGGAAGCCCCAACGATTGCCACCATTTCCCCTGCGGCAATACTGAGGGTGATGCCCTTTAGCACTTCAACTTCGCCGCCGCCCGAGGGGTAACTGCGGCGAATATCACGCAGTTCGAGCAGCGCCGTCATTTTGCCGCTCCGGGCGTGCTTTCGCTGATAATGACCTCATCGCCCTCTTCCAGCCCTTTCGCCACCGCCACATCGGTATCGTTACGCGCGCCGATAACAATTTCACGCTCTTTCACTTCCCCGTTGCGCAGCAGACGCACGTTGTAGCGGTTATCGCCGATGGCGTCGCCCAGCGCGCTGAGCGGAATAGTAATCACATTTTTCACTTCCGCCAGTTGGATATGCACCTGCGCGGTCATCTCAAGACGCAGGATCCCCTGCGGGTTAGGGACTTCAAAACGCGCATAATAAAATATGGCATCATTGACCTTTTCCGGCGTCGGCAGAATATCCTTCAGCGTACCTTCGTAACGGGTCAGGGGGTCGCCGAGTACCGTAAACCACGCCTTTTGCCCCGGCTTAAGATGGATTACGTCCGCTTCCGAAACCTGGGCCTTCACCAGCATGGTACTGAGATCAGCCAGGGTCAGAATATTCGGCGCCTGCTGGGCGGCAATCACCGTTTGCCCCTGCAGGGTGGTAATTTGCGTCACTTCGCCGGACATCGGCGCCAGGATGCGCGTATAGTCGAGGTTGGTTTTCGCGGTGTCGAGGGTCGCCTGGTTGCGCTTGATCTGCGCCTCGATGGTGCCGATTTGCGCCTCTTTCACCGCCACATCGGTGGCGGCGGTATCCAGATCCTGGCGTGATACCAGCTGGCGCTGCGCCAACTGTTGCTGGCGCGCTAAGGTTACCTGCGCAAGCTTACGTTCGGCCTGCGCCTGTTTAAGCTGCGCCCGCAGCTCCATGAGCGTCGCTTCGACTTCTTTAATCTGGTTTTCAGCCTGCTCCGGGTCGATAACCCCCAGTAACTGGTCCTTCTGTACTTTATCGCCAATATTGACGCGCAGCGTCTTCAACTGGCCGCTGACCTGCGCGCCGACGTCGACTTTACGCAGCGCATCTAACTTGCCCGTCGCCAGTACGCTCTGCTGCAGATCGCTTTTACGCGCCACCAGCGTTTGATACTGCGGCAACGGCACGTTCAGAATCCGCCATCCCCAGATAGCCGCAATAACCACCACCAGCGCCAACAGCCACCAGACTTTCCTGCGTTTTCCATTCAATGTCATAAAAAATTCCTGATCTATTCCCCGCAGCCCGGAAGATGATTCTAACGGAAGCGGCGGCGAACAGAAGCCAGAATTTTAGCAATGCTTAATGTTTATTGATGTTGGGCTGCGGCTTTGTCTTGCGGCGTAACATGGCACGGTTTTCGCCGCTGGGCTAATCAGCGCGCCCGCGCGCCAGCCACAGCACGCGGGAAAACATCTTTTTCAGCAACGTCGGGACGGCGTCAATTCCCCGCCGCCCAGCCTCCATCGCGACCTCTATCGCCAGATCGGGTTTCGATGAACGATGTATGGCTTTAGTGATCACCCGGCGCATGTTCATCGGCATATTATCCGGGATCTGCGCCACCCGATGATAAACATCGTCGAACCCCTGACGATACATAAAGTGTTCCATATCCATCGCCGGAAGCATGGTTAAGTGCACGCGTTCCAGTTCGTTATCGTTGTTGAGTAGCCCGCGCACCGTAGCGGCATACTTCTTACCGGCCTCATCGCCGTCAACCAGCACATGCCACTCAATCCCCATCCGGCGGGCGAATTTAATCAGCGGCTTAAGCCCGGACTGGGCAAACTCGATAACCTTCACCCCTTCAGCGTCGAAATGATGCCCGCACTGGCGCGCCAGTTCGTTGATAACCCAGGTTTCCGTTTCGCCTTCCACCAGCAACCAGCAGCGGGCGAACAGCGATGACGCGCGGTTGAAGCGAATGTGAAACGCAATGCGGCGACTATCTTCCGCATTCATCCCGCCGGGACCGAGCCGCCACGCCGAGACGCGGGACGATTCACGTACCAGCCGACACACCTGTTCAACCGGCGTTAAAGACAAAAGTTCGCCGGAATTGGTTGTGGTGACTCGCTGCAGCGGCAACAGATTCAGTAAATGCCAGGCGACCGAAAGCATGATCGGATGCAGACGCGTTTCCGGGTCCTCAATCAGCAGCAGCGGCCGCGCATCGCGATCGAGGCGGACGGTCCCCTTCGCCTGCAATAAAGTGGAGAACAGCCCAAGCAGGATCACCCGGTGACTACGACCGCCGGGTTTATCAATCATTCGGTTAATAATATCGAGATAACGCCAGCTGCGTTGTTCATCATGAGAACGTCGGCGCATCAGGCGATTGCGGCTTTGCGCGCTGCTCTGCTCGGCGAAATAATGTTCTAGCAGTTGCACCATCGCCGACAGCCCTTCGCGGATTTGCCCATCGGTGAGATTTTGCGGGTGATTAACCAGCTCGCGGGAGAGAAAATCCAGCTGCCGGGCGGTAATTTCAATTTGCGGCGAATGCGGCACGGTACCGTTGTGAATTCGGCGCATAAAGCGGGCGTCGCGCAGGCGCAGCACCGGCATCAGGCGTACCAGGTGGCGCGCCAGATCGTCAATATCATGCAGCTCCAGCGCCTCTCCCTGGCAGTTAATAAAACTACGCAGGGTCATCACGCTGCCGTCATCCGCCAGCTCGCCCTCAAGGCGATAGAAAATACGCTGATAGCCGTCATCGCACGGCACCCAGCAATCGCTAAGCGGACGAAAACGGCGCACGCGATGGCGCCCGGGTTCATTCTCGCGGAAAGTTAAAATGATATGTAGATGATGCTCCCGCCCCTGAATATCGCCGGGGGGAAACCAGAAGTCATCGCGCACGAAATGGTACAGGTCAAACTCAGGCGATAAAAGCAGCGTCAGAGCGTCCAGCAGGCTGGATTTACCCCATGCGTTTTCGCCGATTAGCACATTGTTTTGCTCGAGCATCAACGATAAACGGTTGATACCGCGAAATCCGACGATCTCTACACGCTCAAGATGCATATCCCCTCCGCCTGGCCCACATTCTCCTTCAGTAATCAGCAGTATAGCGAGGCGCAGACGACATGGCACCCCCTGCTTCCCACGCCGACAATGGAATCAAGAAGCAAATGAGTTTGTAAGGTATCGGCTCTTGATTTCATATAATTAATAAATTAATTCATCTTCGGTAGTAGTTTATTTTTCAGCGTTGTGTTCTACACTTGCATAAATCATGCATGGTGAAAGGAAAATCATCTCATTGCTCTAAATCAAATTACATCAATTTATTTAACTAGTCCGAGGGTGGCGTTCGTCCCTAAAATAGCGACGCTTTATTTTTATCGTCATCCTTTGCGTCGATAAATAAAGACCGGCACGTCATAACGTGTTCGTTTACATTATTATTTGAGGTGGTTATGTTCAGAAAATTAGCAGCAGAGTGCTTCGGCACATTCTGGCTCGTATTCGGCGGCTGCGGCAGCGCAGTGCTGGCAGCAGCGTTCCCGGAATTGGGAATTGGTTTTGCCGGCGTTGCCCTGGCCTTCGGTTTAACCGTATTAACCATGGCTTTTGCCGTGGGTCATATTTCCGGCGGTCACTTTAACCCGGCGGTCACTTTAGGTCTGTGGGCCGGCGGTCGTTTCCCGGCTAAAGACGTCATCGGTTATATTATCGCCCAGGTGGTCGGCGGTATTATTGCCGCCGCGGTGCTGTACGTTGTCGCCAGCGGTAAAGCCGGTTTTGACGCTGCCGCGAGCGGCTTCGCTTCAAACGGTTTCGGCGAACACTCCCCGGGTGGCTATTCGATGCTGTCCGCTATCGTTATCGAAATCGTGCTGACCTGCGGATTCCTGCTGGTTATCCACGGTGCGACCGATAAAAACGCCCCGGCGGGCTTTGCGCCGATCGCCATCGGCCTGGCGCTGACCCTCATTCACCTGATTAGCATTCCGGTCACCAACACGTCCGTAAACCCGGCGCGTAGCACCGCGGTCGCTATCTTCCAGGGCGGCTGGGCGCTGCAGCAGCTGTGGCTGTTCTGGGTGATGCCAATCATCGGTGGTATCCTCGGCGGCGTGCTGTACCGCACCCTGCTCGAAAAACGCGACTAATCCTCGCAAGAAGCCCGGCGATGCCGGGCTTTTTCTTTTTGCCGACAGCTTTACTCGGCCTGGCGAATTGGGTAGTGTCATTGGCGCTATTCTTAATTTGCAAGGACCTTGCCGTTCATGTTTTCGGGACTATTAATCATTCTGCTGCCGTTGATTGTCGGCTATCTGATTCCTCTGCGTCACCCTTCCGCACTGAAACTGATTACCCGGCTGCTTAGCTGGATTGTTTACGTCATCCTCTTTTTCATGGGGATTAGCCTTGCCTTCCTCGATAATCTCAGCAGCAATCTGTTATCAATACTGCATTACTCCGCGGTCAGCATTGTGGTAATTATTCTGTGCAATATTGCAGCACTGCTATGGCTGGATAAAAAAATGCCGTGGCGGGTTAAGCATCGTCCTGAAAAATTACCCTCGCGCCTGGCGATGGCTCTCGAGTCGCTGCAGCTGCTTGGCGTCGTGCTAATTGGTTTTCTGTTGGGGTTAAGCGGCCTCTCTTTTTTACAACATGCGACCGAAGCCAGCGAATATACTTTAATTTTCTTATTATTCCTTATCGGTATTCAGCTACGTAATAATGGAATGACATTACGGCAAATAGTCCTTAATCGTCGTGGCATGATTGTCGCGGTAGTGGTCGCAGGCAGTTCATTATTTGGCGGAGTGATTAATGCCCTTATTCTTGGTCTGCCCATTAAAACCGGTCTGGCGATGGCGTCCGGATTCGGCTGGTACTCCCTTTCGGGGATCCTGATGACCGAATCCTACGGTCCGGTCATAGGCAGCGCCACATTCTTTAACGATCTGGCCCGTGAGCTGCTGGCTATTATGCTGATCCCGGGCATGGTAATGCGTAGCCGCTCCACCGCGCTTGGGTTGTGCGGCGCAACCTCGATGGACTTTACTCTGCCGGTGCTACAGCGCTCCGGCGGCGTGGAAATCGTGCCTGCAGCCATCGTACACGGTTTTATCCTCAGCCTGCTGGTGCCGGTGCTGATGGCGTTCTTCTCAGCCTGATCCCCCTGTGGCGGTAGATCCCTACCGCCAAAATTGCGCTAAATCAATCTCCCTTTAAGTTGTGTCAGAAATACCTTTTCTCCGTACAGCCACAGGCATAACCTTAAACATGTATCTAAAATATAACTTTAAAGGGTGTGATCATGTTTTGTGTGCAATGTGAACAAACTATCCGTACGCCGGCAGGAAATGGCTGTTCTTACGCGCAGGGTATGTGCGGTAAAACCGCTGAAACCTCCGATTTACAGGATCTGCTGATTGCTTCGCTGCAGGGCCTATCCGCATGGGCCGTTAAGGCACGTGAATACGGCATCATCGATCATGAGGTGGATAATTTCGCCCCGCGGGCGTTCTTCTCTACTCTGACCAACGTGAACTTCGACTCGCCGCGTATCGTCGGCTACGCCCGTCAGGCGATCGCGATGCGCGAGGCGTTGAAAGCACAATGCCTGAATATTGACGCCAACGCCGCCGTCGACAGCCCGGTCGCCGATCTGCAGCTGGTTAGCGATGATCTGGGCGATCTGCAACGTCAGGCGGCGGACTATACGCCAAATAAAGACAAGGCCGCGATCGGTGAAAATATCCTCGGCCTGCGCCTGCTGTGCCTGTACGGCCTGAAAGGCGCTGCGGCCTATATGGAACACGCGCACGTGCTCGGCCAGTACGACAACGACATTTACGCCCAGTACCATAAAATCATGGCGTGGCTGGGGACCTGGCCTGCCGATATGAACGCTCTGCTGGAATGTTCGATGGAAATCGGCCAGATGAACTTCAAAGTGATGAGCATCCTCGACGCCGGTGAAACCACGAAATATGGCCACCCGACGCCGACTCAGGTCAACGTTAAAGCCACCGAAGGTAAGTGCATCCTGATCTCCGGCCACGATCTGAAAGATCTTTATAACCTGCTGGAGCAGACCGAAGGTACCGGCGTTAACGTCTATACCCACGGCGAAATGTTGCCGGCGCACGGTTATCCGGAACTGCGTAAGTTCAAACACCTGATCGGTAACTACGGCAGCGGCTGGCAGAACCAGCAGGTTGAATTCGCCCGCTTCCCGGGCCCCATCGTAATGACCTCCAACTGCATCATCGACCCGACCGTCGGCGCTTACGACGATCGCATCTGGACCCGCAGCATCGTCGGCTGGCCGGGCGTCAACCATCTGGAAGGCGAAGATTTCTCCCCGGTTATCACCCAGGCGCAGCAAATGGCCGGCTTCCCGTATAGCGAAATCCCGCATCTGATCACCGTCGGCTTCGGCCGCCAGACGCTGCTCGGCGCGGCGGATACGCTAATTGATCTGGTCAGCCGTGAAAAACTGCGCCACATCTTCCTCGTCGGCGGCTGCGACGGCGCGCGCGGCGAACGTAACTACTTCACTGATTTCGCCACCAGCGTACCGGACGACTGCCTGATTTTGACTCTCGCATGCGGTAAATACCGCTTCAACAAACTGGATTTCGGCGATATCGAAGGCCTGCCGCGTCTGGTCGACGCCGGTCAGTGTAACGATGCCTACTCGGCGATTATTCTCGCGGTAACGCTGGCGGAAAAACTGGGCTGTGGCGTAAACGATCTGCCGCTATCGTTGGTGCTCTCCTGGTTCGAACAAAAAGCCATCGTCATCCTGCTGACGCTGCTGTCGCTCGGGGTGAAAAACATCGTCACCGGCCCGACCGCGCCAGGCTTCTTCACCCCGGACCTGCTGGCTGTCCTCAACGAGAAGTTCGGTCTGCGTTCCGTCACTACCGTAGAACAAGATATGCAGCAGTTGCTGAGCGCATAAGGAGTCACCGCATGACAATGCCAACTCAACAGTGCCCGTGGCGAATGCAGGTTCATCATATTCAGCAGGAAACGCCGGACGTATGGACGATTTCGTTGCTGTGCCACGACTACTATCCCTATCGCGCCGGGCAGTACGCGCTGGTTAGCGTGCGCCATTCGGCGGATACGCTGCGCGCCTACACGCTCTCCTCAACGCCCGGGGTCAGTGAATACATTACGCTGACCGTTCGTCGTATTGATGATGGCGCAGGCTCACAGTGGTTAACCCGCGACGTAAAACGCGGCGACTATATCTGGCTGTCGGATGCGATGGGCGAATTTACCTGTGAAGATAAAACAAGCGATCGTTTTCTGATGCTGGCCGCCGGCTGCGGCGTGACGCCGATTATGTCGATGCGCCGCTGGTTGGCGAAGTACCGCCCGCAGGCGGATGTGCAGGTTATCTTTAACGTGCGTTCGCCGAAGGATGTGATTTTTGCCGAAGAGTGGCGTCAATACCCGGTCACGCTGGTGGCGGAAAACGACGCGACGCCGGACTTTATCGCCGGGCGCCTCACCCGCGAGCTGTTGCAAAGCGTGCCGGATTTAGCCAGCCGTACCGTGATGACCTGCGGCCCGGCGCCTTATATGGAGATGGTGGAACAGGAAGTGAGGGCGCTTGGCGTGACGCATTTCTTTAAAGAGAAGTTCTTTACCCCGGTGGCGGAAGCCGCTACCGACGGATTGAAATTCACTAAGCTGCAGCCGGCGAAAACGTTCTACGCACCGGTCGGCACCACGTTGCTGGAAGCGCTGGAAAGCAATAAGGTACCGGTGACCGTCGCCTGCCGCGCTGGCGTCTGCGGCTGCTGCAAAACCAAAGTGGTCGCCGGCGAATACAGCGTTACCAGCACCATGACGCTGACCGATGCGGAAATCGCCGATGGCTACGTGCTGGCCTGTTCCTGCCACCCGCAGAGCGATCTGGTTCTCGCCTGAGGTCAAAATCCCCGGTGGAGCTAGCGCTTACCGGGGCTACAGGGCCGTAGATACTGTTATCGGTTTGCAACGGTTTTGGTCGGGGAAAACATGTGCTTAGTGCTAATTCTGAGCACATTGCGCTCCGATATTTCTTCTGCGTTATGCCCCTCATGGCGCAGGGAGCGTACAGGGGGCGGCCAGTCGCCGCCGCCCCCTGTACCCCCGGGCTCTGGCCGCCAAAATCGCCACTTCGTGGTACCTTCGACTTATCCCTGCAGGCTTCGGGTCGGGCCGAGGCAGCGTCCTTGCAAAACACGGCCCTCAGCCCGCATCCATGCGGGCTGCCCCGGCCTTCCGGGAACGTCTCAGCAATTTTGAGGCCGCCAACACCGACAGTTTCAGCCAGCATGGTGAATAAATTAAAGGCAGGCCGCACTGTTATCGGTTTGCAACTTTTTTAAGGGTTTTCCCGGACGCGGCGCGTTGCGCCTTCTCCGGGCTACCAAATCGCATCGTGCTGTAGCCCCGGTAAGCGGTAGCGCCACCGGGGGATTTTGAGATCACCAGCACCAATAGTGTCAGCCAGCGTGGTGAATAAATTAAAGGCAGGCCGCACGGACCGTAGGCCGGATGGCGGCATTAATGCCGCCATCCGGCACTTTTTTACCGCCAGGCCGACTGACCGGCCAACGAATAACGCCCAGCCCCTAATAGCGCAATCGCCAACGCGCCGATAAAGAAATAGACCAGGCTTTCAATCGCCCATGCGCCGACGGCATCCAGCGCGAAAGTTTTACCCGTCCCAACCATCAACCAGGCGACCGCCATGGTGAACGCCAACATCAGCGCCGCCGGGCGCGTCAAGACGCCAAGAATAAGTAAACAAGGCGCGACGACTTCCCCCACCAGCACGCCGTAGGCAATGAACCCCGGTAGCCCTTTCGCGACCAGCATCCCGCTGATGCCATCCACGCCGTCGATTAGCTTATGCAGACCGTGAAACAACATTAAGCCGCCAACGGCAAGTCGTAACAAGAGTTTACCGGCATCTTCATGCGATAGCGTTTTATTTACTGTGTTTAACAATCCCTTAACCATTTGATGTGCTTCCTGTTTTACACCCTATGTGTTCCCAGAGTATGCGCAATATTCCGCCAATAAAACCAGCGAAAAATAAGGGGCAATCGGCAACGCGACCTGTAGTTTCATCTAAGCTTGATAGCGTTATCACAAAAAGGAGATGGAAAACCATGAAACAGACCGTGGCGTCATATATTGCAAAAACCCTTGAACAAGCTGGCGTTAAACGTATTTGGGGCGTAACCGGGGATTCCCTCAACGGCTTGAGCGACAGTTTAAACCGCATGGGGACCATCGAATGGATGCCGACCCGGCATGAAGAGGTTGCCGCCTTTGCCGCCGGTGCCGAAGCCCAACTCACCGGCGAGCTGGCGGTGTGCGCCGGTTCCTGCGGGCCGGGCAACCTTCATCTGATTAACGGTTTGTTCGATTGCCATCGCAACCACGTACCGGTGCTGGCCATCGCCGCCCATATTCCCTCGAGCGAAATCGGCAGCGGTTATTTCCAGGAAACCCATCCACAAGAGCTGTTCCGCGAATGCAGCCACTACTGCGAGCTGGTCTCCACTCCGGAGCAAATTCCGCAGGTGTTGGCTATCGCCATGCGTAAGGCGGTCATTAACCGCGGCGTTTCGGTAGTTGTGTTGCCCGGCGACGTAGCGCTGAAACCGGCTCCGGAAAGCGCCAGCAGCCACTGGTATCATGCGCCGCAGCCCACGGTCACCCCGGCGGACGAAGAGTTGCACAAGCTGGCGCAGCTTATCCGTTACTCGAGTAATATTGCCCTGATGTGCGGCAGCGGCTGCGCCGGCGCGCACCAGGAGCTGGTGGAGTTTGCGGCGAAAATTAAGGCCCCTATCGTCCATGCTCTGCGCGGTAAAGAGCACGTCGAATACGATAATCCTTACGATGTTGGCATGACCGGGCTTATCGGCTTCTCTTCCGGTTTCCATACCATGATGAACGCCGACACGCTGATCCTGCTCGGCACCCAGTTCCCCTATCGCGCGTTCTATCCCACCGACGCCAAAATTATCCAGATCGACATCAACCCCGGTAGCATCGGCGCGCACAGTAAGGTGGATATGGCGCTGGTGGGCGATATCAAATCGACCCTGAAAGCGCTGCTGCCGCTGCTGGAAGAGAAAACCGATCGCCGCTTCCTCGATAAAGCGCTGGAGGACTATCGCGAAGCGCGTAAAGGGCTTGACGATCTCGCCAAACCCAGCGAGAAAGCGCTCCATCCCCAGTATCTGGCGCAGCAGATAAGCCGCTTTGCCGACGACGACGCGATCTTTACCTGCGACGTCGGTACCCCTACCGTCTGGGCGGCGCGCTATCTGAAAATGAACGGCAAACGCCGCCTGCTGGGTTCGTTTAACCACGGCTCGATGGCCAACGCCATGCCGCAGGCTATTGGCGCCAAGGCGACCGCGCCGCATCGCCAGGTCATCGCGATGTGCGGTGATGGCGGCTTCAGCATGCTGATGGGTGACTTTTTATCGCTGGCGCAGATGAAGCTGCCGGTAAAAATCGTCATTTTTAATAACAGCATTCTCGGCTTCGTGGCGATGGAGATGAAAGCCGGCGGCTATCTGACCGATGGAACCGAACTGCACGACACCAACTTCGCCCGCATTGCCGAAGCCTGCGGGATCAAAGGGATACGCGTCGAGAAAGCCTCTGAGGTTGATGAGGCGCTGCAGACCGCCTTTAGCACCGACGGTCCGGTATTAGTCGATGTAGTTGTCGCTAAGGAAGAGCTTGCTATCCCGCCGCAAATTAAGCTGGAGCAGGCTAAAGGCTTTAGCCTGTATATGCTGCGCGCGATCATCAGCGGACGCGGAGACGAAGTCATTGAACTAGCGAAAACCAACTGGCTCAGGTAAAACAATGCTATCACCCTGAATCAGAACAAGGATATGCCGTGATAGATCTTCGCAGTGATACCGTAACCCGCCCCGGGCGCGCCATGCTGGAGGCCATGATGGCCGCCCCTGTCGGGGACGATGTGTATGGCGACGACCCGACCGTCAATGAACTCCAGCGCTATGCCGCTGAGCTCGCAGGTAAAGAGGCGGCGCTGTTTCTGCCTACCGGCACCCAGGCCAACCTCGTTGGCCTGCTTAGCCACTGTCAGCGCGGCGAAGAGTACATCGTCGGCCAGGGCGCGCATAACTATCTGTATGAAGCCGGCGGTGCTGCGGTGCTGGGCAGCATTCAGCCGCAGCCGATCGATGCCGCGGCGGACGGTTCGCTGCCGCTGGATAAAGTCGCGGCCAAAATTAAGCCCGACGATATCCATTTCGCCCCCACCCGCCTGTTAAGCCTGGAGAACACGCACAACGGTAAGGTGCTGCCACGTGGCTATCTGCAAGAGGCATGGGCGTTCACCCGCCAGCGCAATCTGGCGCTACACGTCGATGGGGCGCGTATCTTCAACGCCGTTGTAGAGTACGGCTGCGAGCTGCGCGATATCGCGCAGTACTGCGATTCGTTCACCATTTGCCTGTCAAAAGGGCTCGGTACGCCGGTCGGTTCTCTGCTGCTGGGCAACGAAGCGTACATCCGCCGCGCCATTCGCTGGCGTAAAATGGTCGGCGGCGGGATGCGTCAGGCAGGCATTCTGGCCGCCGCCGGTCTGTATGCTCTGCAGAATAACGTTTCCCGTCTGCAGGAGGATCACGACAACGCCGCGTGGATGGCGGAACAGCTTCGCGCCGTCGGCGCTGACGTGATGCGCCACGACACCAACATGCTGTTCGTGCGCGTCGGTGAGGAGCAGGCTCGGGCGCTCGGCGAATTCCTGCAGGCCCGCGACGTGTTGATCAACGCCTCGCCTGTCGTGCGTCTGGTCATGCATCTCGATGTTAACCGCCAGCAGTTGACGGAAGTGGTCGGTCACTGGCAAGCCTTTTTACAACGCTAAGGAGTCAGGCGTGTCGCAATCTATTCTGGTGCTTGGCGCCAGCGGCTATATTGGCCAGCATCTGGTGCGCGAATTAAGCGCGCGAGATTATCCGGTGTTGGCGGCGGCACGCCATATCGACAGGCTGCAGAAGCTCGATCTTCCCGGCGTCACCTGCCACGCTATCGACCTCAATCAGCCGCAGGATCTCCCTGCTCTGCTTCGCGGGGTCGATACCCTTTACTACCTGGTGCATGGCATGGGCGAAGGCGGTGATTTCATCGCTCATGAACGCCGGGTCGCCGTTAACGTGCGCGATGCTTTGCGTCAGACGCCGGTGCGCCAGGTGATATTTCTCAGCTCGCTGCAGGCTCCGGCGCAGGAGCAGTCCGACCATCTGCGCGCCCGCCAGGTGACGGCCGATGTTCTACGCGAGTCAGGGATCCCCGTCACCGAGTTACGGGCGGGTATCATCGTCGGCGCCGGATCCGCCGCTTTTGAAGTGATGCGCGACATGGTTTACAACCTGCCGGTGCTGACGCCGCCGCGCTGGGTTCGATCGCGCACCACGCCCATCGCGCTGGAAAACCTGCTCTACTATCTGGTGGAGTTACTCAACCATCCGGCCCGTGAACACCGCGTTTTCGAGGCCGCCGGACCGGATGTTCTCAGCTATCAGCAGCAGTTCACCCATTTTATGGCGGTCAGCGGTAAGCATCGCCTGTTGATCCCTATCCCCTTTCCGACCCGCTGGATTTCGGTGTGGTTCCTCAACGTTATCACCTCGGTGCCCCCCACCATCGCTAAAGCGCTGATTCAGGGGCTCAAGCACGATCTGATCGCCGACGATCGTTCGCTACGCGCGCTGATCCCGCAAACCTTGATTCCCTTCGATCAGGCGGTGCGTCGTACCCTGAAAGAGGAAGAACAGCTGGTGAACTCCAGCGATTGGGGCTACGACGCTCAGGCTTTCGCCCGCTGGCGGCCGGAGTATGGCTACTACCCCAAGCAGGCAGGCTGCACCGTTAGCACCCGGGCGAGCCGTAAGGCGCTGTGGCGAGTGGTGAACCAAATCGGCGGCAAAGAGGGGTACTTCTTCGGCAATATCCTGTGGAAAATCCGCGGCGCTATGGACCTGTTGGTCGGCCACCGCCTGGCCAAAGGGCGACCGCGGCATGACTATCTGCAAACCGGCGATACGGTCGACAGTTGGAAAGTGATTATTGTGGAAGAAGAACAACAGTTAACCCTATTGTTTGGCATGAAAGCTCCCGGTCTTGGTCGTTTAAGCTTTACCATTCGCGATAAAGGCGACCATCGCGAGCTCGACGTTCGCGCCTGGTGGCATCCACACGGCATGCCCGGCCTGTTCTACTGGCTGCTGATGATCCCGGCGCATCTGTTTATTTTTCGCGGCATGGCGCGACGCATCGCCCGCCAGGCCGAGCAAATCACAAGCAAAAACGAAGATTAAGCGTTATTCTTTCATGATTCTCATTGCATACTCGGGAGAATCACGGAAAAATGCGCACGAAATTCTTTTCTGGGACAGTAGATTGATATGAAGGTACTGGTTACCGGTGCGACCAGCGGATTAGGCCGTAATGCGGTGGAATATCTGCGCAACAAGGGCATCAGCGTGCGAGCGACCGGGCGCAACGAAGCGATGGGTAAGCTTCTGAGCAAAATGGGCGCGGAGTTTATTCCCGCTGATCTAACCGAACTGGTCTCTTCGCAGGCTAAAGTGATGCTCGCCGGTATCGATACGCTATGGCACTGTTCCAGCTTTACCTCGCCGTGGGGAACCCAGCAAGCCTTCGATTTAGCCAACGTTCGCGCAACGCGCCGCCTTGGCGAATGGTCCGTGGCCTGGGGCGTACGCAATTTCGTCCATATTTCATCGCCTTCGCTCTATTTCGATTATCACCACCATCGCGATATTCAGGAAGATTTCCGCCCGCACCGCTTCGCCAATGAATTCGCCCGCAGCAAGGCGGCCAGCGAAGAGGTTATCAATCTGTTGGCGCAGGCGAACCCGCATACCCGCTTTACGATATTGCGCCCGCAAAGCCTGTTCGGGCCGCATGATAAGGTCTTTATTCCGCGAATGGTGCAGATGATGCGCCACTACGGCAGCGTGCTCCTGCCGCGCGGCGGTAACGCGCTGGTGGATATGACCTACTACGAAAATGCGGTGCATGCGATGTGGCTGGCCAGTCAGCCGCAGTGCGACCACTTACCTTCCGCGCGGGCGTGGAATATCAGCAACGGCGAGCCGCGGACGCTGCGAAGCATTGTGCAGAAGCTTATTGACGAGCTGGGCATCAAGTGCCGAATCCGTTCGGTGCCCTATCCGATGCTGGATATTATCGCCCGTAGCATGGAGCATTTCGGTAATAAATCGGCAAAAGAACCGGCCTTCACCCATTACGGCGTCTCAAAGCTCAATTTCGACTTTACCCTCGATATCTCCCGCGCCCAGCAGGAACTTGGCTATCAGCCGATCGTTACCCTGGATGAGGGCGTTTCGCGCACCGCAGCGTGGTTAAAAGACCACGGTAAACTGCACGATTAAAACCGTCGATTACGGCAGCAAACCATCCTGTTTGCTGCCAAATGTTCACCCCTGCCCATATTTTTCCAGCAACGCCTCGGCGATGGCCTGCGTTTGCGCATCGGCCACGCCGTCCCAGCGTGATGGCCTGAAGTGCATCTGGAAAGCCATGATCACCCGTTTTTGCTGCGCCGGGGTCATCTCCGGAGTGACCTGATAGCCGTAGCGCGACAGCAGGTCTAACAATTCGCCGCGATCGACCGGCTGCCAGCTCGGGCGCCCTTGCAGATAAAAGGCGACACGCGCATCATCGGGCCAGGCACCAATCCCCTGCTGCGCCAGCGCTCGCCACGGGAACAGCGGGCCGGGGTCGTCCTTACGCTGCGGCGCGATATCGGCATGGGCGACGACGTTCTGCGGCTGAATGTGATAGCGGGCGATGATATCTTTCGCCAGCGGGATAAGCGCTGCAATTTGCGCTGGATTAAATGGGGTAAAACTTTTTATATCGCCGTTTTTTTGCCAGCCGCGATTTTCCAGCTCAATACCAATCGACGTATCGTTGATCCGCGTGCTGCCGCGCCAGAAGCTGATGCCGGCGTGCCAGGCTAAATCTTCCTCCGGCACCAGTTGCCAGATACGCGGTTTACCGTGGCGCAGCGGCGGCTGCTCGGGAATTAAATAGTGCGAACTGACCTCTTTATCGGTCAGGGTCGCCAACGAGACATCAAAGTTATCGGCGGTATAGTGAATGACCAGGACCTTAATACGAGGATAAGCCGCCTGCGCCGGATGACGGGTATCCAGCTGATAACCCTGTTTGTCGACAATGCCCTGCTCCTGCGCACAGCCTGCCAGCAGCAACGCGGCAAGCGCAAGCTGGATAATGCGCTTTCCTAATAAGACCATCGATTACGCCCTTCTTGCTTAGCATTATACAGCGCCGCATCCGCCTGCGCGATCAACTCTGAAGGCGGGGTGCCTCCCTCTGAAGCGACAATCCCCATACTGACCGTCACCAGCGGCCCAACATCGGATTTGGCATGCGGCAGCGCCGCTTCGCGAATTTTCTGTTGGATCCGCTGCGCCACCGCCGTAGCGCTATCTAATGATTGCAGCGGCAGGACAATCACAAACTCCTCGCCGCCATAGCGCGCCACCATATCATCCTGCGCGCGCACCGACATCTTCAGCACTGAGGCGATGCAGGAGAGGCAGTAATCACCGGCCTGGTGACCGTAGTGGTCGTTATAACGTTTAAAAAAGTCGACATCGAGAATGATCAGCGCCAGCGGCTCTTTCCGTTCCCAGGCCTGAGCCAAAAAATTGTCCAGCGCCCGACGGTTAGCCGTCGCCGTCAACGCATCCTGATTAGCCATGTTTTCCAGCCGGTTAATCAGTTGCATATTCTCCTGATGGGTATTCCAGGCTTCATCATACCAGCGCTGTAATATCTGACGGCCGTATACCATAATAGCGGTACAAATTACCCAAAGAATTAAAAAACGTAAATCGACGCCGTGATGTATTTGCACCCCAGCGAGTAATGAAGTACCCCATAAAGGAACAAGGTAAGCTACAAGGCCCACCGGGAAATAATAGAGCGCGGCAAGACCGGTGGTCATTAAAATAACCAGCAGCGGCCAGGCGAACGGTAGCGACCATAAAATGATGAAACAGTAACTACTCATCGCCCAACATAAGCTGAGGATCAATAAGATAGCAGAAATCACTTTAGTGGCATAAATACCACTTAATATTCGCCCGGAGATAACCATCACGCAAAGCGCCAGCGAGAAAACGATAATGACCCCAAGCGCCATCTCCAGATAAGGGATAATATCTGGATTAGTCAATCTTTGATGATTGAACTCGGTGAACAGAACGTTGCGGAAGATGACCATCAAGGCAAAGGCAATATTGACGAACGCCAGCCACGGCATGCTGCGCGACAGCGCGTGTTTTTGCACATTTTCGCGACTGGCCCACAGCATCGTTCGATTTTCGCGCGGATCCAGCCGTTGTTCTGTCGGCATAGCTACTCCTTTTTCAGCATCTGGACAATGCGTTAAGCTGCCCGCGGTAACTTTTCTATATGATAAACCATCAATCCGGGAATGTCTGTTGCCGGCCGCTTCAGCCACTCGCCGCTTAACGTCATTTTCAGCTAACGACAGATGAAAAAGATCTTACGCCCCGATACAGTCTATTGCGCAATAAAAAGCAAGCGTTATCAATGAGAACCACGTCATCTTTTCTTTAAAAAATCGTTAATTAAAGGTCATAAAAATGCAGCATTTCGCTTGAAAAAAAGACGGGCTTGATTCAATCTGATGGCGCTCATTGGTTAGTTAAA
Source organism: Klebsiella sp. PK01 (assembly GCF_057624675.1). NCBI lineage: Bacteria > Pseudomonadati > Pseudomonadota > Gammaproteobacteria > Enterobacterales > Enterobacteriaceae > Klebsiella > Klebsiella sp. PK01. Next base: position 144,773 of record NZ_JBYEZM010000007.1, read on the forward strand.
ACAAGGGCATGATGATAGCAAGATAAACAATGGAGATTAATAATATGAAATATGCAGCTTTAGTGGCAGGTGCAGCATTGTTTTTAACCGCGAACGCATTTTCTGCAGAAATTCTGAGCAAAGAAGATTTCGCTAAAGTACAGGGTCAATACCACAAAATTGGTACCATCTCCTCTACCGGTCAAACTGCGCCAAGCGATGCGCGCGAAGAACTGATCAAAAAAGCCGATGAAAAAGGCGCTGACGTTGTAGTTCTCTCTTCCGGCAATACCGACAAGAAACTGCACGTATCCGCGAATATCTATAAGAAGAAATAATTAGTTTTTCGCATTATAAGAGCATTATCATCTGAGGATGATAATGCTTCTTTTTAATTTTCCTGCGAACATTTATTTTTATACGCCTTTCTCATTTACCATCCGCGACTAGTCATATCAAATATGCGCCTTCATCAGGATGCTAATCCGGATAACGTCTAAAATAGTTAATCCACTCCGTTATCGGACTCGCAATATATCCCCCTGGACTATCAGTATAAATTCGACGCCAAAAAGAGATGTCCTCTATACTTTTGGGCATAAGAAGATGCTCGCGTTTAAATTACCGCAGGTGGCAAATGAAAAAAATCGCATTTCTTATTTCTGGGTTGCTCTGCTCTGGCTTTACCCATGCCAGCGCGCTCTATTTTTATGAAATCGGCACCGAAGACGTCGGCCTGGCAGGCGCAGGCCAGGCCGCCCGCGCGCAGGATGCCTCCACCATCGTCACCAATCCTGCCGGCATGACCCGGTTGCCTGACCATATGTTTACCGGCGGCGCGCAACTGATGGGCGGCGATATCTCCTATCAGATGAATAATGACCACGGCGGCAATAGCCCTGGAAACGTGATGAATCTGTTTCCTAACGCCAGCGGCTTTTATGCGCAGAAGATTAATGATGAGGTGTATGCCGGGATCGGCCTGTACGGCAACTACGGTTTAGGCATCGATTTTGGCAACTGGGCCGGCGATCGTCTTATCAAGAAAAGCACCATGGTGGCGATGACGCTGAGCCCGTCGCTGGCGTGGAAACTTAACGATCGTCTCTCTGTCGGCGCCTCCGCCAACCTGAACTATGGTTATTTATCGCTGACGCGTAACGTCGACGGTAATGACGAGAAAGATAAAGACCATGACTGGGCGATGAGCTACCGTCTGGGTCTGCTGATGCAGTTAACCGAACAGACCCGCGCTGGCATCACCTGGAACAGTAAAACCGATTATGACTTTAACGTTAAGGGGAAAGCGCGTTTCCCCAATTTACCGAACGTTTCGTATGATTTGCCTATCTCCGCCCAGGTCCGCGCGCCGCAGCAGATCATGCTCAGCCTGGTGCATGACATCAATAAACAGTGGTCGGTGATGGGCGATCTCGGCTGGCAGGACTGGAGCCAGTTCGGCAGCCCGCAAATCACCGTTGCCGGTCACGAAAGTAGTAAAAATAACCGCCTGAAGGACTCCTGGCATACCGCCGTCGGCGTACAGTACCGGCCGACCGAGCAGTGGCGTCTGAACGCCGGTGTCGGTTTCGACAGTACGGTTTATGATTCGCAAAGCGACACGGCGCTTTCCCTGCCAACCGGCGATGAATGGCGCTTCGCCACCGGCGCGCAATACCAGATAACCCCCGCCAGCAATATCGGCGTCGCGGTCTCTTATCTGCACATGCAATCTTCCCACGTAAAATCACCGGAACTCATCGCCGGCAGCTACGATCACCCTTACCTGTGGTTCGCCAGCGTCAACTATAGTTATCAGTTCTGATGCGCCGGCTGCCTGCGCAAACAGCGCGGGCAGCCGATGGTCGTTGTCACATCAAGGTCTTAGCTCTTTGCGTCAAGTACAATTGGCGCGCTTACGCTATGCTTTAGCAGAATCTAACAACGTAGTGAGTTCATAAGGAAATCATCATGCGCTACAACATTCTTGCACTTGTTTTGCCTTGCGCACTGGCGCTGAGCGCCTGTACCACCGTGACCCCGGCTTATAAAGACAACGGCACCCGCAGCGGTTCCTGCATCGAGGGCGGCCCGGACGAGGTAGCGCAGCAGTTCTATGATTATCAAATCCAGCACCGAAATAACGATCTCACCGCGCTGCGCCCGTATCTGAGCGACGATCTGGCTAAACTGCTGAACGACGCCCGTCAGGATCCATCGCGTAACGCGCTGCTGCAATCAAATCCATTCTCCAGCAGCTCCACCCCGGCGGATAGCGCCGACGTCGCCAGCGCCTCGACCATCCCGAACCGCGATGCGCGCAATATTCCGCTGCGCGTCGAATCGAAACAGGGTACGCAGAGCTGGAAAGATGAAGTGCTGATGATTCAGGAAGGCCAGTGCTGGGCGGTTGACGATGTCCGCTACCTTGGCATAAACAGCCACGCTCCGGCGGGTACGCTGCGTCAGAGTCTTGAGAAACGCTGATTTCGGCGTTAAAGCCACCCCGCTGAAACGATAACCCCGGTAAAATGTCGGTATTCCGTGCGGTAATGCCGACATTTGTTCCCCCCTACCACACGAACCCATATTTTGTGCTAACTTTAGTGATAAATGTGGTTTACATTTAACTTTTAACGCATAAATATTGCATAACTATTCTGTCAAAGGTACTATTTGCGGCCTCAATAGCTATTCGTATCAGACTGCCCAGATGAGTATTAAACTAAACGGCATTAATTGCTTCTACGGCGCGCACCAGGCGCTGTTCGACATCACGCTGGATTGCCCGCAGGGGGAAACGCTGGTGCTCCTCGGCCCAAGCGGCGCCGGTAAAAGCTCGCTGCTTCGCGTACTCAACCTGCTGGAGATGCCGCGTTCCGGTACCTTAAACATCGCCGGTAATCAATTCGACTTCACCAAAGCGCCGTCTGACAAAGCTATTCGCGAGCTGCGCCAGAATGTCGGGATGGTCTTCCAGCAGTACAACCTGTGGCCACACCTGACCGTGGTGCAAAACCTGATCGAAGCCCCGTGCCGCGTGCTGGGCTTAACCAAAGATCAGGCGCTGGCGCGCGCCGAAAAACTACTCGAGCGTTTACGCCTTAAACCTTACAGCGACCGCTATCCGCTGCATCTGTCAGGCGGTCAACAGCAGCGCGTAGCGATTGCCCGCGCGCTGATGATGGAGCCTCAGGTGCTGCTATTTGATGAACCCACCGCCGCGTTGGATCCGGAAATCACTGCCCAGATCGTCAGCATCATTCGCGAACTGGCGGAGACCGGAATCACCCAGGTTATCGTTACCCACGAAGTGGAAGTGGCGCGTAAAACCGCCAGCCGCGTGGTGTATATGGAAAACGGGCATATCGTTGAGCAAGGGGATGCTAACTGCTTCACGCATCCGCAAACCGACGCCTTTAAAAACTATCTTTCACATTGATGTTTTCGGGGAAATAACGATGAAAAAAGTACTGATTGCCGCTCTGCTCGCGGGCATGAGCCTTTCCGCTACCGCAGCCCAGACCATCCGTTTCGCCACCGAGGCCTCCTACCCTCCGTTTGAGCTGGTAGACGCCAACAACAAAATCGTCGGCTTTGACGTCGATCTGGCTAACGCGCTGTGCAAAGAGATGGACGCGACCTGCACCTTTACTAACCAGGCTTTTGATAGTCTGATCCCAGGGCTGAAATTCCGCCGCTTCGACGCCGTCATGGCCGGTATGGATATCACCCCTGAGCGTGAAAAACAGGTGCTGTTCAGCACCCCGTATTATGAAAACTCGGCGCTGTTCGTCGGCCAGCAGGGCAAGTTCACCGGCATTGACCAGCTTAAAGGCAAAAAAGTTGGCGTGCAGAACGGCACTACCCACCAGAAATTCATCACTGATAAGCATCCGGAAATCACCACCGTTCCTTACGACAGCTACCAGAATGCCAAACTGGATCTGCAAAACGGCCGCATTGACGCCGTCTTCGGCGACACGGCGGTAGTGACCGAATGGCTGAAGAGCAATCCGAAGCTGGCGCCAGTGGGTGATAAAGTGACGGATAAAGACTACTTCGGTACCGGCCTCGGCATTGCGGTTCGTCAGGGCAATACCGAGCTGCAGCAGAAATTTAACGCTGCGCTGGAAAAAGTGAAGAAAGATGGGACGTACCAGACCATCTATAGCAAATGGTTCCAGAAGTAACGCTGAATGAACGAATTTTTTCCATTAGCAAGCGCCGCCGGGATGACCGTCGGCCTTGCCGTTTGCGCGCTGGTCATCGGCCTGGTGCTGGCGATGCTTTTCGCCGTACTGGAGTCGGTGAAATGGCGTCCTGTGGCATGGCTGGCGACCGGCATCGTCACGATTTTACGCGGCCTACCGGAAATTCTGGTGGTGCTGTTTATCTACTTTGGTTCCTCACAGCTGCTGCTGACGCTGTCTGACGGTTTTACTCTCAATCTTGGGTTTGTGCAGATTCCGGTACAGATGCAAATTGAGAATTTCGACGTCAGCCCGTTCCTCTGCGGCGCCATTGCGCTTTCCCTACTGTATGCCGCCTATGCCTCGCAGACCCTGCGCGGCGCCTTGAAAGCGGTGCCGCAGGGGCAGTGGGAATCCGGACAAGCGCTGGGTTTGTCGAAGGCGGCGATATTCTTTCGCCTGGTGATGCCGCAGATGTGGCGCCATGCTCTGCCGGGTCTGGGCAACCAGTGGCTGGTGCTGCTGAAGGATACCGCGCTGGTCAGCCTTATCAGCGTCAACGACCTGATGCTGCAAACCAAAAGTATTGCTACCCGTACTCAGGAGCCGTTTAACTGGTACATCATTGCGGCAGCGATTTATCTCGTCATCACCCTGTTGAGTCAATACATCCTCAAGCGTATTGACCAGCGTGCGACGCGCTTCGAACGGAGACCAGGTTGATGCTCGATTACTTACCCGAACTGCTGAAAGGGCTGCATACTAGCCTGACGCTGACCGCGGCATCGATCGTCGTGGCGCTGATCCTGGCGCTGATCTTTACCATCGTCCTGACGTTAAAAACGCCGGTGGTGGTGTGGATCGTCCGCGGCTATATCACCCTGTTTACCGGGACGCCGCTGCTGGTGCAGATCTTCCTGATCTACTACGGGCCAGGACAGTTCCCGTCATTGCAGAATTACCCGGTGCTGTGGCATCTGATTTCTGAGCCCTGGCTGTGCGCGCTGATCGCCTTATCGTTAAACAGCGCGGCTTATACTACCCAGCTGTTCTACGGCGCCATCCGCGCCATTCCGGACGGCCAGTGGCAGTCCTGCAGCGCGCTGGGGATGAGCAAGAAGGATACGCTGGCGATTCTGCTACCGTATGCTTTTAAACGCGCCCTCTCCTCGTACTCTAACGAAGTGGTGTTGGTCTTTAAGAGCACCTCGCTGGCTTACACCATCACCCTGATGGAAGTGATGGGTCATGGTCAGCTGCTGTACGGGCGCACCTATGACGTGATGGTCTTCGGCGCAGCCGGTATCATTTATCTGGTGGTGAACGGCCTGCTGACGCTGCTGATGCGTCTGGTGGAAAGAAAAGCGCTGGCCTTCGAGCGTCGTAACTAACATTACGAAATGCATAAACAGTAAATAATGAAACGGGTAAGTGCCAATGCTTACCCGTTTTTTTTATAATAAATAAAATAAACATACAACTTTATTGCATATAAATTCATTTAGTGGCATTGTGAACTTCAGCCGTAAACCGGCACAACATCATAAGATTGACCGACGGGAGTCCCACTATGAAAAAGTTAGTTCTGGCCGCTCTGCTTAGCTCTTTCGCCTTTGGCGCCGCTGCCGCGGAAAAAATCAGCTTTGGCGTTTCCGCGACCTATCCGCCATTTGAATCCATGGATGCGAATAACCAGATTGTCGGTTTCGATCTCGATCTGGCTAAAGCCCTGTGTAAGCAAATGCAGGCCGACTGTACTTTTACCAACCACGCTTTCGACAGCCTGATCCCGGCGCTAAAATTTAAAAAGTATGATGCGGTAATTTCCGGCATGGACATCACGCCTGAGCGTAGCAAACAGGTTGCGTTTACCGACCCGTACTATGCCAACTCGGCGCTGGTGATCGCCAAAAAAGACGCGTACCACTCTTTTGATGACCTGAAGGGTAAGCGTATCGGCATGGAAAACGGCACCACGCACCAGAAATACCTGCAGGATAAGCACCCGGAAGTCAAAACCGTCGCTTACGATAGCTATCAGAATGCCATTATCGACCTGAAAAACGGCCGTATCGATGGCGTCTTCGGCGATACCGCGGTGGTCAACGAATGGCTGAAGACCAACCCGCAGTTAGGCGCGGCGACGCCGAAAGTGACCGACCCGCAGTACTTCGGTACCGGTCTCGGCATTGCGGTGCGCCCGGATAATAAAGCGCTGCTGGAAAAACTCAACGCCGCGCTGAAAGCGATTAAAGCTGACGGAACCTACCAGAAAATTAGCAACCAGTGGTTCCCGGAGTAAGACCTGCGCTTCCCGGCTTACGGCGCAACCGCCTGAGCCGGGTCAAACGGCAACGCTCCCCCTTACAGCGGCAGGGTAAACTGGAAACACGCCCCTGCCGGTACTTCCAGCAGGCGAATATCGCCCCCGTGCAGTTGCAGCATCCGCCGAACAATCATCAACCCCAGCCCGCCTCGTGAGGCGCTCTGCTGCCCCGGTTCCAGTACCGATGGCCGCTCAAACAGATTGGCCCGTAATTCACCGGCGACGCCCGGGCCGCTATCGGCCACCTCAACCACCACCTGTGCCCCCTGCTGGCGCGAGGAGAGACGAATTTCGCCCCCGTGCGGAGTATGGCGAATGGCGTTATCCAGCAGATTAGTTAATACCCGCTCCATCATCGAAAGATCCGCCTCAACTAACGGCAAGCCTGACGCCAATTCCAGGCGCAGACGGATTTCGCGGGTGGCAATCGCCAGATCGAATTTTTGCGCCACGTCCTGAATCAGCTCGGCAAGGATAAACTTTTCCGGCTGCGGCTTAATACCGCCATGTTCAAGGCGCGCCAGCTCAAATAGCTGTTGTGAGAGATGACGAACTTTATTTCCCTGGCGTAGCGCGATATTCAGATACTGCTTGCGCTCCTGCGCCGTCAGGCGATCATCCTTAAGCGATAGCGTCTCCAGATACCCCAGCAGCGAAGTCAGCGGCGTACGCAGGTCATGCGAAATATTGGCAATAAACTCCCGGCGCTGACGATCGCTATCAGCCAGCCGATCCCACTGCCCGGCGATCTGCTGCGCCAGTTCGATAAAACGGTTATGCAGCAGCGCCACTTCATTTCCGGGATACGGGTCCGGCGCCTGCGCCGCCAGCGCTTTGATTGCGCGAATGCTGTCGCTATCCCCCGCCGCCACCAGCGCCGTCAGCTGGCGTACCGGGCGCGTTACCCAGTACCACGCCAGGCCGCCGGCCAACAGGCCAAATAGCGCCACCAGCAGCAGGGTCCATAGCAGCAAGCTCCACAGCGTCTTCTGCCAGGCGCTCTGCGCCAGTTCATTAAACGTTTCGCCCTGCAGAATAATATAAAGATAGCCACGTAGCTGGCCGTCAAGGCGTAGCGGCGCGGCGCTAAACACTTTTTGCTGGTCCATGCTGCGCGGATCGTCGCCATAAATCGGCCACGCGCCGCCGGAGAGAAACGCCTGCACCGGCGCCATGGCAATGCGCTGGCGTTTAATGTGCCCCGGCGGCGCGGCATCCGCCAGCAGCTCGCCATCCGGCGAAACGAGGTACAGCTCGACGCTTGGGTTAAACACCATCAGACGGTCAAATAGTGGTTTCAATGCCGCGCGATCGACCTCGCCGCGGGCGTTGAGCAGCGGCTCGCGAGCGGCAATCTGCTGCGCCAGCCCGGCGGAAAGCCGCTGCACCATGACGTTACCGTACTGCGCGCTGCTATAGAGCTGGAGCAGGCAGACGGAGAGCGCGCACAGCAGCAGCAAGCCGATAAACACCAACGACAGCCGTTGGCTGAGGCTGAGTCGGCGGATCATGACTGCGCCCCGGCGCTGTAGGGGGCAAATTTATAGCCCTTCCCCCAGACGGTAAGAATAATGTCCGGCTCTGCCGGGTCGCGCTCTATTTTCGTGCGCAGACGATTAATATGCGTGTTGACCGTATGTTCATAGCCTTCATGCTGATAGCCCCAGACGCTATCCAGCAGCGCCAGGCGCGAAAAAACTTCGCCGGGATGGCGGGCAAAGTAATACAGCAGATCGAATTCGCGCGGCGTGAGGTCCACCAATTCACCGCGCAGCCTGACTTCCCGGGACAGCGGGTCGATATTCAGGCCGTGGCAGGCGATACGTCCGGCATCCATCAAGAGATTTTGTCCCATTGCTTCCTGACGGCGGAACACCGCCTTCACCCGGGCAATCAGCTCCAGCAGAGAAAAAGGTTTCGCCAGATAATCATCGGCGCCCATCTCCAGCCCCTGCACGCGTTGGGTTTCGCTAGAACGGGCGCTAATAATAATCACCGGCAGATAGCGCGTTTGCTGGCGGATGCGGCGGCAAATCTCCAGCCCGTCGACGTTAGGCAACATCAGGTCAAGAATCACCGCGTCCCAGACGCCGTTATCCAGCTGTCGCAGCGCCTGCGCGCCGTCCGCTTCATGCACGATTTGATACCCTTCATCCTGCAGATTCAGGCGCAACAAAGCTGCGATATCATCATCATCTTCCACCAGCAGGATTTTTTTACTCATCAGATTCGCTCCACGAATTTCACGCTCGTTTCATAAAGCTTACCCGATTTCAGCCGCTTAAAGAGTTCACATTTTGTTTAAACTTCACGAACCAGCAGCGTCAGCACTTCATAATGCGCGGTATGTGGGAACATATCGAACAACTGCACCCGCTCAACGCGATAGCCCTGCAGACGATCAATATCTGCGGCCATCGTCCGCGCGTTACAGCTCGAATAAATGATATACGGCGGCGCCATGCGGCTTAGATAATCGCACAGTTCGGCGCCGATGCCGCGCCGCGGCGGGTTGACCAGCACCAGCTGTGGAATATCGTCTTCATGCGTCGCGAATTGCGTGGAATCCAGCGCCTGAAAATGAAGATTGGTTAATCCCAACTGGGTCGCGGATTGCTTCGCGCAGGCGATGGCTTCCGGGGCGATTTCGATACCGGTAAGGCGCATCTGCGGGGTTGCGCAGTGCAGGCCGAAACCGCCGACGCCGCAAAACAGATCCCACATGTGGTTGACCGGCTGCGCGCGTACCCAGTCGCGGGCGGTAGCGTAGAGCTGTCTCGCCACCGTCGGGTTGGTCTGAAAAAAGCTTTGCGGGCGGATCCACAGCGGTACGCCGTTAAAGTTCTCCGCCAGCGCCGGTTGATCGCTGAGGAAAATCTCCTGCTCCCCTTCCATGATAGCCATGTGCACGGGCTGAATATTGGCGGTAATCACCTTAAGCTGCGGCAACTGCTGCTGCAGCAACGGCAGCGCGGCGCGCAGTTGTGCAAGCTTATCCGCAGAGCGCAGGACGAAACGCAACATCATGCCGCCCTGCTGGCTTTCGGTCAGCAGCAAATACTTCAGCTCGCCGCGCTTGCGGGCAACGTTATAGGGGGTGAGTCCGGCGCGGGCGATAAACGGCTTCAGCGCGGCGAAAACCGGCGCGAAACTCGGCGGGTACAGCGGGCAATCGGTGAGATCTTCCGGCGTGCCATCGCGATGCAGCATGCCGAGCAGCGGGCGCTCTACGCTACCGCTTACGACCATTTTCGCTTTGTTGCGAAACGCCGTCTCCGGACCTGAGACCGGAGCAAGCCATGTCATCACCGGCTGACCCGCCAGCAGTTCGCGCAGGTTCGCCATTTTATCGGCGAGCTGTTGCGTCAATGGCAATTCCAGCCACTGACAGGAACGGCAGCGGCCCGCGTCGTAAAGTGCGCAGTGCATAAGAAGACCTTCAAAAAAACCGGGGCGGGGATTGTATCACCGTTATTGCAAGCGGAAAAACCGTCGGCACGACGCCGGGATAAACAATAGCGCCAGCACCAGCAGATCCGGCAGCTTCTGCAGAAACAGCGCATGGAGAATTTCCCGCTTTGACTCCCCGGCCACGCTGAACAGTTCCGGATAGCCATAGCCAATCGAGGCCGCCCACAGATAAGAGATGACGATAATTTGCGTCAGCAGGTAGAGCCAGCGCGCCCAGTTACGGCCTTTCACCAGCGAAAAGGCGCACCAGATCTCGATAAACACCAACGCCAGACTCGCCAGAAACACCAGCGTCAGGGCCCAGGTTTGCACGCTACGATGGATAAAATCGGCAATTCCCTGCACGCCAAGCTGATTGAGGATCATTAACAGGTCGAGACCGCGAATTAAGATAATAGCAAAGGCCGCCACCTGTACCAGCACAGGGACGTTAAGACGAGCATGAGACGATCGAGTTTTTGTAAACAATCCCAACGTAAAGTCATCCATGAAAACGGCGCCACGTGTGCGGCGCCGATAATAGGCTCTGTTAGCGATTTTAGTGGGTTCAGCCCCTTCTTGCACGCTGGATATCGCGCACGCGCTGCTTTTCTGCGCGAGCCATTAAATACCAGGCGATAAAACCGACAATTCCCACCACGCCGAGGATTAAGGTCGCCAGGGCGTTAATTTCCGGGTTAACGCCCATACGCACGCTGGAGAAGACCAGCATCGGCAGCGTCGTCGCCCCCGGCCCGGAAACGAAGCTGGCAATCACCAGATCATCAAGCGACAAGGTAAAGGCCAGCAACCAGCCGGAAATGACCGCCGGCATAATCATCGGCAAGGTTATCACGAAGAACACCTTCAGCGGCGCGGCGCCGAGATCCATCGCCGCCTCTTCGATTGACCTGTCCAGCTCGCGCAGACGTGAAGAGATCACCACCGCCACGTAGGCGGTACAGAAGGTGACGTGCGCCAGCCATATCGTCAACATGCCGCGATCCGATGGCCAGCCGATGGAATGCCCCAACGCGACGAACAGCAGCAGCAGCGACAGCCCGGTAATCACATCGGGCATCACCAGCGGCGCGGTGATCATAAAAGCAAAACCGTTGGAACCGCGAAAACGGCCAAAACGCACCAGCACCACCGCGGCAATCGTACCGAGGATCGCCGCCGCCGTCGCCGCACAGGCGGCAATGGTCAGGCTTAACCCCACCGCGCTCATCATCGCGTCATCATGAAACAGCTCGCTATACCAGCGCGTCGACCACCCCGCCCATACCGTCACCAGCTTCGAACTGTTAAATGAATAGATAACCAGCATCAGCATCGGCGCATACAGAAAGGTAAAACCGAGCACGAGGATCAGAATTCGCCATGGCGAACGTACTACCGGTAAGTCATTCATCCATGATCCCCCATCTGTTTTTGCTGATGTTTGTGGAACCACATGATCGGCACGATCAACAGCAGCAGCATCACAATCGCCACCGCCGATGCTACCGGCCAGTCGCGGTTATTAAAGAACTCCTGCCACAGCACGCGGCCAATCATAATGCTGTCAGGTCCGCCGAGCAGCTCCGGGATGACGAACTCGCCCACCGCCGGAATAAACACCAGCATCGAGCCGGCGATAATGCCGCCTTTCGTTAACGGAACAATCACCTGGAAGAAGGTCTTTAACGGCCGGGCGCCGAGATCCAGCGACGCTTCCACCAGCGAATAGTCGATACGCGTCAGCGCGGTATAAATCGGCAGCACCATGAACGGCAGGTAGGCGTAAACGATACCGATGTACACCGCCAGGTTGGTATGCAAAATCTCCAGCGGTTGATCGATAACTCCAAGCCATAACAGGAAGTTATTGAGCACCCCGTTGCTTTTCAGCAGCCCCATCCAGGCGTAAACGCGAATGAGGAATGAGGTCCACGAAGGTAATATCACCAATAGCAGCAGGATATTGCGCGTCGAGGGCTTGCTATGCGCCACCGCCCACGCCAGCGGATAGCCCAATAGCAGACAGCAAAAGGTGGAAATTGCCGCCACCTGCAGCGACTGCAGATAAGCCTCAAAGTACAGCGGATCGTCGGTCAGCTGCAGGAAGTTGCCGAGATTAAGCGTCAACGTCAATTGACCGTCGGCCCACGACAGTAACTCGGTATAGGGCGGGATCGCCCGCGCCATTTCGGCCAGGCTGATTTTAAAAACGATCAGGAATGGCAGTAAAAACAGCAGGATTAACCACAGATACGGCAGCGCAATCACCAGCTTACGCCCGTGGGCCATCTGCTGGCGCGCCAGCCACAGGGCAAAACCGCCGGGCTTTTTGCCGCCGGCTGGAGGTTCTAATGTGCTCATCGCCCTCTCCTTACACCGTCAGAACAACGCAGCTATCGGCGTCCCAGCACAAGCGAACTTCATCACCCCAGGTCGGCATGCCTTTGCGATGGCGATGTTCGTTTTGCAGCTGGGCGCTAATCATCTGCCCGCTTTTCAGACGGACATGATAGATAGACAGATCGCCGAGGTAGGCAATATGGATAACCTCGCCTACCGCAAAGTTAAAGCCGTCCGCCGGCGGTTCGTCGCAGAGCATGATTTTCTCCGGACGCAGCGCCACCCAGACCGGCACGTTATCCACCACCGAGGCATCCGGATCGACTTTCAGCGGATGCACCAGCCCCGGCGCATTCAGTACCAGACCATCTTCCAGTCGCTCTTTGACCAGCCCTTCGAAGACGTTTACCGAACCGATAAACTCGGCGCTATAGCGGGTCGTCGGATGTTCATAGATCTCCTCCGGCTCGCCTATCTGCACGAACTTACCGCGGTTCATGATGGCGATACGGCCCGCCATGGTCATCGCCTCTTCCTGGTCATGGGTGACCATCACGCAGGTGACGCCGACGCGCTCAAGAATATCCACCACCTCAAGCTGCATCCGGTCGCGCAGTTTTTTATCCAACGCGCCCATCGGTTCATCAAGCAGCAGCAGTTTCGGCCGCTTCGCCAGGCTTCGCGCCAGCGCCACGCGCTGACGCTGGCCGCCGGAAAGCTGGTGCGGCTTGCGTTTGGCGAACTCCTGCATATGCACCAACGCCAGCATCTCCTGGACGCGGGCGTTAATCTCCGCCTTCGGCAGCTTGTCCTGCTTGAGACCAAAGGCGATATTTTGCTCAACAGTCATGTGGGGAAACAGCGCGTAAGACTGGAACATCATATTGATCGGCCGCTGATACGGCGGCACGCGCGCCAGGTCGACGCCATCCAGCACAATCTGCCCGGCGGTGGGCAACTCAAAACCTGCCAGCATGCGTAGCAACGTCGATTTACCGCAGCCGGACGCGCCCAGTAAGGCAAATATTTCACCTTTATAAATAGTGAGATTGACATCATCGACGGCGTGTTGCCCATCGAAGGATTTGGTTAAATTACGGATTTCCAGCAGCGGGGTCAGCGCTTTGGGGGCTTTCGCCTGTGGGCGGGGCATTGCGTCATTCACTCGGGTGCTCTCCGGCAAATACAATCACCGTATGGCCCGGTTGCCATACATTCTTCAGTTCTATGTTCACCAGCGAACAGTCGGTCAGGCCTTTACAGGCCCGGCGTACCGGGCCTGATGGCGTTATTTTCCGCTTTTCACTTTGGTCCACGCGCGGGTGCGCACGCGGTCAATCTTCGGATCCTGCACCTTGAGGGTGAACAGCTTGGCGAAGACATCCTCCGGCGGGTAAATCGCCGGATTGTTGCGGATGTCGGCGCTGACCAGCGGCGTCGCTTCTTTGTTGCCGTTAGCGTAGTAGACGTGATCGCTGATGTGGGCGATGACCTCCGGGCGCAGCAGATAGTTCAGGAACTGATAGGCTTCGTCTTTATTTTTGGCATCCGCCGGCATGGCGAAGACATCAAAGAAGGCCAGCGCCCCCTCTTTCGGAATAAAGTAGGAGATATTGACGCCGTTCTTCGCCTCTTTCGCCCGGTTCGCCGCCTGCCAGACATCGCCCGCCCAGCCGATAGCGACGCAGATATCGCCGTTTGCCAGGTCATTAATATATTGCGAAGAGTGGAAGTAACGGATATTGGGCCGCAGCTTCAACAGCAGATCGGTTGCCGGTCCGGTGTAATCATCGGCTTTGGTGCTGTTTGGATCTTTGCCGAGATAGTTCAGCACCGTCGAGAAAATCTCTTCGGGGGCATCAAGGAAGGAGACGCCGCAGCTTTTCAGCTTCTCAAGGTTTTCCGGTTTGAGCACCAGATCCCAGCTGTTCAACGGTACGTCTTTACCCAGCGCCGCTTTCACTTTATCGACGTTATAGCCGATGCCGGTGGTCGCCCACATGTATGGCATCGCATATTTATTATCGGGATCGTGACGCGCCACCAGTTGTAAAACTTTCGGGTCGAGGTTTTTCCAGTTCGGCAGTTTGCTTTTATCCAGCGGTTGGAATACCCCGGCCGCCAGCTGGCGTTCAAGGAAGCTTGCCGACGGCACCACCAGATCGAACCCGGTGCTGCCGGCCATTAATTTACCTTCCAGCACCTCGTTGGAATCAAATACGTCATACACCACTTTAATACCGGTCTCTTTTTCAAAATTGGCGACCGTGTCCGGCGCAATATAATCAGACCAGTTATAGACGTGCAGCGTTTTTTGTTCCGCTGCGAGCGAGCCGGCAGAAACGGCCATCAGCGCACCCGTAATCACACCTGTTAACCATTTTTTACCCAAGGCGGTCATATCTCTGTTTCCTTCTCAAGGCCCGTTAATTCACGGACGCAATAGACGAACCTGAACGCATGCAAGAATCATGCGTATTTTTCATTGCCTGAGATAAGGAGAGGAAACCTCTCCCTGATTGGCTGCCCGCAAATGGACGCCTCGCCAGAATAACTGTAGCCAGAATAAGAGGATATAGCCCAGGCAAAAAAACGCCCTGGATCATATTTCCAGCCAATAAAGGTCTACGAGATAAAAGCGAAGCGCTAAAACAGCAGTGAATAATTCTTTAAATGAGGGTTTGTGACAGAATAAATAAGCAACCGCCGTCGCAGCGGCTGCTTTTATTAGTTAGTGCAGAAAATGGTATTGCACTTCTTCGGCTGCGGCCTCTTCTTCCTGCTCTTCCGCTTTATACAGCAGCTGATTGGCGCCGGCTTCCAGAATGACCATCGAGACCTGCTCTTCGCTCTGGCGGAAGAACCAGGCAAACTGTTCGAGAGTGACGCCCGCGCCAACGGGCAGCGCCTGGCAGACCACCAGCTTCGGCAGGTTATCATCCTGAATATCAAGGAACGCTTTTACGGTCAGCGAACTGGCGTTGATCGCCGACAGGTCCGCCGACAGCGGCAGCAGCGCAGAAGGCTTCACTTCCGCCAGCGCCGAAAACAGCACCACGTTGTCCAGCAGGTCGATTTTGGCATCGAAAATACCGTCGAAATTCTGCATATGCGGCAGGTGCAACGCCTGGCAGGAGTCGCACTCAAAAAAACTGATGCCTAACTCGTCGAGCCAATGACGTAATGTATCAAGACCCGGAACGACCAGTGAATCCATAGTGCCTGTGACCTCTTGCTGGATAAAAAACGACGCATAGCTTACGCAAAAAATGCGTCGCATTCCATGAAAGGATAACGAAGTGACGCTACCCTCCCATTTTTAGACAATATCCAGGCGTTGCCTGACGCTCGATCCACGCGATCATTCGCCCGGCAATATCGACGTGAGTGGTGGTTTCAATCCCTTCCAGCCCCGGCGAGGCGTTAACTTCCATCACCAGCGGGCCGCGGTGGGCGCGCAGAATATCCACGCCTGCCACGTCCAGACCCAGCGTTTGCGCCGCTTTAATCGCCATCTCCCGCTCCTGATCGCTAAGCGTGGCCGTAGTGGCGACGCCGCCGCGGTGCAGGTTAGAGCGAAAATCGCCCTCCTTCGCCCGCCGTTCAATCGCCGCCACCACCTCATCGCCAACCACCAGGCAGCGGATATCGCACCCTTTTGCCTCAGCGATATATTCTTGCACCAGAATGTGCGCATTGAGACCCCGGAAGGCGTCAATCACGCTTTCCGCCGCCTGTCGCGTTTCCGCCAGCACCACGCCGATCCCCTGCGTCCCCTCGACTAACTTCACCACCAGCGGCGCGCCGCCGACCATCGCGATCAGATCGCTGGTGTCGTCCGGCGAGTGGGCAATACCGGTGACCGGTAGATCGATTCCCTGACGCGCCAGCAGCTGCAACGAGCGCAGCTTATCGCGGGCGCGGGTAATCGCCACCGACTCGTTTAGCGGATAACTGCCCAGCAGCTCGAACTGCCGCAGCGCGGCGGTGCCGTAATAGGTGATGGCCGTGCCGATACGCGGAATGACTGCATCAAAATGGGGCAACTGTCGCCCTTTGTAGTGAATTGAGGAGGCAACCGGGCTGACGCTCATATAGCAGGAGAGCGGATCGAGGATCTCGACCTGATGCCCGCGTTTTTGCGCGGCTTCACGCAAGCGGCGGCAAGAATAAAGCGTTCCATCCCGGGATAATATAGCGATTTTCACCCAACACCTCTTAGAAAATAACTGGCAGCCAGCACACTGCGTTTGCAGGGTGAAGTGTATAGGGAATCAGCGCGTTGCCCAGCCCTGTTTATGCAAATAGTCGAGAATAAACGGCCGGCTCTCTTTAATGATGGTGCGGCGGATATGGTCGCTCCAGGTATCGCGGCGGGTATTACTGCCGCGCGACAGATAATAATCCGCCAGCTGTTCGTCATACTGCGCCAGCACCTGTTGATCAAGCGGCTGGTAGTGATTCTCATGCACCAGCATCGCAGGCGGAATACGCGGCTTAACCTGCGGGTCGTCAGCAGGCCAGCCAAGGCACAGGCCAAACAGCGGCAACACGTGCTTCGGCAGCTGCAGCAGCTCGGTTACCGCGTCAATGTTATTGCGCAGGCCGCCAATATAAACGCCGCCTAATCCCAGGGATTCGGCGGCGATTAAGGCATTCTGCGCCATTAGCGCGGTGTCGACGACGCCCAGCAGCAGCTGTTCAGCCAGCCCCAACTGCGCTTGTGGGCAAATTTGCAGGTGGCGGTTGAAATCGGCGCAGAACACCCAAAACTCCGCCGCCTGCGCCACGTGCTGCTGGCCGCCGGTCAACGGAACCAGCTGCTCACGCAGCTGCGGGTCGGTAATGCGAATAATCGAGGTACATTGTAAAAAGCTGGAGCTGGACGCCCCTTGCGCCCCGGCGATGATCGCCTCACGCTGTTGGTCGCTAATCGGCGCGTCGGTAAAATGGCGGATGGAACGGTGGTGGCGCAGCAGATCAATGGTCGGCGTCATGGCGTTTTTCTCTTTCGGACGGGGTAGAAGATGAGGTCTTATTATCGGTCAACTGCGGCGCGACAATTTTCGCTATTCGCCACATTAAGGCTATCGCCGCCGGGATCATCAGCAGGATCCCGGCAAAGATCATGATAAGCGCCGCCGTCGGGCTGGCAAACGGCGCCGGCAGCTGAACATAGTGGTTCAACGACAGCCAGGCCAGCGTCAGCAGCGCCATGCCGACGAGCTCAACAATCAAAATGCTTTTGGGTAATGCGGCAGGCGATCGCATAACGCTCCTCAATATACTCATGCCACGCGCATCGCTGGCGCGTCTGTGTAGGGTCTTGCAGCAGATGATATTTATCAAGCATAACCCGCAACCATCGCTATAAAAGGTAAAACCTGCTTTCCCTTGTTAACGGAACGCGGCATCATAGCCACATTCGCCATCCGGCTGAGATTTAAGGAGAGAAGCATGTTTACCGTTATTTTTGGTCGCCCAGGTTGCCCGTATTGCGTTCGCGCCAAAGAGCTGGCCGAGAAACTAAGCAACGAGCGCGATGACTTCAGCTATCGCTACATTGATATCCACGCGGAAGGCATCAGCAAAGCCGATCTGGAAAAAACCGTCGGTAAGCCGGTAGAAACCGTACCGCAGATTTTCGTCGATCAGAAACACATCGGCGGCTGCACGGATTTCGAAGCCTGGGCGAAAGAGAATCTCGGCCTGTTCGCTTGAGAATTTTTACTCTTCCGTTGAGTGCCTGCGTCTGGCGTCCAGCCAGACGCAAATAAATAAAAAGCATAGCGCCCCAAGCGCGCACCAGAACACCGCGCTAAATAACCACGCCAGTTCTTGCCAGAACGATCGATGAGTAATAAAGAACATCCGCATCACCACCAGACAAACCGGTGCCGCCAGCATGGCGCCAATCAGCGGACGTATGACGCGCCGGCCTGGGGATAAACAGCTCGCCACCGCCCCAGGCAGCACAAAGAAAAGCAGCCCAAGCTCGGGGTTGCCCGTTTGCCGAAAAGCCCCTTTCATATGCAGCAACAGCGATAAACAGACCACAATAAACAGAAAGAACCCACAAATTATACCGGCCCACGCGCGCTCAGATTTCACGACATCCTCCTGATTTCGCCTCTAACTATCTTTCACTTCATCCAGTCAGAAATAGCATTCTGGCAGTCCATGCTTATAACGCTCCCGTCAGAGTAAAACGATTGTGACTAGCCGCAGCAACCAGGAAAGATTAAACTAGCGGCACTGTTTTATCGGTATTAACGGGATGCCAGAATAACGTTCGGCATAGTGCGAACGCTTGAGCAACCTTAGACCAAAAAACCATTTCCTTCAACAACTTACTAGTAAACGAGAAGTTGGCTTTCGTGAATATAAACGTCGCAGATTTGTTAAACGGGAATTACATCCTGTTATTGTTTGTTGTACTCGCACTGGGTCTTTGCCTGGGGAAACTTCGCCTCGGGTCAGTACAACTTGGTAATTCCATTGGCGTTTTAGTCGTTTCTTTATTATTAGGTCAGCAGCACTTCGCCATTAACACTGATGCGCTAAATCTTGGCTTTATGCTGTTTATTTTCTGCGTCGGCGTCGAAGCTGGCCCCAACTTTTTTTCGATTTTTTTCCGCGACGGCAAAAACTATCTGATGCTGGCGCTGGTGATGGTGGCCAGCGCGATGTTAATCGCTATGGGGCTGGGCAAATTGTTTGGCTGGGACATAGGCCTGACCGCCGGGATGCTGGCGGGCGCCATGACCTCCACCCCGGTGCTGGTGGGCGCCGGCGATACCCTGCGCCACTTCGGCATGCCCAGCGATCAGCTGGCGCAGTCGCTTGACCACCTGAGCCTCGGCTACGCCCTGACCTACCTGGTTGGCCTGGTGAGCCTGATCGTCGGCGCGCGCTATATGCCGAAGCTGCAGCATCAGGATCTGCAGACCAGCGCCCAGCAGATCGCCCGCGAGCGCGGTCTGGATACCGACTCCAAGCGTAAAGTCTATCTGCCGGTTATCCGCGCCTACCGCGTCGGCCCGGAATTGGTCGCGTGGGCGGACGGCAAAAATCTTCGTGAGCTGGGGATTTACCGCCAGACCGGCTGCTATATCGAGCGTATTCGTCGTAACGGTATCCTGGCGAACCCGGATGGCGACGCGGTACTACAGATGGGCGATGATATCGCGCTGGTTGGCTACCCGGACGCGCATGCCCGTCTCGATCCAAGCTTCCGCAACGGTAAAGAGGTGTTTGACCGCGACCTGCTCGACATGCGTATCGTCACCGAAGAGATTGTGGTTAAGAATCATAACGCCGTCGGCCGCCGCCTGGCGCAGCTGAAGCTGACCGATCACGGCTGTTTCTTAAACCGGGTGATCCGCAGCCAGATTGAAATGCCAATCGACGATAATGTGGTGCTTAACAAAGGCGACGTGCTGCAGGTGAGCGGCGACGCCCGCCGCGTAAAAACCGTCGCTGACCGTATCGGCTTTATTTCGATTCACAGCCAGGTGACCGACCTGCTGGCTTTCTGCGCCTTCTTTATCGTCGGCCTGATGATCGGCATGATCACCTTCCAGTTCAGCTCGTTCAGCTTCGGCATCGGTAACGCCGCCGGCCTGCTGTTCGCCGGCATTATGCTCGGTTTCCTGCGAGCTAACCATCCGACCTTCGGCTATATCCCGCAGGGGGCGTTGAATATGGTGAAGGAGTTCGGCCTGATGGTGTTTATGGCCGGGGTCGGCCTGAGCGCCGGCGCGGGTATCAATAACGGTCTGGGCGCCATTGGCGGGCAAATGCTGGCCGCCGGCCTTATCGTCAGCCTGGTGCCGGTGGTGATCTGCTTCCTGTTCGGCGCCTATGTGCTACGCATGAACCGCGCGATGCTGTTCGGCGCGATGATGGGCGCGCGTACCTGCGCCCCGGCGATGGAAATTATCAGCGATACCGCGCGCAGCAATATTCCCGCGCTCGGCTACGCTGGCACCTACGCTATCGCCAACGTGCTGCTCACCCTTGCCGGTACGTTGATCGTCATCATCTGGCCGGGCCTTGGCTAGCCCCGGCCGAAAATTTTTAACTTTTTCGCAAAAAAATCGGTGATGAACAGAACTTTTTCCCAGGACGTCAGTCATAACTAGTGCCACTGCTTTTCTTTGATGTCCCCATTTTGTGGAGCCCATCAACCCCGCCGTTTAGGTTCAAGGTTGATGGGTTTTTTGTTGCCTGAAGTTCAGCTTCCTTAGAATCAACCTCTTAGCAGACAACTCGTTCCTGAATGGCGATGACCCTCCCGTGAAAACCGCGCCCGTCTTAACAGCAGTGTCTGGTCTTGCTTTCTCCTCGCAGAAAAGCGCTTCCTCAACGTCCGATAGTTACTGCTATTGAATTGACGTACTTATCCTGCTATGTAAAAACGTAGTGTTGATACTTTACTTCTACTGATAAGGAATTCAGATGTTAACTCAAAGTCTTATTAATATATTCAGTAAAGAAATGATAGGGACGATTATTGCCGCCCTGCCCATCATAAAAGCCATTTTAAATTACTTAAACAAACCTTTAGATGACATCGATGATATATATAAAAAAGCCAAATTAAGCACATGGAGAATTCGCTTTTTCATGATCAAAATATCAACAAAGGAGATACCCAGACTGACTCGCGCAAATGTGATATTGTTTTCTGTCGTGTTATTATTTCTTTTAGCCAGTTTCGCAACCAGTTCATATTATGGCGTCAAGCTATTACAAATACGTCCGGGCTGGACATCTTTAATTCTTAAAGAAACGGATGAATGGTTTTTAATCTCGGAAACAGAAGCATCAGAACACGCATTCCATCCCTCCTGGCATCTCACAGAAAAAAGCTGTATCTCTGGCGAGGCCACGCAACTGGCAAATGACAAAATAATAACACCACAACTAGGGAAATTTATTTGTGAATCCTTCACCAATACAGATGACAAAAACAAAATAAAGAAATCCATTAAAGATACCACTCACAATAAACCTATCATCACCTTTCTCATCTCGATCATTACCGTTGGCTGCATATGGTTCATAATTAGCTTAATATTGACGTTAATATATACTCTCAGACTTAAAAAATTCATTATCCGGGAGCATGAAAAAGCCTATGACTATCTAACATAGCACTCCAACCTTTAGCTTAGGGGGTGAGAACTCTGTTACATTTGTCATTTGCACGACGTATATTACCAGTTCCGGTAATATTGTTACTGGAACTGCAGAGCCTATCATCCTGTGATAATTGTTGATATTATTATCCGCAACGATTAACAGGTATATCGGTTGAAGGTAAAAACATGATTGATGTACAGCAGGAACAAAAACTTCAGGAGCACGGTTTTACCAGCAAAGAGATCAATGTGCTGCGTAAAGGACTTGAGAGTCCACAACGTAAAGATCAAAGCCTGCAGGCCTTGTTGAAAGAGCTGAGGCGTCGTTTTTACATGTCCTGTATCATTATCATTGCCCTGATTATCTTTTGCAGCTACGCGACGCTGACTAATGATACCGGTAATGGGCTGGCTTACTTTGCTGTCACTGCAGTTTGCTGCGCCTTTGCACTATTAGCAACACCTTACCCGCTTTCATGGAAAGCGATAACATTCTTAAGAAAGAAACTCTACGCAAATTAATTTAACAAGCAGTTTTTTCATTAGTACGATACGTTCTCCCTATGTTGTATAACTGATATGTCCTCAACATGCCACTTAAATATCCCCTCTTAAATAATCGGCGATAAAGCTTATCAAGCACACCAGCGTAAAACAGATGGCGAAACCACCCAGCTTGAATAACCAGCCATCCAGAGCAACAAAACAAACAAAAGCGGCGATAGAGAAGCAGCCCGTTCCGATGGCTTCAAACATATTGATTGCATGAATGCAGATCTTTTTACAAACATAGCTTGAAGAGAATCTTTTTGGTTTCATTGGCTCTCTCTTATCCCTACATCAGGTAACCCAAGGCTAATCGAAAGCATGCTCATCATCCAGTCATAAATTAAATTTTTTACTATTAAATCAACATGTTAAATAAACCACTAATAAAAAAAATCAATCGTTAAATGTCAGCTTTTCACCCTTGCACAGTCTATTTTTTCACCCATACTTTGCTGATCCACTCCCACATAAGGCGTTCTCCATGTTGCTTAAAGATAAGACCGTGGTAATTTTCGGCGGCAGCGGCGCGATTGGCCGCGCGGCGGCGCTTGCCATGGCGAGAGAAGGCGCGCGGATCTTTCTGGCCGCCCGGCAGGCGGATAAGCTGGAAAAGGCGGCGGCTGAGGTTCGCGCCGCTGGAGGTATCGTCGAGACTCTGCAACTGGATGTGCTGGATGGCGGGCAAACCGCCGGGCAGGTGGCCAACCAGGCCGGGAGAACCGGCGGGATTGATATCGTAGTTAATGCCACCGGCTTTCTCCACGATCAGGGGAAAACGCTGGCACAATTATCCCTTGCCGAGTATCGCCAGGGTTTTGTCCCCTTTCTCGATGCCCAATTTATTATTGCTAAGGCAGTGGCGCCGTGGATGGGTGGCGAACGCGAGGGCGTCATTATTACCACTATCCCTCCTTCCGCGACGATGGCCATCCCTGGACACCTCGGCCATATCGTCGGCTGCGCCGCAATGGAAGCCTTTATCAAAGCGCTGGCCAGCGAACTGGGAGCGAAAAATATCCGCGTGCTCGGCGTGCGGTCACACGCGATTGCGGATGCGGTGCTGGCGGGCTCTTATACTGCCGAGGTGTTTGCGCCTAAAGCGCAGGCGCTGGGCTTGAGCGTTGAACAGTGGCTGGGCGGTGCGGCGCACGGCACGATGCTACAGCGGTTGCCGACGCTCGCGCAGATAGCCGGGGTTATCACCTTTCTCGCCTCACCGTCGGCATCGGCGATGACCGCCACGGTGGTTAACGTCACCGCCGGGGCGACGCTTAGCTAGCGCTATTCTCCCCCGCCAGCCGCCCGACCATCAGACGAATGGCCGCTTTCGACAGCGGCGCGCTATCGGTCACGAAGTGTAGCGTCATACCCTCGATAAACGCATCCAGCCCGCGCGCCGTCGCCGGTTCAAACCACTGCTCAAGCGTCTGCTGGCTGCGTAGCATCCAGCTCTGCATGACCGCTTTCAGCGCCGGTCGGCTGCTGCAAAATGCGTATAGCTGGTACATTAACTCCATATTGCGCGCGGTGGTCACCTGGGCGCTGAAGATAAGCTCGGCGATAGCGTCGCAGGCCTGCTCGCGGCTACCGACGCCGTTGAAGAATTGCTGATACTGCGCCGACATTTCGACGGTGAAGTTACGAAACGCTTCCTCAATCAGCGCCTCAATACCGCTAAAATAATAGGTCAGCGAGCCCAGCGGTACCCCGGCGCAGCTGGCGATTTTACGGTGCGTCACCGCGTGAATACCGTGCGCGGCGATGGTATCCAGCGTCGCCTGCAGGATGCGCTCGCGCCGCTGCGGATCGTTCGGTCTGCGGGTCATCGGTGTGTTTTTTCCCCTCTGTGCGCTATGCAGGTCAAGCGATAGCGGAATGTGTACAAATGTACACAACCTTGCTACTGTTGTCTGCAACTCTTCTTTCTCGGGCGTTTATGGATGACGGCGCAAACTTCTCGCAAAGCTCTCCAGCTTCGGCTGTGGGCGCTATTTATGTTCTTTTTTATTCCCGGCTTATTGATGGCCTCCTGGGCCACCCGTACGCCCGCGATTCGCGATTTACTGACGCTTTCCACTGCTGAGATGGGAATGGTGCTGTTTGGCCTGTCGATCGGTTCAATGAGCGGCATTCTCTGTTCTGCATGGCTGGTTAAGCGCTTCGGCACCCGTAAAGTCATCCGCACCACCATGCTATGCGCCGTGGCGGGCATGCTGGTGCTAAGCCTCGCGCTGTGGCTCGCCTCCGCGCCGCTGTTCGCCTTCGGACTGGCTATCTTCGGCGCCAGCTTCGGCTCGGCGGAAGTGGCGATTAACGTCGAAGGCGCCGCCGTTGAACGGGAAATGAATAAAACCGTGCTGCCGATGATGCACGGTTTTTATAGCTTCGGCACCCTGGTGGGCGCCGGCATCGGTATGGCGGTGACCGGTTTTGGCCTGCCCGCCGCGCCGCATATTCTGATCGCCGCGCTGGTAGCGATTGCTCCTATCCTTATCGCCATTCGCGCCATCCCCGACGGTACCGGCAAAAACGCCGCCGAATCCGCCCATAGCGAGGCCAAAGGCCTACCGGTCTGGCGCGACGTGCAGCTATTGCTGATCGGCGTAATCGTGCTGGCGATGGCCTTTGCCGAAGGTTCCGCCAACGACTGGCTGCCGCTGCTGATGGTCGACGGCCATGGCTTTAGCCCCACTTCCGGTTCGCTGATTTACGCCGGTTTCACCCTCGGCATGACCCTCGGCCGCTTCACCGGCGGCTGGTTTATCGACCGCTACAGCCGCGTCGCCGTCGTACGCGCCAGCGCGGTAATGGGCGCGCTGGGCATCGGGCTGATTATTTTTGTCGACAGCACCTGGGTCGCCGGGGTATCGGTACTGCTGTGGGGGCTCGGCGCGTCGCTTGGTTTCCCGCTCACCATTTCCGCCGCCAGCGATACCGGCCCGGATGCGCCTAAACGCGTGAGCGTCGTGGCGATTACCGGCTATCTGGCTTTCCTCGTCGGGCCGCCGCTGCTGGGCTTCCTTGGCGAACACTTTGGCCTGCGTAGCGCCATGATGGTAGTACTGGGACTAGTCATGGTGGCGGCGCTGGTAGCCCGCGCGGTAGCTAAACCGCAGCCCGAACCTGTGATGGAGAATAGCTAATGAGCATCAAACTGATTGCGGTAGACATGGACGGCACCTTTTTAAGCGATGCCAAAACCTATAATCGCCCACGTTTTCTGGCGCAGTATCAGCGCATGCGCGAACAGGGCATTCGCTTCGTGGTCGCCAGCGGCAACCAGTATTACCAGCTGATATCGTTCTTCCCGGAGCTGGTCGATGAAATCGCCTTCGTCGCCGAAAACGGCGGTTGGGTTGTAAGCGGTAAAGAGGATATCTTTAACTGCCAGCTGCCGACGACGCATTTCAACGCCGTCGTCGACCACCTGCAAACGCTGCCGCATATCGAAATTATCGCCTGCGGCAAACGCAGCGCCTATACGCTCAATAGCTATAACGACGAGCTAAAAGCGGTGGCGGCGAAGTACTATCACCGTCTCGAACTGGTGGATGATTTTAACCATCTCGATGACGCGATCCTCAAATTCGGCCTGAACGTGCCGGATCATCTGATTCCGCAAATTCAGCCGAAGCTACACGCGGCGCTGGGCGATATGGTTACCGCCGTCGCCACCGGTTACGGCAGTATCGATTTAATCATCCCTGGCGTGCATAAAGCCAACGGCCTGCGCATTTTGCAGGAGCGCTGGGGTATTGATAATCATGAAGTGGTGGCCTTCGGCGATAGCGGCAATGATATTGAAATGTTGCAGCATGCCGGCTTTGGCTTCGCCATGGCGAATGCCAAAGCGGAGGTCAAAGCCGTCGCCAGCCATCATGCGCCGCATAATAACGAAGAAGGCGTATTGCAGATTATCGATAAGGTATTGAATCGCGAAGCGCCGTTCGCCTGATGAATCCCCGGATGCCTTTGGGCATCCGGGTTTGCTACGTATCACGCCTGCTGCGAACTGCCGACGCTTTTATCTTTCAGGAAGTAAATAATCAGCCCCAGCCATAGCACCCCGCCCAGCAGGTTAAACAGGCTGAACAGGCCGTTACCGCCAAGCTCATAAGCATGCTTGCTAAGCTCAATGCCCACGGTAAAGATCAGCATCTGCAGCATGCCCATCGCCGCCGAAACCGTTCCTTTACTCATCTCGCTGGCGAACAGCGTTAAGCGCACCAGCCCGGCGTTAGCCAGACCAATCCCGAAAGCGTAGAAGCTCAGACCGGCGGTCATCCACAGATAAGCATGGGACGAGACGACCGTGGCCGCCGCCGACAGAAGCAGGCCAAACATTATCGGCCAGCCGCCCATAATAATCAGCGAGCGTACCGAACGGCGTGAAGTCAGACGCGCCAGTACCAGGTTGCCGGCGATCAGCGCGCCGAAAATCGGCACCTGCAGCATACCGTACTCATAGCTGGTGGCCTGCTCGCCGCTAATAATAATGACCGGCGATTGCGCAATCCACGCCAGCAGCGGCAGGCTAACAAAACCGGTCGCCAGCGCCCCGGCGACAAAGCGCAGGTTTTTCAACACCAGACGATAGTCGCGCCCCAACTCTTTTACCGACAGTTTTTCCCCCATCCGCGTCGCCGTTTCCGGCATCGCCCGCTGTAGCCCGACAAAGGAGATGGCCGCCAGCACGGCGAACAGCACGAACATCATCTCCCACGGCAGCATATGCACCCAGGCGGCGCCGACCAGCGGCCCGAGCAGCGGCGCAATCAGCGCGACGTTAGCCATCAGGGCGGTAATTTTGATACACACCGCCTCCTCAAACGACTCCTGGATAGCCGCATAGCCCACCGCGCCGATAAAGCACAGGCTGATGCCCTGCAGGAAACGCAGCAGGGTAAATTGTTCAATGGTCTGCGCCAGCAGCGTCGCCAGACAAGTGACGATAAACCACACCACCCCGGTCAGCATCACCGGACGGCGGCCAATACGATCCGACAGCGGCCCCAGCAGCCACTGCAAAAACATCCCCCCCGCCAGATAGGCGGTCATAGAGGTGGGGACCCACTCATTGCCGACCTGAAACTCCTGCACCACCGCGAGCATACCCGGTTGGATCATATCGTTGCCGATATAGGTGGAGAATTCATATAACACAAGGCACAGCGGGAACAGCAACGCCTGACGACCGAGGCGTTTACCTGATAGCGAATAATTCTGCATGCAATCTCTTAATTAAAAAAAAATCGCGCAAAGTTTAATGAAAGTCGACCCGTGGAGATAGTGAATTGTGAGTGACAATGAAAAATATCGCCAGCCCGCAGTCCGGCATGAAACGAATATTTATATTTCGTTTATGTTTCAATGAGATTACAGCCGATATACTTGCTATGGCGAAATACCGGCAAGGGCATCTCACGGCTATATTTCGTAACAAACTGATAATTAAGACAATGCTGCTTTACCCCATCGTTACCTTTCAATAAGGTGAGCGGCTTATTGCTATCGTAACCAGAGACTGGAAGCATGCTGGAAAATATCAACTACGCGCTGTTTGCCCTGATTAACGCCACCCCGGCCTCCTCGTGGTGGGCAATTGAGGTCGCCACGTTTATTGCCAAAGACTTAATTATCATTGTGCCGCTGCTGGTGGTGGCGCTGTGGCTGTGGGGGCCAAACCAGCGTCAACTGGTATTCAAGGTCATGCTGGCCCTGGCCCTGAGCCTGTCTATTTCGTGGGTTATCGGTCATCTGTTTCCGCATGACCGGCCGTTTGTTGACGGCGTCGGCTACAATTTCCTGCATCATGCGGCGGATGATTCATTCCCAAGCGATCACGGCACCGTCATCTTTACCTTCGCGCTGGCGTTTTTGTTCTGGCACCGCGTGTGGTCCGGCGTGCTGCTGCTGGTCATCGCTTCGGCGATTGCATGGTCACGCGTCTATCTGGGAGTACACTGGCCGCTGGATATGTTGGGCGGGCTGCTGGCCGGCATGTGCGGCTGTCTCGGGGCGCAGCTGCTGTGGCAGAGCGGCGGTCATGGCCTCTACCAATGGCTGCAGCGCCTGTATCGTCTCTGCTTCTCGCTGCCGATTCGTAAAGGCTGGGTACGCGGCTAACGTCTGACAGGTGACGAACCCCTCGCCGCCGGGTAAAATCAAGCTGACGCCCTGCCCTTGCAGGGCGATTTTAGCTCAGAGGGTATATGGAAACTCGTCGTGACGAACGCATTAACCAGCTCATTCAGGCACTCAAGCGCAGCGATAAACTTCACCTGAAAGAAGCAGCTTCGCTGCTTGGCGTATCAGAAATGACCATTCGTCGCGATTTGAACGGCCACAGCGGCCCGGTGGTGCTGTTGGGTGGTTACATCGTGCTGGAACCGCGTAGCGCCACGCACTATCTGCTGAGCGATCAGAAAACCCGTCTGGTGGATGAAAAGCGCCGCGCCGCGCGCCATGCCGCCGGGCTGCTTGAAGCGCATCAGATGGCCTTTTTTGACTGCGGCACCACGACGCCATGGATCATCGACGCCATCGATAACGAGCTGCCGTTTACCGGCGTGTGCTACTCGTTAAATACCTTTCTCGCCCTGCAGGAAAAACCGCTGTGCCGCGCTATTCTGTGCGGCGGCGAATTCCACGCCAGTAATGCCATCTTTTTGCCGCTCAGTCTGCAGGATACCCTGAGCCACCTCAGCCCGGATATCGCCTACTATTCTGCCGCCGGTATCGACTGCGAGCAGGGAGCGACCTGCTATAACCTGGAAGAGCTGCCGGTGAAACACTGGGCCATGAATAATGCTCGCTACCATGTGCTGGTGGTCGATCATAGCAAGTTTGGCAAAGTGCGGCCGGCGCGGATGGGGGAGTTATCGCGTTTTGATGTCATCGCCAGCGACGTTCGTCCGGATGACGACCTGCTGGCGCTGGCAAAAGAAAAGCAAATATCACTGCTGTACTAACCGCGCCCCGTCGGGCGCGGTCTGTCTGTTAAGAGAACCAGCTGCCGAACCAGCCGTGCAGTTTCATCAGCACGAAGTCGACCATGCGGCTGAAGAAGCCGCCCTCTTTCACTTCTTCCATAACGATCAGCGGGCGCTGTTCAATGGTTTTGTCATTGAGCTTAAAGTCGATGGTGCCCACCACCTGCCCTTTCGTCAGCGGCGCGGTGAGCTGCGGTTCCGTCAGGCTGTAGCTCGCTTTCAGGTTTTTCAACTGCCCGCGAGGAATGGTCACCGAACCGGCTTCGCCGGCGCCCAGTTTGACTTCATTACTGTCGCCGAACCACACGCGCTGGGAAATAAAGGTGGCATCCGGTTTGATTGGGGTGACGGTTTCATAGAAACGGAAGCCCCAGGTCAGCAGTTTTTCGGACTCGTTAAAGCGGATACGGTCGGTTTTAGTGCCCAGCACCACCGCGATAAGGCGCATATCGCCCTGCGTTGCGGAAGAGACCAGGTTGTAACCCGCGCCGGCGGTGGTGCCGGTTTTCACGCCATCGGCATTGAGGTTGGTGCTCCACAGCAGACGGTTGCGGTTGGGCTGGCGGATTTTATTGAAGGTGAACTCTTTTTCTTTGTGTACCGCGTACTCTTCCGGCACATCATGAATCATCGCTTTGGTCAGCAGCGCCATGTCGCGAGCGGTGCTGAACTGCCCCGGCGCATCCAGGCCGTGGACGGTTTTAAAGGTGGTGTTAGTCAGGCCGATTTTCTGCGCGTAGCCGTTCATCAGGTTGACAAACGAATCCTGGCTGCCGGCGACATAATCCGCAATGGCGATGCTGGCATCGTTACCAGACTGGATTATCACGCCCTTATTGAGGTCTTCAACCGATACCTGCATGCCTGGCTTCAGGAACATCACCGAGGAGCCGCGCAGCGCCGGGTTGCCCGTGGCCCACGCATCGCGACCGACGGTGACCGTATCGGTCAGTTTGATTTTGCCTGCTTTCAGCGCCTGGCCTACCACGTAACTGGTCATGATTTTGGTCAGGCTGGCCGGGTCGAGTTTCTCGTCGGCGTTGCCTTCACTCAATACTTTGCCGCTGGCATAGTCCATCAGGATCCAGGCTCGCGCATCAATCGATGGCGCATCCGGAAGTTGATCCGCCGCCTGCACCGCAGGGGCCACGAGAAGTAAAAGCGCGCAGCCTGCCGCGAGGCCGCGAAGGGAAAAAGCATCATGCGTCATAAGAGCCACCCAAGTATCCTTTCCAAACAAAATATGCCGCAACACTCTTGCCGCACAGCACAAGGCGGTGAGTAAAGCGTACAAATGACCTTAAAGAAACAGCGAGTTGGTAAAGTTTTTAAAGTTTACGCAATAACGCCGCTGCCTGCTGAAAACAAGGCAATTTTTTTGATCGTGATTGCCTTAATATTAACTTTATTCCAACATGATTGCTCACCATGTTGCAACGGCGATTAAATAACATGCAGGAGCGGATATGATTACGTTATGGGGCAGAAATAACTCGACCAACGTGAAGAAAGTACGCTGGGTGCTGGCGGAACTGGATCTTCCTTATCAGCAGATTCTGGCGGGGCTGGAGTATGGTCTCAATCACGACCCGGAGTATCTGGCGATGAACCCGAACGGCCTGGTGCCGCTACTCAAAGACGATACCAATGGGCTGGTGCTGTGGGAATCCAACGCCATTATTCGCTATCTTGCCGCTCAATACGGGCAAAACCGGCTGTGGGTAGAGTCGCCTGCGCAGCGCGCGCAGGGTGAAAAATGGATGGACTGGGCCAATGCCACGCTGTCGCCGGCGCACCGTCCGGTATTAATGGGGCTGGTCAGAACGCCGTCGGCCCAGCGCGATCCGGCAGCAATCGACGCGGGGATTAACGCCTGCGAAGGGCTGTTCGCCATGCTCGACGATGAACTGGCGAAGCATGCCTGGCTCTCCGGCGATGAGTTCGGCCTTGGCGATGTTGCGGTGGCGCCGTTCGTTTATAACCTGCTGTCCATCGTCGACAGCTGGCAGCCGCGGCCCCATCTACAGCGCTGGTACCAGCAAATCCAGCAGCGTCAGGCCTTCCGCGATGTGGTCATGATCCCGGTTACCTGAGGGCTCACTCCGGGCTGACCTTGAGTAGCTCACCATCGGGCTCGTCGGTTAACAGGTACAGGTAACCGTCGGGCCCGACGCGCACATCGCGAATGCGTTTGCCGCGATCTTTTAATAGCCGTGTCTCCTCGCTGAGAGTATTGCCGTCAACCGAGAGCACAATCAAAGACTCATCCTTCAGCGCGCCGATAAACAACTTATGTCGCCACTGCGGGAAAGTCGGCGCATTGTAAAACGCCATGCCGCTCAGCGCCGGGGAAACGGGCCAGACATGCAGCGGCGCCTCGGTATTCGGCGTGCTCTTTCCTTTAGCCTCCGGGATAGGTTGGCCGCTATAGTTAATGCCGTGCGTCGCCAGCGGCCAGCCGTAGTTTTTCCCGGCCTGGGGAATATTGATCTCATCGCCGCCGCGCGGGCCGTGCTCGTTCAGCCACAGCGTATCGCTCCACGGATTCATCGCCATTCCCTGCGGGTTGCGAACACCGTAAGCCCAAATCTCCGGTCTGATGCCTGTACGGCCGACGAAAGGATTATCTTTGGGTATTGTCCCCTGGTCAGTCAGGCGCACGACTTTTCCCTGCAGTTTATCGAGATCCTGCGCCGTCGGGCGCTGATTGTTTTCACCTAAACCAATAAACAGATGCCCTTTGCCATCAAAGACCATCCGCCCGCCAAAATGATTGCCAGTGGAGAGCTTCGGCTGCTGGCGGAAAACGGTTTTAAAATCTTCCAGGTTTTGCTGGTCGGCGCTGAGGCGGCCGTACCCCACCGCGGTACCCGCTTTGCCGTCCTCGCCCGCTTCGGCATAGCTCAGCCATACCCGGCGCGACTGAGCAAAGTCCGGCGCCAGCACCACATCCAGCAGGCCGCCCTGACCGTTGGCCCACACCTTCGGCACGCCGCGAATGGGCGCCGATAATCCTTTATCGAGATGCCAGCGTTTAAGTTCGCCGCCGCGCAGGGTAATCAGCACGCCTTCATTGTCCGGCAGAAATGCCAGTGACCAGGGGTGGTCGAGGTTATCCTGCAGCACCTCAACGCGCGGGGCGGCCATCGCCGCCATGGGCAGCAGCACAGTCATGAGAGTTATTTTGAGATATCGGCGCATGGCGCACTCCTTTCGTCAGCATTGCTGATAAGGGTAGCCAGCGTGGCCAGCCAGGCAGGGATTTTTACATAAACTTTAACAGGGGGAGTCGCCTCCCCCTGGATTCAGGCGTGGGCAATTGGCGCGGATTTATTCAGAATGTGAATATTCATCGTCAATCCCGACAGACAGCGTTCTAGCTTCTCTACGTTAACGGCAATATAAGCCGGGCAATCATGATGCCCGCTCATCAGGCAAACCGCCGCCGAAGCGACGGACTCGCCGGCAAGACGGAAGGCTTCCATCTCTTCCGGCGCGATGGCGTGCTGCAAACGCGGCGCGTGTACGCGCAGTTCATGGCATAGCTCAAACAAGTTATCACGCAGATGGTCATTTTCGCTGACTGACATATAGCCTTTCGCTTTACGAAGCTGGAGATAAGCCGCCAGATCGATATTGGCATTAATCAGCTTATTCAAAAGGTTAGTGTAACGTCTGTCAACGCTCATCACGGTCCTCCTCTGTCGTCCATTACCATAATCATAGTATGGTCATTTTTTGCGCGGAATTATGAGCAAGGTCAATAATCCCACAGCAATTAACATTATTTACAATGTTACAACTTCAGAGGCCACGCCGCGTTGTTCATCTCACCAGCGGCTGGTTCATCAACTTTTCCAGCACCTTCAGCGGTGAATACTGCGGATTATGCATCGCGCTCACCGGCAGTTGGAAAGTCTGTTCCAGCATAAACTGGCCGCCCATCGCCGCGTGCGGCGTTTGATCGGAAAAGCAGATCCAGGTACTCCCGGCGGCAAACTCTACCGCCTGCTGTACGCCGTGCTGTTGATATTCCGGCGTACTTTTCATTTTGTCGTGCAACGCCAGCATCAGATGATCGTAATGGCTACGTTTGCTTTTGGTGATCCCCACCGCCGACTGCAGCCAGCTGGCGAACGGCGACCACGGTTTCAGCGTCGGCAGGAAGCGCGCAGCGAGCGTTTCAAAATGTTCGCCGGTGCGCCACAAACGCGGCTCACCGTGCGGATTGATGTTGCAAAATACGCGCAGAATGCGATCGCCATAAACAGGGCGCGACGGGAAAGCGTCGACGTGCAGGCGGGTATCATCTTTACGCCACGAGGTCTTGTCGCGCCAGGCGGTTATCGGATGCAGCCGCAGGCTGGTTTGCGGGCGATAAAGCGCTTCGCGATATCCGGGCAGTAGCGCATCAATCAGGCGCAACGTGGATTGATAGTAACGTTCGGTCAGCTGCAGTACCGCCGGGGCTTTCGCCGCGTCCGCTACGCCTTTAATTTCACGCTTTTGCGGCTGGTAGCTAATGTTCTTACGCTTCGGCGATACTAAATCGGTATTGAGTAATTCGCGCTCTTCGGCAGTCAGCGAAAAATCCAGATTCGGTAAATAGAGGACGTTGCCCTCTTCCAGCGAATGCTGAATTGACGATGGCTGCGGCGGAATATCCAGATGGGTAAAGGGTAATGTCGTGAGGGCCAGCGGACTGCTCGTGGTCATTGTTATGCTCCTTGCCGCATGGGTTTTATCAGTTTTGGCTCCGGCCATCGGCAAGGTTAACAGAATGTT
Organism: Klebsiella sp. PK01; assembly: GCF_057624675.1. NCBI lineage: Bacteria > Pseudomonadati > Pseudomonadota > Gammaproteobacteria > Enterobacterales > Enterobacteriaceae > Klebsiella > Klebsiella sp. PK01. Next base: position 178,536 of record NZ_JBYEZM010000007.1, read on the forward strand.
ATTAAACGTAAGGTCAATGTAAATGAGATAATGGTTTTGAATACCATGGCCGAGTTTTTTTGCCGTAAAGCTTTTTCATCATTCATCGCCCCCTGGCTATACTCTTTTTCGCAAAGATCTGTAGAATTCCTGCCCTGACCATTCCAATAAATGAACATTTTTTAAGCTATGAGCAATGTCACGCACCAGCCGAAAATCGGCTTCGTCTCCCTGGGCTGCCCGAAAAACCTGGTAGACTCAGAACGTATCCTCACCGAACTGCGTACCGAAGGGTATGACGTGGTTCCCAGCTACGACAACGCCGATATGGTTATCGTCAACACCTGCGGCTTTATCGACAGCGCCGTGCAGGAGTCGCTTGAAGCGATCGGCGAAGCCTTAAAAGAAAACGGCAAAGTGATCGTTACCGGCTGCCTCGGCGCGAAAGAAGATCAAATCCGCGAAGTGCATCCGAAGGTGCTGGAAATTACCGGTCCGCATAGCTACGAGCAGGTGCTGGAGCACGTTCACCACTATACGCCGAAGCCGAAGCATAACCCGTTCCTCAGCCTGGTGCCGGAACAGGGCGTCAAGCTGACGCCGCGCCACTACGCGTACTTGAAAATCTCGGAAGGCTGCAACCATCGCTGCACCTTCTGCATTATCCCGTCAATGCGCGGCGATCTGGTGAGCCGTCCGATTGGCGAAGTGCTGGCGGAAGCCAAACGGCTGGCGGACGCCGGGGTGAAAGAGCTGCTGGTCATTTCTCAGGACACCTCCGCCTATGGCGTTGATGTCAAGCACCGTACCGGTTTCCACAACGGCATGCCGGTGAAAACCAGTATGGTCAGCCTGTGCGAAGAGCTGGCGAAACTCGGCATTTGGGTGCGTCTGCACTACGTCTATCCGTACCCGCACGTTGACGATGTGATCCCGCTGATGGCGGAAGGCAAGATCCTGCCGTATCTCGACATTCCGCTGCAGCACGCCAGCCCGCGCATTCTGAAACTGATGAAGCGCCCGGGTTCCGCAGATCGTCAGCTGGCGCGTATTAAACAGTGGCGCGAGATCTGCCCGGATCTGACCCTGCGTTCCACCTTTATCGTCGGTTTCCCGGGCGAAACGGAAGAAGATTTCCAGATGCTGCTCGACTTCCTGAAAGAAGCTCGCCTCGATCGCGTGGGCTGCTTCAAGTACAGCCCGGTTGAAGGCGCCACCGCCAACGAACTGGCGGATCAGGTACCGGAAGAGGTGAAAGAAGAGCGCTGGAACCGCTTTATGCAACTGCAACAGCAGATTTCCGCCGAGCGTCTGCAGGAAAAAGTGGGCCGCGAAATTATGGTGCTGGTCGATGAAGTCGATGAAGAAGGCGCGATTGGCCGCAGCATGGCCGATGCCCCGGAAATCGACGGCGCGGTCTATCTGAACGGTGAAACCAACGTTAAACCGGGCGACGTACTGCGGGTGAAAGTCGAGCACGCCGACGAATACGACCTGTGGGGTACCCGGGTCTAATCCCGCTTCCCGGATAGCGGCTTGCGCCTTATCCGGGCTACCTCTTTCCCCATGGCTGCTGAAACTGCCGCCGTTGGTGGCCTCAAAATCGCTGAGACGTTCCCGGAAGGTCGGGGCAGCCCGCATGGATGCGGGCTGAGGGCCGTGTTTTGCACGGACGATGCCCCGGAAATCGACGGCGCGGTCTATCTGAACGGTGAAACCAACGTTAAACCGGGCGACGTACTGCGGGTGAAAGTCGAGCACGCCGACGAATACGACCTGTGGGGTACCCGGGTCTAATCCCGCTTCCCGGATAGCGGCTTGCGCCTTATCCGGGCTACCTCTTTCCCCATGGCTGCTGAAACTGCCGCCGTTGGTGGCCTCAAAATCGCTGAGACGTTCCCGGAAGGTCGGGGCAGCCCGCATGGATGCGGGCTGAGGGCCGTGTTTTGCACGGATAATGAGATGGACGCTCCAGATTTTACGGTATCAAAGTACCAGACTGGATCGTTGCAATACGTCCTAAAAAATGAGGAGCGTCCACATGAAAGTATCAACTCTTGGTATCGACCTGGC
>NZ_JBYEZM010000008.1:0-178700 GCF_057624675.1 Klebsiella sp. PK01
CTGGCGGCGATAGCGCGGTGGTCCCACCTGACCCCATGCCGAACTCAGAAGTGAAACGCCGTAGCGCCGATGGTAGTGTGGGGTCTCCCCATGTGAGAGTAGGGAACTGCCAGGCATCAAATAGAACGAAAGGCTCAGTCGGAAGACTGGGCCTTTTGTTTTTGTGTTTTGCGGCCAGACGCGCCGCCGTCTCCCCCGGTGGCGCTGCGCTTACCGGGGCTACCGCTCCTTCCCCGGCCTACACCGCCTCCGGGGAAACACCCTGCCCAGCCGCCTGGTCCGCTAACATCAGTAATACCTATCACACTAATAGCTCTCAGTATAATTGTCCTTATTAATTATATGGATTATCTTTCCTGCGTGATGACATCAACGCATCACTTCTCCTGAGGGAGAAAAATAGAAAGCAAATCGCTTATTTCTCATCCTGTTAACTGGTTATAAATTCAATGAAAAAACCGCTAATTGGGATTCTGACATTAGCTTATGGATTGAGCTTGCCTGCATTCGCTGCTGATACCGCTACATTAACGATCTCCGGGCGTGTGGCGACACCTACCTGCAGTACCAATATCATTAATGAAAAAGCTCAACAGCGTTGTGGGCAAAATACTTACCTCATTAACACGCAAAATATGGCAGTCCCTTCTCATGGGGTGGTTACCCAAACGGTGAATTTACCGAATGATGCGAACAGGAAAATAATTATCAGCAGCTACGATTAATCACCCACTTATATTTCCGCGCCATTATATTGCCCAGCGGCGAAATAATGGCGCGCTGCTATCAGATATAAAATCAGCCACTTGTGGACTTGAAAATTTATTCCCGCCGCTTAATACTTCTCCTCTCCGCTTATTTCCATGAACGACAGGGTTATCCACTCTTTTTGGGGTTGATGCGATACATCATTAACACTTTGTTAACTTGATCTGGTTTAAGTGACGGTAAATTTGATATACAAATAGGGTAGATTGCCTGTACGGACGCTGCCCGGAATGCCTTGCGATGAATGTTGCAGGTCATCGGCTGGCAATATGAGAATATAAATGAAAATCCTGCTTAACTGGCCGCCGCTGCGCCAGATCGTCACTTACATTCAGGAGCGCTTTACCTTTCTGGTTCTGCTCTGCTGGCCGGCGATTATCTGGCTGTTCTGCCGGGTTGGCGTGTGGCTTACCGATAGCGCCTATCAACTGCTGGGAAAATCGCCTGCCCACTCTTTCACCGTTTATCTTCAGCCATTTATGACGCCTGGCACGTTGCTGCGCATTTCTATCAGCTGGATTGTGCTGTTATTCATCCTTTTCAGTATGGCAATGGCCTTCACCTGGGGTCTACGTCGCTTTATGAATCGTCAAAAATAAGCCATCGGCGCAGCGCCTGGTTCAGGTTTATGCCATCTCACCAATTGTCTTGCGAAAACGCAGCAGCGCAATGGTAAAGAAAGCGCTGCCGATAGCGAACAAAATTAAAAACTGCGGCCAGACGATGGCAAAGCTGGCGCCGCGGTACAGTATCGCCTGCGCGAGGCTGACGAAGTGGGTGGTTGGCATGGTCAACATAATGTCCTGAACCAGCTGCGGCATACTCTCCCGTGGCGTGGATCCGCCGGAGAGCATCTGCAGCGGCAGCAGCACCAGGATCATCAGTAGCCCCAGTTGCGGCATAGAACGGGCGAGCGTGCCCATAAAAATGCCGATGGAGGTGGTGGCGAACAGGCTGAGCGCTACCCCCAGCATAAACAGCGGGATCGACCCTTCAATCGGCACCTGCAAAATTCCCTGCACCATCAGCAGTAGCGACAGCCCGGACACAACCAGCACCACCAGACCCATCGACCATATCTTGGCCATCATTATCTCAAACGGCGTTACCGGCATCACCAGTAGGTGCTCAATGGTGCCGTGCTCTCGCTCGCGGATAAGCGCCGAACCGGTGAGGACAATGGCCAGCATGGTGATGTTGTTGATAATCGCCATCACCGCGCCGAAGCGCTCTTGTTCAAGGTTAGGGTTAAAGCGCATCCTCACCGCCAGCTCCACCGGCAGCGTACTGTTGTCGCGATAGTGGGCAACAAAGCTGTTCACTTCACCGCTGATAATATTCTGGATATAGCCGTTGCCGGTAAAGGCCTGGCTCATTCGCGTGGCGTCGACGTTGACCTGCACCTCCGGCTGACGACCGGCTAGCACATCGCGCTGGAAGTTTGGCGGAATATTAATGGCGAATGTATATCGTCCGGCATCCAGCCCGGCATCCATTTCATCGGCGCTGATCAACTCCGGCGTTAAAAACCATGGCCGATAAAAGCCGTTAATGATCCGCGATGAGAGCTGTGATTTATCCATATCGGCAATAGCGATAGGCGCCAGGTGTAGAGAGCCGGGCATTACCGTGGCCGAGGAGTAAACCGACACGGTAAAAGCAAACACGATCAGCGCCAGCATCGCTTTATCGCCGAGCAGGCTGCGCAGCTCTTTGATGCCGAGGTTATAAATATTGCGTAATCCGCGCATCACCCCTCCTGTTTTTTCAGCAGCAACACGCTCAGCCCGAGCACCAGCGGCACCGCAATCAATAGTGGAATGAACGAAACCCACAAATCACTAATATTCAGCGCCTTGGAGAAGGTACCGCGGGCGATGGTCAGGAAATGGCTGGTCGGGTAGATTTGTCCGATCCAGCGACCTGGCCCCTCCAGAGACGCCACCGGGTCGATCATCCCGGAGAATTGGGTGGCCGGAATCAGCGTAATAATCGCGGTACCGAAAATGGCGGCGATTTGGCTCTTCATAAATGTCGAGATCAGCAATCCCAGCCCGGTGGCGATGGTGACATACAGCAGCGCCGCCAGGGTGAGGGTCAGGAAACTCCCCTTATGCGCAACGCCAAACACGAAGACCGACAGCGCGCACAGCAGAAAGAAGTTAAACATGCCCAGCACGATGTAAGGCAGCTGTTTGCCGAGCAGGAATTCGCTGCGGGTGGTCGGCGTCACGTACAGGTTGATGATCGAACCGAGCTCTTTTTCCCGCACCACGCTCAGCGCGCTGAGCATTGCCGGGATCATCATCAACAGCAGCGGGATCACCGCCGGGACGATGGCCGGCAGGCTCTTCACGTCCGGGTTATAGCGATAGCGGGTCTCGATAGAAATGAGCGAAGTATCACGATTCGGGCTACTTTGCCGCCCGGCCATCTCCTGTAGCCAGGCCAGATGCATCGCCTGCACGTACCCGCGCACCGTTTCCGCGCGATTTGGCATTGCGCCGTCCACCCACACGCCAATCTGCACCGGCGTACCGCGAGCGATATCGCGGCCAAAGTTCGGCGGAATTTCTATCGCCACCGCCAGCTCGCCGTTACGCATTCGACGATCCAATTCGTCATAACTCTGCAGTGGCGCCTGCTCGATAAAGTAGCGTGAGCCAGCAATGTTCTGCGACCAGTTCTGGCTGCTGATCGTTTGATCGCGGTCGAGGACGGCAAAGCGCAGATCCTCGACATCCATGCTGATCCCATAGCCCATGATAAACATCAGGATCACCGTTCCCAGCAGCGCCAGCGTCGATCGCACCGGATCGCGGCGCAGTTCCAGCGCTTCGCGGCGGCTATAGCTAAACAGGCGGCGCAGGCTGAATGACTGGCGTGGGGACGCGTTCTTGTGGTGTGATGCGACAGCAGGCGGCGCGGGCGTTGTAGAGGCAGAAACGGTCGGCTGTGTGGCATCCGCCGCCTCCTGCAGCCAGGCGATAAACGCCTCTTCGAGGCTGGCGGAGCCACGTTGCTCAACCAGCGCCTGCGGCGTATCGCTGGCCAGCACTTTGCCGGCGTGCATCAGCGAGATGCGATCGCAGCGTTCCGCCTCATTCATAAAGTGGGTGGAGATGAAGATGGTGACGCGATCCTGCCGCGCCAGGTCAACCATCAGTTGCCAGAACATATCGCGCGCCACCGGGTCAACGCCGGAGGTGGGTTCATCGAGGATCAGCATCTCCGGGCGATGAATTACCGCGACCGCTAATGACAGGCGCTGGCGGATCCCCAGCGGTAGAGCGGCGGGGAGCGCGTCTTCAACCTCGGTCAACATAAAACGCTCGCTCATTTCAGCGACCCGGCCGGCTATTTCATGATCCGGAATGTGAAACAAGCGGGCGTGCAGCTCCAGGTTTTGCCGTACGCTCAGTTCGCTATAGAGCGAGAAAGCCTGCGACATATAACCCACTCGCTGGCGGGTGGCGATATCTTTCGGGTCGACCGGTTGGCCAAACAGCCAGGCCTCGCCTTCGCTGGCGGGCAACAGGCCGGTGAGCATTTTCATGGTGGTGGATTTGCCGCAGCCGTTAGAGCCGAGGAAGCCAAAAATTTCGCCACGGGCGATACGAAAGTTAACGTGGTCGACGGCGACAAAGTTGCCGAAGCGCATCGTCAGGCCGCGCGCTTCAATGGCGATCTCTTCCTCGCTGCCGTCGCGCGGCGGAATGACCACGTCTTTATGCGCCAGGCGCTGCGCTTCCGGCAGCAGGGCGATAAACGCCTGCTCCAGGGTCTGGCTGCCGGTCTGTTTTTTGAGCGCCGCCGCGCTACCGGTCGCCAGTATCTCGCCGGCGTTCATCGCCACCAGCCAGTCGAAGCGCTCGGCCTCTTCCATGTAGGCGGTAGCGACCAGTACGCTCATTTCCGGCTGGCGCTGACGAATGCTGTCTATCAGATCCCAGAACTGCGCGCGGGAGAGCGGGTCGACGCCGGTAGTGGGTTCATCAAGGATGAGTAACTGCGGATCGTGGATCAGCGCACAGCACAGGCCGAGCTTTTGTTTCATTCCACCGGAGAGTTTACCGGCGGGGCGATCGCGAAACGGCGCCAGCCCGGTGCTCTGCAGCAGTTCGTTGATGCGTAGTTCACGCTCGGTTTTATCGTGACCAAACAGGCGGGCGAAGAAGTCGACGTTTTCATAGACCGATAACGTATGGTAGAGGTTTTTCCCCAGGCCCTGCGGCATCCAGGCGATTTTCGGGCATACCTGCTGGCGGTGACGAACGTCGCGCATATCGCCGCCGAGCACCATCACGTTACCCTGCTCGATGGCCCGCGCCCCTGCGATAAGCGAGAGCAGGCTTGATTTGCCGACCCCGTCCGGGCCAATCAGGCCAACCATACGTCGCGCCGGGATCGCCAGGTTGATATCGCGCAACGCGATGGTGGCGCCAAACTGCTGGCCAACGTTTTCCAGCAGGGCGACGGGAGGCGAAGTATCCTGCGGCGTGAGTTTCATTGCGGCAACCTCACCGTCAGCGCTTCAGGCCAGCTTTTCTGCTTATCCAGTCGTACCCAGGCCATCCCAGGCAGGCCGGTTTTGACATATTCCAGATGCTGTTCCAGCAGCTCTGGCGGAATGCGCGCCTTGACGCGAAACATCAGCTTGAGCCGCTCGTCGCTGGTTTCTACCGTTTTTGGGGTGAATTGCGCGACGCTGGCGACAAAGCTGATATTTGCCGGGATCACTAGATCTGGCGCGGCATCCAGGATCAAGCGCGCTTCACTGCCGAGCGCCAGGAGACCCGCCTGTTCCGTTGGCAGGAAGAAGGTCATATAGACGTCTGCCAGGTCGACCATGTTTAATACCCGCCCCCCGGCGGCCAGCACTTCGCCTGGTTCGGCGACGCGGTACTGGATGCGGCCGTCGCGCGGCGCTTTCAGCTGGCTATCGTCAATATCGGCGAGGATCCGCCGCTCGGTGGCTTCGGCGGCTTCAACGCGGGTTTTAGCCTGGATGATGCTGGTGCGGGCAGCCTCGATGGCGGCGCGGGCGGCGGAGACCTGCGCTTTCGCCGATTCCAGCGCCGCGCGGGCGCTTTCAGCGGCCGCGCGATCGTCATCCAGCTGCTGAGCGGAGACGGCGCCGCGTTGTGAAAGAGTGCTGGAACGGACGTGACGTTTAGCGGTGGAGTCTAGCTCCGCCTGGCGCTGTTTCACCACCGCTTCGGTGGCGCGCATTTCGCTCTGCCGCTGGTCGAGTAACGCGTTGGCGGCGGCAACCGCGCTTTGCGCTTCTTTGATTTGCGCGGCGGCTTCGAGGCGCTGCTCATTGAGCACCCGCGTATCCATCCGCGCCAGCACATCGCCTTTATGGACGAACTGCCCCTCTTTGACCAGAATCGTCTCGATACGCCCGGCAATTTTGGTGGCGATATCGACTTCCGTCGCCTCGATGCGGCCATTACTGGCGGCGAAGCCCGGCGGTAGCCCAGCCGGGCGCAACATCCACCATGCGGCGGCGATGACCACCGCTGCAACTACGATATACCCGGTCCAACGTCGTTTGTTCTTGTCCATACGCGACTCGCTCTGTTCCATATTGCTGAGTGGTGCGCGTTTCGCTATTTCGCCCGGCGGGACGATAAAACAAAAGGGAGATAAGGCCGTCCGGCGCAAAATCCTGTTACGTTGCCAACCGGTGGGGAAGATGTGCTTTTAGAGTGGTCATCATCAGCAATCCTGGCCTTAAATGAAACACGCATATTTATAATCTGGATACTAACATCGGTAGCGTCAAAGTCCATATATAAACTATGGAATTGCGACCCCCTCGCTATAATGACTGAGAAATACGCTATCCCTATGATTTTCTTCGTCTGGTTGACCTGCGGCAACTCATGTATGATCGGCACCCCCGAAATAGACTAACGCCCGGCGAGCGCTTTATTCATGAACGATGAAAGCAAAAAATATATCTCTGTTATTTTTAAGGAGTGGCTACCGCTGTATGACAGCCTGACGCCAGCCGTTAAGGAGGTACTTAAAAATATCGCAGAGGAGCAATCGGAAGCGTTAGCGGCCCGGTTTTATGATTTTATTTTTCAGGATCCGGATATTGCCCGCCACCTGACTTATGATTTAGTTCAGGAAAGACTGAGCCGCTCGCTGGCGCTATGGGTGAAGGAGATCCTGACCAGCGACAAAGCGCAGTTGCCGGCGCTGGCGGAACGGCAATATCAGATTGGCAGCATCCACGCGCGGATCGGTATCCCGGCGGAGGCGGTGCTGCGCGGCGCCCGGCAAATTAAGGCCGGGCTTATTGAGTATATCCGCAGCCACGTTAACGACCGCCAGATTGCCGTCGATGCCATCTATTACGCTATTATGGCGATTAATATGGCCGTTGAGATGATGTGCCATGCCTATACCTTATCGCACTATCGGGCGACCAAAAACGAAGAGGCTTATCGCCTGTATAGTTTGATGGACAATGTCCCGATGGAATATGGCAAACAGCAGGCGGCGCTTTCCGGTTGGGAAAATACGGCAATTTTTAATATTGTTAGCGAAAATAAAGCGCATACTAACGCTACGTTATTATCTGAATCGGAATTTGGTCTCTGGTTCCGCCATAAATGCGTGCGCTATTTTAACAAAAATAGCCAGATGGACGAAATCGCCGCATTAATTTCGCAGGTCGACGACTTATTAATAGGATGGCGGGCATCAGCCTCTGCCATGGATTATAAAAATACACAAAACCTGATTCAGGGGATCCATATTCATTGCCAGCAAATCGGCAGCCAACTGGGCGTAATTTTTAGCAGCCTGTCGCAGATGCAAAACGGCAAAGATGCATTAACCAGCCTGCTTAACCGCCGCTATTTGCCGGTGGTGCTCAAGCATGAAGTGACGCTGGCGATGGAGCATGAGTTGCCGATGACGGTGGCGATCGTCGACATCGATCATTTCAAAGGCATTAACGATAACTGGGGCCATATGGTCGGCGACCGGGCGATTAAACATGTTGCCGAACTGCTCAGCGACAATATCCGTTCCAGCGACTATATCTTCCGCTACGGCGGGGAAGAGTTTCTGCTGGTGCTGGTGGAGACCGGCGTGTCAGAGGCGTTTACCATCCTCGACCGCCTGCGGAAGAAAATTAGCCAACTGGCGTTTAACGTTGGCGGCGACACGCAGATCCCGATCACCGCCAGCATTGGCTATGCCGTGCACTCCGGCCATCCCGATTACAACCTGCTGTTGCGCGATGCCGATAATGCGCTGTACGCCGCCAAACGCGAGGGACGCAACTGCGTGAAGATGCACAAAGGCAGGGTATAAAACCGAGCCCCGGTAAACGTAGCACGACCGGGGCAGGGCTCTGAAGCTCAGAACAGCACCGGCAGCCCCAGCCCGCGCTTCACTTCATGCAGCGTCCGCTGCGTGAGCTGGTGGGCGCGTTCGCTGCCCTGGCGCAACAATTCCAGTAGCATTCCTTTATCCTGACTGTACGTGGCCCGGCGTTCACGGATCGGCGCCAGTAGCTCCTGCAAGCAGGTTTCCAGTTCATTCTTACACTGGCGATCGCCCAGCCCGCCGCGCTGATAGTGGGCTTTCATCTCAGCAACCAGCGCCTTATCGCTATGGAAAGCGTCGAGATAGGTGAACACTACGTTGCCGTCGACATGCCCCGGATCGCTGACTCTCAGGTGTGTCGGGTCGGTATACATCGCGCTGACCGCGCGGTGAATCTCCTCTTCACTGGCCGATAACGTCAGCGTATTGCCCAGCGATTTCGACATTTTGGCATTACCGTCGACGCCCGGCAGGCGGCTCACTTCGCTGAGTAGCGCTTTGCAGTGGTGGAGCACCGGTTCGCCGGTGAGGCTATTCATTTTGTGGACGATTTCATTGGTCTGCTCAATCATCGGTAGCTGATCGTCGCCTACCGGCACCAGCTCGGCCTTGAAGGCGGTGATATCGGCGGCCTGGCTAATTGGATAGGCGAGAAAGCCAACCGGCAGCGAGCGGGCAAATCCCTTCTGGGCAATCTCATTTTTTACCGTCGGATTACGTTCCACGCGGGCGACGGTGACGATATTCATATACAGCGCGCTGAGCTCCGCCAGCGCGGGTAGAGCGGACTGCAGGCAAATAGTGGTGAGCCTGGGGTCGATGCCGACGGCCAGATAATCGGCCATGACTTCGAGGATATGGTGGCTGATTTTTTGCGGGTTGCTGCCGTTATCGGTGAGCCCTTGCAGGTCGGCGATCAGGATAAACTGCTGGTGGTCGTGCTGCAGCGCGACGCGCTGGCGCAGCGAGCCGACGTAGTGGCCAAGATGTAGTTGGCCGGTCGGGCGGTCGCCGGTGAGGATGGTTTGTGGATGGTTCATCAGGGACTCCTTATCAGACTGTTCAGCCGAAAGACGTCCTGAAAATAACAAAGCCGCCTTCCGGCGGCTTTGAAAATGGAAACGTGTATCATGCCGCCTGTTATGCAGGCAGCCACCAACGACGGGGGTAGGTAACGATAACGTTTCTGTTCATCTTTTTATCCTGCCACGAAATCACGGCGGGGTAAACCTGTTGCATACAAAGTATTATTCAGCAATCTGAAACCCTGCTCGTAAGCAGGTTTTGCTGAATTTGGTACCTCTGACTGGAAGGATCACATATGCTGTTTTTCAATTTTCAATTGCTTACGCCATACGCGGTTATGTAACGTCAAGACGATCGACTGGTAAAATGATGATGAATTCATCCACATGATATTCAGGCAGAAAAACATCAAACCTAAAGCAGATGTTATCTGCGGCGTATAATTGTCTACCGTGCCGAATAAAAATGAAAACCAGGAACCGATAAAGTAGATAATGCTAGTTATTCCTGTCAGCGTGATAATAATCAAATGTAATTTATATCCGTTTAAAGAGCCTCGAGCAGTCAGTAAGGTTGTAGTCATGATGACTACGCAATATACGATCGCTGCAAAAAATACGCCCATCAGTACTTTGTATTCAGGTATTCCTAACCAGCGAAAGAGTAGCATCCATACATAAATCTGGGGCATCGCGTAGCAAAAGATAGCAAGTATCATGCTGATCGCGATAGGAATACCGGCCATGTGTATACCAGGCGCCGCGCCGAATCGGCTTTTTAACCGATCCTTTAGTTGTTCCAGGTGTTGCAGATCGCTGGTTGCCAGTTTTTTCTTGATGATAGCGCTCAACACGAGGCTCTTCTTAATATATTTCATCATTGTGGAGCAATGGAGCCCAGTGAATGGAAGCGATTGAATTAAGCCAAAAGATACTTCCCTGATTATGTCATATTCTGAGGGGCCTGATGGTGCCCGGAATCGCGCTACCGACAAATGCCGAGGCGATGTCCATGTAAATCACGGCTCTCACCCAGCATGGTGAATGAGCCGGGCAAGGCGTAGCCGCCGCCCGGCAAGATAAACAAACCGTTGTTACATGGTCGAGAAGACGTTCATGATCACGCCGCCGGAGATAATCAGCGCCATGGCGATAATGGCCGCCAGGTCCGGCTTCTGCTTATAGAGGATCATGGAGCAGATCGTCACGCCGACGATACCGAAGCCGCACCACAGCGAGTAGGCTACGCCCACCGGGATGGTGCTCATCGCGCGGGTGAGGGCGAAGTAGCACAGGCCGTAGGCGCAGACCACCAGCACTGAAGGCGCCAGCTTGCTGAAGCCGTTGGTCTTTTTGATCATCGAGGTGCCGGTGATTTCGGAGCCGATAGACAGCGCCAGCCATAAAAATCCGAGATTAAACATAGGGTATTCCTTTCCTGTTAGTTGGCGATTTTCTTATCCATGGAGGCGACTGGCGTGATGGGTGCAGCCTCTTCGCTCTCTTCGGAACCCATCTTCGAGAACAGGTTCATGATAACGATGCCGCTGGCGATCACCGCCATGCCGATGATGGCGGCGGTATCCGGGTGCTGGCCGTAGAATGCCATTCCCAGCGTCGAGACCACCAGGATACCGGTGCCGGACCAGGTGGCGTACGCCAGGCCGACCGGGATATCTTTCACCGCCCTTGAGAGCGAGTAATAGCAGGTGCAGTAGAGCGCAATCAGCAGGCCGAGCAGCAGCATTTTTGTGCTGCCTTCGCTGCTACCGAACATTTTTAACGTCGAGGTTGCCGAGGTTTCGGAGAGGATAACCAGCAGCATCCATAACCAGCATTTTGTTTTCGAAGACATCGTTAAGCTCCAGGTTCATAGTTGGGTAAGGTCATATCTTTCTGTTTTTTAAATAATCAATGGCCGCATCGGTCAGCTGCGCGTACGGGGCCGCCGCCAGCGCCGGATTATTCACCACGTCTGTGACGGTGAGATAACGGCGCGGTTCGCTGCTGGTGGCGGCAGGCGCGGTGGGCGCGTCCAGCGTCGCCAGCAGCTCATTCATCGTGCCGAGGAAGACGCCGCAGGCTTCCAGACGAGCCAGCGTGGCCAGCAGATGCCCGGTATAGGCGCTGTCGGCCTGCGCGCCGCGTAGCTGGTTGAGTTCGCTAAGCGGATCGCAGTGATAGCGCAGCGCCAGCACGGGAATACCCTTCAGCAGCGCCTCGTGCGCGCAGCGGGCGAGCGGGCTGCTGCGCGTGCCGTTCAGCAGGTCTGAAGCCAGCGGGTAATCGAGAAACGGCAGCAGTACCGCCCGCCACGGCGCTGACGGCAGGGCATCCTGCCAGGCCGATGACGGGATAATCTCGCCTACCTCTCGCCATGCGGCGGCGTCGGCGAGACCATCCTCCAGCGCGAGGCGCAGCGGGTAGCCGCAGCTTGCCAGGCGCTGGCGGATTGCCGCGCGGTAGCCGTCAGCGGCGGTCACCATCACCAGTACCGGCGGTTGCAGGCGCTGTAAAATCCGCGCGACTAAACCTTCAATCTGTTCGTCGGTCATGGCGAGCCTCCGTTAGCCGATGAGCGTCACCTGCGCGCCGTTTTTCAACCCGGCGGCATTGGCTTCTTCGGTGTCAATGTGAAACTCCAGCGCGAAGTCATCGCGCACCCGCACCACCACTTCATCGAAAGTCAGCTGGCGCTCGCCGTTGCTGCGCACGCTGACCTTCTGGCCATTGCTAACGTTGAGTCGGCGCGCGTCCTGCGGCGACATATGAATATGGCGCCAGGCGCAGATCACCTGCGAATGGAGTTCAACGTGGCCAGCGGGCCCAATCAGCAGCGCGCTGCCGGCATTCTCCAGCTGGCCGGACTCACGAACTGGCGCCTTAATCCCGAGCGTGAAGCAGTCGGCGCGCGACACTTCCAGCTGCGATAGCGGGCGGGTTGGCCCCAGCACGCGGACGTTGGTCAGCGAGCCCTTCGACCCGACAACGGTCACGCACTCCTGGGCGGCGAACTGCCCCGGCTGGCGCAGCGGTTTGAACGGCGTCAGGCTGTAGCCTTTGCCGAATAGCGCCTCGACGTCCTGTTGCGCGAGATGAACGTGGCGGTTGGAGATCCCCACCGGGATTACCGGCGCCGTTGCGTTCAGGCGAACGGTGATTTTTTCGCGAAGCAAGGTGTCGATCATGACTTCTTCCCTTTCTTCAGCGCCGGATGCTTATCTTCCGCTTCGTTCGGGGCGGCAGGCGGAACGATGGGTTCCGGGGCGGCGATAACCACAGGTTCGGCCGCTTTTTTCGCAGGCGGCGGGTTGCCTTTGAGGTTGCTTAACGCTTCAACCACGCAGCGCTCCGGGCGGGCAATGACCAGCGACTTCACGGTGTGCTCGGCGCCAGCCACCGCCACGCCGCGCTCGATAGCGGTGTGGATGGCGCTGATTTCCCCTTCAAAGCAGACGCTCACCAGCCCGGAGCCTGGTTTGCGATAGCCAATGCAGGTCACTCCCGCGGCTTTACAGGCGGCGTCGACGGCCTGAATGGCGGCGACCCATCCTCGCGTTTCAATTACGCCTAAACTTTTCATGGTCGGCTCCTGTTAATGGCGGACTAAGCGAATATCAAAATCAAATTGCTGGAAGAAGGTTTCCAGCCGGTCCAGTTCGTCCGGTGAATAAGACGGGTCCTGGGTAATCGGGTAGGGCATATCCAGGCGTTCGTATTTTTTGCGCCCCAACTGGTGGTACGGCAGCATGTCGATGCGGCGGATATTCCCGCGCTTCGCCAGCTTCTGTACGTAATCAATCGCGCCGGTAATGGCGTCGAATGAGTCGTTGTAGCCGCGAATGAGCGGCATGCGCACAATCACATTGGCGCCGGAATCCACCAGCCATTCGAGATTGCGGCGGATCCCTTCGTTGCCGATGCCGAGCATCGCCTTGTGGTGTTCGCTGTTAATCTGCTTTATGTCGAACAAGAAGGTGTCGGTGACCGGCGCCAGCTTCTGGTAGTTGGCAAGCGGAGTGGTGCCCTGGGTTTCGACGGCGGTGTTAATCATCATCTTTTTGCATTCGCTAAATAAGGCGACGGCAAAATCGGTCTGCAGACTCATCTCGCCGCCGCCGATGGTCACGCCGCCGCCGGAGGAGATGTAGAAGTCGTAGTCCTGCATGATGATCTCCATCAGCTCGCTGACGGTGACGTCCTTGCCCATAATGTCCAGCGCGTTCTGGGTGCAAATCTCTTCGCATTTGCGACAGCCGATGCAGTCTTTGTTGCGGTCGACGAAGTGCTTCATTTCGCCGTTTTCTTCCGCCCGATAATGAATATCCGTCGGACAGACGCTGACGCAGTCACCGCAGTTAATGCATTTGTCGTGCGAGAACATCACCTGGAACTGGCTGCTCAGCCCTTCCGGGTTGGCGCACCACGGGCAGCGAATGTTGCAGCCCTTAAAAAACACCAGCGTGCGAATGCCATCGCCGTCATAGATCGAATATTTCTGGATATTGAAAATTCGGCCCGTTAATTCTTGTTTTGCGATCACGCTTGCCTCCCGCTCCGTCCCGTTACGGGACGGAGAACTTCCGGTTATTTCTCAAATACAGCTCATTTAATTCTCTTTAAGAGAACTAGAACTTCTCAATCACCGTACGGCTGATGATCTCGTCCTGGACCTCTTTGCACAGCTCAACGAAGTAGGCGCTGTAGCCGGCGACGCGAACGATCAGGTCGCGGTATTTCTCCGGCTCCTGCTGCGCCTTCTTCAGTACTTCGTTATCGACGTAGCTGAACTGCATCTGGCCGTTGCCGAGAATCGAGGCGGTACGCAGCAGGGTAATCAAGCCGTGGCGACCTTCAGGGGTATCCAGCAGTCCTTTGAGGAACTTGAAGTTGTGCACCATGCCGATGTTCATGGTTTCCACGTTCATCTTGCTGACCGACTTGATAATCGCCGTCGGGCCTTGTTTATCCGCGCCCTGAGTCGGGCTGATGCCGTCGGAGAGCGGCATCCACGCCAGGCGGCCGTTAGGCGTGGCGTTGGTCAGCTCGCCGATTGGCGTGTTGTTGGAGATAGACAGGGTGCCGTGGCTCAGGGTCGAGTAGAGCATTTTGTATTTACGGCACTCTTTCTCGGTCCATTCGGTAATATCCAGCGCGTACTGGTCGACGTAGTTATCGTCGTTACCGTATTTCGGCGCGTTCAGGCAGTCGCGGCGCAGCGCTTCGTAACCTTCAAAGTTGGCCAGCAGCGCATCGCGGATCTGCTCAAGGGTGTATTTCTTCTCTTCGAACACCAGCTTGCGGATCGCCGCCATCGAGTCGACGTAGGTCGCCAGGCCGGAGAAAATCAGCCCCGGACCGTGGTTGACCATCGCGCCGCCTGCGGCGACATCTTTGCCGCTCTCCATGCAGCCTTCGACCAGCAGCGACATCAGCGGCTTCGGCGCCACATCGCGGTGGACGCGCTGGCTGATGACGGTGCCGATGGCCGACAGGCGTACGATATGGGCTATCTGCTGTTTCACCGCCGCGTCGAAATCTTCGAAGGTGCGCAGGTCGCGCAGGTCGCCGGTATCCAGCCCCTGATAGCTATCGAACAGCACCATCCGCCCGCGGTTGAGCACGAATTCGATAGCGATAGGCCACTGGGTGTAGCCGGTGGAGGTCCACTGGTAGATGCGCCCGGATTTTTGCGGCTCAACGCAGCCCATCAGGCAGTAGTCGCGGGCGTCTTCAAAATCGAAGCCTTTGCGCAGCATCATCTTGATGTGGGAGTCATCAAAGTGGCAGGCCGGGAAGCCCATTCCTGCTTTCACCACGTCGACGATTTTTTCCATGTATTTCTGCGGCGACTGGTTGTGGATACGGCAGGCCAGCGACGGCTGATAAACCTTCACAAAGCGCACCGCGTCCATAATCAGGTAGGTCAGATCGTTACAGGCATCGCCGCCGCTACGTTTCTGGCCGCCAACGGTGAGGTTGATAAACGGCTGATAACCTGCGAAATATTTCGCTCCCAGCTCGCTCGACATCCACATCAGTTCGGCACATTTGATGATGAACGCCTGCAGCAGCTCCAGCGCGCTGTCGTGGGTCAGGCGGCCTTCGCGGATATCGGCTTCGAACATCGGGTAGCAGTACTGGTCGACGCGCCCCAGCGACAGCCCGGTCTGGTTCTCTTCGATTTCAAACAGTGACTCGACGGTCCAGATACTCTGCAGCGCTTCCTGCAGGGTCTTCGGCGGATTGGCCGGCACGTTTTCGTTGACGTCGGCGATGGTCAGCAGTTCGGCGCGGCGCTGGGCGTTTTGCTCTTTAGCCGCCAGTTCGCGGGCGTGGGCGGCGATGCGGCGGGCGTAGTTGACCACCCCTTCACAGGTTTCAATCGCCGCTTTGTAGTAGTAGATACGGTCGATATCTTCCGGGTTTTCCATGCTCAGGTTGGCCAGATGCGCCTCGGCATCGGCTTTAATGCCGTTCATCCCTTTGGCGAACAGCAGCACGTCGTAGCCCGGACAGGTATCGCCGCCGCCGTTAATCTGGTGATAGGAGAGGTCGCTGACGAAGGTCTCGCCGCTGAAGGCCCAGACGCCGGCCTCACGGTATTGCGCTTCGCAAATCTCATCCAGCGAACGGCCTTCCCAGAACGGGACGATCTCTTCGCGAATGGTTTTTTTATCCGCTTCGCTGATTTCAAACGGATCCTGCGGGCGGGTGCTCATGGTGTCGAGCTCATCGCGCACCCAGCGCCAGGCGATATCCGGCGAGAAGGCGCCCGCGCGCGGCTTGCCGCACGGATGGCCGACGATCAGCTCATCGTCCTGAATCAGAATCGGCGCGGTTTCGCAGGCGTGGCGGAAGGCTTTCGCCCGTAGCAGAATGGTCGGCATGCCAGGGTTAGCTTTGACCACTTCGGTAAAGGCCAGCGCGCGGTAGATAGAGACGCTCGGGCGTACCGTCAGGTAGTGGTTACGCAGGCGCTGCATACGCGGAGTTAAGCCTTCCATCGCCGGCGTGTCGGCACAGGCGGCGAACGGCGCGTGGCTGACCTGTTGTGCGCCGCTAAACAGACGCACCGGCAGATTCAGCGCGCTGAGGTTGCGTTGGGCGCTGATAAACATCGCCGAGAGTTCGTTCACTTCGGCGTTATCAAAAGAGGCGCCGTGCAGCATGGCGTCGAGCATCGGATAGCCGTCAATGGCGCAGGCGGCGCGGACTTCGCTCAGTTCCGCCAGCTTGAACCACAGGCACTCCACGATTTCATAGGCCTGCTGGGTATTCAGCGCGCCGCTGTTGATATCGCGCTGGAAGTAAGGCAGTAGCGCTTTATCCGCCCCGTGCGGGTTAACCGCATAGCTGCCGTTATCCAGCTGTAGCGCCAGCTGGAACAGATAGAACGCCTGGCAGGCTTCTTTGAAATTACGCGCCGGATGGGCCGGAACGTGGTGCAGAATGGCCGCGCTATCGAGCAGCTCGGCTTTGCGATAAGCATTGGTTTCCGCGGCCGCAAGCTGTTCGGCGCTGTTGGCCAGATTTTGCGCCAGCGCTAACAGGGCGTCGCAGGCGTAGATGGCGGCGCGGCAGCCGTTGACTTCATCCATACCGCTGCGGCTAACGGCGCTACCGAGGGCGCGGGTTTTCTCTTCCAACTGGTGCTTAATCGCCAGCACGCCTTTTTCGACGACCAGGTTGTAGTCCGGTGAATCGAGATCGCTATTGAGGTTGAGGAACTGGAATACGGATGGCCGATGCGCGGCGCTTTCATCATGGAAAATCGCCCCGTGCGGTTTACGGGTCTGGTTACCGACGATCAGTTCGTCGGCGCTGATGGTCAGCGGCAGCTGGCGCATCAGTTCATAGAAACGGCGAGCCGGTTTGACGGCGGCGGGAATGCCCGCGATATCGCTATCCAGCGCGCTGAGGATCGCGGCGTGCTCGGTGCACAGGGTGCTTGCCTGTGAGCGTAAACGGTCTGCCAGCACTTTGACGCGCGGCGTTAAGCTGTAGTGTGCCATGTAGTATTCTCCAGATGTTCTTTTTCCGCGGCTGAT
This sequence comes from Klebsiella sp. PK01, assembly GCF_057624675.1. Lineage (NCBI taxonomy): Bacteria > Pseudomonadati > Pseudomonadota > Gammaproteobacteria > Enterobacterales > Enterobacteriaceae > Klebsiella > Klebsiella sp. PK01. The sequence continues at coordinate 17,198 of NZ_JBYEZM010000008.1, forward strand.
GACAACCCGGTTGTGGATACAGTGTCCGTATTCCTGCCGGGTGGCGGCTGACGCCTTACCCGGCCTACAAATAACTCAGCGATCACCCGGTTATTTGTTACCCGTAGGTCCGTGCAAGCGGAGCGCCGTCGGGCGATTCCAGGCAACCGGACCAGGCCCGGCGATAAAGCTCGGTTAACGCGTTAGCGTCCGGCGCGCGTGGGTTGGTTGGGGTACAGCTGTCGCGCAGCGCCTGGCCGACCATCTCCGGCAAACGGCGTTCGAATTCAGCCGCCTCAATGCCGGTGTTGCTAATGCCGGAGGGCATGCTCATCTCTTCTTTTAAAGCCTGAATGGCGACCAGCAGGCTGGCGACGCCCTGGCGCGGCGAGGCGGCTGGCAGATCAAGCAGATGCGCCAGACGGGCATATTTCGTTGCCGCAAGGGTGTCGCACTGGCCGTTGAAATCGGCGTTCCAGGCGACGACTTGCGCCATCAGCAGGGCGTTGGCGCGGCCATGGGGTACGCGGAAGACGCCGCCGAGGGCGTGGGCCAGGCTGTGGGTTATCCCAAGCGAGGCGTTGGTGAAGGCCATCCCCGCCATGCAGGAGGCGTTATGCATCTTTTCGCGCGCCTGCAGGTTGTCGCCGCTGCGCCAGCAGGTTGGCAGATAGCGGAATACCTGCTGCACCACTTTCTCCGCCAGCGCGTCGGAAAAGTCGCTGGCGGCGCGAGAGACGTAGGCTTCCAAAGCGTGACACAATACGTCCATGCCGGTGTCGGCGGTAATTGCCGGCGGCACCGAAGCCACCAGCGCCGGGTCAAGAATGGCGATATCCGGTAGTAGCGACGCATCCACCAGCACCAGCTTCTCCGCATTGGCTTTCACCACCGAAAAGGCGGTGACTTCCGAGCCGGTGCCGCTGGTGGTGGGGATGGCGACGAAGCACGGGCGGGGACGGTTGCCCTGCGGACGGGTCTGCGCCAGGGAGAAAATAACCGCTTTGGCGGCATCGATTACCGAACCGCCGCCGAGCGCGATAACCAGATCCGGATAGTGGTTATCCATCAGCTTCATGCCGCGCACCACGGTGGCGATATCCGGATCCGCCACTACGTCGTCCCACATCTGCCAGGCGATCCCGCGCTGGCGCAACAGGGCGGTGACGCGCTCGGCGAGGCCAAACTTCACCATCGCTTTATCGGTCACCAGCAGCACGCTGCGGGCGGAAAGTTCGTTCAGCACCGAGAGGGCGTCCTGACCGAAGCAAATCCGCGGTTTCAGTAAAAATTCACTCATTGGGCTATTCACTCCTGTTAGGCGTCCCGAAACACGTTCTCGACAATGGCGACCACCGACATCGCTTTGTAGCGGTCTTTATTGAGCGCGAAGTACTCTTCCGCCAGCACGATGTCGTGCATGCCGGCGCCGACGTTATCGACGGCGACCCAGGTCTGGTCTTTCATCGGCTGCTGTTTGTCATCTAAGCGGGTGATCAACAGCAGGTTGCTGCCGCGTAGCTCATCGCATTTCTGCGTGGCGACGACATGGCCGGTTACCTTTGCGAGAATCATCGTTTATCGCCTTATATCAGTGCGTTACTTAGCGAGGCGCTCCAGCACCTGGCGAATAACGCGTTCCACGTTTTGTTCGTTGATTTCACCTTCCATACTGGCGGCGCCTGCGCTGGCGAAACGGTCATCGTTGCCTGCGGAGTGCGCTGGTGCGGCATTGGCCGGAGCGTTGAAACGCACGTCATCAAGAATGCTGCGCTGCGGATCGCTCGCCGGAGTAACGATGGTCGGCTGGGGCTCAGGGCGGCTGCCCGGCGCGCGAAGCTCGTCAATCGAACGCACGCCATAGCCGACTTTGCGGATATTGAGCAAGTTCATCGGGCCGACGTTGTCGGAGCTGGAGCCGCCGCCGACCGCGCCGCAGCCGAGGGTCAGCGCCGGAGAGATGTTGGTGGTCGCGCCGATACCGCCGAGCGCCGCTGGGGTGTTAATCAGAATGCGGTTGACCGGTTTTTCGAGGCAGAACTGACGGATGACGTCCTGATTACGGGTGTGGATCACCAGCGTATGGCCGAGTCCTTCGTTGGTCAGCAGCTCCACCACGCGGTGGCAGGCGGCTTTCCAGTCCTCTTCCACGTACAGGCCGAGTACCGGGCACAGTTTTTCGCGCGAGTAGGGGTTTTTCGGCGATACGGTGGTTTGCTCGGCGATTAGCACTTTAGTGCTGGCCGGTACGCAGAATCCCGCCATCTGGCTGAGGTATAGCGCGGTTTTGCCGACCACTTTCGGGTTGATGGTGCCGTTCGGGCGCAGCAGCAGCGCCGCCATTTTCGCCGCCTCATCTTCATTCATGAAGTAGACGCCCTGCGCTTCCAGCTCGCGGTGAACCTCGTCGTAAATGCAGCGTTCGACGATAATCGACTGCTCGGAGGCGCAGATCACGCCATTATCGAAGGTTTTACTGGTGACGATATCTTTCACCGCGTGGTGGATATCGGCGCTGCGTTCGATAAACGCCGGGCCGTTACCCGGGCCGCCGCTGATGGTCGGGGTGCCGGAAGCGTAGGCCGCCCGCACCATGCCTTCGCCGCCGGTGGCGAGGATCAGCGACACGTCTTTGCTGTGCATCAGTTCGGAGGTAGCTTCGAGCGTTAACTGGGTGATGCCGTCAACGCTGCCTGCCGGGGCGCCGGCCGCTTCTGCCGCGCGTTTGACGATTTCAATCGCCTTCCAACTGCACTGACGCGCGCCCGGATGCGGGGAGAAGATAATGGCGTTGCCGGCCTTGAGGGCGATCAGCGCTTTGTAGATAACCGTAGAAGTTGGGTTAGTTGAGGGGACCAGCGCGCAAATCACGCCGAGCGGCACGCCCACGTCCATCACTTTTTTTACCGGGTCGTCATGAATGATGCCAACGGTCTTCATTTCTTTGATAGCGTCGTAGACGCGCAGCGAGGCGAAACGGTTTTTCAGCACTTTGTCCTGCCAGTTGCCAAAACCGGTCTCTTCCGCGGCCATTTTCGCCAGCGCTTCGGCGTGGTGCGCTGCTTCCTGGGCCACGTTTTTCACGATGGCGTCGATTTGCTGTTGCGAAAAGGTGGCCAGAATCGCCTGCGCCTTTTTGGCGTTGCGCACCAGTTCCCGCGCGTTCTGCCGGGACTGCAAATCGTTATCCAGTTCAATCATGAGTCTATCCTTCATCAGACGAAAAGAGTGGAGACGGGGCGCGCCCTGTCAGGTCATGCTTTGTGCTGCGCCGCGATTTTTTCGATGTCGTTATGTGGACGCGCGATGACGCGAGAGCTGACGACTTCGCCGATGCGTTTCGCCGCTTCCACGCCGGAGTCGACCGCCGCGTTGACCGCGCCGACGTCGCCTTTCACCATCGCGGTAACCAGGCCGGAACCGACGTTTTCATAGCCGATAAGCTCGACGTTGGCGGCTTTACACATCGCGTCCGCGGCTTCAATGCAGGCCACCAGACCTTTGGTTTCGATAAGACCAAGCGCTTCTTTCATCAGGATTCTCCGTTAGTCCGCAATCTTGTAATGCGAGACGATTTTGTTGATGTCGCTATGCGGACGGGCGATAACCAGCGAGGTCACCACTTCGCCGATGCGCTGCGCCGATTCCACACCGGAATCCACCGCCGCTTTCACCGCGCCGACGTCGCCTTTCACCATCGCGGTGACCAGGCCAGAGCCGACGTTTTCATAGCCGATAAGTTCGACGTTGGCGGCTTTACACATCGCATCCGCCGCTTCAATGCAGGCCACCAGACCTTTGGTTTCAATCAGACCTAATGCATCACCCATTTGCGTTCTCCTGGCCTTCAGGCCTTGTGTTTAATGACGATTTTGTTGATGTCGTTATGCGGACGCGCGATGACCAGCGAGGTCACCACTTCGCCGATGCGCTGCGCGGATTCCACACCGGAATCCACCGCCGCTTTCACCGCGCCGACGTCGCCTTTCACCATCACGGTGACAAGGCCAGAGCCGACGTTTTCATAGCCGATCAGTTCGACGTTGGCGGCTTTACACATCGCGTCCGCTGCTTCAATACAGGCCACCAGACCTTTGGTTTCGATAAGCCCCAATGCATCACCCATCGTGATTTCCTCCAGAACAGGTTTTGTTATTCGGGAAAACCGTCCGCGTAACGGCATCAACACGCGGAAGCGGCGTTCGGGGTTCACTATAGGGAATGGGGAAAGAAGTGAAATTTAAATCCGTGGAGATGAATATTTTAGGTTTTTACTCTGTGATTTAGCCTTATTTAGCCTTCCATTTATCTTTTCGTTCTGTTTTATGCGTGTTGATTTTTATGATGATATGGCGCTTTTTTAGGCTATTTATCGGCGAGAGGTGAATGTTAATAAGATGCTAATTACTTGCCAGCAGGCGGTAATATAGCCGCGTGATAATTGTGGGTATGCGCAAGTTTTGACGTCGAAGCTAAATGCAAAACGTGCGCTTTTAGCATCGTGGAAAGAGGGGGCAATAACGGAGCGTGAGCGAGGGCGCATTTTCCTCGCGGCGATACAGAGGGGACGGGTTAGTTAAGCGTGCTGCCGGACTTCAGCGTGCAGATGTAGAGCGGTGAGTTGATAGAGCTCAGCAGGATAGCTTTGTCGTTAAGCTTCTGCGCGTTGAGGAACAGGCCATCGTGGCTGTCGGACATCTCGCGCATGAAGTAGTCAAAGATGACATTCGGCGATTCGTCGATGGACGAGGCGCTGGATTCCCATTTTTTAATGCGGTAGTGGCGTTCGGTTGCCGAGATACGTTGGCTGGTGTAGCTGAATTTGACGTAGCGCTGCAGGTAGAGCCAGCCGGCGGCGGAGTCGGTATAGCCTTCCACCACCATCGAACCGTTACCGTTGGCGGCAAAATTAAAATGGATATTGCCGTTCACATTCTCTTTTTCCATGTTTTCAAAACGCATGATCGCTTTGGTGGAGCAGCTCATCACGCCGTCGTTGGCATCCGGCAGCAGGCGCCAGGCGCTAAACCCGGCGGCGGCGATAAATGCAAGGGCGGAGAGGGCGAAAAAGGTGCGGGGCGCGAGTCTCATTGCGGCTTCCAGGAGTAGTAAAAGTAGTTATCGCAATAGCTAAATGGGTTGTCTTCGTGCATCGCGCAGTGGGCGAGAAATACCCGGCCCAGGCCGTTAGTCTCCAGTCGGTCGCCGTAGAAGAAAACGAAACGCTCCCCCGGCTTGCAGCCGAGCTTCAGCCGCTGACGCACCTCATCGAAATTCTTACCATAGGCCGTGGCCGAGACCGAACGCAGCATTTCATCGCTGGCCAGCAGTTCGCACTGGCTGTGGCTCATCAGCGTCAGATTGATTGGCCGGGCGACGTGGGTGCCGGCGAGACTAAATGCCACCAGCAGCAGGGCGATGAGCAACAGACAGCCGCCGGCCAGATACCAGCACATACCGCGCGCATGTAGAGAAGCGGTGGGCGACGTTGGCGCCGCAGCGGGGGCGGCTTCATCAGGCGTATCGCATGTGAGAACGGCATCGGCGGGCGTCGGCTCGGCGTCGAGCAGTTCGATGCTGAGATCCTGATTCAGCTGCAGCATGCCGCGCGACACGGTGACAATAATGTTATCGATATCGTAGTGGCGGAAGGTTTTGCGCAGCATGCTCAGGTATTGATTGAGATTGCTGTTGGATGAGGTTAAGCCGTTATCGTCCCAGACCTTTTTCAACACTTCATCGCGACTGACAACGCCGGTATGGCGAAGAAAGAAATAGAGCAGCGCGTTGGCGGTAATGGATAGCTGACTATCCGGCTCATTGCCGCCCGGTAATGTTAGGGTGCCGTCCGTTGCGTCATAAATGAGACGGGCATTGATGTTGTAGCGCATCGCGGCCTCACTCTACTCGCTTCACGCGGGAAGCGTCATTTTTGTCAGATCGTTTACCAGCGCCTGGCGGTGTTCGCTGCTCATGGTGCGCCCTTCGGTCAGTTCCGATAACCAGATGCCGTCGGCGGCGTAGCGCACCAGCGTGCCGGTCGGGCCGTTGTCGAGCGCATCGCCCTGCGCCAGATGATCCAGCATCCAGTCGCGCCAGCATTTTCGCAGCACCGGTTCGTCCGGCATCGCCAACGACAGCACCATCAGCTGGCGGCTCTCGTGGGTATCCGTCAGCTCCGGGTTGGACAGATAGCGCAAATAGGCGCGGGTAAAGCGTCCATAAGCGATGTTATCGGCGGCCATCAGCTCGCTAATCGCCTTTTCCATAATCGCCAACAGCCGGGCGAACAGGGCGAAAATCAACGCCTGTTTATTGGGAAAATGGTGCATGAGCCCGCCTTTGCTGACACCAGCTTCGCGGGCGACGGCGTTTAGCGACAGGGCGGCAATACCATCCCGACCGGCGATCATCGCTGCGGATTCAAGCAGTTGACGATGCAGACGGACGGGGTCTTTTTTACGATGCTGGGCTTCCATGTTCATGGCCCGAATCATACCGACCAGACGGTATGATTATTCTTGATCGCTATCAATATGAGAGGGCGCTTCGGACGGCGGGATGTCGTTATTGCGTGGAGGCTCACAGATTGACAGTGACCTTCAGCAGATCAGGAAGTTAGCGCGTGCGGTAATAGTGGCCTACACCGCACGCGCGGGGGGGTTAATCGACCAGTTCCTTGACGATGTTCATCAGAGCATGGACATCTTGCGGGCGGGTATTGCCGCTTTGCGGATCGATAATGGAACTATAAATATGCGGCATGACCTGCGCGACGCCGGCCTGCAGGCAGGTTTGTAGAATCAGCGCAAAGTTATCGAGATCGATGCCCCCGGTGGGCTCAATCAGCGTCATACCGTTTTCTACCGCGCTTTGGGCGAGCGCTTTCAGCTCCGCCAGCGACTTTTCGCCGTCCATCGGGAAAAATTTAGCCGCATGCGCGCCCATATCCTGCATCATTCTGACCGCCGCATCGCAGGATACCTGGGCCGGAATGCCCTGGGCGCTGCGCACGCCGGTGGAGATGCGTACTTCACCGGGCGTGCCGCTGGGGCTGACCAGCGCATTAATAAAGGTTTGCTGGCCTCCGGTCGCCGCCAGCGCCCCGGCGGCAAAGCCGCTGCCGGTGAAGGTCTGGTTGACGTGAGCGGGGTGGACCTGCGCGGCGATCATTGCCGCTTTGTAAAACTGCGCCGGATCGCCGGCGCCGAGACCGACGGAAATAGAAGGCACTTCCGCCATCCAGCGGCGCACTTCTGCAACGCCTTGTTCGACGTTGGTAAATTGCGCCGAGAGTACGCCAATCACCGCGTGCCCTTCAGCGGCGTCATAGATTTCCCGGGCGTTGGCGATGTCCTTCGCCAGCACGTTAATCGCCACCCGCTGGCGATAAAAGTTAATCCGCTGCATGCTGCGTAATCTCCTGTAAGCGCGCGACGATGAGCGACATTTCTCCTTCGCCGACGGTGCGAGGGTCAAGGCTAAAATGGCCCTCATGCAGATAGTAGCGGCGGGCGTAAATGGCGATATCGCCGCCGCGTAGCTGGGCTTCAACCTCATGGGCGCTGAGTCCCAGTTCATTGGCGTCGACGCTGACACGAATGCGCCAGATGGCGCGCCCGGCCTCATCCTGCTCGATATCGGCGCGCAGGCCGGGTAGCGCGGAGATCGCCTCGGCGAATGGACGCAGCGCGGCGGCGTCGGGCGCCGGTGCCGCCGTCCGGTAACGGTCCAGCGCGTAAACGAGACCGACCATATTCTCTTTGCCGATTTTCATCGCCCGCGCGATGCCGTAATGCTGGGCTTTACAGGCGGCGATCCAGTTACGCTTGCCGCTAATAAAGCCTGAGGTTGGGGCGTTAAAGGCTTTCGCCCCGCTGTAGATAACCATGTCCGCGCCGCTGGCAACCCACTGGCGCAAGTCTTCTTCGGCGGCGGCATCGACGATCAGCGGCAGATTATGCTGGCGGGCGACCTGCACGAAATCGTCAATACCGAGCATCCCTTTTTGCACGCAATGGTGGGATTTCACATACAGTAGCGCCGCCGTGCGTGCGTTCACCGCGCTCTCCAGCTGCCAGCGTGCCGCCAGATTGCTGGAGCCGACTTCGACAATACGCCCGCCACCGAGGCGGATAGCGCTGGTGATTGGCGCGCCGTAATCGACATTATGCCCGCGCAGTATCACTATCTCGTTCGGCCACTGGCTGCTGTCCGGCATCTGCGCCACCTTTTCCGGCTCGCCGCGGGTGATCGCCGCCGCGACGGCGATGGCGATACCGGCGGAGGCGCAGGAGGTGATATAGCTGTCTTCCGCGCCGGTGTGGGCGGAAACCAGTTCGCCCGCGCGGTCGGTTAATTTATCGATTTCGACGAAGGCTCCCGCCGCCTGCGCGGTGGCCTGCATCACTTGCGGGTCGACGGCGGACACGCCGAGGATGGTCATTTTGCCGCAGGCGTTAATCACCCGTTTTAAGCCCAGTTGCTGGTAGATATTGCCGTTCATGATTTACAGCACTCCCAACAGCGAGCAGACGATGCTGATAGCGACTATCGACAGTAAAATGGTGGTGTAGCGCGGCCCTTTTTTCAGTAAGTAGAAATAGATAGCGAACACCGCCGCCAGCGGCAGCAGGCCGGGGGCAATTGAGTCGAGGATCTGCTGGACCACCACTTCCGAGCCTTTAAGCGCGCTGATTTTCAGCGGGGTGGTGATTTTGACGTAGCTTGCCGACAGCGCGCCCATCATGATGAGACCCAGCACGTTGGCGCCGTAAATCAATTCTTTAATTCGCCCCCCTTGCAGCAGGCCGATAATGGAGTCACGGCCCAGGGTGTAGCCTTTATGCACCAGTCCGTAGCTTATCGCCATGGTAATCGCCGGGTAGAGGATCAGCGGGGCGATCCCGCCGAACGCGCTGCCGCTGGCGGCGAAGGGGATGAAAATCGCAATCAGCAACGGCATCACCGCGGCCCAGATAATCGAGTCGCCCATCCCGGCCAGCGGGCCCATCAGGCCGGTTTTTATCCCGGTGATTGAAGCGTCGCTGATCGGCTCGCCGCGGGTTTTCTGCTCTTCCATGGCGATGGAGATACCCTGGATAACCGAGCCGAAAGTCTGTTCCGAGTTAAAGAAGTTCAGGTGGCGTTTGAGCGCCTCGGCCTGCTCCTCTTTTTCCGGGTACAGCTTTTTGATAATGGGCGTCATTGAGGCGCAGAAAATCAGGCTCTGCAGACGTTCGTAGGAGCTGGATACTTCCGCCCCCAGCCAGTAAATCAGCCAGGCCTTGGTGATATCGGCTTTGCTCAGCGCCTGGGTTTCGCGGGCGCGTTCAACCAGTTCATGTTCCATTACATCGCTACTCATCATGCAGCTCCTTCATTTTTGGCCAGGCCTTTAATCAGGAAGGCGACGCAGGTGCCGAAAATCGCCATCGCCATGATGTCCACCTTCAGGTAGAGCACCGCGAAAAATCCGCCGATAAACCACGGCAGCAGGCTCTTTTTGCCGATCACCATGATGGTGATGGCAAAGCCCAGCGCCGGCAGGATACCGCCCATAATTTCAAACGAGTGGGTCAGCCAGTGCGGCATCAGTTTGAGGAATTTTTCCACTACGCTTTGGCCAAAGTAGTTGGCGGCGAAGACCACCGGGAAGCGCAGCACCAGCCCCAGCAGCGCCGGATAGATAAAGGCGCAGCGCATGATGCCCGCCATGTTGGCGCTTTCGGCGTGTTTGTCGGCCATATGCACCCACGCGGCGTTGAGCGTGCGGCGCAGCTGATCGAGGAATACCCCGATGACGCCAAACGGGATTGCCAACGCGATCGCCAGGTTGGGCTCCATCCCGGCCTTCACGGCGATCGGAATGGCGATACAGGCGGCCAGCGCCGGGTCCGACGGCACGTTGCCGCCAGGCGTGGAGGTCACTCCAAGATAGACCAGCTGCATACCCGCGCCGATGATCATCGCGGTTTTCATATCGCCCAGCAGCAGGCCGACGAATACGGCGATCACCACGGGCTGCAGCAACATGGCGGAGAAGGTATAGCCTAAACGTAATCGGGCGAACCAGTAATACAACCCCATCAGGCTCGCAAAAAGTAAGGTATCCATAGTTTTTTACCTTTTTATCAACTGGTTAGAATTTTTTCAGGATGTCGTCCAGTGACTGTGGTTTATCTTCCGGGATGGTCTGAAAGAACACCTGAATGCCGCTATCCTTCAGAGCGCCGAGGATGCCGACATCTTTTTCATCAAGGGTGATGTTCTGGAACACGGCCTTGCGGTTCGGCCCGCCGCCCAGCCCGCCAACCTGAATCGTCTGCACGTCAAAGCCCAACTGGACGGCTTCCTGAACGGCTGATAGCGACGGGAATAGCACCAGCACATTGCCATCGCCGAGCTGATTCTCTTTCCAGGCGGCGGCGAAGCTGGCGTTGCCGTAACAGTCGACTTTGATGTTCGGCGGCGCGGCCATTAAATAGATATTTTTCATAAACGGATCGGCATCCAGCTCGTCGCTGACCACGGCGATACGATTGGCCTGCGACTGGCCGACCCATTTGGTGACGACCTGACCGTGGATCAGACGGCTATCGATACGACATAAAACGATTTTTGCCATGATGGGCTCCTTAAGAGGTTAACTGGTTCACGTGGGCGACAACGTCGCGGCAGCTGCTGCGTCCTGCTTCGACCAGCGCATTAACGCAGCCGGTGAGCGGGCCCTGCTCGCGCAGATCCAACGCCTCCAGCAGCAGCGAGGCGTTGAGCCCGCAGACGACGGCGATGGGGTAATCCGCGCTCAAGCGCGCGGCGACGTTGGAGGTAGTGCCGCCGAGAAAATCGGTCAAAATCAGCGAGCCTGCCGGCATCGCCTGCACGGCCGCTTCGACGCGCTGATAAAACTCGCCGAGGGTATCGACAGGCATAAGCGCGATTTCGCTGACGCCGGCGATTTCGCCGGTCACCATGCGCAGACTGTCGCAAAGTTGCGTGCCCCAGCCGCCGTGCGTCAGCAGCAGAATTTGGGGTAACTGGGTGGTAGGTTCAGTGGATGACAAAGTGGCCTCCTGGCGCCGAATCGTTGACGCACTAATAAGAGCAAAGCGCGTGCCACAATTTGTGTCATCTACCGAAGAGGAAAAGGCTGGCGGGCCGCAAAGCCGCGCCAGAACAGGCGTTAACTAAATAATAATTCGTAGATATAAATGTACTCGGCATCGGATAAACGGATGGCGTAGGCCTCCTCAACCGGATGGAAAGCCGATTTAATGACACTAAATGCCTGAGCGTCCATATCCGGCCGCGTTTCCAGCGCCATCTGTAACGGTTTCCGGTTAATCACGATACGCTCGACCATACAGCAGCAGTGGATCAGGAAGCGTAGTGTCACCTGGCGGTTAGGCGCGATGGCCAGCGTGTTCCTGAGCTGGTTCAGGATCCCTTCCATTTCTTTTAATATGCGCTGCGGATTGAGCACCGAAATATGGTTGATAATGCTTTCCATGGTCAGGGCGCTGATAAACCGTGAAGCGCTGCGCTCCATCTCCAGACGACGTTCACTGCTGGACAGATCGGGGGTCAGCAGGCTGAGCACCAGCTCCGGCCCCTGCTCGGAAAACAGCTCCTCCAGCGAGATAAACGGGATATCGGGCAGCCCCGGCTGGAATGTCCCGACAATACCCGCCAACCGTTCATGCGCCCTGATTGCCTGCTGTAGGCGCTCCGGGCTGCGAACTTCGTTGTAATCGAGGATAACCATCCGGGTATCCTGCGACATCAGCTCGCCAAAGCTCTCCTCCAGCACCTTTTTGATTTTTTCCGCCGTGCCCATGCCGGTAATGCAGGAGATAACCAGCACCTTGCCGGCGTTCTCCTGCTGCGGCGTGCACAGCTGGCTAGCGATGCCTTTTTCCTGCATCAGATTGACCAACCGCGGCAGGTCGCCGGTTTCGTAGCTGAGATCGAGACCGATCTCCAGTAGGCTGGTCAGGGTGATATTCGGCATCAGCAGGACATCGATCTGGAACAGTTTGCTGATGGTGCTGCCGAAATGGACCAGCGATCCGATGTCGACCATCAGGATCAGCCGCTGCCAGCCTTTGCTGTGGATCAACTGGATCAGCTTTTCCAGCGTATCGTGCACCGATTGTTCGAACGGCATGTCGATAGCGTTGAACAATTCGCGCTCCAGCACCCGATTGACGTATTGCGCCATGCTGGTGGCCGTGGTGGCGCCATGGGCAATGAGGATCGCCCCGCAGTCCGGGCTGGCGGTGATGCGCTGGCGGTAATGGCGGCACTCTTTGAGGAACAGGCACAGCCAGACCACCTCGGTGGCCGGACACTGGATATGCAGCAGGTCGTTGATCTTCTTGCACAACAGAGTGGCATTATCGTATTCATCTTTGCAGCGATCGAGGATCAGGCTCGAAGAGTATAACTGCGGGATCAGGCCGCGTTGTACGTAGCTGATGAGAGCGAGAAAGTGTTTACGCAGCGGGTTGACCAGGTTTTCCGGCAGGGCGAAGCCGAGTACCTGCTCAACGTAGCCGATAAGCAGGGTCACGCGCTCCTCAATCCGATCGCCATAGCGTGGCGCGTGGCTGGCGTTATCGCGGCTGTAGAGGCCATATTCAAAAATCGAGCTGAGCTTATTTTTAAGAATCGCCAGCGTCTCGGCGGGCGGCACGTTGCTATTGCGCAGGTTAACGTATTCGCGGGTCAGGAAGCTGTAGAACAGATCGCTCTCCTCGACGCTGTCATCGGCCGCCGAACTTTTCAGCTGCGGAAGAGTTCGGGCATCGATGTTCAGCAGGGGACGGCCGTTAAACAGCGCATCGACCAGCTGTCGTTGCTCCGGCGTGGCATTGATCGGGCCGTCCGCCAGTTTGCTGTCCAGCAGCAAAACTTCGTTATTGGCCGCCATTCCCGACGCCCATGCCTGGGCGCATAAAAACTGGATATCGCTTTTGAGCTGACCGATGTTGCCTTCCAGCGGCTTGTTCAGCAGCCACAGCAGCAAAGGTTTATCTACGCTTACCGTGCGTTCGATCTTGCGACTTTCACGCTGTAAAAAGCCGATGATCAGCTCAATCTGCTCCTCTACCGAACGCTGGCGAATACCGGGTAGATCGATGGTGACCTGAATACGCCGCTGGAAGGTGCGTAATAGCGATGAACTGATGGGCTCGGTGGTGGCGCAGATCAGACGTACGGCGATATTGCGCGCCGGACCGCTGGCGCCGAGCGGGCGATATTCGCCTTTATCCAGCAGCGAGAAGAGCTTTTCCTGCCCTTCATAGGGCAGGCGATGCACTTCATCCAGCAGCAGATAGCCGCCGTCGGCCTGTTCGATCAGCCCGCTTTTGTTTTCCGTCGCCCCGGTAAAGGCGCCCTGGCGGTGGCCAAAGAGATGCGATGACAGCAGTTCCGGGTTGTTGGCGTATTCTGCGCAGTTGAAGTAGACCAGCGGCGGCCGTTTTTCACCGGCATGCTCGCAGGCGTAGCGGTGCATCAGCTCGGCAAAAAAGGTTTTACCCACGCCGGAGGGACCGGTCAGCAGGACGTGCAGGCCGTGGGGATACAATACCGCGGCTTTCCCTTTTTCCACGGCATCGTGCAGGCTGCGATCGTGGCCGATCAGCATGGCGAACGGGTCGACAGCCTCATTGTTATCTTGTGGCTGCGGCAGGAGATCGGCGAGCGTTGCCGGCTCGCGTTCGCTTTCCGTCAGCGTACGGTCGAGCAGCGTTTCCGTCGTCCGGCGATGTAAAAAGAACACCGGGCGGCCGCGCGTTTTAATCACCAGCCCGTCACTCCATAGCTGATTGAGATCTTTACTCACCGAGTTGCGCGCCAGCCCGAGGTTAAAGCCGATTTGCTCTGCGGTGAAGGCGTTCGAGCCCCTGGCTAAATCGTCCAGCGTGACGGCCTGGCTCAGCCTCTCCAGCTCCCGCAGTACTATCTCAATACGTCTCATCTCGTTACCGGGTTGTTCAATGTCGATAGTTGAGAACATACACTATTACGCGGCGTCAGAAAGAGACCGGGGGCGAAGTTGGCGGCCATAACGATATCTACAGAGTGTCCTTTCACTGCCACAATGGTGGTTTAGGGTGGGATTGGATATGGTTAGCGCATCTCACCGGAGGAACAGATATGTTGAGCGGATTGAATCATCTGACCCTGGCGGTCAGCCAGCTGGCGCCGAGCGTGGCGTTTTATCATCAGCTACTCGGCATGACGCTGCACGCGCGCTGGGATAGCGGCGCGTATCTTTCCTGCGGCGATCTGTGGCTGTGCCTGTCGCTGGATCCGCAGCGGCGCGTCACTCCGCCAGAAGAGAGCGATTACACCCATTATGCGTTTAGCATCAGCGAGGCGGATTTCGCCAGCTTTGCCGCCCGTCTTGAGGCCGCTGGCGTAGCGGTATGGAAGCTAAACCGTAGCGAAGGCGAATCGCACTATTTCCTTGACCCCGACGGTCACAAGCTGGAGCTACATGTTGGCAGCCTCGCCCAGCGCCTGGCCGCCTGTCGCGAGCAGCCGTATAAGGGGATGGTGTTTTTTGACGAGTGATGGAGAGTCTCCCGGAGGCGGCGCATGCCGCGCCTTTTCCGGGCTACCGGTTCGTAGACGGTGGGGACGCCAGAGCCTCACTCCATCGCCACCTTCACCGCTTCCCCCAGCTTGACCATCACCTCTTTATGCTTCTCGATCGGCGGCAGGGCGCAGTTGATCCTTAAGCAGTTGCGATATTTCCCGGATGCCGAAAACAGCGAGCCCGGCGCGACCTGGATCTTCAGCCGACACAGCTGCTTGGCGACGCAGACCATATCCACCTGCTCCGGTAGCTCGACCCACAGCATAAAGCCGCCTTTTGGCCGGGTGACGCAGATGCCGCAGGGGAAAAACTCCCGCAGCCAGCAGGTGTAGATCTCCATATTACGCTGATAGATCTGCCGCATCCGCCGCACGTGGCGGTGGTAATGGCCTTCGCGAATAAAGTTACAGGCCGCCAGTTGGGTTGAAGGGACGTTAGTGCCGCTGGCGGCGTACTTCATCTGCAGCAGACGATCGTAGTAGCGCCCGGGGGCAATCCAGCCGATGCGCAGGCCGGGGGCGATGGTCTTGGTAAACGAGCTGCAAAGTATCACCCGACCGTCGATATCCCATGAATGAATCGTACGCGGGCGCGGGTATTCCGTCGCCAGCTCGCCGTAAATATCATCTTCGAAAATCACGATATCGTGGCGCTGGGCAAGGGACAGCACCGCGCGTTTGCGCGCGTCAGGCATGATGTATCCCAGCGGATTGTTGCAGTTAGGCACCAGGATCACCCCTTTGATTGGCCACTGATCCAACGCCAGCTCTAAGGCCTCGATGCTGATCCCGGATTCCGGATCGGTTGGGATCTCAATGGCTTTCAGCCCCAGGCCGCGAAGTATCTGCATGGTGCCGTAGTAGCAGGGGGATTCGACAGCGACGATATCGCCGGGGTGGCACACCGACAGCAGCGCCAGCGATAATGCGCTGTGGCAGCCGCTGGTGATCAGCAGATCGTCGGCGGTGACGACCGATCCGCCGTCGAGCATCAGGCGGGCGATCTGTTCGCGCAGTTCGCGACGCCCGGCCAGCTCGTCGTAGTTGAGCACTTCGCTGAGGTTGTGCTGAATTGCCCGGCTCAGTTCGCGCCAGATAGGCTTAAGGCTCGGCTGGGTGACGTCCGGCGAACCGCCGCCGAAGGTAATGATCGATTTATCATTGCGCGCATCGAGCATGGTCAACACCTGGTCCCACTGGGTGATCTCCACCGGGCGCTGCACCGGGCGCGACATCGTCGGTACCGGCGCCTGAGCTTTACGCGGGGCGACGAAATAGCCGGAGCGCGGCTGCGGCACGATCAGCTGTTGCTGTTCCAGCGTCTGGTAGGCCTGCTGAACGGTACTGATGCTGACGCCATGCTCCTGGCTCAGGCTGCGCACCGACGGCAACTTTTCGCCCTGGCGATACAGCCCTTGTTCGATACGCTCAGCCAGCAGGCTGGCCAGATGTTGATAACGGGTCATGCTGTATCCTTAGTAATTGCCATACAGATAGATAAACCAGTACAGATGGCGGTCAAAAATGGGGCATGGTGTACGTTTTAGCCAATCTGTATGTTAAAGAAAAGTGTTTTGTGAATCTGTATTGTTCAGGCCCGGATCCGTGAAGATAAAGCCTCTGGCAAGGCGAGGAGGTAGAGGATGGAATTTCACGAGAATCGGGCAAAACAGCCGTTTATCGGCTGGGTATTTCTGGCGCGAGCAATTAGAAAATGGTGGCTTCGTGGGCAAACGCGCAAAGTATTGCAGCGAATGAGCGACGAACAGCTGAAAGATGTCGGGTTGCGCCGGGATCAGATCAATTAAAGAGTGCTTTTTTGTAGCCCCGGTAAGCGTCAGCGCTACCGGGGAATTACATTCACAAAATTTATCAATTGATGCTTCTACTCCCATCGTTTCTTGATACTTACCATGATAAGTATTATTTTCCCCACAGCTAAGTGAGGAAAGTAACATGACCGAAGACGAACTGTTTGCCCGCCGCCCGATGGGGATGCGCATGGCGATGGTGGTGCGCCAGTGGCGCGCGATTATCGACAGCGCCATTACCGATACCGGCCTGACCCAGTCAAGCTGGACGGTGCTGATGCAGCTGCATCAACTGGGGTGCAACGTCTCGGTAAGCGAACTGGCGGAAGTGCAGGGTATTGAGTTGCCGCCGCTGATGCGCACTCTCACGCAGCTGGAAAAGCAGGGGTATCTACTGCGCTCAACATCGCCATACGACAAGCGCATTCGTCTGCTTACGCTGACGGTAGAAGGCCGTACAGTCCTGGAAAAGCTGAACCGCGTGATTGAAACCTATCAACGGCGCGTGACGGAAACCATCCCCGATGCGGACCTCGACACCTTCAGCGCCACGTTAAATCAAATCGCCTGCAACTTGCGGATTATCCGCGAAGAAGATAACAAGATCTAAAACACTATGATGACGCCAGAACAAAAATTTGCCCGCTGGGTAAGGGTAAGTATTGCCGCTTTCCTGGCGATATTCGCCTGGTTTATCGTTGCCGATATCTGGATCCCGTTGACCCCGGACTCCACCGTGATGCGCGTGGTGACTCCGGTCTCGTCGCGGGTCTCCGGCTACGTCTCGCACGTCTACGTGCACAACAATAGCCAGGTCAAAAAGGGCGACCTGCTGTATGAGCTCGATCCCACGCCATTCATTAATAAAGTTGAAGCGGCGCAAATCGCTCTTCAACAGGCCAAACTGAGCAACCAGCAGCTGGATGCGCAAATCGCCGCCGCTCGCGCCAACCTGCGCACCGCGCAATATACCGCGCGTAATGACAAAGTCACCCTCGACCGCTACCAGCGCCTGAGTACCATGCAAAACGTGTCGCAATCGGATCTCGATAAGGTGCGCACGACATGGCAGACCAGCGAACAATCGGTCAGCGCCCTGAATGCGCAAATTCAGAACCTGTTGATCCAGCGCGGCGAGCGCGACGATAAGCGCAACGTGACGCTGCAGAAATACCGCAACGCGCTGGAAGAGGCGCAGCTCAATCTCGGCTGGACCCAGGTACGCGCCGAGACCGACGGTATGGTCAGCAACCTGCAGCTTAACCCGGGAATTTACGCCACCGCCGCCACCGCCGTGCTGGCGCTGGTTAACAACAACACCGATATCGTCGCCGACTTCCGTGAAAAAAGCCTGCGCCACACGGCGGTGAATACCGATGCGGCGGTAGTGTTCGATGCCCTGCCGGGTAAAGTCTTCCCGGCGCACGTGACCAGCAGCGACGCCGGTATTCTTGCCGGTCAGGAAGCGGTGAATGGCCAACTGTCGCAGCCTGAGCAGTCCACCCGCTGGGTGCGCGATGCCCAGCGCATGCGGATCCACGTCGCGCTGGATCAACCGCTGGATAAGCCGCTGCCGACCGGCGCCCGCGCTACGGTGCAGTTGTACAATAGCGACGGCCCCTTCGCCCGCACCTTTGCCGGCCTGCAGATCCACCTGGTGAGCTGGTTGCACTATGTCTATTAACACCCTGGCGCACGTCTTTACTCCGCACGGCAATATCGTCTACACGGCCAATGATTTTCGTCAGACGGTACGCATTGCCGTCGCCGGGACCATCGCGCTGAGTATTTCGACTTTCTACGACGTGCAGTACGGCGTGTTTTTCGTCGTTTATCCGTTGATGCTGATGTCGCTGGTGCCGGTGTTTAACCGTCACGTCGCCCGACAGTTTGTGTTCAGCGCGGCGGTGAATTGCGTCGAAATGGTGCTCATCGTCGGCTATCTGTCGCAGTGGCCGGTGATAATGACGTTAGTTGTCTTTGGTCTGTATGTGATGCGCTTTCGCTTTATGAGCCAAGGGCCGCTGTTCCTGCTGGGGTCGATGGGCGTGGTGTGCCAGAGCACGATGCTCAATTTTATGAGCTATCCCTCCAGCAACTGGCACACGCTGATGTTCTCCAATATGGAGGCCTGCGTGATGGCGGTGGCGCTGAGCGCATTGCTCCATTACCTGATCCCGGATGTCGAACCGCGTAAGCCGCCGCCGCGCATTGAGAAAGACGCCGCGCGGATCCGTCATGAATCGCTGCTTTCCGGCACGGTTGCGACCATTATCTTTGTGATCTTCCAGATCTGCGATCTGAGCGATTCGCTATCGGCGCTGATGGCCGGGGTGCTGATCCTGTTTCCGATGCACTATCGCGGCGCGGTGATAAGCTCGATCTGGCGTGTGGCGGGGGTCGTGTTGGCTTGTCTTTACATTCTGGTGGTGCAGCTGATTATCTATGATTTCAGCAACCACATGATCCTGATGATGCCGCTGATTGGTCTTGGTCTGGCTTTTAGCGCCCGCCTGCACGTGATGGAAAAAGTGGGCGCGGGCGTGGGTTTCGCCAGCATTACTACTATCGGTATTATGTTTGGCCAGAACCTGCATCCGAATCAGGATCTGGTGTTCAGCGACCTGTACCGTATTACTTCGGTCACGGTCTCGCTGGTGGCGACGCTGACCATGGTGTTTCTGGTCCATCGGGTACTGAACTGCTTCGCGCCGACGCGTTTTGTAGTGACCGATTAATCCTCCTGCGGGAAGCGGGTGATGCAGCGCCACGCTTCCCCGTTTTGCTGATAAAGCGCCGCAGTATGCCCGGCGATTATCCAACTTCGCGCCGCTTCTTCGCTCCCCTCAATCAATATGCACAGGCCGCAGCCGCTGCGCAGCTGGCGGGGAATATCCTTTACCTCGAAGGTTATCCCTGCCGCCTGCAGGGCTTTGCGCATCCGCACGACGCCCACTGTTGAATGGAATAAGAATAGATATTTGCTCATCCGCGCCTCCGCTGGCGCTGGCCGATCAGCGCCGCGCCGATCGCCCCGGCAAATTGGGCGTCGGGATGGGTCGCGACCGGCATGCCGAGATGAGTCTCCAGCATGCGGGCGAAGGCGGCGCAGTGGCTGACGCCGCCGGTGAACAGCAGCGGTCCTTGCGCCGATAAACGACCAATAAAGTTCGCGCTGCGCCGCGCCATGGCGTTGATCACCCCGGCCAGAATCGCCTCCGGGGCAACCCCCGCGGAACGCAGGCTGATGACTTCCGATTCGGCAAAAACCGTACACATGCTGGTGATGGCGTGCGGTTCTACACCTTCGGTAATGGCGTCAAGCTGTTCGACGCTGGCGCCGAGGGTCCGTGAAATCACTTCCAGAAAGCGCCCGGTACCAGCGGCGCATTTGTCATTCATCAGAAAGTCGCTGAGATTGCCCTGCGCATCCAGTTGAATGACTTTGCTGTCCTGGCCGCCGATATCAATTACCGTGCGGGTTTTCGGCGCCAGCAGACGCGCGCCGAGCCCGTGACAGGAAATCTCGGTGACTTGTTTATCGGCGAAATCGACCAACTGGCGACCATAGCCGGTGAGGGTTAAAAAAGGCGTTGCCGCGAGGCCCGCGCGCAGCGTCTCCCAGGCCTCGTGAATGGCATCGGCGGGGCGAAAGGGCGTCGGGCCGAGGAAACGGCGCACGATGGCGCCGTCTGCCAGCAGGATACCTTTGGTGGCGGTGGAGCCGGAATCAATACCTACCGAGTAGATCACGCTTGCTCCTTATAGCATTTCAATAAAGGCGGCGACGCGGGTGCTGAGCTGGCCGAGATCCGCCGTCGAATAGTCGGTTTCAATCGCGATATAAGGAATGTCGTGCCGCTGGCGAACGTGGCGCTTGATCGCCAGCGATTCCACGGCGTAGGTATGGCAAGCCTGCAGAATCACATCGACCACGCCGTCGGCCTGATACTCCTCAACCATCTGACTTAGCAATTGCAGGCGCTGGTCGTTAGGTGAAATACAGGAGCAGCCGATGGCGAGATATTTATCGGTTAAGGCATCGTAGACGTCGCCATCTTCCGCTACGCAGCGTTCGGTGGCCTTCGCGCCGGTACAGTTCTCGTAGCCCACCACCCAGCCGCCGTTTTCTTCGATAGCGCGGACGACTTTTTCCGCCGCGCCGCCGATCGGGCAGCCGGTGATCAGAATACGCGGACGAGACGCCAGCCGTTGGCCTCCTTGCCATTGCTGATGGATACGTTCCGCCATCGCGTTCAGTTCGTCAATCAGCGCGCTTTTGTCGAAGCGGAAGGTGGCGCCATAAACCACCTTTAGAATATCGCTGCCGCTAAGCGCCGGCGGATTGAGTTGCCCGAGGCGATAGAAGTTGGCCAGCGCCCGGCGTTCGCGATTTTTCAGTACGATGGCTTCACGCAACGCCGCTTCGCTAATGGGCGTGGCGAACCGGGTTTCAACGACCTGCTGCAGGCGTTTGATTTCCGCTTTCCACAACGCGCGGGAGGCGGCGTCGCTGGCGCTGTTCGGTAGTTGCATTACGTGTACCGCCTTGAATTCGGCCATGTACTCGTACATCTTCTTTTTGCCGTCGCAGGTGGTTTCGCCGACCACCAGATCGGAGAAATAAAAGTAGGGGCATTTATCGGTTTCGCCAAAGCCGTAGCTGCTTTTAATCAGCGGGCAGAGATTGCGCGGCAGGTCTTTCTCCGCCTCTTCAATGGTTTCATCAGAAGTGGAACACAGTGAGACGACCACGGCGCCCGCCGCCATGGCTATCTCCTGGGGCATAAAAGTGCAGTAGGTACCGACCAGCGGTACGTTCTGCTCTTTGAGTTCCATTACGCTGAGAAAGCCTTTCTGGCGAGCTTCTGAGAATTGATCGAAGAGGGCGGGTAGATCGGTGATGAGCGACATGATTTTCCTTCCCCGTACACGGGAGATGATGAAAGAGCCGCCATTATAACCATGTTATTTGTGTGTGTTTATTGATCTCCCGCCCATCCTTACGGCGTTAATAGACCTTCTTCAAATCCATCTCTTCCTGAATGCGCTCGCTCCATGCCAGATGGGTGCGGATGGCTTCTTCAATACCGGCGTTGTAGAACAAAGGCCCCAGCTCTGTGGCGATAAAGTCGACAAAAAACTCGGCGTCGAACTGTTCCAGCTCCAGGTTAAAGGTCTCTTCGCAGTACTTGCTTAGCCGCTCGCGTAGCAGATCGCGCTGCGCCGGGCTGAGTTCAATATCGCTCATGCGTGGTTAATCTCGGTGAGTTAGTCAGGATTGCCGGGCTTCGATGACCGCCTCTGAACGCTGGCGCAAATTACGGAGTAACCCCGCCAGACAGCAGGCGGCGACGATCCCGGCGGCTACCGCCAGCAGGTGGAACGGCAATCTGCCGCCATGGAACCATAACCAGCGCGCGCCTTCAATCGACAATGCGCTGACGCTAAGGATCACGATATTCAGCGAGGCGGAAACGGTGCCTTTCGGCAAGTCGTTGGAAAACAGGGTAAAACGGAACAACGTCGGGAAAATCAGCCCGATGCCGAAGGCGTAGAAGCAGGTGCCGAGCACCGACCACAGCCAGACGTGCGGCCACGTCAGATTACCGATAATCAGGATCGCCAGGCCAACCATCTGGATGGGCACGGCGCTTAACACAAAGCGCGGGCGGGTCGGGTCTTTCACCCAGCGCGCCACCGACAGGTTAGCGATAATCACCGCGCTGAAGACCGGCACCTGGCTCCAGGCAAACTCGCTGGTGGTGAGCCCGCCGGCGTCCATTAAAATCACCGGCGATACTGCCACCCAACTCATCAGCGGAATATAGCTCAGCGCCAGCGTGGCGGCGCCGAGTAAAAAGATGCGGTTGCGGAAGACGTCGCGAAAATCGCACATCACGCCGAGCGGGCTAAACGGCACGTCGCCGCGACGCACCGTCTCCGGCATGTTAAACAGTAAACCCAGCCAGGCCACCAGCCCCATCGCGGCGATAATGCCAAACAGCGCTTTCCAGTGGATAAAATGCATCAACGCCGCACCGGAAAGCGGGCCGACGATCGGCGCCACCAGCACGATGGAGGTAATCACCGCCATCAGCTTGATTGACCGCTTTTCGTCAAAGGCCTCCTGCACGGTGACGTAGCCGACGGTGGCGATAAAACAGATGCTGGTGCCCTGCACAAAGCGGGCAATCAGGAACTGGGTCATTGAGGTCGTCCACAGGGTGGCGAAGCAGGCGAGGGTAAAAATCAGCGCGCCGCTCAGCAGTACCGGTCGGCGGCCAATACGATCGGAAAGCGGTCCCAGCAGCCACTGTAGCGCCATCCCACCGGCCATATACAGGCTCACCGAGGCCGGAGCCAGCGCCACATCGGCGTTAAAATCCCGTACTACGTGCAGTATCCCCGGCTGGATGAGATCGGTGGTCAGGTAGGCGGAAAAGTCATACAGGATCAGCGCCATCGGAAAGAACAGCGATGCGCTGTAGCGGGCGCTCAATCGCGAAATCCATGACATAACCTTCTCCTTGCCGTCGGGTATTCATCGTTCGAATGGTTATGATGCTACCATTGTCAGCCGATATGCAGATGCAGCAGCGCCGGAATTTGCGATAACAGCCACAGGCCGAGGCCGATAGTGCCGCCGACCAGCGTGCCGTTGATGCGAATAAACTGCAGATCCTTGCCGATGTTGAGCTCGATCTGTCGCGACATATCGCGCGCGTTCCAGCTTTTGACCGTATCGCTGATATGGCGAGTGAGGAAAGCGGAGAATTCCGGTGCCACCCGATGCGCCGCCTGCTCCAGATGCTCATTCAGCGATTCACGCAGCGCGTCGTCGCGCACCAGCGTTTCGCCGAACCACTGACCGGCCTCGGCGATCCGCTGCTTGATGCGCGAATCGTCACTGCTGATATCGTTTTTCACCCAGCCGCGCAGATCCGCCCACACCTCGCCGAGATAGCGATTAAAGGTCTCATCGTTTTTCAGATACGCTTTGATGTTATCGGCTTTTTGCGCCATTTGCGGGTCGGATTTCAGATTGTCGATAAGCTTCTGCGCCGCGCGGTCGAAGGCCTGACGAATCTGGTGCGTGCGGTCCTGAGTGACCTCATCGAGCAGCGTATTCACCGCGTCAGTCACCATTTCGGCGCTGTGCTCGCCAAGCCACTCGGTGGGTAACAGTTTGGCCTTCAGCGGATGTTCGGTCTCCAGCCAGTGCACGATACCGCGGGCGATAAAGGCGCGGGAGCTGTCGCGCTGTAGCAGGGCGATCAGCTGGCTTATTAGTGAATCCAACAGCTTTTGATGACGGTTATCGCGGGTTAGCCCCTCCAGCATCATGGCGCTGGTCTGCGTCAGGTCGACCTTATCGATAGCCTTGTGCACCGCGCGCCGCAGCAGACGCTGAATACGGGTGTCATCGGTGAGCTCGAGAAAACCGCTCATCACCTGTAGCAGATGTTGGCCGACACGGCGGGCGTTTTCAGGCTGGCTGAACCAGTTGCCGAGCATCAGGGCCGGTTCATAGCGGCGGATCAGCGCCACCAGTGAGGGAGTATCAAGAAACTTTTCCTGCACGAAATGGCCAAGATTATCGGCGATCCGGTCTTTATTACGCGGGATGATCGCCGTATGGCGGGCGACAAACGGCAGCGGAATGCGGCGAAACAGGGCCACCACCGCAAACCAGTCGGCCAGCGCCCCGACCATCGCCGCTTCGGAAATAGCCTTTAGCGCGCTGACCCACGGCGTCGGCGGTAGCAGCAGCGTAGTGATAAACAGCACCGCCGCAATGAGCAGCAGCGACAGCGCCAGCAGTTTGGCGCGTTTTAATTCAGCGAGTTTTTCCATAGGTTTAAGCATATAACCTGACGGCGAGGTCATGCAAAAATTGGCAGCACTTCCTGTGCCTGCGGGTCAATTTGCGAGTGGGCTGCCAATATTGGATAACGATTGCAGCACGCAGAAATTAGCTTTCGGCACGGCTCGTGAAAACGCTTTTTGCCAGGTGTCTGAGGAAAACCAGCAGCGTGAAGTCGCAGCAGAATTGGCTGGCAGGGGCGAACACATGGAAAAGTCCACAACGTCTACGCCGCATGATGCGGTTTTCAAAAAATTTCTCACGCACACTGATACCGCGCGTGATTTTTTGTCGATCCACCTACCGCCCTTGCTGCGTCAGATTTGCGATCTCAATTCGCTACAGCTGGAATCAGGTAGTTTTATCGAAGAGAATCTGCGAGCCTGGTATTCGGATGTGCTGTGGTCGGTAAAAACGACTTCTGGCGAGGGCTACATCTACGTGGTTATCGAGCATCAGAGTTCACCCGATGCGCAGATGGCGTTTCGCCTGATGCGCTATGCTATTGCCGCTATGCAACGTCATCTCGACGGTGGCCATAATACCTTGCCGCTGGTGGTGCCGATGCTGTTCTACCATGGCTGCGTGTCTCCGTATCCCGGGTCGCTTAACTGGCTCGATAGGTTTGCTGACCCGCTGCTGGCGAGGGCGCTTTATTCGTCACCCTTTCCGCTGGTAGATATCACCGTTATCCCGGACGATGAAATTGTGGGACATCGACGCGTGGCGCTATTAGAACTTATGCAAAAACATATTCGTCAGCGTGATTTAATGGGCATCGTCGAGCAGCTAACGTCAATTTTACTTAGCGGTTACGCTAATGACAGGCAGTTAAAAACGCTATTTAATTATTTGCTGCAAACTGGCAACGTGCGCCGCTTCGGCCGGTTTATTCGCGAAGTCGCGCATCGGGTTCCTCAGCATAGGGAGAGATTGATGACCATCGCCGAAAGATTACAGGAAGTTGGCCGCAGAAAAGGCAAACGTGAAGGGCGGCTTGAAGGATGGCAAGAAGGTAGACAAGAAGGGCAGCACGCCGAAGCGCAGCGAATTGCGAGGATGATGCTTGCCGACGGTATTGCACCTGAAACCGTACTGAAGATCACCGGTCTGGCCGCCGAAGAAATAGCCACGTTATCACATTAATGATGCCGTTATGCCGGGGCGCTCCAGGGACGTCCCTGCTATCCACCCTCATGGAATATTCCGGATATACCTAACTTTACCCGCATCGTCAGCTATCTCGACTACCCTTAATATCCTTAGCGGCATTTTTGACTGCGTTAATAGCGATAACAAGGAGACATGCGATATGGCTTATCAGACAGTGAATCCTGCGAATAACCAGCTAATTAAGAGCTATCCCGCACACAGCGATGCGGACGTGGAGGCGGCGCTAAAACAGGCCGATGCGCTTTATCATTCTGCGTGGGCGAAAGGCGATATTGCGCAGCGTCTGCCGGTGCTGCATAAGCTTGCCGATCTTATCGACAGCCGGGCGGAGGAGCTGGCGAAAATCGCCAGCCAGGAGATGGGCAAGCTCATTAAGCAAAGCCGCGGCGAGGTCAAACTCTGCGCGCAGATCGCCCGCTATTACGCCGACAACGCCGAACGGTTCCTGGCGCCGGTGAAGTATCCCTCCGAGTCTGGCGAAGCCTGGGTTGAGCATCATCCCATCGGCGTCTTAATGGCGGTGGAGCCGTGGAACTTCCCCTATTACCAGTTAATGCGCGTGCTGGCGCCAAATCTGGCGGCCGGTAATCCGGTTATTGCTAAACATGCCAGCATCGTTCCGCACTGCGCCGAGACCTTCGCGCAGCTGGTGCGCGAGGCTGGCGCGCCGGAAGGGGCGTGGACCAATCTATTTATCTCCCAGGATCAGGTGGCGAAAATCATCGCCGACGATCGTGTGCAGGGCGTGGCGCTGACCGGTTCGGAAAAAGCGGGCGGCATCGTGGCGGCGCAGGCGGCGAAACATATCAAGAAAGCGACGCTGGAGCTGGGCGGTAACGATGTGTTTGTAGTGCTCGACGATGCCGACCTGGAACGCGCGGTGAAAATTGGCGTACAGGCGCGGCTGAACAACGCCGGGCAGGTTTGCACCGCCGCCAAGCGCTTTATTTTGCATGAAAAGATCGCCGAGTCGTTCTTGACCAAATTTAGCGATGCCTTCCGCCAGGTGAAGATCGGCGATCCGCTGGATGAAAGCACTACGCTTGGCCCACTTTCCTCGAAAGATGCGCTGGAAACCTTAAGCAAGCAGGTCGACGAGGCGGTGAAGCATGGCGCCAAATTACACCTTGGCGGCAAGCCGGTTTCAGGCGAAGGCAACTTCTATGAACCCACCATTCTGACGGGAATTACCCGTGATAACCCGGCGTACTTCGAGGAGTTCTTTGGCCCGGTGGCGCAGATTTACGTGGTGAAAGACGATGATGAGGCGATTGCGCTCGCCAACGACTCTCACTACGGCCTGGGCGGCGCGGTGTTCAGTCAGAATATTGAGCGGGCGAAGCGCATGGCTTCGGGGATTGAAACCGGCATGGTCTATATCAACTGGTTAACGGATACCGCGCCGGAGCTGCCTTTTGGCGGCGTGAAGCGTTCCGGCTTTGGCCGCGAGCTCTCCGACCTCGGTATCAAAGAGTTTGTGAATCAGAAGCTGGTGGTCGTTCGCCGCTAAACCACCCAGCGCGCAATATCCCTCTCCCATCGGGAGAGGGTAACCTTTTTGCCGCGGCTATTTGCGTAGCCCGGCAAACGCGGCGCGGATTTCCTCTTCCGGCAGCTGAATGCCGATAAACACTAGCGTGCTGTGCGGCGTTTCATCGCCCCACGGGCGATCCCAGTCGGCGCTGTAGAGGCGCTGCACGCCCTGGAACAGCAGGCGATTTGGCTCGCCATCGATCCACAGCATGCCTTTATAGCGCATCAGTTGCTCGGCGAAGGAGAGCAGCAGGTTTTCCATCACCCGTGACACTTCGCTGATATCCACCGGATAGTCGAGCTCGACCACAATCGACGAGACGTCGTTCTGTTTTTCCGCCACGAAGTGAAAGCGCGGTGTGGTGCTGACAACCTTCTCTTCCAGCATAAAACCGCTGGTATTAAAGAGCAGGCTTAAATCGATATCGCCGTGGATGACGGTATAAATTGGCGCCCGCGCGTTGATGCGCGCCAGCCGTTCGCGCAGCTTTTCTGTGTCGCCGGCGACATCGGTTTTGGTTAACAGAATCCGGTCCGCGTAGCCGACCTGCGACTGGGCAATGGTGAACTGATCCATCTGCTGGTCGGCATGGACGGCGTCGACCAGGGCGATCACGCCGTCCAGCAGATAGCGTTCGCAAAGCACCTCGTGGGAGAAAAAGGTCTGGATAATCGGCCCCGGGTCGGCCATGCCGGTGCACTCAATCACCAGTCGGTCGAAGGCAATCTCGCCGCGATCGCGGCTGTCGAGCAGATCGAGCAGGGCATCCTCCAGTTCGTTGGAGCGCGTACAGCAAATACAGCCGTTGGTCAGGGTTTTAATCTGCGTGGCGCGATCGCCGATCAGCTGGTCGTCAACGGACACTTCGCCAAATTCATTTTCAATCACGGCGATTTTGAAACCGTGCTGCTCATTAAGGATGTGGCGCAGCAGGGTGGTTTTTCCCGCGCCGAGAAAACCGGTGAGTAGGGTGACTGCAATCGGTGCCATTATTGCCTCCATTAACAGCAGCGTACGCCGCCTTTGCCGTCGCCGCCGTAGCGGGCCTGCTGGCGTTCGCGGAAGAATTCTTCATAAGTCATGTACGGCTGATCCGGATGGTTGGTTTGCATATGGGTGACGTAGTTGTCGTAATCCGGAATGCCGATCAGCATTTTTGCCGCCTGACCGAGATATTTTTTTGCCTGACCTAAGTTACCAAACATTGTGAGTTCCAGATAACGAATAAAGCCGGATGGCGGCTAGCGCCATATCCGGCCTACGTTAATGCGCTTTTGGTAGGCCGGATAAGCGTAGCGCTATCCGGCATCAGGGTTAATGATGTGACGAGGTTTTCACGCCGCCTTCTGGTACCGGCACGTACGGAGTCTCTTTGTCGGTACGCACCTTATTGTTGCGGACATTGAGCCAGGTTTTGATGCCGTAGAAGATGATGCTATACACCACCACCAGGAACAGGATGCTCAGGCCGGCGTTGGTGTAGTTGTTAACCACGATATGGTTCATGTTGGCGACCTGCTGCGCGGTCAGCTCGCCGCCGGCGGCAATCTTCTCTTTATACTGCTGAGCCATAAAGAAGAAGCCTTCCATCTGCGGGTTGGTGCTGAACAGTTTCAGACCCAGCGCCCAGGTGGTGCACAGCAGCAGCCACGCAGCCGGAATAACGGTAACCCAGATATATTTGGTGCGCTGCATTTTGATCAGCACCACCGTGCCGAGCACCAGCGCCACCGCGGCCAGCATCTGGTTAGAAATACCGAACAGCGGCCACAGGCTCTTCACGCCGCCCAGCGGGTCGACCACGCCTTGATACAGCAGGTAACCCCACAGGCCGACGCAGCCGGCGGTACCGATAATACCGGCGACCAGCGAGTCGGTTTTTTTCAGGAACGGCACGAAGTTACCCAACAGATCCTGCAGCATAAAGCGGCCTGCGCGGGTACCGGCATCCAGCGCGGTGAGGATAAACAGCGCTTCAAACAGGATACCGAAGTGGTACCAGAAGCCCATATCCGCCATCGGGATGATTTTGTGGAACACGTGAGCGATACCGACGGCCAGCGTCGGCGCGCCGCCGGCGCGGTTCAGTACTGAAGGTTCGCCGATATCTTTCGCCGTCTGCAGGATCTGCTCAGGTGAAATTACGAAGCCCCAGGAGCTGACGGTAGCCGCCGCGTGGACGGTCACTTCTTTCAGCTGTGCGGCGATCATCGCCGCGTTTTCACCGCCCATTTCGTGCAGGTTCGGCATGACGATGCCAAGGCCTGCCGGCGGGGTATTCATCGCGAAGTAGAGACCCGGTTCGATAATTGATGCCGCGACCAGCGCCATGATGGCGACGAACGACTCCATCAGCATCGCGCCGTAGCCGATAAAGCGGGCGTCGGTTTCGTTGGCCAGCAGCTTCGGCGTGGTACCGGAGGCGATCAGCGCGTGGAAGCCGGAGACCGCGCCGCAGGCGATGGTGATAAACAGGAACGGGAACAGCGCGCCTTTCCACAGCGGGCCGGTACCATCAATGTACTGGGTCACTGCCGGCATTTTCAGGTCCGGGTTGAGGATAACGATCCCCAACGCCAGGCCGACGATCACGCCGATTTTCAGGAAAGTGGCCAGATAGTCACGCGGCGCCAGAATCAGCCATACCGGCAGCAGCGCGGAGATAAACGCGTAGCCAATCAGGGTAAAGGTGATGGTGGTGTCTTTAAAGGTCAGCGCCGGGCCCCAGTACGGGTCGTGGGCAATGATGCCGCCAAACCAGATAGACGCCACCAGCAGCACGATACCGATAACCGAGACTTCACCGACGCGGCCAGGGCGCAGGAAGCGCATATAAATACCCATAAACAGCGCGATAGGCACCGTCGAGCAGACGGTAAAGACGCCCCACGGGCTCTCCGCCAGCGCTTTCACCACGATGAGCGCCAGCACCGCGAGGATGATGATCATAATCAGGAAGCAGCCGAACAGGGCGATAGACCCCGGTACCGGCCCCATCTCCTGTTTAATCATCTCGCCCAGCGAGGCGCCGTTGCGCCGCGAGGAGATAAACAGCACCATGAAGTCCTGTACCGCGCCCGCCAGCACCACGCCGGCCAGTAGCCACAGGGTGCCCGGCAGATAGCCCATCTGCGCGGCCAGTACCGGGCCGACCAGCGGGCCGGCGCCGGCAATAGCGGCGAAGTGGTGGCCGAACAGCACGTAGCGGTTGGTCGGCACGTAGTTCAGACCATCGTTATTAATGACCGCCGGCGTCGCGCGCGTTGGGTCAAGCTTCATCACCTTCTGCGCGATATACAGGCTGTAATAACGGTAGGCGACGAGGTACACGGAAACCGACGCGACGACGATCCACAGAGCACTGACGTGCTCACCGCGGCGCAACGCGACGACTGAGAGGCAAAATGCCCCGATGATTCCAAGAATCACCCAGGGTATGTGCTTGAGTAGTTTTTTGGTATCCATAGTAAAACCTGGCGTTAATTAGATTAATAATTGGCCGAAGCCGTCTGGTTTTGTGTTTGGGTTGGTGGAGGTATTGATTAGCTAGGCTAGCGTCGATCTTGCCAGAACTGCGCGCGCGTAAAGTTGGGTAAATGAGTGAGTGGTTGTATGGGGGGTTAAGCGGTCGCTAGCTGGGGTAAGCGGTTGGCTATGAAGTGAACAGGAGATAAATATGTGATTGAGATCACAGGGTATTATGACCGGGAAGATGGTCATGAAAGATAAGGCTCCTCCCCGGGCGGAGAGGAGCAGACGAGGCCATTACACCGCGACTTCCATTTCCATCATCACCGGATGGAAACGGCGTTTAAAGTAAATCAGGCCGTGCCCTTGCGGGCTCAGGGTAATATTGCGGATCTCCACCAGATACACCA
The DNA here is from genome assembly GCF_057624675.1 of Klebsiella sp. PK01. Lineage (NCBI taxonomy): Bacteria > Pseudomonadati > Pseudomonadota > Gammaproteobacteria > Enterobacterales > Enterobacteriaceae > Klebsiella > Klebsiella sp. PK01. The sequence goes on from NZ_JBYEZM010000008.1 coordinate 48,050, forward strand.
GGTGGGTACCAATGGTTTGCACCTGGCTTATCTCGCCTTCGAGGCTGGCCAGCGAGCCTTTCAGCACCGGCTGCCCGAGCGCGCCCTGCTGCCAGCCGCTGAGGGCAAACCGTTCTTCCATCGTCACCCCGGTCATCCCGGCGAAGTGACGGGCCATGATTTCCTGCTCGTGGTTCAGCACGTTGATGCACAACTTGCCGTTGCCCTGAAAGACCGGGTTCATCGCGCTGTTGGCGTTGATACAAACCATTACCGATGGCGGCGTATCCGTCACCGAGCAAACCGCCGTGGCGGTAATGCCGCAGCGGCCTGCTTCGCCTGCGGTGGTGACAACGTTAACCGCCGCCGACAGGCTGGCCATGGCATCGCGAAAACGCAGGCGTTGTTCATCTAATTGCATTATGACCTCCCGCTGTGAATTACTTCAGCAGCTTATCCAACATGTTGATATCAGCGTTATTGTGCAGATGCGGCACCGTCCAGCCGTTCTGGTCGTACTCGGACAGGCAGCGGTCAACCATCGCCATCATTTTGTCCATATTGCCGGAGCTCTGCGCCTGGCGCAGACACTGCAGGCGAATTTCATCCTGGCTACCGGAGTAGTTGATTTCATACAGTTCATGACGGCCACCGAATTCGCTGCCGATCGCGTCCCACATTAGTTTGAGGATCTTGATACGTTCAACGTGATCCATACCGTTGGAGCCGCGCACGTACTTCGCCAGATACTGGTCGATCTGCGGGTTGTTCAGATCGCGGGCGCTGGACGGCAGATAAATTAGGCCGCTGGTGACGTTACGCTCGATGATGTTCTTGATCTTGGCGTAGGCCATCGGCGCCATCACGCGGTAGGTCTGCAGCGCGGCGTGATCCGGCAGCCATGCGCCGTTGACCCACGGCGTCGCTTCCGAGCACATAGAATCGCTTAACGCCCAGAACATGTTGCGCCACGCCACCACTTCGCCAAGGTCGGCCTGCACGCCGCGGAATTCGAGGGTGCCGGTACATTCCAGAGAACGCTTCAGCAGGGCGGTGATAAAGTCCAGTTTTACCGCCAGGCGCACGCAGGCCTGCAGCGGGTACATGCGGGCGAAACCGCCTTCCATGGTCCAGCGGCGGCAGCGGTCAAAGTCGCGATAAATCAGTACGTTCTCCCATGGGATCAGCACTTTATCCATTACCAGAATCGCGTCGTTCTCGTCGAAACGGCTGGAAAGCGGATAGTCGTACGGCGAGCCGGTCGCGCCGGCGACCATTTCATAGGAGGCGCGGGAGATAAGCTTGACGCCTTCGGCATCCATCGGCGCGACGAACATCAGCGCGAAGTCCGGGTTCTCGCCCATCACCTGTGCGGAGCCGAAGCCGATCATGTTGTAGTGGGTCAGCGCCGAGTTGGTGGCGACCACTTTCGCGCCGCTGACGATGATCCCGGCATCGGTCTCTTTTTCCAGCTTGATGTAGACGTCCTTCACTTCATCAGCCGGCTTGTGGCGGTCGATCGGCGGGTTGACGATAGCGTGGTTAAAGTACAGGCCGGTTTCCTGAATGCGGGTGTACCAGTTGCGGGCGTTCTGCTCGAACTGGCCGTAAAACGCCGGGTTGGCGCCCAGCGCGCAGCCGAAGGCGGCTTTGTAGTCCGGGGTGCGGCCCATCCAGCCGTAGCTTAAGCGCGACCACTCGGCGATGGCGTCGCGCTGCTGGCGCAGATCGTCGGCGCTTTTCGCCACGCGGAAGAATTTATGGGTGTAGCCGCCGCTACCGGTATCGGTGCCCCAGCACAGGGAATCCTGCATCTCCGGTTTGTGCAGCGCATCGTACAGCTGAGCGACAGAAGCCGCGGCATTACGGAAGGCTGGATGCGTGGTGACATCCTTCACGCGCTCGCCGTAGATATAAATTTCGCGGCCATCCTGCAGGCTTTTTAAATACTCTTCGCCAGTTAACGGGCGTTTCGCGTCGGCGCGGAAATCTTCAGGTTTCATAGGGGCCTCTTCAGTATTTATCGGAATAATGATGTTAAATATATGTTTTGTTTTTGTTGTTTAATTGAAGCGGTTATTGCGCTTGTCGTGAAGGGACGTTTGCGACAACGGCGGGTACTTTTCAGGCGGGAGTGAATTTTGTGATCTCTGCAGCTTTTGGCGGGCGGCGCGGCGCTGACCCGCCCTATGGACCGTAGCCCCGGCAAGCGCGGCGCCGCCGGGGTATTACGACACCGGTACTTTTTGCGCCCGGTAACTGCTTGGCGAGCAGCCGACCTGGCGGCTAAAAAAGCGCGCAAAATAGGCGGGATCTTTAAACCCCAGTTGCCAGGCTATCTCATTGACCGCGCTATCGGAAAACAGCAGCAGCCGCTTCGCCTCGCGTAGCTGGCGGTCGAATATCAATCGCTTCGGCGGGCGGTTGGCGAAGCGGCGGCAGATATCGGTCAACCGCGATTCGGTCAGATGCAGCTCGTTGGCGTAATCCGGTACCGTCCAGTGTTGATGAAAGTGGCTGTCGATCATCTGGTTAAAGCGCTGGAATAATTTCAGCTCGCCGCGCATCCCGCTGGCGGCATGATCGTCGAGCCTGGCGTTGCGCAGCAGCAGGGTAAATACCGCCTGCGCCAGCAGCGCCAGGGTATGCTCGCGCCCCGGCAGCTGAGCGGTGGATTCGCGGCGAATCAGCTGCCAGTAGTGCGCCAGCGCCGCCAGCTCGTCGGGTTTATCCGCCAGCGACAGGCAGATCCCCGGCAGGCCGAAGGTCTCCCGCGTGCCGGGATAAAGCACCTCCAGCAGCGGCCAGATGAGTTCTTCGTGCACCGTCAACACGTGACCATCGCTATCGGACTCGGTAATAAAGGCGTGCGGCACCGAAGGCGGCGTTATCACAAACAGCGGCGCCTGCACCGAGTAGCGATGGTCATCAAGCTGCAGCTCAATCTGCCCGGTATCAAGAAAGTGCATCTGAAAATAGCGGTCGTGGCGATGCGCCTGCATGTCGCGGCCAAAAAAGGCCGCCATACGGGCAAACGACTGATAGTGCACCTCTTCGGTACCCAGGCTCTCGTCGTAATCTTTATTGATATCGATGTTGGCGATTGAATGCTGACACATACCCGCTCCTTAGTGGCCTTTTTGCGCCGCTAAGCCCGGCGCGGCGGCGGCATCATCGCGCTGGCTCATCGGAATGCGGGTGAGCACCAGCGCGCCGACGATTAGCAGCCCGGCGACAAACCACAGCCCGGAACTAAAGCTGCCGGTGGTATCGCGCAATATGCCGATCAACAGCGGGCTGACGGCAGAGCCGACGTTGCCGATGGCGTTGATCACCGCCAGCGCCACCGCGCGCGACTGCAGGCTGATCACCCGATCCGGGGTGGTCCAGAAAATGGCCATCGCGGTAAAGGATCCCACCGAGGCCATAACAATACCGATCAGTTGGATCAGGCTGTGGTGGGTTGCCGAAGCCAGCAGCCAACCCGCCGCGGCGAACAGGTAGGGCAGGATGGTATGCATCTTGCGCTCTTTGCGCCGGTCGGAGCGGCGACTCCACCAGATCATGCCGAAAATGGTGCAGAACTGCGGGATCGCCGCCAGCAGGCCAATCATGATGTTGCTGCTGCCGGTGTTAAAGCTCTGCAGGATCTGCGGCGTCCAGATATTAATGGCGCTGAGGGTATTGGTCAGGCAGAAGTAGGCGAGGGTATACATCAGCACCGCCGGCGTCAGTACTTCGCGCAGCGTGGAGCGCGGCGAGGCTGGGACGATCGCCGCATGTTCCCGTTCGCGATCGATCATCGCCTTCAGCGCCTGTTTCTCTTCGTTGTCCAGCCAGTTGGCTTTATCCGGCGTGTCGTTGAGGAAGAACCAGGTGACGACGCCGAGTACCACCGACGGCAGGCCTTCCAGCAGAAACAGCCACTGCCAGCCTTTCAGGTTCCACAGGCCGTCGAGCGCCAGAATATAGCCGGAAAGTATCGAGCCGAGCATCATGGTCACCGGCATGGCGATCATAAACAGGGCGTTGGCGCGGGCGCGATGGTAGGCCGGAAACCACCAGGTCAGATAGACGAGGATCCCCGGCAGAAAGCCGGCCTCGGCGATGCCGACCAGCATGCGCAGGATGTATAGCGTATGTGGATTGGTGGCGAACATGGTACAGGTCGAGGCGATCCCCCAGACCACCATGATCCCGGCAATCCAGCGGCGCGCGCCGACTTTCGCCAGCATGATATTGCTGGGGATCCCGCACAGCACGTAGGTGACGTAGAACAGCGTCGCCGCCAGGCCGAACATGGTGGAGGTCAGGCCGAGATCTTTGCCCATCGTCAGGCCGGCGAAACCGATATTAATTCGATCCAAAAATGAGAAAACAAAGAGAACAAACAGGAAGGTGATCAGGCGGCGGAACAGCTTTTTGATCACCCGGTTTTCTACTTCAACGGCTTTATTATCATTGTGTTGCAGGGTAGAGGTAGTCATGTTGCGCTCCACATTATCCGTTCAATAGACGGATTTATTGTTATCGGTTGTGGTCGTTGCGGTGTGGGTAAAACGGGCCGCCAGCGCTTCTGCGCCGCGGGCCAGCAGAGTGGTATCGACGCCGACGGCGACGAACAGCGCGCCCAGTTCGAGATAGCGTTTCGCCAGCTGTTCATTGGCCATCAGGATCCCCGGCGCCTTGCCGGCCTGACGGATTTGCTGGATGGCATCTTCGATGGCGGCCTGCACTTCCGGGTGCTGCGGATTGCCGCCGTGGCCCATATCGGCGCTGAGATCCGCCGGACCGATAAACACGCCGTCCACCCCGTCGACATCGAGGATCTGCGGCAGATTTTTCAGCGCTTCGCGGGTCTCAATCTGTACCAGTACGCACATGGCGTCGTTGGCCCGGTGGATATAGTCCGGGACGCGATTCCAGCGCGAGGCGCGGGCCAGCGCGCTACCGACGCCGCGGATGCCGGCTGGCGGGTAGCGGGTGGATCTGACCGCCAGCCGCGCTTCTTCGGCATTCTGCACCATCGGCACCAGCAGGGTCTGTGCGCCGACATCCAGCAGTTGTTTAATTTGTACCGGATCGTTCCACGACGGTCGCACCACCGGCTGGCTGGGGTAGGGCGCAATGGCCTGAAGCTGGGCCAGCACCGTTTGTACATTGTTGGGCGCGTGTTCGCCGTCGATCAGCAGCCAGTCGAAGCCCGCGCCGGCCAGCAGTTCGGCGCTGTAGCTGCTGCACAGCCCGAGCCACAGGCCGATTTGCGGACGCCCGGCCTTGAGCGCCTCTTTAAATGCGTTGTTCATGTTGCTCTCCTCAAACAAAGCGGCAGCTGATGGCGCCCATGTTGCCGTAGTCGACGTGGAAGGTATCGCCCTTGCGCGCCGGGACCGGGCGGGTGAACGAGCCGCCGAGGATAATCTGCCCGGCTTCGAGCTGGACATCGTACGGCGCCAGCTTGTTGGCCAGCCAGGCCACGCCGTTGGCCGGATGATTAAGCACGCCCGCGGCGACGCCGGTCTCTTCAATCACGCCGTTGCGATACAGCAGGGCGGAGATCCAGCGCAGGTCGAGCTCGTCCGGTTTAATCGGCCGGCCGCCGAGGATCACCCCGGCGTTGGCGGCGTTGTCGGAGATGGTGTCGAACACTTTGCGCGGGCGCTGGGTTTCCGGGTCGATGTTGTGGCAACGCGCGTCGATAAGCTCAAGCGCCGGGATAACGTAGTCGGTGGCGTTGTAGACATCAAACAGCGTGCAGTTCGGGCCGCGCAGCGGTTTGGCCAGCACGAAAGCCAGCTCGACTTCGATACGCGGCACGATAAAGCGGTCGGTGGGAATCTCGCTGCCGTCGTGGAAGAACATATCATCGAGCAGCCCGCCGTAGTCCGGCTCGCTGATCTGCGAACTGGCCTGCATCGCTTTAGAGGTCAGGCCGATCTTATGGCCTTTGAGCACGCGGCCTTCGGCGATCTTCATTTCGACCCACTCGCGCTGGACGGCGTAGGCGTCCTCAATGGTGATCGACGGATAATCCAGCGAGATCGCGCGGATCTGTTCACGCTGTTTTTCGGCCTGGTTCAGCCGCTGGGCAATCAGGGTTCGGGTCTGTTTATCGAGCATAGTGATTCCTGTGGCATTGTATTGCCGGATGGCGCTTCGCTTATCCGGCCTACAAATTCATGGCCGTTGTAGGCCCGGTAAGCGCAGCGCCACCGGGCAATTTGCACATTATTTAAATAACGCGTGCACGTTGTTCTGTTTGTAGTTCAGCGTCGGGTCGAGCTCTTCCATGGCGAACGACAGCGCCAGATAACGGCTCTCCATCAGCGCGGCAAAGTGGGCCTTGATCAGCGCGAACAGCATTTCGCCCACCTCCTGACGGCTCTCCAGGCTACGGCCGGCGCCGATCTTCAGGGTCATATGCACGAAGGCGTAATCATGCTTGCCGTCGGCCATCTGCCAGGTATCCAGCCAGTGGGCGCGGCTGCGAATACCGCCAATCGGAAAGATGCCGGTGGCGGCCAGCGCCTCGTTGACTTTGGCGAACAGCCCCGGTAAATCGGCCTGTTCGCGGATATTGTCGCTACACTCGGCGATAAAATGCGGCATGGGGCCTCCTTACGCCTGCGCCGGCAGCGGGAACACGGCGTTAACCTGGCCGGTACCGGAGCTGGCGAATAGCTCGGTGATAAACTCCACCTTGCCGTCGTATTTATCCCAACCCAGCAGGCCGAGCAGCATCACCGTGTCGTGCATGTTGCCTTCGCCGTAGCAGTAGTCGGCGTACTCCGGCAGCATGGTGCAGAACTCTTTGAATTTGCCTTCGCGCCACAGCTTCACCACGCGCTCATCCATCTGATGGTCAAACTCGCGGGTATAGCTGTTCATGCCCTCTTCGGCGCGCTGGTCGTCGATAAAGCGATGCGACAGCGAACCGCTGGCCAGCACCGCCACGGTGCCATCGTATTTGTCGATGGCCTTGAGGATGGCCTCGCCCAGCTTGCGGCTGTCGGCAAAATCGTGAACGGTACAGAAGGCGGAAATGGACACCACTTTGAAATGCTTATCGCTATTCATGTAGCGCATCGGCACCAGGGTGCCGTATTCCAGCTTCAGGCTCGGAATATTGTGCGCTTTGGCGCGTACGCCAAGCTTGACGGCCTCGTCGGCAATCAGGTGACCCAGTTCCGGGTTGCCGTCGTAGTCGTAGGTCATGTCGCGAATAAAATGCGGCAGTTCGTTACTGGTGTAGACGCCCTGGAAATGGTCGGCACAGTTGATGTGGTAGGCGCTGTTGACCAGCCAGTGGGTGTCGAACACGATAATGGTATCGACGCCCATTTCACGGCAGCGCTTGCCAATTTCTTTATGTCCGTCGATCGCGCCCTGACGGCAGCCGTGGTTTTTCCCCGGCAGCTCAGACAGATACATCGACGGCACGTGAGTGATTTTTGCTGCTAACGCTAACTTACCCATATCAGACTCCCCATTTCGGGATCGGATGGTCGCCCATCGAGATGCAGACGTTTTTCATTTCGGCGAACACTTCAAAGCTGTACTCGCCGCCTTCGCGGCCGGTGCCGGAGGCCTTCACGCCGCCGAACGGCTGACGCAGGTCGCGCACGTTCTGGGTGTTGACGAACACCATCCCGGCTTCAATACCGCGCGCCAGACGCAGCACTTTGCTGACGTCCTGGGTCCAGATGTACGACGCCAGGCCGTATTCCACATCGTTGGCCAGGCGCAGCCCTTCCGCTTCGTCTTTGAACGGCAGCAGACAGGCGACTGGGCCAAAAATCTCTTCCTGGGCGACGCGCATGCGGTTGTCGACATCCGCCAGTACCGTCGGGCGCAGGAAGTTGCCGGCTTTCAGATGCGCCGGCAGATCGGACGGCTTATCCGCGCCGCCGGCCAGCAGGGTGGCCCCCTCTTCGATACCGAGGCGAATGTAGCCGGACACTTTCTCCCAGTGCTGCTTGCTAATCAGCGCGCCGACCTGGGTATTCGGATCGGTCGGATCGCCTACGCGCAGGCGGTTGGCGCGCTCGGCGAAGCGCTTGACGAACTCCGGATAAATACTCTGCTGAATGAAAATGCGTGAACCGGCGGTGCAGCGTTCGCCGTTGATCGAGAAAATGGTGAACAGCGCGGCGTCGAGCGCGCGCTCAATATCGGCGTCTTCAAAAATCAGCACCGGCGATTTTCCGCCGAGCTCCATGGAGTACTTTTTCAGGCCGGCGTTCTTCATAATGTTGCGGCCAGTGGCGGTGCCGCCGGTGAAGGAGACGGCGCGCACATCATGATGGCGTACCAGCGCGTCGCCAGCGGTGGCACCATAGCCCTGCACCACGTTGAGCACGCCAGCCGGGATCCCGGCTTCCAGCGCCAGTTCGCCCAGACGATCGGCGGTCAGCGGCGACAGCTCGGACATTTTCAGCACCGCGGTATTGCCCAGCGCCAGGCACGGCGCCACCTTCCAGGTTGCGGTCATAAATGGCACGTTCCACGGCGACACCAGCGCGCAGACGCCAACCGGCTGCACGAGGGTGTAGTTAAGCATCTTGTCGTCGACCGGATAGGTCTTGCCGTTCATCTGCTGGCATACTTCGGCGAAAAATTCGAAGTTATGCGACGCCCGCGGGATCAGCACGTTTTTGGTCTGGTGGATAGGCAGGCCGGTATCGGCGGTTTCCATCGCCGCGATCTCCGGGACGTTCTGATCGATCAAATCGCCCAGGCGGCGCATCAGGCGCGCGCGCTCTTTCATCGGCAGGTTAGCCCACTTCGGGAAGGCCTCTTTCGCCGCCGCTACCGCCTGGTTGATTTCGGCTTCGCCGCCGGATGCGACTTCAGCCAGTACCTCGCCGGTGGCCGGGTTGGTGGTATGAAAATAGTCTGCGCCGGCAACGTTTTTACCGTTGATCCAATGGTTAATCTTTTTCATGACAGTGTCTCCTCATACGCTTGCTGGCTGATGATATGGTTGACCAGGCGGCCCACGCCCTCGACTTCAACGATCACCTCATCGCCCGGCACCACATCGGATAGCCCTTTCGGCGTGCCGGTGGCGATCATATCGCCCGGTTGCAGGGTCATAAATTCGCTTAAATAAGCGATGAGGAACGGGATGCTGAAGATCAGATCGGCGGTGGTGCCCTGCTGGCGCAGTTCGCCGTTGACCCAGGTACGCAGGGCCAGATTATGCGGATCCGGGATCGCCTCTTTAGCGATGATCCACGGGCCGATCGGCGTCAGGGTATCGCGGCTTTTCACCCGCAGGTTCGGGCGGTAGTAGTTTTCCAGATAGTCGCGGATCGCGTAGTCGTTGCACACGGTATAGCCAGCGACATAATCCATAGCCTCGGCTTCGCTGACGCGGCGCGCGGTTTTCCCGATCACCACCACCAGTTCGGCTTCGTAGTGCATGTATTCGACGTTATCCGGGCGTACCGACTGCTGCTGGTGGCCAATAAAGGTGTTCGGCGCTTTGATGAACACCAAAGGTTCGGTTGGCGGTTTAAACTCCAGCTCGCTGGCGTGATCGGCGTAATTCAGCCCCAGCGCGAACAGCGTGCCGTCGGCGGGCGGCAGCCAGCGGAATTCACCTTCTTTCAATACCGTGCCATCGGGCAGGCGCACCTGGTCGCGTTCATCGACCAGCACGTCGCGTACCTGTCCTTGCCATTCAATGCGTGCCTGTTTCATGCCAGCTCTCCTTCTGCGACAACCGGGTTTTCGAGCGCCGGGAAACCGTCGGCGAGAATACGTACGCGGTCGCCGGGGCGCAGCGTAACGCGAGAGTGGGGCGTGCCGATAAGGATCGCGTCGCCGGGATTGAGGGTGGCGAACTCGCTCAAGGCGCTAAGCAGCTGCGCGGCGTTACGCTGCAGATCGCCGGTATGCCAGCTATCCGCCTCGCGGCCGTTGATTTCGGTGATGATGGTCAGGTTATCGACGTTGCGCACCGCCGACAGCGCGCCGATGGGGCAGAAGCCATCGCGGCATTTGGCTTTGATCGCCGGGCGATAAAAACTCTCTTCCGGAAGGCTAACGTCGTTAGCCAGCGCGTAGCCGGCGATATAGTGCGCCGCCTCTTCCGCCGCCACTTTACGCGCGGTTTTGCCGACAATCAGCGCCACCGTCGCGCCGCTTTGTACGGTCTCGCCCTGCGGATGGGGAATGGCTTCGCCATCGCCAATCACGGTATTACGGGGTTTGATGAACCAGACCGCGGTTTTCGGCGGCGTCTTGTAGGGGGCCTGTTGAAACGCTTCGCGCCAGGCGTCGAGCTGGCTGCGATGATTGAGCGCAACGGCGAAGATGGTACCTTTCATTCACCACTCCTCTGGTACTGATTTTGGATTCGAAGGGATTTCATTAATATGTTAATGATCATCTTTTATTCTTTGCGCGCCGGTTTGGCAAATAGAAGTGAATGTTTTGTGATCGGATTAACACAATATTTACATGTTTTTTATTTATATCTTATATATCAATTAGATATATTTATTTTTGATAGCGTCTGGTACTTTTCAGGTGCAGAAACCGGTTGTACATGGCAGGATTAGGGCTAATTATTAAATTGTTAATAAGTTTTGGTGAGCGTTGTTGAGGGGATACCATGCATGATTCATTAACCATTGCGCTGCTGCAGGCGCGAGAAGCGGCGATGGGCCATTTCCGGCCGATCGTTAAACGCCACAACCTGACCGAACAGCAGTGGCGTATTGTGCGTATCCTTGCGGAAAACCCATCGATGGATTTTCACGACCTGGCCTGGCGCGCCTGCATTTTGCGCCCCAGCCTGACCGGGATTCTGACGCGCATGGAGCGCGACGGTTTAGTGCTGCGCTTAAAACCGGTCAACGATCAGCGCAAGCTCTACCTGTCGCTGACGCCCGCAGGGCTGGCGCTGTATGAGAGCGCCCAGGCGCAGGTGGAAGAGGCCTACCGGCAGATAGAAGCGCAGTTTACGGCGGAGAAGATGCGCCAGTTGACCACGCTGCTGGAGGAGTTTATTGCGCTTGGCGTCCCTGCCGCGCGCGGTGATGAAGAAGAGTAGCGGTTAAGGCTCGGCGCTCGGCCGGGCGAGGGCAATAAGCGTTTCCGCGCGGGCGGGGGCCAGCGGTTCTCTTGGCTGCGGCAGCGGCCAGCCGTACAACCAGCGGGCGCTGGCGGCGCAGGTGCGCCCCTGACAGGCGCCCATTCCGCAGCGCAGGTTAAGTTTGGCCTGCGGCCAGCCTCCGGCGGCGTCAACGTCGCCGCAGCGTACATCTTCGCATCGGCACAGCAGGCTTTCCGGCGTCGCGGCGTTTTTCAAGGACTCCCTCAGCCGGAAGGTACGGTTGATTGCTTCGGCGAAGCGCTGCCAGCGGGCGCGACGGGCAAAAATCGCCTGCGCTTGATGGCTGGCCCCGGCGGCGGCAAAACCGGCGATTTCGCCCTCCGCCAGCGCCAGTTCGCTACCGCCGAAACCGGTGCACTCGCCGGCGGCGTAGATATCCTCGATGCTGGTCTGCTGCCAGCGGTTAACCTGTATCGCCTCCTGCGCCGTGGCGCAGCCGAACAGCAGCGCCGTCTCGATATTGGGTATCAGCCCGTAGCCGATAGCCAGCCGATCGCAGGCGATAGTCCACTCGACGCCGCGCTGGCGAAGCGTAACGGCTTCCAGCCGCGTTGTACCGTGAGCGCGGATCGCCTGCGCGCCGCTAAGATAGCCTTTCGGGGCCAGCGTCGCTAACTGGCGCAGCTTCTGCGGCCAGCGCCACAGACCGCTGGCGAAGCGCAGCAGCGCCGGGAGCGGCGCTTGCTCAATGATATTCGTCACTTCGCCTCCGGCCTTGTTCACCGTATCCGCCACCGCCAGCAGTAGCGGACCGCTGCCGGCAATCACCACCTTTTCACCTTTCAGCGACAGCCCCTGTTTGATTTGCGCCTGTAGGCCGCCCGCGCCGGTCACGCCGGGTAAGGTCCAGCCGGGAAAGGGCAGCGACAGCTCGCGCGCGCCGCAGCAGAGGATCAGTTTCTGCCAGTAAACCACGCCGCCGCCGTCGGCGGTTTCAAACAGCACGCTGTGCGAGGAGGGGCGGGCAATCAGCCGCGCGCCGTTCACTACCCGGATGGCGGCAGACGCGGCGATGGCGTCGCGGTAGCGCCGGGCCAGGGCGGGCAGCGTCGCCTGCGGACCCGCGCGCCAGATTTGTCCGCCAGGGGCGGGGTTATCGTCGAGGATGATGACCTGTTTATCGCAGGCGGCGGCGGAGAGCGCGGCCGCCATGCCGGCGGGGCCGGCGCCGAGGATTAAAATGTCACAGCGCAGCGTGTTCATCGCGGCTCCTTTCTATTTGCATACCGGCCCGGCACAGGGTCTGGCAGGCCAGCACCCGTAGGCCATCGACGGCGATCCGGCACTCCTGGCAGACGCCCATGCCGCAAAACGGCGCGCGGAGCTCGCCGTTAACCGCCTGGCGGGTGGTGGGGTCGCCGGTCAACGCCAGCGCCGCCGCCACGCTGATCCCTTCCGGCACCGTCAGAGGCTGGCCATCGACGGTGATGTTGAGAGTGGCCTTCATGCAATCGCCTCCTGTTGACACAAACGAGCCGGGAGCCAGACGTCGGGCGCCAATGGGCAGCGTTCATCGAGGATCTGCGCCGCCAGCAGTTCGGCCGTGGCCGGAGCGGTGGTGACGCCCAGCCCTTCATGGCCCAGCGCTAACCATACGCCACGGCGAGCGGGGTGCGGGCCGATCAGCGGGTTGCCATCCTGCGAGGCGGCGCGCAGACCGCTCCAGCAGCGGATAATATTCAACGTCGCCAGCGACGGCACGAAGTGGCGGGCGCGATCGAGCATCTGCGCCAACAGGGGCAGATCCAACTCGCGCTCGCGGTTATCAAACTGACGCGAAGAGCCAATCAGCAGTTGGCCGGTGGGCCGCGGCTGAAGGTTAAACGCCACCGAGGTGCCGCCGCCGTGGGCGCTGGCGCCGTAGCCCAGTTCAACCAACTGGTGCTGCACTAGCGGCCGGTAGCGATCGGTAATCGCCAGTTGGCCTTTTTTCGGTCGCAGCCAGTTTTCCGCTAACAGCACATTGGCTTCAAGGCCGCAGGCCACCACGATCGCTCGCGCCTGTAGCCGTTGGCCGCTGGCGAGCAGCACCTGCGGCTCTTCAATCGTCTGTACGCTGTCGCGCATGCAGGTAAGATGGTCTCCGGCATCGGTAATCAACCAGCGGGCGACGTTCGGCGCGTAGACGATGCCATCGCCCGGCACCCACAGCCCGCCAGCCAGCCCGCCGCGCAGCAGCGGCTCGCGCCCGGCGATCTGCTGCGGGGTCTGGAGTTCGCTGTGCACCTGATGGCCGGCCATCCGCCGCTGTTTTTCGTCGGCGACGGTCATCTCTTCTTCGCTTTCCGCCAGCCACAGCGTGCCGCAGCCGCGCCAGGCGCAATTGTCGGGCATCCGTGGCGTGATAGCGCGCCAGCGTTCCAGCGACCACGCCGACAAGGCAAGCTCGGCGGGGTCATCATCCATGCACACCAGATGGCCCATACCGGCCGCCGTGGCGCCGGGCTGACCGTTATCGATAAGCGTCACGCTCTGCCCCCGCTTCGCCAACTGCCACGCGCAGGCGGCGCCGATGATCCCGGCGCCGATCACGATGACATCGCTCTGCTTCACGGCGCGATCCCCCAGCAGAAGGGATCGTCAGGGTTGAGGATCAATTGGTTATCGCCGCAGACCCAGGCTTCGCCGCGGATCGTTGGGATGATGCCTTCAGCGGTGCGCTGGTAGCTGGCGGTAAACTGGCTGCCGATGATACTGGCCTGACGCCATATTTCCCCCTGCTGCAGCTTGCCATCCTGCGCCAGACAGGCCAGCTTGGCGCTGGTGCCGGTACCGCACGGCGAGCGATCCCAGGCCTTTCCCGGGCAGAGTACGAAGCTGCGGCTGTCGGCGGTATCGTCATCGGCGAAGAGTTCGATATGGTCGATAACGCCGCCGTCGTCGCCACGGATCCCCGCGGCTTCCAGCCCCTCGCGCACTGCCCAGGCGTAGTCGGTGAGCTGTGGAATTTGTTCGGGGGTAATGGCGAACGGGTGGTCGTTAATCAGGAAAAACCAGTTGCCGCCCCAGGCAATATCGCCGATGACGGGACCCAGCGCGGTTTCAACGCGGATCTGTTTTTTCCAGCGGCGGGCCGGGACGTTTTGCACCGATACGCTGCCATCGTCGTGCAACGTCGCGCTTACGTCGCCGACCGGCGTTTCAATCAGGTGTACGCCGGGCTTGATACGCCCAAGCCAGGCCAGCGAGGCGATAAGCCCGATAGTGCCGTGGCCGCACATATTCAGAAAACCGGCGTTGTTGAAGAAAATCACCCCAGCGGTAGCCGCCGCCGAGACCGGTTTGCACAGCAGCGCGCCGACCAGTACGTCATTGCCGCGCGGTTCGAGAATGGCCGCCTGACGCCAATGGTCGAAGTCGCGGGCGAAGCGGTCGCGGCGCTCCGCCATGCTGCCGTCGCCGAGGCCGGGGAAGCCGTCAACGATCAGGCGGGTCGGTTCGCCGCCGGTATGTGAATCGATAGCTCTCAGCGTAATAGGGGGGCGTGGCGCGGTCATCAGACTCTCCGGAAGTTAACAACATGTTTCATCATGCTGGCGCAACCTTTCCCGGCCTGCTTGAGCGCTTTCGTCAGAGAAAATGACGAAATCTGCATAGTACTGAGCGCGGTATATTTCTATTTCACATAGTTATTTCTTATTAATCATTTGTTTAATGCTGTGGTAAACCGAAAGTGACCATTGCGCCAGTGGCTAAATCAGGGGAAGGCGTAAAGCGGATCCAGGATCGCAAATCCAGCGCTTGCTGCTTGTGGTGTTAACGGAAAGTGAATAAATATCCCTCGGTCACTTACCATGAGGAGGCCTTATGATCGGTGTTTCTGATGCGGCGCCGCCGCGCGCGGTTAACCAACCTGAGCTGGCCGTCGATGAGCTGAGCCAGATCTGCGAAGGGCTGGCGCGCCAGCGGCCGGAAAATATGCCGGCGCTGCTGAATGCGCTGGCGCTGATTGCGCCCCTGCTCAATGCCATTCCTAATGTGGTCTTTTTTATCAAAGATCGCCAGGCGCGTTATTTGTTGGCGAACCTGACGCTGGCCCGCCGCTGTGGTTTCAAAAGCGTCTCCTCGCTGCTGGGCAAAACCTCCGCCGATGTCTTTCCTTCCGCGCTGGGTCAGGGTTATACCGAGCAGGATCTTCGGGTACTACGGGAAGGCGTGACCCTGCGCGATCAGCTGGAAATGCATCTCTACAATGGCCGCGAGCGCGGCTGGTGCCTGACGCAGAAATTGGCGCTACGCGATATCAGCGGCCAGGTGATCGGCATGGCCGGGATCTCGCACGATCTGCAGGAGGCCCACGCCCGCCATCCGGCATGGCAGCGGCTGGCGATCGTCGACGATCATATACGCCGCCACTATCACCGGCCGATCGCCATGGAAGAGTTAACCGCCTTAAGCGGGATGTCGATTGCGCAGATCGAACGCTACTGCAAGCGGATCTTTCATCTCACCCCGCGGCAGATGATCCACAAAGTGCGGCTGGAAAAAGCCACCGAACTGCTGGCTGGCGATACGCCGATTACCGATATCGCCCTGCAGTGCGGCTATACCGATCACAGCGCTTTTAGCCGCCAGTTCAAGGCGATGACCGGCTCGACGCCGCGCGATTTTCGCCTCACGCTGCTCGGATAAACGCTGGCTCACACTTTTGCCGACTGTGCTAATTTCGTCATCGTATTGAGGGAAAACCGACAAGCCGCCGGTTCCGCGACACGTCAATCTGTCAGTGAATATTCACCATTCATTCACTTTGACTTAACAAAATGACGACAAGGAACCGAGCATGAGCAAAAAAGCGATTCACTGGAGCGGCGTATTCCCGGCGGTCAGCACGCAGTTTCGTAGCGACTACTCCCTCGATTTAGACGCCACTCACGCGGTGATGAAAAACCTGGTGAAAGATGGCGTTTCCGGGCTGGTGGTGTGCGGCAGCGTAGGTGAAAACACCTCGCTGAGCACCGATGAAAAACTGCAGATTATCGAGGTGGCGAAGGATGCCGCCGGCGGCAAAATTCCGGTCATCGCCGGGGTGGCCGAGTTCACCACCGCCTTTGCCCAGAAAATGGCGAAAGAGGCGGAGCGCGTCGGCGTCGACGGGATCATGGTGATGCCGGCGCTGGTCTACTCCTCAAAACCACATGAAACCGCGGCCCACTTCCGCAGCGTGGCGAGCGCTACCGACCTGCCGATTATGGTCTACAACAACCCGCCGATTTACAAAAACGACGTGACGCCGGACATTCTCGCCACCCTGACCGACTGCGACAACATCGTCTGCTTTAAAGACTCCTCCGGCGATACCCGCCGCTTTATCGACCTGCGTAACACCGTTGGCGACCGCTTCGTGCTGTTTGCCGGGCTGGATGACGTGGTGGTGGAAAGCATCGCCGTCGGCGCGGAAGGCTGGATCTCCGGGATGTCCAACGCCTTCCCGCGCGAAGGGGAAACGTTATTCCGTCTCGCCCGTCAGCAGCGTTACGAAGAGGCGATGGCGCTGTACCGCTGGTTCATGCCGCTGCTGCATCTCGATGCGCGTCCGGATCTGGTGCAGTGCATCAAGCTGTGTGAAGAGTTGCTGGGTCGCGGCAGCGCCATCACTCGTCCGCCTCGTCTGGCGCTGGAAGGCGAAACGCGCCAGCAGGTGGTGGCGATCGTTGAACAGGCGCTGGCGACTCGTCCGACGCTGCCGGATGTCGGCCTCTGAGCACAGGAGTCAATATGAATGCATCTCAGACCACGGCGGGACGGCAGTTTATTGCCGGACGCCGCATTGCCAGCGGTGAGGCGACGCTATTGAGCCTACGGGCGGTGGACGGCGAAGCCACCGGCCACCGCTTTTATCCGGCTTCACGCGAGGAAGCCGCTCAGGCCGCAGAAGCCGCGCAGCAGGCCTTTGCCGTCTATTCACAAACCACGCCGCAGCAGCGGGCGCGCTTTCTCAACGCCATTGCTGATGAACTGGATGCGCTGGGCGAGGCGTTTTTTGCTATCGCCGGACAGGAGACCGCGCTGCCGCTGGCGCGGCTGCAGGGTGAACGGGCGCGCACCAGCGGCCAGCTGAGAATGTTTGCTGGCGTGATCCAGCGCGGCGATACCTTCGCCGCCCGTATTGATACCGCCTTAGCCGACCGTCAGCCGCTGCCGCGCCCGGACCTGCGCCAGTATCAGCAGGCGTTAGGGCCGGTGGCGGTGTTTGGCGCCAGCAACTTTCCGTTGGCCTTTTCCACCGCCGGCGGCGATACCGCCTCGGCGCTGGCGGCTGGCTGCCCGGTGGTGGTGAAGGCCCATCCGGGCCATATGGCCACCGCCGAGCTGACCGCTGAAGCGATCGTCCGGGCGGTGGTGCGGTGCGGTTTACCCGGCGGCGTATTCAATATGATTTTCGGGACCGATATCGGCGCCGAATTAGTCCGCCATCCGGCGATTCAGGCCGTTGGCTTTACCGGTTCGCTGGCCGGTGGTAAGGCGCTGTATCAGCTGGCGCAGCAACGCCCGCAGCCAATCCCGCTGTTTGCTGAAATGTCGGCGATTAACCCATTGATTATTCTGCCGCAGGCGCTGCAAACGCGGGCCGAGGCGCTGGCAAACGAGCTGGTGGCGTCATTCACCCTCGGCGGCGGCCAGTTCTGTACCCGTCCGGGGCTGATTCTGGCGCTGCGCGGCGCCGGGCTGGAACGCTTTAAGTCGGCGCTGTGCGCGGCGGTAGCGGGCTCCCCGCCGCAGGTATTGCTCAATGCGCCGACCCTTGAGCACTACCGCCAGGGCGTGGCGGCGCTTGCGGCGCACCCGCGTATCGAGAAGCTGGCGAGCGGCATCGCCGCCGGCGCCGGGCAGGCGCAGACCCTGCTATGGCAGGCTCAGGCCGAGGATCTGCTGGCGCAGGATACGCTGCTGCAGACCGAAGTTTTCGGCCCGCTATCGCTACTGGTGGAAGTGGACGACGTGGCCCAGCTGCAGGCGGTGGTGAAAGCGCTGCAGGGGCAGCTCACCGCGACGCTGCATGCCGAGGCGGATGATGGCCCGCTGGCGGCGAGCCTGCTACCGCTGCTTTGCGAAAAGGCCGGACGGGTACTGTTTAACGGTTATCCCACCGGCGTGGAAGTGTGCGATGCGATGGTCCACGGCGGCCCGTGGCCGGCGACCACCGACGCGCGCGGGACTTCGGTTGGCAGCCGGGCGATTGAACGCTTTCTGCGCCCGGTCTGTCTGCAGAACGCGCCCGCCGCCCTGTTACCGCCGGCGCTGCAGGATGCGAACCCTTTGAACCTGCTGCGCCTGGTCAACGGCCAGTGGACCCGGGAAGCGATTTCCTCCTCTCATTGACGCAAGGGCATCACCATGACCATTCACTCTACGCATAACAGTCAAACCCGCGTTGCAGAGTCGGGTAAGTTTAAAAAACAGCTGACCCTAACGGATCTCACGTTTATCGGCCTGGGCGCGATTTTCGGCTCCGGATGGTTATTCGCCGCCAGCCACGTGGCCTCCATCGCCGGTCCGGCCGGGATCGCGTCGTGGGTGATCGGCGGTTTTGCAGTATTGCTGTTGGGGATTGTCTACTGCGAACTGGGGGCGGCGCTGCCGCGCGCCGGCGGCATTATTCGCTACCCGGTCTTTTCCCACGGCGAGCTGATGGGCTATCTGCTGGGGTTCATCACCCTGATCGCTTTCTCCAGCCTGATCTCGATTGAAATCGTCGCCGCCCGGCAATATGCCGCGGCCTGGTTTCCGGCGTTGACCCAGCCGGGTTCCAGTTCGCCGACGCTGCTGGGGTGGGTGGTGCAGTTCCTGCTGCTCTGTTTCTTCTTTGCGCTGAACTACTACAGCGTCAAGACCTTCGCCCGATCGAACAACTTCATCAGCGTGCTCAAGTTTCTGGTGCCGCTGCTGGTGGTGGTGACGCTATTCGCCTTCTTTAAACCGGAGAACCTGCACGCTCAGGGTATTGCGCCATTCGGCATGTCCGGGGTGGAAGCGGCGATCAGTGCGGGGGGAATTATCTTCGCTTATCTGGGATTGACGCCGATTATCTCGGTAGCCAGCGAAGTGCAAAAGCCGCAGCGCACTATCCCTATCGCGTTGATTTTATCAGTGGTGCTGTCGACGATTATCTACGTGCTGCTGCAGCTGGCGTTTCTTGGCAGTATCCCCACCGAGATGCTGAGCGGCGGTTGGGCCGAGGTGAGCAAACAGTTCTCGCTGCCGTATCGCGATATCGCTATTACCCTCGGCATGGGCTGGCTGGCCTTTATGGTGATAAGCGATGCGATCATCTCCCCGAGCGGCACCGGCAATATCTATATGAACGCGACGCCGCGGGTGATCTACGGCTGGGCGAAGGCGGGTACCTTCTTTAAAGCCTTTACCCATATTGATAAAGAGTCAGGTATTCCGCGCCCGGCGCTATGGCTGACTTTTGGACTGTCGATTTTCTGGACGCTGCCGTTCCCATCCTGGGAACAGCTGATTAGTGTGGTGTCGGCTGCCCTGGTGCTGAGCTACGCCATCGCCCCGGTAACCGCCGCCGGGCTGCGCCGCAACGCGCCGGATCTGCCGCGGCCGTTCCGCGTGCGCGCCTTCGGCATCATCGGCCCGGTATCGTTTATGATCTCGGCGCTGATTGTCTACTGGTCCGGCTGGAATACGCTCTCGTGGCTGTTGGGGCTGCAAATCGTGATGTTTGTCGTCTATGTGATGTGCAAAGGTAAGGTGCCGGAACATACCGTGAGCCTGGCGCAGCAGGTGAAATCGTCGCTGTGGCTGATCGTTTTTTATGCGTTGATTATCCTCTTTTCCTGGCTGGGCAGCTTCGGCGGGCTTAATGTCATAGGTCACCCCTGGGATACGGTGCTGGTGGCGGCGATGTCGTTGGGGATTTACTACTGGGGCGCGCGCAGCTGCCTGCCGCAGGCTAACTTTAGCGGAGACGAAGAAGAGTAAAGGAGAACAGTATGGAGTCGGTAACTCTATCGTTACCTGAAGCTTATGACCTGGCGCTGGAGGTACTCAGCGCCAATGGATTTAGCGCCGACCACGCGGCGGCCATTGCACGTAATGTGGCCGCCGGGGAGCGCGACGGCTGCGCTTCCCACGGCCTGTGGCGGCTGTTGGGCATTGTCGATACCTTGCGTAAAGGCAAGGTATCGCCTGATGCCGAGCCGCAAATCCACGATCAGGCGCCGGCGATTGCGCGGGCGGACGCCGGCGGCGCTTTTTCGCTGCTGGCCTACGAGCGCGCGCTGCCGTTACTGCTGGAGAAGGCGCGGCACAGCGGCATTGCGGCGTTGGCGATTAACCGCTGCGTCCATTTTTCCGCGCTGTTTGCCGATATTGAGCCGTTGACCGAGGCAGGGCTGGTGGGGCTGTCCTGCACGCCAAGTCACGCCTGGGTCGCCCCGGCGGGCGGCACGCGTCCGCTGTTCGGCACCAACCCTATCGCCTTTGGCTGGCCGCGGCGGGATAAGCCGCCGTTTATTGTTGATATGGCGACCAGCGCCGCGGCGCGCGGCGAGATCCAGCTGCATCAGCGCGCCGGCAAAGCGCTACCGCAAGGGTGGGGAATCGACAGTCAGGGACAGCCGACGACCGATGCCGCGGAGGTGCTGAACGGCGCGATGTTAACTTTCGGCGGCCATAAGGGCTCGGCGCTGGCGGCAATGGTCGAGCTGCTGGCCGGGCCGCTTATCGGCGATATGACCAGCGCCGAATCGCTGGCGTGGGATAACGGCGCGGGCGGTCTCCCCTACGGCGGCGAGCTTATCCTGGCGCTGGATCCGCAGCGCTTTCTCGGCGCGCAGGCACCAGAGCAGCAGGCGCGCGCCGAAACGTTGTTCAATGCGATGCAGGATCAGGGGGCGCGGCTGCCGGGCGAGCGGCGTTTCGCCTGCCGCCAGCAGAGTGAGCGGCAGGGGGTCGTCATTAGCCGTTCATTGCATGATGAGATTTGCGCCTTGCGCCAGGGCGGGTAAGGCGCAGCCGCCATCCGGTACATTCCCCGGCTTGCGCTACACTTAGCCGGGCTACCGAACGTCGCGGGTTGTGTAGCCCGGGTAAGGCGCGAAGCGCCGCCACCCGGGATGCCGGTCAAAACAGCGTGTCGAGCTCGTCCAGCACGTTGTAGTCGTCATCGACCAGCAGCAACGTCTTCCACTTATCAAAGGTCAGACACGGGTGCGAGGTGCCGAACAGCAGAATATCGCCGACCTGCACATCGCTGCCCGGCGCCAGGCGCAGCATGCAGTGCTGATCCATGATGCCGGTGCTGACGATCGACTCCGCGCGCAGCGCTAACTGCTGGGCGTTACGATAATGGGCGAT
The DNA here is from genome assembly GCF_057624675.1 of Klebsiella sp. PK01. NCBI lineage: Bacteria > Pseudomonadati > Pseudomonadota > Gammaproteobacteria > Enterobacterales > Enterobacteriaceae > Klebsiella > Klebsiella sp. PK01. Next base: position 69,471 of record NZ_JBYEZM010000008.1, read on the forward strand.
CGGCTGCGGCAGCCCGGCGTCGAAAGCACAGTCGCGCTTGCCGAAATTCACCACTGCGCGATCCGCCTCTGGCACCGATTGCACCATCGCCATCAGCTCCAGCGCTGAAGTGAGATCGCCGGCGAGATCGCAGGCAATCGGATCGCGTGCGATCAGCTCTTGTTGTGCGAGATCGTAGATACCGCGATCGTGGGTGATATAACAGCCAGGGCGGATGACGATACGGCAGCGGCGCGGTTTTGCCGCCGCCAGCCAGATGTTGCACACCACGTCATACCAGACGGTGCCCGCGCCGGTGAGAATAAATTCGCCGTCAACCAGCGGCTCCATGCGGCAGGCAAGCGCCGCGGCCTGTTGTAATAACGCTTCTACCTGCGGCTGCGGATCGTCGCCGTGCAACACTCCTTCATACAATTCCAGTCCGCGTAGCCGTAACCCCGGCAGGTCGCTTACCCGCTGCGCCAGCGCCAGCGCGTCATCGACGCTACGACAGCCGCAGCGCCCGCCCGGCACGCCAAGTTCAATCAGCACATCCAGCGTTTGTCCCTGGGCGGTGAAGAAAGCGGAGAGGGTGCGCACGTTGGCCTCGCTATCGACGCAGCAGATAAAATCTACTGCCCGATAGTGGGCTTTTAGCTGCGCGACCACCTGCATATTGGCCTTGCCGACCAGCTGATTGACCATCAGGACGCGTTGGATGCCGCTGGCCATCGCCGCGCTGGCCTGCCAGGCGCTACCCACGCCGATCCCCCACGCTCCCGCTCGCTGCTGCGCCTGAAATATCCATGGCGTCATTGTCGTTTTACCATGCGGCGCCAGCGACACGCCGCGGGCGTCGGCATAGCGCTGCATCCATGAAATATTGTTTTCCAGCGCCGACTTTTTTAACAGCGCGGCGGGCAGACAGACCTCTTCCGCCAGCAGATTAGCCGGCGCGGACATGAGGGCGGATTTGTGCGGGATGAGCGGTGCTGAATGGTATTTCATAACACTATCCTTTCAGGGTTTATAATCGGTTAGTCGCTGGGTATCATTTATAACTATTTGATAAATATATTTTTAATATAAAAATGTTATTTTTTTTGAATAAAAGTATCACAAAATGATCTGGGCTTTGCGTAGTTTTCCACTGTTTTTTGCGCTTGTAAATGGTTAACTTATCGGCATGTCGAAAGGGAGTAATTGCTATGAAAGTTGACTGGCTTTTCAAAAACGTCACGGTGATCGACGGGAGCGGCGGGCCGCAATACCGTGCCGATGTGGCGGTGAAGGGCGACCGAATAATCGCTATCGCCCCGGCGCTGGACGTCGCGGCGGAGCAGGAAATTGATGGCCAGGGGCGGGTACTGGCGCCGGGCTTTATTGATGTGCATACCCATGATGATATCAACGTTATCCGCATGCCTGAGTACTTGCCGAAGCTCAGCCAGGGGGTGACGACGGTGATCGTCGGCAACTGCGGGATTAGCGCGGCGACCGCCACTATGCGCGGCGAAGTGCCGGACCCGATGAATCTCCTCGGCGAGCAGCAGCACTTTATCTATCCCACCGTGGAGGCTTATGCCCATGCGGTTGAAGCGGCGCGGCCGTCGCTGAATGTTGGCACGTTAATCGGTCACACCGCGCTGCGCAATAACCATATGGACGATCTGTTTCGTCCGGCGAACGAGACGGAAATCGCCGGCATGCGCGTACAGCTACGCGATGCGCTGCGCCAGGGGGCATTAGGGCTCAGTACCGGGCTGGCCTACGCCAGCGCCTTCCAGTCGACCACCGAAGAGGTGATGGCGTTGGCGGAAGAGTTAGCCGCCGGGAAGGGCGTCTATACCACCCATTTACGTTCAGAGTTCGAGCCGATTCTTGAGGCGCTGGACGAAGCCTTCCGTATCGGCCGTCACGGCAACGTGCCGGTGGTGGTTTCGCACCACAAGTGCGCCGGGGCGAAAAACTGGGGGCGTACCAAAGAGACGCTGACGTTTTTCGATGAGATGCGCCAGCAGCAGGATATCGCCTGCGACTGTTATCCCTACTCCGCCAGCTCGTCGACGCTGGATATGAAACAGGTGACCGATGAGTTTGATATCGTGATCACCTGGTCCGAAGCGCAGCCGGAGCAGGCGGGGAAAACGCTGCAGCAGATCGCCGATGAGTGGCAGGTGAGCCTGCACGAGGCCGCGGCGCGGCTGATGCCGGCGGGCGCTATCTACTACAACATGGATGAACAGGACGTACGGCGGGTGATGCGCTATCCGGTCACCATGATTGGCTCTGACGGGCTACCGAACGATCCGATGCCGCATCCGCGCCTGTGGGGCGCCTTCCCGCGGGTACTTGGTCACTATAGCCGCGACGAGCAGCTATTCCCGCTGACTACCGCGGTACACAAGATGACCGGGCTGTCGGCGGCGCGCTTCCAGCTGGCGGATCGCGGGCTGGTGAAAATTGGCTACTTCGCCGACCTGGTGCTGTTTGACCCGCAGACGGTGCGCGATGTCGCCAGTTTCTCCGACCCGAAACGCCCGGCGGACGGCATTGAGGCGGTGATGGTCAACGGCGTGATGAGCTACGGCAGTGATAAGAAAATTACCGGGCGGGCAGGGCGTTTCCTGCGCCGTCGGATGGACTAAGGAGTTGAGTATGAGTATCAAACGTTATGGCGTGGAAGGCGGTACCGGAACCGGCGGTCAGCATCTGCCGTTCGCCCGCGCGGTGGAAGCGGGCGGCTGGCTATATGTCTCCGGGCAGACGCCGATGAAAAATGGCGAAGTCGTGGAAGGCGGCATCGTCGAACAATCGCGGCTGGCGATCCAGAACTGCGTCGATATCATGAGCGAAGCCGGTTACGGCCTGGCGGACGTGGTACACGTGAAAGTGATCCTCACCGACGCGCGCTATTTTCAGTCGTTCAATAAGGTATTTCGCGAGTTCTTTGGCGATAATCCGCCAGCGCGCATTTGCTGCGTGGCGGACCTGGTGGTGGATTGCAAAGTTGAAGTGGATGTGACCTGTTTTAACGCTGCGCGACAATAACGCTCGAAACCTAAAAATAAATCCCTCCCTTTGCGGGAGGGAGCATCAAAAAAGTGTGATATCGGCACCAGAGTGAATAAATAAATCGGTGCCACTGGGTTCGCTATGCCTTTTTTCAGGCATGGTTCCTGTTAACTCATAATATTCAGCGGCACGAATATTATTTATTACGTCTGGATGTGAGCCATGAATAATATGTCATTTATGATTTGGTTTTCCGTTTATGCCTGCGCGATGATTACCTTAGGCTGGTACGTTTCGCGCAAACAGAAAACCGGCGAAGACTTTTTACTTGGCGGCCGTTCGCTGCCGATGATCCTCACTCTCGGTTCGACGGTCGGCACCATGGTGGGCACCGGCTCCAGCGTCGGCGCCGTCGGCTTTGGCTACAGCAACGGCTGGGCCGGGATGCTTTACGGCCTCGGCGGCGCGGTGGGGATCCTGCTGGTGGCATGGTTATTCGCTCCGGTACGTAAACTTCGCTTCATGACCATGAGTGAAGAAATGTCGTATTACACCGGCGGCAGTAAAATAATTAAAAACCTCGTCGCGATACTTATTTTTATTGCCTCTATCGGCTGGCTGGGAGCGCATATATTAGGTGGCGGATTATATCTGGCGTGGGCCAGCGGCATTGATATTAATGTCGCGAAAATTATTATCGCGCTGGCTTTTGTGGTTTATGTCGGTATTGGCGGCTATTCCGCGGTGGTGTGGATCGATACTATTCAATCGATCGTGCTGTTCGTCGGCTTTATTTTGATGGCGGTACTCGCAGTCCATCACGTTGGCGGCTGGAGCCATATTCAGCAGGCCGTCGATCCGGCGGCGCAAAGCCTGTTCGCGGTCGATAAATTAGGCGTGCTGCCGGCGCTATCGCTGGCGATGGTGATCGGCGTCGGCGTGCTGGCGACCCCTTCTTATCGCCAGCGTATTTACTCGGCGAAGACCGTCTCCTCGGTACGTCAGTCCTTCACGATTACCGGCCTGCTGTATCTGGGATTTTCCTTCCTGCCGGCGATCATCGGTATGGCGGTATGGACCATGAACCCGCAGCTGGAAAACAGCGGCTTCGCCTTCTTGTTTGCCACTCAGGTGCTGCCGCCGGTGCTGGCGATGGCGATCCTGATTGCCGGGATGTCGGCCAATATGTCTTCCGGCAGCTCTGATGCCATCGCCGCGGTGTCCATTATGCTGCGCGACCTCTACACCCTGGTGACCGGCCATATGCCCGCACCGGAGAAAGCGATTCGCCTGTCGCGGATCTTCCTGGTTCTGGTGATTGCGCTGGCGCTGCTGTTTGCCCTGACCTCCAACGACATCATCAGCTATATCACCAAAATGATCTCGATGATTATGTCCGGGATGTTTATCTGCACCATGCTTGGCCGTTTCTGGACACGCTTTAACTGGCAGGGCGCGGTCGCTGCGCTGGCCGGCGGCGCCGGGGCATCGGTTGCGGTGCTGGTGGATAGCGACTGGCTGGCGTTCTGGGGCAACCCGTGTATTCCGGCGGTACTGACGAGCCTGGTGGCTTCGGTTGTGGTGACGTTACTGACCCCGGCCAGCAGCCTGAGCCGCGAGCAGGCGCTGGAAATGATTACCCACGAACGTGAAAGCTGCCCAACGCCGCCGCCGCTGCCGATTGGCAAACGTCATACCTCACGCGGGTAAGGGGCCATCATGAACGAGTATATTGCCGTCGATTGGGGCTCTACGCAGCTGCGGGCATGGCGGATGCGCGATGGCGAATGCATCGACAAGCTGAAGCTGCCTTACGGCATCACGCGCCTGAACGGGCAGCGCGCCGAAGCGGTTTTTCAGCAGCAGCTGGCGCCGTGGCGCGGCGACCCCGCGCTGCCGGTAGTGATGGCGGGCATGATCGGTAGCGATGCCGGTTGGCAACCGGTGCCTTATCTGGCCTGCCCGCTGGCGCTGGAGGCGCTCAACGGTCAGTTACATGAGGTGGCGGAAAAAGTGTGGATCGTGCCGGGGCTGAAAGTAGCGCAGGCCGCAGAGTACGACGTGATGCGCGGCGAGGAGACCCAGCTGCTGGGGGCCTGGCAACGGATGCCCGCGGAGTGTTACGTGATGCCCGGCACCCACTGCAAATGGGTGCAGGTGCAGAACGGCGTGGTGCGCCAGTTCGCCACCGCGATGACCGGCGAACTGCATCACCTGCTGCTTAACCATTCGCTGCTCGGCCAGCAACTGCCGGCACAACAACCTGATGACGCCGCTTTCGCTCTCGGTATGGAAAAAGGGCTAAATCAGCCGGCGATACTGGACGGGTTATTCAGCGCCCGCGCCGCGCGGGTGTTAGGGGCGCTGGCGGCGACTTCGGTGAGCGATTATCTCTCCGGGCTGTTGATTGGCGCGGAGGTGGCGACCTTCAGCGAACGCTATCGCGCCAGCCGCGTGGTACTGGTTGGTGAGCGCTCGCTCAGCGCACGTTATCAGCAGGCGATGGTGGCACGCGGATTGGCCGTTTCTTGTTGTTCCGGCGAGGCGGCGTTTCTTTCGGGTATGGCGAGGATGATAGATGGACAAGGTTAAACTGGTGGCGATTTTACGCGGTATTCAACCCGATGAGGCGGCGGAGCATATCGCCGCGCTAATCGATGCGGGTTTTCGCTATATTGAAATTCCGCTTAATTCGCCGGACTGGCAGCAGAGTATTCCAGCGATGGTGCGCCAGTTTAGCGAGCGGGCGGTGATTGGTGCAGGGACGGTGCTGAAGGTTGAACAGGTTGATTTTCTGGCTGAAGCCGGGGCGAAGCTTATCGTGACGCCCAATACGGCCCCGGCGGTGATCCGCCGCGCGGTAGATAAGGGGATGCTGGTGTGCGCCGGCTGCGCGACGGCCTCCGAGGCGTTTAGCGCGCTGGATGCCGGGGCGCAATGGCTGAAAATCTTTCCGTCATCGGCATTCGGCCCGGACTATATCCGCGCGCTGAAAGCGGTGTTGCCGCCGGAGGTGCCGGTGCTGGCGGTAGGCGGCGTGACGCCGGAAAATCTGCACAGCTGGCGTCAGGCGGGCTGCGCGGGGGCGGGATTAGGCAGCGATCTCTACCGCGCCGGGCAGCCGTTGGCGCGTACCCGCCAGCAGGCGCAACGCTTTATCGCCGCCTGCGGCGATTAATCGCCGAGCGGCAGTCGGTCGACGCCGTCACGGTGGTCGTCGAGCGCCAGCTTAATGCGGCGCAGACGGTCTTTCGCCTGTGGTTTATTGGCCATCGCCAGCTCGGTGGCCAACACATCTACCATCGCCAGCATCGCATAGCGTGAAGCGCTGGGCTTAAAGATATAGTCGTTTTCGCTCACCAGTAGCGGCAGCACGATATCGGCCTGCGCCGCCAGCGGCGTTTCCGGCGGGGTAATGGCAACAATTTTCGCCCCGTATTGCCGGGCGATGGCGGCGCTTTCGATCATCTCTTTGGTATAGCCGCCGAGCGACAGCACAATCACCACATCTTTCGCCGTCACCGCTGAACTCATCATGCGCACCAGCAGGCCATCGCTCTGGCTGACTACCGGCAACCCGAGGCGGAACAGGCGATACTGGATCTCCTGCGCGCAGATGGTCGAACCGCCGCCCATACCCAGCGCAAGCACCTGACGGGCGTCGCTAATCCATTCCACCGCGCGTTTCAGCGCCGCAAGATCCAGCGCCCGGCGGTTGGTTTCCAGCACGCTGATGATCGACTCATAAATTCCCTGTACGCCTTCCAGATCCGGCACATCGAGAATAAAGCGCTGACCAATGGCCAGCGACTGGGCGAGCTTCATTTTCAGTTCGCGCACGTCTTTACAGCCCAGCGCACGCGCAAAGCGCGTCACCGATGCCTGGCTGGTGTCGGTCAGGCGCGCCAGTTCGGCAATCGGCATTTCCGCCGCGGCGGCGACGTCGTCGAGAATAAACTGCGCAATGCGCTTTTCGGTCGCGGTCAGCGCCATAAAGCGGTCGGTGATGCAGGAGATGATATCGATCGAGTAGGCCATTCCGGGTATCAGGTTATGTATTGGGAATGGTACTTTGTACCATATACCGGTGACAAAATCAGCGCGGCGCCTCTCGCGGCGTTAAAAATCAAGGCGCATCGCGCAGCGGGTTTCCGCCGTCAGGCCGTGCTCTGCTTCCAGCGCGCGTTTCGCCGCCAGCCCTTCTGGTAGGTGCAGTTCATTGAGGATGGTGAAGCCCAGCCGGATATAAAAGGGCGCGTTCCACGGCACCTCGCGAAAGGTGGTGAGCGTCACCGCCGGGAAGCCGTCGTGGCGGGCGTTGTCGATAGTTTGGCTAAGCAAGGCGCGGCCAATGCCCTGGCCCTGCCACTGCTGATGGACGGAGATTTCTACAATAAATAGCGCATCGTCCAGCGGCTCGCTCAGCAGGAAACCGACGGGCCTGTCGTCAGCGAGCGCCAGCAGACTGTGGCCGGTTTCCAGGTATTGCCGGTGCTGTTCAACGCTCATCACCGGGCTTTCCGCCAGCCAGGCGAAAGCGGGAATGCGCGCAAAGGACTGTGACGCCGAACGTTCCAGCGCGGGCAGCTGCGGCAGATCGCGTTCTTCGGTCAGGCGAAAAGTGATGGTGGGGTTTATAGTGTTAGTTTTCATTGCCTCAGCATAGCAGCCTCAGGGAGAAATGCATGGAGTTCACCGCCGTTCCTGCCGTCCAGTTTAGCGGCGCGCAGTTGACTACGATTTTGAATGACTGCTTTGCCGATTATCTGGTGCCGGTGTCGATGTCGGTAGATCTGTTTGTACAGCGCTTTAGCGCCGAAGGGTTAAACCTGTTGCAGTCTAAAGTGTGGTTGGCAGGAGATGAACCGGCCGCTATCGGGCTCATCGCCCGCCGCGGGCGCGATGCGCGGCTGGCGGCTTTTGCTATTCATCCCGGCTTTCGCGGCAAAGGACGAGGGCGACAATTGATGACTTCGCTTATCGCCGATTTACGCGCTCAGGGCGTACAGCGAATGTGGCTGGAAGTGATCCGCGATAATCACCGGGCGGTGGCGCTGTATCAGTCATTGGGTTTTACCGTGCGTCACGGGCTGTGCGGCTATCTCAGCGCGGCGCAAGCGGAGCCGCGTGAGTCCACCCTGGAGGATTACGATTTGCTGAGTCTGCTGCGTCATGCAAGCGTAGAGCTGGAAGGACAACTGCCGTGGCTGCTGGATCCGCTGACCTTTATTACCTTGCCCTGTCGGGCGTTGACGCTGCAGCAGCAGGCCTTCGCCGTGCTGGCAACCACCGCCAGCAAGCCGCAGCTACAGTTTTTATGGCTGACGCCGGCGGCGCGCGGACGCGGGCTGGGGCGAGAAATGCTGCTCGCGCTGGCTCAACAGTTTCCTGGACTAAGCACTTCGGTGACCATCCCGGAAACCTTCACGCCGCTGTTTAAATCGGCGGGCTATGCGCCGCTGGCGCTGCAGCAGTACGAGATGTGCCTGCCGTTGAACTAGCCCGGCGGCGGAGCCGGGCTACGGGTATTAGCCTTCGCGGCTGACGATTTTAATATCCACCATGCCAATGCCTAACTGGCGCGGCGCGTGACCGACAATGTTGCCTTCGTTGGTGGACTGCGGTTCCGGCGGAGTGATAGTTAAGGTGTTGCTGCGCGCCGGATTGTCGAAATGCAGCGTTGTGGTGGTCACTTCATTGGCTAAAGTAAGTACTTGCTCACTTTTCCCGACGCGTACCGGTATCGGCTGGTTGGCGTTCGGGCCGAAGGCTTTGGCGGTGATCACCAGGTCGAATTTTTCCGGCAGTGGCTCTTTGTACTCAATCTTCACTTCGTCTCCGAGCTGAGCGTTGGACCAGCGTCCCCATAGCTCAGGTCGCGAGATGCCGCTGAACTGTTTGACCTCTTCCGGCGCGCCGGCGACGTTAAACACGAAACTGTCGGCTTTGTAGCGAATATCGTTATCGACAATTTTCAACGTATCGACGTTGCCTTTATAGCGCTCCATATCGATGACGGTATCTTTGAAGGCGGTTTTGCCCTGCCACTGCGGCTTATCGACATGCTGTACTTTTTGTTCGCCGCCCAGTTGACCCTGAGAGACGCACCAGTCGGTGGACAGCGCCAGTTCCGGCCGCCACAGTTGGCCCATCTTGTAGCAGCGGTCGACCCATACGAAGTTGTCGCGCGGGGCGAAGTCCGCCAGCTGAAAGCGCAGCGGCGCCGAGTATTCGCTTTCCGGAATCGGTTCGACGCGCTGATCCGAGACCCGCAGCAGCAGCGGCAGACGGAAGTGGCTACCGGAGAATGCGATCATGTTCTTCTGCGAGTCGATACTGAAGCTCTTAATCTCCTTCGGGAAATTCCACAGACGAATGACATCCGGCTTCCAGGCCAGCACTTTCTCTTTCATATTCATGAAAATGGTTGAAAGCGATTCGGCGGAAAGGCTGCTGCGGCCGAGGCCGATATAGTTATCGCCGCCGAGAATATCCAGCACCGTTGCGCCGTTATCCATGGTATTACGCTTCACGGCCAGCACATCCTGTTGAGGCTGGTCGCCGCGCAGGATAAAGAACAGATTGCTGCGATCCTGTTTGTTCAGATAATCCCAGGCGCTGTTTTTCATCGCCAGATGATCGGACGAGACCACGATGACCGTATTTTTGAAGTACGGCGAGGCCTTAATCTTTTCAATCAGCGCGGCGATGTGCTCCTGGCTACAGGCCACGGCGCTGAAGGAGAGGTTCTTTTTGCCATCCATGTCATAGCGTTTGCGCTCGCAGGTGCGCGAGATAAAGCCGTCAGGGTGGTGGGTATCGACGGTGAGGGCGAACAGCGAGAAGCGTTTGCCGGATTGGGAGAGCTCTTCGAACTTTTTCCACGTTTCGTCGAGCACGGTGTCATCGTAGAAGCCCCAGTCGTTGCGGTAGGACGGGTCGGCCACCGTTGTTTTCAGCTCTTCCGCGCCGAACAAGTGATCGAAACCGTGAGATTTGAGGAAAACGTCTTTACCGGCAAAACGCAGGTTGGCGCCCTGCACAAAGTAGTTTTCGTAACCGGAGTTTTTCAGGATATCGCCAAGGCAGATATTTTGCGGGAAGAAGCTGGATACCGCTGCGGAAGCGTTGCCTTCGAACGGCGCGAACAGCGGAATACCGCACTGGGAAGCGACCATACCGGCGATGGTGTAATCGGTGCCGGGAAGCTGCGCGGTGTTGCTGAAATCCAGCCCTTCGCTTTTGATTTTACCCAGTTCCGGCGTCAGCTCCGGGAAAGCCTCGTTATTGAAGTAGGTGCGTTCCAGGCTCTCGCCGTAGATATAGACCAGATTCAGATGCGGATTGTTGATGCTTTTCGACGGCTCTTTGTAGTAAGCCGTGAAGTCCGGATCGCCGTCGCGGGACTGCGATTTCACGAGTTCGGTGATTTGGCGGAACGCCGGGCTGGCGTCGACGGAGGCCAGCGCCAGTACCAGCGCAATCAGGCTGTAGCCAAAGTGATGCGGATGATGGCGGCGACGGCGTAATATCCAGCCGAGAGCGCCAAATACGGCGACCAGCGCCAGCACCAGACCGATACCTGGCAGAATATATTTACTGACGCCCGCGCCGGTCAGGCTATTGGTCAGGGTATAAAGTACCGCGTCGTTAATACCGTCGCCGGTGAAGTAGTCGCTGGCGTAGAGGGTGATATTGAGCACAACAAACAGCCCCAGCACCGCAAGAGTGGCAGAAAACCACCAGGTATTGCGACCGGCTTTCCAGGCATAGATCACCACCGAGGCGAGAAACAAGGCGATGGATAACAACTCTGACACAGCTAACCCTCATGTGCGCCAGCGGCGGGCTGGCCGGATAGATCGATTTTCACGCTACACTGTAATGGCAGCGTCTTTCTGCTGCAATTGTAGTGTCATGAAAGTGTGCTGTGATTCAGAATTGGTTTAGAAAGCGTCTTTTTTGTACGATGTCTCATCCTGTCATAGCGCGGAAAACAGGAGCAGAAAAGTAAAAATAGCGATTGCGGCCGCGCTGGCAACGCTAAAGCTCCAAACGCGGCATCGGCGGGGAAATTTAAGACAGGAAATTAACGCCCTGTTTCAGCACCAGGTCACAGGCCTTGGTCTTCACTTTTTCAGCCAGCGGGCTGCTGCCGAGGGTGTTGAGATTCAACTGCTGGCCGTTATTGCTGCTCAGCAATCCCTGTAGCCCTTCCAGATAACCGGTATCTTGTTTCTGTTTCTCCGGCGTGCTCAGGCCAAGCTTATCCAGTACCTGGTTTTTCACGTTGTCGGCGTTGGTGACCGAGGTCAGTTTTTTTTGTGCGCAGTAAGAGAGAACGCCGGCGGCATTGTTCATGCTGCTGGAGGTGAGCGCCTGGTTGCCGCCATTGAGCAGGCTGGTTAAGGACGACATAGACATACCGCCGCCGCTCTGTTGGGAACTGCTGCTGAGCTGGCTGGCGGCGCTATTGAGTGAGTCCTGCCAGGAGGCGGCGTAGGTGGGGGCCGCCATCAACGCGCCGGCTGCGATAGCGGCGCAAAAAGCTGTCTGCAAAGATTTCATAAACGTACTCTTCGTCGTTACTTAAGAATCTCTTCAGTATAACGCCGCTTGAGCTCGGAAATCTCTCAATACTCTTTACCGGTAACGCGATCGCGGTAGCTATCCCAGGTGAAGTTCACCCACAGGCTATTGCCGAGGCGCATGCGATCCATGACGCGTTCGCCGAGCAGTTTGTTCATTTCGTCCATCGTACTGTTGGTCAGCATGCCGGTTGGGCGTTTCGAGGAGGAGCGACGATCGACAATCTGGTTGATTATCACTTTCTCGTAGCGCGATTCCGTTTGCATACCGATTTCGTCGATAACCAGCAGATCGACCCGGCTCAGGTCGCTTAGCAGTTGCTCTTCGCTGGTTTCCCGATTACCGAAGGTATCTTTCATTGCCGACATAATATCGGCGACGGTGATGATTAATACTGATTTACCGCGCAGCAGCAGCTCGTTGCAGATAGCGGCGGCAAGATGATTTTTACCGGTGCCCGGCTTGCCGGAGAAGATGAAGCTCGCGATGTTGCCGTCAAACTCTTCAACGTACTGACGAGCGCGGGACAAGGCGATCATCTGTCCGTCGTTTTCGACGCGGTAATTATCGAATGAACAATTTTGATGTAAGGGGCGGATCCCGGAGCGGTTAAAGGTGCGCTGCATTTTCATCGCCCGGTTTTCCCGCTCCAGCGCCTCCGAACGCAGCTTGCCTTGTTCTTTTTGCCAGGCCAACAGCTCTTCGCCGGTTTTAAACGCCGGTTGCACGTGGGCTGGCATCATTTTTTGCAGGCGCTTCATAAGATCGCCAACGTTTTTCATGCTCATCCTCGGAAACCTCGCGGGATCTGGTTATCGGGTTCGCTAATGGCGTTTACGTCGCGCTTCGGCTGCCCGCCGTTGCTGGCACGGCCAATTTGCACGCTACGCGCCAGCTTTTGCTGCCACTGCACGTGGTGGAAAACTTTGCCTTCCGCCTGCCAGTAGGCGACGAAGGCGGCCAGTTCTTCCGGGGTGACCGGCTGCGTCAGGGCGATGCCCCATAACGCCGCCAGACGTTGAAAATCGGCATCCGGCTGCCAGCCGGCATACATGGCGAATTTACCCATCGGCACGGCGACGGGCGCGGCGTTCGGCTCGTCAAAGAACTGCGCATCCAGCGTGATATCGCTGGTGGGGCGCGCCAGTTTCGCTTCCAGCTCCAGCAGCTGCGCCAGGCGCTCCGGCGTCAGCGCGTAAAACGCCGGGGCGTTATTGGCAAACACGGCGACGGCGCCGCTGGCTGATTTTTGCAGCCTGGCCGCGTGGTTCTCGACGAAATCGTCAAGACCGCAAAAGTCGGTGGTTAAAATTCGTGAAGACATAACGCTATCTCAACTCTGAACAGCAAAGAGTGGGGGAATTGCTGACATAGTAGCATAGTGCGAGGCCAGGAAGCAGCGCTGCCGGTTACACGCGCGGGCGTTTGCGGTACAGCCACAGCCCAGGGATAGAAAGCCCGATAGAGAGCGCCCCGACGATGGAGGAGGCTTTTAAAAAATTGCTCAGCAGCATAATCATCATCTCCTCGGAATAACCAAAATGGCTAATTTTGACGGCCGAGATCATCGCCGTATAGGCCGAAATCCCGGGGAACATCGGGATCACCGCGGCGACGGTAAAAATCTTCGGGTGCGCCAGATACCAGCGCGACCACTGAATGCCGATACTGCCGACCAGTAACGCGGCGAGAAAGGTGGCCCATTCAATGTTGAAGCCTGCGCTCATCATTACCATCCGCGAGCCGTGGCCGATAGCGCCCAGTAATGCGCACCAGCGCAGCGCGCGCTGTGGGACGTTGAACACCATCGCGAAACCGACAGCAGGGATGGCTGCCAGCGCCATATCCTGCGCCAGGTCGAAAAGAAAAGAGATTATGCCCATCCGCGTAGCCCCCACACGGTCATTGCCATCACCACCCCGATACAGGTCGCCAGCGTCAGCAGGCTGGCGATCGCCCAGCGGGCCAGCCCGGTATTGATATGGCCCTTGAACATATCGGCGACGGCGTTAATTAACGGAAAGCCGGGAACCAGCAACAGCACGCTGGCGGCCATGGCGATAGTCGGCGTGTCGCTAAATGCCGGCAGGCGCAGCATCAGCCCGGAAATCGTGGTGGCGACGAAGGCGGTAATGCAGAAATTAATCTGCGGATGCATGGAGCGATGGGTCAGCAACTGGCGAATATACATGGCGACGGTGCTGGCAAAGAAGGTGACCACCGCGCCATCCCAACCACCGTTGTTCAATTTACAAAAGCAGGCGCAGGAAAGGCCAACCATCAACACCAGCAGCCAACGCGGGTAGCGTAGGGGTTTAATTTGCGCGAAGCGCTTCTCGACGTCTTTATAATCCAGCAGCTTATGTTCGGCCATGATCACGATATGCTGTACCTCCGTCACCACGTGCATGTTAATTCCGCGATCGCTGTTTTTGCGCGTGGACGTCAGGCATTCACCATCTTTAATCGTCGTTAGCACAATCGCGTTAGAAGAGATGGCGCTCTCAACGCTATCCATGCCTAATGCCCGCCCAAGGCGGGTAGAAAGCTCTTCCACCAGCGCGCTTTCCGCACCGTGCTGGAGTAAATAAAGGGCACACTGAATACACAGCCGGGTGATGGCGCGCTGTTCTGATTTATCTACCTGCATAAGTACCTGCTGTCCGCGTCTCTATTGATACTTTTACCTGAACTCCATCCCGTTGTGCGGCGTGCGGGATCAAACAATGTGCAAAAATTGCTCCATCAATGGTGTTGGCTGAAATTTGAACCGCGCCACACTTTCGTCACTTCGTTGGAAAGTGCAATTTTTACCGCCATTCATCCCTTCTTTTTCCCGTTTGAGTTATCAAAAATGCATCTGTGAACTTTTAATAAACAAAAAACAAACAAATAATTAACTTTCGAGAGCGAGTACCCTATGAGAACACAGGTTGCCATTATTGGCGCGGGCCCGTCGGGGCTGCTGTTGGGCCAACTGCTGAATAACGCTGGTATTCATACCGTTATCCTTGAGCGTCAGAGTGCGGAATATGTGCTGGGGCGCATCCGCGCCGGGATACTGGAAAATGGTACCGTCGAGCTACTGCGCGAAGCAGGGGTGGCAAAGCGAATGGACGCGGAAGGGCTGGTTCATCATGGCGTAGAGTTTTTATTTGAAGGCCAACGAGTGCCGGTACCGCTCAGCGAGTTGACCGGCGGTAAAAGCGTGATGGTCTATGGTCAGACCGAAGTCACCCGTGACCTGATGGCGGCAAGACGCGACAGCGGCGCGCCGATTATTTATGGCGTTAGCGAGGTTGCACTCGAAGATGTTAAAAGCGATCGGCCGGTAGTCTCATACGTAAGCGGCGGCGAAAAATGTCGCCTGGAGTGCGATTTTATTGCAGGTTGCGATGGCTTCCACGGCGTTTCGCGGCAAACCATTCCACGTGACATTCTCAAAGAGTATGAAAGCGTGTGGCCGTTTGGTTGGTTAGGTTTGCTGGCGGATACGCCGCCGGTGAATCCGGAACTGATTTACGCCCATCATGAACGCGGGTTTGTATTGTGTAGTCAGCGCTCACTCACCCGTAGCCGCTATTACCTGCAGGTGCCGCTAAGCGATAGTGTCTCGGCGTGGTCTGATGAACGCTTCTGGGATGAGCTAAAACGCCGTTTGCCGGAGGATCTGGCAAATAAGTTAGTAACTGGTCACTCACTTGAGAAAAGTATTGCGCCGCTGCGCAGTTACGTCGTTGAGCCGATGCAGTACGGCAGACTGTTTCTGGTCGGCGATGCCGCGCATATCGTGCCGCCAACCGGCGCAAAGGGGCTGAATCTGGCGGCGTCGGATGTCAATTATTTATGGCGGATCCTGCGCGGATATTATCACCATGGCCGCGAGGACCTGATCGCCAGCTATTCACGCTTTGCTCTCGACCGCGTGTGGAAAGGAGAAAGATTCAGCTGGTTTATGACTCGCCTGTTGCACGACTTTCCTGAACAGAATGAATTCGATAAAAAAATGCAGGCCGCCGACCGCCGCTACTATCTGGGTTCTCGCGCTGGGCTAACGACCATTGCCGAAAACTATGTGGGGTTGCCGATGGAGCGCGTCACGTAACGACAAACGAAAACTGGAGAGACCATGTTAACCGCGAACACGATTCCCGTTTTTACCTTGTATGGCGAAGAGCGCGGTTGGCCGACGCCGGATCTGCTGCATTGCGAATCCATTTTGCAGCGCAGCAGCCTTTATGAGTGGCATATCCGCGTACATCAACATGCCGAAATGGTACAGCTGTTATATCTGCATAAGGGGCGTGCTGAAATTGAAATTGAAGGCGTCACCAGGGTGATGACCGAAGCCTGTATTCAGGTCGTGCCGGCATTATGCATCCACGGCTTTCGTTTCTCGCCCGGTACCCAAGGGTTTGTCCTGTCGCTGTCGCAGCCGTTGCTGAGCCGCTTTGAAAACCAGTTTGGGCGTACGCTTGATGTGCTATCGCAGCCGCAATGCGTTGCGGTGAAACGCTCCCGCGGCCATATTCGTTCACTGTTTACCGCCTTGCGTGAAGAGTATTGCGAGGAGCATGATGCGCGCGAAATGATGCTGCATTCGCTGCTGGGAGCACTATTGGTATGGTTAAATCGCCAGTGCCAGCCGACACCAATGACAGAGGACAAAGCAGAGCGTAAGCGCAGCGTCATGCGGCATTTTTCACGTCTGATTGAAAGCCACTATCGGGAACATCTGCCGCTGGCTGAATATGCAAGGCTAGTGGGGCTCTCCACAACGCATTTAAATTATTTGTGTCGTGAATTTCATGGCTGCAGCGCATTAGGCGTATTACATCAACGTTTAATGTTAGAAGCACGGCGTAACCTACAATATACCAGCATGACTATCACCCAACTTTCTGATTATTTAGGATTTACTGATGCTGCTTATTTTTCGAGATTCTTTAGGCGCTATAGCGGGATCTCACCGAAAGCATTTAGGAAAGAAATTAAATAAGTTATTTATTTAATTTTTAAGGTAATTTTACTAATGAGGGTTTTAATTTTTTCTAATTTATTGATGACATCATTTTGTGTTAGGGTAAATCGCTGGTGAGAGTAATGCTAATATATCTCTCATGGTTATGGAATGAAGTTCAGGGCATACGTCATGCCCGCCAGGGACGATAAAGATTCAATTGGCAAAATAATATTATTGTAGCCATTCATCCATTACTTATTTGGGTTTGAATCTTTGACAGGAGGTGGAGGTTTTATGTTGCCAGGACAAGGTAAGTTTGGCGTCATCATTAGTAGAATACCGGTTATGCAATCGGGTTTGAACGCTATTTTAAGGGAGCATCTCCCTGATTACGATTTGAGTTTCTGTGCTTCACAGGATGAACTCACGCTACTTCAGCTTCGGCGCGCCGTGCTGGTCCTCGTCGACCTCTCCGGTCACATTGAACACCCGCGAGATATTTGTGAGCATTATTATTCATTAATGAATCAATACCGGGACATTCACTGGATCTTTATGGTTGGTCACTCCTGCTTTCCACTGGCAGTTGAGTTTTTGATGCGGCCGGAAAGCTCTCTGATTTCTGATAGCGAGCCGGTTAAACGTTTCATCGAGGTCATCCGTGCTGGTAAAGCTTCTGCCGAAAGAATTAGTCAGACACTTTTTTCACCCGAGATGGACAACTTAGGTGATGATGCTAGTGATACGGTCATCTTAACCTTTTCAGAGCGTAAAGTTTTGCGGCTACTGGCAAAAGGGTGGGGAATTAACCAAATTGCTGCCTTGCTGAAAAAAAGCAATAAAACGATAAGCGCGCAGAAAAATAGCGCCATGCGCCGACTGTCGTTACGCAGTAATGCAGAAATGTATGCCTGGATCAATAGCGCTCAAGGAATGAAGGAACTGAATCTGTATTCAGCCTATGGAGATAACACGGAATGGAAAAAAATCTCACAACACGATGTGTCGCTATCGTAGAAAAATGCGCAATGACTGAAATGGCGCTTCGTTATATTTTAGATAACGAAGCAGGTAAAAAATATAGCATTCATTTTTATAAAAATACTCAGGCCTTAAAGCGTGAATTCGCTTCCAAAAACTTTATCGCCGTTATCTTTTCCCTTTCCGGTAGTCGACGTATTCGTCTGGAAAGCCTGCTTTTTTTACATGAAATAGCGCAAACACGCCCCGAAATACAGCGAATTGTACTGGCGGATAATACTGCGGAAATGCGTCTGATCAGTCATCTGACACCTTCAAGCCCGCAAACTATTTTGAATAAATCATCTTGTCTTACTCGTTTGCAGGAGCGTTTACTGCAGCTGATCGAGCAGGCGCCGCTGGATAAAGAAAGCATTCTGGAGCGTAGCAATAGCTCCTGCGGGCAAATTCTTAGCCCGACGGAGCATACGATACTTCGTTATATGACCTATGGTTATTCGTTGCCCGAAATCGCTACCCAGCTTGATAGAAATATCAAAACTATTCGCGCGCATAAATTTAACGCGATGACCAAACTGGGCGTTAACTCTGATATTGGCCTGCTCAGCGCGGCGGACATTCTGCTGTGTCTGCCGGCGAATAACGACGATGGGCAGGGAATGTGCCTGGCGCAATAACTGGCAATTTACAGACAGACGTCAACCCAGTCGGCTTCTGTCAGTTGTGCCATGCGCTCAGGCGAAATTCGTACCGCGCTATGAATGGCACCTGCTGCCGGTAGAACCTCGGCATACTGCTTGAGTGAAACATCACAATAGACCGGCAGAGGGTTTTCCAGGCCAAACGGACAGACGCCGCCGACGGGGTGGCCGGTTAGCGTAACAACTTCATCACTGCTGAGCATCCGCGCTTTTGCGCCGAAGGCGTCTTTCAGCTTCTTGTTATCAAGGCGAGCATCGCCTTTAGCGACGATCAATATAACCCGATCTTTTACCTTTAAAGATAAAGTCTTAGCGATTTGCCCCGGCTCGACACGATGCGCGGCGGCGGCAAGCGCAACGGTCGCCGTACTTTGATTCAACTCGATGATTTCAATATCGGGGGCATGTTCAGCAAAAAACTGCCTCACGGACTGCAGACTCATGGGGTTCTCCTGGTAGTTATCCGCTTAAATCTGTCACAAGGCCGGAAATCTGTAAATATTGTCGATGGATAATCAGGAATTATTCCGATTTCTGGATCTTCTTCACAATCGCCGCAACCGGTTACTGTAACCGGTTGCAGGATCGCGCTCGTCGATGAATACTGACAGGGTAACTCCCTGTTCCAAAGATAACTAACAGCCGCGCATGAGATGTTCCTGCTGACAATATGGCGACCTGACATCCCGGTCAGCCACAATCCGTAGGCAGTTAATTTCAGCATAGCGGCAAGATTACCGTTGTTGGGCCTGTTTCGATAGCCTGTCAGGAGGGCTGCTATGTCTGCAAACCATGCTGCGTTTAATCTGATATTTCGCTTTGTAGAGAACTATATAAGTCCCGTTGCCGGGCGCATTTCTTCGCAGCGCCACGTCATGGCTATTCGTGACGGATTTATCTCGGCCATGCCGTTTATGATCGTAGGTTCCTTTCTCTTAGTCTTCGCTTATCCGCCTTTTTCACCGGACACCACCTGGGGCTTCGCCCGTGCCTGGTTGGATTTAGCCAAAGAGTTCGAAGGACGCATTCTGACGCCTTTTGATATGACCATGGGCATCATGTCCATTTATATCTGCGCGGCAATTTCCTACAACCTGGGCAAACATTATGAAAAGGCGCACCAGCTCGATCCTTTCATGTGCGCCATGCTGTCGATCATGGCGTTCCTGCTGATCGCTGCGCCAAAAACCAATGGTAATCTGCCGGTTGATAGTTTGGGAGGCACCGGGATCTTTACCGCGATCCTGGTGGCGATTTACTGTGTAGAGATGATGCGTTTCTTAAAGGCGCACAACATCGGGATCCGTCTGCCGGATCAGGTGCCGCCGATGATCAAAAACTCATTTGATCTGTTGATCCCAGTTCTGGTGGTGGTACTGACGCTTTATCCGCTGAGCTTGTTTATCCAACATCATTTCGACATGCTGATCCCGCAGGCAATCATGGCTATCTTTAAGCCATTGGTCTCTGCCGCAGATTCATTACCGGCTATTTTACTGGCGGTTTTGATTGGCCACCTGCTATGGTTTGCCGGGATTCACGGGGCGGCGATAGTCTCCGGTATGCTGCAGATGTTCTGGCTCACTAATCTGGGGATGAACCAGCAAGCACTGGCGCAGGGCGCACCGCTGCCGCATATTTTTATGGAAGCGTTCTGGACGTTCTTTATTGTCGTTGGCGGTTCCGGCGCCACGATGGGGCTGGTGTTCTGTTATTTGCGCAGTCGTTCTGCGCATTTGCGCTCGATAGGTCGTTTAAGCGTGGTGCCAAGCCTGTTTAACATTAACGAACCGGTTATCTTCGGCACGCCCATCGTCATGAACCCGGTATTCTTTATTCCGTTCCTGTTGGCGCCGATGGTTAACGCAGTCATTGCCTGGGCGGCCATGAAGTTAGATCTGATCGGCCGTGTTATCTCCGTTGTGCCGTGGACGGCGCCGGCGCCGATTGGCGGCGCATGGGCTTTGGGATGGGATTTCCGTGCGGCGATCCTGGTCGTTATTCTCGCTTGCGTGTCGGCTATCATCTACTTCCCGTTTTTTAAGGTGTACGAAAAGCAGCTGCTGGCGCAGGAAGCTGAAGAGGCGCAGCTCGCGGCGCAGGAGAACGAGCAGACCGCGTAAAATAACAACGGGCGGCATATTGCCGCCCGTCAGATGATTACTTTAACGTGCAGTCGCCGCATTGCTGAGCGTCCGGCAGGCGATAACGCTGACAGCAAGTTCGGCGTACCAGTAGACCTTCACGCAAGACCACCGTTCGCCACAGCGGGTTATCCTCGCCACTGGTCTGCTGCTTTGCAAAAAAACAGTGTTGACGTAACGCGTTCACCCGCTCGTCGCCAAGCAGTTTTTTCATTTCACCGAGATACCAGTTAATCAGATAGCCGGTATTGCTCCAGATAAGCTTACCGTTAATGTCGCCGGTCGCTTCCAGCGCTTCCACCACCGGTTTCAGCGCTTTATTGACCAACATATCCATACGCGCTTGTGCGGAAAGCGTCAACGCATCATGGTTGGCATGCACGTCAATCCAGAAGCAGGCCGCGCGCCCGCTTTCATGGAATTCAACGCGGAAATGCTCCGGTTCAAGGCTAATAGCCTGTTCTTCAGTGAGTAACGCCAGCATCAGCGGCGGCACCAGCAGGCCGATATACCACTGCGCCCACAGTGAAAGCAGGGGTTTTTGTTCGCGCGGCTGGCTGGGTTGGTGACGGTAAATATGGTCGGAATAGGTGGCCAGCAGCGAAGTAAGGGTAGTAGGTTGCGACCATTGCGCGAGGGTTAGGGCACGCGGCGGCGCTTCTTCATCCAGACGCAGGAAATCCAGCAGATGCGGGCGTACCGCCACGATCTTTTCCCGTACCGCATTCGCCAATGCATGCTCGACGGGCGCAAGCGGCGCACGCCAGATGATTTCATCGCTGAAGGAGAAGGTACGGTAAGCCATCAGATTTCCAGATACAAATCTAAATGATAATGATTGCTGATACTAGTTGTTCGTTGCAGGGAGCGCAAGCGATTTGTCAGCGCCGCATATCCCTCGCGGCGGGCTGGAGGGGTTAGTTGACGAGAATGATATTACGCCCCTGGTTTTTGGCTTCATATAGCGCGCTATCGGCGCGTTTTATCGCACTGTCGATATCGCCATTCACCAACGGGGTCATACCGATACTGATGGTGACATTGGTGGCGACGCTTTCATTAAAACGGTGTGCGATTTTTAAATCGTAAACCCGCTGGCGAATACGCTCTGCTGTCTGGAATGCGGTTTCCGCCGTGCTACTGGTCAGTACCACCATAAACTCTTCACCGCCAAAGCGAGCGACGATATCGCGCGAGCGCACGGAATTACGAATCGCCGCCGATACCTGAATTAGCGCCTGGTCGCCCATCATATGGCCATAGTTATCGTTGTAGGCTTTGAAGTGATCAATATCCAACAGCAGGATGAAATGTTCGCGCGAATCCACTGTCAGGATGTTATCCAGCCGGTTTTGCAGGCCACGACGGTTATACAGGCCGGTCAATGGATCAAGCATACTGAGATCGTTCAGGGTGTTACGCTCTTGCAGCAGTTTATCCATTAGCCCTTGGGTAAAATTATCGCTGCGCTTTTGCATAATGTTCTGCAACGTAATTCCGGCAACCGGCAGGACAAAGCAGTAAAACATCCGCATCCATTGTTCTCCGCCAGCCAGCGCCAGACACACAATAAAAGTGGGTAGGGAATGTAGAGTAAAGGCAATGATATTGTTAGAAAAAGCGATAGTTCCAATAAACAGAATGCTTAATAAGGCGATAACCAGGAAGTTAAAATGCGGTGGCGGTAACAATGAGGCTTTTATTACGATGTGCCAGGCCCATAGCATGCCAAATAACAGAGAAATAACAGGAATATTTATTTTCTGTTGTGGGAATTTCCAATTCCATAACAAGAGGCCCAGGCTGGCCGCGCATATCAGCGCACACGGTAGCGTGACGGTGACAATGGTAAACAGCGGGCTGAGCAGCGACAGAGCGGCAGAAACACAATTAAGTAATAAAAAAAGTCGTAAGGAATACTGATATTTTTGCTCGTAATGAGCCCGCCAGGTTTGTGCAGTCATATTGGTACTATCATTATTAGTAGTTAAGTTTCAAGATGATGGCTGCCAAAGGGGAAAAATATAAAACAACACGTAATATAAGGCTATCTGCGCAAATGATCAGACAATTTAATATATAGATTTAATTTGCTTAATTTATCATCCCAATGAATGTATGTCATTACTCCTGAGTGCAAGAGTAATAAAAGTTAAACGGCTCGGCATGACAAATGATAAAAATTATCATATGATATTGGTTATCATTATCGTTGTGAGAGGCGAAACCATGTTGCAGCGAGCTTTAGGGAGTGGTTGGGGAATTCTGCTGCCGGGCGTACTGGTGATGGCGTTAGGCATAATTGGCCTGCCGGTAGAAGCCTGGCGCGTGATGATTGCTCTGGGATTACTACTATCGGCGGCAATGATCTGGCACCGTCAGTTGCGTCATTTCGTACTGTTGCCGTCAAGCGTAGCGCTGATCGGTGGAATGATGCTGATAATGTTGAATTTGAAGCTGATGGGATAAAACAGAGAAGGGTAAGAATATTGGTGCGAGGGGGGGGACTTGAACCCCCACGTCCGTAAGGACACTAACACCTGAAGCTAGCGCGTCTACCAATTCCGCCACCTTCGCACAGTATTCTTAATCTGATATCGCCTCGTTGGTGCGAGGGGGGGGACTTGAACCCCCACGTCCGTAAGAACACTAACACCTGAAGCTAGCGCGTCTACCAATTCCGCCACCTTCGCACAGTGCGAGCGATATCAACGTGGATTATGGTGCGAGGGGGGGGACTTGAACCCCCACGTCCGTAAGGACACTAACACCTGAAGCTAGCGCGTCTACCAATTCCGCCACCTTCGCATACCATCGACACTATAAAAGTATCGTTACCACGGAGGCGCATTCTAGTGGTTTTCGGCGACACGTCAATAGTTAATTATGCAGGTTTTCTCGATTGCTGCAAAAATGGGCTATTCAGAGCGTAGGGAAGTACCGGCGGCACGTCGAGCATGCCGCCGATGAGAAACGAAGATTATTTCTTCGCCTGGCGAGTCATCACCGTGCGGTAAACTTTGAAACGGCCGGTTTGGGCGATCACTTCATGAAAACCAAACGTCTCATCCAGCACCTGCGGATAGGGCAGGAAGGCGTTGGCCACGATACGCAGTTCGCCGCCGCTGTTCAGATGGCGGACCGCGCCGCGGATCAGCGCCTGCGCCGCTTCAAGGCTGGTTTGCAGGCCGTCGTGGAATGGCGGATTTGAGATGATCATGTCAAAACGGCCGTTGACCTCAGAGAAGACGTTGCTGGCAAAAACCTCGCCTTCAAAACCATTCGCGGCAAGCGTCGCGCGGCTGGCTTCGACCGCCGGAGCGCTGACGTCGCATAGCGTCAGGCGTACCTTCGGCGAATGGCTGGCCAGTACCGCGGCCAGCACCCCAGCGCCGCAGCCGACATCGAGCACTTTGCCTTTGGTATGCGGTTGTAGAGTCGACAGCAGCAGTTGGCTGCCAACATCAAGGCCGTCACGGCTGAACACGCCCGGCAGCGTTTTAATGGTCAGGTTATCGAGCGCGTACTCGTTCCAGTACTGTTCGGCGTTGAAGGAGGGCTGTTTTTCCAGACGGCCGTGGTAGAGACCGCAGCGGCGGGCGCTATCCACTTTATTCAGCGGCGCGTATTCGGCGAGCATTTGCTCGGCGCTACGCACGCCGCTGCGGTTTTCGCCGATCACGAAAATATCGATCCCCACCGGCAGCAGAGAGAGCAGGTTCATCAGCTGGAACTGCGCTTCCGGCTTGTTCTTCGGCCAGTAGTAGATCAGGGTGTCGCAATCGGCGACGTCGGCGGCCTCGGCTACTAAGCTAAAACGAACGTTATCGCCCATCTGGCGATTCAGGACCTGCCAGTGGTGGAATTGTTGGGTATGAGCGCGGCTGGCCGCGGTATCCAGACGTGCAGGCAGGTCATCCTGCAGGTCACCGGCAAACAGAACGCGGGCGGACTCGAAATCATCACTGTGGCGCAGCAAGACTTCACTTGCCGGGGTAAAAGCTGACATGAAACACTCCTTCAATAAG
The DNA here is from genome assembly GCF_057624675.1 of Klebsiella sp. PK01. Classification (NCBI taxonomy): domain Bacteria; kingdom Pseudomonadati; phylum Pseudomonadota; class Gammaproteobacteria; order Enterobacterales; family Enterobacteriaceae; genus Klebsiella; species Klebsiella sp. PK01. Next base: position 93,871 of record NZ_JBYEZM010000008.1, read on the forward strand.
ACTGGCGCCGATTATAGTAGTTTGTTGGCGCAGATACGACGGATTTGCTATATTGCGCGCTTGTTTAACAGGAGTGTTTCGCTATGACTTCCCGACGAGACTGGCAATTACAGCAACTGGGGATTACCCAGTGGTCGCTGCGTCGCCCAGGGGCGTTGCAGGGCGAAATCGCTATCTCGCTTCCTGAACATATTCGTCTGGTGATGGTGGCGGAAACCCCGCCGTCGCTGACTGAACCGCTAATTAGCGATATTCTGCGCGCGCTCTCGATTAATGCCGATCAGGTGCTGCAACTTACGCCGGACCGGGTAGCCATGCTGCCGCAAAATAGCCGCTGCAACAGCTGGCGACTGGGCTGCGAGACGCCGCTGTCGCTGGCGGGCGCCCAGGTCTCGACGCCCGTTTTTGATGAACTTCAGAGCAGCGTGCCGGCTCGCATCGCGCTCTGGCAACAAATCTGCGCACATGAACACGATTTCTACCCTCAGCACGGCTGATTTATCCAAAGCCTGGCAAATCGAAAAACGCGCCCACGCTTTTCCGTGGAGCGAACAAACCTTTGCCAGCAATCAGGGTGAACGTTATCTGAATTACCAACTAGCAGTTGATGGGGAAATGGCGGCCTTTGCCATCACCCAAATTGTCCTTGATGAAGCGACGCTTTTTAACATCGCCGTCGACCCCGCATACCAGCGCCGCGGCCTGGGACGGGAACTGCTGGAACATGTTATTGATGAAGTTGAAAAACTCGGCGTCGTTACGCTGTGGCTGGAGGTGCGGGCATCGAATGTCGCCGCCATCGCGCTCTACGAAAGCTTAGGCTTTAACGAGGCGACTATCCGCCGCAATTACTACCCTACGGCCGATGGGCGTGAGGACGCAATTATCATGGCTCTGCCAATCAGTATGTAAGACAAGGTGAAACGATGAAATGGGACTGGATTTTCTTTGATGCCGATGAAACGTTGTTTACGTTTGACTCTTTCAGCGGCTTACAGCGGATGTTTCTCGACTATAGCGTGACATTTACCGCCGAAGATTTTCAGGACTATCAGGCCGTTAATAAGCCGCTGTGGGTGGATTATCAAAACGGCGCCATCACCTCGCTACAATTACAGCATCAGCGTTTTGATAGCTGGGCGGAACGTTTGAACGTCCCCCCGGGAGAACTGAACGACGCTTTCATGAATGCGATGGCCGAAATCTGCGCGCCGCTGCCGGGCGCCGTATCGCTGCTGGATGCGCTGCAGGGCAAGGTAAAAATGGGCATCATCACCAACGGTTTTACCTCGTTGCAGCAGACTCGTCTGGAGCGTACCGGCCTGCGCGATCACTTTGATTTGCTGATTATTTCTGAGGAAGTCGGCGTCGCGAAGCCGGATGCGCGTATCTTCGATTATGCGCTGGCGCAGGCGGGTAATCCGTCGCGCGACAGGGTATTGATGGTCGGCGATACCGCCGAGTCGGATATCCGCGGCGGCGTCAATGCCGGGCTTGCTACCTGTTGGCTGAATGCGCACCAGCAAACGCTGCCGGCAGACCTGCAGCCCGACTGGACGGTGACCTCTTTAAGCGAACTGGAGCAACTCCTGTGTAAACACTAATTGCCTCCCCCCCATTGATGGGTAAAATAGCCGCAATTTTTCGTATTCCACATGCGCGGCCCATTGCCGCGTTTACTTAGAAGATTGAATTATGACGTTGTCTCCTTATCTGCAAGAGGTGGCCAAACGCCGCACTTTTGCCATTATTTCTCACCCGGATGCCGGTAAGACCACCATCACTGAAAAAGTGCTGCTGTTCGGACAGGCGATTCAGACCGCCGGTACCGTGAAGGGCCGTGGTTCCAGCCAGCATGCAAAATCCGACTGGATGGAAATGGAAAAGCAGCGTGGGATCTCGATTACCACCTCGGTGATGCAGTTCCCGTATCATGACTGCCTGGTTAACCTGCTGGATACCCCGGGGCACGAAGACTTCTCCGAGGATACCTACCGTACCCTGACGGCGGTTGACTGCTGTCTGATGGTTATCGATGCGGCGAAAGGCGTCGAAGATCGTACCCGCAAGCTGATGGAAGTTACCCGTCTGCGCGATACGCCGATCCTCACCTTTATGAACAAACTCGACCGTGATATCCGCGATCCGATGGAATTGCTGGATGAAGTCGAAAATGAGCTGAAAATCGGCTGCGCGCCGATTACCTGGCCTATCGGCTGCGGCAAGCTGTTTAAAGGGGTTTATCATCTTTATAAAGATGAAACTTACCTCTATCAGACCGGTAAAGGGCACACCATTCAGGAAGTGCGCGTGGTTAAGGGGCTGAATAACCCTGAACTCGATGCCGCGGTGGGCGACGATCTGGCGCAGCAGCTGCGCGATGAACTGGAACTGGTACAGGGCGCATCGAACGAGTTCGATAAGGATCTGTTCCTGGCGGGCGAAATTACTCCAGTGTTCTTCGGGACCGCATTAGGCAACTTCGGCGTGGATCATATGCTTGATGGCCTGGTGGAGTGGGCGCCGGCGCCGATGCCGCGTAATACTGATACCCGTGAAGTGACGGCCGCAGAAGAGAAATTCACCGGCTTCGTGTTTAAGATTCAGGCCAACATGGACCCGAAACACCGCGATCGCGTGGCCTTTATGCGCGTGGTTTCCGGCAAATACGAGAAAGGCATGAAGCTGCGTCAGGTGCGTATCGGCAAAGACGTGGTGATTTCCGACGCGCTGACCTTTATGGCGGGCGACCGTTCGCACGTTGAAGAAGCCTACCCGGGCGATATTATCGGCCTGCATAACCACGGCACCATTCAGATTGGCGACACCTTTACCCAGGGCGAAATGATGAAGTTCACCGGTATTCCGAACTTCGCGCCGGAACTGTTCCGTCGTATTCGCCTGAAAGATCCGCTGAAGCAGAAACAGCTGCTGAAAGGGCTGGTTCAGCTCTCTGAAGAGGGCGCGGTACAGGTCTTCCGTCCTATTGCTAATAACGATCTGATCGTCGGCGCCGTCGGCGTGCTGCAGTTCGATGTGGTAGTTGCGCGTCTGAAAAGCGAATATAACGTTGAAGCGATTTACGAATCCGTCAACGTGGCCACCGCGCGCTGGGTTGAATCAACTGACGTGAAAAAATTCGAAGAGTTCAAGCGTAAGAACGAAGTTCAGCTGGCGCTGGATGGCGGCGATAATCTGACCTATATCGCCCCGACGATGGTTAACCTGAACCTGACGCAAGAGCGTTATCCTGATGTGGTGTTCCGCAAAACGCGCGAGCACTAATGTCTCTCTGGAGCGCGGCGATGCTGCGCTCCAGCCCGTTTTGTCCGCCTTCATCCTTACCATAGAAAGTTCTTAAATCTGCGCAAATCGTAGCTTTTTTATTCAAACCCTCCGCCGCATCTCCGCTCATCTACTATATTTATTAAGCACTTTTCAGAAACCTGGCTGAATAAATAGCCATTTGTTTTACCAAAGCAGACATCGTGAGGGCATACCAATGACCAGACTAAAGAGCGCCAGGCTATTGCTGCCTCTCTTCTTAGGCTCAGCGTTGATAAGCGCCTCGACCTATGCGGAAACCACCGCAACCGATAGCGCGAAGGCTGCCGCGACCAGCGCCGGAGAAAGCGTCGATAAGTCGATCAACAAGGTTGGCGATTTTATGGATGACAGCACGATCACTGCCCGTGTTAAAGCGGCGCTGATTGATGACAAAAGTATCCGTAGCACCGATATCTCGGTGAAAACGGAAAACAAAGTCGTGACCTTAAGCGGGACCGTGGAGAGCGCTGAGCAAAAATCACAGGCCGTCAGCGCGGCGAAAGGCGTCGAAGGAGTGAGTTCGGTAAGCGATAAGCTGACCGTGGCGGGGGAAAAATCAGCCAGCCTGAAGGGCTATGCTGGCGACACCGCAATCACCAGCGAAGTCAAAGCCAAACTGCTGGCGGACGATATCGTTCCGTCGCGTAAGGTTACGGTGGAGAACAGCAACGGGGTAGTTCATCTCTCCGGGACGCTGGAATCCAGCAAGCAGGTCGATCGCGCGGCAGACATTGCCAAAGCGGTAACCGGTGTTAAGGGCGTGAAGAACGATCTTAAAGTGCAGTAAGGGTATTCATTAAAAGATATTCGCCAGCGGCGAGACCGCTGAGCGAGTTGTACGCAGGGTTGATGTATGCGCGGCCTGAGCGCGCAGAAAAGCGACCGTTAATCATATGGTAAGGAGAACAGTATGTTTAGATGGGGCATTATTTTTCTGATCATCGCGTTGATTGCCGCCGCATTGGGCTTTGGTGGTCTGGCGGGTACCGCGGCGTGGGCGGCTAAAATCGTCTTTGTTGTCGGTATTATCATTTTCCTGGTCAGCCTGTTTACCGGTCGAAAACGACCCTAGAGGCGATGTGCCGAAAGGCGTGAATCAATAACCGCGCAGTGATGACATAACGTCTTACATAAAGCCAGTCAATGTGACTGGCTTTTGCGGTTTCAGGGGACGACAATTTGCGTTACTTTAATGACAGAAAATAAACAAACAGGAAAGCAGGGTGGGGCAGCGCATTCCCGTGACGTTGGGCAATATTGCCCCGTTAGCGGTAAAACCCTTCCGTCCAGGCAAACTTGCTCTGGTGTGCGAAGGCGGTGGTCAGCGAGGTATTTTCACAGCCGGGGTTCTGGACGAATTCATGCGCGCCGGATTTAACCCTTTCGACCTGATGCTTGGCACTTCCGCTGGCGCGCAAAACATCTCCGCTTATATCTGTAATCAGCAGGGCTACGCCCGCAAAGTCATTACGCGTTATACCACCTCAAGGCAGTTTTTCGACCCGATGCGCTTTGTTCGCGGCGGCAATCTTATCGATCTCGATTGGCTGGTCGATTCCACTTCGCAACAAATGCCGCTGGCGATGAACTATGCCGAGGAGCAGTTTGCGCTGGGTAAAGAGCTGTGGATGTGCGCCTGCCGCGGTGACGACTACACGGCAAACTATTTTTCCCCCACCCGCCAGACCTGGCTCGACCTGATCCGCGCCTCCAGCGCCATTCCCGGCTTCTATCGTAGCGGCGTCCTGCTGGATGGCGTGAGCTACCTCGATGGTGGCGTCAGCGATGCGATCCCTGTGCAGGAGGCGGCACGCCGCGGCGCGCAGACTATCGTGGTGATCCGTACCGTCCCTTCGCAGATGTTCTACACCCCGCAGTGGTTTAAACGAATGGAACGCTGGCTGGGAGAAAGCAGCCTGCAGCCTTTTGTGAACCTGGTACAGCACCATGAAACCACCTATCGCGCGACGCAGCAGTTTATTGAAAAACCGCCGGGTAAACTGCGGATATTCGAAATTTATCCGCAGCGGCCGCTGCGCAGTATGGCGCTTGGCAGCCGTCTGCCGGCGCTGCTGGAAGATTATAAAACCGGGCGCCAGTGCGGCCGCTACTTCCTCGCCACGGTAGGGAAACTGCTGACCGAGCAACCGCCTCTGTTACGCCATGCGCCGCGTGTGGCAAGGCCGACGCCGGTGGTGGTGCCGCCGCTGCCGGTGGCTAACGAAACGCCGCAACAGGCGATTATCACCGCGCCGCAGGCTAATGACCCCAGCTTTAATAACGAGGATCTGGCGTGACGTTACGCTTTATTGATACCCACTGTCACTTCGATTTTCCCCCGTTTACAGAGGATGAACCCGCAAGTATCGCGAGGGCGGCGCAGGCCGGCGTTGGGCGTATTATCGTGCCGTCGATATCCGCCGCGCGCTTTGCTCGCGTGCTGGCGCTGGCGGAGCAACACGAGCCGCTGTATGCCGCGCTAGGGATGCATCCTATTGTTATCGAACAGCATGATGACCGCGGATTAGCGCAACTGGAAAGCTATCTTGCACAGCGTCATCCGAAACTCGTGGCCCTCGGAGAGATTGGCCTCGATCTTTACCGCGACGATCCGCAATTCGATCGCCAGCAGGCGCTGCTGGAAGCGCAGCTGCGGCTGGCGAAGCGTTACGATTTGCCGGTGATCCTGCATTCGCGGCGCACCCACGATAAGCTGGCGATGTTGCTAAAAAAACATAACCTGCCGCGCGCTGGGGTGGTGCATGGTTTTGCCGGCAGCCTGCAGCAGGCGGAACGTTTTGTACAGCTGGGCTATAAGATTGGCGTCGGCGGCACCATTACCTATCCCCGCGCCAGCAAAACTCGTGATGTTATGGCGCGTCTGCCGCTTTCTTCGCTGTTGCTGGAAACCGATGCTCCGGATATGCCGCTCAATGGTTTTCAGGGGCAGCCGAACCGCCCGGAACAGGCGGCCCGCGTCTTTGACGCGCTATGTGAACTGCGCGCGGAACCGGCGCAGGAAATTGAAGCGGCGCTACTGGCGAATACCAAAAGCCTCTTTACCGCGCTAACCCTCTAACGCCCCCACATTCTGGACAAAATCGTCCCGGTTTTGACGGATTGTGACAATCCCATCATTTTTGGTAAATATAAAATCTATTAAATTTCAATGCGAAAGTGTTTTTATGTCCCGGTATTGCACAATTTGTGCGCCACGACGTCGAGATAATACGTTTCGTTATGTTAGAATAATAACATCATCATGAGCTTCGATTTGCCAATTATGCTTAAACAGGACCTCACGATGAGGATCGAAGTAAATGGTAGGTAATTGTGATTTGAATCACGTTACAGTAATGCAAATTAGTAACTAGTTTTCATTAACTGTGATGAATGTCGAAGTGTAATGGCGAGCGGATGTTACAATAGTAACAGGCTCGCATGGTGAACAAACTATTGAACCGGCAACACGCCGTCGGAGTATGAAATGACTGATTTAAAAGCAAGCAGCCTGCGCGCGTTGAAACTGATGGATCTGACCACCCTGAATGATGACGACACCAATGAGAAGGTGATCGCGCTGTGCCATCAGGCAAAAACCCCGGTGGGCAATACCGCTGCAGTCTGCATTTACCCGCGTTTTATCCCGATTGCCCGTAAGACGCTGAATGAGCAAGGAACACCGGACATCCGTATCGCGACGGTGACCAACTTCCCGCATGGTAACGACGATATCGATATCGCGCTGGCGGAAACCCGCGCGGCAATCGCCTATGGCGCGGATGAAGTGGATGTGGTTTTCCCGTACCGCGCGCTGATTGCTGGTAACGAGCAGGTAGGTTTTGATCTGGTGAAAGCCTGTAAAGACGCCTGTGCGGCGGCGAATGTGCTGCTGAAAGTGATCATCGAAACCGGCGAGCTGAAAGAAGAAGCGCTGATTCGTAAGGCATCTGAAATTTCTATTAAAGCGGGCGCGGATTTCATCAAAACTTCTACCGGTAAAGTGCCGGTGAATGCGACGCCGGAAAGCGCGCGCATCATGATGGAAGTCATCCGCGATATGGGCGTTGAGAAAACCGTTGGCTTCAAACCTGCCGGCGGCGTGCGCAGCGCGGAAGACGCGCAGCAGTTCCTGGCGATTGCCGATGAACTGTTCGGCGCCGACTGGGCTGATTCCCGTCACTACCGTTTTGGCGCATCAAGCCTGTTGGCTAGCCTGCTGAAAGCCCTGGGTCACGGCGACGGTAAGAGCGCCAGCAGCTACTAATCCCTTGATATGCCGGATGGTTATGCGCTTATCCGGCCTACGAATTGATGCCTGTAGGCCGGATAAGGCGCTCGCGCCGCTATCCGGCAATTTATACCCGTTGGGAGGTTACCGTGTTTCTCGCACAAGAAATTATTCGTAAAAAACGTGATGGTCATGCATTAAGCGATGAAGAAATTCGCTTTTTCATCAACGGCATCCGCGATAATACTATCTCTGAAGGACAGATCGCCGCGCTGGCGATGACCATCTTCTTCCATGATATGTCTATGCCGGAACGTGTCTCGCTGACCATGGCGATGCGGGATTCAGGGACCGTTCTCGACTGGAAAAGCCTTAACCTCAACGGCCCGATCGTTGATAAACACTCGACCGGCGGCGTGGGTGACGTTACCTCGCTGATGCTGGGGCCAATGGTTGCCGCCTGCGGCGGTTACGTACCGATGATCTCCGGGCGCGGCCTCGGCCATACCGGCGGTACGCTTGATAAACTGGAAGCGATCCCGGGCTTCGATATCTTCCCGGACGACGCGCGATTCCGCGAAATTATTAAAGATGTCGGCGTGGCGATCATCGGGCAGACCAGCTCGCTCGCGCCGGCTGACAAACGTTTCTATGCCACCCGCGATATTACCGCGACGGTGGATTCCATCCCGCTGATTACCGCATCGATCCTGGCCAAGAAACTGGCGGAAGGTCTGGATGCGCTGGTGATGGACGTTAAAGTCGGCAGCGGCGCCTTTATGCCGACTTATGAGCTTTCAGAAGCGCTTGCCGAAGCGATCGTTGGCGTCTCCAACGGCGCCGGCGTGCGCACGACCGCACTGTTAACCGATATGAACCAGGTGCTGGCCTCCAGCGCAGGTAACGCCGTTGAAGTTCGCGAAGCGGTACAGTTCCTGACCGGGGAATACCGTAACCCGCGTCTGTACGACGTCACCATGGCGCTGTGCGTGGAAATGTTGATTTCCGGCAAGCTGGCGGCGGATGACGCCGAGGCGCGCGCGAAATTGCAGGCGGTGCTGGATAACGGTAAAGCGGCGGAAGTCTTTGGCCGCATGGTGGCGGCGCAGAAAGGGCCGAACGACTTTGTCGAAAACTATGCGAAATACCTGCCGACGGCAATGCTGAGCAAAGCGGTCTATGCTGAAGGCGCCGGATTTGTCTCTGATATGGATACCCGCGCGCTGGGGATGGCGGTGGTGTCGATGGGCGGCGGTCGTCGTCAGGCATCCGATACCATTGACTACAGCGTTGGTTTTACTGATATGGCGCGCCTTGGCGATAAAGTCGATGGCGAACGTCCGCTGGCGGTGATTCATGCGAAAGATGAATCCAGCTGGCAGGAGGCGGCCAAAGCCGTGAAAGCGGCAATTAAACTGGACGCTCAAGCCCCAGAAATTACACCGACGGTCTATCGCCGAATCACCAAGTAGCGATATACTGATCTGATCGCTTTTTTGCAGCGCATGATGTATGGAGAACAAGATGAAACGTGCATTTATTATGGTGCTGGACTCCTTTGGGATTGGCGCAACGGAAGACGCTGACCGCTTTGGCGATGTGGGCGCCGATACCATGGGCCACATTGCGGAAGCCTGCGCCAAAGGTGAAGCTGACAATGGTCGTAAAGGCCCGTTGAATTTACCTAACCTGACCCGCCTGGGCCTGGTGAAAGCGCATGAAGGTTCTACCGGTAAAATTGCCGCCGGTATGGACGGTAATGCTGAAGTCGTTGGCGCTTACGCCTGGGCGCATGAACTCTCTTCCGGTAAAGATACGCCGTCTGGCCACTGGGAAATCGCCGGCGTGCCGGTGTTGTTTGACTGGGGCTACTTCAGCGACCACGAGAACAGCTTCCCGCAGGAACTGCTGGATAAACTGGTTAAGCGCGCGAACCTGCCGGGCTACCTCGGCAATTGCCACTCTTCCGGTACCGTGATTCTGGACCAGCTGGGTGAAGAGCATATGAAAACCGGGAAACCGATTTTCTATACCTCTGCTGACTCGGTGTTCCAGATCGCCTGTCACGAAGAGACTTTCGGCCTCGACAAGCTGTATGAGCTGTGCGAAATCGCCCGTGAAGAGCTGACCGAAGGCGGCTATAACATTGGCCGCGTGATTGCTCGTCCGTTTGTTGGCGACAAAGCCGGTAACTTCCAGCGTACCGGTAACCGTCACGATCTGGCGGTCGAGCCGCCGGCGCCGACCGTGCTGCAGAAGCTGGTCGACGAGAAAAACGGCCACGTGGTTTCCGTGGGTAAAATCGCCGACATCTACGCCAACTGCGGCATCACTAAGAAAGTGAAAGCCACCGGGCTGGACGCGTTGTTCGACGCGACCATCAAAGAGATGAAGGAAGCGGGCGACGAGACTATCGTCTTCACTAACTTCGTCGATTTTGACTCCTCCTGGGGCCACCGTCGCGACGTCGCTGGCTACGCGGCGGGTCTGGAGCTGTTCGACCGTCGTCTGCCGGAGCTGATGGAGCTGGTTGGGGAAGACGACATTCTCATCCTCACTGCCGACCACGGCTGCGACCCGACCTGGACCGGTACCGACCACACCCGCGAACACATTCCGGTGCTGGTGTACGGCCCGAAAGTGAAGCCGGGTTCGTTAGGCCACCGCGAAACTTTCGCCGATATCGGCCAGACGCTGGCGACATACTTTGGTACGTCGCCAATGGAATACGGTAAAAACATGCTGTGATACCCGTTGTCTTTCGCGCTGTAGATGCGTTGACTTCATTCGCTCACCCCGGTCACATAGTTAATCTATGCTCCCGGAGATTCACGAATTCGTCGCCTTCCTACAACGCGAAATCCTTAGGGTATTTGAATACGTTTTGTAGGCCTGATAAGGCGTAGCCGCCATCAGGCACGAACAATTTATATAAGGATAAAACGATGGCTACCCCACACATTAACGCAGAAATGGGCGATTTCGCTGACGTAGTTTTGATGCCGGGCGACCCGCTGCGCGCGAAGCACATTGCCGAAACTTTCCTTGAAGACGTGCGTGAAGTAAACAACGTGCGCGGCATGTTGGGCTTCACCGGTACCTACAAAGGCCGCAAAATCTCCGTGATGGGCCACGGTATGGGTATCCCATCCTGCTCTATCTACACCAAAGAGCTGATCACCGATTTCGGCGTGAAAAAAATCATCCGCGTTGGATCCTGCGGCGCGGTACGTGAAGATGTCAAACTGCGTGATGTGGTTATCGGCATGGGCGCGTGCACCGACTCTAAAGTTAACCGTCTGCGCTTCAAAGACCATGATTTCGCGGCGATTGCTGATTTCGGCATGGTGCGTAACGCGGTAGACGCGGCGAAAGCGCTGGGCGTTGACGCGCGCGTCGGCAACATCTTCTCTGCTGACCTGTTCTATACGCCGGACCCGTCTATGTTCGACGTGATGGAAAAATACGGCATTCTGGGCGTGGAAATGGAAGCGGCCGGCATCTATGGCGTCGCGGCGGAGTTCGGCGCGAAAGCGCTGACTATCTGCACCGTTTCCGATCATATTCGTACCCACGAGCAGACCACTGCCGCTGAGCGTCAGACGACCTTCAACGATATGATCAAAATCGCGCTGGAATCCGTACTGCTGGGCGATAAAGAGTAAGACCTGTTGTGCCGGGTGGCGGCTTCGCCTGACCCGGCCTACGGTTTCCCAGGCCCGCTAAGCGCAGCGGGCTTTTTTATTAGCGCACCGCGCCAGCCATCCACGCCGACAGTTCTTTCAGTTCCGCTTCCTGCTCAGGGTAATCTCTAATCAACGCCTCACACTGCTGCTGCAGGACCTCCGCCCGATACTGACAGCCGGCTAAGTGTGCCGCCAGCGCCTCCAGCGGCGCCGGATTCAGGCTATCGGTAAAAGCCTGGGCGCGGGTGATATGGCCCTTCTCGACGTCAAAATGCAGCTCGACGCCGCCCCAGCGAAAGCGCTCATCCAGCAGGTGGGAGAAAGCGGGCGCCTGGCCGAAGTTCCACTCCCAGCTGCTCTGGCGGGCGAAGGTCTCGGCAAAATTCGGCAGATCCGGCGTGTTGTCCGGCGAAATGACTTCCGCCTCTACCCGTTCGCCGTAATGGCTGAAAAATGCCTCCTGAATGGCTTCGCAAATCTGCTGATGGGTAATGCCCGGTAGGAGTTCAACCAGGTTCGCTACGCGCCCGCGTACCGAGGTAATGCCCTTGGCCTGCAGCTTTTTTTTGTCCGGATTAAGATAGTTGGCGAGACGGCTTAAGTCGGCGTTTAGCAGCAGGGTGCCGTGATGAAAACCGCGGTCCATCGTTTCGCGATAGGCGGAGCCAGACACCTTGCGGTCGCCATTGTCGGTTTTCACGACCAGATCGTTGCGCCCGGAAGCCTCGGCGGTCACGCCAAGCGAATTCAACGCCGCGAGCACGATAGCGGTAGAAACGGTTTTGTCGTATTCCGGTTTGCCCGCCATAAAGGTAAAGCAGGTATTGCCGAGGTCGTGGAATACCGCGCCGCCGCCGCTGCTGCGCCGGGCCAGCCGGACGTGGTCCTCTTCCATGCGCCGGGTATTGCACTCCTTCCACGGGTTCTGCGCGCGGCCAATCACCACGGTGTCGGCGTTGCGCCACAGAAACAGTACCCGTTGGGTGGCCGGCATCTGGCGGAAAATACACTCCTCGACCGCGAGGTTAAACCAGGGGTCGTAGGAATCGGAGAGCAACAGGCGGAGCGTCGGCATAGGATATCCTTGTCTGATTAATCTTTATCTTCGTCCTGGACGGGCTTATTGGCGGTGAGCAGGAAGGGCGATTGCTGCCAGCGGGTACGTTTGCCCTGCAGCAACGTACGGGTCAGCACCACGCCGATGGCCAGCGACAACAGCAGCATCAGGCGTAAGATATTGGTGGTATTATCCACCTGTTTCGCCTCGGTCGCCAACGTGTGGGTATCCAGCGTCAGGCGCAGATAGCCGACAGGGCCGTTTTTGCCGAGGATCGGCTCGACGATTTGCTGGTTAAAGTAGCCGCCGGCTTTTTTGCCATCCAGCGCCAGGCGGTCGCGCACATCAACGCTTTCGCCGGAGCGAGCCACCAAATCGCCTTGTTCATCATATACCCCGGCATCGAGCACCCGACTTTTATCCGTCAGCTGTTCCAGCAAGCGGGTAATGCGCTTTTCGTCGGGCGTTTCGCTGCGCATCAGCGGCGCCAGGTTCAGCGTAACCTGCTGCGCCAGCGTCCGCGCCAGCTCTTCCAGCTGCGGATTACGCTGCTTTTGGCTATTCTGACTGAACCACGAGGCGCCCTGCATCAGCGCGACGAGAAGCGCGAGACAGATCAGAACAATGACGGCGCGATGCAGTCGGAATTTCAGTTTTGCTCGTACCATATTCCACCTTTGAAAATTTGCAGCTTAATGTTGCCAGAAGCGCTGGTTACAAGGTAGCCTCATGCGTTATTTTCCTCGCCTGAATGAAGAGATGTGGAGCCGTAATGCCTAACAGTTTGACCTGGTGCGACCTGCCCGAAGATGTTTCCTTGTGGCCTGGGTTGCCGCTTTCCCTGAGCGGCGACGAGGTCATGCCGCTGGATTATCACGCCGGGCGCAGCGGCTGGCTGCTGTATGGTCGCGGTCTCGATAAACGTCGGCTGACGGCGTGGCAGCGCGAACTCGGCGCGGCGCTGGTTATCGTCTCTTCCTGGGTCGTGGAAGACTATCAGGTGATTCGCCTGGCGGGCTCGCTGACGCAGCGCGCCACACGCCTGGCCCATGAAGCCGGGCTGGACGTCGCGCCGCTGGGCAAAATCCCGCATCTGCGCACGCCGGGCCTGTTGGTGATGGATATGGACTCCACGGCGATTCAGATCGAATGTATCGATGAAATTGCTAAGCTTGCCGGCACCGGCGAGCTGGTTTCGGAAGTGACCGAACGCGCGATGCGCGGCGAGCTCGACTTCACCGCCAGCCTGCGCCAGCGCGTCGCCACCCTGAAAGACGCCGACGCGAACATCCTGCTGCAGGTGCGGGAAGCGCTGCCGCTGATGCCGGGGCTGACGCAACTGGTGCTGAAGCTGGAAACGCTGGGCTGGAAGGTAGCCATCGCCTCCGGCGGCTTTACCTTCTTTGCCGAATACCTGCGCGATAAGCTGCATCTCGACGCGGTATTCGCCAACGAGCTGGAAATCATGGACGGCAAGCTCACCGGCAACGTTATCGGCGACATTGTCGATGCCAAATATAAAGCCAATACTCTGCGTAAACTGGCGGAAAAATATGAGATTCCGCCGGCGCAAACCGTGGCGATTGGCGATGGCGCCAACGATCTGCCGATGATCAAGGCGGCAGGCCTCGGCATTGCCTATCATGCGAAACCAAAAGTCAATGAACAGGCGGAAGTCACCATCCGCCACGCTGACCTGATGGGGGTATTCTGTATTCTCTCCGGCAGCATGAATCAAAAGTAAGAGGTTAACGTGGCGAAAGCTCCAAAACGCGCATTTGTCTGTAATGAATGTGGTGCGGATTATCCGCGCTGGCAGGGGCAGTGCAGCGCCTGCCATGCCTGGAATACCATCACCGAGATGCGCATCGCCGCCTCGCCGCAGGTGGCGAGAAACGAGCGTCTGTCAGGCTACGCCGGTAATGCCGGCGTGTCGAAGGTACAGAAGCTGTCGGAGATAAGCCTGGAGGCGCTGCCGCGTTTCTCCACCGGATTTAAAGAGTTCGACCGCGTGCTCGGCGGCGGCGTGGTACCGGGTAGCGCCATTCTAATCGGCGGCAACCCCGGCGCCGGGAAATCGACGCTGCTGCTGCAAACGCTCTGCAAGCTGGCGGAAGGAATGAAAACGCTGTACGTCACCGGGGAAGAATCCCTGCAGCAGGTCGCGATGCGCGCGCATCGTCTCGGGCTGCCGACGGCGAATCTGAATATGCTCTCGGAGACCAGCATCGAGCAAATCTGCCAGATCGCCGATGAAGAAAAGCCTCAGCTGATGGTCATCGACTCCATCCAGGTGATGCATATGGCTGATGTCCAGTCGTCGCCGGGGAGCGTGGCCCAGGTACGCGAAACCGCGGCCTATCTGACGCGCTTTGCCAAAACTCGCGGCGTGGCGATTGTGATGGTCGGCCACGTCACCAAAGACGGCTCGCTGGCCGGTCCGAAAGTACTGGAACACTGTATTGACTGCTCGGTGCTGCTGGACGGCGATGCGGATTCCCGTTTCCGCACGTTGCGCAGCCATAAAAACCGCTTTGGCGCGGTCAATGAACTCGGCGTCTTCGCGATGACCGAGCAGGGCCTGCGCGAAGTGAGCAACCCCTCCGCCATCTTCCTCAGCCGCGGCGATGAAGTCACCTCTGGCAGCTCGGTCATGGTGGTATGGGAAGGCACCCGTCCGCTGCTGGTTGAGATCCAGGCGCTGGTCGATCACTCGATGATGTCTAATCCGCGTCGCGTCGCGGTAGGCCTGGAGCAGAACCGTCTGGCGATCCTGCTGGCGGTGCTGCACCGTCATGGCGGCCTGCAGATGGCCGATCAGGACGTCTTCGTTAACGTGGTTGGCGGGGTCAAAGTCACTGAAACCAGCGCCGACCTGGCGCTGCTGCTGGCGATGGTTTCGAGCCTGCGCGATCGCCCGTTGCCGCAGGATCTGGTGGTCTTTGGCGAAGTCGGATTAGCCGGTGAAATTCGCCCGGTGCCAAGCGGCCAGGAACGTATTTCCGAGGCGGCGAAGCACGGGTTCCGTCGCGCCATCGTACCTGCGGCAAACGTGCCTAAAAAAGCGCCGGAAGGGATGCAAATCTTTGGCGTGAAAAAACTGGCCGATGCGCTGAGCGTTTTTGACGACTTATAATGATACCCGTCATACTTCAGGGTATGACGGGTATCAAACCCGAGTTTGCAGGAGGCACGCATAAACTATGTCGTCATTCGACTATCTGAAAAACGCCATTAAGCAAAAGGGTTGTACGCTGCAGCAGGTGGCGGAAGCCAGCGGGATGACCAAAGGTTATCTCAGTCAGCTATTAAACGCGAAAATCAAAAGCCCGAGCGCCCAGAAGCTCGAAGCCTTACACCGCTTCCTCGGCCTTGAATTCCCGCGTAAACAGAAAAGCGTCGGGGTGGTTTTTGGTAAATTTTATCCGCTGCATACCGGGCATATTTACCTGATTCAGCGCGCCTGTAGCCAGGTCGATGAGCTTCATATCGTCATGGGCTATGACGACACTCGTGACCGCGAGCTGTTCGAGGAGAGCGCCATGTCGCAACAGCCGACGGTTCCCGATCGTCTGCGCTGGCTGCTGCAAACCTTTAAATATCAAAAAAACATTCGCATCCACGCCTTCAACGAAGAGGGGATGGAGCCGTACCCGCACGGCTGGGACGTCTGGAGCCGCGGGATCCGCGCCTTCATGAGCGAGAAAGGGATCGAACCTAACTGGATCTACACCTCGGAAGAGGCCGATGCGCCGCAGTATCTGGAGCATCTGGGGATCGAAACCGTGCTTATCGATCCGAAGCGAACCTTCATGAGTATCAGCGGCGGCCAGATCCGCGAAAACCCGTTCCGCTATTGGGAATATATTCCGACCGAAGTAAAACCGTTCTTTGTGCGTACGGTGGCGATCCTAGGCGGCGAGTCGAGCGGTAAATCGACGCTGGTGAATAAGCTCGCCAATATCTTCAATACCACCAGCGCCTGGGAATACGGCCGCGATTACGTCTTTTCACACCTCGGCGGCGATGAAATGGCGTTGCAGTATTCCGATTACGATAAAATCGCGCTGGGGCACGCACAGTACATTGATTTCGCGGTGAAGTATGCCAATAAGGTGGCGTTTATCGATACCGACTTCGTCAGCACTCAGGCCTTCTGCCTGAAGTACGAAGGCCGCGAGCATCCGTTCGTGCAGGCGTTAATCGATGAATACCGCTTTGATCTGGTGATCCTGCTGGAGAACAACACGCCTTGGGTGGCCGATGGGCTGCGTAGCCTCGGTAGTTCGGTAGATCGCAAAGAGTTTCAGACGTTGCTGGTGTCACTGCTGAAAGAAAACGGCATCGAGTTCGTCCACGTGGAAGAGTCGGACTACGACGCCCGGTTCCTGCGCTGCGTTGAGCTGGTGAAGCAGCTGATGGGCGAGCAGGGGTAGAGGCTCTGCGGGCTGTAGCCCTCACCCCAACCCTCTCCCAATGGGAGAGGGAGCAAACACTAAAAAAGGCAACTTGCGTTGCCTTTTTACATTTACCTTACCCTCACCCCGACCCTCTCCCAATGGGAAAGGGAGCAAACACTAAAAAAGGCAACTTGCGTTGCCTTTTTGCATTTACCTTACCCTCACCCCAACCCTCTCCCAATGGGAGAGGGAGCAAACACTAAAAAAGGCAACTTGCGTTGCCTTTTTACATTTACCTTACCCTCACCCGGGCCCTCTCCCAATGGGAGAGGGAGCAAACATTAAAAAAGGCAACTTGCGTTGCCTTTTTACATTTACCTTACCCTCACCCCGACCCTCTCCCAATGGGAGAGGGAGCAAACATTAAAAAAGGCAACTTGCGTTGCCTTTTTGCATTTACCTTACCCTCACCCCGGCCCTCTCCCATTGGGAGAGGGAGCAAACACTAAAAAAGGCAACTTGCGTTGCCTTTTTGTATTTTATTTTGAGATACGTTTGTACTTGATACGCTTCGGCTCCAGCGCATCGGCGCCGAGGGTGCGTTTCTTGTACTCTTCGTACTCGGTAAAGTTACCTTCGAAGAACTCAACTTTACCTTCATCCTGGTAATCCAGAATGTGGGTCGCAATACGGTCAAGGAACCAGCGGTCGTGCGAGATAACCATGGCGCAGCCCGGGAACTCCAGCAGGGCGTTTTCCAGCGCGCGCAGGGTTTCGATATCCAGGTCGTTGGTTGGTTCATCGAGCAGCAGTACGTTACCGCCGACCTGCAGCAGCTTTGCCAGGTGCAGACGACCGCGTTCACCGCCGGACAGCTCGCCAACGCGTTTGCCCTGGTCGACGCCTTTGAAGTTAAAGCGGCCAACGTAGGCGCGGCTTGGCATCTCTGTGTTGCCGATCTTCATGATATCCAGGCCGCCGGACACTTCTTCCCAAACGGTCTTGCTGTTGTCCATCGCGTCACGGAACTGATCGACAGAGGCCAGCTTAACGGTTTCACCCAGCGTGATGGTGCCGGAATCAGGCTGTTCCTGGCCGGACATCATGCGGAACAGGGTAGATTTACCCGCGCCGTTCGGACCGATGATACCAACGATAGCGCCTTTCGGTACGGAGAAGCTCAGATCGTCAATCAGTACGCGGTCGCCGTAAGATTTGCGCAGATTGCTGACTTCCAGAACTTTATCGCCCAGACGCGCTCCTGGCGGAATGAACAGTTCGTTGGTCTCGTTACGTTTCTGGTATTCGACGTTATTAAGCTCTTCAAAGCGCGCCAGACGGGCTTTGCCCTTAGACTGACGGCCTTTCGCGCCCTGGCGAACCCACTCGAGTTCTTTCTCGATAGATTTGCGGCGTGCGGCTTCCTGAGAAGCTTCCTGCGCCAGACGCTGATCTTTTTGCTCCAGCCAGGAGGAGTAGTTGCCTTCCCACGGAATACCTTCGCCGCGGTCAAGCTCGAGGATCCAGCCGGCGACGTTATCGAGGAAGTAACGGTCGTGGGTAATCGCCACTACGGTGCCTTCGAAATCGTGCAGGAAGCGCTCCAGCCAGGCGACGGACTCGGCGTCGAGGTGGTTGGTCGGTTCGTCGAGCAGCAGCATGTCTGGTTTTTCCAGCAGCAGGCGGCACAGTGCGACGCGGCGGCGTTCACCACCGGAAAGATTGGCGATTTTCGCATCCCAGTCCGGCAGGCGCAGGGCATCGGCCGCACGCTCCAGCTGCACGTTCAGGTTATGGCCGTCGTGCGCCTGGATGATCTCTTCGAACTTGCCCTGTTGCGCGGCAAGCTTATCGAAGTCGGCATCCGGCTCGGCGTATTTGGCATAAACTTCGTCCAGGCCTTTCAGCGCGTTAACCACTTCGGCGACCGCTTCTTCAACGGATTCGCGTACGGTGTGCTCCGGATTCAGCTGCGGCTCCTGCGGCAGGTAGCCGATTTTGATCCCGGGCTGCGGGCGCGCTTCACCTTCGATCTCGGTGTCGATACCGGCCATGATGCGCAGCAGGGTAGATTTACCGGCGCCGTTCAGACCGAGAACACCGATTTTCGCGCCAGGGAAGAAACTGAGGGAGATATTTTTCAAAATATGACGTTTCGGCGGAACCACTTTGCCGACACGATGCATGGTATAAACGAATTGAGCCACGTTGGACTTCGCCTCTTTCTATTCTGATAGATAGTTCAAAGGCGAAGTGTAGCCTTTTTCGCGCGGTAATCCCAGCGAGGCGACAGGATTCACAGAAGCGTAAAAAAATGTTCAGGACATGGCATGTTTTCAGTTGTCTGATTAGCATAACTAAGCAATACCTGATTTTTTTGAAGCGGCACGATGCCGCGGTGATGCACCAAACTAGAGGAAGAGCTTGTGGAAAAAGCCAAAACTACGGCATGGCGTCTTCTGGCTGCCGGCGTGAGTCTGCTGACGCTAAGCCAGCTGGCGCATGCGGATTCACTGGATGAACAGCGCAGCCGCTATGCTCAAATTAAACAGGCGTGGGACAACCGCCAGATGGATGTCGTCAACCAGTTGATGCCCACGCTCAGCAGCTATCCGCTGTATCCCTACCTGCAATATCGACAAATTACCGATGACCTGATGAACCAGCCGCCGCTGGTGGTCACTAATTTCATTGCGGCGAACCCGACGCTACCGGCGGCGCGTTCGCTGAAATCACGCTTTGTTAATGAGCTGGCGCGGCGCACCGACTGGCGAGGCTTACTGGCGTTCAGCCCGGATAAACCGGCGACAACCGAAGCGCAGTGTAACTACTACTACGCCAAACTCAGCGTCGGCCAGTCGCAGGAGGCGTGGAGCGGGGCGAAAGAGCTGTGGCTGACTGGTAAGAGCCAGCCAAATGCCTGCGATCCGCTGTTCAGCGCATGGCGCGATTCCGGGCAGCAGGATCCACTGGCCTATCTCGAACGAATCCGCCTGGCGATGAAGGCCGGCAATACCAGCCTGGTCCGCGTGCTTGCTCAGCAGATGCCGTCAAACTATCAGAGCATCTCTTCGGCGGTGGTGGCGTTGGCCAACGACCCCAATAGCGTGATGACCTTTGCCCGCACCACCGGGGCCACCGACTTTACCCGCCAGATGGCGGCGGTCGCTTTTGCCAGCGTCGCGCGTCAGGATGTGGAAAACGCCCGTCTGATGATCCCATCGCTGGTGCAGGCGCAGCAGTTGAATGAGGATCAAACCCAGGAGCTGCGCGATATCGTCGCCTGGCGTCTGATGGGCAGCGATGTGACCGAAGCGCAGGCGGAGTGGCGCGATGACGCGATCATGCGTTCGCAATCGACCCCGCTTGTGGAACGCCGGGTTCGTATGGCGCTTGGCAACGGCGATCGTCATGGGCTGAACACCTGGCTGGCGCGTCTGCCGATGGAGGCGAAAGAGAAAGACGAGTGGCGCTACTGGCAGGCGGATCTGCTGCTGGAGCGCGGGCGCGATGACGAAGCGAAAGCCATCTTGCATTCGCTGATGCAGCAGCGCGGCTTCTATCCGATGGTTGCCGCTCAGCGTCTGGGTGAAGAGTACACCTTCCGCATTGATAAAGCCTCCGGCACTATCGACCCGGCGCTGGCCTCTGGCCCTGAGATGGCGCGCGTTCGCGAGCTGATGTACTGGAACATGGACAACACCGCGCGCAGCGAATGGGCGAACCTGGTGAGTAGCCGGACCAAATCGCAGCAGGCGCAGCTGGCGCGTTACGCTTTTGATCAACACTGGTGGGATCTTAGCGTACAGGCGACGATCGCCGGTAAATTGTGGGATCAGCTGGAAGAGCGCTTCCCGCTGGCGTACAACGATCTGTTCGCGCGTTATATTAGCGGCAAAGATATTCCGCAGAGCTACGCGATGGCGATTGCGCGTCAGGAGAGCGCCTGGAACCCGAAAGTGCGTTCACCGGTCGGCGCCAGCGGCTTGATGCAGATTATGCCGGGCACCGCGACGCATACCGTTAGCATGTTCAGCATTCCTGGCTATAGCGGTCCGTCGCAGCTGCTGGATCCGGAAACCAATATCAACATTGGTACCAGCTATCTGCAGTACGTCTACCAGCAGTTCGGCAATAACCGTATTTACGCTTCCGCCGCCTATAACGCCGGGCCTGGACGCGTGCGAACCTGGCAGGGCAATAGCGCCGGGCGCATCGATGCGGTGGCATTTGTCGAGAGTATTCCGTTCTCGGAAACCCGCGGCTATGTAAAAAACGTCCTCTCTTACGATGCCTATTACCGCTACTTTATGGGCAAGCAGGATAACTTGCTGAGCGACGCCGAATGGCAACAGCGTTACTGATTGTTCGGAAGTATGTTATTCTTTGTACTCGTTGATGAGTACATTCGACGGGCAGCCTGGCTGCCCGTCTCAACATGGCGACGTAACATGACCCAACAATCTCCCTATTCAGCGGCCGTGGCCGAACAACGTCATCAGGAGTGGCTACGTTTCGTGGCGCTGCTGCAGCAAGCTTACGCCGAAGACCTTCACCTGCCGTTACTGCAGCTGATGCTGACGCCCGACGAGCGCGAAGCGCTGGGCACCCGGGTGCGTATTATTGAAGAGTTGCTGCGCGGCGAGATGAGCCAGCGCGAGCTCAAAAACGAACTCGGCGCCGGTATTGCCACCATTACCCGCGGTTCGAATAGCCTGAAATCGGCGCCGGTAGAGCTACGCCAGTGGCTGGAACAGACCCTGCTTAACGATAAATAGCGTTATGGAATGGGCTGAGTGCCAGCACGACCGCCTGATGGTAGACGCTGCTGCGCGTCAGCTTGCCGCCGGTAAAGACGCCAATAGCGCCCTCTTTGCGGCCTATCTCATCGATACCGGTATGCTCCGACATGACCGGCCCCAGCGCTTCCCCGGCGCGAACCTGCGCAAGAATGACTTCCGGCAGCGGCAGGGTTGCCGAGCGCGCTTCGCCGCGCTGCTGCTGGCTCTCAATTACCACCCAACTGAAGGTGCTGCCTTCATCGATCCCGGCTTCTATCGCCACCCAAAAATCGGCTTCCGGCTGCGCGATACGGGCATTAGCGACGCGATTTCGTGCGCCAGCCCGCGTTTCCTCGCTGCCGAAGGGCTGTTCCGGCACGCCGCTCTCGACGGCGACGGACTCAATGTGGCAGGATCCTTCGCCGAAGATCTCGTTAAAAGCCTGCAGAATTGCCTGAATTTTGGCGGGATTAGTGGTAGCTGAGACAACATGGTGCATAATCAAAACAACTCAGAATTAATTAACGTCATCGCAGTATACTCTAAATCACTCTGGCGGTAGCCGATAGCGCCGATCGTCGATTGATGAAGGGTTCAGAACGGAAAATAAGCATGTTACAGGTATACCTTGTTCGCCACGGTGAAACGCAGTGGAACGCCGAGCGACGTATTCAAGGCCAGTCCGATAGCCCACTGACCGCTCACGGCGAGCGCCAGGCATGGCAGGTGGGCGAGCGCGCCAGAACGTTGGGGATCACCCATATTATCGCCAGCGACCTCGGGCGTACCCGCCGCACGGCAGAAATTATCGCTGAAGCCTGCGGCTGCGGCGTCGTTACCGATCCGCGCCTGCGCGAGCTGGATATGGGGGTGCTGGAGAAGCGCCATATCGACTCGCTTAGTGAGGAAGAAGAGGGCTGGCGCCGTCAGTTGGTCAACGGTACGCCGGATGGGCGCATACCGCAGGGCGAATCCATGCAGGAGCTGAGCGAGCGTATGCGCGCGGCGCTATCATCCTGTCTGGAATTACCGCCAGGTAGCCGGCCGCTGCTGGTGAGTCATGGGATGGCTCTGGGCTGTCTGGTGAGCACAATCCTCGGGCTGCCTGCTTATGCGGAGCGCCGTCTGCGCCTGCGCAACTGTTCGATTTCACGCGTTGATTATCAGCAGAGCCCGTGGCTGGCGTCAGGATGGGTGGTGGAGACCGCGGGGGACGTTTCGCATCTCGATGCCCCCGCGATGGACGAACTACAGCGTTAACGACGAATCGGAATCAGGTATTCGCAGCGCAGCTGAATTGGCGTGGCCTGGTTCCGGTTATCATCTTCCGGATAGAAGCGCTCAATATCCAGGCCTTTGCGGCGGGTGAGGTTCAGCATCGGCATACAGGTGCCGTATACCGTCAGGATAAACTCCTGCAGCCCGGTGCCTAATCCTTCGTAAGTGAACATCACATACTCGCCGCCTTCCAGAATCACCGGATGAGAGTTATGCAGGTGCCCGTTCGCCATCTCCGGCGTTAGCGCGGTGGTGTAGAACACCTCCTGCTCGTCATCTTTTTCCAGACTTGGACGCGGTTCATGCAGGCCGTACAGCGTTGGCGGAATGCTGGGCGCATTACCGAGGAATTCGCGCCAGAACTGAACGCGCATCTGGTTACGGAATTCAGAAATCTCTTCAAGCTTACAGGTATAGCTTTGGGTCACGCCGACCAGTTGCGTGGTGCTCAGGGTCACAAACTCATGCTTCGGCATGGTAAATTCGCCGAGCCGCAGCGGCGGACGCATACCGAACGAGCTCCAGTCCGGAGAACGGCGGTAGAGCGCTGGGGTCAAATTAAACTGTTTTTTAAAGGCGCGGGTGAACGTCTGTTGAGAATCGAAGCGATACTGCAGCGCGATGTCGAGAATCGGGCGTGCGGTCAGGCGTAGCGCCACGGCGGATTTGGAGAGACGGCGTGCGCGAATATAGGCACCGATGGCTTGACCCGTGACGTCTTTAAACATACGTTGCAAATGCCACTTGGAATAACCTGCCTTCGCCGCCACATTATCCAACGAGAGGGGCTGATCCAGGTGACCTTCCAGCCAGCTCAGGAGATCGCGAATAATCCCAGCTTGATCCATAAAATGTCCCCATCCTTTAAACTCAGGTACCTATATTAAGGTAGCGGATAATAGCATTTTTTGATGTTTTAGCATTCAGTGTTTTTTTTGCTTATAAATGCGATTATCTGGTGGATATCGTTGGTAATTTTGTAAAGCTGTGATCTTTAAACCTTTTCCACAGCGTTTGTGATTATCACGCAGCGGAATTTTAAGAAATGGTAACAATATGAAATACAAGAAGTTAGTGGCAGGTTTGTTCTTGCTGGCCGCAGGCCAACTGGCGCACGCCGAGCAAATCGGCTCCGTCGATACGGTATTTAAATGGCTGGGGCCGGATCATAAAATCGTGGTCGAAGCCTTCGACGATCCCGATGTACAAAACGTCACCTGCTATATTAGCCGGGCAAAAACAGGCGGCATTAAAGGCGGGCTGGGGCTGGCGGAAGATACCTCAGACGCCGCCATCTCCTGCCAGCAGGTCGGGCCGATTGAGTTGACGGATAAAATCAAAAACGGCAAAAGCCAGGGCGATGTGGTATTCCAGAAACGTACCTCGCTGGTGTTCAAAAAACTGCAGGTCGTACGCTTCTATGACGCTAAACGCAATGCGCTGGTGTACCTGACCTATTCGGATAAAGTGGTCGACGGCTCGCCGAAGAATGCCATCAGCGCCGTGCCGATCATGCCGTGGAATAAATAAACGGGAGTCACAATGCAACAGCCACGGATTTGGTTAGTTGAGGATGAACAGAGTATCGCCGATACCCTTGTTTACATGCTGCAGCAGGAAGGATTCGACGTGACCGTCTTCGAGCGCGGGTTGCCCGCGCTTGATGCGGCGCTGCATCAGAGCCCGGATTTAGCGATCCTCGACGTCGGCTTGCCGGATATTAGCGGCTTTGAACTATGCCGACGACTGCTGGCGCGCCATCAGGCATTGCCAGTACTGTTTTTGACCGCACGCAGCGAAGAGGTTGATAAGCTGCTGGGGCTGGAAATTGGCGCTGACGACTATATCGCCAAACCGTTTTCGCCGCGCGAAGTCTGCGCGCGGGTGCGTACCGTTCTGCGTCGCCTGCAGAAATTTTCTACCCCTTCGCCGGTGGTGCGCGTTGGCGAGTTCGTGTTGGATGAGCTGGCGATGACAATTAGCTGGTACGGTCAACCGCTGAGCCTGACGCGTTACGAATTCCTGCTGTTGAAAACCCTCATTAACGCCCCCGGTCGCGTGTTCTCTCGCCAGCAGTTGATGGAGCGAGTGTGGAGCGATGCTTACGAGAGTATCGATCGTACCGTCGATACCCATATCAAAACCCTACGCGCCAAGCTGCGGGCGGTGAATCCTGATATTAACCCGATTAATACGCATCGCGGTCTGGGCTATAGCCTGGGGGGCTATTGATGCGTATCGGGATGCGCCTGCTACTGGGGTATTTCTTGATTGTCGGCATTGCCGCGTGGTTTGTGCTCTCTATCTTTGTGCAGGAAGTCAAACCGGGCGTGCGCCGGGCAACGGAAGGCACGCTTAACGATACCGCAACGCTATTGGCGGCGCTGGCCCGGGAGGATCTTCTTTCGGTAAATCCGCAGCAGGGGCGGCTGGCGCAGGCCTTTCAGTCGCTTAATCAGCAGCCCATCAACGCCAATATCAGCGGTATCAGGAAAATGCGCAATGAGTACCGCGTCTATCTGACGGATGCTCAGGGGAAGGTGGTGTTTGACTCCTGCGGGGAGGCGGTTGGCCAGGATTATTCGCGCTGGAATGACGTCTGGCTGACCCTGCGCGGCCAGTACGGCGCCCGCAGTTCGCGCAGTGACCCCAATGATGATAATAGCTCAGTCATGTACATTGCCGCGCCGGTGATGGATAACGGGCGTATCATCGGCGTGGTCAGCGTTGGTAAACCTAATCTGGCAATGACGCCGGTGATTAAACGCAGCGAGCGGCGGATATTGTGGGCCGGTGGCGCGCTGCTGGGGATTGCTTTACTGATCGGCGCCGGGATGGTCTGGTGGATTAACTTCTCTATTGGCAAACTGGTGCGTTACGCCGATTCGGTGACTGCCGAGCGTCCGTTGCCTCTGCCGAACGTCGGCAGTAGCGAGTTAAGCAAGCTGGCGCAGGCGCTGGAGAGCATGCGCGTGAAGCTAGAAGGCAAGAACGCGATCGAAAACTATGTCTACGATCTCACTCATGAACTCAAAAGCCCGCTGGCGGCGATCCGCGGTGCGGCGGAGATCTTGCGCGAGGGGCCGCCGCCTGAGGTCGCCGCGCGTTTCACGGCAAATATTCTTGCGCAGAATACCCGCATGCAGCTGTTGGTGGAAAAACTGCTGCAACAGGCGCGGCTGGAAAATCGGCTGGAGATAACGCCGCAGTTGGTTTCGGTTGATGCGCTTTTCCAACGTCTGGCGGATGAACGCGACATTGCTCTGGAGGCGAAAGCCATCACCCTGCGCTGGCAGAAGAGCGGGGTAACGGTGAATGGCGATAGCGAACTACTGGCGCAGGCGCTGGGCAATCTTATCGATAATGCGATTGACTTTACCCCCCGCGGCGGTGAAATCGCTCTGGCGGTGGAGACGTGCCACGAAGAGGCGCAGCTAAGCGTGACGGATAACGGTCGCGGTATTCCTGACTTTGCGCTGGCGCGCGTCTTTGAACGCTTTTACTCGCTGCCGCGGGAAGATGGCCATAAGAGCAGCGGTTTAGGACTGGCGTTTGTGCGTGAGGTGGCGCGTCTGCATCAGGGTGATATTAGCCTGCGTAATCGCCCTGAAGGCGGCGTTGTCGCGACGCTACAACTTCACCGTCCCTTCACATAGCTTCAAACACACTGCACATAGCCGCCCTACAGTGAGCCCATCACGATAGGGAGAAGGCTATGATGAAATCACCATTATTCTGGAAAATTAGTACGCTGTTGGGCTGTATTTTGCTGTTGTCCGTGCCGCTGATGATGGTCAGAGCGCTTATTAGCGAGCGTGCGGACTATCGCAGCGATGTAGTGGATGCGATAGAGCACAGTACCAGCGGTTCACAAAAGCTGACGGGGCCGCTGGTTGCTATCCCGGTGACCGAGACGCTATTTCGTATGGAGAACCAAAAAGAGGTCGAATATCAGCGTCGCTGGATCTACTACTGGCTACCGGAAACGCTGACGGTTAACGGTGTGCAAAATGTGGAGTCGAGAAAAGTCGGCATATACAGTGGGCAGGTCTGGCATAATGCCCTGCAAATTCAGGCGCAGTTCGATCCTTCGCGGCTGAAAGAGCTGCAAAAGGCAAATATCAATTTAGGAAAACCGTTTTTAGTGCTTAGCGTGAGCGATGCCCGCGGCATCGGCGTGATCAACGCGCCGGTAATTGACGGTACGGCACTGACCGTTGAACCGGGATTGGGATTGAACGGCGGCGGGGTAGGCATTCATATGCCGATGCCGGCGTTAAGCGCAGACAATAAACCGCTGGATATTGCTTTTACCCTCAATCTTAACGGTACCGGCGGCTTCTCCGTTGTACCGTTGGGCCGCAACAGCGAGCTGCAGCTGACCAGTAACTGGCCGCATCCAGGATTCCTTGGCAGATTCCTGCCTACGAAACGCGAAGTGAGCGCCTCGGGTTATAGCGCACACTGGCAGAGCAGTTGGTTTGCCAACAATATGGGCAACTATTTCGCCGATGACACCGATATTGAGTGGTCGCGTTTACCCGCCTTTAGCGTGGACGTGATGTCGCAGGCCGATCAATATCAGCTCACCGACCGGGCGACTAAATACGCCATCCTGTTAATCGCACTGACTTTTATGGCCTTCTTCGTTTTCGAGAGCCTGACGCATCGTCGTCTGCACCCGATGCAGTATCTGCTGGTCGGCTTATCGCTGGTGATGTTCTACCTCGTGTTGCTGGCGCTCTCTGAGCATATTGGCTTTACCCGAGCCTGGGCGATAGCCAGCCTGATTGGCGCGGTAATCAACGGTATTTATTTACAGGCGGTACTGAAAGGGTGGCGTAATAGTCTGTTATTCGTCGTGGCGCTGCTGCTGCTGGATGGCGTGATGTGGCTACTGCTGCGTTCTGAGGATAGCGCGCTGCTGCTCGGCACTGGGGTGCTACTGCTGGCGCTGTGCGCGTTGATGTTCCTGACCCGCCGCGTGGACTGGTATGCCTTATCTCTACCGCAGAGCAAACCGGAAAAACCGCAAAGCAAGGATGACGACACGCTACGTATCTGGAAGTAAAAGTAGCATAAAAAAACAGCGCCAGAAGGCGCTGTTTTTGCATTATAGCTGCGGGATAACCAGAATTATTCCTGCAGATCGCCGCAGAAACGGTAACCTTCACCGTGAATCGTGGCGATGATTTCCGGAGTATCCGGCGTGGATTCGAAATGCTTACGAATGCGACGAATGGTCACGTCCACGGTACGGTCATGCGGCTTCAGCTCGCGACCGGTCATTTTCTTCAGCAGCTCTGCGCGTGACTGGATTTTGCCCGGGTTTTCGCAGAAGTGCAGCATCGCGCGGAATTCGCTACGCGGCAGCTTGTACTGCTCGCCGTTTGGGCTCACCAATGAACGGCTGTTGATATCCAGTTCCCAACCGTTGAACTTGTAGCTCTCAACGCTGCGACGCTCTTCGCTCACGGTACCCAGGTTCATGGTACGGGAGAGCAGGTTACGCGCGCGGATAGTCAGTTCACGCGGGTTAAACGGTTTAGTGATATAGTCATCGGCGCCGATTTCGAGGCCAAGAATTTTATCAACTTCGTTGTCGCGGCCGGTAAGGAACATCAGCGCGACGTCAGCCTGCTCACGCAGTTCACGCGCGAGCAGAAGACCATTTTTACCTGGCAGGTTGATATCCATGATCACCAGGTTGATATCATTTTCAGACAGGATCTGATGCATTTCCGCGCCATCGGTCGCTTCGAATACATCATAACCTTCTGCTTCGAAAATACTTTTTAACGTGTTGCGTGTTACCAACTCGTCTTCAACGATAAGAATGTGCGGGGTCTGCATGTTTGCTACCTAAATTGCCAACTAAATCGAAACAGGAAGTACCAAAGTCCCTGACCTGCCTGGTACATGCCACAAATTAACATGTCCGGCGTAACATGACTAAAGTACGTAATTGCGTTCTTGATGCACTTTCCATCAACGTCAACAACATCATTAGCTTGGTCGTGGGTACTTTCCCTCTGGACCCGACGGTGTCAAAAACGGCTGTCATCCTAACCATTTTAACAGCAACATAACAGGCTAAGAGAGGCCGAACACCCAATAAAACTACGCTTCGTTGACATATATCAAGTTCAATTGTAGCACGTTAACAGTCTTGTGAAATCATTGCATCGATTTGCGATTTATCGTCACATTTCTTACACAGCTCAATTAGTTGCAGCTATGAATTAATAAATGCAATGAATCCAAAGCCCGTAGACAAATGAAAACTGAAATATCATTGCCAAACATATGGATAAATGCGTTCTGTTAACATACTCCGTATTGGTGTCCAATGTGAACAGTTTAGTTTTTTTTAAGAGTAATAAAGCTCATTTTTAGTGATTTTTGTTGCAAATTTGTAAATTTTCGCCGCGTAAAATGGGGGAGACCGCAGAGTCACGCCGCGTAAGTGGATAAGGGAAGCATAATGCGTTTATCGATCATTTTAGTGGCCCCCGCGAGGGCTGAAAACGTCGGCGCGGCGGCGCGAGCGATGAAAACCATGGGATTCAGCGAACTGCGGATTGTCGATAGCGAAGCGCATCTGCAGCCTGCCGCGCGCTGGGTTGCGCATGGTTCGGGAGATATTTTAGATAATATAAAAACCTATCCGACGCTTGAGCAGGCCCTGCACGATGTCGACTTTACCGTCGCCACTACCGCCCGCAGTCGCGCGCGTTTTCACTACTACGCCACGCCGCAGCAGTTGCTACCGCTGCTGGAAGAAAAAGCGCAATGGATGAAACATACGGCGCTGGTCTTTGGCCGTGAAGATTCCGGATTAACTAACGATGAACTGGCGCTGGCCGATGTGCTTACCGGCGTGCCGATGGTCGCCGATTATCCCTCCTTGAATCTTGGGCAGTCGGTAATGGTGTATTGCTATCAGCTGAGCTCGCTGCAGCAGCAGACTGCGGTTCAGGCGCCTGAAACCGACGAAAAACAATTGCAGGCGCTACGTCAGCGGACGCTTTCGCTACTTGGACGCTTGGGTGTCGATGACGACATAAAACTGGCCGACTGGCTACAGCAGCGGATCGGCCTGTTACAACAGCGCGACACCGCCATGTTGCATCGTTTGCTGCATGATATTGAAAAAAATCTATCTGAATAAAATCCTGTGATAAGTTATTTTTATGGTTGAATGTACTGATTTCAACAGCAACCGTCTGGCAATGCGGCGGAAATATCGGGGCGCTGTGGCGTAATGACGGTGTTGGTTGAAAAGTCGCCAATTTAGAAATTCGTTGACTTAAGCAGGCAGATACTTTAACCAATATAGGCAGGACACAAGACAGATAAAAATACAGAGTACACAACATCCATGAATCGCATCGGCATGATTACCACCATTATCACCACCACCATTACCACAGGTAACGGTGCGGGCTGACGCGTACAGGAAACAACAGAAAAAAGCCCGCACCTGAACAGTGCGGGCTTTTTTTTTGACAAGAGATCAAGGGGTAAGAACCATGCGAGTGTTGAAGTTCGGCGGTACATCAGTGGCAAATGCAGAACGTTTTCTGCGGGTTGCCGATATCCTGGAGAGCAATGCCAGGCAGGGGCAGGTTGCGACCGTGCTGTCTGCCCCGGCGAAAATCACCAACCATCTGGTCGCAATGATTGAAAAAACCATTAGCGGTCAGGACGCTCTTACCAATATCGCCGACGCTGAACGCATTTTTGCCGACCTGCTGCAGGGACTGGCCGACATTCAACCAGGCTTCCCGCTCGCACAGCTGAAAACTTTCGTAGACCAGGAATTCGCGCAGATTAAACACGTGTTGCACGGTATCAGCCTGCTGGGCCAGTGCCCGGACGGCGTTAATGCCTCGCTGATCTGCCGCGGTGAAAAGCTCTCTATCGCTATCATGGCGGCGCTGCTGGAAGCGCGCGGCCACAAGGTCAGCGTGATTAATCCGGTCGAAAAACTGTTGGCCGTCGGCCACTACCTTGAATCCACTGTTGATATTGCTGAATCTACCCGCCGTATCGCCGCCAGCCAAATCCCGGCAGACCACATGGTGCTGATGGCCGGCTTTACCGCCGGTAACGAAAAGGGTGAGCTGGTGGTTCTCGGGCGTAATGGTTCTGATTACTCCGCTGCCGTGCTGGCAGCCTGTATGCGCGCCGACTGCTGCGAAATCTGGACCGACGTTGATGGCGTCTATACCTGCGACCCGCGTCAGGTACCGGATGCGCGGCTGCTGAAATCCATGTCTTATCAAGAAGCGATGGAGCTCTCCTATTTCGGCGCGAAGGTGCTGCATCCGCGCACTATCGCTCCCATCGCCCAGTTCCAGATCCCCTGCCTGATTAAAAATACCGGTAATCCGCAGGCGCCGGGCACGCTTATCGGCGCCAGCCTTGATGAAGACGGCCTGCCGGTAAAAGGGATCTCTAATCTTAACAATATGGCCATGTTCAACGTTTCCGGGCCGGGAATGAAAGGCATGGTCGGTATGGCGGCGCGCGTTTTCGCCACCATGTCCCGCGCCGGTATCTCCGTGGTGCTGATTACCCAGTCTTCTTCGGAATACAGCATCAGCTTCTGCGTGCCGCAAAGCGACAGCGCGCGGGCGAAGCGAGTGATGGAAGAGGAATTTTATCTCGAACTGAAAGAAGGGCTGCTGGAGCCGCTGTCAATCATGGAGCGGCTGGCGATCATCTCCGTCGTGGGCGATGGAATGCGCACGCTGCGCGGTATCTCGGCGAAATTCTTCGCCGCGCTGGCGCGCGCCAATATTAATATCGTGGCGATTGCCCAGGGCTCTTCCGAGCGTTCAATTTCGGTGGTCGTCAGCAACGACGACGCGACTACCGGCGTGCGCGTCACGCATCAGATGCTGTTTAACACCGACCAGGTCATCGAAGTCTTCGTGATTGGCGTCGGCGGCGTCGGCGGCGCGTTAATCGAACAGATTAAGCGCCAGCAGAGCTGGTTGAAGGGCAAGCATATCGATCTGCGCGTATGCGGCGTCGCCAATTCACAGGCGCTGCTGACGAACGTCCATGGCTTGAATCTGGAAAACTGGCGTAGCGAACTCGCGGAAGCGAAAGAGCCCTTTAATCTGGGCCGTTTAATCCGTCTGGTGAAAGAGTATCACCTGCTGAACCCGGTTATCGTCGATTGTACCTCCAGCCAGGCGGTGGCCGATCAGTACGCTGACTTCCTGCGTGAAGGTTTCCATGTGGTGACGCCGAATAAAAAGGCCAATACCTCTTCGCTGGATTACTATCACCAGTTGCGTCACGCCGCCAGCAGCTCGCGGCGCAAGTTCCTCTACGACACCAACGTCGGCGCGGGTCTGCCGGTCATTGAAAACCTGCAGAATCTGCTGAACGCTGGTGATGAGCTGGTGCATTTTTCCGGGATCCTCTCCGGCTCGCTTTCCTTTATTTTTGGTAAGCTGGATGAGGGCATGAGCCTTTCTGAAGCCACTAAACTGGCGCGCGAGATGGGCTATACCGAACCGGACCCGCGCGACGATCTTTCCGGCGTGGATGTGGCGCGCAAGCTGCTGATCCTTGCCCGCGAAACCGGGCGCGAGCTGGAGCTCTCGGATATTATCGTTGAGCCTGCGCTGCCTGCCGACTTTGACGCCAGCGGCGATGTCGAAAGCTTTATGGCGCGACTGCCGACGCTTGACGATCAATTCGCCTCGCGGGTTGCTAAAGCGCGCGACGAGGGTAAAGTCTTACGCTACGTCGGCAATATTGAAGAAGATGGCGTCTGCCGGGTGAAAATCGCCGAAGTCGACGGCAACGATCCGCTGTTCAAGGTGAAAAACGGCGAGAACGCGTTGGCATTTTACAGCCACTATTATCAGCCTCTGCCGCTGGTGCTGCGCGGCTATGGCGCGGGGAATGACGTGACGGCGGCTGGCGTGTTCGCCGACCTGCTACGCACCCTGTCATGGAAGTTAGGAGTTTAAGATGGTCAAAGTATACGCCCCGGCTTCCAGTGCCAATATGAGCGTCGGTTTTGATGTGCTGGGAGCCGCGGTGACGCCGGTTGACGGCACCTTGCTGGGGGATAACGTCTCGGTAGAGACGGCGGCGGAGTTTAGCCTACGTAATGTAGGCCGCTTCGCCGGCAAATTACCGTCGGCGCCGCAGGAAAATATCGTTTATCAATGCTGGGAAGCCTTTTGCCGCGAGATCGGTAAAACGGTTCCGGTGGCGATGACCCTGGAAAAAAATATGCCGATCGGCTCGGGCCTTGGCTCCAGCGCTTGTTCGGTGGTCGCCGCGCTGGTGGCAATGAATGAGTTTTGTGGTAAGCCGCTGAATGAAACCCGAATGCTGGCGCTGATGGGCGAGATGGAAGGGCGCATCTCCGGTAGCGTTCACTATGATAACGTGGCGCCGTGCTACCTTGGCGGTATGCAACTGATGATCGAAGAAAATGGCATCATCAGCCAGCAGATCCCGGGTTTTGATGAATGGTTGTGGGTGCTGGCCTATCCGGGGATTAAGGTCTCTACCGCCGAAGCGCGTGCGATTCTTCCGGCGCAGTATCGCCGCCAGGACTGTATCGCCCACGGTCGTCACCTTGCAGGGTTTATTCACGCCTGCTATAGCCGTCAGCCGCAGCTGGCGGCAAAGTTAATGAAAGATGTTATCGCCGAACCGTACCGTACCAAACTGCTGCCGGGCTTCAGTGAAGCGCGTCAGGCGGCGATGGAGATCGGCGCGCAGGCTTGCGGTATTTCCGGCTCCGGCCCGACGCTGTTCGCGTTGTGCGATAAACCGGACACCGCGCAGCGCGTCGCCGACTGGCTGGCCGCGCATTATCTGCAAAATCAGGAAGGCTTCGTTCATATTTGCCGGCTGGACACGGCGGGCGCTCGAGTAGTGGGATAAGTGATGAAACTGTATAACTTAAAAGATCATAACGAACAGGTCAGCTTCGCGCAGGCCGTGACGCAAGGGCTTGGCAAACAACAGGGGCTGTTCTTTCCGCACGATCTGCCGGAATTCAACCTGACTGAAATCGACGAAATGCTGGAACAGGATTTCGTGACCCGCAGCGCGAAAATCCTGTCGGCCTTTATTGGCGACGAGATCCCGCAGAATGAACTACAGGCCCGCGTTGCCGCGGCGTTCGCCTTCCCGGCGCCGGTAAGTCAAGTACAGGATGATATCGGCTGCCTGGAACTGTTCCACGGTCCGACGCTGGCGTTTAAAGACTTTGGTGGCCGCTTTATGGCCCAAATGCTGACGCATATCGCGGGCGATAAGCCGGTGACGATTCTGACCGCTACCTCCGGCGACACCGGCGCGGCCGTGGCGCACGCCTTCTACGGCCTGCCGAACGTCAAAGTGGTTATCCTCTATCCGCGCGGTAAGATCAGCCCGCTGCAGGAGAAGCTGTTCTGTACCCTGGGCGGCAATATCGAAACCGTGGCGATTGACGGCGACTTCGACGCCTGTCAGGCGCTGGTTAAGCAGGCGTTTGACGATGAAGAGCTGAAGGTGGCGCTCGGCCTCAACTCCGCCAACTCGATTAACATCAGCCGCCTGCTGGCGCAGATCTGCTACTACTTCGAGGCGGTCGCGCAATTGCCGCAGGAAGCCCGCAATCAGCTGGTGGTGTCGGTGCCAAGCGGCAACTTCGGCGATCTTACTGCCGGCCTGCTGGCGAAATCGCTGGGGCTGCCGATTAAGCGTTTTATTGCCGCGACCAACGCCAATGACACCGTGCCGCGCTTCCTGCAGGATGGCAACTGGGCGCCGAAGGCGACGCAGGCGACCCTGTCTAACGCGATGGACGTCAGCCAACCGAACAACTGGCCGCGCGTGGAGGAGTTATTCCGCCGTAAAATATGGCGTCTGAATGAACTGGGCTATGCTGCGGTGGATGATGAAACCACTAAAGCGACCATGCGTGAATTGAAAGCCATCGGCTATACCTCGGAACCGCATGCGGCCATTGCCTATCGCGCGTTGCGCGACCAGCTGCAGCCGGGAGAATATGGGTTATTCCTCGGAACGGCGCATCCGGCTAAATTCAAAGAGAGCGTAGAAGAGATCCTACAGGAGACGTTGCCGCTGCCGAAAGAACTGGCCGACCGCGCCGACCTGCCGCTGCTCTCGCACAATCTCCCAGCCGACTTCGCCGCGCTGCGTAAGCTGATGATGGGCTAGCATTGCCACTCCGCTGTTCGTTAAACCGGGCTCCGCGCCCGGTTTTTTTACGCCCGAAAATGGAGAGATTGTGTATAACTGACCAATAAATGCGGAAGAGCATAAATTCAGATTGCGGAGAATAAACAGGGTAGTTTTGCAGGGTTAATATTTTGTTATCGACCCATAATGGGGGCGAATAGAAGGGGTTGCTTATGACAATGCTGAAACCTGTTTTGCTGGCGCTTTCTCTGCTGCTGGTCGCTCCTGCGTTGGTTCATGCAGATGAAATTACCCTGATCCCGGCGGTGAAGCTGCAAATCGGCGACCGTGATGATTATGGACGCTACTGGGACGGCGATCGCTGGCGCGATCATGACTGGTGGGCGAACCATTATGACTGGCGCGACGACCGCTGGCGTCCGCATGATGATTATCGCCGCCACGATCGCGATGACGATGACGATCAAGGTCATCATGGTCATGGCCACGAGCGGCATCACCACGACGACTAATCGTTCCGCCCCCGGCGCCATACCGGGGGCATTCAGGCTTACTGCTCGTGGCGTTTAAACACCAGTTCGCCGTTCTCCGATGCCTGCGCATCAAAGAAATAACCTTCGCTATCAAACTCCTGCAGTTGATCCGGACGGGTTAAACGGTTCTCTATGATAAAGCGGCTCATCAGGCCGCGCGCTTTTTTGGCATAGAAGCTGATCACCTTGAATTTGCCGTTTTTCTCATCGAGGAATACCGGCTTAATCAACTGTCCCTGCAATTTTTTCGGTTTTACCGATTTAAAATACTCATCGGACGCCAGGTTGATAACGATATCGTCGCCCTGCGCCTGCAGCGCCTGATTGAGCTTATCGGTAATGACATCGCCCCAGAAATGATACAAATCTTTGCCCTGCGGATTTTCCAACTTGATGCCCATCTCCAGACGATAAGGCTGCATCAAATCCAGCGGACGCAACACGCCGTAAAGCCCGGATAGCATACGCAGATGCTGCTGGGCGAAATCGAAATCCGCTTCGCTAAAGGTTTCAGCCTGCAGGCCGGTATAAACGTCGCCTTTGAAGGCCAGAATCGCTTGACGGGCATTCTGCGGGGTAAAGTCCGGATGCCAGTCGTGAAAACGGGTGGCGTTGAGGTCGGCAAGCTTATCGCTGATGCTCATCAGCTTACCGATTTGCGGCGCCGTCAGCTTACGGGCGATACCGATAAGCTGTTGAGAATACTCCAGGAGTTCGGGCTGGGTATAGCGCGTCGTTGCCAGCGGGCTTTGATAATCGAGCGTTTTAGCAGGTGAAATCAGAATCAGCATATCCAGTCCTTGCAGGGAATTTCGACGAATTTTAACAAAAAAAGAGTACGGTGGGAGCGATTGCTGCGATTACCGCGCTATTCACGCGGTATCTCATCCCAGGCGCCTGGCGCCAGATGTTGCTGAATTTCCGGATAGCGAGCGGGATCGAAGACCGGCTGTACGCCGAGTTTACGCTGGCGCAGATAATCGCTGGCGAGGATCCGTACCGTTGGCGACAGCAGCAAAATCCCCGTTAAGTTAGTGATAGCCATCAGCGCCATAATAATATCCGCCAATTGCCAGACCACCGGCAGACTTACCAGAGTGCCTGCCAGTACCATGAATACGGTAATGACCCGGAGCGTCCAGATATGCAGCGGCTTAGTGAGCCGCAGGAAGATCAGATTATTTTCGGCATAAATATAATTGGCGACAATCGAACTGAAAGCGAAAAGCAGTAGTACGGCAGCCACCAGACCAGGACCCCAACTGCCAATGAGATCGCCCATCGCGTGCTGCATGGTTTGAATCCCACTGACCACATTATCGCGGTTTTCGCGCGGCGCCAGCAGGATAATCACCGCGCTGGCGGTACAGATAACGATGGTATCAATAAAGACGCCAATCATCTGGACGATGCCCTGCGCCGCCGGATGCGGCGGCCATGAAGCCGCGGTAGCCGCCGCGTTTGGCGTGGAACCCATCCCCGCTTCATTGGAAAACATCCCGCGCTGAAAACCGCCGGTAAGCGCCTGGCTGATGGTATAGCCCACCGCGCCCGCCGCCGCTTCCTGCCAGCCGAAAGCGCAGCGGAAGATGGTTTCAAAGACCGCGGGTAGGGCGGAGAAGTGCCAGAGGCCAATCAACAGGCTGGCGCCCACCCATAGCAGGGCCATCAGCGGGACAAACCACTGCATCAATCGCGCCACGCCGCGTAAACCGCGGACGATAATCAACAGCGTCGCGGCAGCCAGCGCGGCGCCGACGGCGACCATCGGAAAATCGAAGGCATAGGCCATGGCGTGCGCCACCGAGTTGGCCTGCACGGTATTGAAAATCACCCCGTAGGCAAGCAGAAGTAGAATCGAGAAGACCACGCCCATCCAGCGCATCTCAAGGCCGCGAGCCATATACCACGCCGGGCCGCCGCGGAACTGGCCTGCGCTATCGCGCTCTTTGTACAATTGGGCAAGCGAGCATTCAGCGAAGCTACTGGCCATACCGAGTAGCGCGGAGACCCACATCCAGAACACCGCGCCGGGGCCGCCGGCGGCAATCGCTAACGCCACTCCCGCCAGATTACCGCTGCCGACGCGCGCCGCCAGACTGGTGCACAGCGCCTGAAAAGACGTTAAGCCGCCGGGCTGCGGGCGGAGGCTTTTTTTAAGGCTTTTGCCAAACTGACGAATATAACGGAACTGCACAAATTGCGTTCGCCAGGTGAACCAAATACCGGCGCCCAGTAACAGGTAAATCATTACCGAGCCCCAGAGTATTTCATTGATAAACGAGAGAAAATCAGGCATTAAACGTCCTCTTGTCCATGCCGGCGCGCGGTGTAAGCGCTACCACTCCGGTGACAATCCTTTAGCATTCAGATAATTAATATGTCGAGTTTATCACACTCTGCGCTCTTGCATTGTCGGCGGTTGCGCTGACCCTATGGCGTGTTATCATCTTGGCAGACCGGTTACATCCCCTTAACTGCTGTTTAAGAGAAACACTATCATGACGGATAAATTGACTTCTCTGCGTCAGTACACCACTGTCGTAGCTGACACCGGAGATATCGCGGCAATGAAGCTGTATCAGCCTCAGGATGCCACCACCAACCCTTCTTTGATCCTCGGCGCGGCTCAGATCCCTGAGTACCGTAAGCTGATTGACGACGCTGTTGCCTGGGCTCGCAGCCAGAGCAGCGATCGCGCACAGCAGATTATCGATGCTTCCGACAAACTGGCGGTGAACATCGGTCTCGAAATCCTTAAACTGATCCCGGGCCGTATTTCTACCGAAGTTGATGCCCGTCTGTCCTACGACACCGATGCTTCCATCGCTAAAGCGAAACGCCTGATCAAACTGTATAACGATGCCGGTATCGGCAACGATCGTATCCTGATCAAACTGGCTTCGACCTGGCAGGGCATTCGCGCCGCCGAGCAGCTGGAAAAAGAAGGCATCAACTGTAACCTGACCCTGCTGTTCTCCTTCGCTCAGGCTCGCGCTTGCGCCGAAGCGGGCGTCTTCCTGATTTCTCCGTTTGTTGGCCGTATCCTCGACTGGTACAAAGCGAACACGGATAAGAAAGAGTACGCGCCGGCAGAAGATCCGGGCGTGGTTTCCGTTAGCGAAATCTACGAGTACTACAAGCAGCACGGCTATGAAACCGTGGTAATGGGCGCAAGCTTCCGTAACGTTGGCGAAATCCTTGAGCTGGCCGGCTGCGACCGTCTGACCATCGCCCCTGCGCTGCTGAAAGAGCTGGCGGAAAGCGAAGGCGCTATCGAACGTAAACTGGCGTTCAGCGGCGAAGTGAAAGCGCGTCCGGAACGCATTACTGAATCCCAGTTCCTGTGGCAGCACAACCAGGATCCGATGGCGGTAGACAAACTGGCGGAAGGTATCCGTAAGTTTGCCATCGACCAGGAAAAACTGGAAAAAATGATCGGCGACATGCTGTAATCATCCCAGCGTGACCGGGCTGCCGGTCACGCTACTTCTTTTGAATCCTGTCTGTAATTCTCTCCAGCGTGTATCATTTCGCTTAATTGCACTATTTGAACGGAATGAATATGAATAAATTACGCATCGGCTTAGTTTCTATTTCTGACCGCGCCTCCAGCGGCGTTTACCAGGACAAAGGTATTCCTGCGTTGGAAGAGTGGCTGTCGCGTGCGCTGACAACGCCCTTTGAACTGCAGACTCGCCTGATTCCCGATGAACAGCCCATCATTGAACAGACGCTGTGCGAGTTGGTTGACGAGATGGGCTGTCATCTGGTGTTAACCACCGGCGGCACCGGCCCGGCGCGTCGTGATGTGACCCCGGACGCAACTTTAGCCATTGCCGATCGTGTGATGCCTGGTTTCGGTGAGCAAATGCGCCAGGTTAGCCTACACTTTGTGCCGACGGCTATCCTATCCCGGCAGGTTGGCGTCATCCGCAAGCAGGCGCTGATCCTCAACCTGCCAGGCCAGCCGAAAGCCATTCAGGAAACCCTCGAAGGGGTGAAAGACGCTGAAGGTAACGTGCTGGTGCATGGTGTCTTTGCAAGTGTACCTTATTGTGTACAGTTGCTTGAGGGGCCGTATGTGGAGACGGAAGCGAGCGTTGTAGCAGCTTTTCGCCCGAAAAGCGCACGGCGTGAAACTTTATCCTGAATTTAATGCATTGCTGATATAACCTGTATTGCCGGTGGTGTGCTGTTTTATTTACGGTATAGTGTTTTTTACTTTACACATTGCGTAATATTACTGCGGACGAAACGTCAGTTATGTCACAACACACCCGAGCACTGAATCGACAAGATTATAAAACTCTGACGCTGGCCGCCCTCGGCGGGGCGTTGGAGTTTTATGACTTCATCATCTTTGTCTTCTTCGCCGCCGTCGTCGGCGAACTATTCTTCCCGGCGGATATCCCGGAATGGCTACGTCAGGTACAGACCTTCGGTATTTTTGCCGCGGGTTATCTGGCGCGCCCTCTTGGCGGCATTATCATGGCCCACTTTGGCGACCTGGTCGGTCGCAAAAAAATGTTCACCCTCAGTATTCTGCTGATGGCGCTGCCGACGCTGGCGATCGGCCTGCTGCCGACCTATGCCTCAATGGGCATCGTTGCGCCGCTGCTATTACTGCTCATGCGTATTTTACAAGGGGCGGCGATTGGCGGTGAAGTGCCGGGTGCCTGGGTCTTTGTAGCCGAACATGTCCCGGAAAAACGCATCGGTATCGCCTGCGGCACCCTGACCGCGGGGTTGACCGTTGGGATCCTGTTGGGATCGGTAGTGGCGACGCTTATCAACACCAGCATGACGCCGCAGGGTATCCACGACGGCGGCTGGCGTATTCCTTTCCTGCTGGGTGGCGTGTTCGGTCTGGTAGCCATGTACCTGCGTCGTTGGCTGCAGGAGACGCCGATATTTCTTGAGATGCAACAGCGCAAAGCGCTGGCGCAGGAGCTGCCGGTGAAGGCGGTGGCGCTCAAGCACCAGAAGGCCGTTATCGTTTCGATGCTACTCACCTGGCTGCTTTCCGCCGGGGTGGTAGTGGTGATCCTGATGTCGCCGGTGTGGCTGCAAAAACATTATGGCTTTGCGCCGGCGATTACCCTGCAGGCCAATAGCATCGCCACGATTATGCTGTGTATTGGCTGTTTACTCGCCGGTCTGGCGGCAGACCGATTCGGCGCCAGCCGCACTTTTATCGTCGGTAGCCTGCTGTTAGCGGCGGCCAGTTGGGCCTTTTACCACCTTTCCGGCGCCAGCCCGCAGCGGCTGTTCCTGCTGTATGGCACGGTTGGGCTGTGCGTCGGCGTGGTGGGGGCGGTACCTTACGTAATGGTGCGCGCCTTCCCGGCGGAAGTGCGTTTTACCGGCATCTCGTTTTCCTACAATTTGTCATACGCCATTTTCGGCGGCCTGACGCCGATTGCCGTCACGATGCTGATGGGGGTTTCGCCGATGGCGCCGGCCTGGTACGTACTGGCGCTGTCGCTGATGGGGCTGGGTCTGGGTATTTGGCTGCGTCAGGGGTTGACGGCGCAGGCGGTTTTACCGCAAGGAGAACTGCAGCGTTAAATTTAACGCCGCCGCCCGCGTTGTGGGCGGCGGCAGGCCATTAGCGTGGCTCGCCAATCGGCAGGACGGTACGGCCGAACTGCTCGTTCAACACTTCACCCATCGCCAGGTAAATAGCGCTCGCGCCGCATACCAGGCCGATCCAGCCGGCAATTTTAACAATGCCTTCGTTATCAACCAGGTGGCCAATCGCCAGCAGCGCGAACAGCACCGTCAGGCTCAGGAACAAGAACTGCAGCATGCGCGCGGCTTTCAGCGTGCCGAAGAACATGAACAACGTAAAGATACCCCACAGGCCAAGATACATGCCCAGGAAATGCGGATTCGGCGCATCAGCCAGGCCCATTTTCGGCATCAGGAGGATCGCGACCAACGTCAACCAGAAGGAGCCGTAGGACGTAAAAGCGGTTAAACCAAAGGTGTTGCCTTTTTTATACTCGAGCAGGCCGGCAAAAATTTGCGCAATGCCGCCGTAAAAAATGCCCATCGCCAGGATAGCTACATCGAATGCGAAAAGGCCGCTATTCGCCAGGTTAAGCAGAATAGTGGTCATGCCGAAACCCATAAGGCCCAGCGGTGCCGGATTAGCCAACTTAGTGTTGCCCATAATTCCTCAAAATAATGATTAGAAAGGGAAGCATTACCCCGCCACTTGCGGTGGGGCGCGGCATAATAATGAGGCGCGCAGAGGCTGTCTATGATCTGGCGGGGTATTTTTCAGCAATTTACCTTTCGCGGCGATAATGGCCAACTCTTCGGCGAACGAGTGCGATATCCAATGAATATGTTCTTATTTACTATTTATTTTTTGTATGGGTTATACCGGCTATTTTTATCGTCTGGCGTGTCGTTTGCTCTCGCGCCTGCATTTTGCCAGAAAAATTTTTTTTGGCCTGCCCCTTGATGAAAACCAGGGCGACCCCATCTTGTAGTCAACCGCAGTGAAGAACCTGAAAAAAAATGATGTCAGGGCAGTTGAAACCGCACGTTTCGCCCTTATTACAGGTTCACAACCACATGTTGATCGAATTTTTAGTGGAGACGTTTAGATGGGTAAAATTATTGGTATCGACCTGGGTACTACCAACTCTTGTGTAGCGATTATGGATGGCACTACCGCTCGCGTGCTGGAGAACGCCGAAGGCGATCGCACCACGCCTTCTATTATTGCCTATACCCAGGATGGTGAAACTCTGGTTGGTCAGCCGGCTAAACGTCAGGCAGTGACAAACCCGCAAAACACCCTGTTTGCGATTAAACGCCTGATTGGTCGCCGCTTCCAGGATGAAGAAGTTCAGCGTGACGTTTCCATCATGCCGTACAAAATCGTTGCCGCAGATAATGGCGACGCCTGGCTTGATGTGAAAGGCACCAAAACCGCGCCGCCGCAGATTTCTGCTGAAGTGCTGAAAAAAATGAAGAAAACCGCTGAAGATTACCTGGGTGAGCCGGTAACTGAAGCTGTTATCACCGTACCTGCGTACTTCAACGATGCTCAGCGTCAGGCAACCAAAGATGCCGGCCGTATCGCGGGTCTGGAAGTCAAACGTATCATCAACGAACCGACTGCCGCTGCGCTGGCATACGGTCTGGATAAAGAAGTCGGCAACCGTACTATCGCGGTATACGACCTCGGTGGTGGTACCTTCGATATTTCTATTATCGAAATCGACGAAGTTGACGGCGAAAAAACCTTCGAAGTTCTGGCAACCAATGGTGATACCCACCTGGGTGGTGAAGACTTCGATACTCGTCTGATCAACTACCTCGTTGACGAGTT
Organism: Klebsiella sp. PK01; assembly: GCF_057624675.1. Classification (NCBI taxonomy): domain Bacteria; kingdom Pseudomonadati; phylum Pseudomonadota; class Gammaproteobacteria; order Enterobacterales; family Enterobacteriaceae; genus Klebsiella; species Klebsiella sp. PK01. The sequence goes on from NZ_JBYEZM010000008.1 coordinate 136,707, forward strand.
TAAGAAAGAGCAGGGCATTGACCTGCGCAACGACCCGCTGGCGATGCAGCGTCTGAAAGAAGCTGCAGAAAAAGCGAAAATTGAGCTGTCTTCCGCTCAGCAGACCGACGTTAACCTGCCGTATATCACCGCAGACGCGACCGGTCCGAAACACATGAACATTAAAGTGACTCGCGCGAAACTGGAAAGCCTGGTTGAAGATCTGGTTAACCGTTCCATCGAGCCGCTGAAAGTTGCCCTGCAGGATGCCGGTCTGTCCGTTTCCGATATCAACGACGTGATCCTCGTTGGTGGTCAGACTCGTATGCCGATGGTGCAGAAGAAAGTTGCCGAGTTCTTTGGTAAAGAACCGCGTAAAGACGTTAACCCGGATGAAGCTGTGGCTATCGGCGCAGCGGTTCAGGGTGGTGTTCTGACTGGTGAAGTTAAAGACGTTCTGCTGCTGGACGTTACCCCGCTGTCGCTGGGTATCGAAACCATGGGTGGCGTGATGACCGCGCTTATCAGCAAAAACACCACTATCCCGACCAAGCACAGCCAGGTGTTCTCTACTGCGGAAGACAACCAGTCCGCGGTAACCATCCATGTGCTGCAGGGTGAGCGTAAACGCGCTTCTGATAACAAATCTCTGGGTCAGTTCAACCTGGATGGTATTAACCCAGCGCCGCGCGGTATGCCGCAGATCGAAGTAACCTTCGATATCGATGCTGACGGTATCCTGCACGTTTCCGCGAAAGATAAAAACAGCGGTAAAGAGCAGAAGATCACCATCAAGGCTTCTTCCGGTCTGAATGAAGAAGAAATTCAGAAAATGGTTCGCGAAGCGGAAGCTAACGCTGAATCTGACCGTAAGTTCGAAGAGCTGGTTCAGACCCGTAACCAGGGCGACCATCTGCTGCACAGCACCCGTAAGCAGGTTGAAGAAGCAGGCGACAAACTGCCGGCTGATGACAAAACTGCAATCGAGTCTGCGCTGACCGCGCTGGAAGCTTCCCTGAAAGGTGAAGATAAAGCGGACATCGAAGCGAAGATGCAGGCGCTGGCCCAGGCTTCCCAGAAGCTGATGGAAATCGCTCAGCAGCAGCATGCACAGCAGCAGGCTGGCGGTGCTGACGCTCAAGAGAACAGCGCGAAGGACGACGATGTTGTCGACGCTGAGTTCGAAGAAGTGAAAGACAAAAAATAATCGCCCTTTGAACGGGTAAAACACTGGCACGGGCGAAGAGGTTTCCTCTCCGCCCGTGCACGCATGTTAAGGGGCTGAAAAACACCAATGGCAAAGCAAGATTATTACGAGATTTTAGGCGTTTCCAAAACAGCGGAAGAGCGTGAAATCAAAAAGGCGTATAAGCGCCTGGCCATGAAGTATCACCCGGACCGTAACCAGGGTGACAAAGAGGCCGAAGCCAAATTTAAAGAAATCAAAGAAGCGTATGAAGTCCTGACTGATGCCCAGAAGCGTGCAGCCTACGATCAGTACGGCCACGCCGCGTTTGAACAAGGCGGCATGGGCGGCGGCGGTTTCGGCGGCGGCTTCGGCGGCGGCGCGGATTTCAGCGATATCTTTGGCGACGTGTTCGGCGATATCTTCGGCGGCGGTCGTGGCCGTCAACGCGCGGCGCGCGGCGCAGATCTACGTTACAACATGGAATTGACGCTGGAAGAAGCGGTCCGCGGCGTTACCAAAGAAATCCGCATTCCAACGTTGGAAGAGTGCGATGTCTGCCACGGCAGCGGCGCCAAATCCGGCACTCAGCCGCAGACCTGTCCAACCTGTCACGGTTCCGGTCAGGTCCAGATGCGTCAGGGCTTTTTTGCCGTTCAGCAAACCTGTCCACACTGTCAGGGACGCGGTACGCTGATTAAAGATCCGTGCAATAAATGTCACGGTCACGGTCGCGTTGAAAAAACCAAAACCTTGTCGGTGAAAATCCCGGCTGGCGTCGATACGGGCGATCGCATTCGTCTGGCTGGCGAAGGCGAAGCCGGCGAGCATGGCGCTCCGTCGGGCGATCTGTACGTTCAGGTTCAGGTTAAACAGCACGCGATCTTCGAGCGTGAGGGGAATAACCTGTACTGCGAAGTACCGATCAACTTCACCATGGCTGCGCTTGGCGGCGAGATTGAAGTACCGACGCTGGATGGCCGCGTTAACCTGAAAGTGCCTGGCGAAACGCAAACCGGCAAACTGTTCCGCATGCGCGGCAAGGGCGTTAAATCCGTTCGCGGCGGTGCTCAGGGCGATCTGCTGTGTCGCGTGGTGGTAGAAACGCCAGTGGGCCTCAATGACAAGCAGAAGCAATTGCTTAAAGAGCTGCAGGAAACTTTTGGCGGTCCGACGGGTGAGAAAAACAGCCCGCGTTCCAAAAGCTTCTTCGATGGCGTGAAAAAATTCTTTGATGATTTAACGCGTTAATTGCGTTTAATCACCTTATTAGCACAAGCCTGAATATCCCTGTTCAGGCTTTTTTCTGTCCCAACCTCAGCCTTGAATAGAAACGCTATACTTTGTTTAGCATGTCCGGATTTGATTTATTTTGAGTATTATCTATATTGCTTTTTTCGATAAAAGAGGCTGACAGTGGATGGGATCGAAAGGTGCCAATAAGGGCTTTGATTATAATTTAATCAAGGTTCTTGACGCTGTCATTTCGGCAGGAAATGCCGCGAAGGCGGCGAAAAAATTGGCCATCACTCCCGCCGCGGTCTCTTTGGCATTAAGACGTCTGCAAAACTTCTATCAGCAGGAGCTGTTTGTCAGAAGCAAAGATGGTTTACTGCCAACGGCGAAAGCACTCGAAATACACCAAAGTTTCCGTCAGGCCATGTCGCTTGTCGACAATACTTTTCTGCCGGAAAACAAGGATGATGACACCCGGATTACGATCCTTGGAAGCGATTTCATCGAAAGTTATTACCTTTCCCAACTGTACGGTAGCGCGCTTTTCGAGCAGGGCGTTATCAACCATTTTTCATCCCGCAACATTAGCTGCGATAAAGCTAAAGAGCTTTTATTGACCGCTCAATGTGATTTATCGATCGGTTCTGAACCGCTGGTTGAGCCCGGACTCGATAATCAAATTATTGATAGCTTCAGAAACTTTGTCTGTATTTGTGCCAAAGGTCATTTATTCAGCGAGCTGTCGCAGCTTTCTTTGCATCAATTCTACTCTTCCCGCCATGCCATGTATCAACCGGGGATTACTTCACTCACCATCATCACTGATAACGGATTATTTAAAGATGATGTTTATTATAACGGTTCACGTACTATGGGCTATTGTAGCGATTCTATCACCGGGCTGGTTAGCATGGTAGAAAGAACCGCATTGATTGCACTGTTACCTTTGAAACTGGCGTTGTTTTATAAAAATCAGCGTAAATATGATATAAATTTTATCCAACCGCCCCCTGAGTTGATGTTTAAATCCGTGCAGGTTTATGCTTCATGGAACAAAAGCAGTAGAAATATATCAGCGATAAATGAAACGGTTTCCATGTTACATACGCTGTCCTCATTCAGACGGTAAGTTTCCTCATCTTACCGTCATTAATATGATGTGGTTAGTCATGATGTTCTTTGATTACCTTTCCACTATTCCGCCGCTTACACTCCTGATGAATCTTTTTTAAACTTTAGTTATTCAGGAGCGATTATGTCTATTCCTAATCATTTAGAGACAACGGAAGTTGTACTACTGGAAGTAGAAATACTTCTGACCATTATTTCTATCGGCGCCTGGGGCGGGTTTGTTAGTTTCCTGCTTCGCAGGAATAAAGAAGAGGCTGGCGAAGCCCATCAGGGAATTATGACCTGCCTGACGCAGGTAGTCATATCTTGTTTTACCAGTTTTCTCCTTAGCGCTATTGCTATCGAAAAAGGGTTTAGCTTTAATATGGTGCTGTTAGCCGCTGGTTTAGGCGGTGTATTTGCCGGCCCGATTTTAAAAATCCTCGGAGAAAAAGTTAAAAGTGCTGTTGGCGGTTCGAAACTCAAATAGCATTATCAGGTAATAAAAGGCTCATCCTTGAGTCTTTTATTACGGATTTGTTTGTCTCAACTATGTCACTCGGTTTTTAATCCAGCCGTAAATGAACTCTTCATTTTGTCGGCGATTTTCGCAGATATCCAGATAATAAGCGCCCTGGCTACAGTTGAGCGCTTTCACTAACACCGCTTCTCCTTCTTTACCTCGTTGCGATAAATAGGAATTTAGCGCATGTAGGGTTTGCGGGCCGATACTGCCATCTGCTTTTATATCCGGATAATACTGCTGCTCTCGGTTCATCACGTTAAGCCAGCGCTGTAGCCACGTGCAAGGGTGATGGGGACCAATATTCACGGCGGCATCGCAGAGTTCAAATGCTACCGCCCAGGAAAGTTGCGATACTTGTTCAAAGCCGGGTTTGATCCAGTAATCCGTTTCCAGGATTGCATAGGCTTCATTGTGAGAAAGTTCACTCATTTTCCCCTGGTAACCATGCGCTCGCGCCGTTGCTTCTGTGATACCCCAGTTAGTCTCTCCGCCTTTATCCTTCGGGTTGGTGCTGTAACCGCCTTCCAGCCCCAGAATTCCATCAATAATTGGATTCATTTTTTTCTCCCTGAATTAATGAATATGCATGTACATCATTGTACCTAGCGTGACTGAAAAGACGGTGGTCAGGGCTGCCAGCGTTTTACGGAAAAACTGCTTCCTGGCTCTTGGTTTTTTTGGCTCGACTTTCTCAATGGCGATATCCTTATTGACCTGTAATCCCTGGCGCGGGATGGTAATGAAGAGATCGTTTATGCCCAACGCCTTGAGGTCTCGTCTGATTAAATACAGTATCTGCGTTAGATTGGCATCATTCACAAAATGACTTCTGCTACCCCATAGCTCATTAGTGATTTTCTGGCGTTCGATAATCTCCAGATGAGCGTTTTCAATAATGAAGCTAAGACATTTAGAACGCATTGCTGTCATTCTAATAACTTGCGAGTTTGAGCTCGTTCTTAGTTCATATTTCTGTTCATTGTAGATGCAGTTGTTATTGATGAGATAAGTTTTCATAACGTCTTCCTTTAGATTTGCACATCCTGATTGTCGTTGGTGAATATATTGCACAAGAAATGGCTCAATCCATTTTTTGTCATCGATTTTATTGTATTGCCATTTGTTGGGGAGACCTTCGTCACATAATCTCATGTAAATTAAATGACGGTTAATTACTACCTAAATTATATTTAATATGCTGTCTGTTTTTTATCTTTCCTGCTGGAAGGCGGGCCTCATTTGCCCAATGATTCCACGTTGATGTTTCCTGAGTAGACATCATTAAAATAATTTTTTAGTGCTGATGAATTGCTGAGGTTTTGTGATTAGCTAATTTGGGGTGAGTAATGGATTATTGGTCTCGCAGAACGAACTGCGATAAATTTTAAACTTAAAAGGAAATTTAAAATGGCTACCAGCAAACTGATTAAAGGCGATACTCTTACCGAAACCAGCAACGCCGCTGATGGTTTTAACCCAGCAACTGAAGTTAGCAACTATAGCTATACATCAGCTCGTGTCGCAAAGCCGGTCTATAACAAATATAAAGCAGCAACCACTAAGCCGAAGGTATTTGGCTATTATACCGACTGGTCTCAGTATGATGGTCGCCTGCAAGGGGACGATTCTAAAGATAACCGCGGTCGCGGCTACGACCTGACCAATATATCCCCGACGGCTTACGATAAAATTATTTTCGGCTTCGTTGGCGTGACCGGTTTCCATAAAAATGATGGCCAATATCGTGACGTCGTGGCTGAAGGCGCGGAACAGTGCGGTAAAGTTAAGTACGAACCGACTTTCCTTGATCCATGGGGTGATTTCCAGTCTTACGTCAACGTTGGACATAGCGTTAGCGGCTGGGATGTTGATCCGAAGACCGTGACTCAAGAAAATTGTAAAGGTCTGCTTGGCGGTCTGCGCGATCTGCAGGCGAAAGCGAAACAGCAGGGCCATAACCTGGTGCTGTCCATGAGCATCGGCGGCTGGACCATGAGTAACGGCTTCCATGAAACCGCAGCGTCTGATTCCGCACGTAAAACCTTCGCCAAAGGCGTGGTGAAACTGTTCAAACAGTTCCCGATGTTCAGCGAAGTGGATATCGATTGGGAATACCCGAACGCCGAAGGCGCTGGCAACCCATTCGGCCCGGAAGATGGTGAAAACTATGCGTTGCTTATTGGCGAACTGCGTAAGCAACTGGATTCCGCCAGCCTGAGCAATGTGAAAATCTCCATCGCCAGCTCCGCGGTCGTGAAGACCTTTGATTACTCCAACGTGAAAGCGCTGATTAAAGCAGGTCTGTATGGCATCAACCTGATGACCTATGACTTCTTCGGTACCCCGTGGGCGGAAAGCGTTGCCCATCACACCAACCTGAATGCGCTGGAAGAGGGCGGTTGGGGTGTCAACACTATCGTGGAGCATCTGCTGTCTGAAGGTTTCCCTGCTGAAAATATCAACATTGGTTATGCCGGCTATACCCGTAATGGCCGTAACGTTGAGCTGGAGTCGCTGTCTCCGCTGAAAGGCACCTATAACCCAGGTAACGGCGATACCACCGGTACTTTCGAATCCGGCACTAATGAATGGTATGACGTGATCTACAACTACCTGGATCTGGAAAACCAGAAAGGCCGTAACGGTTTCAACGTCTACACCGACCAGGTCGCTGATGCTGATTACCTGTATAACCCGGAATCCAAGCTGTTCATGTCTCTGGATACTCCACGTTCAGTAAAAGCGAAGGGCGAATATGCAGCAAGCCTGGGTCTGGGTGGTATGTTTACCTGGACTATCGATCAGGACAATGGCGTGTTGCTGAACGCGGCTCGTGAAGGTCTGGGTTATGAAATTGAATCTGAAGTCATCGATATGGAACCGTTCTACTTCGAAGGCATCAACGTAGAAAAAGATGAATCTGAAGAAGACGATAAGGCAACTGATGTCAATCATGCGCCAAAAGCCGCTATCGAGCTGCTGGTTGTCGGCGGTTCTACCGTCCAGCTGTCAGGCGCGAATTCTTCTGATGAAGATGATGATGAACTGAGCTACAGCTGGGGCGTACCGTCTGAAATTACCGTCGCGGATAAAACTGCGGAAGTGATTGAGTTTGTGGTGCCTGAAGTGAGCGCGAAAACGGCCTTCCAGTTCACTCTGTTTGTGCGTGACTGCTACAACGAACCTTCCACTCAGCAACGTTTTGTGCTGACGGCGGTGCCAGCATTAGCATCTCAGGGCGAACCTGAACCGGCTGATGAAGAAGAAGATGAAACCGACATTATTCCGGTTCCAGACGAAGATACTACACCGGCTGAAGATGACGCCTCTACCGATGATGCGGCAGACCAGGATGCGCCACACGCGCTGTGGGATGCTAACACCGTATACGGCGCAAGCTGGGGTACCTTCGAAACCGTGAGCTGGAAAGGTCACAACTACCAGGTGAAATGGTGGTCCCAGGGCGACCAGCCTGACCTGAACTGCGGTCAGAGCGGCGCATGGACTGACTTAGGCGCTTACTAATACTTCTGCGCTTAACGAGGTATGGGCTCCATGACAAAGCCCCGGTTTTCCGGGGCTTTTTTCCACCAGGGAATGAGGAATCGCGTTGATGACCATTGCAATTAAAAATAGCCAGATTGATGTGAATAGCTGGTACCAGAAAGTCACTTTAACCTTCACAAACGAAAGTAACCGCCCGCTAGATCTGAATCTGGCGACAATTAGCTTTACCGCCTCCGGGCATCCGGATCCGTGGGGCAATACGGGAGGCACGCTAAAAGGAGATCGTTCGTTAACTTTGCGTGACACCGCCCAGGGAACCCTGGAATTCAATGAAATCATCATTAACAACAGTAGTGAACTGCTGCTGCAGGCAGGGGAAAGCGGTACCCTGTTTTTTAGCCTGGCTGCCACCCAGGTACCGGTAAAAATGTCCACCTTTACGTTAACTCTGGCTGACGATACCGCTGATGAAGTTGAGCCAGAACCTGAAGTACCAGCGGATGACACCGCTGATGAGGTTGAACCAGAACCTGAAGTACCGGCGGATGACACCGCTGATGAGGTTGAACCAGAACCTGAAGTACCGGCGGATGATACCGCTGATGAAGTTGAACCTGAAGCGCCCGCCGATGAGGCGATTACCGGCGCAGGACTGACCCTGGTTTCCGGGGAGGTGAAAGCCGCCAGCTGGTATCAACGCATAGCCCTGACGCTGACGAATCAGTATTCGCAGTCCGTCGATATTAATCAGTTGAAATTAGGCTTCACGGCGACAGCGCATCCCGATCCGTACAGCCCATTTAGCGGCACCATGCTGGGGAATCAGGCGGTAACGCTGGCCAGCGATGGCGGTTGGCCGATTGAAAAAAATACCATCACAATCAATAACGACGGCGAGTATCTGTTGGCTTCCGGTAAATCGGCGGTGCTGGAGTTTTATCTTTCGGCCACGCAAACGCCCGTCGCGCTTAGCGATCTGACGGCGACGCTGGCCCATGATCCTGGACGCCAGGGGCAAATCATTGTGCAATTCCCGACGCAGGCGCAGAGCACCTCGCTGAAGCCGGAGATTGAGCTGCAGTATCCGGATGGCCGCCAGCAGCGCTTTGCCGGCGAATGGGGCGCTTCGCTAACCATCGGCGATCTGAGCGCTGGTCGTTATGGTATGACGGTACTGGAGTTGTGTAACGATGAAATGAGGATTTCACCTGTTACTGAAAACTATGCGTTGACACTCTCGTCCGGTAACGCCGTTGAACGGTGCCCGATTGCTTATCAGCCAGCGGTGCTCTTTGCCGCGATCGAGCTGCTGCTTGCGGATGATGAACTGGAAGGCGCGGAAGTCGTCGTTGAGCTGTGGTCGGAAGCAGGTGTACGCGAACGTACCCTGACGCTGATGGCGAACCAACCGCAGCGCGTCACTCGGCTATTAGCAAATCATCAATATGCTATTTGCCTGCAGCCGACGACGATGAACAACCAGTTGCTGACAACGTCTGCGCAGCCTGCGACCTTCGTGCCGAAGGTAGGCACGACGGCTCAGGCAGACGTTGCGCTACAAAAAACGCCCGTTGCGAGCGACAACTTTGTTGAAGTCGCGGTGACGGTATTAGGCTTACCGCAGGGCGCAGCTGCTCAACGCTATCGTTTCTGCTGCGGCAGCTACCAGTACAGTTTCGTGCTGGCAAGCGATACTCGTCAGCAGAAATTACCGCTGCGTTTATCTGCCGGGGAATATAGCGTGCAGGTCGCGGATGTGTATATCGCCGGTACGCCGTGGCGCTGTGATGTCAGCGCGCCATTGCGTTTGCTGCAAAGCGTTAATAATGCCGCGCTTGAGTTTATCCAGGGCGTTCCGCTGCAGGTAAAAGGATGGCCGAATTATCTGGCGCACGGCGGCGTGACGGTGAATGCAGCGGAGACTGTCGATCTTTATCGTGGCGTGCCGTTCAGCGCGCTGTTTAAATATGATGGTTTTGATGGCGGCGGCGATCCGATTCCGGCGGCGGAAGTGGACACTAACGGCGATGGCTTCCTTGATTATGCCTCACTACCGATCCATAAAACCGTGCCTTTGGTTCGCGAGATCGAGGCCGACGCCGGCCGTGCGGTGATGCCGGTGATGGTGGTCTATACCGCCAATGCCAGCGGCGGCAGCGCGGTATCGGACCTGCAGGACGAACAGCGTCTACGCAATCACTTTGGTAGCTTCATTACCCAGTGTCTGGCGGCGCAATCCTGGAAAGATGACCAGCATCCGGTTCCGGCAACCTTTGTCCTGAATCCAGACTTCCTTGGCGCCATGCAGCAGGAGCCTTATGGCTATACCGCGCTGCGTAAGGCCAATAGCGTACAGGTCAATGTCCAACTGGCGGCGGCGATTAATGCGCTTCCTTCGATGCCAGGGTTCAGCGCGCCGACGCTGCCGACTTTCAGCAACGATTTGTACGGCTACGTACAGGCGATTAACTATATCGTTCGCCAGTTCGCGCCGGACATCGCTTTCGGCTGGCAGACCAACGTCTGGGCGACGGGCACGGCAGATTGGCTGCTGCGCGCCAATGCCGCGCCGCGGGAACAAGGGGCGGCGATCGCTGACTTCATTAATGAACTGGGCGTGTACGGCGGCGACTATGCGCCAGACTTTATCGCATTTGATAAATTTGAACGCGACTGCTTCAGCCCGGATGCCTTAGCCCACTACGGCTGGAACGCTACCTGCTGGATGAACTATCTGGGCATGGTGAAGGAGACCGCCAGAGCATTGCAGAAACCGGCGATGTTGTGGCAGATCCCCGGCGGCCATATGCCGACGGTTGCGGAAGGGACCAGTAAAATCGCTGCGGCGCATTTTGCGTCAGGCGGTACTTTCTTCATGGGGGATTCGCGGATTGGCAGCGATATCGACACCATTACCCCGGCGCTGTTAAATACCGAGGTGAACAGCACGACCTATGGCGTCGCGACGGTGGGTGATTTTCTGCGCCGCGATGGCGGATACGATTGGAGCCAGATGCAGGCGTTAAATCTGCCGGACTATAACGTTTTTGCCGTGCTGTGGGGCGGCGGTTCGACCGTCAGTATCACCACTATTCATTCCAACGGTGAAGATGGCGGTTGGTTGGCGGAGAAAATAGTGGAGTACTACGCGGCGCCCCGCTACTTTAGTTAATTCCCTGTATTTCATGTAGCGTTAAGGCGGTGATTCAGAAGAGGTACTATTCTGGATCGCCGCCTTTTCACTTTCTTGTTATATCATAAAAAATAATTTCATTTGTAATAGTGTGCGATGTTAATAATAGTTATTGATATTTTGAGATCTTTGTTGGTTATTTGTTTGAGAATTACCTTATTCAATAAATGATTGATTATTTGTGCTTTCATCATACATTTATTCTATATTTAGTATTTATTTATTATTAATTGAAGGCTAACTAATGTGCGTATATCTTTATTTCTCATATGATTATGGATATTTAATGAAGATATAATGAAATTAACTAGTTTCGAAAATGATAATGAGAATGTCTTGCACTCATATATTTTCTCTCAGCAGGCTAAACCGCATGCAGCGATTGACGCCTTATTTTCAGCGCTCTTGCCCTTTGGTAAATCTTTCGTCGTGCAGTCGGGTGAAGAATTTTCACTATACACAGAGCAGAGCAGCCGCATTGTGTTGCTGGAGTCCGGTATCTTCTCAATTTGCCGCAGTGATCGAGGCTTGAACGTGCTATCGGTTTTCGCCCCGTCAATTGCTGGACTGATAGATAGCTACGGTGTGACATACGATGTTCCCACCCGCCCGGAGCATTTTTTGATTGCTGAAACAGAATGCCGTGGTCGTGCCGTCTCGTTAGCGGATTTTATTAAGGTGACGGATGAGTGCAATCTTTGGCACGACGTAGCTCGTTTTCTCGCTTATCGTCTGATGGTGATGAACGTTCGCGACCGGGAGCTGGTTGGCGTTGATTCTTATCTTAAGGTTCGTGCGTTATTAATCGAAATTGCCGCCTACAACGACGAATATCGCCAGAGCATTAATGTTCTGAACTTTATTCAACGTCGTACCGGAATATCGCGGAGTCGTACCATGAAGCTTCTTTCTGAATTGCGAAAGGGCGGATATATCAATATTGATGGTGGACGTCTGTTAGGGATTAAAAAACTGCCACTGGCTTACTAGTTGCTGTATCTAAATAACAGCTATAACGATTTATTTACTGTAAAAACAGTCAGTTAATGGTGGTCCTATAAAAACAGTTTTTGTCGATTGCAACTCTCTGGCCAATTTATAATAATTAAATAACGGCAGAAATTAATTATCTATCGGCGCTTATAAATAAGCGCTGGTTTGCTATTCATTGAATATAGTATTTCTGTACGCTACAAACTTTAACGTTTTTGCGCCCGGTACCAGCAAGAGATCTCTGTGAAGAGAGCTCGGTACTAAAATTCGTTATTAATTCTATTTTCGACTTGTGTATTTAAAAGGTTATTTATGAAAAAACATCTTTTAGTGATGGCCATGACTGCCATGACGGCGGGCGGTATGAGCTGCGCGGCGAATGCGGATACCGCGACGGTCTCCGGTGGTACGGTGAATTTTACGGGACAGGTTGTGAATGCCGCATGCTCCGTTTCTGCTGACTCTATCGATCAAACCGTTACCCTGAGCCAGGTTCGCACCAGCAAACTGACTGCAGCCGGAATGGTAGCTAATCAGAAAGAAGATTTCTCAATCAAACTGGAAGATTGCGATACCACCGTCAGCCAGAATGCGGCGGTGATTTTTAATGGTCAGCAGGACAGCACGCTCGCGGGTTCGCTGGCGAACACCGCTGGCGCGGGTGCGGCGACTAACGTTGCGCTGCAGTTATACGGACCGGATGGGCAGGTTCTGAATATCGGCGATACCTCCGGCACCATCACCCTGATTGATGGTGAAAACACCGTGCCGCTGAGCGTGGATTATGTCGCTACCGGCGCGGCCACGGCGGGTAACGTCGCAGCGACCGCGACCTTCAGCATGGTCTATTCCTGATTGGTATCCGCATCTCCTCCGTTGTTGTCAGCGGAGGGATGCATTTCATCTTCTCCCTGGTTATCAAATAATGAGTACGCGAATTACCCCGATTTTATTTTCGTTCTTGCTGCTGGCGGCGTTGGGAATGACTCAACTGGCCCATGCGGGTGGCATAGCGCTGGGTTCGACCCGGGTTATTTATCCGCAGGGCGATAAGCAGGTTTCTCTGCCGGTGATTAACTCTTCCAGCAATAATGTATTTTTAATCCAGTCGTGGGTGGCGAACGCCGATGGCGGCAGAAGCGCCGATTTTGTCGTTACCCCGCCGCTGTTCGTCATTCAGCCGGGGAAAGAAAATCTGCTGCGTATTATGTACGTTGGCCCCTCCCTGCCGACAGATCGGGAAAGCGTTTTTTATCTCAACAGTAAAGCCATTCCCTCGGTTAATAAAAGTAAACTGGCGGCGAATTCGCTGCAAATCGCCACGCAAAGCGTCATTAAACTGTTTATTCGCCCTAAACACTTGTCTGTTGCCTCGGTAGACGCGCCGGGAATGTTACGCTGTCAGCGTGCCGGTGACCGCCTGAGTATCGCCAATCCTTCCCCGTATTATGTCTCGCTGGTTGATATTCATGTGGGCGGGCAGAAATTAGCCAATGCGATGGTGCCGCCGAAAAGCGAGATAAACTTGCACGGCGGAACAGGGCAGGTGACTTTCCAGTCGATTAACGATTTCGGCGCCACCACGCCGCAGCAAACCTGTCTGAGCCAGTAAGATTGTGTTGAAACTCGATGTCGCCGCTCGCCAGTTGACGGTGGGTAGACTACCTGCGCTTATCAGCCTGGCTCTAATCTCGGCAAGCGTATGTACGCTGCCGCGCGGCTGGGCGGAAAACTATTTTAACCCTGCCTTTTTATCTGACGACCCGTCGAAAATCGCTGACCTGTCGCATTTTGAGGGTAACGGTCAGGCGCCGGGAGTTTATCGGGTCGATGTCTACCTTAATGGCGCATTGCTGACGACGCGCGATATCGCTTTTCGCGCGAACCCGCAGGCTACCGATGGCTCAGGTCTACGCGCCTGCCTGACGCCCGAAATGCTCAACGGCATGAACGTGAATATCAGCGCGTTTCCACCGTTGGCGAAGGCAAGCGTGGGGGACTGCGTCGATCTCGCGGCGGCGATCCCTGCCGCCTCCAGCGCTTTTGACTTTAATCAGCAGCGGCTGAATATCAGCATTCCGCAGGCGGCGCTGAACACCCGGGCGCGGGGCTATATTCCGCCGCAAAACTGGGATGAAGGTATCAATGCATTGCTGCTCAACTATACGTTTACCGGCGCGAATAGCCGGGACCGTAGCGCTGGCGGCACCAATAGCGACAGCTACTTCCTGGGGCTTAACAGCGGCTTAAATCTTGGCGCCTGGCGTTTACGTGATTACTCGACATGGAACTACAACAGCGGTAATCAGCAGAATAAAAGCGACTTGCAGCACATCAGCACCTACGTTGAACGTGATGTAGCGAAGTTAAAAGGCGAACTGACGGCAGGCGACAGCTATACCCCTGCAGGCGTTTTCGATAGCCTGCCGTTTCGCGGGCTACAGCTGGCGTCTGATGACAATATGCTGCCGGACAGCATGAAAGGCTTCGCGCCGACTATCCACGGCATCGCGAAAAGCAATGCCCAGGTGACGATTCGCCAGAATGGCTACACCATCGACCAGCGCTATGTACCGCCTGGCGCCTTCACTATTGACGATCTCTATCCGACCTCCTCCAGCGGCGATCTCAACGTCGAGATCAAGGAGTCCGATGGCAGCATTTCCAGTTATAGCGTCCCTTATGCCGCCGTACCGGTTTTGCAACGCGAGGGGCGGGTGAAATACGCCGCCACCGCGGCGACCTATCGCGGCGATAGCAGCCAGAAGCGGGATGTGAGTTTCGGCCAGGCGACCCTGATGTGGGGGTTGCCCCACGGCTTTACGCTGTACGGCGGAACGCAGTTTGCCTCCGATTACCGCGCGCTGGCGCTGGGTACAGGGGCTAACTTCGGCGACTGGGGAGCGATTTCTGTCGATCTTACCCAGGCTTACAGCACTCTGGCGGATGAGAGCGAACATCAGGGACAATCGCTGCGCTTTTTATATGCCAAATCATTGAACGACCTGGGCACCCATTTTCAACTGTTGGGCTATCGCTACTCGACCTCTGGTTTTTATACGCTCGATGATACTGCGTGGAAGCGAATGTCAGGCTATAACGGCCAGCAGGACGACGACGGCGAGCGCGATGCCGGCGATGAATACAACCTCTATTACACCAAACGCGGCAAGGTACAGGTCAATATCTCTCAGCAGTTCGGGCATTTTGGCTCGCTGTACATCACCGGCAGTCAACAGAGCTATTGGCACACCGATGAAAGCAATAAATTACTGCAAATTGGCTACAGCGACACGCTGGCCGGGGTCTCGTGGAGCCTGTCATATAGCAGCAGCCGCGCGCCCGGCGAGGAGGAACGCGACCAGGCTCTGGCGCTTAATATCTCGCTACCGCTCAGCCAGTGGCTTACCCACGGCGACGATATCACCCAGCGTCGTCATAACGTTTATGCGACGTTTTCCACCAGTAGCGATGGACACGGCGGCGTAACGCAAAATAGCGGTATCAGCGGCACGTTGTTGGATCAAAACAATCTGAGCTACAGCGTGCAGCAGGGCTACCAGAATCAGGGCGTTGGCGAGAGCGGTTCCGCCAGCCTGGAATACGATGGCGCGAAGGGTAACCTGAATGTCGGCTACAACAACAGCAATCATGGCGATTATCGACAACTGAACTATGGCCTCAGCGGCGGCATGGTCGCGCATGCTCATGGTCTTACTCTCAGCCAGCCGTTGGGCGATACCAATGTTCTTATCGCCGTGCCGGGGGCTGGCAACGTTAATATCGAAGATCAGCCGGGGATCCACACCGATGGTCGCGGCTATGCGGTGGTGCCGTATGCCACGACCTATCGCCAGAACCGCATGGCGCTGGACGTTAATTCGCTAAAAGACGATGTCGATATTGATGATGCGGTGATCAATGTCGTTCCCACCCAAGGGGCGCTGGTGCTGGCGAACTTTACCGCTCGAATCGGCGAGCGCGCGCTGTTGACGCTAAACCATGAAGGAAAACCGCTACCGTTCGGCGCCACGGTCACTATTGCTGGCGCGCCTGAAGAAGGCATCGTTGGCGACGACGGTGAAGTGTATCTTTCCGGCCTTAGCCCGCAGGGCACGCTGAAAGCGCAGTGGGGGCCGCAGCCTGACCAACAATGCCTCACTCATTATCATCTCCCCGACGTGAGCCAACCGCTGGCGCGTCAGCATCTGGAATGTCGCTAAATGAAGCCTGTCTCTTTTTTTGTTCTGTTCATGGGGTTGCTGCTGGCCCGCGGTAGTCTGGCAGCCATTTGCCAGAATACCAATGGCTCGCCTGCGACGGTCGATTATGACCTGACGACGACGCTGACGGCAGCGCAAAATCAGGCCGGTTCGACCACTCAGCTGAGTAAAAACCAGGATGTAAACGTGCAGGCGATTTGCCCTGCGGGTTCTTCAGATTCCGGGCGGACGTTTCGTTCGTATGTCGCTTCTTCATCGATAGTGGAAACCAACGGCGACTGGAAATATATGCAGCTGGACGGCACCTATCTTGAAGGGGCGATGCGCATCGAAGACTCGGCGGCAGGGGAATTTTATCCGCCGATTGATTATGTCTATATGGGTTATGACGCCAACGTTAACAATGGCTCACCATTCCCGGTACATGATTCAAACCTGGTATTTCAGCTTAAGGTGGTTAAACCATTTATTGGCACGGTAAATATCGAACCGAAGACCATGTTTAACGTTTATGTCACCACCACCGGGGATGATCCGCTGAGTACCGTGGTATACAGCATTGTCTACAGCGGCAGCGTGACCGTGCCGCAAAGCTGCGAGATTAACGCCGGGCAAACCATCCTCGTTGATTTTGGCTCACTGTACAGCGGCGGTTTCAATCGCGTCGGAGAAAAACCAACCGGTGTCCGTAATAAAAGATTCACCGTGCCGGTGAAGTGCAGTGGGGTGGATTCACAGGTTAGCCTGAGTCTGCGGTTGATAGCCACCGCCGATAGCCACTTAAGCCAGGCTATCGCCACCGATAATCCTGATGTTGGCGTGGTGGTCGAAAGCAGCGATGGCACGGTATTAACACCCAATGACGCCAGCAGCGTCGAGCCTTTTACTACCGATGAAAACGGACAGGCGACCCTTTCCCTGCAAGCGTATCCGGTCAGCACCACCGGCCAGACGCCGGCGGAAGGCGCTTTTACCGCGTTGGCTAACTTACGGGTGGATTTCGATTAATGCGCCTGTTTCAGTACTTCATCTTACTTATCCTGCTGTGCGGTAACGGCTGCTACGCCGACGATAGCGGTTACAACCTGGAATTTACCGGCACGATTGTCGCGCAAACCTGCGATGTCGAAATTTCCAGCCTCAGCCAGAGTATCGATTTAGGTCAGTTCTCGGTGGAGGATTTCCCCTCTACCGGTACGACGACGAAGTTCAAGCCGTTCAACATTAATCTAAAAAACTGCTCGCGGGGCATTACCGGCAGCAAAATCTGGTTTACCGGCATTGCCGACAGCGACAACCCGGCGTTACTGGCGCTAAGTGACACCGGGATGGGAAGCGAAAAAATGCTGGCTGGCGGCGTTGGCGTGGAGATCCTTGATGAGGACCAGGATGCCGTCAGCATCAACAACACCAGCTCGGTGGTCTATCCGCTGAAAACGGGCCGCAACACCTTATCGTTTTATATCCGCTACAAATCTACCCGACCAACCGTGACCTCCGGCAATGCGACGGCGGTGATGTATTTCGATCTGCAATATGAATAGGCGCGCGGCAATGATCAAACAACTGTGCTTCTGCTGTGGGCTTCTTCTGGCGGTAAGCGGCGCGCTGGCGCATGACGGGAGGGTTTATGTGACGGGAACGATTACCGACAACACCTGCACGCTGTCGCCGGATTCCGAAAACATTCAGGTCGATATGGGAACCGTCAGCAACCGCCAGTTTTATCAAACCGGGGCCGGCGCGGAATGGCAGCCATTTTCAATCACGCTGCAAAATTGCGGTAGCACCGCCAGCGGCGTAACGCTGAGCTTTAACGGCGTCAGCGATTCGCAAAGCGGCGACCTTTTCGCATTGGATAGTGGAGCGAACGCGGCCTCTGGTATCGGGATTGCGTTATACGACAAGAACAAACAACAGATCGCGCCGGGGGCGCAAAGCGATGTGCAGGCGCTAAGCGCGGGCGCAGCGTCCCAACGTTTACAGTTTTATGCCCGCTATGTGGCTGATGGCGCCCCGGTGGCGCCGGGTGTAGCCGATGCTTCCGCGACTTTTGTGCTGAGTTATGAATAGACGACTTTTCTGCTGGTTTTGGCTCTGGCTGTTGCCCTTTGGAATAGGTCATGCGGGCGTGGTGATTGGCGGCACGCGTTTTATTTATCACGCTGAGCGGACGACGCTGAGCGTTCCGCTACGCAATACCTCTGAGAGCGACTGGCTGGTGGACAGCCACGTGCTGAGCGGTGGACGCTGGCCAGGCGCTGATAATTTGTCACCCCGTAAACCGCCATTCGTGGTCACGCCGCCGCTCTTCTTATTGCGCGCAGGGCAGGAGAACACGCTGCGTGTCGCGTGGAGCGGCGAGGCGCTGGCGCAGGATCGTGAAACTTTGTTCACCCTGAGTATTGCCGCTATTCCATCGGGAAAAACCGGCGTCAATAGCGTGCAGATGGCCTTTCGCTCGGCGTTAAAGCTGATTTATCGGCCCGTAGGGCTAACCGGCGATCCGCAGCAGGCTTATCGCCAATTAGCCTGGAGCTTAACGGCGGATGGTCTGGCGGTACGCAATGCCGGGCCGTACTACGTCACGCTCTTTTCAACCCGCGTCAACGGTGCGCCTATAGACGCCGCGGGGGTGGTCGCGCCCTTTTCTACCCGCCGCACGTCGTGGTGTCGACAGGCGACACGCTGCGTCGTGCGCTGGCAAAGTCTCAACGATGCCGGAGGAGTAATGCCGCCGGTTACGGTAACGGCGCAACGGTGATGACGATTTTACTCAGCCCCTGTGGGCATCCCCTGAACTTAATAATGAGAACTCAATAATGCGCAAACTTTCCTGTAAATCGGCGGTGTGCATGGCGCTTGGCGGCGTCATCTCTTTTTCCGTACTGGCGGCGAATACCTCTCCAGCTGCCAGCGATATTGGACCGGCCGCGGAAGCCTATATCGCCAGCCATCCTGATAAAGTCGGCGAAGCGGTGGCGACGTATCTGGCGGATCATCCGGAATTCCTGATTGCCGCCAGCGAAACGCTACATCAGCGCCAGCAGGTCGCCCAGAAGCAGGCTTATGCGCAGCTGGCGCTTCAGTACCGCTCTGAGCTGCTGAGCGATAGCTCTCCCTCCGTTGGCCCGGCGGATGCCAAAGCAGCGGTGGTGATGTTTTTTGATTACCAGTGTTCCTGGTGCAGCAAGATGTCGCCCGTGGTGGAGGAGCTCGTGAAATCCAATCCTGACACGCGTTTTATCTTTAAAGAGTTCCCGATTTTTTCATCCCGCTGGCCGGTGTCAGGTCTGGCGGCGAGGGTCGGTGAACAAGTGTGGTTGAAGGATGGCGGCACGAAATATTTGGCCTGGCATAATGCGCTGTACGCTACCGGCAAAGTGGAGGGGCAGTTAACCGAGCAGGAGGTTTACGCGCTGGCGTCGCATTATCTCACCCAGCCGCAAATGACGGCGGTAAAAACCGCCGAGCAGAGCGGGGCGGTGCATGACGCGCTGATGAGCAATCAGGCGCTGGCTCAACATATGAACTTTTCCGGTACTCCGGCTTTTGTGGTCATGCCGCAGGCTGCCGCTCCGGACGCCGGTCGTATCTCGGTAGTGCCGGGCAGTACGTCGCAGGATGCGTTGCAGATGGCGATTCAGAAAGCTAAAGGCTAAGTCTCAGCGACCGGGGCGCGGTTCCCGGTTATCTGCTTCCTCCGACCGAGGATTTCGCGTATGCAATTCAAGAAACGCTGGTTAGGGCTGGCGGCCATTTCACTGTTCACGATCGGCGGCGTGCGGGCGCACACTGTCGGTAATATCCAATTTTTTGGCAACGTAGTTACTGAAAGCTGCTGGAACGAAACGGAAAGTAGCGAGATTTTTTGCCAGCGCGCCGATCGCATCGAACGCCACGTGATTGTGGAAAATATCACGACTTCGCTGGCCTCAGCTTACGCGACGGTGGAAAAAAGCTATCTCGATACCGACAAGCAGCTCACCCTGCTACGGGTGGTCTATGATTAACGAGAGGCGCTTATAGCTCGGAAAAAATGAGTGTAATGGCAACTTAAATCTGATTTTTTCGATGTGTTAGCGGTTGTATCATACTTTTATCGAGTTATTGACCAACAAGGTGAGAGTAAAAGTGAAACATCTGCAACGATTTTTCAGTAGCGATGCTTCCGGGGGCATTATCTTAATCTGCGCCGCTGCGCTGGCGATGATGATGGCCAATAGCGGCGTCACCAGCGGTCTGTATCATGCTTTTTTGGAAACGCCGGTACAGCTGCGCGTCGGTGCGCTGGAAATTAACAAAAACATGCTGTTGTGGATCAACGATGCGCTAATGGCAGTGTTTTTCCTGTTAATTGGTCTGGAGGTTAAACGTGAGATGATCCAGGGGGCGCTTGCCAGCCGCCGCCAGGCGGTGTTCCCGGTGGTTGCCGCGATTGGCGGCATGGTGGTGCCTGCGCTTATCTACTTAGCCTTCAATGCCCAGGATCCCGTTGCGCGGGAAGGGTGGGCGATCCCGGCGGCGACAGATATCGCCTTCGCGCTTGGCGTTTTGGCGCTATTAGGCAACCGTGTACCAACGGCGCTGAAAATTTTCCTGATGGCGCTGGCTATCATCGATGACCTTGGGGCGATCGTTATTATTGCGCTGTTTTATACCAACGATCTATCGGTGCTATCGCTGGCCGTCGCCGCAGGCGCGATTGTGGTGCTGGCGGCGCTTAATCTGAGCGGCGTGCGGCGCACCGGTATCTATATACTGGTAGGCGCGGTGCTGTGGACGGCGGTACTTAAATCCGGCGTACATGCGACCCTGGCGGGGGTTATCGTCGGTTTTATGATTCCCTTGAAGGAGCAGAATGGCAAATCGCCAGCGAAGCAGCTTGAACATGTGCTGCATCCGTGGGTCGCGTTTCTTATCCTGCCGCTGTTTGCTTTTGCCAATGCCGGGGTTTCGCTGCAGGGCGTCACATTCGCGGGGCTGACCTCACTGCTGCCGCTGGGGATTATCGCCGGGCTGTTTGTCGGTAAGCCGCTTGGCATCAGCCTGTTCTGCTGGCTGGCGCTGAAGTTTAAGTGGGCCTCGCTGCCGCCAGGAACCCGCTTCCCGCAGATTATGGCGGTCGGCGTACTGTGCGGAATCGGCTTCACCATGTCGATTTTCATCGCCACGCTCGCTTTTAGCAGCGTGGATCCCGGATTGATCAACTGGGCTAAGCTGGGCATTCTGATAGGGTCTATCCTGTCTGCCGTCATCGGCTACATGATTCTGCGTAAGCGCGAAACGGATCTTACTCACAGCGTGTAACTTCATCGGGAGGGCCTGTGGGCTCTCCCGGACATATCAGGGAGGGATGCATGTCGCATATCAATTACAACCATTTGTACTACTTTTGGCACGTCTACCGTGAAGGCTCGGTCGTCGGCGCCGCCGAGGCGCTCTATTTGAC
Source organism: Klebsiella sp. PK01 (assembly GCF_057624675.1). Lineage (NCBI taxonomy): Bacteria > Pseudomonadati > Pseudomonadota > Gammaproteobacteria > Enterobacterales > Enterobacteriaceae > Klebsiella > Klebsiella sp. PK01. Next base: position 158,112 of record NZ_JBYEZM010000008.1, read on the forward strand.
GCCGCAGACGATCACCGGGCAAATAAAAGCGCTGGAAGAGCGACTGCAGGGAAAGCTCTTTAAACGCAAAGGGCGAGGTCTGGAACCGAGCGAATTGGGTGAGCTGGTATTTCGCTACGCGGATCGCATGTTTACGCTGAGCCAGGAGATGCTCGATATCGTCAATTACCGCAAAGAGTCGAACCTGCTATTTGATGTCGGCGTCGCCGATGCGCTTTCCAAGCGGTTAGTGAGCGGCGTGCTGGATGCGGCAGTAGTGGAAGATGAGCAAATTCATTTGCGCTGTTTTGAATCCACCCACGAGATGCTGCTGGAGCAACTGAGCCAGCATAAGCTGGATATGATTATCTCCGATTGCCCAATTGACTCTACTCAGCAGGAAGGGCTGTTCTCGGTGAAAATCGGCGAGTGCGGGGTCAGCTTCTGGTGTATGAATCCGCCGCCGGAAAAAGCATTTCCCGCCTGTCTTGAGGAGCGTCGCCTGCTTATTCCCGGCCGTCGTTCAATGCTCGGGCGCAAGCTGCTGAACTGGTTTAATTCGCAGGGGCTACAGGTGGAAATTCTCGGCGAGTTCGACGATGCGGCGCTCATGAAAGCCTTCGGCGCGGCGCATAACGCGATTTTTGTGGCGCCAACCCTCTATGCTCACGATTTTTATGCCGATGAGTCGATTGTGGAAATCGGGCGCATGGAGAACGTGATGGAGGAGTATCACGCTATTTTTGCCGAACGAATGATTCAGCATCCTGCGGTACAGCGTATCTGCAATCGCGATTATTCATCGCTGTTTGCGCAGCCGCAAAGTTAAGCGCGACTATGGCCGACAGAGGTCGGCCCAGACGAACAACAGACATAAAAAAACCCGCTTTCGCGGGTTTCTTTAACAAAGTTCAGCAAGCGGGCGATTAAGCCAGTTTGTTGATCTGTGCAGTCAGGTTTGCTTTATGACGCGCAGCTTTGTTTTTGTGGATCAGACCTTTAGCAGCCTGACGGTCCACGATTGGTTGCATTTCGTTAAATGCTTTCAGTGCAGCAGCTTTGTCGCCAGCTTCGATAGCTGCGTATACTTTCTTGATGAAAGTACGCATCATAGAGCGACGGCTTGCGTTGTGCTTGCGAGCCTTTTCAGACTGAACGGCGCGCTTCTTAGCTGATTTGATATTAGCCAAGGTCCAACTCCCAAATGTGTTCTATATGGACAATTCAAAGGCCGAGGAATATGCCCGTTTAGCCTTCTTTTGTCAATGGATTTGTGCAAATAAGCGCCGTTTAAGATAACGAGGCTTCATTACGTAGTGATGGCGCAAGATTCTACCAGCTTGTTGTAGTCGAATACAGTCTTTCCACCATAAAAATCGACGGCCGCGTATAGTTTTTCCTGCATTCTTACGCTGAGTGAATGAATTAGCAGGATCTTTCGTAATCGAGGTGCAATCGCTGGTTAACGTCGCCTGTTGTACAAGGTATACTCGGACGATTTTCACTGTTTTGAGCCAGACATGAAGCTGATACGCGGCATACATAATCTCAGTCAGGCCCCGCACGGGTGCGTGCTGACCATTGGAAATTTCGACGGCGTGCATCGCGGGCATCAGGCGCTGCTGCAGCGCCTGCGCGCAGAGGGCCGCCAGCTCGGTCTGCCGGTTGTGGTGATGATTTTTGAGCCGCAGCCGCTGGAGCTGTTTGCCGCCGATAAAGCGCCGGCGCGGATCACGCGGCTGCGTGAAAAGCTGGGTTACCTGGCGGAAAGCGGCGTCGACTACGTGCTGTGTGTCCGTTTCGACCGGCGTTTCGCCGCGTTGACGGCGCAAGATTTTATCAGCGAACTGCTGGTGCGCCAGCTTGGCGTGCAGTTCCTTGCTGTGGGGGATGATTTCCGCTTTGGCGCTGGTCGTCAGGGGGATTTCTTGTTATTACAGAAGGCCGGGGCGGAGTACGGTTTTGACGTCACCAGCACTCAGACCTTCTGTGAAGGCGGCGTACGTATTAGCAGCACCGCGGTGCGTCAGGCGCTGGCCGACGATGACCTCGCGCAGGCGGAAAACCTGCTGGGGCATCCGTTTACCATCTCTGGTCGCGTCGTCCACGGCGATGAGCTGGGGCGCACCATAGGTTTCCCGACGGCGAACTTACCGCTGCGTCGTCAGGTTTCCCCGGTTAAAGGGGTCTTTGCGGTAGAAGTGGCAGGGCTCGGCGATAAGCCATTACCCGGCGTCGCCAACATTGGCACTCGTCCAACGGTCTCCGGCGTGCGGCAGCAGCTGGAAGTTCACCTTCTGGACGTTGTAATGGACCTCTACGGTCGCCATATAGATGTAATACTGCGTAAAAAAATACGTAACGAGCAGCGTTTTGCGTCGCTGGATGAGCTAAAAGCGCAAATCGCACGAGATGAGTTAACGGCCCGCGAGTACTTTGGGCTCACCAGGCAGGGATAATCCTACTGGTATTTATCAAACCGAAATAACGGAACCGAGAATCTGATGAGTGACTATAAATCCACCCTGAATTTGCCGGAAACAGGGTTCCCGATGCGTGGCGATCTCGCCAAACGCGAACCGGGAATGCTGGCGCGTTGGACCGATGATGACCTGTACGGCATCATCCGTGCGGCGAAAAAAGGCAAAAAAACCTTCATTCTGCATGATGGCCCTCCTTATGCGAATGGCAGCATTCATATTGGTCACTCGGTTAACAAGATTCTGAAAGACATTATCGTTAAGTCCAAAGGACTGACGGGTTTTGACTCGCCGTACGTTCCGGGTTGGGACTGCCACGGTCTGCCGATCGAACTGAAAGTCGAGCAGCAATACGGTAAGCCGGGCGAGAAATTCACCGCCGCAGAATTCCGCGCCAAGTGCCGTGAATATGCCGCCGAGCAGATCGACGGCCAGCGTAAAGACTTTATCCGCCTGGGCGTACTGGGCGACTGGTCGCGTCCGTACCTGACCATGGACTTCAAAACTGAAGCCAATATCATCCGCGCGCTGGGTAAAATCATCGGCAACGGTCACCTGCATAAAGGCGCTAAGCCGGTTCACTGGTGCGTTGACTGCCGTTCCGCGCTGGCGGAAGCGGAAGTTGAGTATTATGACAAAACGTCTCCGTCTATCGATGTGGCGTTCCACGCGGTAGATAAAGCCGCGGTACTGGCCAAATTCGGCGTAGTCGACGCCACTGGCCCGGTTTCGCTGGTTATCTGGACCACAACGCCGTGGACCCTGCCGGCTAACCGCGCCATCTCTCTGTCGCCTGAGTTCGACTATGCGCTGGTGCAGGTTGACGGTCAGGCGCTGATCCTGGCGAAAGACCTGGTTGAAAGCGTGATGCAGCGCATTGGCGTGGCGGATTACACCATCCTGGCGGCGGTACAAGGTTCCGAACTTGAACTGATGCGCTTCAAGCATCCGTTCCTCGATTTTGACGTGCCGGCTATCCTTGGCGACCACGTGACGTTGGACGCGGGTACCGGTGCGGTGCATACCGCCGGCGGCCACGGTCCGGACGACTACACTATCAGCCAGAAATACGGTCTGGAAATCGCCAACCCGGTTGGCCCGGACGGTTCTTACCTGCCAGGTACTTACCCGTCTCTGGACGGTATCAACGTCTTCAAAGCCAACGACATCATCGTTGAGATGCTGCGTGACAGCGGCGCGCTGCTGCACGTGGAAAAAATGCAGCACAGCTATCCGTGCTGCTGGCGCCACAAATCGCCGATCATCTTCCGCGCCACCCCGCAGTGGTTCGTCAGCATGGATCAGAAAGGCCTGCGCGCGCAGTCTCTGAAAGAGATCAAGGGCGTGCAGTGGATCCCGGACTGGGGCCAGGCGCGTATCGAATCGATGGTAGCCAACCGTCCTGACTGGTGTATCTCCCGTCAGCGTACCTGGGGCGTGCCGATGTCGCTGTTCGTGCATAAAGAAACTCACGAACTGCATCCGCGTACCCTCGAACTGATGGAAGAAGTGGCGAAACGCGTTGAAGTTGACGGCATCCAGGCATGGTGGGATCTCGATTCCCGCGACATCCTGGGCGATGACGCCGACAGCTATGAAAAAGTGCCGGATACCCTCGACGTGTGGTTTGACTCCGGGTCTACCCACTCTTCGGTGGTTGATGTGCGTCCGGAATTCGCCGGTCACGCCGCGGACATGTATCTGGAAGGCTCCGATCAGCATCGCGGCTGGTTCATGTCTTCGCTGATGATCTCCACGGCGATGAAAGGCAAAGCGCCATATCGTCAGGTACTGACCCACGGCTTCACCGTCGACGGTCAGGGCCGCAAAATGTCCAAGTCTATCGGTAACACCGTTAGCCCGCAGGACGTGATGAACAAACTGGGCGCCGATATTCTGCGTCTGTGGGTGGCTTCCACCGACTACACCGGCGAAATGGCGGTCTCCGATGAGATCCTCAAACGCGCCGCGGACAGCTATCGTCGTATCCGTAACACCGCGCGCTTCCTGCTGGCGAACCTTAACGGTTTCGATCCGGCAAAAGACATGGTCAAACCGGAAGAGATGGTCGTTCTGGATCGCTGGGCGGTCGGCTGCGCGCAGGCGGCTCAGGAAGATATCCTCAAAGCCTACGAATCCTACGACTTCCACGAAGTGGTACAGCGCCTGATGCGCTTCTGCTCCATCGAGATGGGTTCGTTCTACCTCGATATTATCAAGGACCGCCAGTACACCGCGAAAGCGGACAGCGTGGCGCGCCGCAGCTGCCAGACCGCGCTGTTCCACATTGTGGAAGCGTTGGTGCGCTGGATGGCGCCGATCATGTCCTTCACCGCGGACGAAATCTGGGGCTACCTGCCGGGCGAGCGTGAAAAATACGTCTTTACCGGCGAGTGGTATGAAGGCCTGTTCGGCCTGGCCGACGACGAAGCGATGAACGACGGTTTCTGGGATGAACTGCTGAAAGTGCGCGGCGAAGTCAACAAGGTGATTGAGCAGGCGCGTGCGGACAAGAAAGTTGGCGGTTCTCTGGAAGCGGCGGTTACGCTGTATGCCGATGCCGAACTGGCGGCCAAGCTCAACGCGCTGGGCGAAGAATTGCGATTTGTCCTGTTGACCTCCGGCGCTAACGTTGCCGATTATGCACAGGCGCCGGCTGATGCCTGGCAGAGCGATCTGCTGAAAGGGCTGAAAGTGGTCCTGAGCAAAGCCGAAGGCGAGAAATGCCCACGCTGCTGGCATTACACCAGCGACGTCGGCAAGGTGGCGGAACACGCGGAAATCTGCGGTCGCTGTGTCAGTAACGTCGCCGGTGACGGCGAGCAACGTAAATTCGCCTGATGAGTAAATCGATCTGTTCAACGGGGCTACGCTGGATGTGGGTCGTCGTAGCCGTGCTGATTATCGATCTGGGCAGCAAATTCCTGATCCTCCAGAACTTCGCTCTGGGGGAGACGGTATCGCTGTTTCCATCGCTTAATCTGCATTATGCGCGCAACTACGGCGCGGCTTTTAGCTTCCTCGCCGATAGCGGCGGCTGGCAGCGCTGGTTCTTCGCCGGGATTGCGGTCGGCATCTGTGTGGTGTTGACGGTGCTGATGTACCGTTCGAAGGCGACGCAAAAGCTGAACAACATTGCCTACGCGCTGATCATTGGCGGCGCGTTAGGGAATTTGTTCGACCGCCTGTGGCACGGCTTTGTGGTCGATATGATCGACTTTTACGTCGGCGACTGGCATTTCGCCACCTTCAACCTTGCCGATAGCGCCATCTGCATCGGCGCGGCGCTGATTGTGCTGGAAGGCTTCTTGCCTTCCAGTGATAAAAAAACAGCATAAAAAATTGCCGGATGGCGACGCTAAAGCGTCTTATCCGGCCTACAGTATACATCGGCCCTTGTTGCCCGGTAAGCGCAGCGCCACCGGGCAAACAAGCGGCGGTAATGTAAAAGAGCAAACCTGCATGTCTAACTCTGTACAGAGCAACAGCGCGGTGCTGGTGCACTTCACGCTAAAACTGGATGATGGCTCCACCGCCGAGTCCACGCGCGGCAACGGTAAACCGGCGCTGTTTCGTCTTGGTGATGCCTCGCTTTCCGAAGGGCTGGAGCAGCATCTGCTGGGGCTGAAAGCCGGCGATAAAACCACGTTCTCGCTGGAACCTGACGCCGCCTTTGGCGTACCTAGCCCGGATCTGATCCAGTACTTCTCTCGCCGCGAGTTTATCGACGCCGGCGAGCCGGAAATCGGCGCGATTATGCTCTTTACCGCAATGGATGGCAGCGAAATGCCCGGTGTGATCCGCGAAGTGAACGGCGACTCTATTACCGTTGATTTCAACCATCCGCTGGCCGGGCGCACCGTTCATTTTGATATTGAAGTGCTGGAAGTCGATCCGGCGCTGGAGGGGTAAGATGCAGATCCTGTTGGCTAACCCGCGCGGTTTTTGCGCCGGCGTTGACCGCGCTATCAGCATTGTCGAAAACGCGCTGACGCTGTACGGCGCGCCAATCTACGTTCGTCACGAAGTCGTCCATAACCGCTACGTCGTCGATAGCCTGCGTCAGCGTGGAGCGATTTTTATCGAACAGATTAGCGAAGTGCCGGACGGCGCGATCCTGATTTTCTCTGCTCACGGCGTTTCACAGGCGGTACGCAATGAAGCGAAGAGTCGTGACCTGACGGTTTTCGACGCCACCTGTCCGCTGGTGACCAAAGTCCATATGGAAGTCGCCCGTGCCAGCCGCCGCGGCGAAGAGTCGATTCTGATCGGCCACGCCGGGCATCCGGAAGTTGAAGGCACCATGGGTCAGTACAATAACCCGGAAGGGGGCATGTACCTGGTTGAGTCGCCGGAAGATGTGCTGACGCTGGAAGTGAAAAACGATGCCCGACTGTCGTTTATGACTCAGACCACGCTCTCCGTCGACGATACTTCTGACGTTATCGACGCGCTGCGCGAGCGCTTCCCGAAAATCGTCGGCCCGCGTAAAGACGATATTTGTTACGCCACGACTAACCGTCAGGAAGCCGTACGCGCGCTGGCGGAACAGGCTGACGTGGTGCTGGTGGTCGGTTCGAAAAACTCCTCTAACTCTAACCGTCTGGCCGAACTGGCGCAGCGGATGGGGAAAGCGGCTTATCTTATCGACGATGCCACCGATATTCAGGAACAGTGGGTGAAATCCGCTGCCTGCGTTGGGGTAACGGCGGGCGCATCGGCCCCGGATATCCTGGTGCAGAACGTGATTGCCCGCCTGCAGGAGCTGGGCGGCGGCGAAGCGGTGCCGCTGGAAGGCCGTGAAGAGAATATCGTTTTTGAAGTACCGAAAGAGCTGCGTGTGGATGTCCGTGAAGTAGAGTAAGTTCTTTCATCCATCAGTATGAGAAGATGCCAGACTTAACGTCTGGCATTTTTTTTGGGAGAAAACCATGCGCTTACCGATTATTCTCGACACCGATCCGGGTATTGACGACGCGGCGGCGATCGCCGCCGCGCTCTTCTCACCGCAGCTGGATTTGCAACTCATGACGACGGTCGCGGGTAATGTCTCGGTGGAGAAGACGACCCGCAATGCGCTGCAGTTGCTGCATTTCTGGAATGCTGATGTACCACTGGCGCAAGGGGCATCGATGCCGCTGGTGCGTCCGCTGCGCGATGCCGCCTCGGTGCACGGCGAATCCGGCATGGAGGGCTATGATTTCGTCGAGCATAACCGCCAGCCGCTGGCTAAACCGGCTTTTCAGGCAATTCGCGATGCGCTGATGCACGCGCCGGAACCCGTGACACTGGTGGCCATCGGCCCGCTAACCAATATTGCTCTGCTGATTACGCAGTATCCTGAGTGCCTGTTTAATATTCGTCGACTGGTGCTGATGGGCGGCTCGGCCGGTCGCGGCAACTTTACCCCTAACGCCGAGTTTAATATCGCCATCGATCCGGAAGCCGCCGCGAAAGTCTTCCAGAGTGGGTTGGACATTGTGATGTGCGGACTGGATGTCACCAATAAGGCGCTGCTGAGTGCGGACTATCTGGCAACCCTGCCGACGCTCAATCAAACCGGTAAAATGCTTCATGCGCTGTTTAGCCACTATCGCAGCGGCAGTATGAGCGGCGGCCTGAGAATGCACGATCTCTGCGCTATCGCGTGGTTGGTTCGCCCGGATCTATTTACGCTCAAACCCTGCTTTGTAGCGGTGGAGACGCAGGGGACCTGGACGGCCGGCACCACCGTGGTGGATATCGAAGGGCGTTTGGGACAACCGGCCAACGCCCAAGTGGCGCTGGATTTGGATATCACTGGTTTTCAACGTTGGGCGGCGGAGGTTTTCGCTCTCGCGCCGTGACAGGTAAAGCTAGTGTGAATCGACCACATTACACCATAACTCGCTCGCTTCATCCGTCCACATGAGTAGCAATAATGAAGCGAAGCGTTCAGCCGCCGCGGAAAGAGGACGGTTTTTAACGCGAATCATACCAAGCGTGCGCCTGATGACCGGTTCAACCAGCGGCACGCTGACGACAGCGCTGTTAGCGTGATGCGGCATGGCCAGGCAGGGCAGAGCCGATATGCCAAGCCCCGCCTCGACCAGACCCAGAGAGGTGGATAAATGTCTGACTTCGTAAAACCAATCTAACCTCCACGGTTTATCCTGCAGGCAACTTTCAATAAGTTGCCGATTACCGCTTGAGCGTCTGACGCCTATTAATCTCTGCGAGACGAGCTCGCGCCATTCCACTAATTTTTTACTGGCGAGCGGATGATCCTGCCGGCAAGCCAGCACGAAGGGTTCGTTGACCAGCGGGCTAAATTCGATGTCGGGATGTGTGATGAAGTTCATATTTATTCCAAAATCGACTTCGCCTTTTCTCACCGAAGTCATGCAATTTTCTATACCTTGTTCATAAATTCGAACTTTGATGTGGGGATAGCGCTGATTAAATTGAACGATAGCACGTGGTAAAAAATAAAATACCGCCGTCGGGATACAAGAAAGCGTTACCGTATCATGCACATTCGAAGTCAGATTGCTGATGTTGAAAATGGCGGCATCTAGGCTGGCAATCAGTGATTTCGCTTTAGGAAGAAGCATTTGTCCTGCCTGGGTGAGCATGATTTTTCGGGTGGTTCGTTCGAAAAGCGGGGTATTAAGATTACTTTCTATTTTCTGTATTTTTCGGGTTAGGGCGGGTTGCGTCAGGTTAAGTACTTCAGCGGCTTTGCTAAATGAACCCAGTTCGGCAACAGTGACAAAGGCTTTCATACCGGATAGTTCATTGTTCATTGTTACTCCGTAATCTGAGATGAATTATTAATATGTAGAATGGCCTTGTTAATTATTACCGTGCCGATAGTTATTATTAATGTTTTGTAGGTATAAGTCTTATTTTCATATTTTATCAATCACTATCCGCCTTGCAAGTAGAATCAGATGGTGAACGGTTGTGCGATTAATGAATAATAAAGTAAATAAAAAACTTTAAATACATTAAGTTCATTAAATTCACGCCCCGTTTATTTATTCTTTTTCTTCTATATTTGTAAGGAGCGTGTTATGAAACAAATTCCGTGTGTTCTCATGCGTGGAGGAACGTCAAAAGGGGCTTTCCTTTTAGCGGATGATCTACCTGAAGATATTCAAAAACGTGATGAGGCGTTATTAACCATCATGGGTTCAGGCCATGAACTGGAAATTGATGGTATTGGCGGTGGTAGCCCGCAAACCAGTAAAGTGGCTATTGTCAGTCAATCGTCCAGCCCACAAGCAGACATTGACTATTTATTTGTGCAGGTCATTGTCAATGAACGGCGGGTCGATACCACGCCTAATTGCGGTAATATGCTGTGCGCGGTAGGTGGATTTGCTATCGAAAAAGGTCTCATCGCGGCGAGTTCACCGGTAACGCGGGTGCGTATCAGAAACGTAAATACCAATACCTTTGTCGATGCTGACATTCAAACACCGAACGGCCAGGTCGTTTATGAAGGGAATACCCATATTGATGGCGTTCCCGGGCAGGCGGCTCCCGTTGCTCTGACATTTCTAAACGCCGCCGGGGCGAAGTCGGGCCAACTTTTCCCCACCGGTAACCGGGTCGATATTTTTGATGATATTCGCGTCACGTGTATTGATATGGCGATGCCGATGGTGATTATCCCTGCACACAGTCTCGGTAAAACCGGATATGAATCTGCTGCTGAATTAGACAAGGACAGTGCATTTTTCCAGCGTCTTGAATCTATACGTCAACAAGCTGGCGCGGCAATGGGGTTTGGCGATGTATCCAACATGGTTATACCTAAACCGGTACTGGTTGCTCCACCGCAACACGGCGGAACAATGAGCGTGCGTTATTTCATGCCCCACAGCTGCCATAAGTCTCTGGCGATTACGGGTGCTATCGGTCTGGCGAGTTCTTGTGTTATCGCCGACACCGTGGTTAATGAGCTTACGCGAATGTCTGGTGAAGGATTAATTAGCGTTGAACACCCTAGCGGCAGCATTGAGGTGAACTTAAGTAACGCGAATGGAAATCCTGAAAATATTCGCGCATCGGTTATTCGTACCGCACGTAAGATTCTTTCTGGCATGGTTTATCTCCCTGAATAACTTAATCAGTGTTCTTCTATAATTTTATTCAGGTAAGGGATCGAAATGGATAAAAAAACAGTATGCAAGCTATTAGTGCTTGTCGCCATCCCATTGCTTATTAGTCTATTTCCGGCTCCAGCGGGATTGACCAAACTGGCTTGGGTGCTATCAGGGATTTATCTGGCGGCGATTGTTGGTTTGGTTATTAAGCCGTTTTCTGAACCGGTAATATTGTTAGTCGCTGTCGCCACATCAATGGTCGTTATTGGTAATTTAGGTGATGGCGTAATAAAATCATCGAGTGTATTAAGTGGCTATGCATCGGGAACTACCTGGCTGGTTTTCTCAGCGTTTACCTTAAGTGCTGCCTTTGTTATTACTGGTTTAGGTAAGCGGATTGCTTATATTCTTATTGGCAAGATAGGGAGTACCACGCTTGGCTTAGGCTATGTTACCGCCTTTCTTGATCTCATCCTTTCCCCCGCGACACCGTCGAATACGGCTCGCGCCGGCGGTATCGTCTTACCTATCATCAATAGCGTGGCTGTTGCGTTAGGCTCGGAACCGGAGCATACGGCAAAACGCGTTGGCCATTATTTGATGATTAACGTCTATATGGTTACCAAAACGACCAGTTATATGTTCTTTACCGCAATGGCTGGGAATATACTGGCGCTCAAAATGATTGAAGATATTTGTCATATCAAATTGAGCTGGGGCGGATGGGCATTAGCCGGAATATTACCTGGCATTATTATGCTGTTATTAACACCGCTCATTACCTATAAGTTATATCCACCAGAGTTAAAGAAAGTGGATAATAAGGCAATTGCCAAAGAGGGTCTTGAGTCTTTAGGGCCGATGACCTTACGTGAAAAAATGCTCTCCTGCCTGTTTGTCATGGCATTAGCCGGTTGGGTATTTAGTAAGTCGCTTGGCGTTAACGAATCAACGGTAGCTATTTGTGTCATGGCATTGATGCTGGTGTTAAAAATCGTCACCTGGGATGATGTGATAAAAAATAAAGGGGGATGGAATACCCTGATTTGGTACGGCGGGATCATTGGCTTGAGTTCACTATTATCTAAAGTGGGCTTTTTCTTGTGGTTAGCTGAATTGCTGAAGGACAATATATCGTTTGGCACTCATAGCACGCTGGCTTTTGTCGTTATCGTAGCATTAAGTATATTAGTGCGTTATTTCTTCGCCTCCGGCAGCGCTTATATTGTGGCGATGGTCCCGGTCTTCGCTATGTTGGCGAATGTTTCCGGTGCGCCAGTGATGTTAACCGCATTAGCCCTGCTGTTTAGTAATTCGTATGGCGGTATGGTCACCCATTATGGCGGGGCCGCTGGCCCGGTGATATTTGGCGTTGGTTATAATGATATTAAATCGTGGTGGATTGTCGGCGGTATATTGGCGCTGCTGACGTTCATCCTGCATATCACCATCGGGGTATGGTGGTGGGAGTTATTAATGTACTGGAAGGTAATCTAATAAATTAAATCTTGATTTTGACCTTTTTTATAATCTGCGTTCATGGAACAAGGATATATTTTAAAAACGCTAAATGGAGTGTCGCATTTTTATGTCTCCAGTAACAATTACATTGTCACTATTGTTATTTTCAATTGTGATGTTTATTTGGGAGAAGATCCCGCTGGCGGCGACCGCGATGATCGTATGCATTGTCCTGGTCGTAACCGGCGTGTTTGATGTGAAAACGGCCTTCTCGGGGTTTATTAACCAGAATGTCATTTTATTTGTCGCCATGTTTGTGGTTGGCGGCGCCTTATTCGAAACTGGCGTCACAGATAAAATTGGAGGAATAGTTACCCGTTACGCACGCTCGGAGAAGCAACTCATCGTTATTATCATGTTGGTTTGCGGAATACTCTCCGGCTTTCTGTCTAACACGGGAACGGCCGCGGTACTGATCCCCGTAGTTATCGGCGCCGCGGTGAAGTCTGGCTATGCGCAATCTCGTTTGTTGATGCCATTAGCGTTTGCGTCGGCGCTGGGTGGAAACTTATCGCTTATTGGCTCGCCGGGTAATTTGATCGCCCAGTCGGCGCTGGAACAAGTCGGGCAACGCTTCGGTTTTTTCGAGTATGCCAAACTGGGTATCCCTATGCTGCTTTGCGGGATCATCTACTTTTTGACAATAGGTTATAAATTGTTACCGGCACAATCTGTGCGTACCGAGGGAAAAGCAGAAAAGAGAAGGAAAGTTGACTGTCCTAAATATAAGCAAGTTATTGCGGTTTTAGTGTTGGTATTTACCGTACTGGGCATGATTTTTGAGAGCGTCATTGGTTTGCCAATTGCAATTATTGGTTCAATTGGCGCCTTATTTTTGGTTATTACGCGAGTGATTACTGAAAAACAGGCCTACCAGTCAATTGACTCACAGACGATTTTTCTGTTTGGCGGTACTTTAGCTTTAGCGAAAGCACTCGAAACCACTGGCGCGGGTGAAATCATGGCCCGTTCTATTATCGATCTGCTGGGTCAACAGGCTTCGCCGTTCTTACTGTTAAGTGCTGTGTTAATCATATCCTGTGTATTAACGAACTTCATGTCGAATACCGCAACAGCGGCCTTGCTGATTCCTATTGGTCTGTCTATTGCGAATTCCATGGGGGCCGATCCGCGAGCGGTGCTAATGGCTATTGTCATTGGTTGTTCATGTGCTTATGCGACCCCGGTGGGGACGCCGGCGAATATGATGATTTTTTCCGCCGGAGGATATCGGTTTATGGATTATGTCAGGGTCGGATTACCGCTGATTATTATATCTGTGGTGGTGAGCTTTATTTTACTGCCGATATTTTTTCCTTTCTATTCGTAATAATACGGATAAAAGCATCGCCTAATTATTTAATCTATCTGAAGGACACAAGTCATGATTAAATTACATGATAGTGGGGTATATTTATCCCATCAGCATGGGATTATCCCAGAACAGGAATGCGCCAATCCTGTCGCCAAAGAGATTGCACGAAAGGGAACCATAGCATGGTCAATTTTGTCATCTCATAGCCACTCGGGAGATGAACAGAAATTAAAAATTAAATTTGATTCTATGACCTCCCATGACCTTACCTTTGTTGGCATCATCCAGACGGCAAAAGCCTCCGGCATGACCCGCTTTCCATTGCCGTATGTTTTAACCAACTGCCACAATTCACTTTGTGCGGTGGGAGGAACCATTAACAGCGACGATCATATTTTTGGTCTCACTTCCGCGCAGAAATATGGCGGGATTTACGTTCCGCCACATATTTCGGTTATTCACCAGTATATGCGTGAAATGATGGCTGGTAGCGGCCAAATGATACTGGGATCGGATAGTCATACGCGTTATGGCGCGCTGGGGACGATGGCCGTCGGTGAAGGCGGCGGTGAGCTAGTTAAACAACTGCTGGGAAACACCTGGGATATTGATTATCCCGATGTCGTCGCGGTGTATTTAACTGGCAAACCTGCCGCTGGCGTTGGCCCTCAGGATATTGCGCTGGCATTAATCGGCGCGGTATTCAAAAACGGTTATGTGAAGAACAAAGTGATGGAATTCGTTGGTCCCGGCGTGGCCAGTATGTCGACCGACTATCGAAACAGTATTGATGTCATGACTACTGAGACGACCTGCTTATCCTCTATCTGGCAGACCGATGAAGAGACGCGGCATTTTTTACGCCTTCATGGTAGAGAGAAAGATTATCGTGCGCTGTCAGCAAAAGAGATGGCCTACTACGATGGTTGTATCGAAATCGATTTAAGTACCATCAAGCCGATGATTGCGCTACCGTTTCACCCAGCCAATGTCTATGAAATTGATACACTTAATCAGAATTTACCGGACATTTTACGCCAGGTTGAAATTGAAGCTGAGAAAATCTCGCTGGGACGCGCGAAGCTGTCTCTGTTGGACAAAATAGAGAACGGTAAATTACGCGTTCAGCAGGGCATTATTGCTGGTTGCGCCGGGGGAAACTATGTCAACGTCGTACAGGCGGCGAATGCCCTGAGGCATCACTCCTGTGGCGATAATATTTTCTCGCTTTCAGTTTACCCCTCCTCACAACCGGTGCTGATGGCGTTAACGAAGAAGGGAATGATCAATGACTTAATGAGTGCGGGCGCCATTATTCGTACCGCGTTCTGCGGTCCTTGCTTCGGCGCCGGTGATACCCCGATGCATAATGGCTTAAGTATCCGTCATACGACGCGTAACTTTCCGAACCGTGAAGGTTCCAAGCCGGGAAATGGGCAGATGTCGGCGGTGGCATTGATGGACGCGCGTTCAATTGCCGCGACGGCCGCTAACGGGGGATTGTTAACCTCGGCGGCGGAGCTCGATTGCTGGCATGATGCTCCGGAATATGAATTTGATGTTTCCCCCTATAAAAACCGGGTTTATCAGGGATTCGTTAAAGGCGCTACGCAGCAGCCGCTAATCTATGGCCCGAATATAAAAGATTGGCCGGAAATGAATGCATTAACGGATAATGTTCTGTTAGTGGTCGCCGCAAAGATAATGGATCCGGTAACGACTACCGACGAGCTGATACCGTCAGGGGAAACATCATCGTTTCGTTCGAACCCCCTGGGGCTGGCGGAATTTACGCTCTCCCGTCGCGATCCGCAGTATGTGGGGCGGGCTAAAAAAATTGCCGTTATGGAGCAACAACGCGTTAAGGGTGAAGATCTTTGCCGTTTAAATCCACAGCTGGAAAATATATTTTCCCAGATACGTCTGCTACCGGGTCAGGAAAATATTAGCGCGGCACAGACTGAGATAGGTAGCATGATCTATGCGGTCAAACCCGGTGATGGCTCAGCGCGAGAGCAGGCCGCTAGCTGCCAGCGCGTGCTTGGCGGGCTGGCCAATATTAGCCAGGAGTATGCGACCAAGCGCTATCGTTCCAACGTGATTAACTGGGGGATGCTGCCGCTGCAGATGAAAGAGGCGCCTGATTTCGAGGTCGGCGATTTTATCTATATCCCGGCAATAAAAAGCGCACTAACCGGTGAGTTTAGTGATATCACCGCTTTTGTAGTCAGCGATAATCGACCTGTGAAGCAGATAACGCTTTATATGGAGAAATTAACCTCGTCGGAGCAGGAGATTATTAAGGCCGGTGGTCTTATTAATTATAATAGAAATCAATTAATCCTCGCTAATTAATATCTGGTCATGCTGGCAGTGTTTCTCTGCCAGCAATCTTTTCAACATTAATATGTCGTTTCTTGTGCCAGCACATTAAATTATGCTGAAGCGTTGTTTAGGCTAAGGAGTGTTTGGTTTGAAGGGGGCTCCGATGTGCCCCGCTGTCATTAATTCGTTCTCATGGAGAGAATATCATGACCTATGGACAGGCCTATCTTAAAGGCTGGAAACAGGCTTTTAATTTCGTTGGACGCTCTGACCGCCGTGAGTTCTGGTCATTTTTTCTTATCAACGCCCTGATTGTGGCAACCCCTTTACTCATCTGGTATCTGGCTACGCTTTATGACTACCGGTATGGCGTTTTGAGTCTGTTTCTCTTCCCGTTGGCTTTTGTGCTTCATTTACCGATGATTATCCCAATATTGGCGGTAGGTTTTCGCCGGATGCATGATATTGGCCGCTCTGGTTTCTGGTTTTTACCGGGGATCGTTTTCCCGGTGTTTATTATTTTATCTTTGGCAATGTGCTGCCTGCGTTCAGCGCCGGAACCGTCTCGCTAAGAAAATCAATCATTGCCCGCATTCTGGCGGGCATATGCTTATGCCCCGCCCATAACAGCCACAGATTGCCAGAGTAGCTGCTGATAAACTCCCACTCCGCCAGCACCTGCACGATTTCACCCTTTGCCAGCGCTTCACGGGCGGTAAACAGTGGCAGACTGCCAATCCCCAGATGCTGTTTAACCGCATCAAGACGCACCGCTGTGTGGTTAGCGGCGTAGCGTCCGTACGTCTGCACCGTTTCGTTTTTGCCTTCGCGGCGAAATTTCCAACGCGCGTCGGCGGGCGTTTCGCCAAGACTGATACAGCTATGCGCGCGCAGATCCTGCGGGGTACGCGGCATTCCGTGGCGCTGTAAGTACTCTTTAGTGGCGCAGATGACATGAACGATCGGCATCAGCGGTTTGCCATGCAGTCCAGGGGAAGGGGTATGGGTAATACGCAGCGCGAGATCGATGCCGTCATCAATAAAGTCGAGATCGCGATCTTCTAAACGTAAACAAACGTCAACCTGCGGATAACGGTTGAAAAAGTCGATCATTAGCGGATGAATGACAA
Source organism: Klebsiella sp. PK01 (assembly GCF_057624675.1). Lineage (NCBI taxonomy): Bacteria > Pseudomonadati > Pseudomonadota > Gammaproteobacteria > Enterobacterales > Enterobacteriaceae > Klebsiella > Klebsiella sp. PK01. Next base: position 174,955 of record NZ_JBYEZM010000008.1, read on the forward strand.
AGCGCCCGACGGCTTTTGGTACGCTCAGCGTGAGTTTACCCTGCGCTACCGTCTGGGTACTTCCGGCGCAGTCCATAGCCTGGCGCGCCGCTTCCAGCATTTCCAGCGCATGTTCATATACCGCTTTCCCGGCATCGCTCAGCCGCAGCTTGCGGGTGGTTCGATGCAACAGTTTGCAGCGCATCTCCTGTTCCAGCCGCGAGACGCTGCGACTGACGGCGGATGGCGTAATCCCGCTCTGACGGGCGACGGCGGAAAAGCTGCCTTGTTCGACAATCTGTACGAAGAGGGCGAGGTCGGGGAGAAGGTGCAGATTCATTTGTGCCCTCAAAGCAAAAGTGCATTGGTTGTGGAGGCCATTATCGCGGTCAATATTATCAATATACTGTGCTGACAGAGAGGAGAACAATCATGACTGAACGTGTTTATTACGCCAGCGACGCCACCGAAGGGCGCGCACAAATTATCAGCTGCAGCGCTGAAGCCGATGGTGGTTATGCCATTGAACTTGATCGCACGTTGTTCCATCCGCAGGGCGGCGGGCAGCCGTCCGATCGCGGCTGGATCGATGAGCAGCCCGTAATGGCGGTCACGACGCGCGGCGATAGTGTCCTGCATATTGTCGCTCAGCCGCTGCCGTTAGGCGAGGTGGAGCTACGAATTGATGCGCCTGTGCGGCAACGGCATGCCCGTTTGCACTCTGCTGGTCACTTGCTGGGACTGGCTGGCGAGCAGTTCGGCTGGCGACCGGTGAAGGCGCATCACTGGCCGGGAGAGGGACGGATTACGTTTGCTGCCGGCGCTGGCGCCGCGTTACCGGAAGCCAGCGCGCTGCTGGCGCAGGTGAGCGCGTGGCAGAAGCAAGATTTACCGCGCCGCATCACCTTCGCTAATGGCCTGCGCGCCGTAGGATTCGGCGAACTGGCAGCTTATCCCTGTGGCGGTACCCATGTCGCTAGTCTGGCGGCGTTGGGAAATATCGTCATCAGCCAGTTGAAAATGAAAAAAGGGCAGATGATCGTCAGCTATACCCTCGAATAAGCGTTTCAGACGTGCTCAGGGTAGGGATGTTTGCCGCGATAAATGCGTTCCGGCCGGCCGACTTTGCCATAACTGATTTCCGCTTCCAGAAAATCGTTTTTAACGCCTTGTTCGAGATAACGGCGGGCAGTGGTTTTACTGCTGCCGAGGATGCGGGCCAGAGAGTCGGCGGTATGCACGACTTCCGGGTCGGAGAACAGCTGCAGCACGCGGTGAAAGGTGCTTTCATCGATCCCGCGCAGCGGCGCGTCAGCAGGTTCAGTGTGCTCGCGAGCCTGGATATTAAACAGGGCGTCGACGTGGGTCTGGCTGGCCTGTTCGCTCGAACGCAATGAGCTGCGGTAGCGGGCGAAACGCTCGAGCGTATGTTGTAAACGTTGATAGTGTACGGGCTTAATAAGGTAATCGAATACTCCCAGTCGCAGGGCTTCGCTGATGGTCTCCATATGATTATCGGCGGTAATGAAAATGATTCGCCCTTTGTAGTTAGTGCTGACAGCGTGGCGAATCAGATCCAACCCCTTGCCGTCAGGGAGAAAGTTATCCAGCAGGATCAGCTGCGGCTGGTAGAGACGCATCAGCTTTTTCGCGCTTTCCAGTTTATCCGCGATGCCGATTACGTTGAACTGGGGGAACTGTTTGATGGTATCCACCAGGATTTCCGCCAGCATAGGTTCGTCTTCAACGATAAGAGTAGTAATGCTATCCATGATGTTCATCTCGGGTCAGGGGGATATAAAGGGTAAAGATGGTGCCAAAGGGAATGTTATTTTCGACGACGATAGTGCCGCCTGCTTGTTCTACGTAACTGCGCACCAGCCAGAGCCCAATACCGTGCTCGGCGCTGGCGCTACTGGTGACGCCACGCTCAAAGATGCGATCGCGTAGCGTCTCGTCAATGCCGCATCCCTGGTCGGCGATCTCGACGATCAGTTCATGACCGTCGCTATTTATTAAACACTCGATCTGCTTCGATCCCTGCGGCTGGCGTAACGAGGCATTGTAGGCGTTATCGAGCAGATTCCCTACGATCGAGATCCATTCGCTGGGAGAAAGCGCGGTGGGAAGGATATCGACGAAGCAGGCGGGGTCGAATACCAGTTCAAGACCAAGCTCTTTGGCCCGATAATATTTACCGATCAGCAGCCCGGCAAGGTGGTTATCCTGGAAATTACGCGCAATAAAATCGAGCACCTTCTGGTGGCTTTCTGACTGTTGCTGAATCAGATCCAGCGCGTGATCGTAGCGTTTAAGAAACAACAGTCCGGCGATGGTCGAGATCAGGTTGCGGTGTTCATGCTGCACGGCGCGCAGATTATCGGCGTACTGCTGTACCTGGCTGAGCTGCAGACTGAGGGTGTTGATATCGTCTTTACTGCGAAAACTGATGACCCAACCTTGTGGGGCATTATTTAAGATCACCGCCATCCGGCTGGCGATCACTTTGATCTGATTAAAAGTGACGATCGCGTCTTTCTTATTCTCATGCGGCGCATCGTAGAAGAAGGCCTCTTGCGCAATGACGCTACTGATCTTTTTACCGATCAGTACGGGCTCCGGCTGGCTTAGATTAAGCAGACGACGGGCGGTCTGATTAATGGCGGTTATCTTATAATTTGAGTCGATGGCGATGAGCCCTTCAAACACCGATTCAAAGAGCACGCTTTGCTGGATGAGCAGCTGCGAGAGCTGCTGGGGCTCCATATTGAGCATTTGCTTTTTGATATGCAGCGAGAAGCGCCGAGCGCAGTACAGCAGCAATAGCAGGATAATCGCCATCGGGATCAGTAGCGAGCTTATCTGCAGGCTGAGCCAGTTTTCTAACTGTTCAATGGTATAACCGACCGACACGATGCCGATGACTTTCCCGGTGGCGTCCTGCACCGGCGATTTACCCCGTAATGATGAACCTAGCGAACCTTTGCGTACCGAGACATAGCTTTTGGCGTTATACAGCGCCTCATCGCTATCGCCACCTTCCATTGATTTACCGATTTCGTCCGGGTTGACGTGATAAAGACGCTGTCCGTTGGCATCGCCGACGGTGATGTAGGTGGCGTCTGAGAATGAACGCATGGGGTCGATAAGCTCTTTAATTCTGGCGAGATCGCGCTTCTGTACCGCTTCTACCAGCTCCGGCATTGCTGAAATCTGCATCGCCTGAATCAATGCCCGTTGCCCGACCTGGTAATGAAGACGTTCTTCGGTAATATCTGTTAGATACCAGGACATACCCAGCATGACGACAGTTGAGGTAAATAATATCAGCAGGAAGATGCGGTTCTGAAAGGACCGCCGCGCAAACCAGTGGGTTATTTTTCGGGTGTACATAGGGCCGATAGACATTAAATGGCTAGTTTCCTCGTTTGGCGGTCCGGGTACCTGCAGATGGCGCACAGATCCAAAAAATTCAGAAAAACGCCCGCTCAAAAGCCATTGAGTCGGGCGCTGGTTTGGTAGCCCGGATAAGGCGCAAGCCGCTATCCGGGAACCTCTCCCCGGTGGCGCTGCGCTTACCGGTGTTACAAACCGGAGCGGACGGGTAGCCCGGATAAGGCGCAAGCCGCTATCCGGGATGGACGCCGCCTACATCGCCAGCACGTACTTGAGCATCACCCCGGCGGCGATCGCCGAGCCGATCACCCCGGCCACGTTCGGGCCCATCGCGTGCATCAGCAGGAAGTTCTGCCCGTCCGCTTCCAGAC
>NZ_JBYEZM010000009.1:0-166119 GCF_057624675.1 Klebsiella sp. PK01
TTGACACCGCGCCGGTCGGTTCCCTCACCCCGACCCTCTCCCAAAGGGAGAGGGAGAAAGATGACACCGCGCCGGTCGGTTCCCTTACCCCGACCCTCTCCCAAAGGGAGAGGGAGAAAGATGACACCGCGCCGGTCGGTTCCCTTACCCCGACCCTCTCCCAAAGGGAGAGGGAGTAAGATGACACCGCGCCGGTCGGTTCCTTCTCCCCACTCCTCTCCCAAAGAGAGAGGGAAAAAGTTGACACCGCGCCGGTCGGTTCCCTCACCCCGACCCTCTCCCAAAGGGAGAGGGAGAAAGTTGACACCGCGAGGGTCGGTTCCCTCGCCCCGACCCTCTCCCAAAGGGAGTGGGATAAAGGCGACACCGCGCTCGGTCGGTTCCCTCTCCCCGCTGGGGAGAGGGTTAGGGTGAGGGGCGGCCTCTTAGCGTTTTGAACCGTAATAGACTTCATTCCAGCGCAGCGCGTCTTTGAACGACGGCAGGCGGGTATCGTTGTCGATGACGGTCAGCTCAATATCCTGCAGCTCGGCAAACTGGCGCATATCGTCGAGGGTTAGCGCATGGCTGAAGACGGTATGGTGCGCGCCGCCGGCGATGATCCAGGCTTCCGACGCGGTACGCAGATCCGGCTGTGCCTGCCACAGCGCGTTGGCCACCGGCAGCTTCGGCAGATCGTGCGGCGTCGCGACGGTTTCGATGGTGTTGACCAGCAGGCGGAAGCGATCGCCTAAATCAATCAGGCTGGCGACGATCGCCGGGCCGGTTTGGGTGTTGAAGATCAGACGCGCCGGATCGGCCTTACCGCCAATTCCCAGCGGCTGGACGTCGAGGATCGGTTTCTCGGCGGTAGCGATAGTCGGGCACACTTCCAGCATGTGCGAGCCCAGCACCAGATCGTTGCCGTTGTCGAAGTGATAGGTGTAATCCTCCATAAAAGAGGTGCCGCCCTGCAGACCGGTCGACATCACTTTCATGATGCGTAGCAGAGCGGCGGTTTTCCAGTCGCCTTCGCCGGCAAAGCCGTAGCCCTGCTGCATCAGGCGCTGTACGGCGAGACCCGGCAGCTGCTTCAGGCCGTGAAGGTCTTCAAAGGTGGTGGTAAAGGCGTGGAAACCGCCTTGCTCAAGGAAGCGCTTCATCCCCAGTTCGATGCGCGCGGCGTCCAGTACGTTCTGGCGTTTATCGCCGTGCACCTGCGCCGCTGGCGTCAGGCGGTAGCTGCTTTCATACTCATCGACCAGCGCGTTGATATCGCCGTCGCTGATGCTATTCACCACCTGCACCAGATCGCCGACCGCCCAGGTGTTGACCGAGAAGCCGAACTTAATCTGCGCCGCCACTTTATCGCCATCGGTTACCGCCACTTCGCGCATGTTATCGCCGAAGCGGCACACTTTCAGATGGCGGGTATCCTGCTTCGAAACCGCCTGGCGCATCCACGCGCCGATGCGCTGGTGCGCTTCTTTATCCTGCCAGTGACCGGTGACGACGCTGTGCTGCTGGCGCATGCGCGCGCCGATAAAGCCAAATTCGCGGCCGCCGTGCGCGGTCTGGTTGAGGTTCATAAAGTCCATATCAATGCTGTCCCACGGCAGAGAGGCGTTGAACTGGGTATGGAATTGCAGCAGCGGCTTGTTGAGGAGCGTCAGGCCGTTAATCCACATTTTCGCCGGTGAGAAGGTATGCAGCCAGACCACTAATCCGGCGCATTTATCATCGTAGTTGGCGTCGCGGCAAATATGCGTGATTTCATCCGGCGTGGTGCCGAGCGGTTTCAGCACCAGCTTGCACGGCAGTTTTGCTTCCGCATTCAGGCTATTCACCACATGTTCGGCATGTTTCGTCACCTGGCGTAGGGTCTCCTGGCCATACAGGTGCTGGCTGCCAATTACGAACCACACTTCATAGTTATCAAAAATCGTCATTTTCGTATCCTTAATGGGTGAGCGCTGCCGGAGATTGCGGGGCGTTTTCCGCCTTTGCAGCCGAAGGGAGATAGTGTTGTTCCGAGCTAGCCGACCACTGCTGGTAGCGCTGATACAGTTGTTCGAAACGTTGCGCCTGCTGCGCGCGCGGCTGCAGGGTGTTTTCCACCTCGCTTGCCATGTTGCGCTGCGCGGCGGGGATATCCGGATAGACGCCCGCGGCGACGGCGGCGAAGATGGCGGCGCCTAACGCGCAGCACTGATCGGAGGCGACAATCTGCAGCGGGCGGTTCAGGACGTCGCAGCAGGCCTGCATGATGACCTGGTTCTTACGCGCAATGCCGCCGAGCGCCATCACGTTATTGACCGGAATGCCCTGATCGGTGAAGCACTCCATAATGGCGCGGGCGCCGAAGGCGGTGGCGGCAATGAGCCCGCCAAACAGCGCCGGGGCGTCGGTGGCCAGATTTAAATCGGTAATAACGCCTTTCAGCCGCTGGTTGGCGTTCGGCGTGCGGCGGCCGTTGAACCAGTCCAGCACCACCGGCAGGTGATCGAGGGACGGATTATTGGCCCAGGCTTCGGTGAGCGCAGGCAGCAGCTGTTTTTGACTGGCTTTGATTGGCTCGCGCAATTCAGGGTGCTGTTGGGCCAGCTGTTCCAGCGGCCAGCCGAGGATACGGCCAAACCAGGCATAGATATCGCCGAAGGCGGACTGACCGGCCTCCATACCGATGAAATCCGGCACCACGCTGCCGTCCACCTGGCCGCAGATACCTTTCACCGTGCGGTTGCCCACGCTCTGTTTATCGGCGATCAGGATGTCGCAGGTGGAGGTGCCGATAACTTTAACCAATGCGTTAGGCTGTGCGCCGGCGCCGACCGCGCCCATATGGCAATCGAAGGCGCCGCCGGAAATCACCACTGTCTCCGGCAGGCCGAGGCGCTGCGCCCATTCGGCGGTCAGGTTGCCGACGGGGAGATCCGCAGTCCAGGTGTCGCGGAATAGCGGCCAGGCAAGGTGGCGGTTGATAATCGGGTCGAGTTCGTCGAAGAAGCTGGCGGGCGGCAGTCCGCCCCAGCTCTCGTGCCACAACGATTTGTGCCCGGCGCTGCAGCGACCACGGCGGATATCCTGCGGGCGGGTGGTGCCGGAGAGCAGGGCGGGCACCCAGTCACAAAGCTCAATCCACGATGCCGCGGCCTGCGCGACGGCGCTATCTTCGCGAGTGACGTGGAGGATCTTGGCCCAGAACCATTCGCTGGAGTAGATGCCGCCGATATAGCGCGAGTAATCTTCTTTACCCGGCGTGTGGCACAGGCGGGTGATGGCTTCCGCCTCTTCCACCGCGGTATGGTCTTTCCACAGTACGAACATGGCGTTCGGGTTGTCGGCGAACTCTTCGCGCAGCGCCAGCACGTTACCGTCAGCATCAATCGGCGCCGGGGTTGAACCGGTGCTGTCGACGCCGATACCGACCACCATCGCTCGTTGTTCTGCGCTTAATGCCGCCAGGACGCTTTTTAGCGCCGATTCCATCGATTCAATATAATCGCGCGGGTGATGGCGGAAGCGGTTATTCGGCCCATCGCAGAACAGCCCTTCCTGCCAGCGTGGATACCACTCTACGCTCGCGGCCAGCTCCGCGCCGGTAGCGCATTCCACCGCCAGCGCGCGTACTGAGTCACTACCAAAATCGAGGCCAATCGCAATTGCCATCTTGTTACTCCATGCTGAAATCATTCATGCAGCAACAGTAGATATCCCCGGCCAAATCCGTCAGGCCGTATTCGCTAATCTTATGGACTATATTGCTGTCACCTCGCAAAGTGTGACGCCGTGCAAATATTCGATGTGGACTTTCCTGCCGTATTTATAGACACTTTTGTTATGCGCTGGATCAACGCGAAATGCGTGCTGGTAGCGCTTTTTTCGCTCACTGTGCGGGTTTTTGTCTAAATTCCCACCGGTATCGCAGTCGCAACGGCGCGGATGGCGATAAAATGATGAATATGGACAATTGGTGTCAAAAATACCTCGTGGAGAACGACGCTTATGGCCGAAACGCAAAACGATCCGCTGCTTCCGGGCTATTCCTTTAACGCTCATCTGGTCACCGGCCTGACGCCGATTGAGGCGCAGGGTTATCTCGATTTCTTTATCGACCGCCCGCTGGGCATGAAAGGCTATATTCTCAACCTGACGATCCGCGGCGAGGGGGTGATTAACAACCACGGCGAACAGTTCGTTTGTCGCCCCGGCGATATGCTGCTGTTTCCGCCGGGGGAGATTCATCACTATGGCCGCCATCCCGACGCCAGCGAGTGGTATCACCAGTGGGTCTATTTCCGCCCACGCGCCTACTGGCACGAATGGCTTAACTGGCCGACGATCTTCGCTCAGACCGGTTTCTTCCGCCCGGATGAACAGTGGCAGGCGCGGTTTGGCGAGCTGTTCGGGCAGATTGTCGATGCCGGTCAGGGGGCGGGACGTTATTCCGAACTGTTGGCGATTAACCTGCTGGAACAGTTGCTACTGCGGCGCATGGAGGCGATTAACGAATCGCTGCATCCGCCGCTGGATAACCGGGTGCGCGATGCCTGCCAGTACATCAGCGACCATCTGGCGGACAGCCATTTCGATATCGCCAGCGTCGCCCAGCACGTCTGTCTGTCGCCTTCGCGTCTGTCGCACCTGTTTCGCCAGCAGTTGGGGATAAGCGTACTTGGCTGGCGGGAAGATCAGCGAATTAGCCAGGCCAAACTGCTGTTGAGTACCACCCGGATGCCGATTGCCAGCGTTGGCCGCAACGTTGGCTTCGAAGATCAGCTCTATTTTTCGCGTGTCTTTAAAAAATGTACCGGCGCCAGCCCCAGTGAATTTCGCGCAGGATGTGAATAAAAAGTAAAGAAAGTGAAATGATGACCCGCTTAAATGTCACAGCCAGTAAACTATTAAGACAATTGGTGGCTTGACGGCGACGTGACGGCTCCGGAGAATCCGGGCTTCGTTTTTTAACCGGGTACATTATGCAGGCATTGCTGGAACACTTTATCACCCAATCCACGGTCTACTCGTTGATAGCCGTGATGCTGGTGGCATTTCTTGAGTCGCTGGCGCTGGTGGGGCTTATTTTACCCGGCACGGTCATGATGGCTGGCCTGGGGGCGCTCATCGGCAGCGGCGAAGTTAACTTCTGGCAGGCGTGGCTGGCGGGGATTGTCGGCTGCCTGTTGGGAGACTGGATCTCATTCTGGCTCGGCTGGCGCTTTAAAAAGCCGTTACACCGCTGGTCGTTTATGAAAAAAAATCGCGCGCTGCTGGAGAAAACCGAACACGCGCTGCACCAGCACAGCATGGTGACGATACTGATCGGCCGCTTTGTCGGGCCGACGCGGCCGCTGGTGCCAATGGTCGCCGGGATGCTCGACCTGCCGGTGGCGAAGTTTGTGCTGCCGAATATTATTGGCTGCCTGCTCTGGCCGCCGCTCTATTTCCTCCCCGGTATTCTGGCGGGGGCGGCGATTGATATTCCTGCCGATGAAAACAGCGCCAGCTTCAAATGGCTGCTGCTGGGCGCGGCGCTGCTGGCGTGGCTGGCGGGCTGGCTGTGCTGGCGACTGTGGCGGAGCGCGAAAACCTCCGGCGATCGTCTGACCCGTTGGCTACCGCGCGGACGCCTGCTGTGGCTGGCGCCGTTGATGGCGGCGCTGGCGGTAGCGGCGCTAACGTTTGTTTTCCGCCATCCCCTGATGCCGGTCTACCTTGAGATCCTGCATAAGGTCATTTCGCGTTAATTCCCAACAGCGCCGAGGCGCTGCTGTTGCCGCTCAACAGATCGTCAGTGGCGCCGTCCCAGGCAATGCGCCCTTCGGCCACTACGATGGAACGAGGCGCAATGCGCGCCGCATCCTCCACGCTGTGCGACACCATCAACAGCGTCAACTGTTGCCGCTGACAGACATCGGCGACCAGCGTCAGCATCTCCTGACGCAGCGCCGGATCGAGCGCCGAGAAGGGTTCATCAAGCAGCAGCACCGGCTGTTGGCGTATCAGACAGCGGGCCAGCGCCGCTCGCTGCCGCTGACCGCCGGAAAGCTCGCCCGGTAGACGATCCAGCAGCGTATCCATTCCCATCTGCCCGGCTATCGCCGTGACCTGCGCGTGCTGCTCGCGGTTCAGCTTCAGGCCGGGGTGGATGCCTAGGCCAATATTCTGCCGGACGGTGAGATGGTTAAACAGGTTGTTCTCCTGAAACAGCATGGAAACCGGACGCTGCGCCGGCGGCGTGGCGTTATGCTTCTCGCCGTCGATCAGCAGGCTGCCGCTGGCCGGCGGCAGAAAACCGGCGATCAGATTCAGCAGCGTGCTTTTGCCGGCGCCGCTGGGACCGAGCACGGCGATGCGTTCTCCGCGCTCGACGCTGAGCGTAAAGCGCATCGGCAAATGCTGATACAGCCAGGTGACATCATTGAGTTTTAGCATCGCGTCCCGGTAGTTTCTCGATCAAGGTAAAAAGGATAAAGCACAGCAACAGTAGCAGAAGCGCGGTGACCGCGCCGTCCTGGCTGCGGTAGGAGCCTATTTGTTGATACAAATAGAAAGGCAGCGTGCGGAAGGATTCATTGCCGAACAGCGCCACCACGCCGAAGTCGCCGATAGACAGCACGCAGGCGAAAGCCAAAGCCTGCGCCAGCGGCCGTTTCAGCGCCCGTAGCTCCACTACCCGCAGCCGGTTAAAACCTTGTAGCCCCAACGACTGACACAAAGCGCCGTAGCGGGCGGCAATATCGCGCATCGGGTTTTCCAGCACCTTCAGGGCATAGGGGATTGCCATCAGCGCGTTGGTAAAGATGACGATGCCGTCGGCGGATTCCGGCAGGCCGACGCTGTTATTGAGCAGCAGGAAAAATCCGGTTGCCAGCACAATCCCCGGCATGGCGAGGATGAGCATGCCGCTGAGCTCCAGCGTCTGCCCGGCCAGCGGCAGATTGCGGGCCCGCAGTTCGCGGCTGCTCCATAGCAGCATCATGGTCAGGATAACGCTAAGCAGACCGGCGGCGAGGGCGATACGCAGCGAGGTCCACAGCGCCTGCCATAGCGCGGCTTGGCCGAGCACCTTCGGCAGATTGACGTTGAGGCCATCGACGATTACCGCTAACAACGGCGGCAGCAACAACAATAGAGCAAGCGCGATCAGCGCGAAATCGCACAGGCGGCTATGCAGACGGTCATCGGGGTCGCGCCAGCCCTGCAGTTGGTTGGCGCCGATCGCCACGGCTTTGCTCAGGCGCTGGCTCAGCAGCACCAGCCCAAGACAGCAGACCATTTGAATAATCGCTAATAGCGCCGCCCGCGCCGGGTCGTAATCAAAACTTAGCGCCTGATAGATAGCCAGCTCAATGGTGGTGGCCCGCGGCCCGCCGCCAAGTGACAGCACGGTGGCGAAGCTTGCGAAGCACAACATAAAAATCAGCGTAGCCACCGGCAGGATCTGCCGACGCAGCCACGGCCATTCCACCAGCCGGAAGAAGACGAAACCGCGCATCCCGAGCTGTGCGGCGATCTGCCGCTGTTCGCCGGGAATGTTTTCCAGCGCCTGCAGCAGCAGGCGGGTCGCCATCGGCATATTAAAGAACACATGGGCCAACAGGATGCCCTGTAAGCCGTATGGCGAGAAATCCCACTGCCAGCCGAGCGCGTGGAACAGCGCGGCGAGCCACCCCTGGCGGCCATAGACGCTGAGGATGCCGAACACCGCCACCAGAACCGGCAGGATCAACGTCATCGCGCACAGGCGCAGCAGCAGCGTGCGCCCCGGAAAGTGGCGGCGATACAGGGCGCGGGCAAGGAATATCGCCGGCACCACCGAAAATAGCGCCGACAAAAAAGCCTGCCAGAAAGAGAAACGAACGACGTGCCAGAGATAGCTATCGCTGAGGATCGTCTGCCAGGGGGCCTGCGGCGCTTCCAGCCACAGCGCCAGAAACGCCGCCAGCGCCACGATGACCAGTAAGCAGGCCGCCGCGGCGCCGGGGATCAGCCAGCCGAAACTTAGCGGCTGACGGCGCGTTGCCATGAACCGATCCAGTTTTGACGTTCAGCGGCGACCTGCTGCGGGGTGAACTGCAGCGTGGTTTGCGGTTTGGTTAGCTTATTGAAGTCGGCCGGCAGCGCGACCTGAGTTACCGGGTACATCCAGTTGCCGGTGGGGATCGCGTTCTGGAAGCCAGGCGAGACCATAAATTTCAGGAACTTCTCCGCCAGTTCCGGCTGCTTGCTGGCGGCGGTACGCGCGGCGACTTCAACCTGCAGATAGTGGCCTTCGGTAAAGTCCGCCGCCGCATAATTATCTTTTTTCTCTTCGATGAGGTGATAAGCCGGCGAGGTGGTATAGCTCAACACCAGGTCGCTTTCGCCTTTCAGGAACAGGCCGTAGGCTTCGCTCCAGCCCTTGGTGACGGTGACGGTTTTGGCCGCCAACTTCTGCCAGGCTTCCGGCGCCTTATCGCCATACACCTTTTGCATCCACAGCAGCAGGCCGAGCCCCGGCGTACTGGTGCGCGGGTCTTCATAAATCACGCGCCATTTCTGCGGGCTCTCGACCAGCTCTTTCAGGCTTTTCGGCGGGTTTTTCAGCTTGTTTTTGTCATACACGAAGGCGAAGTAGCCGTAGTCGTAAGGCACGAAGGTGTCGTTATCCCAGCCGCCAGGTACGGTGACCGCGCTGCCTGGAACGCCGCTTTTGGCAAACAGTTTGCTCTGCGCCGCGGCTGCCAGCAGATTGTTATCAAGGCCGAGCACGACATCAGCTTTGCTGTTTTTGCCTTCCATTCGCAACCGGTTAAGCAGCGATACGCCATCTTCGAGGGCGACGTATTTCAGCTCGCAGCCGCAGTCGGCCTCGAAGGCCTTTTTCACCGCCGGGCCAGGACCCCAGTCGGCGGAGAACGAATCGTAGGTGTAAACGGTCAGGATCGGTTTAGCAAAGACCGGGGCGGCGACCAGCGCCAGCAGGGGAAGCAGTTTTTTCAACACTTTGCACCTCAGTATATGGGGAGGCAAAGGATTTTGAGTAGGCCTCAAATCCCTTCGCCGGCGTTATCCGGATCAGGTTCGACGGGTATTTTCTCAGCCCATACGCTTCATCCTTCAAGCCGCATCTGCGTTAGCTTCGCGCGTTCACCCCAGTCACATAGTTATCTATGCTCCAGGGGATTCACCCGCTTGCTGCCTTGATGCAACTTGAATGATATTGCGTATGTTTATTAGCACCCCGTTGAGAACGGCGATAGTGTAATGATTTTGTTAGATGACGCAAAGCATTCAGGGTTCCGGCGGGGCGAACCACGCCGATTTAAAGTCGAACCAGCCGAGGGTGTTCATGCGCACGCCGCGCATACTGCGCTGGCCCTGAATCATTAGCCAGTGGTGGATCAGCGGAACAATATGCTGTTTCTCCAGCAGTTGCTGGCTCCAGGTCGCCGGGTTGAACTCGCCCGCGCGCCAGCGGTTGGCGTCAGCCTCCCAGTCGATGGGAATGCAGTGATGCATCAGCGGCACTTCATATAAATAGGCGAACAGGGAAAAATCGATTGGCAACGTGAAATTGACGCTGTTGAGCCAGATATCGCTCACCGTTTCGCCGCGATGCCAGTCATCGTACTCCAGCTCCTGAATGTTCAGCTTTACCTGATGTTCCGCCAGCAGCGCCAGCATGATCCCGCCAATGACCCGATGTTCCACGTGATCGCGATAGTAGGTGAGGGTAACTGACTCGAGGCCGGCAGGTTTTTCACAGGCATGGCTGCGGGCGTGGTGCCAGCGCGGCAGCAGACCGTAGGCCGGAAACCAGTTGCCTTGATAGTGTTCGCCGGCGTGATACAGCAGGTTGGCGGGCTGGAACAGATAACTTAACCAGCGGCGCACGTCATCATTGCCGCCCAGCGGGCTGCGGCTATCAAAGAGCAGGTAATAGCACCCCTCTTCCAGGCGGCTCTCTACGGCTTTTTCGCTTTCGGTATTGCCCTGCAGGGTTAAACCGCCGTTGGGTTCTTCGCTAATTTCCGGCAGCACCCAGACGTTAACCTCATCGATCAGCGCCCGGTAGCCGAAGTATTCTTCGAAGGCATGGATTTTCAACTGATTTTGATTATTGCGCGCGACCGCGTAAGGGCCGGTACCGATGGGGAGACTGGAAAAATTATCCATCGTGCGCCATTCCTGCGGCAGCACCATTGCCGGGACCTGCCCTAACAGCCAGGGCAGCCAGCGGTCCGGCTGGCTGAGGTGAATATCCAGCGTCCAGGCGGTCGGCGAGACGATGCGCTCAATATGGGAAAATAGCGGCAGTTCGCTGCTGCGCTGTAGCGAGGAGATAACGTCGGCCATCTCCAGCTCCCGGCCATGATGGAAATGAATGCCGGGACGCAGAAAAAAGCGCCAGTGGTTAGGCGAAATTTGCTGCCAGTGGTGGGCGATATCGGCCTCCAGTTCCCCATTTTCCTCATTTACCCGCGTCAGCGCGCTAAAAATTTGCCGTGCGATGTGGGTCTCCGAACGGCGCAACGCGCTGCCGGGCAGCAGATTCTTCATCGGCCGATAGTAGAGCACGCGCAGGATGTGGCGCCCCTGGCGGAAGCTGCGGCCAAGATGGGAGATCAACATCTGTCTGACCGCGGTTTTATCGCCAACCAGTTGCACCAACTGATCGATGCGATCCTGCTCCAGTAGATCCTCGGCGCGCTGCTGCTGTAGCGCCAGACCGGTATAAAGGAAGGTCAACCTGGAGCGCTTGCCGCGCCCGGCTTCGGATTCCCAGGCAAGCCAGCCGCGCGCTTCCATCAGATTGAGCAAGGTGCGCATATGGCGGCGCGAACAACTGAGCATTTCCGCCAGTTCGTTGAGGGTGGTCTGTTGCGACCTGCCATCGCAGCATTGCCACAGGCGTATGAACTGTTGTTGCAGACGGCTGGAAGGCATAAAAGAGGAACTCCTGACGAAAACTCAGCAATTTATGAGTTCCTATATTAAGCCAATAATGAACCTCGATGAAGTAAGGAGATGAATATGACGAGGTCAACCACTAAGCAGTTCTATCAACGGTACTTTTCTGCGACGCAGGGCGCGTCCTGGCTGGCCCGCCAGTTAGCAGGAAGGCAGCAGAAAATGCTGGAGGAATTGATGCAGTGGGGAGTTACGTCGCCGACCTCCGATCGTTGACTTGCCGACATCATGTGTGACTGAGTATTGGTGTTATACTCGCCGTCTTTCAGGCTGCAAGCGCATTGGCTGCAACTCGAAATCCACAGAGTATAGAATCACCCGCCAGCAGATTGCTTCTGCTGGCTTTTTTCGTTTACTTCGCGTGTGTTAAGGATATTTCATGCTGTGGTTGATGACGATGGGGCGACGGTTAAACGGCGTCTACGCCGCCTTTATGCTGGTGGCTTTTATGATGGGCGTGGCCGGGGCGCTGCAGGCGCCGACGCTCAGTCTATTTCTTAGTCGTGAAGTCGGCGCGCAGCCGTTCTGGGTCGGCCTGTTTTATACGGTGAATGCGATTGCCGGTATCCTGGTGAGCCTGGCGCTGGCCAAACGATCCGATAGCCGCGGCGATCGTCGGCGGTTAATTATGTTCTGCTGCCTGATGGCGGTGGGTAACGCGCTGCTGTTCGCTTTCAACCGCCATTATCTGACGCTTATCACCTGTGGCGTGATGCTGGCGTCGGTCGCCAATGCGGCAATGCCGCAGCTGTTTGCTCTTGCCCGCGAATACGCTGATAGCTCTGCTCGCGAAGTGGTGATGTTCAGCTCGGTGATGCGCGCCCAGCTGTCGCTGGCGTGGGTCATTGGCCCGCCGCTGGCTTTTATGCTGGCGTTGAATTATGGCTTTACGACCATGTTTTCCATCGCCGCCGGGATTTTTGTCATCAGCCTGGCGCTGATTGCCTTTAAGCTGCCTTCGGTGGCGCGAGTGACGCAACTGCAGGAAGGCAGCAGCCTGCCGGAACTGGAAGGCGGCTGGCGCGATAAAAACGTCCGCATGCTATTTATCGCCTCAACGCTGATGTGGACCTGCAACACCATGTATATCATCGATATGCCGTTGTGGATCAGTAGCGATCTTGGCCTGCCGGATAGCCTGGCGGGGATACTGATGGGCACGGCCGCCGGTCTTGAAATTCCGGCGATGATCCTGGCCGGCTACTACGTTAAGCGTTGGGGTAAACGCAAAATGATGGTGGCGGCAGTCGCCGCCGGCGTGTTGTTCTATGTGGGGCTGATTATGTTCCATGGCCGCACGGCGCTGCTGGCGCTGCAGCTATTCAACGCCATCTTTATTGGTATCATCGCGGGGATCGGCATGTTGTGGTTCCAGGACCTGATGCCGGGGCGCGCCGGGGCGGCGACCACGCTGTTTACCAACAGTATCTCCACCGGGGTTATTCTGGCCGGGGTGATTCAGGGGGCGCTGTCGCAAAGCTATGGTCACGCCAGCGTCTACTGGACAATCGCGGCGATTTCGCTGCTGACGCTGTTTTTGACCAGCCGGGTGAAAGATATTTAAGTCAATCTTCCGCGCCGGCCATGCTGGCCCGGCGCGGAGAGAGCGTTACTTCAGTACGATTCGCTTGATGTCGCCGATGATAAAGATGTAGGCAATCACCCCGATCAGGGCGGTCACTCCAACGTAAATGAGGGCGTAAAAGAAGTTACCGGTGGCTGATATAATCACGCCAATGATGAGTGGCGCGATAATTGATGCCAGGTTGGCGCAGAAATTAAATATACCGCCGGTCAACCCAGCCATATTATCCGGGGCAATATCAGATATTAACGTCCAGCCCAGACCAACCATTCCCTGACCAAAGAAAGCGATCGACATAATAATAATTACCGTCGAATTCGCGCTCACCCAATTGGCGGCGATAATGCAACTGGAAAGCAATAATCCAGAAATTATTGGAAGTTTTCGGCTTATATTGGCTGAGCCCGTACGCTTAAGTAGCCTATCGGAAAGCCAGCCGCCGAAGATGATGCCAACCGCGGCGGCCAGGAATGGCCAGGTGGCGAAAAAGCCCACGTGAAGCCACGGCAAGTGGCGTTCGTTGGCCAGATAAGTAGGGAACCAGGTAAGGAAAAAGACCAGCGTAGTGTTACCAGCAAACTGCCCCAGACTGGCGCCGATAATTTGTCGGCAGCACAGTAGCCGCCTGGCATCACGCCAGTTAAATGGAATGTTTTCACTCTTTTTGGCAACCTGGTCGGCGCCAATATAATCCAGTTCTGCTTTATTTGCCGTTTTCGATTCATGCGGCTCATGATAAAAACGCCACCATACGAAGGTGAATAAAATTCCTAGCCCGCCGGTTAGAAAAAATAAGGTGCGCCAGCCATGATGTTCCAGGATTAAAAATAACAATGGCGAGAAGGCGGCTAACCCAATGTATTCGCCTACTGTATAGGTAGCGGTGGCTCTGGCCCGTTCATGCTGGGGGAACCATTTGCTGACGATGCGGCTATTGGCCGGAAAGCAGGGTGCCTCGCTGACGCCTAGCCCCAGACGCAGAAGGAGCAATGATTTCAGCCCCAGCGAGAAGCTTTGCAGCAGGGTAAACAGCGACCAAAAGAAGATGGACAGGGCGTAGGTCAATTTATTACCGAAACGGTCTAAAAACATGCCGCCAGGAATTTGCGCCAGCGCATAAGTCCAGGCAAAAGCGGAAAAAACAATGCCCATCATCGCCGGATCGATATGGATTTCAGTGGTTAATTTTGGAGCAACGATTCCAAGAATGGTACGATCGAGATAATTAATCATCGTACCCAGCGATAAGAGCGATAAAATAAAAATACGCGTTCTGCTTCTTTTTAGCGCGCCGGGCGATGACGCCAGGCTACCCTGAGAGTCAGGTATACACATATAGATTTCCTTTAAAGTTTAAAATATTTTTGCATGTATTAATGCATGCAGAAATACTCTAATGATTCATAGACTGTGTCTATGAATGACAACGCCTTGTTACGCACAAAAGAAAATATCAAATAATATTTGATGGGAATCTGATATTGGCTCGTTGTAGCGTATTATCCACCTGCCGCATGGTATATTAGGCGCAGTGGTTTTATTCTTATATTATACGGACAAAAATAATGAACCTGAAGCAACTTTATTATTTTAAGCGATTGAGCGAGACGGAACATTACACCGAGGCGGCATCCAGCCTGTTCATCACTCAACCCTCGTTAAGCCACGCCATATCTGAGCTGGAGAAGGAGTTGGGTGTGGCGCTGTTCGCCAGAAAAGGCCGCAACGTCAAAATTACGCAAAGCGGTAAACGTTTTTTACCCTATGTGGAAGATGCGCTCGCTTCTTTAGAGAATGGGCGCCTGACGCTGCAAAACAATGATAGTGAAAAGAAAGAGAATATTCGTATCGCCTTTATTTATACGATGGGTGAATTTGTTGTTCCGCAGTTAATTAATAAATACACTAATTCACCATCCAGTCACAAGGTGACTTTTTCCTTCACGCAAGGCACTTCACTTTCGTTATTACAAGCATTAAAGGCAGGAAAAACCGATCTGGCGATTTGCTCATATATTGCCGATGAACCAGACATCGATTTTATTCCCATCATTCAGCAGGAGCTGGTGGTGGTGACGGCGAAAGATCACCCGCTTGCCCGATTGTATGAAAATGAGGTCGATTTGGTTGAGACGATTCACTATCCCTATATCTACTTCTCAGAAAACAGCGGTCTGCGGCCTTTTATTGATAATGTCTTCATGCAGCAAAAACTGGTGCCGGATATCGCCTGCTACGTCGATGAAGATACCGCGATGGCGGGGTTAGTTAGCATCGATTATGGCATTGCGATTATGCCGAGGATCTCCGCGCTGGCAAATTATAACGTGCACATTCTGAAAATAAAAAATGAGATTCCCCCTCGTTATATCTACCTGGCAACGATGAAGGAAAGGGTACTTTCCTCAGCGATTCAATCATTTAAAAACGTCATTATTAATGATAGCCAGAGAATCAACTGAGTAAGCGCCCGGAGACTGGCTCCGGGCGGCATGGTTATCAGGACAGTATGTCCATCAGCTCACGCAGCTTTGCAATGGCAATCTGGCCCGGCGCGGAGGCCTGGCCGACGGTGCCAAAGGTCATCGCTGAACCGAACAAGCGACCGGTTACCCGGCTCACGCCGCCGGATTTGCCCATCGACATGGTGATCAGCGGGCGCGTCGCATATTTCTCTTTCATGGTCAGCGTGGCGGAAAGCAGAGTGAGTACGTCCTGAGGCGACTGCGGCATCACCGCGATCTTCGGCAGATCGGCACCCAGATCCTGCATTCGACGCAGGCGATAGATAATATCTTCCTGTGCCGGCGTTTTATGGAAATCATGGTTGCTCATGATCACTTTTACGCCGGCCTGATGGGCGTCGTTCACCAGCGCGCGAATTTGCGCTTCATCGTTAAACAGCTCGATGTCGATAACATCGGCGAATCCGCTTAGCGCCGCCTGGCGGTTAAGTTCAAAGTACGCTTCGTCACTGATTTCCGTTTCGCCGCCTTCTTTCTTACTGCGGAAGGTGAACAGCAGCGGCAGAGCTTTCAGCGTATGGCGGATTTCCGCCAGCGCGGCCAGCACCTGGGGGATTTCCCGGACGTGGGTAAAATGGTCAACGCGCCATTCGATAATATCAGCGCCGGCGTCAACCAGGCCCTGAGCATTAGTCAGCAGCTCATCCAGCGTTTTTCCGATCAGCGGTACGCAAATTAAGGTTTCGCCTTCCTTGAAGGTGATGTTCTTTACGGTTACTGCAGTTGTCATGTAGGTATCCATTATTGTTGTCGTTGAACCTCAGGCGGTGACGCTGGTGCGGGACACTCTTTGCGCCGCGCGCGCCTGAAGTTGACGATAGCCGATGTACAGGGCGATCACAAAGCCGATGACGGCGATCAGGAAATCAAACCACATAATGCTGGCAATGCTAATCTGCGAAAGCCTGGCGGTGATAAGCGGGATCGTGAAGCTCGCGATGCTGCCAGCGGTGTAGAAGATCCCCGTCGCCTTGCCTTTGCCATTCGGAAAGCTCATCGCCATGATGGTCGCTCCCAACTGCAGTACCCCGCCGGCAGCGGCAAAGCCGATGACGAAGGCGAAGCCGGTCACCATCACCGGTGTCGGGAACAGGCACACTAACAGCAGCGAGACCATCGACAGACAGGTATAGATGATCATGGCCACCGCTGAGCTGAACACCTCTTTGACAAAGGCGGCGGTCACGAAGACGCAGACCAGCGAACCGACGGTGTAGATGCTCAGCAGCTTGATCGCCGAGGCATAAGGCATGCCGACCACGAACTGACCATATTGCGCCAGCCATTGACTGACCAGGTAAAAGGTTGCCATGCCGATATAGCCGTACAGGGTAAAGACAACCATATCCAGTTTGTTGGCTTGCGGCTTAGCGGAAGCTTCTGTCTGCGCCGTTGGAGTCTCTTCCTTTTTGGCCGCCTGGCTGTCGGGGAACGGCATCTTGAGCAGATAAATTGCGCTCAGTACAAACAGAACCGCCGCGATCACAAACGACCAACCGAACCACAGATTCGCCCATATCAGCAGGCTGATAATGAACGGCAGCAGGAACTGCCCTGCGGAAACGAAGGCTTTGATGAGTACGTTAGCGCGGCTGGCGGAGTGCGGGAACGACTCCATCAGCGCCGGATAGGTTCCGGAGTCGAGGAAGCTGTTCGCCAGACCGGCCATGATGCCAAACACGTAGGCCAGATAGATATTTTTGGTCAGCAGAATGCCGACGAAAAAGATCAGGTAGCTGAGGATCCCAAGATAGATAAAGGGCTTACGACCAAAGCGATCCGACAAAAAGCCGGTCACGATCGTCGCCAGCTTACCGATACCTAATGAGGAGATAACGATCGATACGCCAGCGGCGTCTGTTCCCCACTGTTCCTGAAGATGGGCCATGTTGAGGGTGATTAAAAGCACCCCCATGCCGTGGATCAGATAGTTGAGATACAGCCCTGCCGCAGTAGGGATGTATTTGTTTTTCATCTCTTGCCTCTTAGAACAGAATGCTCTTGACGTAGTCAACCGGCATCTCTTTGCCCGTCCAGATTTCGAACGCGCGCGCGCCTTGCCACAGCATCATTCCCAGGCCGTTGAGGGTCCGGCAGCCTTTTTTCTCCGCCACTTCCAGCAGATGGGTTTTACGCGGGTTATAGACGACGTCGGAGACAATCAGGTCCGGGCGCAGGAAGCTGTCGTTTGGCAGCAGCATCTGGCCTTCGAATGGTTTCATACCGACGCCGGTGGCGTTGGTGAGGATCACGCTGCTGTCGATTTCGGCGCGCAGCTTGTCATGATCGTCGAGATCGAAGAGATGGATCTCGCAGTCGGTGTTGTCGCGGATCTTGGCGACGGTCTGCTCGGCATTGGCGAAGAACTTGTCTTTACGGTTGAAGATCGAGATGGCCTTCACGCCGTCGAGCGCGGCCTGTACGCTGATGGCGGTAGCCGCGCCGCCTGCGCCGAGGATGGTCATCTTCTTGCCAATGATATCGATACCGGCTTCTGACAGCGCGCGCATATAGCCGGTGCCGTCGGTAATGTGGCCGGTTAACACGCCATTATCGTTGACGACGGTATTGACCGCGCCGACCAGCTGCGCCGCCGGCGAAAGCTTGTCGAGATACTGGCAAATTTCGGTTTTATTCGGCATCGAGACGTTGTAACCACGCAGTTTTAGCGCGCGGAAACCCTGCACGACATCTTTTAGCTCCTGGTTATCGACCTCGAACGCCAGGTAGGCGTAATCGAGGCCAAGATGGGCAAAGGCTTCGTTGTGCATGGTCGGCGACATGCTGTGACGAATCGGGGTAGCGATTAGGCCAATCAGTTCGGTATGACCGGTAAGACGTTCTGCCATGATAAATATCCTCAATATGTTAAAAATGGAATCTGTTGCGCTTCGCGATTGCCGAGTACGCCCATGTCTTCGAGTATCTCCAGCACGTTGCGGCCTTCGCGCACGCCGTCGATAATTCTCCGGGCCGACAGGCTGTCGCCGATATTCATGATTTTTACGTTGTTGGCGGCGGCCCACTGGGCGATATCGTCGAGACCTGCGCGGTTGGCGCGCATTCCCAGGCATACAAAGCCATAGTCGAAGGGAATGTCGAACGTGCCGTTGACGGTATTAACGGTGAAATGGTCTGGAGCGACGGCGGTTAATCGGGTCTGCATGTGTTGCTCCACCTGGTGTTCTTCCAGCATGGTCAACATCGCGTTTTTGGTAATAATGTCGAGGTCCTGTCCCGGCGCGTCCTGCATTTCAATCAGCACCGTCTCGGCGCCGCGCGCTGAGAAGTATTCAATGACGTCCAGGCCGACGGCGCCGCCGCCAACCACGACGATGCGTTTACCTGCGGCATCGGCAAAGGCGTCAAGGTGTTCAATCATGCCGGTTATTGAAAACAGGCGGCCACCTTCGGCGTCAATGTTCTCGCGCAGGCCTTCGATAGGCGGCAGCAGAGGAACCGAGCCGGTGGCGTTGACGATGAGCTGTGGATGCAGCGCGGCGACTGAAGCGACATCGGCGCGTTTACCGACCTGCAGCATCAGATTACTGAGCCCGGAAAGGCGGTTTTTCATAAACTGCGGGAAATCGGCGATGCGCTTTTTCTCCGGCAGCAGCGCAATGGTGCTGGCCAGTCCGCCGACGTGGCTTTTCTCTTCCAGCAGCCAGGTGTTACAGCCGACTTCCGCGGCGGTGCAGGCGGCTTCCATTCCTGCAGTGCCGGCGCCGATTACCACAACGTTGGTTTCGCGCGAAACACGCTGCTGCTTGTAAGCGTCGCCGTGGATGATGTCCGGGTTGATCGAGCAGCGCAGCGGACGAGAACGGGCGATGCGGTGATCCGCGCAGCCGATATTGCAGGAGATGCATTTACGCATCAGACGCTCATTGCCGCTTTGTACTTTCTGTACCCATTCAGGCTCGGCAATCAAACCACGACCAATGGCGATCAGATCGGCATCGCCGCTGGCGAGGATATCTTCGGCGATTTTTGGCGAACGAATGTTGCCGGCGATGACCGTCGGCTTATGGAATTTATCGCGTACCGCGCGAGAGAGGTAGCGCTTCCAGCCGTCTTCCAGCGACATCTGGTCGATTTGTAAATTCAGGTTATCGTTCTGCGCGGCAGAGACGTTAATAATGTCGACCTTATCCTGGCACAGCTCGAGGATGCGCAGCGAATCTTCCAGCGTGTTGCCGCCCTTTAAGAAATCGTCGGCGCTGATGCGCAGGCTTATCGGGAAACGTGGTCCAACGCAGGCGCGAACCTTATCGATAATCAGGCTTAATATGCGGGTGCGGTTTTCGATACTGCCGCCGAATTCGTCGGTACGTTTATTAAATAGCGGCGACAAAAACTGGCTAATTAAATAGGAATGGCCGCCATGAATTTCTACGCAGTCAAAACCGGCGCGGCGTACGCGCTCAGCGGCGTCGCCAAATTTGTCTACCGCGTGATAAATTTCCTCGTGAGTCATTGGCCGCGGAATATTACCGTGCTTTTTCGACGGCGTGCTGGATGCCGAAAGCGGCGTCTGCCCATTCAGGCGATAAGCATAAGCCGAAGCGCCCGCGTGATTTAGCTGAATCGCTACGCAAGCGCCGTGTTTATGGAGGGTTTCGGTTAATTTAAACAGGCGCGGAATATATTGATCGTTATCGATACGTAACTGCGTCGTGCCATTGGAGGCGAAGGGAAAATCAATGCAGATATTTTCCACGGTAATGAGCCCGGTGCCGCCTTTCGCCCGCAGTTCGTAGTATTCAAGCTGCTCCTGCGAGACTTCGCCATTCAGGGTGGCCATATTGGTACCCATCGGCGGCATGATAATGCGATTTTTTATGGTCATCCCGTTGATGGTTAGCGGGCTGAATAGATGAGGATAGTGGCTCATTTAGGCTCTCCACAAGAACGGCAGGCGGCCCACGATGTGAGGCAGGCGACGTGACGTATCTAAAGTTAATATTTCTCTGTCAGGAAAGATAACGAGCCGGGGAGGGGAAAAATAATGCTTTTTTTTGTGCTGAGCTATAGGGGTTTTCTATGGAGTTAACCGTTAATTCACATATTGGGCGGTTTGTTTTAAATACTTCTGCTGATTATTTACTTGTCATTGTGGATATAAACAAAAATAGCCCGGTTACGCCGTTATAAATGCACGATAAAGGACGGGAAGAATAAATTTATCTATAAATTATACGTAGTCATGTGCGCCAGAGAGGAGCATAAAGAGAAAGCCCGGCTTGCTCGCCGGGCTTAAAGGTTAGTTCATAAAGGCGGGCTGTTGACGCTCGTAGGCAGAAATCGCTTCTTCATGCTGCAGCGTCAGGCCGATGCTATCCAGACCGTTGAGCATGCAGTGGCGGCGGAAGTCGTCGATTTTAAAGCTGTAGGTTTTATCCCCGGCTTTAACCACCTGCGCTTCAAGATCTACTTCAAAGCTAATGCCCGGGCTCGCCTGTACCAGCTTGAACAGCTCGTCCACCTGCTCATCGCTGAGCGTCACCGGCAGCAGTTGGTTATTAAAGCTGTTGCCGTAAAAGATATCGGCAAAGCTTGGCGCAATCACCACTTTGAAACCGTAATCGGTCAACGCCCACGGCGCGTGCTCGCGCGAGGAGCCGCAGCCGAAGTTTTCACGCGCCAGCAGGATAGACGCCCCTTTATATTGCGGGAAGTTCAGCACGAACTCCGGGTTCGGTTGCTGCCCCTGGTCGTCGAGGAAACGCCAGTCGTTAAACAGGTGCGCGCCAAAGCCGGTACGCGTCACTTTCTGCAGGAACTGCTTAGGAATGATCGCATCGGTATCGACGTTTGCGGCATCCAGCGGAACCACCAGGCCAGTATGTTGGGTAAATTTCTCTGCCATGATGGTCTCCTTATTTCAAGTTACGGATATCGGCGAAATGGCCGGTCACCGCTGCCGCCGCGGCCATCGCCGGGCTGACTAAATGGGTGCGTCCGCCGCGGCCTTGACGGCCTTCAAAGTTACGGTTGCTGGTAGAGGCGCAACGTTCGCCGGGATTCAGGCGGTCGTTGTTCATCGCCAGGCACATGGAGCAGCCCGGTAAGCGCCATTCAAAACCGGCGTCGATGAAAATCTTATCCAGACCTTCTGCTTCCGCCTGCGCTTTCACCGGGCCGGAACCGGGAACCACCAGCGCCTGTACGCCCGGCGCAACTTTACGCCCTTTGGCGATTTCCGCCGCCGCGCGTAAATCTTCGATTCGCGAGTTAGTGCAGGAACCGATAAAGACTTTATCGATCGCGACCTCGGTCAACGGCACGCCGGATTTCAGCCCCATATAGGCCAGCGCTTTCTCGGCGCTGGCGCGTTCGACCGGATCGCTGAACGATGCCGGATCCGGGATAATATCGGTGACCGAGATGACCTGGCCTGGATTGGTGCCCCAGGTAACCTGCGGCGCAATCTCTTCCGCCTGCAGCGTGACTACGGTATCGAAGGTGGCCTCATCGTCGGTTTTCAGCGTTTTCCAGTATTCCACCGCGTCGGCGAAATCCTGGCCCTTCGGCGCGTGCAGGCGGCCCTGCACATAATTGAAGGTCGTCTCGTCCGGCGCGACCAGACCCGCTTTGGCGCCCATTTCGATTGCCATATTGCACAGAGTCATACGGCCTTCCATGCTCAGGTCGCGAATGGCTTCGCCGCAGAATTCGACCACGTGACCGGTACCGCCGGCGCTACCGGTTTTGCCGATGATCGCCAGCACAATGTCTTTGGCGGTAATGCCCGGCGCTGCTTTGCCACGAACCTCGATTTTCATCGTCTTCGCGCGACCCTGTTTCAGGGTCTGGGTCGCCAATACGTGTTCCACTTCGGAGGTGCCGATACCGAACGCCAGCGCGCCGAATGCGCCGTGGGTCGCGGTATGGGAATCGCCGCACACGATGGTCATCCCCGGCAGGGTGACGCCCTGTTCCGGGCCCATGACGTGTACGATGCCCTGGAACGGGTGATTTAAGTCATACAGCTCAACTCCAAACTCTTTGCAGTTCTTAATCAGCTCCTGCATCTGAATACGGGCCATTTCGCCGGAGGCGTTGATATCTTTGGTCTGCGTTGAGACGTTGTGATCCATGGTGGCGAACGTTTTGCCCGGCTGGCGTACCGGACGACCGTGCGCGCGCAGGCCGTCAAACGCCTGCGGAGAGGTGACTTCGTGCACCAGATGGCGGTCAATATACAGCAACGGGGTTTCGTTCTGCGCTTCGTATACCACATGCGCATCAAACAATTTTTCGTATAACGTCTTCGCCATGATTACACCCCTTCCGCGACATAGCGGGCAATGATATCGCCCATTTCATCTGTACTGACCGCCGCCGTACCGCGCGCTAAGTCGCCGGTACGAATGCCTTCTTCTAACGCGCGGTTGATAGCGCGTTCAATGGCGCTCGCCGCGTCGCCGGCATCCAGGCTATAGCGCAGCAGCAGCGCCAGCGACAGGATTTGCGCAATCGGGTTGGCGATATTTTTGCCCGCGATGTCCGGCGCCGAGCCGCCCGCTGGTTCATACAGGCCAAAACCTTGCTCGTTGAGGCTGGCGGACGGCAACATGCCCATAGAGCCGGTGATCATCGCGCACTCGTCGGACAGGATGTCGCCAAACAGGTTCGAGCACAGCAGGACGTCGAACTGCGACGGATCTTTGATAAGCTGCATGGTGGCATTATCGATATACATATGCGCCAGCTCGACATCCGGATACTCTTTGCCAATCTCGTTGACGATTTCGCGCCACAAGATAGAAGACTGCAGGACGTTGGCTTTATCGATTGACGTCACTTTATGACGACGCTTGCGCGCTGATTCAAAGGCAATACGCGCGATACGCTCGATTTCAAAGCGGTGGTATACCTCAGTATCGAAAGCTTTTTCATGCTGGCCGCTGCCTTCGCGGCCCTTCGGCTGACCGAAGTAGATGCCGCCGGTCAGTTCGCGCACGCACAGAATGTCGAAGCCGTTGGCGGCGATATCGGCGCGCAGCGGGCAGAACGCTTCCAGCCCCTGATACAGTTTAGCCGGGCGCAGGTTGCTGAATAATTTGAAGTGCTTACGCAGCGGCAGCAGCGCGCCGCGTTCCGGCTGTTCGGCCGGCGGCAGATGTTCCCACTTCGGACCGCCGACGGAACCGAACAGAATCGCGTCTGCCTGCTCGCAGCCATCAACGGTGGCTTGCGGCAGCGGCATGCCCTGACGGTCGATGGCGATGCCGCCAACGTCGTACTGGCTGGTGGTGATACGCATTGAAAAACGGTTACGAACGGCTTCCAGTACTTTCATCGCCTGATTCATCACTTCCGGGCCAATTCCATCACCCGGCAAAACGGCAATATGATAATTCTTCGACATTACACGGTTTCCTTATTGTTCTCTTTATTCTGAGCTTGGCGTTGCAATTCTTTTTCGACTTCGGCGGCGCGCCAGATGTTGTTCAGCACGTGTACCATCGCTTTTGCTGACGATTCGACGATATCGGTCGCCAGGCCGACGCCGTGGAAGCGGCGACCGTTGTATTCCACGACGATATCAACCTGACCCAGCGCATCTTTGCCGTGACCTTTGGCGCTTAAGCCATACTTCACTAAGTCGATGTTGTAGTCCGTCACGCGGTTAATAGCCTGGTAGATAGCGTCAACCGGGCCGTTGCCGTTGGCGGCTTCGGTTTTGATGTCATCACCGCAGGCCAGCTTGATAGAGGCGGTAGCGATATCGCTCGAGCCAGACTGGACGCTGAAGTAGTCGAGACGGAAATGCTCTGGCTCTTCCTGCTGCTTATTGATGAACGCCAGCGCTTCCAGGTCGTAGTCGAAGACCTGGCCTTTTTTATCCGCCAGCTTCAGGAACGCGTCATACAGATGATCCAGGTTGTAGTCGCTCTCTTTATAGCCCATCTCTTCCATACGGTGTTTCACCGCCGCGCGACCGGAGCGTGAGGTCAGGTTCAGCTGTACCTGGTTCAGACCGATGGATTCCGGGGTCATGATTTCGTAGTTTTCGCGGTTCTTCAGCACGCCATCCTGATGAATACCGGAAGAGTGGGCGAAGGCGCCGGTGCCGACGATGGCTTTGTTAGCCGGGATAGGCATATTGCAGATTTGGCTGACGGTCTGGCTGGTACGCCAGATTTCGTGGTGATTGATGTTGGTGTGCACGTTCATAATGTCTTTGCGCACTTTGATCGCCATGATCACCTCTTCCAGCGCGCAGTTACCGGCGCGTTCGCCGATACCGTTCATCGCGCCTTCTACCTGACGCGCGCCAGCGTGGACGGCGGCGAGGGCGTTACCGACGGCGATGCCTAAATCATCATGGGTGTGGACTGAAATAATCGCTTTATCAATGTTTGGTACGCGTTCATACAGACCGCTGATGATGTTGGCGTATTCGAACGGCATGGTGTAGCCAACGGTATCCGGGATATTAATGGTCGTGGCGCCGGCGCGGATAGCCGCTTCGACGACGCGAGCCAGATCGTCGATCGGCGTACGACCTGCGTCTTCACAGGAAAATTCGACGTCATCGGTATAGTTACGTGCGCGTTTCACCATGTAAATAGCGCGCTCAATGACTTCATCCAGCGTACTGCGCAACTTGGTGGCGATATGCATCGGAGACGTTGCGATGAAGGTGTGGATGCGGAACGCTTCGGCCACTTTTAAGGATTCCGCCGCCACGTCGATATCTTTCTCAACGCAGCGAGCCAGCGCGCACACGCGGCTATTTTTGATGGTGCGAGCGATGGTCTGCACCGATTCAAAATCGCCTGGGGAAGAAACCGGGAAACCGACTTCCATCACATCGACGCCCATACGTTCGAGGGCCATGGCTATCTGCAGCTTCTCTTTCACGCTCAGGCTGGCCTGTAACGCTTGTTCCCCATCACGTAAGGTCGTATCGAAAATAATGACTTGCTGGCTCATGGTTTAGATCCTTAATCTGTTGCCTGGCGCCTTGCTTCGAGCATAAAAAAACCCGCGCAATGGCGCGGGTTTAGTGTCTTGCTGGAAGATGACTTAACGCTGAACGTCGCCCAACAGCCTACCGCGCACAATGGATGCGTTTAGTAGTAGTAGGCTGGTGAAACGAGTGGTGCGAATCATGCGTCATACTCCAGTTGAAATCGATATGCTTTTAGAGTTACTGGATAGCGGTTTTGATGTCAACCCCAGGCAAGATAAAAACTGTTTTTCACCAGCCTGGTGAATTAGCTAATTGTGCTGGATTATCCCTTGTTTTACCGACGATCCTATTTGAGACATTCATCTGCCCCTGGAAAAATAAAACAATTAGAAAAATTTTTTATCATAAAGGGGATGAAAAATATGAGAGAGGGTTCCATTGTTATCTTAATGAAAGATAAGAGATTAATGGCATTCTCATTGCTGATTTTGAGGGGGTTAGACAAAAGAAAGGATAACAAAGTGTTAATTAATCGCAGGGATAAACTAGATAGTTAATTAATACTTAAATTGCAATTAACTATTGGTGGTGTTGTTTATTCCTGTGATCTATGGGTACACTTTATATCATCAAGTAAATGATATGTTTTAGGCGGGTTCCGGTGATATCCAGTGAGGTTTTTCGTCGCTACTCATAACCTTGATATATTCCTAAAATTCCATTTTGCCCTTTTGCAGATTTAATATGCATGATAAATGATATTGTCTTAATTAATTACTGCACTTTGGTAAAAGGAATTTAGCGTGACGGTGGAGTTAGATATGTTAATTGAAAATACTGAATATAAATCAGCCCCGGGACAGGAAGTCGTCAAACCACAACTGCGGATGGTGGATCTCAACCTGCTGACCGTCTTTGATGCGGTGATGCAGGAACAAAATATTACCCGTGCGGCCCATACTCTCGGGATGTCCCAACCGGCGGTGAGTAACGCGGTCTCTCGCCTTAAGGTGATGTTTAATGATGAACTGTTTGTTCGCTATGGGCGCGGCATTCAGCCAACGGCGCGGGCCTATCAGCTGTTCGGCTCGGTACGCCAGGCATTGCAACTGGTGCAAAATGAGCTGCCGGGTTCCGGCTTTGAACCACTGAGCAGCGAGCGCGTATTTAACCTCTGCGTTTGTAGCCCATTGGATAATTACTTAACCTCGCTAATATTTAATAAAGTTGGTGAAATCGCGCCAAATATTCATCTGGTCTTTAAATCAGCGCTACATCAAAACACCGAACATCAGCTGCGTTATCAGGAAATTGAATTTGTTATCGGCTATGAAGAGTTCCGTCGTCCGGAATTCGCCTGCATACCTTTATTCAAAGATGAAATGGTTCTGGTTGCCAGCCGTAAACATCCGCGTATTTCCGGGCCGTTAACGGAAGCGGATATTTATCAGGAAGAGCACGCGGTCGTCGCATTGGATCGTTATGCTTCATTTAGCCAGCCGTGGTATGACTCCGTGGATAAACAATCCTGCATTGCCTATCAGGGTAATGCCATGGTTAGCGTATTAAACGTGGTTTCGCAAACCCACATGGTGGCGATAGCGCCACGCTGGTTAGCCAATGAATTCGCGGATAAATTAGACCTGCAGATATTACCGCTGCCGCTGAAGGTAAATAGCCGCACCTGCTTCCTTTCATGGCACGAAGCGGCCGGTCGTGATAAAGGCCATCAATGGATGGAAGAGTTACTGGCGAATATCTGCCAGCGCTAATTGTCCTCATCCACAAAGGGGAGCGGAAGTTCCAGCTTATCTGAGTAAACATTAAAAAAGCAGAATATTATTCTGTTTATCACCGCGGGTTCTCGCAACCCGACGGTGAAAAATGGATGATTTTCTGCCGTAAGCCATTTTCCCCGAGTATTGGCTGTCTCATTTTTCTATTCCTGAAGCAATCCTCCATATATTTCTCCATATGCTTTCTTTTCTGCTTTTGAGACCCGCTCCAGACGCCGCCAGGCGAATTGCCTGCCTGTTGGCGAGCAGTTATGGTAATGCACAGCAAGTTGTTCACTTCAATGCGCTGCCGATGGCGGCGCATCATACGACGCGCGCGGAAAATGACTTCCGCCGTCGTGAAAACAAAAAGCCTGGAGGCAAACCATGGAGATGTTGTCAGGAGCCGAGATGGTCGTCCAATCGCTTGTCGATCAGGGCGTCAAGCAAGTATTCGGCTATCCCGGAGGCGCGGTCCTCGATATCTACGATGCATTACATACCCTCGGTGGCATAGACCATGTGCTGGTGCGCCATGAGCAGGCGGCGGTGCATATGGCTGACGGGCTGGCGCGCGCGACCGGCGAAGTCGGGGTGGTGTTGGTGACCTCCGGCCCGGGAGCGACTAACGCTATTACCGGTATCGCAACGGCTTACATGGATTCTATTCCGCTGGTCATTCTTTCCGGGCAGGTCGCCACCTCGCTGATTGGCTACGATGCCTTCCAGGAGTGCGATATGGTCGGTATCTCGCGCCCGGTGGTCAAACACAGCTTCCTGGTGAAACAGACTGAAGATATTCCCGGCATTTTAAAGAAAGCGTTCTGGCTGGCGGCCAGCGGCCGGCCGGGGCCGGTGGTGGTCGATTTGCCGAAGGATATTCTCAATCCGGCGAAAAAGCTGCCTTACGTTTGGCCGGATGCGGTTAGCATGCGTTCTTATAACCCGACAACCAGCGGGCATAAAGGTCAGATCAAACGTGCGTTGCAAACGCTGGTGGCGGCGAAAAAACCGGTCGTATACGTCGGTGGCGGGGCGATCAATTCGCAGTGCGAAGCACAGCTGCGTACCTTGGTCGAAAAGCTGAAGTTACCGGTTGTCTCTTCATTAATGGGCTTAGGCGCTTTTCCGGCGACTCATCAGCAGGCGCTTGGCATGCTGGGGATGCACGGCACCTATGAAGCCAACATGACCATGCATCATTCCGACGTTATTTTTGCAGTCGGCGTACGCTTTGACGATCGCACCACCAACAATTTGGCTAAGTATTGCCCGAACGCCACGGTGCTGCATATTGATATCGATCCCACGTCGATCTCCAAGACCGTCCCTGCGGATGTGCCGATCGTTGGCGATGCGCGGCAGGTGCTCGACCAGATGTTTGATCTGCTTGAGCAGGAAGAGAGCCAGCAGCCGCTGGATGAGATCCGCGACTGGTGGCAGCAGATCGAACAGTGGCGTTCCCGTCATTGTCTGCAATACGACACGCAAAGCGGCAAGATTAAACCACAGGCGGTAATCGAGGCTATCTGGCGCCTGACCAACGGTGATGCTTACGTGACCTCCGACGTTGGCCAGCATCAAATGTTCGCCGCGCTCTATTATCCATTCGATAAACCAAGACGTTGGATTAATTCCGGCGGCCTCGGCACGATGGGCTTTGGCCTGCCTGCGGCGCTGGGCGTGAAGATGGCGCTACCGCAAGAAACCGTTATCTGCGTGACCGGCGATGGCAGCATCCAGATGAACATTCAGGAGCTTTCCACCGCCCTGCAGTATGAACTGCCGGTGCTGGTGCTGAACCTGAATAACCGCTACCTCGGAATGGTAAAGCAGTGGCAGGATATGCTCTATTCCGGCCGCCATTCGCAGTCCTACATGGAATCGCTGCCGGACTTCGTGCGCGTCGCCGAGGCGTATGGCCACGTCGGTATTCGCATCAGCGAGCCGCAAGAGCTGGAAGCTAAACTGGCGGAAGCGCTGGAGCAGGTACGTAATAACCGTCTGGTGTTCGTTGATGTTACGGTTGATGGTAGCGAGCATGTTTACCCCATGCAGATCCGCGGCGGCGGCATGGACGAAATGTGGTTGAGCAAAACGGAGAGAACCTGATTATGCGCCGGATATTATCTGTATTACTGGAGAACGAATCGGGGGCATTATCCCGGGTGATCGGCCTGTTTTCCCAACGCGGCTACAATATTGAAAGCCTGACGGTAGCGCCAACCGACGATCCGACGCTGTCCCGCATGACCATCCAGACGGTGGGCGACGAGAAAGCGATTGAGCAGATCGAAAAGCAGTTACATAAGCTGGTGGATGTGCTGCGGGTCAGCGAACTGGGCCAGGGATCCCACGTCGAGCGTGAAATCATGCTGGTGAAAGTGCAGGCCAGCGGTTATGGCCGTGAAGAGGTGAAACGCAACACCGAGATATTTCGCGGGCAGATTATTGATGTGACGCCTTCTATCTATACCGTGCAGCTGGCAGGAACCAGCGATAAGCTGGATGCCTTCCTGGCCTCCTTGCGCGACGTCGCGCGCATTGTTGAAGTGGCGCGCTCCGGTGTCGTCGGCCTGTCGCGTGGCGATAAAATTATGCGCTAAACGCTGAAAAAATGACGTAAAAATAGCCCGACACAAACTGTCGGGTTATTTTTTTGCGAATTCCGTAGGAACTGTGGACGAAAGCGGTTGCCGCGCTAACTATTCTGCGTTTAGATGTTATAAAAATGGATCTCTATACTCTAATGAGTATATCTATTTAATGGTTGTTTTTTGTACTTCTTACCCAAGGGGCAATTGTGAAACTGGATGAAATCGCCCGGCTGGCCGGTGTTTCAAGAACCACCGCGAGCTATGTGATTAATGGCAAAGCGAAGCAGTATCGCGTCAGCGATAAAACGGTCGAGAAGGTGATGGCGGTGGTGCGCGAGCACAACTACCACCCGAATGCGGTCGCTGCTGGCCTGCGCGCAGGACGCACGCGTTCAATCGGTCTGGTAATCCCGGATCTCGAAAATACCAGTTATACCCGTATTGCGAACTACCTGGAGCGTCAGGCGCGTCAGCGCGGCTACCAGTTGCTGATCGCCTGCTCGGAAGATCAGCCGGACAACGAAATGCGCTGCATTGAGCATCTGCTGCAGCGTCAGGTGGACGCGATTATTGTATCGACTTCGCTGCCGCCGGAGCACCCGTTTTATCAGCGCTGGGCGAACGATCCCTTCCCAATTGTCGCGCTTGACCGCGCGCTCGATCGTGAACACTTTACCAGCGTCGTCGGTGCGGACCAGGACGACGCCGAAATGCTTGCCGCCGAGCTGCGCAAATTCCCCGGTGACCGAGTGCTCTATCTGGGAGCGCTGCCGGAGCTGTCGGTGAGCTTCCTGCGCGAGCAGGGTTTCCGTTCAGCCTGGAAAGACGACCCGCGCGAGGTGAACTTCCTCTATGCCAACAGCTATGAACGCGAAGCCGCGGCCCAGCTGTTTGAAAAGTGGCTGGAAACGCATCCGATGCCGCAACTGCTGTTCACCACCTCTTTCCCGCTGCTGCAGGGGGTGATGGATGTCACGCTGCGCCGTGAGGGCAAACTGCCATCTGAGCTGGCCATCGCCACCTTCGGTGATAACGAACTGCTCGACTTCCTGCAGTGCCCGGTGCTGGCGGTCGCGCAGCGTCATCGCGACGTTGCCGAGCGCGTGTTAGAGATTGTACTGGCAAGCCTGGATGAACCACGTAAGCCGAAACCAGGCTTAAGTCGTATACGTCGTAACCTCTATCATCGCGGAAGTTTGAATCGTCGCTGATTCATTAGCGAAAAAAGGTTAAGATTCTTCGTAGGTTATTCGCCAGATGGATCAGCATCTGGCGATATTCCATACAATTTACGTAGAGATTCGTAAATCTATTCGCTTTCAGACAAATCCCTAAACTTCTTTACGCCTTATTTTGTTTTATTCCTGAGAAAGATTTTTTTGTATCCAAATGGTGCAAGAAAATGCGCAATACCCCTTGTTAGTATTATTTTGTTACATTCATCGGAATAATTGCTGAATTAACAATCGCTTTATCCTACCTTCATCGCATCTGAGAGCGTCAGGCCGCGGCACAAGTGCTTCTCCGTCCACAACAGGCACTGTTAACGGACATCAGAATGGCCTAAAATGCCGCTCGCGTCGCAAACTGACACTTTATATTTTCCCGCTGAAGATATTTTGTCGCTTTTAACTGTTACGAGTTTGTTGGTTATTTTCTTACACGTATTCATAACGTTAATTTGCCTCGTTTGTTGGTGATTTATTCATCAGGGCTAATATCGGCTGTAAATAATGGGTTTTTGCGCTCCGTTGGCATTAGTGCTGGCTTGACAAGCTTTTCCTCCGCTCCGTAAACTCCTTTAGGTGGGAATTTGTGGGGTAAAGTGGCGAAAAGGGGTGAGGCTGGCATGTTCCGTGGAGCAACGTTAGTCAATCTCGACAGTAAAGGCCGTTTGGCCGTACCGACGCGCTACCGCGACGGGCTGATCGAGGATGCTTCTGGTCAAATGGTGTGCACCATTGACATTCATCACCCGTGCCTGCTGCTTTATCCCTTGCCTGAATGGGAAATCATCGAGCAAAAATTGTCGCGTTTGTCGAGCATGAATCCCGTTGAGCGGCGCGTACAGCGCCTGCTTTTGGGGCATGCCAGCGAATGTCAGATGGATAGCGCCGGACGATTGCTAATCGCGCCGGTGCTGCGGCAACATGCCGGGCTGACAAAAGAAGTGATGCTGGTCGGACAGTTTAATAAATTTGAACTGTGGGATGAAACGACCTGGTATCAACGGGTCAAGGAAGATATCGACGCTGAGCAGTCCGCTACCGGTGAACTGTCGGAGCGCCTGCAGGATTTGTCTTTATAAAATGATGGAAAATTTTAAACACACTACGGTACTTCTGGATGAAGCCGTTAACGGCCTGAATATTCGTCCAAATGGTATCTACATTGATGGAACCTTTGGCCGCGGTGGTCACTCGCGTCTGATCCTCTCCCAACTGGGGGCGGAAGGGCGCCTGCTGGCAATCGATCGCGACCCGACGGCTATTGCCGTTGCGCAAACCATCGATGACCCACGCTTTTCCATCGTACATGGTCCTTTCTCGCAGCTGGCTGACTACGTCGCCGAGCGCAATCTTACCGGCAAGATCGACGGTATTCTTCTCGATCTTGGCGTTTCTTCACCGCAGCTGGACGACGCGGAACGCGGGTTCTCCTTTATGCGCGATGGTCCGCTGGACATGCGCATGGATCCGACTCGCGGTCAGTCCGCCGCCGAATGGTTACAGACTGCCGAAGAAGCCGATATCGCCTGGGTCATCAAAACCTTTGGCGAGGAGCGTTTCGGTAAACGTATCGCGCGCGCGATCGTTGAGCGTAACCGCATTGAGCCGATGACCCGTACCAAAGAGCTGGCGGAAGTTATCGCGGCGGCAACGCCGGTGAAAGATAAGCACAAACATCCCGCGACCCGTACCTTCCAGGCGGTGCGCATCTGGGTGAACAGTGAACTGGAGGAGATAGAGCAGGCGCTAAAAAGCTCGCTCGGCGTGCTGGCCCCCGGTGGTCGGCTGTCGATTATCAGTTTCCATTCGCTGGAAGACCGCATTGTGAAGCGCTTTATGCGTGAGCAAAGCCGCGGTCCGCAGGTTCCAGCAGGGATCCCGATGACTGAAGAGCAGCTCAGGAAACTGGGCGGCCGTCAGTTGCGAGCACTAGGCAAGTTGATGCCGGGCGAAGAAGAGGTGGCAGAGAATCCACGCGCCCGTAGTTCAGTGCTGCGTATCGCAGAGAGGACGAACGCATGATCGGCAGAGTGACAGTAGCCTTAAGCAAAGTTAAAGGATCGTTAGGAAGCAACGAGCGCCATGCCTTGCCTGGCGTCATCGGGGACGATCTTCTGCGGTTTGGGAAGCTGCCACTCTGCCTGTTCATTTGCATCATCATAACGGCAGTGACCGTGGTGACGACGGCGCACCATACCCGTCTGTTAACCGCGCAGCGTGAACAATTAGTTCTGGAGCGTGACGCTCTGGATATTGAATGGCGCAACCTGATCCTCGAAGAGAACGCCCTTGGCGATCACAGTCGGGTTGAACGGATCGCGACAGAGAAGTTGCAGATGCAACACGTTGATCCATCACAAGAAAATATAGTGGTACAGAAATAAGGATTATTGCGACGCATGAAAGCAGCGCCGAAAACGCCAAAAGCAAAACGTCAGGAAGAACAGGCCAACTTTATCAGTTGG
This sequence comes from Klebsiella sp. PK01, assembly GCF_057624675.1. Classification (NCBI taxonomy): domain Bacteria; kingdom Pseudomonadati; phylum Pseudomonadota; class Gammaproteobacteria; order Enterobacterales; family Enterobacteriaceae; genus Klebsiella; species Klebsiella sp. PK01. The sequence goes on from NZ_JBYEZM010000009.1 coordinate 33,037, forward strand.
CGTTTTGCGTTGCTGTGCGGATGTATTTTAATCGCTCTCGCCTTCCTGCTTGGCCGCGTCGCGTGGCTGCAGGTTGTCAGCCCGGACATGCTGGTGCGTCAGGGGGATATGCGTTCCCTGCGCGTACAGGAAGTCTCCACCGCGCGCGGCATGATTACCGACCGCTCCGGCCGCCCGCTGGCGGTCAGCGTTCCGGTAAAAGCGATTTGGGCCGACCCGAAAGAGCTGCATGATGCGGGCGGTGTGACGCTCGATAACCGCTGGAAAGCGCTAGCCGATGCGCTGAATATGCCGCTGGATCAGCTGGCATCGCGCATCAACAGCAACCCGCGGATGCGTTTTATCTATCTGGCGCGTCAGGTGAACCCTGACATGGCCGACTACATCAGAAAACTGAAGCTGCCGGGGATCCATCTGCGCGAGGAGTCTCGCCGTTATTATCCGTCAGGCGAAGTAACCGCTCACCTCATTGGCTTCACCAACGTCGATAGCCAGGGGATTGAAGGGGTTGAGAAAAGCTTTGATAAATGGCTGACCGGTCAGCCGGGCGAACGTATCGTGCGTAAAGACCGCTATGGCCGCGTGATTGAAGACATTTCTTCCACCGACAGCCAGGCGGCGCATAACCTCGCGTTGAGCATCGACGAGCGCCTGCAGGCGCTGGTATATCGCGAACTGAATAATGCGGTGGCGTTCAACAAAGCGGAATCAGGCACCGCCGTTTTGGTTGACGTCAACACCGGTGAAGTGCTGGCGATGGCGAATAGCCCGTCGTACAACCCAAATAATTTCGCGGGTACCTCCAAAGATACCATGCGTAACCGCGCCATCACCGACGTATTTGAACCGGGTTCAACGGTGAAGCCGATGGTGGTGATGACGGCGCTGCAGCGCGGCATCGTCAATGAAAATACCGTGCTGAATACCATTCCATATCGAATTAACGGCCACGAAATCAAAGACGTGGCGCGCTACAGCGAATTGACCCTGACCGGGGTGCTACAGAAGTCGAGTAACGTCGGCGTTTCTAAGCTGGCGTTAGCGATGCCGTCCTCAGCGTTAGTAGATACTTACTCACGTTTTGGGCTTGGAAAGGCGACCAATTTGGGGTTGGTCGGAGAACGCAGTGGCTTATATCCTCAAAAACAACGGTGGTCTGACATAGAGAGGGCCACCTTTTCTTTCGGCTACGGGCTAATGGTAACTCCGTTACAGTTAGCGCGAGTCTACGCAACGATTGGCAGCTATGGCATCTATCGCCCGCTGTCGATTACCAAAGTTGATCCACCGGTTCCGGGCGAGCGCGTGTTCCCGGACTCGCTCGTTCGTACCGTCGTTCACATGATGGAAAGCGTAGCGCTTCCCGGCGGCGGCGGCGTGAAAGCGGCGATTAAAGGCTATCGCATCGCCATTAAAACCGGTACGGCGAAAAAAGTGGGGCCGGATGGCCGCTACATCAACAAATATATTGCTTACACCGCAGGCGTTGCACCCGCCAGCCACCCGCGTTTCGCGCTGGTGGTGGTGATCAACGACCCGCAGGCAGGTAAATACTACGGTGGCGCCGTTTCCGCGCCGGTATTCGGTGCCATCATGGGCGGCGTACTGCGCACCATGAACATCGAACCGGATGCGCTGGCAACGGGCGAAAAAAGTGAATTTGTGATTAATCAAGGCGAGGGAACAGGTGGCAGATCGTAATTTGCGCGACCTTCTCGCTCCGTGGGTGCCAAATGCGCCGGAGCGAATTCTGCGAGAGATGACGCTGGACAGCCGCGTGGCGGCGTCCGGCGACCTCTTTGTCGCGGTACAGGGTCATCAGGCGGACGGGCGTCGTTATATCCCGCAGGCGATAGCGCAAGGTGTTGCTGCCATTATTGCTGAGGCGCAGGGCGAGGCCGCAGACGGCGAAGTTCGCGAGATGCACGGCGTGCCGGTCATCTACCTTAGCCAACTGAACGAGCGGTTATCCGCGCTGGCCGGGCGTTTTTATCATCAACCTTCGCAGCAGATGCGCCTGGTGGGCGTCACCGGTACTAACGGTAAAACCACCACGACTCAACTGCTTGCGCAGTGGGCGAAACTGCTCGGCGAAACCAGCGCGGTGATGGGTACCGTCGGTAACGGCCTGCTGGATAAAGTGGTGCCAACCGAAAACACCACCGGCTCTGCGGTTGATGTTCAGCACGTGCTTTCCGGTCTGGTAGGGCAGGGGGCGACTTTCGGCGCGATGGAAGTCTCTTCTCACGGGCTGGTTCAGCACCGCGTGGCGGCGCTGCAGTTTGCCGCCTCGGTGTTTACCAACCTGAGCCGTGACCACCTCGACTACCATGGCGACATGGAACATTACGAAGCGGCGAAATGGCTGCTCTATTCCACCCACCATTGCGGCCAGGCCATCGTCAACGCTGACGATGAAGTGGGGCGTCGCTGGCTGGCGAAACTGCCGGATGCGGTGGCGGTGTCGATGGAAGATCATATCAATCCGAACTGCCACGGCCGCTGGCTGAAGGCGACCGCGGTCAACTATCACGACAGCGGCGCGACCATTCAGTTTGACTCGAGCTGGGGCAAGGGCGAAATCGAAAGCCGCCTGATGGGCGCTTTTAACGTCAGCAACCTGCTGCTGGCGTTGGCGACGCTGCTGGCGCTGGGCTATCCGCTGGCGGACCTGTTGAAAACCTCTTCGCGTTTACAGCCGGTGTGCGGCCGCATGGAAGTGTTCAGCGCGCCGGGCAAACCGACCGTGGTGGTCGATTACGCCCATACGCCTGACGCGCTGGAAAAGGCGCTGCAGGCCGCGCGTCTGCACTGTAGCGGCAAGCTGTGGTGCGTCTTCGGCTGCGGCGGCGACCGCGACAAGGGCAAACGCCCGCTGATGGGCGCTATCGCGGAAGAGTTTGCCGATATCGTGGTCGTTACCGACGATAACCCGCGTACCGAAGAGCCGCGGGCGATTATTAACGACATTCTGGCCGGCATGCTTGATGCCGGGCAGGTGAAGGTGATGGAAGGCCGCGCGGAAGCGGTGACCAGCGCGGTGATGCAGGCGAAAGCGAACGACGTTGTGCTGGTCGCGGGCAAAGGCCACGAAGACTATCAGATAGTCGGCAACCGCCGTCTGGATTACTCCGACCGCGTTACCGTCGCGCGTCTGCTGGGAGCGGTAGCATGATTCGCTTTACATTAAGCCAGCTCGCCGATATCACCCGCGGCGAACTGCAGGGTAGCGATATCGCTATCGATGACGTGACGTCCGATACCCGCAAAGTCACGGCGGGTTGCCTGTTTGTGGCGCTGAAAGGCGAACGTTTCGACGCGCATGATTTTGCCGAACAAGCGAAAGCGGCGGGCGCTGGCGCGCTGCTGGTTAGCCGCCAACTGGCCTGCGATTTACCGCAGGTCGTAGTGAAAGATACCCGCCTGGCTTTTGGCGAGTTAGCGGCCTGGGTGCGTCAGCAGGTGCCGACCCGCGTGGTGGCGCTCACCGGTTCGTCCGGTAAGACCTCGGTCAAAGAGATGACCGCGGCGATCCTCAGCCAGTGCGGTAATACGCTGTATACCGCCGGTAACCTGAATAACGATATCGGGGTACCGATGACGCTGCTGCGTCTGAACAAAGATCACCAGTATGCGGTGATTGAACTTGGCGCCAACCACCAGGGCGAAATCGCCTGGACCGTCAGCCTGACGCGTCCGGAAGCGGCGCTGGTCAACAACCTCGCCGCCGCGCACCTCGAAGGCTTCGGCTCGCTGGCGGGCGTGGCAAAAGCCAAGGGCGAAATCTTCACCGGCCTGCCGCAAAACGGCATCGCGATTTTGAATGCCGACAATAACGACTGGCTGAACTGGCAGAGCGTGATTGGCGATCGCAAAGTGTGGCGCTTCTCGCCGAACGCGGCGAACAGCGACTTCACGGCGACCAATGTTCATATCACCAGTCATGGCACCGAATTTACGCTGCAGACCCCGTTCGGCAACGTCGACGTACTGCTGCCGCTGCCGGGGCGCCATAACATCGCTAACGCGCTGGCGGCAACTTCTCTGGCGATGGCGGTAGGCGCCGATCTGGCCGCGGTGAAAGCTGGGCTGGCGCAGCTGCAAGCGGTGCCGGGACGTCTGTTCCCGATCCAACTGGCGGAAAACCAGCTGCTGCTGGATGACTCCTACAACGCCAACGTCGGTTCGATGACCGCCGCGGTACAGGTGCTGGCGGAAATGCCGGGCTTCCGGGCGATGGTGGTCGGCGATATGGCTGAACTCGGCGCGGAAAGCGCGGCCTGTCATCGCGAAGTGGGCGAAGCGGCGAAAGCGGCGGGCCTGGATTGCGTGCTCAGCGTCGGTTCACTGAGCGCGGATATCAGCAGCGCCAGCGGCGTGGGCGAACATTTTAACGATAAAGCCGCCGTGGTAGCTCGCCTGCGCGAGCTGCTGGCAGAGCATAAAATCATGACCATTTTAGTGAAGGGTTCACGTAGTGCCGCTATGGAAGAGGTAGTACGCGCATTACAGGAGATTGCGACATGTTAGTATGGCTGGCCGAACATCTGGTCAAATATTATTCCGGCTTTAACGTCTTTTCCTATCTGACGTTTCGCGCCATCGTCAGCCTGCTGACCGCGCTGTTCATCTCGTTGTGGATGGGCCCGCGTATGATCGCCCGTCTGCAAAAACTGTCCTTCGGTCAGGTCGTTCGTAACGACGGCCCGGAGTCCCACTTCAGCAAACGCGGGACCCCGACCATGGGCGGGATTATGATCCTCACCGCGATTACCGTTTCCGTCCTGCTGTGGGCTTATCCGTCAAATCCATACGTCTGGTGCGTGCTGACGGTATTAATCGGCTACGGCATCATCGGGTTTGTCGATGATTACCGTAAAGTCGTGCGTAAAGACACCAAGGGCCTGATTGCCCGCTGGAAGTATTTCTGGATGTCGGTAATCGCGCTGGGCGTGGCGTTCGCGCTGTATCTGGCGGGGAAAGACACCCCGGCGACCGAGCTGGTAGTGCCGTTCTTTAAAGATGTGATGCCGCAGCTGGGACTGTTCTACATCCTGCTGGCTTACTTCGTTATCGTCGGTACCGGCAATGCGGTCAACCTCACCGACGGCCTCGACGGCCTGGCGATTATGCCTACCGTCTTCGTCGCCGCCGGCTTTGCGCTGGTAGCGTGGGCCACCGGTAACATGAACTTCGCCAACTACCTGCATATTCCTTATCTGCGTCACGCCGGCGAGCTGGTTATCGTCTGCACGGCGATTGTCGGCGCGGGCCTGGGCTTCTTGTGGTTCAACACCTACCCGGCGCAGGTCTTTATGGGCGACGTCGGTTCACTGGCGCTCGGCGGCGCGCTGGGCATTATCGCCGTACTGCTGCGTCAGGAGTTCCTGCTGGTGATTATGGGCGGCGTTTTCGTCGTGGAAACCTTGTCGGTGATCCTGCAGGTCGGCTCGTTCAAGCTGCGCGGCCAGCGCATCTTCCGTATGGCGCCGATTCACCACCACTATGAACTGAAAGGCTGGCCGGAACCACGCGTTATCGTGCGCTTCTGGATTATTTCGCTGATGCTGGTGCTGATTGGCCTGGCGACGCTGAAGGTACGTTAATCATGGCAGATTATCAGGGTAAAAAAGTCGTCATTATTGGGCTGGGCATGACCGGCCTGTCATGCGTGGACTTTTTCATGGCGCGCGGCGTAATTCCGCGCGTGATGGATACCCGCGTCGCCCCTGCCGGGCTTGATAAGCTGCCGGAAGCCGTTGAGCGCCACGTGGGCGGCCTTAACGACGACTGGCTGCTGGCGGCGGATCTGATTGTCGCAAGCCCGGGGATTGCTCTGGCGCACCCTTCACTGAGCGCGGCGGCGGATGCCGGCGTGGAAATCGTCGGCGATATCGAGCTGTTTTGCCGCGAGGCGCAGGCGCCGATTATCGCCATTACCGGCTCTAACGGAAAAAGCACTGTTACTACCCTGGTGGGCGAGATGGCGAAGGCGGCGGGCGTGAATGTCGGCGTTGGCGGCAATATCGGCCTGCCGGCGCTGATGCTGCTGGATCCGGCGCGCGAACTGTACGTGCTTGAACTTTCCAGCTTCCAGCTGGAGACGACCTCCAGCCTGAAAGCCGTCGCGGCCACCATCCTCAACGTGACTGAGGATCATATGGACCGCTATCCGCTGGGGCTGCAGCAGTACCGCGCGGCGAAACTGCGGGTCTATGAAAATGCTAAAACCTGCGTGGTGAATGCCGATGACGCGCTGACCATGCCGGTACGCGGCGCTGACGAACGCTGCGTCAGCTTCGGCGTCGATGTTGGCGACTATCACCTTAACCGCCAGCAGGGCGAAACCTGGCTGCGGGTGAAGGGTGAGAAAGTGCTGAACGTGAAAGAAATGACCATTAGCGGCCAGCACAACTACAGCAATGCCCTGGCGGCGCTGGCGCTGGCGGATGCCGCGGGCTTGCCGCGCGCCAGTAGCCTGAAGGCGCTGACTACCTTCACCGGCCTGGCGCACCGCTTCCAGCTGGCGCTGGAGCATAACGGCGTGCGTTGGATCAATGACTCCAAGGCGACCAACGTCGGCAGTACCGAGGCGGCGCTGAACGGCCTGCATCTCGACGGTACGCTGTATCTGCTGTTGGGCGGCGACGGTAAATCCGCCGACTTCACGCCGCTGAAACGCTATCTTGGCGGCGATAACGTTCGTCTGTACTGCTTCGGCCGCGACGGCGCTCAACTGGCGGCGCTGCGTCCGGAAATCGCGGTACAAACCGAAACCATGGAACAGGCGATGCGGCAGATCGCTTCGCAGGTTAAATCAGGCGATATGGTTTTACTGTCGCCGGCCTGCGCGAGCCTGGACCAGTTTAAAAACTTTGAACAACGGGGTGATGTCTTTACCCGTCTGGCGAAGGAGTTAGGTTGATGCGTTTCTCTCTCCCACGCCTGAGAATGCCACAGCTGGGCCTGCCCCGGTTGAAGCTGCCGCGACTGCCGGGGATGTTTATTTTCGCCTGGCTGTTCGCCGCGCTGAAAGGTTGGGTGATGGGCTCGCGCCCGAAAGATAACGATAGCCTGGTCATGTATGACCGGATGCTGCTGTGGCTGACCTTCGGCCTGGCGGCTATCGGTTTTATCATGGTGACCTCGGCCTCGATGCCGGTCGGACAGCGCCTGGCGAACGATCCGTTCCTGTTTGCTAAGCGTGATGGTTTGTATATTGTGCTGGCCTTCGCGCTGGCGATGATTACGCTCCGTCTGCCGATGGAGTTCTGGCAGCGCCACAGTACCGCGATGCTGATCGCCTCGATTGTGATGCTGCTGATCGTACTGGTGGTGGGGAGCTCGGTTAACGGCGCCTCGCGTTGGATCGCGCTCGGGCCGCTGCGCATTCAGCCAGCGGAGTTTACCAAGCTATCGCTGTTCTGCTACATCGCCAACTATCTGGTGCGTAAAGCGGATGAGGTGCGTAACAACCTGCGCGGCTTCTTAAAACCGATGGGCGTGATTTTCGTACTGGCGATTTTGCTGCTGGCGCAGCCTGACCTCGGTACGGTAGTCGTACTGTTCGTGACCACGCTGGCGATGCTGTTCCTGGCCGGCGCGAAACTCTGGCAGTTCATCGCTATTATCGGCATGGGGATCTCGGCGGTGGTGCTGCTGATCCTCGCCGAACCGTATCGTATTCGCCGCGTCACCTCCTTCTGGAACCCGTGGGAAGACCCGTTTGGCAGCGGCTATCAGCTGACCCAATCGCTGATGGCCTTTGGCCGCGGCGAGATGTGGGGGCAGGGCCTCGGCAACTCGGTGCAGAAACTGGAGTATTTGCCGGAAGCGCACACCGACTTTATCTTCGCCATTATCGGCGAAGAACTCGGTTATATCGGTGTGGTACTCGCGCTTTTAATGGTATTCTTCGTCGCCTTTCGCGCCATGTCGATTGGCCGCAAAGCGCTGGAGATTGACCACCGCTTCTCCGGCTTTTTGGCCTGTGCTATCGGCGTGTGGTTTAGCTTCCAGGCGTTGGTTAACGTCGGAGCGGCGGCGGGGATGCTGCCGACCAAAGGTCTGACCCTGCCGTTGATTAGTTATGGTGGCTCCAGTCTGCTGATTATGTCGACGGCCATTATGTTTTTATTGCGAATAGATTATGAAACGCGCCTCGAGAAAGCGCAGGCGTTTACACGGGGTGTTCGATGAGCGGTCAGGAAAAGCGGTTAATGGTGATGGCGGGCGGCACTGGCGGACATGTGTTCCCGGGGCTGGCGGTCGCGCACCATTTAATGGACCAGGGCTGGCAGGTTCGCTGGCTCGGCACCGCCGATCGTATGGAAGCGGATTTAGTGCCGAAACACGGCATTGATATCGATTTTATTCGCATCTCCGGCCTGCGCGGCAAAGGGTTAAAAGCGCAACTGTTAGCGCCGGTGCGGATCTTCAACGCCTGGCGACAGGCGCGGGCGATCATGAAGCGTTTCCAGCCGGATGTGGTGCTGGGCATGGGCGGTTATGTTTCCGGGCCTGGCGGTCTGGCGGCATGGTCGCTCGGGATCCCTGTGGTGCTGCATGAACAAAACGGGATTGCCGGCCTGACCAATAAATGGCTGGCGAAGATTGCGAAGAAAGTGATGCAGGCGTTTCCCGGCGCCTTCCCGCACGCAGATGTCGTGGGGAATCCGGTGCGTACTGACGTTCTCGCGCTACCGCTGCCGGGACAGCGTCTGGTGGGGCGGCAGGGGCCGATTCGCGTGCTGGTGGTCGGCGGCTCTCAGGGCGCGCGCGTGCTGAACCAGACTATGCCGCAGGTGGCCGCGAAGCTCGGCGATGCGGTGACCATCTGGCATCAGAGCGGGAAAGGCGGCATGGATACCGTGCGCCAGGCGTACGCCGCCGCCGGTCAGCCACAGCATAAAGTGACTGAGTTTATTGATGATATGGCGGCAGCCTATGCGTGGGCCGATGTGGTTGTTTGTCGTTCCGGCGCGCTGACGGTCAGCGAAATCGCTGCCGCAGGTTTACCGGCATTGTTCGTCCCGTTCCAGCACAAAGATCGTCAGCAGTACTGGAATGCGCTGCCGCTGGAAAAAGCCGGCGCGGCGAAAATTCTCGAACAACCCGAGTTCACGGCGGATGCCGTGGCGGCCACTCTGGCCGGTTGGGATCGGGAAACCCTGATGGATATGGCGGAACGAGCGCGTGGCGCTTCGATTCCGGATGCTACCGAGCGGGTAGCGGAAGAGGTCAGCGCCGTAGCTTTGGCGCGCTAATCGCGGTGATTTTCACCGCCCGAATAAAGAAGTTGATGGCGTAAAGAATGAATACACAAGATTTGGCAAAACTGCGTTCCATAGTGCCCGAGATGCGTCGCGTCCGGCACATTCACTTTGTCGGCATCGGCGGTGCCGGTATGGGCGGTATTGCCGAAGTGTTGGCGAATGAAGGCTACCAGATTAGCGGCTCCGATCTTGCGCCGAATCCGGTGACTCAGCAGCTGTCGCAGCTTGGCGCCACCATTTATTTCAACCATCGCCCGGAGAACGTGCGCGATGCCAGCGTTGTCGTGGTGTCCAGCGCGATCTCCGCGGATAACCCGGAAATCGTCGCCGCGCACGAAGCGCGCATTCCGGTGATCCGCCGCGCGGAAATGCTGGCGGAACTCATGCGTTTCCGTCACGGGATTGCGATTGCCGGTACTCACGGCAAAACCACCACCACCGCGATGGTATCCAGCATTTACGCCGAGGCCGGCCTCGATCCGACCTTCGTCAACGGCGGGCTGGTGAAGGCGGCGGGCGTGCATGCCCGTCTTGGCCATAGCCGCTATCTGATTGCGGAAGCGGACGAGAGCGATGCGTCGTTCCTGCATCTGCAGCCGATGGTCGCCATTGTGACCAACATCGAAGCTGACCATATGGATACCTATCATGGCGACTTCGAGAACCTGAAGCAGACCTTTATTAACTTCCTGCACAACCTGCCGTTCTACGGGCGCGCGGTGATGTGCGTGGATGACCCGGTGATTCGTGAACTGCTGCCGCGCGTCGGCCGCCAAATCACCACCTATGGTTTTAGCGATGACGCCGACGTACGCATTGAAGAGTATCGTCAGGTCGGCGCGCAGGGCCATTTCCGCCTGGTACGCCAGGACAAAGAGGTCATGCAGGTGACGCTGAACGCGCCGGGTCGCCACAATGCGCTTAACGCTGCCGCGGCCGTTGCCGTCGCGACGGAAGAGGGCATTGAAGACGAGGCGATTCTGCGAGCCTTAGAAAGTTTCCAGGGCACCGGCCGCCGCTTCGACTTCCTTGGCGAATATCCGCTGGCGGAAGTCAACGGCAAGAGCGGTAGCGCGATGCTGATCGACGATTACGGTCATCACCCGACGGAAGTCGACGCCACTATCAAAGCGGCGCGTGCCGGCTGGCCGGATAAAAATCTGGTGATGGTATTCCAGCCGCACCGTTATACCCGTACTCGCGATCTGTACGATGATTTCGCCAACGTGCTGACCCAGGTCGATGCGCTGCTGATGCTGGATGTGTATCCGGCGGGCGAAGCGCCGATCCCAGGCGCCGATAGCCGCTCGCTGTGCCGTACGATCCGCGGTCGCGGCAAAGTTGACCCGATTCTGGTTTCCGATCCGGCGCAGGCCGCGGAGATGCTGGCGTCGGTATTGACCGGCGACGATCTGGTGCTGGTGCAGGGCGCCGGCAACATAGGAAAAATCGCACGTCACCTGGCTGAAATCAAACTGGTACCGCAAAAAACGGAGGAGGACCGCCATGGCTGATAAAATCGCGGTTCTCTTCGGCGGAACCTCCGCTGAACGTGAAGTCTCGCTGAATTCAGGCGCGGCGGTGTTGGCCGGGCTGCGTGAAGGCGGGGTGGATGCCCACCCGGTCGATCCGCGCGACGTTGATATCACCCAGCTAAAAAACATGGGCTTTCAGAAAGCGTTTATTGCCCTGCACGGGCGCGGCGGCGAAGATGGCACGCTGCAAGGCCTTCTTGAGCTCATTCAACTGCCGTACACCGGTAGTGGCGTAATGGCTTCCGCCATTTCGATGGATAAACTGCGCAGCAAATTACTGTGGCAGGGGGCGGGATTACCGGTCGCGCCGTGGGTTGCATTGACCCGCGCCCAGTTCAACGCAGGACTTTCTGCTGGCGTTAGTGAGCAGATTGCGGCGCTGGGGCTGCCGGTTATCATCAAGCCGAGCCGCGAAGGGTCCAGCGTCGGCATGTCGAAAGTTAGCGAAAGTTGTGCAATGCAGGATGCATTGGCGCTGGCTTTTCAGCATGATGATGAAGTTCTGATTGAGAAATGGCTTAGTGGCCCGGAATTTACCGTCGCTATCGTCGGTGAAGAAATTTTACCGTCAATTCGTATCCAGGCGGCTGGAACCTTCTATGATTATGAGGCGAAGTATCTCTCTGATGAGACGCAATATTTCTGCCCTGGTTTTGAGGAACCTGCCCGCGAGACAGAAATCCAGAGCCTGGTGCTTAAAGCCTGGAATGTTCTGGGTTGCAATGGATGGGGACGTATTGACGTGATGCTGGACAGCGATGGCCAGTTTTATCTGCTGGAAGCGAACACCTCACCGGGGATGACCAGCCATAGTCTGGTGCCGATGGCGGCCCGCCAGGCGGGGATGAGCTTCTCGCAACTTGTTGTACGAATTCTGGACCTGGCGGGGTGATATGTCGCAGGCGGCGCTGAATACGCGGAACCAGGAAGAAGAGTCGATTGCTTCTTCGCGTCGGAATAATGGAACCCGGCTGGCAGGGATCGTTTTCCTGCTGGCGGTGTTGTGTACCGTGTTGGTCAGCGGATGGATGGTTCTTGGATGGATGGAAGATGCGCAGCGTCTGCCGTTGTCGAAAATGGTCGTCACCGGCGAACGTCACTACACGCGTAACGATGATATCCGTCAGGCTATTCTGGCGTTGGGCTCGCCGGGCACTTTTATGACTCAGGACGTCAATATCATCCAGAGTCAAATTGAGCGCCTGCCGTGGATTAAACAGGCGAGCGTAAGAAAACAATGGCCCGATGAATTGAAGATTCATCTGGTTGAATATGTGCCGATTGCGCGCTGGAATGATCAACATATGGTAGACGTCGAAGGAAATTCTTTCAGCGTGCCGGCGGATCGTACCAGCAAACAGAACTTACCGATGTTATACGGCCCGGAAGGCAGCGAAAATGAAGTGCTGCAGGGATACCGCGACATGGGACAGGTGCTGGCAAAGAATAAGTTCACGTTGAAAGTAGCGGCAATGACCGCGCGTCGCTCCTGGCAGTTGACGCTTAATAACGATATTAAGCTCAACCTTGGCCGCGGCGACACCATGAAACGGCTTCAGCGCTTTATGGAACTCTACCCGGTTCTTCAGCAGCAGGCACAGACCGACGGCAAACGGATAAGCTACGTTGATTTGCGCTATGACTCGGGTGCGGCGGTAGGTTGGGTACCTGCTCCCGTAGAGGAAAATAATCAACAACAGAATCAGGCACAGGCAGAACAACGATGATCAAGGCGACGGACAGAAAACTGGTAGTTGGACTGGAGATTGGCACCGCGAAGGTTGCCGCTTTAGTAGGGGAAGTTCTGCCCGACGGTATGATTAATATCATTGGCGTGGGCAGTTGCCCATCGCGCGGCATGGATAAAGGCGGGGTGAATGACCTCGAGTCGGTAGTGAAATGCGTACAGCGCGCTATCGACCAGGCTGAACTAATGGCCGATTGCCAGATCTCATCAGTGTATCTGGCGCTTTCAGGTAAGCATATTAGCTGTCAAAATGAGATTGGCATGGTGCCTATCTCCGAAGAAGAGGTGACGCAGGATGACGTGGAAAACGTCGTTCATACCGCGAAATCGGTACGCGTACGCGACGAACATCGCGTACTGCACGTCATCCCGCAGGAATACGCCATCGACTACCAGGAAGGTATTAAAAACCCGGTAGGGTTATCCGGCGTGCGTATGCAGGCGAAGGTACATCTGATTACCTGCCATAACGATATGGCGAAAAACATTGTTAAAGCGGTTGAACGTTGTGGTTTGAAAGTTGACCAACTTATTTTCGCCGGTTTAGCGGCCAGTTATTCCGTATTAACGGAAGACGAACGTGAGCTGGGTGTCTGCGTCGTGGACATCGGCGGTGGTACAATGGATATCGCCGTGTATACCGGCGGCGCGCTGCGTCACACCAAAGTGATCCCCTACGCGGGCAACGTGGTGACCAGCGATATCGCCTATGCCTTCGGTACGCCGCCGAGCGACGCCGAAGCCATCAAGGTTCGTCACGGTTGCGCATTAGGTTCAATCGTCGGTAAAGACGAAAACGTGGAAGTACCGAGCGTGGGCGGACGTCCGCCGCGCAGCCTGCAGCGTCAGACGCTGGCAGAGGTGATTGAACCGCGTTATACCGAACTGCTCAATCTGGTTAACGAAGAAATCCTGCAGCTGCAGGAACAGCTCCGTCAGCAAGGGGTCAAACACCATCTGGCGGCGGGGATTGTTTTAACCGGCGGCGCCGCGCAAATCGAAGGCCTGGCGGCCTGCGCGCAGCGCGTGTTCCATACGCAGGTACGCATTGGCGCGCCGCTGAACATTACCGGTTTAACGGATTACGCTCAGGAGCCGTATTATTCGACGGCGGTTGGGCTGCTGCACTACGGAAAAGAGTCACATCTCAGTGGTGAAGCAGAAGTCGAAAAACGCGTGACGGCGTCAGTGGGCTCGTGGATTAAGCGACTCAACAGCTGGCTGCGAAAAGAGTTTTAATTTTTTAAGAGAACGCAGACAATTAGCGTTCTCAGGCGACAGGCACAAGACGGAGAGAAACTATGTTTGAACCTATGGAACTGACCAACGACGCGGTGATTAAAGTCATCGGCGTCGGTGGCGGCGGCGGTAATGCCGTTGAACACATGGTGCGCGAGCGCATTGAGGGTGTTGAATTCTTCGCGGTGAACACCGATGCGCAGGCGCTGCGTAAAACGGCTGTTGGCCAGACTATCCAGATCGGTAGCGGTATTACCAAAGGTCTGGGTGCAGGCGCGAACCCGGAAGTTGGCCGCAATGCGGCTGACGAAGACCGTGAAGCGCTGCGCGCTGCGCTTGATGGCGCGGACATGGTCTTTATCGCGGCGGGTATGGGCGGCGGTACCGGTACCGGTGCGGCGCCAGTGGTCGCGGAAGTGGCGAAGGATCTGGGTATCCTGACCGTTGCGGTCGTCACTAAGCCATTTAATTTCGAAGGCAAGAAGCGCATGGCGTTTGCTGAGCAGGGGATCACCGAGCTGTCCAAGCACGTTGACTCACTGATCACCATCCCGAACGACAAGCTGCTGAAAGTACTGGGTCGCGGTATCTCTCTGCTCGACGCTTTCGGCGCGGCAAACGACGTACTGAAAGGCGCGGTGCAGGGTATTGCCGAACTGATTACCCGTCCGGGTCTGATGAACGTCGACTTCGCGGACGTTCGTACCGTGATGTCGGAAATGGGCTACGCAATGATGGGCTCCGGCGTGGCGAGCGGTGAAGACCGTGCGGAAGAAGCGGCTGAAATGGCTATCTCTTCTCCGCTGCTGGAAGATATCGATCTGTCCGGCGCGCGTGGCGTACTGGTCAACATCACCGCTGGCTTCGACCTGCGTCTGGATGAGTTCGAGACCGTCGGTAACACTATCCGCGCCTTTGCTTCGGATAACGCGACCGTGGTTATCGGTACCTCTCTGGACCCGGATATGAACGATGAACTGCGTGTAACCGTTGTTGCCACCGGTATCGGTATGGACAAGCGTCCGGAAATTACCCTGGTGACCAACAAACAGGTACAGCAGCCGGTAATGGATCGCTACCAGCAGCACGGTATGGCTCCATTAACTCAAGAGCAGAAACCGGTCGCGAAAGTGGTGAACGACAATACGCCGCAAACCGCGAAAGAGCCGGATTATCTGGATATTCCAGCTTTCCTGCGTAAGCAAGCCGATTAAGAATTGGCTGGAAGTTGGGCATCTGCGCTCTTTGTGCTAAACTGCCCTGCCGAATGTATAGTACACTTCGGTTGGATAGGTAACTTGGCGAGATTATACGATGATCAAACAAAGGACTCTTAAACGTATTGTTCAGGCGACTGGTGTCGGTTTGCATACCGGCAAGAAAGTCACGCTGACTTTACGCCCTGCGCCGGCAAATACCGGGGTCATCTATCGTCGCACCGACTTGAATCCACCGGTTGATTTTCCGGCTGATGCCAAATCTGTGCGTGATACCATGCTCTGTACTTGCCTGGTGAACGAGCATGACGTGCGGATTTCTACAGTCGAGCACTTAAATGCTGCACTGGCTGGCCTGGGCATCGACAACATTATTGTTGAAGTCGATGCGCCGGAAATCCCGATTATGGACGGTAGCGCCGCTCCGTTCGTTTATCTGTTGCTGGATGCCGGCATCGATGAACTGAACAGCGCCAAGAAATTTGTGCGTATCAAAGAGACGGTTCGCGTTGAAGATGGCGACAAATGGGCTGAGTTTAAGCCGTACAATGGTTTTTCGTTGGACTTTACCATCGACTTTAACCATCCGGCGATTGACTCCAGCACCCAACGCTATGCGCTGAACTTCTCGGCCGATGCGTTCATGCGTCAGATTAGCCGTGCTCGTACTTTCGGTTTCATGCGTGATATCGAATATCTGCAGTCCCGTGGTCTGTGCCTGGGCGGCAGCTTCGATTGTGCCATCGTTGTTGACGATTATCGCGTACTGAACGAAGACGGTCTGCGCTTTGAAGATGAGTTTGTACGCCACAAAATGCTGGATGCGATCGGTGACCTGTTTATGTGTGGTCACAACATTATCGGCGCATTCACGGCGTTCAAATCCGGTCACGCGTTAAATAACAAACTGCTGCAGGCTGTTCTGGCAAAACAGGAAGCCTGGGAGTATGTGACCTTCGAAGACGACGCAAAACTGCCGCTGGCATTCCGCGCACCGTCAATGGTTCTGGCGTAAGCCTGACCATTCAGTAAATTCGACTGGTAACCTGGTACTCTCTCCGTCCAGGGAACCAGTCGTTTTTCTTTTTAGCCTCCCCAAACCGCTTTTCACTGCGTTTCGCTGGCAATAACCTGTGCGCGTTCGCTGCTTTATTAAGCGTTTTACCGCAGCATTAGCGTTCATTCCTGCTGTCTCGGCGCGGTATTAATGTTAGTATTTGGGCGCAAAATTTTTCTCTGGGTTGCTTTATCCTGTCGATTTCAGGCTGTACTGCGAAGACCGCCAATAAAATGGACCGCCTGAAAGGACGCAGGAATACCAACTAAAGGTAAAGAAAGTGAGTGGATTGCTGACGCGTTGGCGACAGTTTGGCAGACGGTATTTTTGGCCGCATCTCCTGTTGGGGATGGTCGCGGCTAGCCTCGGCCTGCCTGCGCTTAACAACAGCCACGAAACCACTACGCCGGCGAAAGCCACGGCCAGCAACCATAACCCGAATAAAGTTAACTTCTCCCAGCTGGCGCTGCTGGAGGCCAACCGTCGGCCGAACTTTACCGTCGATTACTGGCATCAGCATGCGATTCGCACCGTTATTCGCCATCTGTCGTTCGCGATGGCGCCGCAGGCTTTGCCGGTGGCGGAAGAATCGTCGCCGCTTCAGGCTCAGCATCTGGCCCTGCTCGATACGCTCAGCGCGCTGCTGACCCAGGACAGCAGACCGCCGGTGGTTATCCGCCAGGCAGCTTATATCCCTTCCTCTTATTCTGTCTTCCGCGTCAGCGCCTGGATAAGCCAGGTAGCGGGGATCCGCGCAGGGCCTCAACGTCTCAGCTGAAAATAAACACGGACCATCCTATTTTTTTACTCCGCACAGCGGGGCGTTTGAGATTTTATTATGCTAATTAAAATGTTAACTAAGGTGTTCGGTAGCCGTAACGACCGTACGCTGCGTCGTATGCGCAAAGTCGTCAATATCATCAACGGTATGGAACCGGCGATGGAAAAGCTCTCTGATGATGAGCTGAAAGCCAAAACCGGAGAATTCCGCGCGCGTCTGGAGAAAGGCGAAAGCCTGGAAAGCCTGATCCCGGAAGCTTTTGCCGTGGTGCGCGAAGCGAGTAAACGCGTCTTCGGTATGCGTCACTTCGACGTGCAGCTGCTGGGCGGTATGGTATTGAACGACCGCTGCATCGCGGAAATGCGTACTGGTGAAGGTAAAACCCTGACCGCGACCCTGCCTGCCTACCTTAACGCGCTGACCGGTAAAGGCGTTCACGTCGTTACCGTCAACGACTATCTGGCGCAGCGTGACGCCGAAAACAACCGTCCGCTGTTCGAATTCCTCGGTATGAGCGTGGGCATCAATATGTCCGGCCTGCCTGCGCCGGCGAAGCGTGAAGCCTACGCGGCCGACATCACCTACGGTACCAACAACGAATACGGCTTCGATTATCTGCGCGATAACATGGCGTTCAGTCCGGAAGAGCGCGTACAGCGTAAACTGCACTATGCGCTGGTGGATGAGGTGGACTCCATCCTGATCGACGAAGCGCGTACCCCGCTTATCATTTCCGGCCCGGCTGAAGACAGCTCCGAAATGTATCGCAAGGTGAACAAAATTATTCCGCACCTGATCCGCCAGGAAAAGGAAGACTCCGACACCTTTACCGGTGAAGGCCACTTCTCCGTGGATGAGAAAGCTCGCCAGGTTAACCTGACCGAACGCGGTCTGGTACTGATCGAAGAGCTGCTGGTGCAGGAAGGCATCATGGAGGAAGGCGAATCGCTGTATTCTCCGACCAACATTATGCTGATGCACCATGTTACCGCCGCGCTGCGCGCCCACGCGCTGTTTACCCGCGACGTTGACTACATCGTGAAAGATGGCGAAGTCATCATCGTCGATGAACACACCGGCCGTACGATGCAGGGGCGTCGCTGGTCCGATGGCCTGCACCAGGCGGTAGAAGCCAAAGAAGGCGTGGAGATCCAGAACGAGAACCAGACTCTGGCATCCATCACCTTCCAGAACTACTTCCGTCTGTACGAGAAGCTGGCGGGGATGACCGGTACCGCGGATACCGAAGCCTTTGAATTCAGCTCAATCTATAAACTGGATACCGTTGTCGTCCCGACTAACCGTCCGATGATCCGTAAGGATATGGCGGATCTGGTCTATATGACCGAAGCGGAAAAAATTCAGGCGATTATCGAAGATATTAAAGATCGTACCGCCGCCGGTCAGCCGGTGCTGGTCGGTACTATCTCAATCGAAAAATCTGAAGTGGTTTCCCGCGAACTGACGAAAGCCGGCATCAAGCACAACGTCCTGAACGCCAAGTTCCACGCCAGCGAAGCGGATATCGTCGCCCAGGCGGGTTATCCGGCTGCGGTCACCATCGCTACCAACATGGCGGGTCGTGGTACCGATATTATGCTCGGCGGTAGCTGGCAGGCAGAAGTCGCCGCGCTGGAAAATCCAACGCCGGAGCAGATTGAAAAAATCAAAGCTGACTGGCAGGTGCGCCACGATGCGGTACTGGCCGCAGGCGGTCTGCACATCATTGGTACCGAGCGTCATGAATCCCGCCGTATCGATAACCAGCTGCGTGGCCGTGCTGGCCGTCAGGGTGATGCCGGTTCTTCCCGCTTCTACCTGTCGATGGAAGATGCCCTGATGCGTATCTTCGCCTCCGATCGCGTATCCGGCATGATGCGTAAACTGGGGATGAAGCCGGGCGAAGCTATCGAGCACCCGTGGGTGACCAAAGCGATTGCCAACGCTCAGCGTAAAGTGGAAAGCCGCAACTTCGATATCCGTAAACAGCTGCTGGAATATGATGACGTCGCCAACGATCAGCGTCGCGCTATTTACACCCAGCGTAACGAGCTGCTGGATATCTCCGACGTGAGCGAAACCATCAACAGCATCCGCGAAGATGTCTTCAAAGCCACTATCGATGCGCACATTCCGCCGCAGTCGCTGGAAGAGATGTGGGATATCGAAGGCCTGCAGGAACGTCTGAAAAACGACTTCGACCTTGATCTGCCAATCAAAGAGTGGCTGGATAAAGAGCCGGAGCTGCACGAAGAGACCCTGCGCGAACGTATTCTGCAGAGCGCGGTAGAAACCTACCAGCGTAAAGAAGAAGTGGTCGGCGCCGAAATGATGCGTCACTTCGAGAAAGGCGTCATGCTGCAAACGCTGGATTCCCTGTGGAAAGAGCACCTGGCGGCGATGGACTACCTGCGCCAGGGTATTCATCTGCGCGGCTATGCGCAGAAAGATCCGAAGCAGGAGTACAAGCGCGAATCCTTCTCAATGTTCGCAGCCATGCTCGAATCGCTGAAGTATGAAGTCATCAGCACCCTGAGCAAGGTACAGGTGCGGATGCCGGAAGAAGTCGAAGAGATGGAACAGCAACGTCGCGAAGAGGCAGAGCGTCTCGCGCAGATGCAGCAGCTGAGCCACCAGGATGACGATACTCTGGCTGCCGCTTCGCTGGCGGAACAGACCGGCGACCGTAAAGTTGGGCGCAACGATCCGTGCCCGTGCGGTTCCGGTAAAAAATATAAACAGTGCCACGGCCGTCTGAGCTAAGGGCTGATAAAAAGCAAACCAGGGCGCAGATTTCTGCGCCTTTTTTATGGAGCTGATTTAATGAAAAAACTGCAAATCGCCGTCGGGATAATTCGCAATCCGCAAGGCGAAATTTTTATTACCCAGCGTGCCGCAGACGCGCATATGGCTAATAAACTGGAATTCCCCGGCGGCAAAATAGAATCAGGTGAGACGCCGGAACAGGCGCTGGTACGTGAACTGCAGGAAGAGGTCGGGATTACGGTGACGACGTCCACGTTGTTCGACAAACTGGATTATCAGTTCCCTGACCGCCATATCACGCTATGGTTCTTCCTGGTGGAAAACTGGCAAGGCGAGCCGTGGGGCAAAGAAGGGCAACCGGGGCAGTGGATGGCGCAGCAGGCGCTGGATCCGCAGGCATTTCCGCCGGCGAACGAGCCGATTATCAATAAACTTATTACGCTTGCCTGAGCGCCGTGCAACCCGGCGCCGGCCTGAAATGCTAATCCGGATCGTCCCGGATTAGCGATAGGGAAGGTTACTGCTGCGGCTCGCTCCAGTCATCGCTATCAGACAAGTCGCCGGAACTGGGTATACGTTTCTCTTCCGCCGCCCACTCGCCAAGATCGATAAGCTGGCAACGCTTCGAGCAAAACGGGCGAAACGGGCTTTGTTCGCTCCAGACGACGTTTTTACCGCAGGTTGGGCAGTTAACGATAGTCTCTTCTGACATAGTATCTCCTTAGCAACAAGCCAGTTCAAAATCAAAGCGTTCCGGCACGATGCCATGCTCGCTGTCCAGCGGCAGGAAACGGATAGCGAAGCGGCTTTTATGGCCGGAAATTTGCGGATACAGCTGGCTTGCGAGATCCAGGCGCAGGCGCAGCAGATCGGCATCGTCGCCGTTATCCTGATAAAAGCCATTGAGGCTGGTTTGCTTACGGAAAGGCGCAGAGTTACGAATCAAATCAAGGATCAACTCCAGCGACTGCATCAGCGGCGTCAGGCTCGCTAACCATCTCGCCACCTGCTCATCACGATATTCCTGCGGCATATGCAGCCAGATATGTAGCGTTGGTAAATCAAAGCCGCAACAGCCGCCGGGGATGCTCAGACGCTGGCGCACCAGGCCAATCAATCGATCTTCACGAAGAAACTGGCCAATGCGCGGAGCGGAAATCAAGGTGCTGCCGGACTGTTTAAGCTGCTGACGCAGAGCATCAATACGCTGCTGGTCGACACCGGGCACTTCGGCCCAGGTTTGTAATTTCCGCTGTTGTCGCTCCAGCTCTTTCAGCAGATCGGTACGCACTTCACCGCGTTCCAGCACGTCCAGGAGATCGCCGGTATTGCGGAAAAAATGGAGGGCGTCCGCGTAACTGGCGATGGTGGGGCGAGAAGAGAGCTGCTGAAATAAAAATTCAATGCGCAGCCAGGTGCGCATTTTCTCATTGAGCGGATGTTCGAAGAGAACAGGGGTATGCATTACGATTTTTCCTGTGAGGCGGCCTGCGATGCCAGCATTAAATACTTTTCATGCAGGCGGGCGACGTGGGATGCGACGGCATCCGCGGAGCCCATGTTTTCAATAACATCATCCGCTGCGGCAAGACGCTGTTCGCGCGTCGCCTGGGCGGCAAGAATATGTTCAGCGTGTTCGCGACTGACCCCATCGCGGCGCATGGTGCGCTCGATTTGCGTCTCTTTCGGCACATCGACAACCAGCACGCGATCGGCTTTATCGGTCAGGCGGTTTTCGACCAGCAAGGGTACGACCCAGAGGAGATAAGGCGAGGTTGAGGCCTGCATCTGACGGCGCGTTTCTTGCTGAATCAGCGGATGCAGCAGCGCGTTAAGCCAGGCCTTGTCCTCGCTATGAGCAAAAATACGCTCGCGCAAGCGGCGGCGATTCAGGCAGCCATCGTCGTTGATCATCTGTGGACCAAATCTTTCGGCGATGGCGAGCAGGGCAGGTGTACCGGGTTCTACAACCTGGCGCGCAATAATATCGGCGTCGATAACGGTTACGCCCAGGTGAGCAAATTCGTCGGCAACGGTACTTTTACCGCTACCGATGCCGCCTGTTAACGCTACCGTATACCCCATACACTTCAATCCCGATGTCACATTATTGTTCAAAACCCTGGCGATTCATCACGCCCGTCAGGCGCCGGGGATAGCTTAATCGAGATTTTGCTAAATCGAAAAAGTATCCATAATGTGAATCGTTACTTTCTTTATATATGAAAATCAATTGGTTAAAAATGATGCACTGGTAAGGAAAGCACACGAGCGTGTTTTTCGCTATTCACCAGGTAAATTTAAACGATTGTAGCGTAAAAAAAGTGAAAATCGCAGTCTTGCGCGGCTATGATTCGTGCGTATGATAGCGTCACTGGAGTTGTGCTCTCACATTAATGCAATTAACCCCAGGAATTCGCACATGCGTATTGAAGAAGATCTGAAGCTAGGTTTTAAAGACGTTCTTATCCGCCCGAAGCGCTCTACCCTCAAAAGCCGTTCTGATGTTCAGCTGGAACGTGAATTCACCTTTAAGCATTCAGGCCAGACCTGGTCCGGCGTACCGATTATCGCCGCTAACATGGATACCGTCGGCACCTTCAGCATGGCGAAAGCCCTGTCCGCTTTTGGAATCCTGACCGCCGTGCACAAGCACTACAGCGTTGAAGAATGGCAGGCGTTTGCGCAGAGCGAATCCGCAGAAGTGCTGCAGCATGTGATGGTTTCCACCGGCACCTCTGACGCGGACTTTGAAAAAACTCAGCAGATCCTGACACAGAACCCTCAACTGAATTTCGTATGCATCGACGTGGCTAACGGCTACTCTGAGCACTTTGTTCAGTTCGTGGCGAAAGCCCGCGCCGCCTGGCCGCAAAAAACCATTATTGCCGGCAACGTAGTGACCGGTGAGATGTGTGAGGAACTGATTCTTTCCGGCGCTGATATCGTTAAAGTCGGCATCGGCCCTGGCTCCGTCTGTACTACCCGCGTGAAAACCGGCGTTGGCTACCCGCAGCTGTCTGCGGTGATTGAATGCGCCGATGCCGCGCACGGTCTCGGCGGCCAGATCATCAGCGATGGCGGCTGCACTATGCCGGGCGATGTCGCGAAAGCTTTTGGCGGCGGCGCCGATTTCGTGATGCTCGGCGGGATGCTGGCGGGCCACGAAGAGAGCGGCGGTACCGTGGTTGAAGAGAACGGCGAAAAATTCATGCTGTTTTACGGTATGAGCTCTGAATCGGCGATGACTCGCCACGTCGGCGGCGTCGCGAAGTACCGCGCGGCGGAAGGCAAAACCGTTAAGCTGCCGCTGCGCGGCCCGGTTGATAATACCGCGCGCGACATCCTCGGCGGCCTGCGTTCAGCATGCACCTATGTCGGCGCTTCCCGCCTGAAAGAGCTGACCAAACGCACAACCTTTATCCGCGTCCAGGAACAAGAGAACCGCGTGTTCAACAGCCTGTAAGGACGATGGCTGGCGCTTTAGCGCCAGCCATTAACTTCCCATCCCGCCGAGCGCGTCTCCCAAATGAAAAATGGGGAGATACATCGCTACCACCAGTACGCCAACGATCGTTCCGGTCACCGCCAGCAGTAATGGCTCCAGCAGCGTCGCCAGATTATCCGCCTGTTGATGAGTTTGCTCGCTATGATGGCGCGCCAGGTTATCGAGCATCGTATCCAGCGATCCCGATGCCTCGCCGGTACGAATGAGCTGCAGACACAGTAAGGTGAATCCGCCGCAATTCGTTAGCGCCTGCCAGATTGGTTGGCCGTGGATGATATCTGCGCGCGCCTGTGCAATCCGCTGCCGCCACAGCGGGCACCCCATGGTTTCCTCCACGCTCTCCAGCCCTTGTACAAAGCTGATGCCCGCGCTTTGGGTCAGTGAAAGAATGGTAAATATCTGGCTCAGCTGTTGGCCGTTGATTAGCCGACCGGCAATCGGAATCGCGTGTAGTAACTTTTGCCTTAACAGCAGCCAGCGTGGCCGATGCCGGGCCAGTCGGTTGAGAAATAGCGGAATAGCAAAAAGCGGCGGCAGCAACGGCCAGTAGCGGGCCAATGCATCGCCGATGTGAATGACCATTTGCGTCAGCAAGGGGAGCGGCGTATTGAAGGTCCGATAGATAGCGGTGAATTCCGGCAGCACGAAAAACAACATTGCCATGACCACCGCCAGCGCCAAAGTCAGAATCACCATTGGGTAGCGCAGCGCCTTCTTTACCTTTTCTGTCAGACGCTGCTGTTCCTGCTGCTGTAGCGCGAGCTGAAAGCAGCAACGTTCCAGCTTACCGGTGAGCTCGCCGGTGCGGATCATCGTCAGATAGAGCGGCGGAAAGACCCGCGGCCATTGCGTCAGGGCGCTGGAGAGAGAAACACCCTGCGCCAGTTCCTGCGCCAGCATTCGCAGCAGCGCCTGCCACTGTTTGTACGGCTGTTGTTGGGCCAGCAGCTCCAGCCCTTCGGCCAACGGTAAGCCAGCCTGCAGCAGCGTGGCAAGCTGGCGGATAATCTCGCAGCTATAGCGCGGACGCCACAGTGAACCCTGTACCGTTTGGCGCCGCAGCGCCAGCAGCAGTATCCGCTGCTGTTCCAGTGATGCCAGCGCCTGTGCGCGCGTCTCTTGCCAGAGTGCCCCTTCGCACGGCATTCCTTGCTTATCCATCCCGCGCCACTGCCAAAGCTGCTTAGTCGCCATGTGGGATCCCCAGAACGCGCACGACTTCTTCCAGGCTGGTCAACCCGCGCTCCACCGCTTCACAGCCGCTTTCAAACAGCGTCATCATGCCAGCTTCGCGGGCCAGCGTTTCGATTTCCGCCGCGCTGAGATCGCGATTAATGGCCTCGCGTAGCGCGCTATCCACCGGCAGCAGTTCGAATAAGGCCAGGCGGCCGTAGTAACCGTGGTAGCACTGCGGACAGCCAACCGCCAGCCAGCCGGGCAATGGGCGTGGCCAAAGACTGTGCGGCACTTCGGTAGGGCGGCCGCCATCGCGCCGGCAGTGGGGACACAGTTTTCGCACCAGCCGCTGGGCGACCACCAGCGAAAGCGCTGAGGAGATCATCCAGCGCGCCACGCCCATTTGTTGCAGGCGAATCAGCGTTTCGCTGGTGGAGTTAGTATGTAATGTAGAGAGCACCAGATGCCCGGTTTGTGCGGCCTTAATGGCGATTTCCGCGGTCTCGGCATCGCGAATTTCTCCAACCATGACGATGTCCGGATCCTGACGCAGTAGCGCCCGCAGGACGCTCTGGAAGGTGAGGCCGGATCGCGGATTGATCTGCGTTTGGTTGAGACCGATTAGCGGGATCTCCAGCGGATCTTCCACGCTGCAGATATTAACCTCTTCGCGATTCCGCGCCTGCAGCGCGCTATACAGGGTGACGGTTTTGCCGCTACCTGTCGGCCCGGTAACCAGTAGCAACCCCTGCGGCTGGTTCAATGCGGCGCGGAAAAAAGCCAGCTGACGAGAGGAGAGCCCCAGAGCTTCCAGATCCAGCGCCTGTTCCACCTGGTGTAATAAACGCAGGACGATTTTCTCCCCGCCGCGGCAGGGGAGGGTTGCAATGCGAAAGGAGACCGTGCGCCCGGCCAGCGTCAGAGTGAACTGTCCATCCTGCGGGAGACGATGCTCGGCAATATCGAGGTTGCCCAGCACCTTAAGCCGTGCGGCCATTGGCGCAGCCAGCGCGGCCTCAAGTAACGGCAGGGCATGCAACACGCCATCGACACGTAGGCGTATCCGCAGCTGTTTTTCCGCCGGCTCAATATGAATATCAGAGGCACGCTGGCGCAGCGCCTGCTCCAGAATTTGATTCAGCAGATCGGTTACGCCCCGGGTGTTACCCGTGGCGGACTCTGATGCTGACTGTTGCGCCTCGTGCTGATGCTTATCCATTCGATCCTGGCTCCAGCATTCAATATCGATACGCTTTTGGGTAGCGAAGCGCAGCGCTTCCATCAGTTCTGGCGCCGGCGTATCCACGACGGCGATAACGATGGTCTGCCCATCGCTCTTCAACAAAATGGCGTGATGGCGCTGACAGAGTGAGAGTAGCTGTTCGCTTTTCATGGCTGTCACCTCATTTAAAGCGGAAGACATCTTCGCAGGCCTGCTTTAGCGCGCTGTCATCGCCGATGGCGCAGACGCGCTGCCAGCCGGTGATGCCGTTGGCATTATCCCAGGAAGGGGTCAGGGTGACGGCCAGTCCGTTCAGACTCTCCTGCCCGGTCAGGGTGACCACGCCCTGGGCGACGCTCATCGCCGATACATAGCGGGTAGTCGACGGCGAGGGGATACCGTTGCTGCCGCCATCGCAGCTGGTTAGTCCGCCGTGGTCCAACGCGCACAGTTCTATTGCCGTACGGTAGGGCACAAAGGTTTGCAGCATATCGGTGAGGGCGGCTTTGCGTAGGTAGTTCTGGTAGGCAGGGATGCCGATGGCGCTGAGGATGGCGATAATGCCGATAACCACCATTAATTCGATCAGGGTAAAACCACGTTGCTTATCCATAAGTCACTCCTTGTTGGTTGTGGGGTGACTTTGGCGCGATTACGTTGCGGCGGCGAGGAGGAAAAATACGCTTAGGATGCAGGCATCCAGCTTTTCGGTAGTGCTTTCAAAGATGCATGCGAAGCGTGCGAGGCGTCTCGCAAAAATAGCCCCGATACCCGGCGGATATCGGGGAGAGAATTAACGAAAACGCATGGACAGGTCGAGCGCCCGCACGTGCTTAGTGAGTGCGCCGACGGAAATATAGTCAACGCCGGTTTCCGCGAATTCGCGAATGGTATCGAAGGTGACGTTGCCGGAGACTTCCAGCGCCGCCTGGCCGTTGGTACGTTTCACCGCCTCGCGCATCAGGTCGGTGGTGAAATTGTCGAGCATGATGATATCAGCGCCGGCTTTTAACGCTTCGTCCAGCTCATCCAGCGTTTCGACTTCGACTTCCACCGGTACGTCCGGGTGCAGCCAGAAGGCTTTTTCCACCGCCTGGCGTACCGAACCGGAGGCGATGATGTGGTTTTCTTTGATCAGGAAGGCGTCAAAGAGGCCCAGACGGTGGTTCGCGCCGCCGCCGCACAGCACCGCATACTTCAGCGCGGTACGCAGGCCTGGTAACGTTTTACGCGTATCAAGCAGCTGCGTTTTGGTGCCTTTGAGCAGGTCGACGTAGCGGCGCACTTCGCTTGCTACCCCAGAGAGGGTCTGCACGAAATTTAGCGCGGTGCGCTCGCCGGTCAGCAGCACCCGCGACGGGCCGTCCAGTTCGAACAGCGGCTGATCGGCTTTAACCGTATCGCCGTCAGCCACGTGCCAGGTGATGCTGACATCGTCGCCGGCAAGCTGAATGAAAACTTCTTCTACCCAACGCTTACCGCAGAATACCCCATCTTCGCGGGTGATGACGACGGCGTGAGAGCGCGCGTCCGATGGCAATAATTGCGCGCTAATATCGTTGTTAGCGTCAACTTCGCCGCCCAGATCTTCGCGTAGTGATTGCGCGACGGCGTCGGTAATATCGAGATTAATACGTTCCAGCAGCGCGTCACGGCGGCGGTCGGGGCTGTAGCGACGAGGCGTCATGATAAAGCTCCAGATAGATAAGATTCAGAAGTGGGAAACATGCTAACCTGAACCACGTTTCTGTACCACACATACCCAATGGATTTCGCGTCGCCTGTGGGGCCGCCGGGATCCACGTTTGCGAAAGGAGATTCCCCATGCAGTTGAATGGCGGATGGCTGGTGGGCGCGCGTCGGGTGCCTTCGCCGCATCACGATTGCCGTCCGGACGATGAAAACCCTTCTTTACTGGTGGTACACAATATCAGCCTGCCGCCGGGGGAGTTTGGCGGCCCGTGGATTGACGCGCTATTTACCGGTACGTTGGATGCCGACGCGCATCCTTACTTCGCCGGGATTGCTCATCTGCGCGTTTCGGCGCATTGTCTGATTCGCCGCGATGGCGAAATAGTCCAATATGTGCCCTTTGATAAGCGCGCATGGCATGCTGGCGTCTCAAGCTATCACGGCCGCGAGCGCTGCAATGATTTTTCGATAGGCATTGAGCTGGAAGGGACGGATACTCAGGCCTACACCGAGGCGCAGTACCAGCAGCTAGCGGCGATTACCCGGGGGCTTATCCAGCGTTATCCTGGTATTGCTGATAATATTACCGGCCATTGCGATATCGCGCCGGTACGCAAAACGGATCCCGGCCCGGCCTTTGATTGGGCAAAATATCGCGGTATGTTGGCCGCATCGTCACATAAGGAGATACCATGACGTTGTTTACTACGCTGCTGGTTCTCATCGCCGAGCGTCTGTTCAAGCTTGGCGAGCACTGGCAGCTCGATCATCGCCTGGAGGTACTGTTCCGCCGCGTGAAGCATTTCTCGCTGTTCGGCACCGTGCTGATGACCGTCGTCGCGGTGGCGGTGGTATATGTTATTCAACGCCTGCTACAAGGGCAGCTATTTAACGTACCGCTGCTGGTGTTCTGGATTTTGCTTGGCCTGCTGTGTATTGGCGCGGGTAAGGTGCGCCTGCATTATCATGCCTATCTGAAGGCGGCGGCGAACAACGATAGCCACGCCTGCGATTCGATGGCCAGCGAGCTAACGCTGATTCACGGCGTGCCGCCGGGCTGCGATCGCCAGGAGTATCTTCGTGAACTGCAGAACGCGCTGCTATGGATCAACTATCGCTACTATCTCGCGCCGCTGTTCTGGCTGGTGGTCGGCGGCCCGTGGGGGTTATTGACGCTGACGGCCTATAGCGTCCTGCGCGCCTGGCAGACCTGGCTTGCGCGCTATCAGACGCCGCGCCATCGTTTACAGTCCGGCATTGACGGTATTCTGCATATTATCGATTGGGTGCCGGTGCGCCTGGTTGGCGTGGTATACGCGCTGCTGGGTCACGGCGAAAAAGCGCTGCCAGCGTGGTTTGCCTCGTTAGGCGACCGTCACTCTTCACAGTATCAGGTATTAACTCGTCTGGCCCAGTTCTCGCTGGCCCGCGAGCCGCACGTCGATGCGGTTGAGACGCCAAAAGCGGCGGTTTCCATGGCGAAGAAAACTTCGCTGGTGGTGGTGGTGATTATGGCGCTGCTGACCATCTACGGGACTTTGATTTAACAGCCCGAAGCCAGGCGCTGCCGGGCTTGGCGCACTCATGTCGCCGGATGGCGCTGCGCTTATCCGGCCTACGGTCCGCGGCCCGGTAAGCCAGAAGCGGTAGCCCTGCTAAGCGCAGCGCAAGCAGGGAAAATCCCAGCGGTGGCGTTGGATCCCGGACGGCTTGCTGTTCATTCTCTACAGCGTATCAGCAGGCGGGATGCCGAAATCGGGCATCCCGTTTTCTTGCCAACGTACCAGCTTTAGCCGGGTGTGACGGTTAGGATCGTACAGCGGGTCGCCTTCGATTTCGGTGTAGTTGCGCGCGTGGTACACCAGCACATCTTCCCCCTCCGGCGTTTGCGTAAAGCTATTATGGCCGGGACCATACTGGCGGTTTTCATAGCTGGTACGAAATACCGGCTGTGGGGATTTATGCCAGTTTTCAGGCATCCGCGGGTCGGCTTCACGGTCGATCCATAATAATCCCATGCAGTAGTTTTCATCGGTCGCGCTGGCGGAATAGCTGATAAACAGCTTATCGCCGTGTACCAGCACCGCAGGTCCCTCATTGACCATAAATCCCCGGCATTCCCAGGCGAACTCCGGCTTGCTCAGCATGAGCGGCGCGCCTTTTAGCGTCCACGGGTTTTCCAGCTCCGCCAGATAGAGATTGGTATTGCCGGCGATCTGCGGGTCTTTCTGCGCCCATAAATACCAGCGTTTCCCTTGATGGCAGAAAGTGGTGGCGTCGAGGGCGAAGGTATCGAACGGGGTGACGATTTGTCCTTTTTCCTGCCAGCGGCCGCTGAGCGGATCGCTGTCGGTACACTCAAGGGCGAACATCCGGTGCTGGAACATCCCCTGGGCGTCGAGGTCATGGGTCGGGGCGGCGGCGAAATAGATATACCACTTGCCGTCGATGGGGTGGAGCTCCGGCGCCCAGATCAGCTGGCTCATCGGCCCGCTTTGCGGCTTGCGCCAGACGGTCACCGGCTCGGCTTCACGCAGGCCTTCCAGCGTAGCGGCGCGGCGGATCTCCAGCCGATCGTATTCCGGTACGGAGGCAATAAAATAGTAGTGGTCTTGATGGCGCAGGATAAAAGGGTCCGCGCGTTGTTCAATAAAGGGGTTAGGCCAGTTGTTCATCAGGCTTTCCTTACGTGTTCACTGGTTTTCAATTCCTGGAGTTCATTCAGTTCGCTGTAGTTACTGCGGCGTTTTTCCAGATCGCTCTGGATTTGGCGCATCAGATTGCGGTCAACTTTCAGCAGGCGTACGACGCCTGCGGTAATCAGGTAGCCAACGCCGGGGATCACAGAGAACAGCAGCACGATACCGTTTAGCGCCGAGGCGCTTTGCTGCTTCGCGCCGGCATCGTAGCCGTACCACGACAGCAGGAAACCCACCATGGCCCCGGCGACCGCCAGCCCCACTTTCAGGAAGAACAGATTGCCGGAGAAGCTGATGCCGGTGATCCGTTTACCGGTTTTCCACTCGCCGTAGTCATCAACGTCGGACATCAGCGACCAGTGCAGCGGCGACGGGATTTGATGCAGGATATTGAGCAGGAAGTAGAGTGCCAGAATCAGCGTCGTGGCATGCGGATTAAAGAAGTAGAACGCGCAGGAGAAGACCGCCAGTACAATGTTGGTCCAGAAAAAGACCTGCAGTTTACACCAGCGGTCGGTCAGCACTTTCGCCAGCATGCTGCCGATCATCATGCCGACCACGCCAAGGCTGATAAACAGGGTGGCGAAGTGGGTAGTTTGCCCCATCACCCAGGTGACGTAGTACATGGTGGCGGCCATGCGGATAAAGCCGGGGCAAACGTTGCACAGGGTTAAGAGCAAAATGCGAACCCACTGGTCGTTTTTCCACACGTCTTTGAGATCTTTTTTCAGCTCGTCGTTGGTTTGGACCGCCGGGCGGATGCGCTCGCGTACGGTGGCGAAGCAGAACAAAAACATACACATGCCGATGAATGCCAATACGGTCATCGCCAGTTGATAACCTTTGGCTTTATCAGCGCCGCCGAACCACTCCGCCATAGGCAGCAGAGTCAGAGAGAGCAGAAGCGTCGCGATACCGACCAGCACAAAGCGGTATGACTGGCAGGCGACACGTTCTTGCGGGTCGGATGTCATCACCGTCCCCAAAGAGCAGTAGGGGATGTTAATCGCGGTATAGGTTATCGACAGCAGGAAGTAGGTGACGAAGGCATAGATAACCTTGCTGTTGTAGGTCCATTCCGGGGTGGTGAACATCAGCACGCTGAACAGGGCGTAGGGGAAGGCCATCCACAGCAGCCATGGGCGAAAGCGGCCATATTTACTGCGTGTGCGGTCGGCCATCGCCCCCATGATCGGGTCGGTGACGGCGTCGATGACGCGCACCGAAAGCAGCAACACCCCAACCAGCGCCGGGGCAAGACCAAAAATATCCGTATAAAAATAGTTAACGAACAACATGATGGCGCCAAAGATAATGTTACATCCGGCATCGCCCATCCCGTAGCCAATCTTTTCTTTCAGCGAAAGTTTATTGCCTGTCATCCTGGAACTCTCCATTGCAGTCTGGAGAGAATTATTGGTCTTAGCGTCGGGAATTACGTTGCAGTAATCCGTCATCGATATGGATAAAACTGTTACAGGAAGGAAAGTGTGAAGCAGATAACAATGCGCCGTGCCCGTCGCTAAAGGACGGACACGGCGTGACGAGATGTATTATTGTGCTTTTACGACGCCGGCGCTTTTCTGTTTAAACAGATAGCCAACGCCGAGAACGGCAATCCATACCGGTATCAGCCACACCGAAATCGCCATCCCCGGGGTCATCAGCATGATGGCCAGTACCGCGACCATAAACAGCAGGCATACCCAGTTACCCAAGGGGTAGAACAGCGCCGGGAAACGTGTTTTCACGCCTTCCTGCTGCTTGGCGCGACGGAATTTGATGTGCGCGAGGCTAATCATCGCCCAGTTAATCACTAGCGCGGAGACAACCAGCGCCATCAGCAGTCCGAACGCCGATTCCGGCGCCAGGTAGTTGATCAGCACGCACAGCGCGGTGACTACGGCGGATACCATAATGGTGTTGACTGGTACGCCGCGTTTATCGAGAGTCAGCAGCGCTTTCGGCGCATTACCCTGCTGCGCCAGGCCGAACAGCATACGGCTGTTACAGTATACGCAGCTGTTGTAAACCGAGAGCGCGGCGGTCAGCACCACGATGTTGAGGGCGTTTGCCACCAGCGTGTCGCCGAGTTCGTGGAAGATCAGGACGAACGGGCTGGTATCGGCGGTGACGCGCGTCCACGGCAGCAGTGAGAGCAGCACGGCCAGGGAGCCTACATAGAAAATAAGGATACGGTAGATAACCTGGTTGGTGGCTTTCGGGATGCTCTTTTCCGGGTTGTCCGCTTCCGCCGCGGTGATACCCACCAGTTCCAGGCCACCGAAGGAGAACATAATGATCGCCATCATCATTACCAGCCCGGTGAAGCCGTGCGGCAGGAAACCGCCCTGATCCCACAGGTTACTGACCGTCGCCTGCGGGCCGCCGTTGCCGCTGAACAGCAGCCAGGCGCCGAACAGAATCATGGCCACTACCGCGACGACTTTAATAATCGCGAACCAGAATTCCATTTCGCCGAACACTTTTACGTTGGTCAGGTTAATGGCGTTAATAGCGATGAAGAAGACTGCTGCCGAAGCCCAGGTAGGGATTTCCGGCCACCAGAACTGGATATATTTGCCGACGGCGGTCAGCTCCGCCATGGCGACAAGCACATACAGCACCCAATAGTTCCAGCCGGAGGCAAAGCCTGCAAAGCCGCCCCAGTACTTATACGCAAAATGGCTGAATGAACCGGCTACCGGTTCTTCGACGACCATTTCGCCGAGTTGACGCATGATCAGGAAGGCGATAAACCCGGCGATAGCATAGCCGAGAATAATACCAGGACCTGCAGATTGAATCACTGACGCACTACCCAGGAATAAGCCCGTACCGATAGCGCCTCCTAGCGCAATGAGCTGTATATGGCGGTTCTTCAAGCCGCGCTTGAGTCGATCGCCATGCTGTTGACCTTCCATCATGAAACCTCGTGTGTGGTTATTATGTTTATACGCTTCATCCTTCAGGTTGCTGCTTTGCTGTCCGTCTCTGCCAAATAGCATAGTTAGCTAATTTCAAGGCGTTTGAGGCCAGTTTTTACCCGAGTGACGCAACGCACACATTGTTGTGTTTGTGTAATTATGAAATTCCATTTTTGTATTTA
Organism: Klebsiella sp. PK01; assembly: GCF_057624675.1. NCBI lineage: Bacteria > Pseudomonadati > Pseudomonadota > Gammaproteobacteria > Enterobacterales > Enterobacteriaceae > Klebsiella > Klebsiella sp. PK01. The sequence goes on from NZ_JBYEZM010000009.1 coordinate 66,060, forward strand.
TTTCTTTACGGAAAGCAAAGCGGAAATTCCCTCAAAGACCTTTCGCCTGATGAAGAATAATGGTAAGGGCGTGCGAATGCACCTGCTTTATGAAGGGATGATGACGGAACGAACAAAAAGACACCGTTTGTCATTTTTTCTTACCACCGCCGCCGCTACCCTTAATTGGTTATCTATTCACTTTATTGGTTTATAAATGCACTTTTTTGCTTCTTGAATCGGTTCAGAAAGCGTAATTTTTCGTTTATATAAAGTTAATGCTACCCCTTGCTGGGTAAATGTAAGTTTTGTGCAAGGTTACATTTCTGAAACGTTATTTCTGTAAGGTTGTTAAAAAAGGCCAGGTTTACTGATTTCAATCAAAACCTGTATGGACAGGAGGTGAATACTTTGTTACTTTAGCGCTACGAACTTTAAATTGGTAAGACCAATTGACTCCGGGCGAATGGCAGAGACAGGGAATATGGCCTACAGCAAGATCCGCCAACCAAAACTTTCTGATGTGATAGAGCAGCAGCTGGAGTTTCTGATTCTTGAGGGGACGTTGCGCCCCGGTGAAAAACTCCCGCCTGAACGCGAACTGGCAAAACAGTTCGACGTTTCCCGTCCCTCGCTCCGTGAGGCGATTCAACGCCTCGAAGCCAAGGGCCTGTTGCTTCGTCGCCAGGGCGGTGGAACCTTTGTACAAAGCAGCCTGTGGCAGAGCTTTAGCGACCCGTTGGTCGAGCTCCTGTCCGACCACCCTGAATCCCAATTCGATTTGCTGGAAACCCGTCACGCGCTGGAAGGCATCGCGGCTTATTACGCGGCGCTGCGCAGCAATGATGAAGATCGCGACCGTATTCGCGAACTGCATCAAGCCATTGAGCGGGCCCAACAGTCCGGCGACCTCGACGCCGAATCCGGCGCTGTCGTCCAGTACCAAATCGCCGTCACCGAAGCGGCGCACAATGTGGTGTTGCTCCATCTGCTAAGGTGTATGGAGCCGATGCTGGCACAGAACGTTCGTCAGAACTTTGAATTGCTGTATGCCCGCCGGGAAATGCTCCCGTTGGTCAGCAACCATCGTACTCGCATTTTCGAGGCGATAATGGCCGGGGAGCCGGAGCAGGCGCGTGAGGCGTCGCACCGTCACCTGGCGTTCATTGAGGAAATTTTGCTGGATCGTAGCCGTGAACAGAGTCGTAGAGAACGTTCATTGCGTCGTTTACAGCAACGAAAGGACGAGAACTCCGGTTCTTAAGCGCCATTTTTTAGAGCGCGGCAACTAAACGCAGAACCTGTCTTATTGAATTTTTGGTTGTTCATCAGAGTGAAACGCTAAAGAGTTCAATGGGACAGGTTCCAGTTAAATCAACGATTAGATAGATAAGGAATACCCCCATGTCAGAACGTTTCCAGAATGACGTGGATCCGATCGAAACTCGCGACTGGCAACAGGCGATCGAATCGGTCATCCGTGAAGAAGGTGTTGAGCGTGCTCAGTATCTGATCGACCAGCTTCTTTCTGAGGCCCGCAAAGGCGGCGTGAAAGTAGCGGCCGGTGCGGCAGCGCATAATTACGTCAACACTATTGCCGTTGAAGATGAACCGGAATACCCGGGCAATCTGGAGCTGGAACGCCGTATTCGTTCAGCGATCCGTTGGAACGCCATCATGACCGTTCTGCGCGCATCGAAGAAAGATCTGGAACTGGGTGGCCACATGGCATCCTACCAGTCTTCCGCTACCTTCTACGAAGTCTGCTTCAACCACTTCTTCCGTGCGCGCACTGAGAAAGACGGCGGCGACCTGGTTTACTTCCAGGGCCACATCTCTCCGGGCGTATATGCACGTGCCTTCCTGGAAGGTCGTCTGACTGAAGAGCAGATGAACAACTTCCGTCAGGAAGTTCACGGTAATGGTCTGTCCTCTTATCCGCACCCGAAACTGATGCCGGAATTCTGGCAGTTCCCGACCGTATCGATGGGTCTGGGGCCGTTGGGCGCTATCTATCAGGCTAAATTCCTGAAATATCTGGAACACCGTGGTCTGAAAGACACCTCTGCGCAAACTGTTTACGCCTTCCTGGGCGATGGCGAGATGGATGAGCCGGAATCTAAAGGCGCTATCACCATCGCGACCCGTGAAAAACTGGATAACCTGGTCTTCGTCATCAACTGCAACCTGCAGCGTCTGGACGGCCCGGTCACCGGTAACGGTAAAATCATTAACGAACTGGAAGGCATCTTCGGTGGTGCTGGCTGGAACGTTATCAAGGTTATCTGGGGCGGTCGTTGGGATGAGCTGCTGCGTAAAGACACCAGCGGTAAGCTGATTCAGCTGATGAACGAAACCGTTGACGGCGACTACCAGACCTTCAAATCCAAAGACGGCGCCTACGTTCGTGAGCACTTCTTCGGTAAATATCCGGAAACCGCCGCACTGGTTGCCGACTGGACTGACGAGCAGATCTGGGCCCTGAACCGTGGCGGTCACGATCCGAAGAAAGTCTACGCTGCACTGAAAAAAGCGCAGGAAACCAAAGGCCAGCCGACCGTGATTCTGGCGCATACCATTAAAGGTTATGGTATGGGCGACACCGCGGAAGGTAAAAACATCGCGCACCAGGTTAAGAAAATGAACATGGACGGCGTTCGCTACGTCCGCGATCGTTTCAACGTGCCGGTGGCTGATGCCGATATCGAAAAACTGCCGTACGTGACCTTCCCGGAAGGTTCCGAAGAGCACACTTACCTGCACGCTCAACGTGAAAAGCTGAACGGCTACCTGCCGACTCGTCAGCCGAAATTCACTGAGAAACTGGAGCTGCCGACCCTGGCCGACTTCAGCGCGCTGCTGGAAGAGCAAAACAAAGAAATCTCTACCACTATCGCTTTCGTTCGCGCCCTGAACGTGATGCTGAAGAACAAGTCGATCAAAGATCGTCTGGTGCCGATCATCGCCGATGAAGCGCGTACTTTCGGTATGGAAGGTCTGTTCCGTCAGATCGGTATCTACAGCCCGAACGGCCAGCAGTACACCCCACAGGACCGTGAGCAGGTTGCATACTACAAAGAAGACGAGAAAGGCCAGATTCTGCAGGAAGGTATTAACGAGCTGGGCGCAGGCGCATCCTGGCTGGCTGCTGCGACCTCCTACAGCACCAACGACCTGCCGATGATTCCGTTCTACATCTACTACTCGATGTTCGGCTTCCAGCGTATCGGCGATCTGTGCTGGGCGGCTGGCGATCAGCAGGCTCGCGGCTTCCTGATCGGCGGGACTTCCGGTCGTACTACGCTTAACGGCGAAGGTCTGCAGCACGAAGATGGTCACAGCCACATTCAGTCGCTGACTATCCCGAACTGCATCTCCTACGACCCGTCTTACGCGTACGAAGTCGCTGTCATCATGCATGACGGTCTGGTTCGTATGTACGGCGAAGCGCAAGAGAACGTTTACTACTACATCACTACGCTGAACGAAAACTACCACATGCCGGCCATGCCGGAAGGCGCCGAGGAAGGTATCCGTAAAGGTATCTACAAACTCGAAACCCTCGAAGGTAGCAAAGGTAAAGTTCAGCTGCTGGGCTCCGGTTCTATCCTGCGTCACGTTCGTGAAGCAGCGCAGATCCTGGCGAAAGACTACGGCGTGGGTTCTGACGTGTATAGCGTCACTTCCTTCACCGAACTGGCGCGTGATGGCCAGGATTGCGAACGCTGGAACATGCTGCACCCGCTGGAAACTCCGCGCGTACCGTACATCGCTCAGGTGATGAACGACGCTCCGGCTGTGGCATCCACTGACTATATGAAACTGTTCGCCGAGCAGGTTCGTACTTACGTACCGGCTGATGACTACCGCGTACTGGGTACCGATGGCTTCGGTCGTTCCGACAGCCGTGAAAACCTGCGTCACCACTTCGAAGTCGATGCTTCCTATGTGGTCGTTGCGGCGCTGGGCGAACTGGCTAAACGTGGTGAAATCGATAAGAAAGTTGTGGCTGACGCCATTGCTAAATTCGACATCGATGCAGAAAAAGTTAACCCGCGTCTGGCGTAAGAGGTAAGAGAATAATGGCTATCGAAATCAAAGTACCGGACATCGGGGCTGATGAAGTTGAAATCACCGAGATCCTGGTCAAAGTTGGCGACAAAGTGGAAGCTGAACAGTCGCTGATCACCGTAGAAGGCGACAAGGCCTCTATGGAAGTTCCGTCTCCGCAGGCTGGCGTCGTGAAAGAGATTAAAGTCTCCGTCGGCGACAAAACCGAGACTGGCAAACTGATCATGATTTTCGATTCCGCCGAGGGTGCAGCAGCCGCTGCACCTGCGCAGGAAGAGAAAGCAGCTGCTCCGGCACCGGCAGCAGCGCCGGCGGCAAGCGCAGCGAAAGAAGTTCACGTACCGGATATCGGCGGCGATGAAGTTGAAGTCACCGAGATCATGGTTAAAGTGGGCGACACCATCGCCGCTGAGCAATCCCTGATCACCGTCGAAGGCGACAAAGCTTCTATGGAAGTTCCGGCGCCGTTCGCGGGTACCGTTAAAGAGATCAAAATCAACACCGGCGACAAAGTGTCCACCGGCTCCTTGATCATGATCTTCGAAGTGGCGGGCGCTGCGCCTGCAGCCGCTCCGGCACAGGCTGCCGCTCCGGCTGCAGCGGCACCGGCTGCTGCGGCTGGCGTGAAAGATGTTAACGTACCGGATATCGGCGGCGACGAAGTTGAAGTCACCGAAGTGATGGTAAAAGTCGGCGATAAAGTTGCCGCTGAGCAGTCACTGATCACCGTCGAAGGCGACAAAGCTTCTATGGAAGTTCCGGCGCCGTTCGCGGGTACCGTTAAAGAGATCAAAATCAGCACCGGTGACAAAGTGTCTACCGGCTCTCTGATCATGGTCTTCGAAGTGGAAGGCGCAGCGCCTGCTGCTGCTCCGGCTCAGGCTGCGGCACCGGCTGCTGCACCTGCACCGGCTCAGAAAGCTGCCGCGCCGGCTGCGAAAGCAGAAGGTAAAACCGAATTCGCTGAAAACGAAGCTTACGTTCACGCGACTCCGCTGATTCGCCGCCTGGCGCGCGAGTTCGGCGTAAACCTGGCGAAAGTGAAAGGGACCGGCCGTAAAGGTCGTATCCTGCGCGAAGACGTTCAGGCTTACGTGAAAGAAGCGGTTAAACGCGCTGAATCCGCACCGGCTGCTGCCGCAGGCGGCGGTCTGCCGGGCATGCTGCCATGGCCGAAAGTTGACTTCAGCAAGTTTGGCGAAATCGAAGAAGTGGAACTGGGTCGTATCCAGAAAATCTCTGGTGCTAACCTGAGCCGTAACTGGGTGATGATCCCGCACGTTACGCACTTCGACAAAACCGATATCACCGATCTGGAAGCGTTCCGTAAGCAGCAGAATGCCGAAGCTGAGAAGCGCAAACTGGACGTGAAATTCACCCCAGTGGTCTTCATCATGAAAGCCGTTGCCGCTGCGCTTGAGCAGATGCCGCGCTTCAACAGCTCGCTGTCCGAAGACGGTCAGCGCCTGACGCTGAAGAAATACATCAACATCGGTGTGGCGGTAGATACTCCGAACGGTCTGGTGGTTCCGGTCTTTAAAGACGTGAACAAGAAGAGCATCACCGAGCTGTCTCGCGAGCTGACCACCATCTCGAAGAAAGCGCGCGATGGCAAGCTGACTGCTGGCGAAATGCAGGGCGGTTGCTTCACCATCTCCAGCATCGGCGGCCTGGGTACTACCCACTTCGCGCCGATTGTTAACGCGCCGGAAGTGGCCATCCTGGGCGTGTCTAAGTCCGCGATGGAGCCGGTATGGAATGGTAAAGAGTTCGTTCCGCGTCTGATGATGCCGATCTCTCTGTCCTTCGACCACCGCGTCATCGACGGTGCTGATGGTGCCCGCTTCATTACCATCATTAACAACACCTTGAGCGACATTCGCCGCCTGGTGATGTAAGCGAAAAAGCCGGCCTGACGGCCGGCTTTTTTCTGATAACCTCAGGCTGTTGGGGATTATCAGCAACAAAGGACAAAATCGTTTGCCGTTTGTTGTTTAAAAATTGTTAACAATTTTGTAAAATACACGCGGATAGAACGTCCCGGTGGACTTGGGCGTAATAATAAAAGCGTCAGACCCGCCGGATATAAATTACAGAGGTCATGATGAGTACTGAAATCAAAACTCAGGTCGTGGTACTTGGGGCAGGTCCTGCAGGCTACTCTGCAGCCTTCCGTTGCGCTGATTTAGGTCTGGAAACCGTCATCGTAGAACGTTACAGCTCGCTGGGCGGCGTTTGCCTGAACGTGGGTTGTATCCCTTCTAAAGCACTGCTGCACGTTGCAAAAGTTATCGAAGAAGCGAAAGCGCTGGCCGAACACGGCATCGTTTTCGGCGAACCGAAAACCGACATTGACAAGATCCGCACCTGGAAAGAAAAAGTCATCACTCAGCTGACCGGTGGTCTGGCTGGCATGGCCAAAGGTCGTAAAGTGAAGGTGGTTAACGGTCTGGGTAAATTCACCGGCGCTAACACCCTGGAAGTTGAAGGCGAAAACGGCAAAACCGTGATTAACTTCGACAACGCGATCATCGCGGCGGGCTCCCGTCCGATTCAGCTGCCGTTTATCCCGCATGAAGATCCGCGCGTTTGGGATTCCACCGACGCTCTGGAACTGAAATCTGTACCGAAACGCATGCTGGTTATGGGCGGCGGTATCATCGGTCTGGAAATGGGTACCGTATACCATGCGCTGGGTTCAGAGATTGACGTGGTTGAAATGTTCGACCAGGTTATCCCGGCTGCCGACAAAGACGTGGTTAAAGTCTTCACCAAGCGTATCAGCAAGAAATTCAACCTGATGCTGGAAACCAAAGTGACTGCCGTTGAAGCAAAAGAAGACGGTATTTACGTTTCCATGGAAGGCAAAAAAGCCCCGGCGGAAGCGCAGCGTTACGACGCGGTGCTGGTAGCTATCGGCCGCGTGCCGAACGGTAAAAACCTCGACGCAGGCAAAGCCGGCGTGGAAGTTGACGATCGCGGCTTCATTCGCGTTGACAAACAAATGCGCACCAACGTGCCGCACATCTTTGCTATCGGCGATATCGTCGGTCAGCCGATGCTGGCGCACAAAGGCGTACACGAAGGTCACGTTGCCGCAGAAGTTATCTCCGGCCTGAAACACTACTTCGATCCGAAAGTGATCCCGTCCATCGCCTACACCGAGCCAGAAGTGGCATGGGTTGGCCTGACTGAGAAAGAAGCGAAAGAGAAAGGCATCAGCTACGAAACCGCCACCTTCCCGTGGGCTGCTTCCGGCCGTGCTATCGCTTCCGACTGCGCAGACGGTATGACCAAACTGATCTTCGACAAAGAGACCCACCGTGTTATCGGCGGCGCGATTGTCGGCACCAACGGCGGCGAGCTGCTGGGTGAAATCGGTCTGGCTATCGAAATGGGCTGCGACGCGGAAGACATCGCGCTGACTATCCACGCTCACCCGACTCTGCACGAGTCCGTTGGCCTGGCGGCAGAAGTCTTCGAAGGTAGCATTACCGACCTGCCAAACGCGAAAGCGAAGAAAAAGTAACTTTTTCTTTCAGCTAAAAATGCGTAAGCGGCTCTAAGAGCCGCTTTTTTTATCGCTAATGTTTAGAACTATGTCCCTGTTCACAAACCGCTACACCTCATACATACTTTGAAAATAGTCACTCAGTAAACTAATAGGTAGTTAATTATGTATCTGAGGTGTGAGATGAAACGCTTATTGACCACGGCGCTGTTAGCCACGACGTTAGTATCCGGTATGGCCTGCGCGGCTGATGCGACAATTCCATGGGCGGCGAACAGCGGCGGTACCGAAAGTACCCATATTGCGGCGATGGGTCAGGATCTGAATGCGCAGCATCAGTTGGTGACAAAGACCAATGAAGGGGTGTGGGCGGCGAATTCCGGGAGCATCAGCTCGGATGAAGCGGCGCTGACCAGTCAGAAACCTGCTTTTGCCGGTTATCCGGAGCTGATGCCGCACCAGGGCTAAGCACCAGAGAGTGCCCGGTTGCTATTGCGCAACCGGGCATTTTTTTATTGATTGACCGGCTGCCATCCCGCCGCTGAATCGGGGGCAAAATGCGTAATTGCCTGCGCTTTCGTCGCGCTCTCTTCGCCCAGGTTCGCCTGCCAGACCTTATCGTTCTGATCGATCATAAAGCTCATCACCCCGGTTTCTCCCCACTCTACCGGCCATGCCAGTAAGGCGACGCCTTGGCTATCGTTATCGGCGATAATGCGGAAACGGTAGCCATGATAACCGGCGCCGGGCTCCGTCGGGCTAAAGGCCGGCCCCAGCGGGCTTGGCGTTTCGCCCGGTGAGGTTGGCCAGTACAGACCATCTTTTTTGCCTTCGCTGCTGATGATTTTTTGCGCCCAGCGATGATTCATTTGATAGTAATCCTGCTGGGCATCAACGTAGGCGTGCATGGCGGCAATTGCCGACAGTTCATTGCGGCCGATGGCGCGTGTGAGAATTTCATCTTCCCCGGCCGCCATATCAAATCGCCAGCCCTGTTCATCTTTGACAATCGGAATTGGCAATCGCCACGCTTCACTGCCGACATCAAGCCAGGCGTTATTACCCTGCTGCACAATGACGTGTTTCACCTGCCAGTCGCGCTGAAAGCGGTCGACGGCATTGGGATCAATACCATTGGTGGGTAAAAACTGCTGCCAGTTATCGCCGAGCAGATTATTGAGCGCGGCTTTATCACGATGATTGAGCGCATCGGCCAGCGCGCTTGCGGCTTTCTCCGGCGTGGGAAACTGTTGCTGGGCGAAGGCGGCGAGCGGCGACAGCATTAGCGTTAATAGGGCGATCTGTAATGGTTTTCTCATCTGCTCATCCTCAGCGACGACGCAATTCATGGTGTTCGGAAAGGCGCTCTCTGGCGGCGCCGCGCTGTTCGCTACTCAAGCCGGAAATATTACGGCTTTGCAGCCCGCGCGCCTGCTGCGATTGCCAGGAGGGGGAGCGACTTTCGTTGCCGCTTAAGGCATTGGCGCGTGCCGTGCTCACCGCCTGCTGACGCTGGGCCGGCGTCGCGGAGTGAATCTGCTGACGGCGCTGTTGTTGCTGAGGCGTAGGATTTTGCACGTGGCTCTTCACGGCCTCGCGATGCTGTTGCTGCTGCGGCGTTGGGTGTTGCAACTGCGTTTTCGCCGCTTCGCGACGCTGCTGTTTGGCAGGTGTCGGCGTGCTGTCGTAGCCACGGTAGCTGCTGCGCTGGGTGGCCTGCTTCAATTGTTGAGAAGCCGCCTGACGCTGCGCATCGCGCGAGGCGCTAGTGGCAGCCAGCGTGCCTGCGCTGGCTGCTGGCGCGTTGGGATGCTGAAGCTGCGTCATCGCCGCTTGCCGTTGAGCGCTGCGATCGACCGGCGCATGCTGGGTCGCGCTGAGTCCGCCGGGAACATTGGTCTGATGATAGCGCTGGGCGACATTATTATTCGGATAAGGCACGTTGCCGCGATAGGCGGGGTTATGCTGCCAGTTTACGCGGTTACCCGGTAGGTTCTGACCGGTAATGTGGTTGAAATTATTCACATTAATATTGATGTTATCGCCATTATGCTGGTAACCGCCGTGATGGTAATCGTCATCATGATGATGGTCATCATCATCCCAGTCGATGCTGCTGAAGAGTGCCCAGGTGGTGGCGACGCCAAGGCTGTAGCCAAAACCTTTGACGAAGCTATCGGTGAACTGCTCTCCGGGAGGCGGCGGCAGATAGACCGGGGGATAGGCGCTATTCGGCCAACTGCCGTAGACGGTCGAAGGGTTATAGCTTGGAACGTATACCACTTGCGGGTTGGTCGGTTCAATTTTGATGATCTGCGAAGGCGCTGGCGAAGCCGTTGAGGTTGTCGAGGTTGATACCGCGCCGCTATTCGTTGACCTCGAAGAGGCTGGCGCCGCGGCCGTGACGGTCACTTTCTGTTGCGGCGTGGATTTTAATGTCCCGGTTTGCTGGGCAATGGCACGCAGGCGCTGTACGGAGTCCATGACGTCGTGCGGCTGGGCTAAAAATGCGTCGCCAAGGTTTTCCACCCACGGCGGATTTTCGCCCATCATTGCCAGCAGGGCGGGAAAGGCGACGAGGGATTTGACGCTCGGATCCCACGGCTGGCTGGCAACGGCCTGAACGGCCGCGTCGCCTTTCATCGACGGGTTATCCTGCGACCACTGTACCGCCTGCATAACGTTGTCCGGATAGGTGGAGGCCATCAGTACCTGCGAGAGTAAACTGTCCGGATAGAGCGCGATTGGCGCGACCCATTGGTCGATTTGCGCCTGTGTGTAGGTGGCTGTGACCGCTTGTCCCGCCGCCGGCGCAGTCGGGGACGCCGGCGCGGGTACCGTTGTGGGCTGTGCCGTCACCGGCGCTTCCGCGATAGTCTCTGGGGTACGACTTTTAACATAGAGCGTTCCTGCCGCTGCGAGTAAGCCTGCGCTGCAGAGCAGGGCGATAATATGGGGTTTGAACGGTAGTGACATGGAAGCTCCTGACACAGAAATGTTACCCATCTCGCTAAAGTATCGGCGAAAACGGTACGTTAGGGGAGTATATGAAGACGATATTGTTTTTTTTGATTTTTGTTGGGATCCTGACATTAAATCTGTAACAGAAATAAATTTATCTACCAGCATTTGAACAGAAAGCCTGCAATATCCTGCCCTTAACGATTCAGCTAAATTTTAATGTTGCTTTTTTGTAAACAGATTAACACCCTTCAAAAATCCTGCTATGCTGCCCTCGCGGTATCGGGCATTTACCCTACAAACTGCTGTCTCACAGGAGCGTGAAGAAAATCGCCTACCGCATTTTACAATGAGAGCGAGGAGAACCGTCGTGCTAGAAGAATACCGTAAGCACGTAGCTGAGCGTGCCGCCATGGGGATTGTTGCCAAACCCTTAGACGCAACCCAAATGGCCGCGCTGGTAGAACTGCTGAAAAACCCGCCAGCGGGTGAAGATGAATTCCTGTTAGATCTGCTTACCAACCGTGTACCGCCGGGCGTCGATGAAGCCGCCTATGTTAAAGCCGGATTCCTTGCCGCTATCGCCAAAGGCGAAGCGACCTCCCCACTGGTTACCCCTGAAAAAGCCGTTGAACTGCTGGGCACCATGCAGGGCGGTTACAATATTCACCCCCTGATTGAAGCGCTGGACGATGCCAAACTGGCGCCGATTGCCGCGAAAGCGCTGTCCCATACCCTGCTGATGTTCGATAACTTCTATGACGTAGAAGAGAAAGCCAAAGCGGGTAATGAGTACGCTAAACAGGTTATGCAATCCTGGGCTGATGCCGAGTGGTTCCTGAACCGTCCGCAACTGGCGGAAAAAATCACCGTTACCGTCTTCAAAGTTACCGGCGAAACCAATACCGATGACTTGTCTCCGGCACCTGATGCCTGGTCCCGTCCGGATATCCCACTGCACGCTCTGGCGATGCTGAAAAACGCTCGCGAAGGAATTGAGCCGGATCAGCCGGGCGCGGTCGGCCCGATTAAACAAATTGAAGCGCTGCAGCAGAAAGGCTTCCCGCTGGCCTACGTTGGCGACGTTGTTGGTACCGGTTCTTCGCGTAAATCCGCCACCAACTCGGTGCTGTGGTTCATGGGCGACGATATCCCGAACGTACCGAACAAGCGCGGCGGCGGCCTGTGCCTGGGCGGCAAAATCGCGCCTATCTTCTTCAATACCATGGAAGATGCGGGCGCGCTGCCTATCGAAGTGGACGTGAGCAACCTCAACATGGGCGACGTCATTGACGTTTACCCGTTCAAAGGCGAAGTGCGTAACCACGAAACCAACGAGCTGTTGGCAAGCTTTGAACTGAAAACCGATGTACTGATCGACGAAGTGCGCGCCGGCGGCCGTATTCCGCTGATCATCGGTCGCGGCCTGACGACCAAAGCGCGCGAAGCGCTGGGGCTGCCGCACAGCGACGTTTTCCGTCATGCGAAAGATGTGGCGGAAAGCAACCGCGGCTTCTCTCTGGCGCAGAAAATGGTTGGCCGCGCCTGCGGCGTTGCCGGTATCCGTCCGGGCGCTTATTGCGAGCCGAAAATGACCTCCGTCGGTTCTCAGGACACCACCGGTCCAATGACCCGCGATGAGCTGAAAGACCTGGCGTGCCTGGGCTTCTCCGCGGACCTGGTGATGCAGTCCTTCTGCCACACTGCGGCTTATCCGAAGCCGGTTGACGTCACCACGCACCACACTCTGCCGGACTTCATCATGAACCGCGGCGGTGTTTCACTGCGTCCGGGCGATGGCGTTATCCACTCCTGGCTGAACCGTATGCTGCTGCCTGATACCGTAGGTACCGGCGGCGACTCCCATACCCGTTTCCCAATCGGTATCTCCTTCCCGGCGGGTTCTGGTCTGGTGGCTTTCGCCGCCGCGACCGGCGTGATGCCGCTGGATATGCCGGAATCAGTACTGGTGCGCTTCAAAGGTAAAATGCAGCCGGGTATTACCCTGCGCGACCTGGTTCACGCCATCCCGCTGTATGCCATTAAGCAGGGCCTGCTGACCGTTGAGAAGAAAGGTAAGAAAAACATCTTCTCTGGCCGCATCCTTGAAATCGAAGGTCTGCCGGATCTGAAAGTCGAGCAGGCGTTTGAACTGACCGATGCTTCCGCTGAGCGTTCTGCTGCTGGTTGTACCATCAAGCTGAACAAAGAGCCGATCGTTGAGTATCTGAACTCCAACATCGTCCTGCTGAAGTGGATGATCGCGGAAGGTTACGGCGATCGCCGTACGCTGGAGCGCCGTATCCAGGGCATGGAAAAATGGCTGGCGGATCCGCAGCTGCTGGAAGCCGACGCTGATGCGGAATACGCGGCAGTGATCGACATCGATCTGGCGGATATCAAAGAGCCTATTCTGTGCGCGCCGAACGATCCGGACGATGCGCGTCTGCTGTCGGACGTGCAGGGTGAGAAGATCGACGAAGTGTTTATCGGTTCCTGCATGACCAACATTGGCCACTTCCGTGCTGCAGGTAAACTGCTAGACAGCCACAAAGGCCAACTGCCGACTCGCCTGTGGGTGGCGCCGCCAACCCGTATGGATGCCGCGCAGTTGACTGAAGAAGGCTACTACAGCGTGTTTGGTAAGAGCGGCGCGCGTATCGAAATCCCTGGCTGTTCCCTGTGTATGGGCAACCAGGCGCGCGTGGCTGACGGCGCGACCGTCGTGTCGACCTCTACCCGTAACTTCCCGAACCGTTTAGGTACCGGCGCCAACGTTTATCTGGCCTCTGCCGAACTGGCGGCGGTCGCTTCTCTGCTGGGCAAACTGCCGACGCCGGAAGAGTACCAGACCTTCGTCGCTCAGGTTGATAAGACGGCGGAAGATACCTATCGCTATCTGAACTTTAACCAGCTGGATCAGTACACCGAAAAAGCTGACGGCGTGATCTTCCAGACTGCTGTGTAATCCGTTCGGTCAGCCTGGCTGACCGTTTGGCTACAAACTCTCCAATGCCCGCTGAACATTGCATCAGCGGGCATTTTTATTTTTAAACCTCCCACCCGTTGCGCTTTTTTTCTTCCTGTCTGCTGCGATAATTACTCCATGGGTACAGTGCAGCGGTGACGCATTGCCCTTGCAGAGGAAAAGATTATGGATTACGAATTTCTGCGCGATATTACCGGTGTGGTAAAGGTGCGTATGTCGATGGACCACGAGGCGATTGGTCACTGGTTCAACGAAGAGGTGAAAGATAACCTGGCCCTTCTGGATGAAGTGGAGCAGGCAGCGCGCACCGTGAAAGGCAGTGAACGTTCCTGGCAGCGGGCCGGCCATGAATATACGTTGTGGCTGGATGGCGAAGAAGTGATGATCCGCGCCAACCAACTGGAATTTTCCGGCGATGAAATGGAAGAGGGGATGAACTACTACGACGAAGAGAGCCTCTCTCTTTGCGGCGTGGAGGATTTCCTGCAGGTGGTTGCCGCATACCGTGAATTTATGCAGCAGCGTTAATGATTCGTTTTGTGCCGGGCGGCGCGGAACCGTAGGCCCGGCAGGCAAAAGCGCCGCCGGGCATTTCAGATGTTACACCGCAGGTATATTGCGGGCGTAATAAATTTCCCGCATCTCTTTCCACAACAGGTCGGTAATCACCTTGCGCTCTTGTTCGCTTAACTCTTCCGGTTTGGTATGGAACATGTAGTGCTTCAGATCGAACTCTTTCAGCATCATTTTGGTATGGAACATATTTTCCTGATAGACGTTCACGTCCACCATGTCATAGAGCGACTTCATATCTTCTGACATGAAGTTCTGAATAGAGTTGATCTCATGATCGATAAAATGCTTCATGCCGTTGATATCACGAGTGAACCCACGCACGCGATAATCAATGGTTACGATATCGGATTCCAGTTGGTGAATCAGGTAGTTCAGCGCCTTCAGCGGTGAAATCACGCCACAGGTGGAGACTTCAATATCGGCGCGGAAGGTGCACAGGCCGCCTTCCGGATGGCTTTCCGGATAGGTATGTACGCAGATGTGGCTTTTATCGAGATGTGCGACCACGGTCTCAGGCAACGGGCCCGGATGCTCGCTCTGATCGATAAGCTGCGGGTCGATAGGCTCTTCGCTAACCAAAATGGTGACGCTTGCGCCCTGCGGTTCATAATCCTGGCGTGCGATGTTGAGTATGTTGGCGCCAATGATTGAACAGGTCTCGGAAAGGATTTCCGTCAGGCGATTGGCATTATAGAGTTCATCGATATAGGCGATATAGCCATCGCGCTCTTCGGCGGTTTTAGCGTAGCAGATATCGTAAATACAAAAACTCAGGCTTTTAGTCAGGTTGTTGAAGCCGTGCAGCTTAAGCTTTTTCAATTTGGTTCACCTCCTCGTTTCAGGTTAGCTGGCGGTCAGCGCATCCAGCAGGTACTGCGGTAGCGCGAAAGCCGCGGTATGAATTGCCGGATTGTAATAACGGCATTTCAGCCCGGCGCTATGGAAGCGGGCCTGAATAATTTCCGTCGACAAATGACGCAGTGCTTCATTATCGGTCGCCCAGGCAAAGGTCATGATGCCGCCATAGTAGGTCGGGATCGCCGCCTGGTAGAAACTGACATCGGTGAAATAGTGGCTGAGCTTGCGATGGCTGCCGACCGCTTCATCCTGCTGCAGGAAGCTTACGCCGTTCTGGGCAACGAAAATTCCGCCGGGATTCAGGCAACGTTTACAACCGGCATAAAACGCCGAGGTAAACAGGCTCTCACCGGGGCCGATCGGGTCGGTACAGTCGGAGATAATGACATCAAAGGTTTGTGACGTTTGGTTGACGAAGTTCACGCCGTCATCAATCACCAGCGTAAAGCGCGGGTCGTCATAGGCGCCGGCGTTATGGTTTGGTAGATACTGACGGCAGAACGAGACCACCCCGGCGTCGATTTCCACCATGGTAATGGTTTCGATATGTTGGTGGCGGGAGACTTCACGCAGCATCGCGCCATCGCCGCCGCCGATGATCAGCACGTGCTTTGCGTGACCATGCGCCAGCAGCGGAACGTGGGTCATCATTTCATGATAAATAAACTCATCGCGCTCGGTGGTTTGCACCACGCCATCAAGCGCCATCACGCGGCCAAATGCCGCATTTTCGAAGATGATTAAATCCTGATGATCGGTCTTCTCATGGTACAGCACGTTATCAACGGTAAAATATTGACCAAAATGGTCGTGCAGCGTCTCATGCCAGTGATTACTCTCGGCCATGGCTTACTCCTCCTTTGTTAACTTCTGTCGCGCCCGCAACGCGGGCACCACATCATAGCCAACTATAGATAGAGATTGATATGGCGAATAGTAAACCTTCTATTGTTTAGATGAACTCTCGCTTAGCGTGAGGTTTTCGGCGCAGATGCTCTGGATTGTTGGTCGCTGTTGGGTCTGGCGTCAACAATTCGCACGCTATACACCATCGTCGCGCCAGGCGGAATTTTTCCAGGGATTCCTTTGCTGCCGTAGGCCCGCTCCGGCGGAACAACAATAGTGATGGCGCCATGATTACTAAGACGTTTAAGCGGTTCACGGAAGGTTTCGGGATATTGACTTAGCGCCTGGGTCCAGACCTTATCTTCGGCTTCCATATCGTTTATCACGGTACCGTCGATCAAGCTTTCTTTGATAACGACGGTGACGATATCGTTATCAGCGACCTTACCTTTACCGGGGTAGTCTATACGGCTATAAATACCCTCTTTAAGCACTGCGCCTTTCTGCGCGGCGAATTGCTGCTGATACTTTTTACCTTCACGGAGAGTTTGCTGCTCAAGCTTATCAATGTTTTTGTATAACCGCTGTGAGACGTCGAAAAGCGCCTTATTGCGTGCTTTTTCATCCAGCGCCGGCTGACCGGCAAAAACATCGTTAATCCCCTTAAGAACGGTTTCCTGTTGCAGGTTTAACCCTTTCGCTGCCTGACTGGACAGCGTTTTAAGCGCATCTTGCCCTATCGACACGCCAACCGAATATGCCTGCTGCTGTGGAGCGCTGCTGAGGTTTAGCGTGGGTGATTTGGCTGTCGTGGCGGCGGTGGTTTTTACGCCGGTGAGTTCGGCGCTCAGTTTCTGCTGCTCCGCCATTGCCGCAGCCAGCTTATCGCTCAGGGCCTGCTTGTCTCTCTCCAGCGCGTTGAGCTTTACCGTTTGCGCCTGCAGAGCGGCGGCAGAGCGTTTGAGATTATCCGCGCCGTCGGCTTTTTCCTGCTGAACGGTACCGACTTGCTGCACAAGCCGCTTGTTTTCCGTGTCCAAAGCAACGATCCGGCTCTGGAGTTGTGCGATGGTTTTATTCAACGCTGCATTATCTACCGGCGCTGGCATCGTGGCGGGAGGTGGCGATTTCAGCTGTGCCTGCAGTTGGCGGATGATCTTATCTTTGTCGGCGATGAGACTTTTTTGCGCGGCCAGCTTTTTTTGCAGCGCTGCGGTGTTGTTCTCGCGGGCTCTGGAGGGTTTACTGACCTCCGGCGCCGGAGATATCTCTTTCTTCTCTTTTTTCTCCTGCTGCTGGACATAGTTGAGAAATGCAGGCGCATCGTCATCCGCTTGCGCATAAGCAAT
This sequence comes from Klebsiella sp. PK01, assembly GCF_057624675.1. NCBI lineage: Bacteria > Pseudomonadati > Pseudomonadota > Gammaproteobacteria > Enterobacterales > Enterobacteriaceae > Klebsiella > Klebsiella sp. PK01. The sequence continues at coordinate 83,200 of NZ_JBYEZM010000009.1, forward strand.
AAAAAGGGACGCCAGCAAAATGAAGGCCAGCGTCAATATATTAAGGCGATTTATCATGGCGCCTGTCACTTCACCGCATTATCGCCGCGCATGACCAGGCTATCGATCAGCGACTTTTCAATATCGGCGCAAAGCTTAATAGATTTAAATTGATACATAGAATCTATGCCCTGACGGGTGGGATCGGCGACTTTCGTACGCACTGAGTTATATTGCGACGCCGCGCCTATCAGAGCGGTGAATTCACTACCCAGTCTTGAGGCTTCTTTCGGATTGACTTCTTTTAACGAATCCAACGCCTGGCGACAGGCATTAAGTCGCTCCTGCTCAGCGGCCAGTCGCAGCTTTTCATTCTGTTGCGCGTCGGTGGCAATGGCGATTGGTGGCGTTATGGGTGCGTTAGCCTGACGATGCGCCTGGCAGCCAGCTAACATGAGAACAGCGAACGGAAGTAAGCGAAAAACAGGTGAGATATTCAAAATGTCATTCCATTGCAATAAGAGAGGTTGCAGGCGATTTTAATTAGCCAGCAGGTCTTTGCAATAAACGATGAGTTGAATTATTCTCTCCTGAATATGATTTTTTTTGATAAATTAAGCCGTCGTCTAATTAATGAATATAAAGCATATTAGCTGCATGTGAAATAAAAGTATCGCGCAATGAATTCATAGTAAATGAATCACAGGGGAAAAGAATAATATAGCATTCTGCAACCGCATCGCGGCGGCTGCAGATACGTTTACTTCACATAGGCCAGCAGGCTAAGGGAGTCACGCGCCAGAGCTTTGCACTTTTTGGCGGTTGGGATTTTGATACCGCTGAGATCGCGATAGCTGTCCTCACCTAATGCTTTCATATTAAAGCTATCGTAGTTGCTGAGGTCCCATTGGTTTTGCTGGGCAAAAAAGACCAGCGCGCGGCGAATTTGCGTATTTGGCAAATTTTGATAGCCGCAATCATTTTTCAGGAATACAAATACCGCCGTTAAATCAGCCATATCTTCCGCTTCGGACTCGCTTAATGCATAGCTATTGGCGGAGAGGGCGAGCAGGCTGCCAAACAGCATTGTTCTGAAAAACGTCTTCATTTTTTCTACCATTGAAACACGGACAATCAAAGTTAGCATACTTCTTTACACCACGCAGAGCTTTATTCACAAGCTTCTGCTTGACCTTCCCGTTGCGGGAGGGTTTAAGCTTAAATATTCACCAGCAGAATAAAAGGATGTGAAAATGCAACGTCGTGAGTTTATCAAATTAGGCGCCGCGCTTGGCGCGGTCAGCGCCTTACCGCTCTGGAGCCGTGCGGTATTCGCTGCCGGCCGTCCGGCTTTGCCGGTTCCGGATTTATTGACCGCTGACGCGCGCAATCGCATTACGCTGACGATTCAAGCCGGAAAGACGCAGTTTGGCCCGCATCTTGCGACGACCTGGGGCTATAACGGCAACCTCCTCGGGCCCGCGTTGAAGCTGAAGCAAGGTGAAGCGGTGACGGTAGATATTCACAACCGCCTGGCGGAGGAGACCACGGTCCACTGGCACGGGCTGGAAGTGCCAGGCGAAGTCGATGGCGGTCCGCAGGGCGTCATCGCCGCAGGAGCCTCAAGGACGGTGAGTTTTACGCCGACGCAGCGAGCGGCGACCTGCTGGTTCCATCCTCATCAGCATGGTAAAACCGGCCGTCAGGTTGCCATGGGGCTGGCGGGTTTGGTGCTGATTGAAGATGTCGAAAGCGGGCAATTACTGCTTCCGAAGCAGTGGGGAATCGATGATGTTCCGGTGATCGTGCAGGACAAAAGATTCAATGCCAATGGCGAAATAGATTATCAGCTCGATATCATGAGCGCCGCCGTTGGCTGGTTTGGCGATACCCTGTTGACGAACGGCGCGCTGTATCCCGAACACGCTCCGCCGCGCGGTTGGTTACGCCTGCGTCTGCTTAATGGCTGTAATGCCCGCTCGTTGAATTTCGCTACCAGCGATCGCCGCCCAATGTACGTAATAGCAAGCGACGGCGGCCTGTTGGCGGAACCGGTCAAAGTGAGCGAACTGCCGGTGCTGATGGGCGAGCGCTTTGAGGTTTTAATTGATACCCGCGACGGGAAGGCATTTGATCTCCTGACGATGCCGGTGAGCCAAATGGGGATGGCGATTGCGCCATTTGATAAGCCGCAGCCGGTTCTCCGTATACAGCCGCTATTGATCCCGGCCTCCGGTAAGTTACCCGATACTTTGGCCGCGATACCCGCGCTGCCGTCACTGGAGGGGCTGACGCAGCGCACGCTGCAGCTGTCGATGGATCCTATGCTCGACATGATGGGTATGCAGGCGCTAATGAAGAAATATGGCGACCAGGCGATGTCCGGTATGAATCATGGAATGATGGGGCATGGCGACATGAACAATATGGGAAATATGAATCATGGTGAAATGAAGAATATGAACCACGGCGGCGGCATGGGGCATGGCGCTTCATCAGACAAGGGTTTTGATTTCCATAACGCCAACCGCATCAACGGCAAGGCCTTTGATATGAATGTGCCGATGTTTGCCGCGGCCAGGGGGCAGTACGAGCGCTGGCTGATCTCCGGTAAGGGCGACATGATGCTGCATCCTTTCCATATTCATGGCACGCAATTCCGTATTCTGAGTGAAAATGGCCAGGCGCCGGCGGCGCATCGGCGCGGCTGGAAGGATACGGTAAGAGTGGAGGGCGGGGTGAGCGAAGTGCTGGTGAAGTTCGATCATCAGGCGCCAAAGGAGTTCGCCTATATGGCACACTGTCATCTGCTGGAGCATGAAGATACCGGGATGATGTTGGGGTTCACCGTGTAGGACTGTACAGCCTGCCGCCCACTCCCATGGGGAGAGGGGCAAAAAAAACGGCAACTTTCGTTGCCGTTTTGCGTTTTACTTCGCGTCATCCGGTAACGCGTAGGCAACGATGTAGTCGCCCATTTTCGTACCGAACGAGCCATGACCGCCGGCAGAGATGACAACGTACTGCTTGCCATTCACTTCATAGGTCATCGGCGTCGCCTGGCCACCTGCCGGCAGACGCGCCTGCCACAGTTTTTCGCCATTGCTCATGTTGTAAGCGCGCAGATAGTTATCGGCGGTGGCGGCGATAAACAGCACGTTACCGGCGGTTGAGATCGGACCGCCCAGCATCGGCATACCCATATTGAACGGCAGCGGGACAGGCAGCGGGAACGGCAGACTATCCTGCGGCGTACCGATGCGTTTTTTCCACACCACTTCGTTGGTCTTCAGATCCAGCGCCGAGATATAACCCCATGCCGGTTGTTTACACGGCAGGCCAAACGGCGACAGGAACGGGTTCAGCGTAACGCCGAACGGCACGCCATATTGCGGCTGAACGCCGGACTCGGTACCGGAGCCTTTCGCGTCTTTTGGCGGTTCCATCGGGTTGCCCGGGCCGCGTGGGATCAGTTTAGAGACGAACGGCAGCGCCATCGGGTTGGCGATAGCCACCTGACGGTTAGGATCGACGGAGATGCCGCCCCACTCAAACATCCCCAGGTTACCCGGGAATACCAGCGTGCCCTGTTCGGACGGCGGCGTGAAGATACCTTCATAGCGCATCTGATGGAAGATAACGCGGCACACCAGCTGGTCAAACATGGTGGCGCCCCACATATCCGCGCCGGTCAGGTCTTTCTTCGGACGGAAACTCAGCTCGGAGAACGGCTGGGTTTTAGCAACATAGTCGCCTTTCGCCGCACCCTGCGGAACCGGTTTTTCCGGCGCCGGGACCACCAGTTCGCCATTACGACGATCCAGCACGAAGATGTTGCCGGTTTTGGCCGGAGCGTAAATCACCGGTACGGTTTTACCGTTCACATCAATGTCGGCCAATGTCGGCTGCGACGGCATATCCATATCCCACAGATCGTGGTGTACGGTTTGGTAGCTCCACGCCAGTTTACCGGTGGTTGCGTTCAGCGCCACGATAGAGCTGGCGTAACGTTCCTGTTCCGGTGTGCGGTTGCCGCCCCAGATATCCGGCGTGGTAACGCCCATCGGCAGATAGACTAAATCCAGCTTCGCGTCATAGGCGGCAGGCGCCCAGGAGTTAGGTGAATTGAGTGTGAAGTGATGCTCATCGCTCGGGATCGCATTAGGGTCTTTCGCACCCGGGTCGAAGGCCCACAGCAGTTTACCGGTATTCACATCAAAGCCGCGGATCACGCCTGATGGCTCGCGGGTGGAGAAGTTATCGGTTACCGCGCCGGCAATGACGATAGTCTTGTCGGTGATAATCGGCGGCGACGTCGGTTCATACATGCCCGGCGTGGTCACCGGCATGTTGGTCTGCAGGTTGAGAATGCCTTTATTAGCAAAGGTTTCGCACAGCTTACCGTTGTCGGCGTTCACCGCGAACAGACGGCCATCGTTGACCGGCAGAATAATACGGCGCGGGCAGTCGGCGACGACGTCGGCAGGGGCGTTATCCGCTTTCGCTTCATGATAGGAGACGCCACGGCAGGTCACGTGCTGGAACGACGGATCGGCGTTCAGCTGCGGGTCAAAATGCCACTTCTCTTTACCGGTGGCCGCGTCGAGCGCGAACAGACGCTGGTGCGCGGTACACAGATACAGCGTGTCGCCAACTTTAATCGGCGTCACTTCATTAGTGATTTCACCCGGATCGTTCGGCTGCTTCAGGTCGCCGGTGCGGAATACCCAGGCTTCCTTCAGGTTCTTCACGTTGTCAGCGTTAATCTGTTTCAGCGGCGAATAACGCTGGCCTTCCTGGTTACGGCCATAGGCCGGCCAGTCGCTATCGGCGACGGTAGAAATCGGCGCGGCCGGCGTCGCGTCAGCGCTCAACGTACCGTTCACTTCCTGCGGATCGTTGAAACCGGCCCAGGTCAGGATCCCGCCGCTAATCAACAGGGCGATAACCAGACCGCCCACGGCGCCAGCGGAGGGTACCGGCAGGCGACGCCAGACAAATGGCAGAATCAGCCAAATGCCGAAGAAGACCAGGATGTCGCTGCGCGGCGTCAGCGCCCAGAAGTCGAAGCCGACTTCCCATACCCCCCAAATCATGGTTGCCAGCAACAGGGCGGCATACAGCCACAGCGCTGCGCGCTTGCCGCGGAACAGCATGACGGTGACGGCCAGCATCACCAGGCCTGCGATAGGGTAGTACCAGGAACCGCCGATAGCGGCCAGCCATACCCCACCGATTAACAGATACAGGCCACAGAAGGCGGCAAACAGCGCCGTCAGCGTGACAAGTAACCGTGATTGTTGAGATTTTGTTTCTGCCATAGAAAGACACTCTTCAGTTGTTAATTTTTTAACTGCAATTAATTATAGGATTTAACAACTGTGATCGGAATCACAAATATGGCTTTATTATTCACTGCACCGAAGATTTCGTTTTGCTGGTATACTGTATCGCTTGCCGGTCAACGTCGGTGTGAAAGCAGCGGCTTTGAAGATTTATCCTAAGAATCAAATGGTTAGTTTAATGAAACATACTGTAGAAGTGATGATCCCGGAAGCCGAGATCAAAGCGCGTATCGCCGAACTGGGTCGTCAAATTAATGAACGCTACAAAGACAGCGGCAGCGAAATGGTGCTGGTGGGTCTGTTGCGCGGTTCATTTATGTTTATGGCTGACCTGTGCCGTGAGGTTCAGGTGCCGCATGAGGTCGACTTTATGACCGCCTCCAGCTATGGCAGCGGCATGTCCACCACCCGTGATGTCAAAATCCTTAAAGATCTTGATGAAGACATTCGCGGTAAGGACGTATTGATCGTCGAAGACATCATCGATTCCGGCAACACCCTGTCTAAAGTGCGCGAAATCCTCAGCCTGCGCGAGCCGAAATCGCTGGCTATCTGTACGCTGCTGGATAAACCAAGCCGTCGTGAAGTGAACGTCCCGGTTGAGTTTGTCGGTTTTGCCATTCCGGATGAGTTCGTGGTGGGCTACGGCATCGACTACGCTCAGCGCTATCGCCACCTGCCGTACGTCGGTAAAGTGATCCTGCTGGACGAGTAATTATTGTTGCGGTCCCGGATAGGGTGAGCGCCTTATCCGGGGCGGTGAGCGCGGCGGCTATTTATGGTTGGCGTGCTTGCTCTTGAGATTGGAAATCCCGTGGCGATAGCGCTGCTCGAGGGTTTCCCGGCTGACGGCGGTGACATCAAGATCGCGCAGCAGTCCGTCGTGAATACCATAAGCCCAGCCGTGGATCGTCACCTTTTGGCCACGTTTCCACGCCGACTGCATGATCGTCGAGTGTCCCAGGTTGTATACCTGCTCCATCACGTTCAGTTCGCAAAGCGTATCCAGACGCCGATCTTCCGGCATCTCACCGAGCAGCGAGCTGTGTTTAAACCAGATATCGCGAATGTGCAGCAGCCAGTTATCAATGAGCCCCAGTTCCGGGTTCTCGACCGCCGCCTGTACGCCGCCGCAGCCGTAGTGGCCGCAGATAATAATGTGTTCGACTTCCAGCACGTCGACGGCGTATTGCACCACCGACAGGCAGTTCAGGTCGGTATGGATCACCAGATTGGCGACGTTACGGTGTACGAATAACTCACCGGGTTCCAGGCCGGTTAAGCGCTCCGCGGGGACGCGGCTATCGGAGCAGCCAATCCACAGAAAGCGCGGTTTCTGCGCCTGCGACAATTTCGCAAAGAAGCCGGGGTCCTCTTCCACCAGCATTTTTGACCATAGTGCATTATTGCTGATGAGTGTATCTATATCATTCATGGACGTTTACGGCCTGTAACCAAGTAAGTGCGTTGCGCTAATATAGGGTAAGCTCACCTTTTTGAAAACATTACATCACGTGTGATGACACGAGAAGAGATATTTAATGACCATTGCTCTGGAATTAAAACAGCTCAAGAAAACCTATCCCGGCGGGGTTCAGGCGCTGAAAGGCATTGACCTGCAGGTTGAAGCCGGCGACTTTTATGCGCTGCTGGGCCCTAACGGCGCGGGGAAATCCACGACTATCGGCATCATTAGTTCGCTGGTTAATAAAACCTCCGGCCAGGTTAACGTATTTGGCTACGACCTGGAAAAAGATGTGGTGAACGCCAAGCGCCAGTTAGGGCTGGTGCCGCAGGAGTTCAACTTCAACCCATTCGAAACCGTACAGCAGATCGTGGTTAACCAGGCGGGTTACTATGGCGTTGAGCGTAAAGAAGCAATTTTGCGTAGCGAAAAGTATCTGAAACAGCTCGATCTGTGGGAAAAGCGCAATGAACGCGCGCGTATGCTCTCCGGCGGGATGAAGCGCCGCCTGATGATTGCCCGCGCGCTGATGCATGAGCCGAAGCTGCTCATTCTTGATGAACCCACCGCTGGCGTTGATATTGAACTACGTCGCTCGATGTGGGGTTTCCTCAAAGATCTGAACGATAAAGGCACCACCATTATCCTCACGACCCACTATCTGGAAGAGGCGGAAATGCTGTGTCGTAATATCGGTATTATCCAGAGCGGCGAGCTGGTGGAAAACACCTCAATGAAGGCGCTGTTGGCTAAGCTGAAATCGGAAACCTTTATCCTCGATCTAGCGCCGAAAAGCCCGCTGCCAACCCTCGACGGGTATCAGTACCGGCTGGTTGATACCTCGACGCTGGAAGTTGAAGTGTTGCGCGAGCAGGGGATTAACAGCGTTTTCGCCCAGCTAAGCGCCCAGGGCGTGCAGGTATTAAGTATGCGTAACAAGGCCAACCGTCTGGAAGAGTTGTTTGTCACGCTGGTGCACGACAAAAAAGGAGAATCAGCATGATGCAGCTTTACTGGGTCGCGCTGAAAAGCATCTGGACCAAAGAGATCCACCGGTTTATGCGTATCTGGGTTCAGACGCTGGTGCCGCCGGTGATCACCATGACCCTCTATTTCGTCATCTTTGGCAACCTGATCGGCTCGCGGATCGGCGAGATGCACGGTTTTACCTACATGCAGTTTATCGTGCCGGGGCTGATTATGATGGCGGTGATCACCAACGCCTACGCCAACGTCGCCTCGTCATTCTTTAGCGCCAAGTTCCAGCGCAATATTGAGGAACTGCTGGTGGCGCCGGTGCCAACCCACGTGGTGATCGCCGGTTACGTCGGCGGCGGGGTGGCGCGCGGGCTGTGTGTCGGGATTCTGGTGACGGCAATCTCGCTGTTCTTCGTCCCGTTCCAGGTTCATTCCTGGCTGTTTGTCGCCCTGACGCTGATTTTGACGGCAATTCTGTTCTCGCTGGCGGGCCTGCTCAATGCGGTGTTTGCGAAAACCTTCGACGATATCAGCCTGATCCCGACTTTCGTGCTGACGCCGCTGACCTACCTTGGCGGGGTGTTCTATTCGTTGACGCTGCTGCCGCCGTTCTGGCAAGCGCTGTCGCATCTCAACCCCATCGTCTACATGATTAGCGGCTTCCGTTTTGGTTTCCTCGGCATTCATGACGTCCCGCTGGCGACCACCTTTGGCGTACTGGTGGTGTTCATCGTGGTCTTCTATATTCTGTGCTGGTACCTGATCCAGCGCGGGCGCGGCCTGCGTAGCTAATCCTCTCTGTTAGCGCCCCCGCTAATTTCACTTTGCCGGGGCGCTATGCGGTAATTTTTGATACCCATCACCCTACCTCAACGCTTGCCCTGCTAAATTGTTTGCCTGCTAAGGAGGTAGGCGATGTTAGGTTGGGTAATTACCTGCCATGATGAGCTGGCGCAGGAGATGCTGGATCGTCTGGAGAAAAAGTTTGGCCCGCTGGCGCAATGCCGGGCGGTGAATTACTGGCGTAATCTGAGCGTCAATATGCTGAGCCGCATGATGTGCGACGCGCTGCATGCCACAGACTGCGGCGATGGGGTGATTTTTCTCACCGATAAAACCGGTGCCGCGCCGTATCGCGCCGCCGCGCTGATGAGCCACAAGCATACTCACTGTGAAGTCATTTCCGGCATTCGCTATCCATTGCTGGAAGAAATGTATTTACAGCGCTATACCCTCAGCAGCGACGCCTTCCGTAATGCTATTGTTCGCGCTGGAGGCCCCACGGTGAGCAGCCTGTGGCATCAGCAGCAAAAAAATCCGCCTTTTCGTCTCCTGCATGACACGTTCGGAAATTAGGCATTAGCATTGATGCCGCTTTTGTTACAATGGCGGCATTCAGGTTTACCGGTTCGATGCGCATGTTTGCCCGAGTCATAACACTATTCCTTTTGCTGACGTCAGTCAGCGTTTCCGCCAGCCTGCTCAGCCAACAGGGCGTCCCCGCACGCTATATGCAAATCACGGAAGATGCCGATATCTGGGCGCAGGTCGGCAACCATGTAGTGAGCGTCGGCAACGTTCGCGCCGGGCAAATCCTTGCCGTGGTACCGACTACCGCAGACTATTACGAATTCAATTTTGGTTTCGGTACCGGCTTTATTGATAAAGGGCACCTGGGGCCGGTGCAGGGCGCAAAGCGGGTTGAGGATAACCTGGGCGATTTACACCAGCCATTGAGCAACCAGAACCTGCTGACCTGGAAAGATACGCCGGTTTACGATGCGCCGTCAGCGGGCAGCCCGCCGTTTGGCACATTAGCCAATAACCTGCGCTATCCCATTATCAGCAAGCTGAAAGACCGTCTTAATCAGACCTGGTATCAAATTCGTATCGGCAACCGGCTGGCGTGGGTAAGCAGCCTGGACGCGCAGGAAGATAACGGCATTCCGGTACTGACTTATCACCATATTCTGCGTGATGAAGAAAATAGCCGTTTCCGCCATACCTCGACCACCACCTCGGTGCGCGCTTTCAGTAACCAGATGACCTGGCTGCGTGACCAGGGCTATACCACGCTGACGATGTATCAACTGGAAGGGTATTTACGTAACAAGGTTAATCTGCCTGCGCGCTCGGTGGTGATTACCTTTGATGACGGCCTCAAGTCGGTGAATCGCTACGCTTATCCGATCCTCAAGCAGTACGGCTTCCACGCTACGGCATTTATTATCTCATCGCGGATCAAACGTCATCCGCAAAAGTGGGATCCGAAATCGCTGCAGTTTATGAGTATCTCTGAGCTCAGACAGATTCAGGACGTGTTTGATGTGCAGTCGCATACCCATTTTCTGCACCGGGTCGATGCCGCCCGTCACCCGATATTACTTAGCCGTAATTACCACAATATTCTCTTTGATTTCGAGCGTTCACGGCGGGCGCTGAGCCAGTTTAATCCACATGTGCTGTATCTTTCGTATCCATTCGGCGGCTATAACGCCACGGCGGTCAAAGCGGCGAACGATGCCGGTTTTCATCTGGCGGTAACGACGGTGAGAGGGAAGGTGAAACCGGGGGATAATCCGTTCTTGCTGAAGCGGTTGTATATCTTACGCACCGATTCGCTGGAGACGATGTCGCGGCTTATCAGCAACCAGCCGCAGGGATAAACCGGCGCTGCGGCTGAGCGCAGCGCCGTAAGAATCAGGCGACCTGCACCGGGATGGCTTTCGCCTGGCGCTTCATTTCGTTATCGCCTTCGAAATAGGCCACTTTCGGCTGCCAGGTGCGGGCTTCTTCGTCAGACATGGTCACGAAGCTGGCGATAATGAGGATATCGCCGACGCTAGCGCAGTGCGCCGCAGCGCCGTTGACGGAGATAATCTTCGAACCACGCTCGGCGGCGATCGCATAAGTCGAGAAACGGTTTCCGTTGGTCACGTTCCACAGATGAATGGCTTCATTTTCCAGAATACCGGCCGCTTCGAGGAAATCCTGGTCAATAGCGCAGGAACCTTCGTAATGCAGGTCAGCCTGCGTGACTTTAACGCGGTGGAGCTTGCCCTGCAGCATATTACGCATCATAACTTCTACCTTCCAACCTTTAAGTAGCAAAGCGGACACGGCATCCGCTTTGAGAAAATAACCCGATTTTTCGTTCCGGACTACTGGCCCAGCTCGACGATTTTGTTATCAATCAGACGCGCCTGGCCCAGCCATGCCGCCATCAGGATCACCGCGCGTTTGCTGGCATCCGTGAGCTCCAGCAGGGTGTCGGCATCGCGGATCTGGATATCGTCGGCGCGAAAACCTGATTCGTTGAGCTCCTGCTCGGCGATGGCGATGATTTCCTCAAGATGACGTTCGCCCGCGGCAAGTTTTTCCGCCACCGAGCTCAGCACTTTATACAGACCCGGGGCGATTTTACGCTGCTCGGCGGTCAGATAACCATTACGCGAACTCAGCGCCAGGCCGTCTTTCGCGCGGATAATCGGCACGCCGACGATCTCGATGTCATAACCCATATCGGCGACCATTTTGCGGATCAGCGCCAACTGCTGGAAATCTTTCTCGCCGAAGCAGGCGACATCCGGCTGCACCAGGTTGAACAGCTTGCTGACAATGGTCGAGACGCCGCGGAAGTGGCCAGGGCGGCTGGCGCCTTCCAGCATGGTCGACAGGCCCGGGACATCAACGAAGGTTTGCCCTTCGGTACCCTGCGGATAAATTTCCGCCGGCGCCGGAGCAAAGACAAAATCGACCTTGCGCTTGTTCAGCTTTTCGCAATCTTCCTGCAGGGTACGCGGATAGCGCGCCAGATCGTCCGGACGGTCAAATTGCATGGGATTCACGAAGATACTGACCACCACGACATCCGCGCAGGCTTTGGCTTCATCAACCAGCTTCATATGACCATCGTGCAGGTTGCCCATGGTGGGAACCAGCGCAATGCGCTTGCCTTCCTGGCGTAAACGACGGATATGCTGGCGCAGCAGCGGCAGGGTTTCAATTATCAGCACAACAAGACTCCTTAATGGAAACTATGTTCTTCGCCCGGATAGGTCCCGGATTCGACTTCGGCAATATACTGCCGTACCGCGGCGCGGATGTCGCCCGCTTCTGCGAGGAAATTTTTCGCGAATTTAGGAATGTGGCCGCCGGTGATCCCGAAAGCGTCATGCATCACCAGAATTTGCCCGTCGGTCACGTTGCCTGCGCCGATGCCGATAACCGGGATCGTCAGCGCTTCGGTAATGCGTTTTGCCAGCTCTACCGGCACGCACTCCAGCACCAGCAGCTGGGCGCCGGCGGCTTCCAGGGCTAATGCGTCATCAAACAGCGCCTGCGCCGCATCGCCGCGACCTTGTACTTTATAGCCGCCGAACACGTTCACCGATTGCGGCGTCAGACCGAGGTGACCGCAAACCGGTACCGCACGCTCCGCCAGCATCCTGACGGTATCAGCCAGCCAGGCGCCGCCTTCGAGCTTGACCATATTGGCGCCGGCGCGCATCACGACGGCGGCATTTTCGAAGGTTTGTTCCGGCGTGGCGTAGGCCATAAACGGCAGGTCGGCGAGCAGCAGACTGTTCGGCGCGCCGCGGCGCACCGCGCGGGTGTGGTAAGCGATATCGTCAACGGTCACCGGTAGCGTGGAGTCGTGGCCCTGTACCGTCATCCCCAGCGAATCGCCCACCAGCAGAACGTTAATGCCTTCGTCGGCAAAAAGCTTAGCGAAACTGTAGTCGTAGGCGGTGATAGTGGCGAAGCGCTTTTTCTCCTGTTTGCATTTCTGCAGCAGGGCAATGGTGGTCGGTTTCATAACGTTTCCTGATGATGAAAGTCATATTAACCGGCATTCTAACAGCAGCATTCAGGGGGGCAATGATTTTGGGCAACCGATTACCACTATCGCCGGAAATGCTAAAAAAGGGAGTAGGGGTTACCAGAGAGCGGGTTTTTCGGCGCCCAGATTTTCCAGCGCGGCGCGAAGGGCGAGGCCATCGGGGAAGTGAAGCTGTGGGGCGATTTCAAACAGCGGCCAGAGCATAAAACCGCGATTTTTCATATCGTAGTGCGGCACCGTCAGACGCTCGCTGTTAATGACCGCATCGCCAAACAACATAATATCGAGGTCCAGCGTTCGCGGTCCCCAGCGTTCGGCTTTCCGCTCCCGTCCCTGCTGCAGTTCGATGCGCTGAGTGTGATCGAGCAGCGCTTCCGGCGCGAGCGCGGTTTCAAGCGCGACGGCGGCATTGAGATAGTCGGGCTGATCCTGCGGCCCCAGCGGCGGCGTACGGTACAGCGAAGACACGCTCGCCACGCGGCTGTCCGGAATGTCGGCCAGCGCGCGGATAGCCGCATTCACCTGCTCGAGCGGCGAGGCGAGATTACTGCCAATGGCGATATAGACCAGGGTCATGCGTTACCCTGACGCGGCGCGCGTTTACGCGGGCGGCGATGGCGGCGGCGCGGAGCCGGATCGTCGCCGAGGTCGTTGAGCATATCTTTCTGTTCCGGCGGCGCGGCTACCTGGAACTCGCCCCACCATTTGGTCAGGCGCTGCAGTTCGTGATTGTTCTCGGCGCCTGCGCGCAGTTCAAGCAGGTCATAGGCGGCGCGGAACTTCGGATGCTCCATGAGTTTCCACGCGCGTTTGCCCTGACGACGGGACATGCGCAACTGCAGCTGCCAGATATCGCGCACCAGGGTGGTGATGCGTTTAGGGATCGCCAGCGTCCGGCAGGCTTCATCCAGCACGTCATTCATTGCCAGCGCGAAGGCGTCGTAATAGGCCAGCCCGCTCTCCTGCGCGATTTTCTGCGCCATTTCCAGCAGCGGATACCAGAACATGACCGCGAACAGGAACGCCGGGTTAACGCGCATGTCGTTATGCAGGCGGTTATCGGTATTCTTCAGCACCTGGATAATGATACGTTCCATCGGGCTATCGCCGCGCTCGGTGAAGTAGCGGGTGATCGTCGGGAACAGCGGCTGGAACAGGCTGTATTCGCGCAGCAGCTGGTAGGTTTCATAACCATAACCCGCCTGCAGCAGTTTCAGCACTTCTTCAAACAGACGCGCCGGGGGGACGTCGTGAAGAAGGGGGGCCAGACGCGGAATTGGCTCGGCACTTTCGGCGCTGATGCGCATATGGAGTTTGGCGGCGAAACGTACCGCGCGCAGCATGCGCACCGGATCTTCACGGTAACGGGTTTCCGGGTCGCCAATCAGGCGAATCACCCCTTCCTGCAGATCGCGCATTCCACCAACGTAGTCGCGTACGGTGAAGTCCGCCACGCTGTAATAAAGGCTATTGATGGTGAAGTCGCGGCGCTGGGCATCTTCTTCGATAGAACCGAAGATGTTATCGCGCAGCAGCATGCCGTTCTGGCCGCGCTGGGAGGTGACGCGGTCGTTGGTGTGGCCTTCGTGATGGCCGCGGAAGGTGGCGACCTCAATGATTTCCGGCCCGAACATCACGTGCGCCAGGCGGAAGCGACGGCCAACCAGGCGGCAGTTGCGGAACAGTTTACGTACCTGGTCCGGGGTCGCGCTGGTGGTGACGTCAAAATCTTTTGGCTTCTTGCCCAGCAGCAGGTCGCGAACGCCGCCGCCAACCAGGTAAGCTTCGTAGCCCGCCTTGTTCAGTCGATAGAGCACCTTGAGCGCGTTTTCACTGATATCTTTGCGGGAAATTGCATGCTGTTCACGCGGGATCACCGTCATATGCGTTTGTTCGACGGCGGCAGCCTCTGCCTCGCGCTCTTCACGGCTTAGCACCTTGCGGCAAAAATTAGCGACTCGGGTAAAAATGGTGCACCTCGTAGTGTCAGACGAACTTCGGATAAAACATTACTCTATGGGCTTCAGGTTGCATTTAAACGGCAAATTCAGGGGCAACCTGAAGGGCGACGAGCAAAAATAGCGGCTAATCATAGCTCAGCGGGAGCCATTTGAGAATGCTGGATTTTTGCAGGCTGCCAGTTGGCTACCGCTTGTTTGAGTAAATCTTCAATACTCAGCGCTTGCCAATCCTCGACGACATCCTGATTCAAAAATGTTAATGCCCGCACAATTTCCGGGCGCGGATCGCCCTCCGGCAGGGCCGGGGCGTGGTTTTGTTTTGAGAGCTTATTACCTTCGGCATTCAGCGCCAGCGGCAGGTGCACGTAGTCTGGCACAGGCCAGCCAAAGTGCTGATACAATGAAATTTGTCGTACCGTTGGCTCGATGAGATCGGCGCCGCGGACGATTTCGCTGACCCCCTGAAAATGGTCGTCAACCACTACCGCCAGGTTATAGGCGAACAGCCCGTCGCGACGATGGATGATGAAATCTTCCCGCGCCAGCGGTTCGTCGGCGACGATGGTTCCGCGCAACTGGTCATAAAATTCCAGTACCGGACGGGTCTGACGCAGGCGCAGCGCGGCGTTTTCGCCGCCAAGGCGCAAATCGCGACAGTGGCCGTCGTAGATCCCGCCGACGCTATGAATGCGCGCGCGGGTGCAGGTGCAGTAGTAGCAGAGATCCCGATCGCGCAGCCAGGCGAGGCGCTCGCGATAGGCTTCGTGCCGCTGGGATTGCCACAGTACCTCGCCGTCCCAGTGCAGACCGTAGCGATCGAGCTGTCGCAAAATAGTGTCGGCGGCGCCGGGAACTTCCCGCGGCGGGTCGATATCTTCAATGCGTACGCGCCAGATACCGCCTTTCGCCCGCGCCTGTAGATAGCTGCCGAGGGCGGCGATTAATGAGCCGAAGTGGAGTTCGCCGGAAGGTGAGGGAGCAAAGCGCCCGATATAGTCTGAGTCGGTCATGTTAAACACAAGGGGAATCAGGCGGGAGAAACTCCCGCCAGAGAGTGAGGTAGCTGGGAATTAACCCGCCATCTGTTTTTCGCGAATTTCCGCCAGCGTCTTGCAGTCGATGCACAGGTCAGCTGTTGGACGCGCTTCCAGACGGCGAATGCCAATCTCCACGCCACAGGATTCGCAGAAGCCGAAGTCTTCGTCTTCGACTTTTTTCAGTGTTTTCTCAATCTTCTTGATGAGTTTACGTTCGCGGTCGCGGTTACGCAGCTCCAGGCTGAACTCTTCTTCCTGCGCGGCACGGTCGACCGGGTCCGGGAAGTTAGCTGCTTCATCCTGCATATGCGTTACGGTGCGATCCACTTCATCCCTGAGTTGATTACGCCATGCTTCAAGAATGCGCTTGAAGTGCGCCAGCTGGGCTTCGTTCATATACTCTTCGCCCGGCTTCTCTTGGTACGGCTCCACCCCAGCGATGGCGAGAATACTCAGGGACGATGTTTTACGGTTTTGCCCTTCTTGCATGTTGCTTCTCCTTAACACGCACTATCGATCCCCATGTGGGGGAAAAATCAGGCCGCTATAAATAGCAGATGCTTTTCCGGATAGCAATTATCTAAACGTTACACTTGACAACGCTGTGAAGAAAAGCGTATTTGCGCTCGCGAACCGGACACAATTTAGCCTTTTAATTACCGGGGGTTAACGCCACGGCAATCGGCTTATTCAGAGTCATCATTTTGGTAGAAAGTTCCGCTTTCCAGGCGAGAATTTCTACCCCCTTTTCCTGCGCCTCTATCAACAGCTGTGCGTATTTGGCATCAATATGATGCGCGGGTGAGAAACGGTCTATCGCCGAATGCAGCACGGCGAATAAAATCACGGCCCGATGGCCCGCGGCCGCGACGCTCATGAGTTCCCGCAGGTGCTTCTGACCGCGTGCGGTAACGGCATCGGGAAAATAACCGTACTCTTTTTCCGCCAACGTAACCGATTTCACTTCAATATAGCAGTTACGGCGGCCTTCTGCCTGTAACATAAGGTCGATTCGGCTATTTTCTTCGCCATATTTTACTTCGCTTTTCAGAATGTTATACCCGGCAAGCTCAGGGATATTTCCGGCGAGTACCGCCTCTTTCGCGAGGGTATTGGCCCGCAGCGTGTTGACGCAGATGACCGCGCCCTGTTGGGTTTCAGTTAATTCCCAGGTATGCGCATATTTACGTTTAGGATTATCGGAAGTGGAATACCAGACGGTATCGCCCGGCGCGGCGCAGCCGGTCATGGCGCCAGTATTCGGGCAGTGCAGCGTCAGCTCCTGGCCCTCCGGCGTGACGACATCGGCCAGAAACCGTTTGTAACGTTTAATTAAAGTGGCGGACTGCAAAGGCGGAGTGAACAGCATCAGAGTTCCCTGGTAAATGGATAACGTTCCAGCACGTTGTAGCGGGTGCGTCCGCGGAGAAAGCTGGACTCATAAAGCACAAATTCGTTGAGCGGCACCTGCCAGCAAAAACCCGGCGGCGGGATTGGCACCGCGTGGCGGGCGTCGCGCAGGAGGGTGATATGCGGATGAAACGGCTGCGGGCTTTGATAGCAGCCGCTGCGCGCTGCCTGAGCGCGCAGCATATTTGCCAGCTGCAGCATGCCGCGCGGCGGCTGGCGGGTACCGAGCCACACTACGCGCGAACGCAGCCACTGGCCGGCGTCGTCGAGCGTCAGGGTAAAGGGCGGTTGTTGAATGCGTCCGGCCATTGCCGACAGCGCGCGCTGTTTTTCAGCGCTGACGTCGCCGAGAAACGCCAGCGTCAGATGTAGGTTATCGGCGGCGACCGGCCTTCCGGCATCGTCGGCAAAATGGGCGGCGCGCCAGTGAATAATCTGTTTCTGTATCGCTTTCGGCAGTTCAAGAGCGAAAAACAGCCGTTTCGGCTCGGACATGATAGAGACTCGGTAATGAATTACGGGGATGCTACAATGCTTGCCCTCGAATGTTAACCTCCGGAGCCTTTCGTGTCCTCATTGCCGGTTGCCGCAATTCTTCCCGAACTTCTTTCCGCCCTGCAGCAGGCGCCGCAGGTGCTGCTTAACGCGCCTACCGGCGCGGGTAAATCAACCTGGCTGCCGCTACAGATCCTCGCCGATGGCAACATTGATGGCCGGATTATTCTGCTGGAGCCGCGGCGGCTGGCGGCGCGTAACGTCGCTCAGCGTCTGGCGGAGCTGCTGGGAGAAAAACCGGGAGAAACGGTAGGCTACCGGATGCGCGCCGAAAGCTGCGTTGGGCCAAATACCCGTCTGGAAGTGGTCACCGAAGGGATCTTAACCCGTACTTTGCAGCACGATCCGGAACTTTCCGGCGTGGGACTGGTGATCCTCGATGAATTTCATGAACGTAGCCTGCAGGCCGATCTGGCGCTGGCGTTGTTGTTGGACGTTCAGCAGGGGCTGCGTGACGATCTCAAGTTATTGATCATGTCGGCGACCTTGGATAACGATCGTCTGCAGCGCCTGTTGCCGGAAGCGCCGGTGGTAGTTTCCGAAGGGCGTGCATTCCCGGTTGAACGTCGCTTTACGCCGCTGGCGAGCCATCAGCGTTTTGCCGAAGCGGTAGCGATCGCCGCCGCGGATCTGCTGCGTGAGGAGCAGGGCTCGATGCTGTTATTCCTGCCGGGCGTTGGCGAAATTCAGCGCGTACAGGAACAATTAAGCGAGCGTGTGGCCAGCGATGTGCTGTTATGCCCGCTGTACGGCGCGCTGCCGCTGAGCGAACAGCGCAAAGCGATTCTCCCGGCGCCCGCCGGGATGCGCAAAGTGGTGCTGGCGACCAATATCGCTGAAACCAGTTTGACGATCGAAGGCATTCGCCTGGTGGTCGACAGCGCTCAGGAGCGGGTCGCGCGCTTCGATCCGCGCACCGGCCTGACCCGGCTAATCACCCAGCGGATAAGCCAGGCGTCAATGACCCAGCGCGCCGGTCGTGCCGGGCGTCTGGAGCCGGGGATCTGCCTGCATCTGCTGGCGAAAGAGCAGGCGGAGCGCGCGGCGGCGCAGAGCGATCCGGAAATTCTGCAAAGCGATCTATCGGCTCTGCTGCTGGAGTTGTTGCAGTGGGGCTGCCGCGATCCGGCCGAGCTTCGCTGGCTGGACCTACCGCCGGCGATCAATCTGGCGGCGGCGCGGCGTCTGTTGACGGCGCTATCGGCGCTGGAGGGCGAACGCCTTTCGGCTCACGGGCGCCAAATGGCGGCGCTGGGTAACGACCCGCGTCTGGCAGCCATGCTGACGGCGGCCGATTCCGCGGATGACGCGGCGACGGCGGCGAAACTGGCGGCTATTCTTGAGGAGCCGCCGCGCGGCGGCAATAGTGACTTAGGCGCCGCGTTTGCGCGCCAGCAGGGCAACTGGCAGCAGCGGGCGCAGCAGTTATTGAAGCGGCTGGCCAGCCGCGGCGGTCAGCCTGATGCTGAGCGGATGGCGGCGTTGCTGGCCCCAGCGTTTGCCGACCGGATCGCCCGTCGACGCGGCCAGGAAGGGCGCTATCAGTTGGCTAACGGCATGGGGGCGATGCTGGATGCCGATGACGCGCTCGGCCGTCACGAATGGCTAATTGCGCCGCTGCTACTACAGGGCAGTTCGGCGCCCGATGCGCGAATTTTGCTGGCGCTGCCGCTGGATATTGACCAACTGGTGGCGCAGCGTCCTGAGCTGATACAACGCTCCGATACCGTGGAGTGGGATGAAGCGCAGGGGACGCTAAAAGCCTGGCGGCGTAGCTGCATTGGCCAGCTGGTGATAAAAACTCAGCCGTTGGCGAAACCGTCGGAGGCGGAGCTGCACCAGGCGATGCTCAACGGTATCCGCGATAAGGGGCTCGGGGTATTGAACTGGACGCCGGAGGCTGAACAACTGCGCCTGCGGCTGCACTGCGCCGCGCAGTGGCTGCCGGAAGCGGACTGGCCCGCCGTTGATGACGCATCGCTGTTAGCTTCGCTGGAGGCGTGGCTGTTGCCGCAGATGACCGGGGTGCATTCGCTTCGGGCGCTCAAGGCGGTAGACCTGCGACAGGCGTTGCAAAACTGGCTGTCGTGGACGTTACGCCAGAAGCTGGATAGCGAGCTGCCGACCCATTACACGGTGCCGACCGGCAGCCGTATCGCTATTCGCTATCATGAAGATAACCCGCCGGCGCTGGCGGTACGGATGCAGGAGATGTTTGGCGAGGCGACGACGCCGCGCATTGCCGAAGGGCGGGTTCCCCTGGTGCTGGAATTACTTTCGCCGGCGCAGCGACCGTTACAAATTACCCGCGATTTGAGCGCCTTCTGGCAAGGGGCGTACCGCGAGGTGCAAAAAGAGATGAAGGGGCGCTACCCGAAACATGTCTGGCCGGATGACCCGGCGAATACCGCGCCGACCCGGCGGACGAAAAAATATTCCTGAGATGCAGCGCCGGCCGAGGCAGTTCTGAAAATCGGCGGCCTGAGTCACACGGCGCAATATTTATGTTATTAAAAAACATCATATTTTACCGTTTATCGCGTTTTGCGGTTGTAAAATGCTGGTTAAGAATGTCGCGGATTAGTGCTATTCTCTGTGGCCTGGACAATTCGTGCTATGTCCGGAGATATTCTTCAGCTTAAACAGATAATTATATGATTTGTTTAATGAATTATTCTTCGAAGATGATATGAAAGAC
Source organism: Klebsiella sp. PK01 (assembly GCF_057624675.1). Lineage (NCBI taxonomy): Bacteria > Pseudomonadati > Pseudomonadota > Gammaproteobacteria > Enterobacterales > Enterobacteriaceae > Klebsiella > Klebsiella sp. PK01. The sequence continues at coordinate 103,471 of NZ_JBYEZM010000009.1, forward strand.
GTCGGCCGCGGCAGCGCGGCGGGTGTTAAATTGAGAGATATCTTCTTCCTCCTTCAAGAGGAAGTATTGAGAATCAGGCCTTTACGCCTGAAAGTTGCGGAGAAAAAGCATGGCGGGAGATGACCGCGAGCCTATCGGACGTAAAGGGAGACCTTCACGCCCGGCAAAACAAAAAGTCACCCGTCGCCGGGTCCGGGAAGAGGACTACGACGATGATTACGATGACGATTATGAGGATGAACGACCGATGCCGAAGAAAGGAAAGGGCAAAGGCAATAAGCCTCGTCGTAAGCGCAGCTGGCTGTGGCTGCTGGTTAAGCTGGGGATTGTCTTTGCGGTAATTATCGCCGCCTATGGCGTCTACCTCGACCAGAAAATTCGCAGCCGCATTGACGGTAAAGTCTGGGAACTGCCGGCGGCAGTGTATGGCCGGATGGTCAACCTTGAGCCGGATATGCAGATCAGCAAAAACGAGATGGTGCGCCTGCTTAATGCGACCCAGTACCGTCAGGTCAGCGCAATGACGCGTCCTGGCGAATACACCGTACAGGCTAACAGCATCGAGATGATCCGTCGTCCGTTCGATTTCCCGGATAGCAAAGAGGGGCAGGTGCGCGCGCGTCTGACCTTCGATGGCGATCATCTGGATACCATCGAGAATATGGATAACAACCGTCAGTTCGGTTTCTTCCGTCTTGATCCGCGCCTGATCACCATGCTGCAGTCGGCGAACGGCGAGCAGCGCCTGTTCGTTAAGCGTAGCGGTTTCCCGGATCTGCTGGTGGATACGCTGCTGGCGACCGAAGACCGCCACTTCTATGAGCATGACGGTATCAGCCTGTACTCAATGGGCCGTGCGGTGCTGGCGAACCTGACGGCGGGGCGTACGGTGCAGGGGGCAAGTACCCTGACCCAGCAGCTGGTGAAGAACCTGTTCCTGTCCAGCGAGCGTTCCTACTGGCGTAAGGCCAACGAAGCCTATATGGCGCTGATCGTTGACGCCCGTTACAGCAAGGATCGTATCCTTGAGCTGTACATGAACGAAGTGTATCTCGGCCAGAGCGGCGACAACGAAATCCGCGGCTTCCCGCTGGCGAGCCTGTACTACTTTGGCCGCCCGGTAGAAGAGCTGAGCCTCGATCAGCAGGCGCTGCTGGTCGGGATGGTCAAAGGGGCGTCAATCTATAACCCGTGGCGTAACCCGAAACTGGCGCTGGAGCGGCGTAACCTGGTGCTGCGTCTGCTGCAGCAGCAGAACATTATCGACCAGGAGCTGTACGATATGCTGAGCGCCCGTCCGCTGGGCGTGCAGCCGCGCGGCGGGGTGATTTCTCCGCAGCCGGCGTTCATGCAGATGGTGCGCCAGGAGCTGCAGGCGAAACTGGGCGATAAAGTAAAAGATCTCTCCGGCGTGAAGATCTTCACCACCTTTGACCCGGTGGCTCAGGATGCGGCGGAAAAAGCGGCCATCGAAGGTATCCCGGCACTGAAGAAACAGCGTAAGCTGCCGGATCTGGAAACCGCCATGGTGGTGGTCGATCGCTTCACCGGCGAAGTCCGGGCGATGGTCGGCGGCGCGGAGCCGCAGTTTGCCGGCTACAACCGCGCGATGCAGGCGCGTCGTTCGATTGGTTCGTTGGCAAAACCGGCCACTTATCTGACCGCGCTGAGCCAGCCGAATCAGTATCGGTTGAATACGTGGATTGCCGATGCGCCGGTGACGATTCGCTTGTCGAACGGCCAGACCTGGTCGCCGCAGAACGACGATCGTCGCTTTAGCGGTCAGGTGATGCTGGTGGATGCCCTGACCCGTTCGATGAACGTGCCGACGGTTAACCTCGGGATGTCGCTGGGTCTGCCGGCGATCACCGATACCTGGCAGAAGCTGGGCGTGCCGAAAGACCAGTTGAATGCGGTTCCTGCGATGATCCTTGGCGCCCTTAACCTGACGCCAATTGAAGTCGCGCAGGCATTCCAGACCATCGCCAGCGGCGGTAACCGCGCAACGCTGTCGGCGCTGCGTTCCGTTATTGCTGAAGATGGTACGGTGCTGTACCAGAGCTACCCGCAGGCGGAACGCGCCGTTCCGGCGCAGGCAGCCTATATGACCCTGTGGACCATGCAGCAGGTGGTGCAGCGCGGTACCGGCCGTCAGCTTGGCGCCAAGTATCCTGGCCTGCATCTGGCGGGTAAAACCGGGACCACCAACAACAATGTGGATACCTGGTTTGCCGGTATCGATGGCAGCCAGGTGACGATTACCTGGGTTGGCCGCGATAACAACCAGCCGACCAAGCTGTACGGGGCCAGCGGCGCGATGTCGATTTATCAGCGCTACCTGGCTAACCAGACCCCGACGCCGCTGGCGCTGACGCCGCCGGAAGACGTCGTGGATATGGGCGTGGACAGCAACGGTTACTTCCAGTGTAGCGGCGGTATGCGTACGCTGCCGGTGTGGACTACCTCGCCGGATGCGCTGTGCCGCCAGGGCGAAGCCCTGCAGCAACAGCAGCAACAGCAGCAGGAAGCCAATAACCCGTTCAACCAGTCCGGGCAGCAGCAGCCTGCTAACCAACCGCAGCAGCAACAGCAGCAGCCTGCGAAGCAGGAAAAGAGCGATGGCGTGGCCGGCTGGATTAAAGATATGTTTGGCGGCAACTAAAACCGTTTAAGCTGAACGTCTGAACAGCCCCTTAATACGAAGGTATTAGGGGGCTTTTTTATTTAGGGTATCTGCTTAACACGGTGATAACTCCTTAATAACCGTCTGGTTATTTATTAATCCCTTGGCGCTTCCTGTTCGGCATAGCGCTTGCCTTGGATTCCGCGTTTCGCCTATTATGTCACCCGTCATAATAATAATTCTCGTTTACGTTATCATTCACTTTCATCAGAGATATACCAATGGCGCGTCTTAAAACTGCTCAGCCAAATCACTCGCTGCGTAAAATCGCAGTCGTAGTAGCCACGGCGGTTAGCGGCATGTCTGTTTATGCACAGGCTGCGGAACAACCGAAAGAAGAAACCCTCGTCGTTACCGCGGCGCCAGCCAGCCAGGAGAGCGCCTGGGGACCGGCACCGACTATCGCCGCGAAGCGTTCCGCCACGGCCACCAAAACCGATACTCCCATTGAAAAAACGCCGCAGTCTATCTCCGTGGTGACCCGCGAAGAGATGGACATGAAGCAGCCGACAACGGTCAAAGAAGCGCTCTCTTACACGCCGAGCGTTTTCTCCACTCGCGGTAGCTCGACCACCTATGATGTGGTCACCATTCGTGGATTCACCACCTCCAGCACGGTGAACACCAACCAGTATCTGGATGGCATGAAGCTGCAGGGTAACAACTACTCTGAAGTCTCGATGGACCCGTATTTCCTGGAACGCGTGGAAGTGATGCGCGGGCCAACCTCGGTACTGTACGGCAACAGCAACCCGGGCGGTATCGTCAGCATGGTCAGCAAGCGTCCGACCACCGAGCCGCTGAAAGAAGTACAGTTTAAAATGGGCACCGATAACCTGTGGCAAACCGGTTTCGACTTCAGCGACGCCATTGATGATGACGGCGTGTGGTCATACCGTCTGACCGGTTTAGGCCGCAGCCAGGATGCGCAGCAGCAGATGGCGAAATCGACCCGTTACGCCGTCGCTCCGTCCTTCAGCTGGCGTCCGGATGATAAAACCGATTTCACCTTCCTGAGCAACTTCCAGAATGACCCGGATGCGGGTTACTACGGCTGGCTGCCGCGCGAAGGCACCGTGGTGCCGTATTACGATGCCAACGGCAAGGCCCACAAGCTGCCAACCGACTTCAACGAAGGCGAGTCCGATAACAAGATGTCGCGTCGCCAGCAGATGGTTGGCTATAGCTTCTCCCATCAGTTCGATGACACCTTTACCGTGCGTCAGAACCTGCGCTATGCCGATGTGCATACGCTGTATCGTTCGGTCTACGGCAATGGTTACCAGGAGCCGGGGAAAATCAATCGTGCCTACGTGCGTTCCGATGAGCACCTGAATACCTTTACCGTTGATACGCAACTGCAGTCTGATTTTGCTACCGGCGCGGTGAACCACACGCTGCTGACCGGCGTGGACTACTCGCGGATGCGTAACGACGTTGATGCGGACTACGGTACAGCCGATGCCATTAGCATGACCAATCCGCAGTACGGCAACCCGAACGTGAACGTCAACTTCCCGTACGCGGTCCTTAACCGTATGGAGCAGACGGGCCTGTACGCGCAGGATCAGATGGAGTGGGACAAATGGGTGATGACCTTAGGCGGCCGCTACGATTACGCCACCACGTCTACCTTCACCCGTTCCACCAGCAGCATGGCGGAAAATCACGACCAGCAGTTCAGCTGGCGCGGCGGGATCAACTATCTGTTCGATAACGGTATCTCCCCGTACTTCAGCTACAGCGAATCGTTCGAACCGGTATCGGGTTCCAATAGCACCGGCAAGCCGTTCGATCCGTCGCGCGGTAAGCAGTATGAAGCCGGCGTGAAATACGTGCCGAAAGATATGCCGGTGGTGGTGACCGCGGCGGTCTATCAGCTGACTAAAGATAAGAACCTGACGGCAGACCCGAACGATCCGACCGGACTGTTCAGCGTACAAACCGGCGAAATCCGCTCCCGCGGCTTTGAGCTGGAGGCGAAGGCGGCGGTCAATGCCAATATCAACCTGACCGCGGCATACAGCTATACCGATGCCGAATACACTCACGACACCGTCTTCGAAGGCAAGCGTCCGGCGGAAGTGCCGCGTAACATGGCGTCACTGTGGGCGGATTACACCTTCCACGAAACCGCGCTTAGCGGGCTGACCATTGGCGCGGGCGCGCGTTATATCGGTTCGACGGTCAGCTACTACAAAAATGACACCAGTACCGGTAAGAAGAATGACTCCTTCAATGTGGCCGGTTATGCGCTGATGGATGCGACGGTGAAATACGATCTGGCGCGCTTTGGCCTGCCGGGGTCCTCGGTCGGCGTCAACGTCAACAACCTGTTTGACCGCGAATATGTCTCCAGCTGCTATAGCGAGTACGCATGCTACTGGGGGGCGGAACGTCAGGTTGTTGCTACCGCAACCTTCCGCTTCTAACTACTCACGGGCGCGGTTCGCCGCGCCCAATATCAGGTTGTTGCTATGCAGGAACAGACTCCGCATTCTGAGACGACGTTTGCGTTAAATCGCGTGACCTTTCGCGTGCCTGGCCGCACGCTGCTTCATCCCCTCTCGTTGACCTTCCCGGCAGGAAAAGTCACTGGCCTGATTGGCCATAACGGTTCCGGCAAATCCACGTTACTCAAAATGCTTGGCCGCCATCAGCCGCCTTCCGAAGGCGATGTGCTGCTGGACGGCCAGCCGCTGGACAGCTGGAGCAGCAAGGCGTTTGCCCGCAAAGTGGCCTATCTGCCGCAACAACTGCCGGCGGCGGAAGGGATGACGGTGCGCGAACTGGTGGCGATTGGCCGCTATCCGTGGCACGGCGCGCTGGGGCGCTTCGGCGTGGCGGATCGCGAAAAAGTAGAAGAGGCCATTGCGCTGGTGGGGCTGAAACCGCTGGCGCATCGGCTGGTGGACAGCCTTTCCGGCGGCGAACGCCAGCGCGCGTGGATCGCCATGCTGGTGGCGCAGGATAGCCGCTGTCTGCTGCTCGATGAACCGACGTCGGCGCTGGATATCGCCCACCAGGTCGATGTGCTGGCGCTGGTGCATCGTCTCAGCCAGCAGCGTGGCCTGACGGTGATCGCGGTCCTGCACGATATTAATATGGCCGCCCGCTATTGCGATTATCTGGTGGCGCTGCGCGGCGGCGAAATGATCGCCCAGGGGACGCCGGCGGAACTGATGCGCAGCGAAACGCTGGAACAAATCTACGGCATCCCGATGGGGATCCTGCCGCATCCGGCGGGCGCAGCGCCGGTAAGTTTTGTCTATTGATGGAAAATTCGAACTTCTTCTCACGCCGACGCCTGTTGACGGCAATGGCGCTGTCGCCGCTGCTGTGGCAGATGCGCGGCGCGCAGGCGGCGAACGTTGACCCGCAGCGCGTCGTCGCGCTGGAGTGGCTACCGGCCGAGCTGCTGCTGGCGCTCGGCGTTACGCCCTACGGCGTAGCCGATATTCCCAACTACAACCTGTGGGTCAATGAGCCGGCGTTACCCGCTTCGGTGATTGATGTCGGCCTGCGCACTGAACCCAATCTTGAATTACTGACGCAGATGAAACCGTCGTTTATCGTCTGGTCGGCAGGCTATGGCCCGTCGCCGGAAAAGCTGGCGCGCATTGCGCCCGGTCGCGGCTTCACCTTCAGCGACGGCAAACGGCCGCTGGCGATGGCCCAGCGTTCGCTGCTGGAAATGGCCGACCTGCTGGGTAAGCAACAGCAGGCGAAGCGCCATCTGGCGGAGTTCGACGCGTTGATGGAAAGCCTGCGTCCGCGATTTGCCGAGCGTGGCGATCGCCCGCTGCTGATGATTTCGCTACTTGATGCTCGCCATGTGCTGGTCTTCGGCGAGAACTGCCTGTTCCAGGAAGTGCTCGATCGTTTTGGCATCAAAAACGCCTGGCGCGGTGAAGCGGCATTCTGGGGCAGTATCACCGTAGGCATCGATCGGCTGGCGGAATTTAAAGAGGCCGATGTTATCTGTTTCGATCACGGCAACGATCGGGAGATGGCCCAGATGATGGCGACCCCGCTGTGGCAGGCGATGCCTTTCGTGCGCGCCGGGCGTTTCCAGCGCCTTCCGGCGGTATGGTTCTATGGCGCGACGCTGTCGGCGATGCATTTCGCCCGCGTACTGGCCGATGCGCAGGGGAGGGCGGTATGAACGCGCGTTTCTCGCCGTTAGCCATTATCCTGTTGGTCGTGTTGCTGGTTGCCGCTTTCGCGCTGAGCATCATCAACCTTCAGGTTGCTTTACCTTACGCGCAGTGGCGTCAGGCGCTGTGGCAGCCGGATAGCGATAATATCGCCCAGATGTTGTTCCATTACAGCTTGCTGCCGAGGCTGGCTGTATCGTTGCTGGTCGGCGCCGGGCTGGGGCTCGTCGGCGTACTGTTCCAGCAGGTGCTGCGTAACCCGCTGGCGGAGCCGACCACGCTCGGCGTTGCCACCGGCGCGCAGCTCGGAATGACGGTGACGACGCTATGGGCGATTCCCGGCGTGCTGGCGTCGCAGTTTGCCGCGCTGGCAGGCGCTTGTCTGGTCGGCGCGCTGGTGTTCGGCGTCTCGTGGGGCAAACGTCTGTCGCCGGTGACGCTGATCCTGGCCGGTCTGGTGGTGAGTCTCTATTGCGGCGCGGTCAATCAGCTGATGGTGATTTTCCATCACGACCAGCTGCAAAGCATGTTCCTGTGGAGTACCGGGACGTTGACGCAGACCGACTGGAGCGTGGCGCAGCGCCTGTGGCCGCAGCTGCTTGGCGGCGCAATATTGACGCTGCTGTTGCTACGCCCGTTAACGTTGATGGGGCTGGATGATGGCGTGGCGCGAAATCTCGGGCTGGCGCTTTCTCTGGCGCGCCTTGGCGTCTTGACTCTGGCGATAGTAATAAGCGCGCTGCTGGTCAACGCGGTCGGCATTATCGGCTTTATCGGTCTGTTCGCGCCGCTGCTGGCGAAAATGCTCGGCGCCCGCCGCCTGCTATCGCGGCTGGTACTGGCGGCGCTACTTGGCGCGCTGATCCTGTGGCTTTCCGACCAAATTATTCTCTGGCTCAGCCGGGTATGGCGGGAAGTGTCGACCGGGTCAGTCACCGCGCTGATTGGCGCGCCTTTATTACTGTGGCTACTGCCGCGGCTGCGTAGTATCAGCGCGCCGGTGATGAACGGCGGCGATAAGGCGTTGATTGAGCGCCGCAACGTGCAGTGGTTCGCGCTGGGCGGACTGGCGCTGATGTTGTTGGCGGTAACCGCCGCGCTGACCTTTGGCCGTGATGCGCAGGGGTGGCAATGGGCCAGCGGCGATCTGCTGGAGCAATTAATGCCATGGCGCTGGCCGCGGGTGCTCTCGGCGCTGTTCGCCGGGGTGATGCTGGCCGTCGCGGGTTGCATTATTCAACGCCTGACCGGTAACCCGATGGCCAGCCCGGAAGTGCTGGGTATCAGCTCTGGCGCGGCGTTCGGCGTGGTGTTGATGCTATTCTTCGTACCGGGCAACGCTTTTGTCTGGCTGCTGCCAGCCGGCAGTCTTGGCGCGGCGGCGACGCTGCTGGTCATCCTGGTCGCCGCCGGGCGCGGGGGGTTCTCGCCGCACCGGATGCTGCTGGCGGGGATGGCGCTGAGCACCGCTTTCACCATGCTATTGATGATGCTACAGGCCAGCGGCGATCCGCGAATGGCGCAAATCCTGACGTGGATGTCCGGTTCGACCTATAGCGCGACGCCGGAGATGGTGCTGCGTAGCGGGGTGGTAATGTTGGCGCTATTGGCGCTGGCGCCGCTCTGTCGCCGCTGGCTGACCATCCTGCCGCTCGGCGGCGAGGCGGCGCGGGCGGTGGGAATGGCATTAACGCCATCGCGTATTGGGTTGCTGCTGCTGGCGGCGAGCCTGACGGCAACGGCGACGCTAACCATTGGGCCGTTAAGTTTCGTTGGTTTAATGGCGCCGCATATTGCGAGGATGATGGGATTCCGCCGGACGATGCCGCATATGGTCATTTCCGGACTAATTGGCGGGATGCTGCTGGTGTTCGCCGACTGGTGCGGGCGAATGATCATGTTCCCCTACCAAATCCCGGCGGGGCTGTTATCGACGTTTATCGGCGCGCCGTACTTTATCTATTTGCTGAGAAAGCAGAGCCGCTAACGATCCCGGATGGCCTCAACATCCCCGGTGGCGCTAGCGCTTACCGGGGCTACAAGGCTGCGCGATTTGCTAGCCCGGACAAGGCGCAATGCGCCGCCTCAGGGAAAATCCCCGGTGGCGCTAGCGCTTACCGGGGCTACAAGGCTGTGCGATTTGGTAGCCCGGACAAGGCGCAATGCGCCGCCTCCGGGAAAATCCCCGGTGGCGCCAGCGCTTACCGGGGCTACAAGGCTGCGCGATTTGGTAGCCCGGACAAGGCGCAGCGCGCCGCCTCCGGGAAAATCCCCGGTGGCGCCAGCGCTTACCGGGGCTACAGTGCTGCTCGATTTGCTAGCCCGGATAAGGCGCAATGCGCCGCCTCCGGGAAAATCCCCGGTGGCGCCAGCGCTTACCGGGGCTACAAGGCTGTGCGATTTGGTAGCCCGGACAAGGCGCAATGCGCCGCCTCCGGGAAAATCCCCGGTGGCGCCAGCGCTTACCGGGGCTACAGTGCTGCTCGATTTGCTAGCCCGGACAAGGCGCAATGCGCCGCCACCGGGAAAATCCCCGGTGGCGCCAGCGCTTACCGGGGCTACAGCGCCGCGCGATTTGGTAGCCCGGACAAGGCGCAATGCGCCGCCTCCGGGAAAATCCCCGGTGGCGCTAGCGCTTACCGGGGCTACAAGGCTGCGCGATTTGCTAGCCCGGACAAGGCGCAATGCGCCGCCTCCGGGAAAATCCCTGCGCCACCAGGCATTCAAGTACCTTACAGTTTGGCAAACACCCGACGCGCGGCGTCGATAGTGTTGTTGATATCCTCTTCGCTATGGGCGACGGACATAAAGCCGGCTTCAAACGCCGACGGGGCGAGGTAAACCCCTTCTTCCAGCATCAGGTGGAAGAAACGCTTGAAACGTTCAACATCGCACTTCACCACGTCCTGATAGCAGGTGACGGTTTCGGCATCGGTAAAGAAGATACCGAACATGCCGCCGACATTATTCACCACCAGCGGGATCCCGGTTTCGCGCGCCGCGTTCAGCAGGCCATCCGCCAGTTGATTGGTCAGCTCGGTCAGGGTTTCATGCACGCCCGGCTGCGCCACTTCGCTTAAGCAGGCGAAGCCTGCGGCCATGGCGATAGGGTTGCCTGACAGCGTACCGGCCTGGTACACCGGACCAGTCGGCGCCAGCGCGTCCATGACCTCGCGGCGACCACCGAAAGCGCCCACCGGCATACCGCCGCCGATGATTTTACCCAGACAGGTCAGATCCGGCTCCACGCCGTAATAGGACTGAGCGCCCGCCAGCGCGACGCGGAAGCCGGTCATCACTTCGTCAATAATCAGCAGCGCGCCAAACTCGTCGCACAGCGCGCGCAGGCCCGGCAGGAACTCCGGCTGTGGCGGAATGCAGTTCATATTGCCGGCCACCGGTTCGACGATGATACAGGCGATATCCTGCGGATACTGTTCAAACGCCGCGCGTACCGAGGCAAGATCGTTATAGGTGCAGGTCAGGGTATGCTTCGCGAAATCGGCCGGTACGCCCGGCGAGTTCGGCTGGCCGAGAGTCAGCGCGCCGGAACCGGCTTTCACCAGCAGGCAGTCGGCGTGACCGTGGTAGCATCCTTCGAACTTGATGATTTTGTCGCGGCCGGTGAAGCCGCGCGCCAGGCGAATGGCGCTCATGGTGGCTTCGGTGCCGGAGTTCACCATGCGCACCATATCCATGGTCGGTACCAGTTCAGTAACCAGTTCCGCCATTTTGACTTCCATTTCGGTTGGCGCGCCGAAGCTTAACCCGCGCTCTGCCGCTTCAATCACCGCGTTACGAATGGCCGGATGGTTGTGACCCAGCACCATTGGCCCCCAGGAACCGACATAATCGATATAAGCTTTACCATCGACATCGTACAGGTAGGCGCCATCCGCACGTTCAATAAACAGCGGGGTGCCGCCGACGCCCGTAAAGGCGCGGACCGGCGAGTTGACGCCGCCGGGGATAAGTTCGCGGGCGGCGTTATACAGATTTTCAGATTTGCTCATGGCCAGGATCCTGGTTCGTGAATAAAGTTATCGGGCTATTCTAAGTTATTCCATGAAGGTTATGAAAGTTTTGCCCAATTGAAACATTAAGCAGACGAAACAATTTTTTGACGACGCGCGGCGCGGAGGCGGCTAGAATGCCTCTCTTCTCATTTGTATTACCAATAAATGATAATGGCATGAAATCAGAAACTCCCTCTTTTGAAGCACATCAGTTCGTTCGCGTGCGCCGTAGCGATGCGGTCCGCCGTTTAATTCAACGCGATAAAACGCCGCTGGCGGTATTGTTGATGGCGGCGGTGGTCGGCACGCTGGCCGGGCTGGTGGGCGTGGCGTTTGAAAAGAGCGTGAACTGGGTGCAGAACCAGCGAATTGGCGCCCTGGTGCAGGTGGCGGACCACTGGTATCTCGTCTGGCCGCTGGCCTTCATCCTGTCGGCGCTGCTGGCGATGGTCGGCTATTTTCTGGTGCGCCGCTTTGCGCCGGAAGCCGGCGGTTCCGGGATCCCGGAAATCGAAGGCGCGCTGGAAGAGCTGCGTCCGGTACGCTGGTGGCGCGTGCTGCCGGTAAAATTCATCGGCGGCATGGGGACGCTGGGCGCCGGGATGGTGCTGGGGCGCGAAGGGCCGATGGTACAGCTTGGCGGTAATATCGGGCGCATGGTGGTGGATGTGTTTCGTCTGCGTAGCCCGGAAGCGCGGCATACACTGTTGGCCACCGGTGCGGCATCGGGCCTCTCCGCTGCCTTCAACGCGCCGCTGGCGGGCATTCTGTTTATCATCGAAGAGATGCGCCCGCAGTTCCGCTACAACCTGATTTCGATTAAAGCCGTGTTTACCGGCGTGATCATGTCGAGCATCGTGTTCCGTATTTTTAACGGCGAAGGGGCGATTATCGAAGTCGGCAAGCTGAGCAATGCGCCGGTGAATACCCTGTGGTTGTACCTGGTGCTGGGCATGATTTTCGGCTGTTTCGGGCCATTGTTTAATACCCTGGTGCTGCGGACGCAGGATATGTTCCAGCGCCTCCACGGCGGCAATATCAAAAAATGGGTGTTGATTGGCGGGCTTATCGGCGGGCTGTGCGGCCTGCTGGGTCTGATGCAGCCGACCGCGGTGGGCGGCGGTTTTAACCTTATCCCGATCGCCGCTGCCGGCAACTTCTCGGTTGGGCTGCTGCTGTTCATTTTTATTGCCCGCGTCATCACCACGCTGCTGTGCTTCTCTTCCGGCGCGCCGGGGGGGATTTTTGCCCCGATGCTGGCGCTCGGCACGCTGCTGGGGACGGCATTCGGCATGGCTGCCATTCCGCTGTTTCCGTCCTATCATCTGGATGCCGGTACCTTCGCTATCGCCGGGATGGGGGCGCTGCTGGCGGCTTCGGTGCGCGCGCCGCTCACCGGGATTGTGCTGGTGCTGGAGATGACCGATAACTATCAGCTCATTTTGCCAATGATTATTACCTGCCTTGGGGCAACACTATTGGCACAGTTCCTCGGCGGTAAACCTTTGTATTCGACCATTCTGCAGCGTACCCTGGCAAAGCAGAAGGCCGAAGAGGCGGCGAAAGCGCAGCAGGTACCCCGGGAGAATACTTGAACGATTTACCAGGGTATTAGATAATGGCTCAAAAGGTCCGGTTATTCTTTAATCGGCCGGAAGTATCAATGGGAGCAAAAAATGAGTGATGACGTAGCGTTGCCGCTGGAGTTCACCGAAGCCGCAGCGAACAAAGTAAAACATCTGATTGCGGATGAAGACAATCCGAACCTGAAACTGCGCGTGTACATCACCGGCGGCGGTTGCAGCGGTTTCCAGTATGGCTTCACCTTTGACGATCAGGTCAACGAAGGCGATATGACCATCGAGAAACAGGGCGTCGGCCTGGTGGTTGACCCAATGAGCCTGCAGTATCTGGTTGGCGGCGCCGTCGATTATACCGAAGGCCTGGAAGGGTCACGTTTCATCGTGACTAACCCGAACGCGAAAAGCACCTGCGGCTGCGGCTCCTCGTTCAGCGTTTAACGCAAGCGACTCCAGCCCTCTTCCACAAAGAGAGCGGCAAACACGAAAAACGGTAACCTCAGGGTTACCGTTTTGCTTTTATGACCGTCCGTTATCATCCAACGCAAAGGTAGGCAGCTTCAGGTGCCAGCGAATCGCCGCCAGGCGTATCCCCAGCGTCACCACCATGCCTAACATCGCCGAGTTTTCCAGCGACAGCTGAAAGGTGTAGTGCGCCGTTGCGTGCACGATACCGCCGACAATGCAGGCGGTGGCGTAGATTTCGGTGCGCAGAATCATCGGTACTTCTCGCGCCAGCACGTCGCGGATAATCCCGCCGCCGACGCCGGTGACCACGCCCATGCAAATAGCCACCAGCGGGCCGGTATGGGCAATAAAGGCTTTATTCACGCCGATGCCGACAAACACCGCCAGGCCGACGGCATCCAGTACCAGCAGTACCCATTTCGGCATGCGCCGCGGTTGGCGGACCAGCAGAATCGTTAACATACTGGTGACCATCGCCACGACCAAATCGGTAGGGTCCTTAACCCAGAACACCGGGCCGTTGGCCAGCGCCATATCGCGAATCGTCCCGCCGCCCACGGCGGTCACTACGCCTAATACCAGCACGCCGAAAGGGTCCATGCGTAATTTCCCCGCCAGCAATACGCCGGAGATAGCAAATACGGCTGTGCCAATAATATCCAGCCAATAGACAAGCATCGTCAGTTCCCGCTAAAAGCCTGCTGCCAGGCGGTTATTTTACCTGCTCAAGCGCAGTACAGAGTTGTTTTGCGGCAAGGATAATACGTGGGCCCGCGCGTTCAAACCAGTCGCTATGTAAGGCGATGAGCGAAATTGTGAGCTGATTTTGCCAATAGCGGTCCACGGCGGGAATTTTATCCGGATCGCCGGTGATGACGATTGCCTGCGGATGCCGTGACAGCACCTGTTCGCGGCTAACCTGCGGCCAGGGAACGCGGCTGGCGGCAAAAATATTCTCTCCGCCGCACAGGCGTAATACTTGATTCTGGATCGAGGCGCTGTTGCTGGTGAACAGCGGGTTGGCGCCAAACTGCAGAAATACGCGTTTTTTTGGCGCGTTGGCATAGCGGGCTTTTAGCGCCTCGTAATCGTCTTGCATCGCCTGCGCAGCCTGCCGGGCTGTTTCCGGCTGCGGGCTCCACGGCGCAAGCATCTGCAAAGCATGGATGATTTGCTCAATCGAACCGGTTTCAACCCAGATAACCTTGATTCCCAGCGAGCTGAGCTGATTCACCTGGCGTTCGGCATTGCCGCCGCGCCACGCCAGTACCAGATCGGGTTTCAGGGCGACGATACGTTCAAGGTTCATTCCCTGCCAGCTGGCGACTTGTTCGATTTTAGCCGCGGCGGGAGGGTAATCGGAATAACTGCTGACGCCGACCGGCGTAATGCCGGCAGCAAAGGCCAATTCAGTGTTGGCCGGGGAGAGCGTCACCACCCGCGGCGCGGCGAAAAGCCACGCCGGGGCGAGCAACAGCAGGGCGGTTAACGCCTTCTGTAACGACTTAGCCACGCGCCAGGTTCTGCACCAGATTTTCCACCATCAGGGTGGACTGCTTGGCGGCGACGGCGAGGAACTCGTCGAAGCTGAGATGCGACTGCTGGTCAGCGACGTCAGAGATTGCGCGCACCACCACAAAAGGAATGCTGAAGTTATGGCAGACGTGGGCGATGGCGGTGGCTTCCATTTCAACGGCAACGGCCTGCGGGAAGTTATGGCGAATTTTCGCCAGCCCTACCGAGCCGTTGATGAAAGCGTCGCCGCTGACGATCAGGCCGCGAACGGCGTTGAGGTTCAGCGCTTTGATGCAGGTTTCCGCCGCGGCAATCAGTTTGTCGTCAGCTTTGAAACCGGCCGGACAGCCCGGCAGTTGGCCGTATTCGTAGCCAAACGCGGTGACGTCGGCATCGTGGTAGCGCGCTTCGTCAGAGACCACGATGTCGCCGACTTTCAGCGTCGGCGCCAGCCCGCCGGCGGAACCGGTATTGATAATCACATCCGGCTTGCAGCGCTCCAGCAACAGGGTGGCACCCATGGCGGCGGCCACTTTACCAATGCCGGATTTCAGCAGAGCAACCTCGGTACCGTGAAGTTGGCCGGTATAGATTTCGCTACCGCCGATAGAGATAGTCTGGCGGTTCTCGATTTTGTCGCGCAGAAGGGTAACTTCTTCTTCCATGGCGCCAATAATGCCAATTTTCATAGATTTACTCGCGATGTGTCAGGATTAGCTGCATAGTCTATCATGCGCTTAAGGGGAAGCGTATTGCTCGCGCGGGAGAGGCTATGGCAAATATTGATTTTCGCAACAAGATTCACTGGCGTCGGCGCTACCGTTCGCCGCAGGGGGTAGAGACGGAACGCGAGATCCTGCGGGTGTTTGAAAGCGATCGCGGACGCATTATCAATTCACCGGCCATCCGCCGCCTGCAGCAAAAAACCCAGGTCTTTCCACTTGAGCGCAACGCGGCGGTCCGCACCCGGCTCACCCATTCGCTCGAAGTCCAGCAGGTCGGGCGCTACATCGCCAAAGAGGTGTTAAGCCGTCTAAAGGAGCAAAAGCTGCTGGAACGCTACGGACTGGATGAACTGAGCGGCCCGTTTGAAAGCGTCGTGGAGATGGCCTGCCTGATGCACGATATCGGCAATCCGCCATTTGGCCATTTTGGCGAAGCGGCAATTAACGATTGGTTCAGCAAACGGCTGGCGCCGAAAGATGCCGCCAGCCAGCCGTTAAGTCAGGATCGCTGCCAGGTTGACGCGCTGCGTCTGCACGATGGCGAAGGGTTGCTCAACGAACTGCGGCGTAAAGTGCGTCAGGATTTGTGCTGCTTTGAAGGCAATGCGCAGGGGATCCGTCTGGTGCACACGCTGATGCGTATGAACCTGACCTGGACCCAGGTCGGCTGCATTCTGAAATATACGCGACCGGCGTGGTGGCGGGGAGAGACGCCAGCCAGCCATAGCTATTTAATGAAAAAGCCTGGTTATTATTTAGCCGAAGAAGAGTATATCGCGCGGCTGCGTAAAGAATTGGATCTGGCGCCTTACAATCGCTTTCCATTAACGTGGATTATGGAAGCTGCCGATGATATCTCATATTGCGTTGCTGACCTCGAAGATGCGGTAGAAAAACGGATATTCAGCGCGGAACAATTGTATCAGCATCTGTATGACGCATGGGGCGCTCATGAAAAAGGATCGTTGTTCGCTCAAGTCGTAGAAAATGCCTGGGAGAAATCGCGCGCTAATTCACTCAGCCGCAGCACTGAAGATCAGTTCTTTATGTATTTACGGGTCAATACGCTGAATAAACTGGTGCCTTATGCGGCGCATCGATTTATCGAAAACTTACCGGCCATTTTTAGCGGCGACTTTAATCACGCGCTGTTAGAGGATGATAGCGATTGTAGTCAGCTACTTGAACTTTATAAAAACGTCGCCATAAAACAGGTGTTTAGCCATCCTGATGTTGAACAGCTGGAATTGCAGGGTTACCGCGTTATCAGCGGGCTGCTTGATATCTACGAGCCGCTACTGAAATTATCGCTGGAGGAGTTCAGCCAATTGGTGGAACAAGAGCGGGTACGCAGTTTACCTATTGCCTCGAGGTTGTTCCAGAAACTCTCGACCCGACATCGGTTGGCCTATGTGGAGGCGGTAAATAAGCTTTCGCGCGATACCGAAGAATATCCCGTGCTGGAGTATTATTACCGTTGTCGATTGATTCAGGACTATATCAGCGGAATGACGGATTTGTATGCGTGGGATGAATATCGTCGTCTGATGGCGGTGGAATAAGTCTGAGTTTTGTAAAGACGGACAATAAATTTTTACTTTTACCGAAACTTAACTCTGGAACTTCGCGCTATAAAATGACTCTGAGAGTGCGTACACAGCAACTTTTTCGTTATCCGAAATTTGAAATTGAGATTGAAACCTATGAAAAAAACCACGTTAGCAATGAGTGCTCTGGCTCTGAGTTTAGGTCTGGCGTTGTCCCCGCTCTCTGCGAGCGCGGCTGAAACGGCTTCCTCGGCGACCACTGCGCAGCAGATGCCGAGCCTGGCGCCGATGCTGGAAAAAGTGATGCCGTCGGTGGTGAGCATCAACGTTGAAGGCAGCACGACTGTTAACACGCCGCGGATGCCGCGTAACTTCCAGCAGTTCTTCGGTGACAACTCGCCGTTCTGCCAGGACGGTTCGCCATTCCAGAGCTCCCCATTCTGTCAGGGCGGCGGCCAGGGCGCGCCTGGCGATAATGCGCAGCAGCAGAAATTTATGGCGCTCGGTTCCGGGGTCATCATTGATGCGGCCAAAGGCTACGTAGTGACCAACAACCACGTGGTCGATAATGCCACCACGATTAAAGTTCAACTGAGCGATGGTCGTAAGTTTGACGCGAAAGTCGTAGGTAAAGATCCGCGCTCCGATATCGCGCTGATTCAAATTCAGGATCCGAAAAACCTGACGGCGATTAAGCTTGCCGACTCTGACGCGCTGCGCGTCGGCGACTATACCGTGGCGATCGGTAACCCGTTCGGCCTCGGCGAAACCGTGACTTCTGGTATCGTCTCCGCATTGGGCCGCAGCGGCCTGAACGTGGAAAACTATGAAAACTTTATCCAGACCGATGCGGCTATTAACCGCGGTAACTCCGGCGGCGCGCTGGTGAATCTCAACGGTGAGTTGATCGGTATCAACACCGCGATCCTTGCTCCGGACGGCGGCAACATCGGTATCGGTTTTGCTATTCCGAGCAACATGGTGAAAAACCTGACCGAGCAGATGGTCAAGTTCGGCCAGGTGAAACGCGGCGAACTGGGGATCATGGGTACCGAGCTGAACTCCGAGCTGGCGAAGGCGATGAAAGTCGATGCCCAGCGCGGCGCGTTCGTAAGCCAGGTGATGCCGGGCTCGGCGGCGGCGAAAGCGGGTATTAAAGCCGGCGACGTGATTACTACCCTCAACGGTAAGGCGATCAGTAGCTTTGCGGCGCTGCGTGCGCAGGTTGGTACGATGCCTATCGGCAGCAAAGTCGAGCTGGGACTGCTGCGCGACGGCAAGCCGGTTAACGTTACCGTTGAACTACAGCAGAGCAACCAGAACCAGGTTGACTCCAGCAGCATCTTTAACGGTATTGAAGGCGCGGAAATGAGCAATAAAGGCCAGGATAAAGGCGTCGTGGTGAGCAACGTGAAAGCGGGCACCCCGGCGGCGCAAATTGGTCTGAAGAAAGGCGACATTATTGTCGGCGCTAACCAGCAGCCGGTGAAAAATATCGCCGACCTGCGCAAAATCTTCGACGCGAAACCGTCCGTGCTGGCGCTGAATATTCAGCGTGGTGATACTTCTATCTATCTGCTGATGCAATAACTGATACTAGCGTGAATGCCCCTTTCCCGGTAAGGGAAGGGGGCTTTTTTATTCTGCCCGCCGGTTCTGTGATTCCCGCCACAACTCCATACTTCTTTGTCATGCTTTGTGCATATGCACAGTGCGTCCTCTTCGTCACTCTTTTATGCTGATGCCCTGCTCAGGGGAGGGGTTTATGGCTGGCTGGCATCTTGATACCAAAATGGCGCAGGATATCGTGGCGCGTACGATGCGCATCATTGATACCAATATTAACGTAATGGATGCCCGCGGGCGCATTATCGGCAGCGGCGATCGTGAGCGTATTGGTGAATTGCACGAAGGCGCGCTGCTGGTGCTGTCGCAGGGACGGGTGGTTGATATCGATGATGCGGTTGCTCGCCATCTGCACGGCGTGCGCCAGGGGATCAACCTGCCGCTGCGTCTCGAAGGGGAAATCGTCGGCGTAATCGGGTTAACCGGCGAGCCCGAATCGCTGCGCAAGTACGGTGAGCTGGTGTGTATGACCGCTGAGATGATGCTCGAGCAGTCGCGGCTGATGCATTTGCTGGCCCAGGATAGCCGCCTGCGTGAAGAACTGGTTATGAACCTGATTCAGGCGGAAGAGAATACCCCGGCGCTGAACGAATGGGCGCAGCGACTGGGTATCGATCTCAATCAACCGCGGGTGGTGGCGATGATTGAGGTCGATAGCGGTCAGCTCGGCGTCGATAGCGCGATGGCGGAGCTGCAGCAGCTGCAGACGGCGCTGACCACGCCGGATCGCAACAACCTGGTGGCGATTGTCTCGTTGACCGAAATGGTGGTGCTGAAACCGGCGTTAAACGCCTTTGGTCGCTGGGATGCCGATGACCACTGCAGACGCGTTGAGCAACTGATTGCCCGTATGAAAGAGAATGGCCAACTGCAGTTCCGCGTTGCGTTAGGCAATTTCTTCACCGGCCCCGGCAGTATTGCGCGTTCTTACCGGACCGCGCGTACGACAATGATGGTTGGTAAGCAGCGGATGCCGGAGAGCCGCTGCTATTTTTATCAGGATCTGATGCTGCCTGTGCTGCTGGATAGTCTACGGGGCGGCTGGCAGGCTAACGAGCTGGCGCGCCCGCTGACGCGGCTAAAGGCGATGGATAACAATGGTCTGCTACGGCGTACTCTGCAGGCGTGGTTTCGCCATAACGTGCAGCCGCTGGCGACCTCAAAGGCGTTGTTTATTCATCGTAATACGCTGGAGTATCGGCTCAATCGGATTTCGGAACTGACCGGGTTAGACCTCGGTAGTTTTGACGACCGCTTGTTGCTGTACATTGCGCTGCAGCTGGATGAGCAACGCTAAAACTCCCGCCGCAGGCGGCGGGAGAGGAAATGGCGGGCTACAGGCGCTGTAGTCCGCGAGCGGTCACTTGCCAGGTAACAGTATTGGGCTGGTGCCAGCTATTGCCATTGAGCGGATTAATAATGACGGAGCGATTCCCCGCTTCGGCATGGAAGACTTCAATGGTATAGCCCTCATCCAGGATAGCGGTATCAATATAGTCGCCAAGCTGCGACGATCCTTTAATCGACTGGCGATACACCACCGAACCACGCGTATTGTAGACATTGACCGTGGCGTAAGTGGTCGTGAAGTGCTTGTTCGGCACCACTGGACTCGCGGTAAAGGTCAACGCGCCGCTGCCAATATCCATCTCCATCGCGGCAAAGCGAACATCGCCATCGCCAAGCAGTTGCCAACTGAAGCTATCGCCATACAGTGCGGTGGCCTCCTGAGTGTCCTCTTCTGTATCAGCGGCTTCCTCATCCGGTTCATCAGGCGCGAGCGCAAAGGCTTCGAGGCCCGTTTTCACCACGCGCCAGCGGTTGTGCTGCTTAAGGGGAACGGCGTTTTGGCTCGTGCCATTCGTGGCGCTGGAGCGGAATGGTTCATCATGGAAGATATCGATGATCATTCCCTCTGCGAGGGCGATAGTTTCACTGTTTGCCAGATTGCTGGTGGCGCCGGCGTAGCTGCGTTGATAAACAACCGTATCGTCCGCGCCGGTAACCATAATGCTGGCGTAGGTATGGGAGGTGTAATACGAGTGCGGCGTGCCGGCGCGCGTGGCGACCGTCATCGCACGTTGTTGATTATCAATAACGATCTGGCAAAACTCGTTATTGCCCTGACCGCGGAGATTGAGGGTTACGCTCTTGCCCGTCAACTCCCCCGGATCGCTATTATCCTGAGGCAGGACATCGGCATAGGTTTTCAGCAAGCTGCTGCGTTGGGCTTCTTCAATATGGGGGAGCATCAGCCAGAGGTCGTTTTTACAGACGCACTCTTCCTGCGCAAGCAGCGAGGGTTGGTTACGGATCGCCTGAGCGTTATGCTCGAAAATAGCCTGTAAATCAGCCGCCGGATTATTATTGAGGATAAAGTTATACACGCCATTATCATCAATGCGCATCAGCTGGTATTTCTCACGTGCGACTAACGTTAAATATCCGAGAGAGGCTTTCAGCCGGCCAGGCTCCACGTGAGTGATGTATAGGTGATAGTGGGGGCTGAATGGAATGACCACTTTTCCGGTAGCGCAATTGGTGCCGGTCATTTTGCGTTCAAATACTTTTTCCCCACTGGCGGAAAGTACGTTTACTGCGGCATACAACGCGCCTGGGTAGTAGGTGTGCGGCGTGGCGCTGGTGACATTAAGAATAAGCTGCTGATTTTCGTAGTCGATATCAAGGCGCGCGAAAGGCGCATCATTCAGCCCTAAAAAGGTGATCGTCACGTTACGTTCGCTGGTATCGTTTTGCCGAGCGTAGTTAACGGCAACCGCATTGGCGCCTTCTTTTACGGTGATATAGTTGATATCCGGGCGATATTTTTGCGAACGACCTTTAGGCAGTACGAGCTGGTATACACCCATTGGCATGTTATTCAGGACAAAAGTGTCACCATCAACAATCAGTGAATAATGCGTACCGCAATTATCCTGAATAGTCAGCGTTTGTCCGTAAATTTGTTGCAGCTGGTCGATATTCAACGTCAGGGTCAGGTTACCCGTTTTGTTCAATTTCGCCAGTTCGCTGTTATCCACCAGCCAGAAGAAGGAATCCAGCCCTAACTGCTGGCGCGCGCTATCCCATTCGCTTTGTGGCAGAAAACGATACAGTGGATAGAGTGGTTTTGTCGTCAGCGAGACGATATTTTCCCGGGTGGCATGTTTCAGCGTTAAGCCGCAGAGCTCGATAAACGGCGTGACGTCATATCCCGCAGAGGTAGCAATAGCGGTTGCCAGCATATCGGCAAGCTGATGATCGGTCGGCTGGAAGCCCTCGCTATTGGCGAGTTGGCGATAATTCTGGTTAAAGACGCGGAAGGATGCGACACCAGCTTTCAATAACATCAGCATCAGGAATTGCAGGCGAGGACGTAAACCCCAGCTGGTGACCGGCGTCTGCTCGGTAATGTAGTTTACCAGCTGTGCTTCCTGGGCGGCCAGCTTGCCATAGTTGTATAACCAGCCATCGGTATACAGATGATTATCCTGGCTTAGCGTGAGCTGCTGATAGAAAGAGGCGTAGATATTGTTCCACACTTCGCTGACGGACAGGGTGGAGTCCTGCATAAATTTACCCTGATAACCGTGGCCAATTTCATGCAGGATAACCCACTGCGTGGCAACGTTATCCAGCCAGCCTTCGCCAACCGTGGCGGCAGTTTGCGCGCACCAGGTGCTATTGTAATAAGCTGATCCGACGCCATGTTTATCCGGCCGTAGAAAATAACGGTTTGCAACATTCTGATTCCATTGCGAATCTGAATTATCGCTTAATCCGGCCCAATCGTTATAGCAGGTGAAAAGGTGGTTATAAAAACGGTGTAACGACGCTAATCCCGCTTTCATCGCATTGTCGCGGTCGGCATAAGGCAGCAGCAGGTTGATAACATCCAGATCCACCAGTGCGAACGACGATTTATTATTCTCCCAGTCGAGGAAAAACGTTTCTTCAGACTGTCCTGATTTCCAGCAGGGGAGCGGTTTCGTCGCCGCAGGTTGTTGGTAAATCACGGAGAACTCGCAGGGGCTGTCGGTAAACAACGTATCGACAAACGGCACAGAATCGACGGTGGTGCTAATCGTTGTCCAGGAGGTGGTCAGAGCGCTGGTTTTCTCCAGAGCGCTATCATCACACATCAGGCGCAGGGTCGAGATGCCGTTACTGAGGTCCGTTTGCCGAATTTTCAGCACCGTGTTGGCGGGCAGAATAAAGCCAAGCGCCTGACGATCGTGTTTTCGTCCTTTTTCAAAGCCTGCGTTATCCAGCCAGGTTGCGGATTGCAGGGTATAACATTTTTGTTCAATTTCCTGTGTCATAGAGCTATCTCCTTTTTCGCGGAAACTGAACATAAACGAAATAAAATAGTAAGTAATTCATATGGATAGGGTTGTGATGTGAAATGATATCAGTGAGGGATAACTGAGGTTTGCTGATGGCGAAGATGATCTATGGCTGAGGAAATAGAGGTTGGGGCAGGGGAAGAGGGCCAGTAGCTGGCCCGTAGCAGTCTGGGTTATTTACGCGTCAGTTTTTCCAGATCGGCTTCAATTTCGCTGATCTTATTGGTGACGACGCTTTCCAGATGGCGTAAATCGTCAAGGATCTTACGCTTGAGGTCGATTTCGGTACGGTCGCGCTGGCAGAGCTGGTCCAGCTCGTCGATCACATAGCGCAGGTTTGGGCTTATCTCCTGCACTTCTTTGTAACCCTGACCGACGCCGTCGGCGACCACGGTTTTACGCTGGCGTGGGTATTTAAACTTCACGCTTTTGGCGAAGAACTCGCCCTTATCTTTCTGGAAATAGATCTTCAGGATGTCGTTGTTAGCTTCCTGGCGCAGGCTATAGCGATCGATTTCATCAGGATTGGTAATGCCAAGACTTTTCAGATTATCGTACATAACGGTACCTTTGATATCATCATAACCATTGAATAATTAACGAAAAAATCCATCTTCGCCAGCGTCAGATATAAAAAAAGCGGGATATCTCCCGCTTTTTGTTCTGCTTAGTCGATGGTACGCAGCAGTTCGTTGATGCCGACCTTACCGCGGGTCTTCGCATCAACCTTTTTCACGATCACCGCACAGTACAGGCTGTATTTGCCATCTTTCGACGGCAGGTTGCCGGAAACGACAACCGAGCCCGCCGGCACGCGGCCGTAATGGACTTCGCCGGTTTCGCGATCGTAAATTTTGGTGCTCTGGCCGATGTACACGCCCATGGAGATCACCGCGCCTTCTTCAACGATAACGCCTTCAACGATTTCAGAGCGCGCGCCGATGAAGCAGTTATCTTCGATGATGGTCGGGTTAGCCTGCAGCGGTTCGAGAACGCCGCCGATGCCGACGCCGCCGGACAGGTGAACGTTTTTACCGATCTGCGCGCAAGAACCGACGGTGGCCCAGGTATCAACCATGGTGCCTTCATCAACGTAAGCGCCGATGTTGACGTAGGACGGCATCAGCACGGTATTGCGCGCGATGAACGCGCCCTGGCGAACGGCCGCCGGCGGCACTACGCGGAAGCCTTCTTTCTGGAAGCGCGCTTCGTCGTAGTCGGCGAATTTCATCGGAACTTTATCGAAGTAGCGGCTTTCCGCACCATCGATAACCTGGTTATCGTTAATACGGAAAGAGAGCAGTACCGCTTTCTTCAGCCATTGATGCGTCACCCATTGACCATCGATCTTCTCAGCGACGCGCAGCGCGCCGGAATCCAGCAGGGCAATAACCTGGTTCACCGCTTCGCGGGTGACGGTATCCACATTTGCCGGCGTGATGTCGGCGCGACGCTCAAAGGCGGACTCAATAACGTTCTGTAACTGCTGCATTGTTTCTTTCCATTCACTTAAAAAAAATACGTTACCCTTTATCGTTTGGATTGAGGGCCTCTGTCAACCGTTGTTGCACTTCTTGTTGCAGCTCATTATTAAGGGCACGCCGGTCGGCGGTGGCGATTATAAATAAATCTTCTACTCGCTCACCAATTGTCGTAATTCGCGCTCCGTGAAGCGATATTCCGAGGTCGGCGAACACCTGACCGACGCGGGCGAGCAGCCCCGGCTGATCGAGCGCAATGAGCTCAAGAAATGATTTCCGGTCGGTGTGGGTCGGCAGGAAATTCACCTCAGTAGCGACAGAAAAGTGACGCAGTTTCGCCGCCTGACGACGCGGGGCCGGCGGCTCCCAGCTGCGCTGCGTTATCGTCTGCTCCAGACCGTGGCGAATAGCCTCGTGGCGATCGGCGGAAAGCGGGCTGCCGTCGGGTTCAAGGACGATAAAGGTATCCATCGCCATGCCGTCGCGGGTAGTAAATATCTGCGCATCATGAACGCTGAGGTTGCGGCGGTCCAGTTCGCCGCAGACGGCGGCGAACAGGTAAGGGCGGTCCGGGCTCCAGATGAAGATCTCGGTGCCGCCGCGGGTGGCCCGCGAACTCAGCAGGATCATCGGTTTACTGAGATCGTGTTTCAGCAGGTTGCGGGCGTGCCAGGCGAGCTGATTCGGCGTATGCCGCACAAAGTAGTTCGCCCGGCAGCGGTTCCAGATCTGATGCAGCGCCTCTTCATTGATATTGTCCATGCGCAACAGCGCCAGCGCCTGCAGCTGATGGTGGCGTACGCGTTCGCGCATATCCGGCGTGCTCTGCATACCGCGACGCAGCTGTTTTTCGGTGGCGAAATAGAGCTCGCGTAGCAGGCTTTGCTTCCAGCTATTCCACAGCGTTTCGTTGGTGGCGCAGATATCGGCGACGGTCAGGCATACCAGATAGCGCAGGCGATTTTCCGTCTGTACCTCTTCGGCGAACTGCTTAATGACCTCCGGGTCCTGAATGTCGCGGCGCTGGGCGGTTACCGACATCAATAGATGCTGGCGTACCAGCCAGGCGACCAGCTGCGTCTCACGCGAATTGAGCCCGTGGAGCTCGGCGAATTTCAGCACGTCTTCGGCGCCGAGAATCGAATGGTCGCCGCCGCGGCCTTTAGCGATATCGTGAAACAAGGCGGCGATGAGGATAAGTTCAGGATGGGCCAGCCGCGGCCACAGCTCAACGCACAGCGGATGGCGGCTGCGGGTCTCTTCTTTCGCGAAGCTTTCCAGTTTTAACAAGACCCGTATGGTGTGTTCGTCGACGGTATAGGCGTGAAACAGGTCGAACTGCATCTGACCGACAATATGCGACCACTGCGGCATATAGGCCCACAGTACGCTGTGGCGATGCATCGGCAGCAGACCACGACTCACCGCGCCCTGATGACGGAGCATGCTGAGGAAGAGGGTTCGTGCCTCCGGGATATAGCACAGCGGCTGCGTCAGGTGGCGGCGCGCGTGGCGCAGGTGGCGCAGGGTGGTGGAGTAAATACCGGTGATGCTGCTGTTACGCACCATGATAAAGAACATCCGCAGAATCGCCTGCGGCTCGCGAATAAACAGGGTGTCGTCGCGCAGGTCTATCAGAGTACCGCGCAGTTGGAAATCATCATCAATAGGCCGCGGCTTTTCATTCTCGGTGAGAGCGAGGATCGCCTCATCAAACAGCTGCAGCAGCATATTGTTGAGTTCGCTTACCCGACGGGTAACGCGGAAGAAATCCTTCATCATATGTTCGATCGGCTGATTGCCTTCGCCTTCATAGCCGAGGCGATGGGCGACATTCAGCTGACGATCGAAAAGCAGGCGGTTATCGTAGCGATTCACTTCAAGATGCAGGGCAAAACGGATGCGCCAGAGCTGGTGCAGGCACTCGTTAAGCTCGTTGCGCTCGGCTTCGGTGAGGAAGCCGAAACCGACCATTTCATCAAGCGAGGTTGCGCCGAAGTGGCGGCGAGCCACCCACTGCAGGGTATGTATATCGCGCAGGCCGCCGGGGCTGCTTTTGACGTCCGGCTCCAGGTTGTAACTGGTGCCGTGGTAGCGCTGGTGGCGGACATTCTGCTCTTCAACCTTGGCGGCGAAGAACTTCTCCGACGGCCAGAAGCCGTCGCTAAAAATATGTTTTTGCAGTTCAAGGAACAGCGCGACGTCGCCGATCAGCAGGCGGGATTCGATTAAGTTGGTGGCGACGGTGAGATCCGAAAGCCCTTCTAGCAGACACTCTTCGAGGGTGCGCACGCTATGGCCCACCTCCAGCTTGACGTCCCACAATAGCGTCAGCAGTTCGCCGACCTTTTGCGCCTGCTCGTCCGGCAGCTTTTTACGGCTCAGAATCAGCAGGTCGACGTCGGAGAGCGGGTGCAGCTCGCCGCGCCCATAGCCGCCGACGGCTACCAGCGCCATATCGCTCTGCGCGCCAAAACCGTAGTCGACCCACAGCCGCTGCAGCAACTGGTCGATAAACTCGGTGCGTGCTGCTATCAGCCGTTCCGCGGCGATACCGCGATCGAAAGCCTCGCCCAGCCAGTGTTGGAAGGTATCGAGATGCGTCTTGATGGCGGCACAGTTCAGATCGCCCTGCGGCCAGCTCACGGGATGTTCCGGCGGGATGGGCAGAAGAGGGGAGGCTGTGTCAGGTAAAGAGTTGCTCATCGCGTCACCATAAGAAAAAACTATCTAATAAAAAAGCCGGCGGGCGCCGGCTTTTCATTATGCTTCGTGCGAGATTATCGCCGGGATGGTGTCATCCTTGCGTAGCGTCAGAATTTCGCAGCCGTTATCAGTTACCACAATAGTATGCTCATACTGCGCAGACAAGCTACGGTCTTTGGTTTTCACCGTCCAGCCGTCCTTCATGCTGCGGATCTCTTTCTTACCGGCGTTGACCATCGGTTCGATAGTGAAGGTCATACCCGGCTTGAGCACCACGTCGGTTTCCGGCGAATCATAGTGCAGTACCTGTGGTTCCTCATGGAAGCCGCGGCCGATACCGTGGCCACAGTATTCACGTACCACGGAAAAACCTTCCGCTTCGACGAATTTCTGGATCGCCGCGCCGATCGCGCGCAGGTTAATCCCCGGCTTGACCATCTTCAGCGCCAGATAGAGGCTTTCCTGGGTGATGCGGCACAGGCGCTCGCCGAGGATAGTCGGTTTGCCGACGATGAACATTTTTGAGGTATCGCCGTGGAATTCATCTTTAATCACGGTTACGTCGATATTGACGATGTCGCCGTCTTTCAGCAGTTTGCCGTCATCCGGGATGCCGTGGCACACCACTTCATTAATAGAGATACAGACCGATTTCGGGAAGCCGTGATAGCCAAGGCAGGCGGAGACCGCTTTCTGTTCATTAACGATGTAGTCGTTGCAGATGCGATCCAGTTCGCCGGTGCTGACGCCCGGTTTAACGTAGGGTTCGATCATTTCCAGCACTTCGGCGGCCAGGCGGCCGGCAACGCGCATTTTTTCGATGTCTTCAGATGTCTTGATAGAGATAGCCATGGAATATGTCCAGCAGTGTCGATTTTTTCGACAATAATAGATTAAGTCCTGTCAATGGTAACAGTCCGGGTACGCTGGTGCCAAATTGAGAATCATTAACAGCACGCGACGTCAACAAGAGTTGGTGTCTGGCCAGGTTTTGTGGTATAAAGCGCGCCGGACTTCCGTTCCATCTCAGATACACAAGGATGGACGTAAGCGACATACTCATATTGTGTAAATAACACACACGTATCGGCACATATTCCGGGGTGCCCTTTGGGGTCGGTAATATGGGATACGTGGAGGCATAACCCCAATTTAATCTATAGAGGTTTTAAACATGGCAACTGTTTCCATGCGCGACATGCTCAAGGCTGGTGTTCACTTCGGTCACCAGACCCGTTACTGGAACCCGAAAATGAAGCCTTTCATCTTCGGCGCGCGTAACAAAGTTCACATCATCAACCTTGAGAAAACTGTACCGATGTTCAACGAAGCTCTGGCTGAGCTGAACAAAATCTCTGCCCGTAAAGGCAAGATCCTGTTCGTTGGTACTAAGCGCGCTGCAAGCGAAGCGGTAAAAGAAGCTGCTAACAGCTGCGACCAGTTCTTCGTGAACCATCGCTGGCTGGGCGGTATGCTGACTAACTGGAAAACCGTTCGTCAGTCCATCAAACGTCTGAAAGACCTGGAAACTCAGTCCCAGGACGGTACTTTCGAGAAGCTGACCAAGAAAGAAGCGCTGATGCGCACTCGTGAGCTGGACAAGCTGGAAAACAGCCTGGGCGGTATCAAAGACATGGGCGGCCTGCCGGACGCACTGTTCGTTATCGACGCTGACCACGAGCACATCGCTATCAAAGAAGCAAACAACCTGGGTATCCCGGTATTTGCTATCGTTGATACCAACTCTGATCCGGACGGCGTAGACTTCGTTATCCCGGGTAACGACGATGCAATCCGCGCAGTTAGCCTGTACCTGGGCGCTGTTGCTGCTACCGTTCGTGAAGGTCGCTCTCAGGACCTGGCTTCTCAGGCGGAAGAAAGCTTCGTAGAAGCTGAATAATAAGGTTTAAGCCCTTATTAGTACCGTGTATGAATAGGGGCCAATTTTAGGCCCCTTTTTTCAATTTATGCTGTTTGGCCGCAGGCCGGGCAGTTTCCACATCTCCCGAGGATTTTAGAATGGCTGAAATTACCGCTTCCCTGGTAAAAGAGCTGCGCGAACGTACTGGCGCAGGCATGATGGATTGCAAAAAAGCACTGACTGAAGCTAATGGCGACATCGAGCTGGCAATCGAAAACATGCGTAAATCCGGCGCGATCAAAGCGGCGAAAAAAGCAGGCAACGTTGCTGCTGACGGCGTGATCAAAACCAAAATCGACGGCAACTACGGTTACATCCTGGAAGTTAACTGCCAGACTGACTTCGTTGCTAAAGATGGTGGTTTCCAGGCATTTGCTGACAAAGTACTGGACGCCGCTGTTGCTGGTAAAATCTCCGACGTTGAAGTTCTGAAAGCGCAGTTCGAAGAAGAACGTGTTGCCCTGGTTGCTAAAATCGGCGAGAACATCAACATCCGTCGTATCGCTATCCTGGAAGGCGACGTTCTGGGCAGCTACCAGCACGGTGCTCGCATCGGCGTTCTGGTTGCCGCTAAAGGCGCTGACGAAGAGCTGGTTAAGCAGCTGGCAATGCACGTTGCTGCAAGCAAGCCGGAATTCGTTAAGCCGGAAGACGTTTCTGCTGAAGTAGTAGAAAAAGAGTACCAGGTTCAGCTGGACATCGCGATGCAGTCCGGTAAGCCGAAAGAAATCGCAGAGAAAATGGTTGAAGGCCGCATGAAGAAATTCACCGGCGAAGTTTCTCTGACTGGTCAGCCTTTCGTTATGGAACCGAGCAAATCTGTTGGTCAGCTGCTGAAAGAGCACAACGCCGACGTTACTGGCTTCATCCGCTTTGAAGTGGGCGAAGGCATTGAGAAAGTTGAGACTGACTTTGCAGCAGAAGTTGCTGCGATGTCCAAGCAGTCTTAATTTTTAAAAAAAGGAGCCGCCTGAGGGCGGCTTCTTTTTGCGCCTCTCTTGTAAAATCAGCCAATCGCTTATAGTGACTGCGCTGAACGATGACATACAATGTCGTCAGAATTAACTCATCTCAATCGTTGACAGTCTCAGGAAAGAAACATGGCTACCAATGCAAAACCCGTCTACAAACGTATTCTGCTGAAGTTAAGTGGCGAAGCTCTGCAGGGTTCAGAAGGCTTCGGTATTGATGCAAGCATACTTGACCGTATGGCTCAGGAAATCAAAGAACTGGTTGAACTGGGTATTCAGGTTGGCGTAGTGATTGGTGGCGGTAACCTGTTCCGTGGTGCTGGTCTGGCGAAAGCGGGTATGAACCGCGTTGTGGGCGACCACATGGGCATGCTGGCAACGGTCATGAACGGCCTGGCAATGCGTGATGCGCTCCATCGCGCCTATGTGAACGCTCGCCTGATGTCCGCAATCCCGCTGAACGGCGTGTGCGACAACTACAGCTGGGCGGAGGCGATTAGCCTGCTGCGTAACAATCGCGTGGTGATCCTCTCCGCGGGTACCGGCAACCCATTCTTTACCACCGACTCCGCAGCCTGCCTGCGCGGTATTGAAATCGAAGCCGACGTGGTACTGAAAGCGACCAAGGTTGACGGTGTGTTTACCGCTGACCCGGCGAAAGATCCTTCCGCTACCATGTACGATCAGCTCACCTACAGCGAAGTGCTGGATAAAGAGCTGAAAGTGATGGATCTTGCCGCCTTTACCCTGGCGCGCGACCACAAACTGCCGATTCGCGTATTTAACATGAACAAGCCAGGCGCGCTGCGTCGCGTGGTCATGGGCGAAAAAGAAGGCACATTGATTACGGAATAATTCCCGTCGGCGCTAATTCCGGGTAATATTCCGCTTTACTTTAGCGGGGAAGTTGCCCGGTTAATAGAATTAATCCGGACTATACTTAGCTCACTTTTGCAGTGGGCGACCGTGTGGTCTGTCTGAGACAAGTTTTCAAGGATTCGTAACGTGATTAGCGATATCAGAAAAGATGCTGAAGTACGCATGGAAAAATGCGTAGAAGCATTCAAAAACCAAATCAGCAAAATTCGCACGGGCCGTGCTTCTCCAAGCCTGCTGGATGGCATCATCGTGGAATACTACGGCACGCCGACCCCGCTGCGCCAGCTGGCAAGCGTTACGGTAGAAGATTCCCGTACGCTGAAAATCAACGTCTTCGACCGCTCCATGAGCCCGGCCGTTGAAAAAGCGATTATGGCGTCTGACCTGGGTCTGAACCCGAGCTCTGCGGGTAGCGATATCCGCGTTCCGCTGCCGCCGCTGACTGAAGAACGTCGTAAAGATCTGACTAAGATCGTGCGTGGCGAAGCTGAGCAGGCGCGTGTTGCCGTGCGTAACGTTCGTCGTGACGCGAACGACAAAGTTAAAGCTCTGCTCAAAGAGAAAGAGATCAGCGAAGATGACGATCGCCGTTCTCAGGACGACGTGCAGAAAATGACTGACGCCGCCATTAAGAAAGTTGATGCGGCGCTGGCAGAGAAAGAAGCGGAACTGATGCAGTTCTGATTTTCTGCCGCTACGCAGGCCCGGGGCATTCGGGGCTGCGTAAAGTCTGAAACGCTGTACAGAAGACCGTACGCTCAATATTTGGGATTGCGTTAAAATAGCTGGCCTTGTAGCCTTCAGGTTTATACCGAAGGTCATTCGCCGCCGTTTTAGCCCCGAGAATTGATGCGTAAAGGGCTTGCTGGCGGCGTTTTGCTTTTTATCCTGTCACAATTCTTCTGGACGTCTCATGAAGCAATTAACCGTTCTCGGTTCGACCGGTTCAATCGGCTGCAGCACGCTGGACGTGGTGCGCCATAATCCCGAAAGCTTTTCCGTCGCCGCGCTGGTCGCGGGGAAAAATGTCGACCGTATGGTTGAACAATGTCTGGAATTTTCCCCCCGATTCGCGGTGATGGATGACGCGCAAAGCGCTGAGCGTTTACGTACGCTGCTGCGCGAACAGGGCTGCCGCACGGAAGTGCTGAGCGGCAAGCAGGCGGCGGCCGACGTCGCGGCGCTGGATGAGGTCGATCAGGTGATGGCGGCCATCGTTGGCGCGGCAGGCCTGGCGCCGACGCTGGCGGCAATTCGCGCCGGCAAAACGGTATTGCTGGCGAACAAAGAGTCTCTGGTGACCTGCGGCCGCCTGTTTATGGATGCGGTTCAGCAGTATGGCGCTCGCCTGTTGCCGGTTGATAGCGAACATAACGCGATTTTTCAGAGTATGCCGGAAACAATTCAAAATCATCTGGGATACGCTGACCTGACGCAGAACGGCGTCTCGTCGATTCTGCTGACCGGTTCCGGTGGTCCTTTCCGGGAAACGGCGATTTCTGAGCTGGCGGCAATGACGCCGGATCAGGCTTGCCGCCATCCGAACTGGTCAATGGGACGCAAAATTTCCGTTGATTCCGCCACGATGATGAATAAAGGGCTGGAGTATATCGAAGCCCGCTGGCTGTTTAATGCTTCTGCTCGGCAGATGGAAGTCATAATTCATCCGCAATCGGTGATTCACTCCATGGTTCGCTATCAAGACGGCAGCGTGCTGGCGCAATTGGGCGAGCCGGATATGCGCACGCCGATCGCCCATACCATGGGCTGGCCGCAGCGCCTGAACTCTGGCGTTAAACCGCTGGATTTCTGCCAGTTGAGCAACCTGAGCTTCTCGGCGCCGGATTACGACCGCTATCCGTGCCTCAAGCTGGCGATGGACGCTTTTGATGTCGGCCAGGCGGCGACGACGGCGTTGAATGCCGCTAACGAAGTCTCAGTGGCGGCGTTTCTGAATAGTGAAATCCGCTTTACCGATATTGCGGCGGTGAACCAGGCAGTGCTGGATAGTATGGCGCTCAATGAACCGCAAAGTATTGATGAAGTGGTTGCAATTGATGCCGAAGCGCGCGTCGCCGCACAGCGACAACTTCGATAACACATGGCGCAGGGGAGCCCCTACAACGCGTTGTGATATTTGTGGGCGCTGGGCTTCAGTGATATAGTCTGCGCCACCCGATCGTTGCATTTTGTTGTGAAAGATTACGGTGGCCGTGGCAAGACACGGCTTTTTTGCGTAAAGCTTTTGGTTGTTCTCTGCGATTGGCTGTAGCTCCGGCGCCGGATAAAAATGCGTATTCAGCGCTGCCCGGCGGCGTGTGTGATGTGGCTTAGCTAATCCTTATTATGGACTTAAAACGCGTTATGTTGTCTGCTAATCAAACTGTCAGCAAAATGTCGCCTGCACATGGTTGTCGCCATGTCGCCATTATCATGGACGGCAACGGTCGTTGGGCGAAACAACAAGGTAAAATTCGCGCCTTTGGCCATAAAGCTGGAGCGAAATCTGTTCGTCGCGCGGTCTCCTTCGCGGCGAATAATGGTATTGAAGCATTAACGCTTTACGCATTCAGTAGTGAAAACTGGAACCGTCCGGCGCAGGAAGTGAGCGCGCTGATGGAACTGTTTGTCTGGGCGCTGGATAGCGAAGTCAAAAGCCTGCATCGTCACAATGTCCGCCTGCGGATTATCGGCGAGACGACGCGCTTTAATGCTCGGCTGCAGGAGCGTATCCGTAAGGCGGAAGCGCTAACGGCAAACAATACCGGGTTAACGCTGAATATCGCCGCTAATTACGGCGGCCGCTGGGATATTGTCCAGGGCGCGCGTCAACTGGCCGAACAGGTACAAAACGGGTTGTTAAAACCTGAAGAGATCACGGAAGAGATGCTTAGCCAGCGGGTGTGTATGCATGAACTGGCTCCCGTTGATTTAGTTATTAGGACCGGGGGAGAGCACCGAATAAGTAACTTTTTGATTTGGCAAATTGCCTATGCCGAACTTTACTTTACGGATGTTCTTTGGCCCGATTTTGCTGAACAGGACTTTGAAGGTGCACTCCATGCATTCGTTAGTCGAGAGCGTCGTTTTGGCGGCACAGAAGAGCCGGGTGGCAGTCATGCCTGATGGGGGTCACTTTTGCTGAAGTATCGCCTGATTTCCGCTTTCGTTTTAATTCCCGTCGTTATTGCGGCGCTTTTTCTATTGCCGCCCGCGGGTTTTGCCATCGTCACCCTGGTCGTTTGTATGCTCGCCGCGTGGGAGTGGGGGCAATTAAGCGGTTTTACCTCAACGACGCAGCGCGTGTGGCTTGCGGTGCTTTGCGGCCTGCTGCTGGCGCTGATGCTCTTTATGTTGCCTGAATACCACTATGACGCGCATCAACCGATGGTTGAAGGATCGTTATGGGCCTCATTTGGCTGGTGGATTGTCGCGCTGTTGCTGGTGCTCTCTTATCCGGCCTCGGCGGCGCTGTGGCGTCATTCCAAAGCGTTACGTCTGATCTTCGGCCTGCTGACTATCGTCCCGTTTTTCTGGGGCATGCTGGCGCTGCGCGCATGGCATTATGCCGATAACCACTACAGCGGCGCGGTGTGGCTGCTGTACGTCATGATTCTGGTGTGGGGCGCGGATTCCGGCGCCTACATGTTTGGTAAAATGTTCGGTAAGCATAAGCTGGCGCCGAAGGTTTCTCCGGGTAAAACCTGGCAGGGTTTCTTCGGCGGCCTGTTGACGGCAGCTGTTATCTCCTGGGCTTATGGCGTGTGGGCTCATCTTGATGTCACCCCAACCGTGTTGCTGATCTGCTCGGTGGTGGCGGCGCTGGCTTCAGTGCTGGGTGATTTGACGGAAAGTATGTTTAAGCGTGAAGCCGGCATCAAGGATAGCGGGCATCTGATCCCTGGACATGGCGGTATTTTAGACCGTATCGACAGCCTGACGGCTGCGGTACCGGTGTTCGCTTGTCTGCTGTTGTTAGTCTTCAGGACGATTTGACGGAAGGTTTTATGCTGAGCGTTCTCTGGAATTTGGCCGCTTTTATTATTGCGCTTGGCGTACTGATCACCGTGCACGAGTTCGGCCATTTCTGGGTGGCTCGTCGCTGCGGCGTGCGCGTTGAACGATTCTCCATTGGTTTTGGTAAAGCGCTGTGGCGCCGCGTGGATAAGCAGGGGACCGAGTTTGTTATCGCGCTGATCCCGCTCGGCGGTTATGTGAAGATGCTCGACGAACGCGTCGAACCGGTGGCGCCGGAAATGCGTCACTACGCTTTCAATAATAAAACCGTCGGTCAGCGCGCGGCCATCATCGCCGCAGGCCCTATTGCCAACTTCATTTTTGCCATCTTTGCCTACTGGCTGGTGTTTATCATCGGCGTCCCTGGCGTGCGTCCGGTTGTTGATGAAATATCGCCCAATTCCATCGCTGCGCAAGCACAAATTGCAAAAGGAATGGAACTTAAAGCGATAGATGGCATCGAAACGCCTGATTGGGATGCAGTACGTATGGCGTTAGTCGCGAAGATTGGCGACCAACAAACAATACTTACCGTCGCCCCTTTCGGGACGAACCAACGTCAGGATAAAATCCTCGATCTGCGGCACTGGGCGTTTGAGCCGGATAAGCAAGATCCGGTGGCCTCGTTAGGCATCAAGCCGCGTAGCGCGCAGATTGATACCGCGCTGGCTGAGGTTCAATCTCAGTCGGCCGCGCAGAAAGCAGGTTTGCAAGCGGGAGACAGGATCGTTAAAGTCGATGGTCAACCGTTAACGCAGTGGATGACGTTTGTTAATCTGGTGCGTGATAATCCGGGCAAGGCGCTGGCTCTGGAGGTCGACAGACAAGGTACGCCGCTGTCGTTGACCCTGACTCCGGATACGAAGTCGGTGAAAGGCAAGGCTGAAGGGTTTGCAGGGGTAGTGCCAAAAGTTATCCCGCTACCTGATGAATACAAGACAGTGCGTCAGTACGGGCCGTTTGCCGCCATCGCCGAAGCCACGGATAAAACCTGGCAACTGATGTCGTTAACGGTCAGGATGCTGGGCAAATTGATAACCGGTGATGTCAAACTGAACAACCTCAGTGGGCCGATTTCTATCGCTCAGGGGGCTGGAATGTCAGCGGAATTTGGGTTGATTTACTATCTGATGTTCCTTGCGCTGATTAGCGTGAACCTTGGAATAATCAACTTGTTCCCGTTACCCGTCCTCGACGGGGGGCATCTGCTGTTTTTGGCGATTGAAAAGCTGAAGGGCGGGCCGGTATCCGAGCGAGTTCAAGACTTTAGTTATCGCATTGGCTCAATACTGCTGGTGCTGTTAATGGGGCTTGCACTTTTCAATGATTTCTCTCGGTTGTAAGAGAGTTTGTTAGGAAGAACGCATAATAACGATGGCGATGAAAAAGTTGCTCATAGCGTCGCTGCTGTTTAGCAGCGCGACTGTATACGGTGCTGAAGGGTTCGTGGTGAAGGACATTCATTTCGAAGGCTTGCAGCGTGTCGCTGTTGGTGCGGCCCTCCTCAGCATGCCAGTGCGTCCTGGCGATACGGTGACCGATGATGATATCAGTAACACCATTCGCGCTCTGTTTGCCACTGGCAACTTTGAGGACGTCCGCGTCCTGCGCGATGGTGATACCCTGCTGGTGCAGGTGAAAGAGCGCCCAACAATTGCGAGCATTACCTTCTCCGGCAACAAGTCGGTGAAGGATGACATGCTCAAGCAAAACCTTGAGGCATCCGGCGTTCGCGTTGGGGAATCTCTCGATCGCACCAAGCTTGCCGATATCGAAAAAGGGCTGGAAGATTTCTACTACAGCGTCGGTAAATATAGCGCCAGCGTAAAAGCTGTCGTGACGCCGCTGCCGCGGAACCGCGTCGACCTGAAACTGGTGTTCCAGGAAGGCGTCTCGGCGAAAATCCAGCAGATTAACATTGTCGGTAACCACGCGTTCACCACTGACGAACTGATCTCTCACTTCCAACTGCGCGATGAAGTGCCGTGGTGGAACGTGGTCGGCGATCGCAAATACCAGAAACAGAAACTGGCGGGCGACCTTGAAACCCTGCGCAGCTACTATCTGGATCGCGGTTACGCGCGTTTCAACATCGATTCGACGCAGGTTAGCCTGACGCCGGACAAGAAAGGCATCTACATCACCGTTAACATCACCGAAGGCGAGCAGTACAAGCTCTCCGGCGTGCAGATAACGGGCGATTTGGCGGGCCATTCTGCGGAAATCGAATCGCTGACCAAAATTGAGCCGGGCGAGCTGTATAACGGCACCAAAGTGACCAAAATGGAGAATGACATTAAGAAACTCCTCGGTCGCTATGGTTACGCTTATCCACGCGTCCAGTCGCAGCCGGAAATCAACGACACGGATAAAACCGTGAAGCTGCACATTAACGTTGATGCTGGTAACCGTTACTACGTGCGTAAAATTCGCTTCGAAGGTAACGACACCTCCAAAGATTCCGTTCTGCGCCGCGAAATGCGCCAGATGGAAGGGGCGTGGCTGGGCAGCGACCTGGTTGACCAGGGTAAAGACCGTCTTAACCGTTTAGGTTATTTCGAAACCGTCGATACCGATACCCAGCGCGTGCCGGGTAGCCCGGATCAGGTCGATGTCGTTTACAAGGTGAAAGAGCGTAACACCGGTAGCCTGAACTTCGGTATCGGTTACGGTACCGAAAGCGGCGTCAGCTTCCAGGCGGGCGTACAGCAGGATAACTGGTTAGGTACCGGCTACTCCGTCGGCATCAACGGGACCAAAAACGACTACCAGACCTACGCTGAACTGTCGGTCACCAACCCGTACTTCACCGTAGACGGCGTGAGCCTCGGCGGCCGCCTCTTCTATAACGACTTTGATGCGAATGACGCGGATCTGTCTGACTATACCAACAAAAGCTATGGTACAGACGTCACCCTCGGCTTCCCGATCAACGAATACAACTCGCTGCGCGCAGGCTTAGGTTATGTTCATAACTCCCTGTCCAACATGCAGCCGCAGGTGGCGATGGATCGTTACCTTGACTCTGTAGGTTCAGACAGCACCGGCAGCTTTACCGCGAATGACTTCACCTTTAACTACGGCTGGACCTATAACAAGCTGGACCGTGGTTACTTCCCGACGGAAGGTTCGCGCGTCAACCTGAACGGCAAAGTGACCATTCCGGGGTCTGACAACGAATACTACAAAGCGACGTTGGATACCGCGACGTACGTGCCGATCGATGACGATCACCAGTGGGTTGTGCTGGGACGTACCCGACTGGGTTATGGCGATGGTATCGGCAGCAAAGAGATGCCGTTCTATGAGAACTTCTACGCCGGTGGTTCAAGTACCGTGCGTGGCTTCCAGTCGAACACCATCGGTCCGAAAGCGGTCTATAAATCCGGGGCTTATGCCGGAGATAATAACGACTACGAAGAATGTTCCAACTCTGACGGTTCATACTGTAAATCAGACGATGCGGTCGGCGGTAACGCCATGGCGGTCGCCAGTCTTGAGCTGATTACCCCGACGCCGTTTATCAGTGATAAATACGCGAACTCGGTACGTACCTCCATTTTCTGGGATATGGGTACCGTATGGGATACAAACTGGGAAAATACTGCGGCGACTCGAGCAGCAGGCGTGCCTGACTACAGCGATCCGAACAACATTCGTATGTCTGCGGGTATCGCGGTACAGTGGATGTCGCCGTTGGGGCCGTTGGTCTTCTCCTACGCCCAACCGTTTAAAAAGTACGATGGAGACAAAGCCGAGCAGTTCCAGTTTAACATTGGTAAAACCTGGTAATTGTTGGCAACAACGGAATGTAAGTGCAGTATAGCGCTGACTGTAGGCGATAGCGGATGCTATCGCCTGGCCACGCAAATAACGGTACCCCTGGGTACTCATGGGATGGTAAGGAGTCAATTGTGAAAAAGTGGTTATTAGCTGCAGGTCTGGGTTTAGCAATGGTAACTTCCGCTCAGGCGGCAGATAAAATTGCAATGGTTAACATGAACAACCTGTTCCAACAGGTAGCCCAGAAAACTGGCGTTTCCAACACGCTGGAAAACGAGTTCAAAGGCCGCGCTAGCGAACTGCAGCGTATGGAAGGCGATCTGCAGTCCAAAATGCAGCGTCTGCAGTCTATGAAACCGGGCGCAGATCGTAGCAAGCTGGAAAAAGACGTGATGTCTCAGCGTCAGTCCTTCGCGCAGAAAGCACAGGCTTTTGAGCAGGATCGCGCACGTCGTTCCAACGAAGAACGTGGCAAACTGGTTACCCGTATCCAGACCGCCGTTCAGAGCGTAGCGAAAGATCAGAGCATCGATCTGGTTGTTGACTCTAATGCCGTGGCATACAACAGCAGCGATGTTAAAGACATTACCGCTGATGTACTGAAACAGGTTAAATAAGTAATGCCTTCAATTCGACTGGCTGACTTAGCACAGCAGTTGGATGCAGAGTTACACGGTGATGGCGATATCGTCATCACCGGCGTTGCGTCCATGCAGAGCGCTAAAGCAGGCCAAATTACTTTCATGGTAAATCCTAAATACCGTGAACACCTGGCCGCTTGCCAGGCCTCCGCCGTTGTGATGACGCCGGACGATTTACCCTTTGCCCATAGCGCCGCGCTGGTAGTGCGTAATCCCTACCTGACCTACGCGCGCATGGCTCAAATTTTAGATACCACGCCGCAGCCGGCGAAAGACATCGCGCCAAGCGCGGTGATCGATCCCACGGCGAAGCTGGGTAACAACGTCTCCGTTGGCGCGAACGCCGTTATCGAATCCGGCGTGGTGCTGGGCGATAACGTGGTTATCGGCGCGGGCTGCTTCGTTGGCAAAAATAGTAAAATCGGCGCCGGCTCGCGTTTGTGGGCTAACGTTGCCGTTTACCATGAGATTGAGATCGGTGAAAATTGCCTGATCCAGTCCAGTACGGTGATCGGCGCGGACGGTTTCGGTTACGCTAACGATCGCGGTAACTGGGTGAAGATCCCGCAGCTTGGTCGCGTTATTATTGGCGATCACGTGGAGATCGGCGCCTGTACCACTATCGATCGCGGCGCGCTGGACGATACCGTGATCGGTAACGGCGTTATCATTGATAACCAGTGTCAGATTGCGCATAACGTGGTGATTGGCGACAATACCGCCGTCGCTGGCGGCGTGATTATGGCCGGCAGCCTGAAAATTGGCCGTTACTGCATGATTGGCGGCGCCAGCGTGATTAACGGCCATATGGAAATCTGCGATAAAGTCACCGTTACCGGGATGGGGATGGTTATGCGTCCTATCTCTGAACCTGGCGTCTATTCCTCAGGTATTCCGCTACAGCCGAACAAGGCGTGGCGTAAAACCGCGGCGCTGGTGATGAATATTGACGAGATGAGCAAGCGCCTGAAAGCCGTTGAGCGCAAGGTTAATCAACAAGACTAATTTCTCATTTGGTCACGTACATTCCCGGCCTGTTGCATTCGTTAATAAGATTGCCGCAGGCCGTGTTATTATTGCCTTTTAGTATATTTAGACAGGAAGAGTATTTTGACTACTGACACTCATACTCTGCACATTGAAGAGATTCTGGAACTTCTGCCTCACCGTTACCCGTTCCTGCTGGTAGACCGCGTGCTGGATTTTGAAGAAGGTCGTTTTCTGCGCGCAGTAAAAAATGTTTCCGTAAACGAGCCGTTTTTCCAGGGGCATTTCCCTGGTAAGCCGATTTTACCTGGCGTTCTGATTCTGGAAGCGATGGCGCAGGCCACCGGTATTCTGGCATTTAAAAGCGTTGGAAAACTTGAGCCGGGCGAGTTGTACTACTTCGCGGGTATCGATGAAGCGCGTTTCAAACGTCCGGTAGTACCAGGCGATCAGATGATTATGGAAGTCACTTTCGAGAAAACCCGCCGCGGCCTGACCCGTTTCAAAGGCGTTGCGCTGGTTGACGGTAAAGTGGTTTGCGAAGCGACGATGATGTGTGCGCGTAGCCGGGAGGCCTGATACGTGATTGATAAAACCGCCTTTATTCATCCTACCGCCATTGTAGAAGAAGGCGCCGTTATTGGCGCTAACGTTCACATTGGTCCGTTTTGTATCGTGGGCGCCAACGTCGAAATTGGCGA
This sequence comes from Klebsiella sp. PK01, assembly GCF_057624675.1. Lineage (NCBI taxonomy): Bacteria > Pseudomonadati > Pseudomonadota > Gammaproteobacteria > Enterobacterales > Enterobacteriaceae > Klebsiella > Klebsiella sp. PK01. The sequence continues at coordinate 144,221 of NZ_JBYEZM010000009.1, forward strand.
GGGCACCGTACTGAAGTCTCATGTCGTTGTGAATGGCCACACTAAAATTGGTCGCGACAATGAGATCTATCAGTTCGCTTCTATCGGCGAAGTCAACCAGGATCTGAAATATGCTGGCGAGCCGACCCGAGTGGAAATTGGCGATCGCAACCGCATTCGCGAAAGCGTGACCATTCATCGCGGTACAGTACAGGGCGGTGGATTAACGAAGGTGGGCAGCGATAACCTGCTGATGATCAACGCCCACGTGGCGCATGATTGCACGCTTGGCGACCGCTGTATTCTGGCCAACAACGCGACGCTGGCCGGTCACGTATCTCTGGATGATTTCGTCATCATCGGCGGCATGACTGCAGTACATCAGTTCTGCATCATCGGCGCGCACGTAATGGTTGGCGGCTGCTCCGGCGTCGCTCAGGACGTTCCGCCGTTCGTGATTGCCCAGGGCAACCACGCCACGCCGTTTGGCGTCAACATCGAAGGGCTGAAACGCCGCGGCTTTAGCCGTGAAGCGATTACCGCGATTCGTAACGCCTATAAACTGCTGTACCGCAGCGGCAAAACGCTGGACGAAGCCAAACCGGAAATTGCCGAACTGGCGGCTCAGCACCCTGAAGTTCAGCCGTTTGTCGATTTCTTCGCCCGTTCAACTCGCGGCTTGATTCGTTAATGGCCGAACAGCGTCCCCTGACGATTGCCCTGGTCGCCGGAGAAACTTCCGGCGATATTCTTGGCGCTGGTCTCATTCGCGCCCTCAAAGCTCGCATCCCTGATGCGCGCTTTGTCGGCGTGGCGGGGCCGCTGATGCAGGCGGAAGGATGTGAAGCCTGGTACGAAATGGAAGAGCTGGCGGTGATGGGCATTGTTGAAGTGCTTGGTCGCCTGCGCCGCTTACTGCATATTCGCGCCGATTTAACGCGCCGCTTCGGCGAGCTGCGTCCCGATGTCTTCGTTGGCATCGACGCCCCTGATTTCAATATTACCCTCGAAGGTAATCTGAAAAAGCAGGGCATCAAAACCATTCATTACGTCAGCCCGTCCGTTTGGGCATGGCGACAAAAACGCGTTTTCAAAATTGGCAGATCCACCGATCTGGTTCTGGCATTCCTGCCTTTCGAAAAAGCGTTTTACGACAGATTTAACGTCCCCTGCCGCTTTATCGGCCATACCATGGCGGATGCGATGCCGCTGGATCCTGATAAAGGCGCGGCGCGCGATCGTCTGGGCATCCCGCATGACGTTCAGTGTCTGGCTTTACTGCCCGGTAGCCGCGGCGCGGAGGTCGAAATGCTCAGCGCCGACTTCCTGAAAACCGCGCAGCTTCTGCGTAACACCTATCCCGACCTGCAGGTCGTGGTGCCGCTGGTCAACGCCAAACGGCGGGAACAGTTTGAGCGAATTAAAGCTGAAACGGCGCCCGACATGACGGTGCATATGCTGGATGGTCAGGCGCGCGATGCGATGATCGCCAGCGATGCCGCGCTGCTGGCCTCGGGGACGGCGGCGCTGGAGTGCATGCTGGCGAAATGCCCGATGGTCGTTGGCTACCGCATGAAGCCGTTTACCTTCTGGCTGGCGAAGCGGCTGGTGAAAACCGATTATGTCTCCTTGCCAAATCTGCTGGCCGGGCGCGAGCTGGTGAAAGAGCTGCTGCAGGATGAATGCGAGCCGCAGGCGCTGGCCGCCGCGTTGAAGCCGCTGCTGGCCGACGGCAAAACCAGCCACGATATGCATGATACTTTCCGCGCGCTGCATCAGCAGATCCGCTGCAACGCGGATGAGCAGGCGGCGGACGCAGTACTGGAGTTAGCAAAATGATGGAGTTCGTCTATCCACATACCCATCTGGTCGCCGGCGTCGATGAGGTTGGCCGTGGGCCGCTGGTCGGCGCAGTGGTCACTGCGGCGGTGATCCTTGATCCGCGCAAGCCGATTGTTGGGCTGAATGACTCAAAGAAATTGAGCGAAAAGCGCCGCCTGGCGCTGTTCGATGAAATCAAAGACAAAGCGCTATGCTGGAGCCTGGGCCGCGCCGAGCCGCATGAAATTGACGAGCTGAACATCCTGCATGCCACGATGCTGGCAATGCAGCGCGCCGTCGCTGGCCTGAGTATTACCCCCGAGTTCGTGCTTATCGATGGCAATCGCTGTCCATCGCTACCGATGCCGTCGCAGGCGGTGGTGAAAGGTGATAGCCGGGTGGCGGAAATCAGCGCAGCGTCTATTCTGGCTAAAGTCACACGCGACGCCGAAATGGCTACGCTGGATATCGCATTTCCGCAATACGGCTTTGCCCAGCACAAAGGCTATCCTACCGTTGTACATCTGCAAAAGCTGCAGGAACACGGCGCAACAGAGCACCACCGGCGTAGCTTCGGCCCGGTGAAACGCGCGCTGGGTCTGGCGTCCAACTAAGTCACTGGGATCTAAAGATGTCTGAACCACGTTTCGTACACCTGCGGGTGCACAGCGACTATTCCATGATCGATGGGCTGGCGAAAACCGGGCCGCTGGTGAAAAAGGCGGCCGCTTTGGGCATGCCTGCGCTGGCGATCACCGATTTTACCAACCTCTGCGGTCTGGTTAAGTTCTACGGAACGGGCCATGGCGCCGGGATTAAGCCCATTGTCGGCGCTGACTTCCATGTTCAGTGCGATCTGCTGGGCGATGAATTCACCGAACTGACGGTTTTAGCGGCCAACAATACCGGCTATCAGAATCTGACTCTGCTCATTTCTCGCGCCTATCAGCGCGGCTATGGCGCGCTGGGGCCGTGGATCGATCGCGACTGGCTGGTTGAGCATCAGGAAGGGCTGATTCTGCTGTCCGGCGGCCGTAAAGGCGATGTTGGCGTCAGCCTGATCCGCGGAAATATGCCGCTGGTGGAGCAGTGTCTCGCCTTCTATGAACAACATTTCCCGGATCGCTACTATCTGGAGCTGATCCGTACTGGTCGTCAGGACGAAGAAAGCTATCTTCACGCCGCGGTTCAACTGGCGGAGGAGCATGGTTTGCCGGTAGTGGCGACCAACGATGTGCGTTTCCTGGAAACCGGCGACTTCGACGCCCATGAAATTCGCGTCGCCATTCACGATGGCTTCACCCTCGACGATCCGAAGCGACCGCGCAACTACTCGCCGCAGCAATATATGCGTAGCGAAGAGGAGATGTGCGAGCTATTTGCCGATATCCCGGAAGCGCTGGAAAACACCGTTGAGATCGCCAAACGCTGCAACGTTACCGTGCGCCTTGGCGAATACTTCCTGCCGCAGTTCCCGACTGGCGACATGACCACCGAAGACTTCCTGGTAATGAAGTCGAAAGAGGGGCTGGAGGAACGTCTCGAATTCCTGTTCCCGGATCCCGAAGAGCGCGCTAAGCGTCGCCCGGAATATGACCAACGTCTGGATGTCGAACTGCAGGTTATCAACCAGATGGGGTTCCCGGGCTACTTCCTGATCGTCATGGAATTTATCCAGTGGTCGAAGGATAACGGCGTGCCGGTAGGGCCGGGACGTGGTTCCGGCGCCGGCTCGCTGGTGGCCTACGCGCTGAAAATTACCGACCTTGACCCGCTGGAGTTTGACCTGCTGTTCGAACGTTTCCTTAACCCGGAACGTGTGTCGATGCCCGACTTCGACGTCGACTTCTGCATGGAGAAACGCGACCAGGTTATTGAGCACGTTGCGGATATGTATGGCCGCGACGCGGTCTCGCAGATCATCACCTTCGGTACCATGGCGGCGAAGGCGGTTATTCGCGACGTGGGCCGCGTGCTGGGTCACCCGTACGGCTTTGTTGACCGTATCTCCAAGCTGGTGCCGCCGGATCCTGGCATGACGCTGGCGAAAGCCTTTGAAGCGGAACCACAGCTGCCGGAAATCTACGAAGCGGACGAAGAAGTTAAAGCGCTGATTGATATGGCGCGTAAGCTGGAAGGCGTGACGCGTAACGCCGGTAAGCACGCGGGCGGCGTGGTTATCGCGCCGACCAAAATCACCGATTTCGCGCCGCTGTACTGCGATGAGCAGGGGCTACACCCGGTTACCCAGTTTGATAAGAACGACGTCGAATACGCCGGGCTGGTAAAATTCGACTTCCTCGGCCTGCGTACGCTGACCATCATCAACTGGGCGCTGGAGATGATCAACAAGCGGCGGGCGAAGAACGGCGAAGGGCCGCTGGACATCGCCGCGATCCCGCTGGATGACAAGAAAAGCTTCGACATGCTGCAGCGCTCGGAAACCACCGCGGTCTTCCAGCTTGAATCGCGCGGCATGAAAGATCTGATTAAGCGTCTGCAGCCTGACTGCTTCGAAGATATGATCGCGCTGGTGGCGCTGTTCCGTCCGGGCCCGCTGCAGTCGGGGATGGTAGATAACTTTATCGACCGTAAGCACGGCCGTGAAGAGATTTCCTACCCGGACGTCCAGTGGCAGCATGAATGTCTGAAACCTGTACTGGAGCCGACTTACGGCATCATCCTGTACCAGGAACAGGTCATGCAGATAGCCCAGGAGCTCTCCGGTTATACCCTCGGCGGCGCGGATATGCTGCGTCGTGCGATGGGTAAGAAAAAGCCGGAAGAGATGGCCAAGCAGCGCGGCACCTTCGAAGAAGGGGCGAAAAAGCGCGGCGTTGACGGCGAACTGGCGATGAAAATCTTTGACCTGGTGGAAAAATTCGCCGGTTACGGATTTAACAAGTCTCACTCCGCCGCCTATGCGCTGGTCTCCTACCAGACGCTGTGGCTGAAGGCGCACTATCCGGCCGAGTTTATGGCGGCGGTGATGACCGCCGATATGGACAACACCGAGAAGGTGGTGGGTCTGGTCGATGAATGCTGGCGGATGGGCCTGAAAATCCTGCCGCCGGACATTAACTCCGGCCTGTATCATTTCCACGTCAATGATGACGGGGAAATCGTGTATGGTATCGGCGCCATTAAAGGTGTCGGCGAAGGCCCGATTGAAGCGATCATTGAAGCACGTAACAATGGCGGCTATTTCCGCGAGCTGTTTGATCTGTGCGCCCGTACCGATATTAAAAAACTCAATCGCCGGGTACTGGAAAAGCTGATTATGTCCGGGGCGTTCGACCGCCTCGGCCCGCATCGCGCGGCGCTGATGAACTCGCTGAACGATGCGCTGAAAGCCGCCGATCAGCACGCCAAAGCCGAAGCCATCGGCCAGGCGGATATGTTCGGCGTGCTGGCGGAAGAGCCGGAACAAATTGAGCAATCCTACGCCAGCTGCCAGCCGTGGCCGGAGCAGGTGGTGCTGGATGGTGAAAGGGAAACGCTGGGGCTGTATCTGACCGGCCACCCGATTAACCAATACCTGAAAGAGATCGAACGCTACGTTGGCGGCGTGAGACTCAAAGACATGCACCCGACCGATCGTGGTAAAGTGACCACGGCGGCGGGTCTGGTTATTGCTGCGCGGGTAATGGTCACCAAGCGCGGCAATCGTATCGGCATCTGTACGCTGGATGACCGTTCCGGGCGTCTGGAGGTGATGTTATTCACCGACGCGCTGGATAAATACCAGCAGTTGCTGGAAAAAGACCGCATACTTATCGTCAGCGGACAGGTCAGCTTTGATGACTTCAGCGGGGGCCTTAAAATGACCGCCCGTGAAGTCATGGATATTGACGAAGCCCGGGAAAAATATGCTCGCGGGCTTGCTATCTCGCTGACGGACAGGCAAATTGATGACCAGCTTTTAAACCGACTCCGTCAGTCTCTGGAACCCCACCGTTCGGGAACCATTCCAGTACACCTCTATTATCAGAGGGCGGATGCGCGCGCGCGGTTGCGTTTTGGCGCAACATGGCGCGTCTCTCCGAGCGATCGTTTACTCAACGATCTGCGTGGCCTTATCGGCTCGGAGCAGGTGGAACTGGAGTTTGACTAATACAGGAATACTATGAGTCTGAATTTCCTAGATTTTGAACAGCCTATCGCAGAGCTGGAAGCGAAAATCGATTCCCTGACTGCAGTAAGCCGTCAGGATGAGAAACTGGATATTAACATCGATGAAGAAGTGCATCGTCTGCGCGAAAAAAGCGTAGAGCTGACGCGCAAAATCTTCGCCGATCTTGGCGCATGGCAGGTAGCCCAGCTGGCGCGCCATCCACGTCGTCCCTATACCCTGGATTATGTCCGCCTGGCTTTCGACGAGTTTGACGAGCTGGCAGGCGATCGCGCCTACGCTGACGATAAAGCTATCGTTGGCGGTATTGCGCGTCTTGATGGTCGCCCGGTGATGATCATCGGCCATCAGAAAGGCCGTGAGACCAAAGAGAAGATCCGTCGTAACTTTGGTATGCCGGCACCGGAAGGCTACCGCAAAGCGCTGCGTCTGATGGAAATGGCTGAGCGTTTCAAAATGCCGATCATTACCTTCATCGACACCCCTGGCGCCTATCCGGGCGTTGGCGCGGAAGAGCGCGGCCAGTCGGAAGCGATTGCCCGCAACCTGCGTGAAATGTCGCGTCTGAGCGTGCCGGTTATCTGCACCGTCATCGGCGAAGGCGGCTCCGGCGGCGCGCTGGCGATTGGCGTAGGTGATAAGGTCAACATGCTGCAGTACAGCACCTATTCGGTTATCTCGCCGGAAGGCTGCGCGTCTATTCTGTGGAAAAGCGCGGATAAAGCGCCGCTGGCCGCGGAAGCGATGGGTATCGTTGCGCCGCGCCTCAAAGAGCTGAAGCTGATTGATTCCATCATTCCGGAACCGCTGGGCGGCGCCCACCGTAACCCGGAAGCGATGGCGGCGAGCCTGAAGGCACAGCTGTTGGCCGACCTGGCTGACCTGGATACTCTCAGCGAAGAAGAGCTGCGTAACCGCCGCTATCAGCGTCTGATGAGCTACGGCTACGCCTGATTATTCAGCATCATATTTTCTCTAAGGGGCCGGATTTCCGGCCCCTTTTTTTATCATTTTTTTACTGAGGCAAGATGATGCGCCAATGAGGTGATGTGATTAGCCGATGATGTCCTTCTCCCGCGACACTGCGCTAACTGCCGGGGACAACGCCTGGGCAGACCGTTCACAAGGAAAAGGAGAATAATATTATGGCAATTCATAAAACTGTCGCCTTGAGCGCCGTGGCCGCAGGGATCATGTTAAGTCTAAGCGCCGCACAGGCCGCGCCGCTGCTCAGCGCCACTGAAGCCACCACCATGACAGCCAGCGAGCTGGCGGCGAAAGAAAAAGCATTAACCGATTTTCCGTTAATGGATGCGGTGAAGTCTTCCATTCGTACCCTCGATAACGATTCAGTCGAAAAGATTGAGCCTGGCAGGGCGGCTAACCCGGAAAACGTTAAACGCGTCGAAGGCATGCTCAGCGAGCAGGATTGGGATTATCTGTTCCCGATGCGCGCGCCGGAATATACCTACAGCAACTTCCTGAAGGCGATCGGTAAATTCCCGGCGGTCTGCGGCACCTACACCGATGGCCGTGACAGCGATGCTATCTGTCGTAAATCGCTGGCCACCATGTTTGCCCACTTCGCCCAGGAAACCGGCGGCCACGAAAGCTGGCGCGATATCCCGGAATGGCGGCAGGCGCTGGTCTATCTGCGCGAAGTTGGCTGGACCGAAGGACAAAAAGGCGGCTATAACGGCGAATGTAACCCGGATGTCTGGCAGGGACAGACCTGGCCTTGCGGTAAAGATGCCGATGGTGATTTCCTCAGCTACTTTGGCCGAGGGGCTAAACAGCTCTCCTATAACTACAACTACGGCCCGTTCTCCGAGGCAATGTATGGCGACGTCCGCCCGTTGCTGGATAAACCTGAGCTGGTGGCGGACTCATGGATGAACCTCGCCAGCGCGGTCTTTTTCTTTGTTTATCCGCAGCCGCCGAAACCTTCCATGCTGCACGTCATTGACGGCACCTGGCAGCCGAACGATCGTGATAAGAGCAATGGCCTGGTGCCGGGGTTTGGCGTGAGCATCCAGATCATCAACGGCGGCGTCGAGTGCGGCGGCGCAACGGAAAACGCCCAGTCGCTTAACCGTATTGCCTATTACAAAGAGTTCGCCAACTACCTCAAAGTGCCTATTGCCGATGATGAAGTGCTGGGTTGTAAGAACATGAAGCAGTTTGATGAAGGCGGAGCCGGCGCGCTGCCCATCTACTGGGAACAGGATTGGGGATGGGATCCGAACAGCGCAGACGGCAAAACCAATGCCTGCCAGCTGGTGAGCTATCAGACACCGTACAGCGCGTTCAAAGAGGGGGATTACAGCAAATGCGTTCAGCATTACTTCAACGTGACCGTGGTTGATGATGCGGGCAGCGATGGCGCGTCTGATAAGACAGATGACACGACACCAGCGCCTCAAGTGAACGTCGCGCCGGTGGCGCGTATTGCCGGCCCGGTGGGCGCTGTTGAAGCTGGCAGCCTGGTGTCGCTGAGCGGGGAAGGGTCTACCGATGCTAACGGCGACAAGCTGAACTATCGCTGGATGTCGCAGGATGGACAGACGTTAAGCGGCGCGGATAAAGCGGTGATCAATTTCAGCGCCCCACAGAGCGATAAAGATGCCCAGTATGTGGTTAGCCTGACCGTTAGCGATGGCAGTTTATCCAGTACGGCCACCTATACTCTCAATGTGAAGGCGAAGGCGGCGGATGAAGCGAAGGATGAGCCGGCTGGCGACAGCGGCGCCATCAGTTATCCGGCATGGAGCGCCAGCCAGAGCTGGAAACCGGGTGATATCGTCAATAACCACGGCGCGCTTTTCCAGTGTAAACCGCTGCCGGAAGGGGCCTGGTGCAACGTGGCGCCAACCTACTACGAACCGGGCGCAGGTCTGGCCTGGGGGGATGCGTGGAAGGCGCTGTAATTATCGTTTTACTCTGATTCTGGACTAAGATAAATCCGCCAGTGCTAAGCACTGGCGCGATTGATATTATGCTTACCTTAGGTAAATCCAGGAGGAAAGCGTGAATATCATCGCCATCATGGGGCCCCACGGCGTCTACCATAAAGACGAACCGATCAAAGAGCTGGAAGCCGCTCTGCGGAAGCAAGGATTTCAGACTATCTGGCCGCAAAACAGCGCCGACCTGCTGCAGTTTATCGAACACAATCCGCGCATCTGCGGCGTTATCTTCGATTGGGATGAGTACAGCGTTGATTTATGTAGCGATATCAATCGTCTGAACGAATACCTGCCGCTGTATGCTTTTATTAATACGCACTCGACGATGGACGTCAGCAGCCAGGACCTGCGCATGGCGCTATGGTTCTTTGAATATGCGCTGGGGCTGGCGGAAGATATCGCTACTCGTATTCGTCAGTATACCAACGAGTATCTGGACAACATCACGCCGCCATTTACCAAAGCGTTATTTAACTATGTGCAGGAGGGGAAATATACCTTTTGCACTCCCGGACACATGGCGGGAACCGCCTACCAGAAAAGCCCGGTCGGCTGCCTGTTTTATGATTTCTTCGGCGGTAATACGCTGAAGGCCGATGTCTCTATCTCCGTTACCGAACTGGGGTCGCTGCTGGACCATACCGGCCCGCATCTGGAAGCGGAAGAGTATATCGCCCGCGCCTTTGGCGCCGAGCAGAGCTACATGGTGACCAACGGTACCTCGACTTCAAATAAAATTGTCGGCATGTATTCGGCGCCTGCCGGCAGTACGCTGCTTATCGATCGTAACTGTCATAAATCGCTGGCGCATCTGCTGATGATGAGCGATATCGTGCCGCTATGGCTAAAACCGACGCGTAACGCGCTGGGGATCCTCGGCGGTATTCCGAAACGGGAATTTACCCGCGACAGCGTCCAGCGCAAAGTAGAGACAACTCGCGGCGCGCAGTGGCCGGTGCATGCGGTGATCACCAACTCCACCTATGACGGCCTGTTGTATAACACCACCTGGATTAAACAGACTCTCGACGTGCCGTCGATCCACTTTGATTCCGCCTGGGTGCCTTACACTCACTTCCACCCGATTTATCAGGGCAAAAGCGGCATGAGCGGCGACCGCGTACCGGGGAAAGTGATCTTCGAAACCCAGTCGACGCATAAAATGCTGGCGGCGCTGTCGCAGGCTTCGCTTATCCATATTAAAGGCAGCTACGATGAAGATACCTTCAATGAAGCCTTTATGATGCATACCTCTACCTCGCCAAGCTATCCGATCGTCGCCTCGATAGAGACCGCGGCGGCGATGCTGCGCGGTAACTCCGGAAAACGCCTGATTCAGCGCTCCATCGAGCGTGCGCTGCACTTCCGTAAGGAGGTGCAGCGCCTGCGTGAAGAGGCCGACGGCTGGTTCTTTGATATCTGGCAACCGGAAGAGGTTGAGGAGGCGCAGTGCTGGCCGGTTTCGCCGGGAGAAACGTGGCACGGTTTCCAGGACGCCGATGCCGACCATATGTTCCTCGATCCGGTCAAAGTTACCATTCTTACGCCGGGGATGGACGAGCAGGGCAATATGGCGGAAGAGGGGATCCCGGCGGCGCTGGTGGCGAAATTCCTCGACGAGCGCGGCGTAGTGGTGGAGAAAACCGGGCCGTACAATCTGCTGTTCTTGTTCAGTATCGGTATCGATAAAACCCGGGCGATGGGCCTGCTGCGCGGCCTGACCGAGTTTAAACGCGCCTACGATCTCAACCTGCGGGTGAAAAATATGTTGCCGGATCTCTATGCTGAGGATCCGGACTTCTACCGCAATATGCGCATCCAGGATCTGGCGCAGGGGATCCACCGCCTGATCCGCCAGCATCAGCTCTCACAGCTGATGCTGCGGGCCTTTGACGTGCTGCCGGAGATGAAAATGACTCCGCATCAGGCCTGGCAGCGACAGATTAAGGGCGAAGTCGAAACCATCGAACTGGAGAATCTGGTGGGGCGTATTTCGGCAAACATGATCCTGCCGTATCCGCCTGGCGTGCCGCTGCTGATGCCGGGGGAGATGATCACCGAAGAGAGCCGCGCGGTGCTCGACTTCCTGTTGATGCTCTGTTCGATCGGTCGCCACTACCCAGGTTTTGAAACCGATATCCACGGGGCCAAACGCGACGAAGACGGCGTCTACCGTGTACGAGTCTTAAAAAATAATTAGGGGCTTGCGCGGCGGCGGGCGGCGCGAGTAACGTGTTGGGCTTCAACAGGAGGAGAGCAACCATGCTGGGTTTAAAACGAGTTCACCATATTGCCATCATCGCGACAGACTACGCGAAGAGCAAAGCGTTCTATTGCGACATCCTCGGGTTTACGCTGCAGAGCGAGTTCTACCGCGCCGAGCGTGATTCGTGGAAGGGCGACCTGGCGCTGAACGGCGAGTATGTCATCGAGCTGTTTTCGTTCCCGTTCCCTCCTGCGCGCCCCAGCCGTCCGGAGGCCTGTGGTCTGCGCCACCTGGCGTTTAGCGTCGACGATATTGATGCCGCGGTTGCGCATCTGCAGGCGCACGGCGTCGCCTGCGAGGCTATCCGCATCGATCCGTTTACCGATAAGCGCTTCACCTTCTTCAACGATCCCGACGGCCTGCCGCTGGAGATTTACCAACAGTAATACTTGCCAGAACCAGCCCTGGCGCGTAACGTGCCGGGCTATCTCTTCTTAGCTGCGTACGCACGATCATGATGCCGGATATTGCCTCATCGCTTCGACCACATCGTCAGTTTCTGCTGGCCTTCAGCGGCGGCCTGGACTCAACCGTCCTACTGCACCGACTGGTACGCTGGCGCCAGCGCGAGCCAGCGATTCAGCTGCGCGCGATTCACATTCACCACGGCCTGAGTGCCAACGCTGACCATTGGGTTGAGCATTGCGAACAGATTTGCCAGCAATGGCAGGTACCGTTACAGGTGGTGCGCGTGACGCTGGCGGATGAGGGGTTGGGGATCGAAGCGCATGCTCGCCAGGCGCGCTATCAGGCTTTCCGTGAGGCGCTGCTGCCAGGCGAGGCGTTATTGACGGCACAACATCTCGACGACCAATGCGAGACCTTCCTGCTGGCGCTTAAGCGCGGTAGCGGCCCGACCGGCTTGTCGGCGATGGCCGCCAGTAGCGAGTTCGCTGGCGGAAAATTGCTGCGTCCGCTGCTCAGTGAGAGCCGTGAATCCCTGCATCAATGGGCGCTGACTCATCAACTGCGGTGGATTGAAGACGAAAGTAATCAGGACGATGCGTACGATCGTAACTTTCTGCGTCTGCGGGTGGTACCGCTGCTGAGCGAGCGCTGGCCGCATTTTGCCGAGGCTGTCGCCCGCAGTGCCAGCTTATGTGGCGAACAGGAACAGTTGCTCGATGAAATGCTGTCGGCAGAACTTGCCGCGCTGGTTGATGAGCGTGGTTCTCTGGCGATAGAACCGCTGAGCGCGATGAGCGCGCCGCGTCGTGCGGCGTTGCTGCGCCGCTGGCTGGCATCCCAACAGGCGCCGATGCCGTCGCGCGAAATGCCGGAGCGCATCTGGCAGGAAGTGGCGCTGGCGCGTGAAGACGCCGCGCCTTGCCTGCGGTTAGGCGGTTTTGCCGTCCGGCGCTACCAGCAGCGCCTGTTTTGGGTAAAGCATCTGGCAAGCCTGGCGGAACGGGAAATACCCTGGGGCGATGCGACTAAAGCGCTGACGCTACCGGAAGCGCTGGGAGAACTGGCATTGCAGTCCGGCGGGCCGCTACGCGCGCCACGCGCGGATGAGCCGGTATCGATACGTTTTCGCGCCAGCGGTAATCTGCACATTGTTGGGCGTCAGGGTGGCCGTAAGCTTAAGAAAATCTGGCAGGAAATGGCGGTCGCGCCCTGGCGTCGCGACGCCACGCCGCTGCTGTTTTATGGCGAAACCTTGATTGCCGCAGCCGATGGGCTGTTTGTCACCAGAGAGGGGCAAGTACAGGAAGGCGAAGGGTTACAGCTGATATGGCGGAAAACGGGCGGCTAAGCCGCCCGGTGGGCTTCAGGATTCGCTGACCACCACGGTGCCGATTTCCGGGTGGCTGAAACTGGCGATTTTATCCAGGCGTAGCTCGCGGACGTTACCGGCAAGTTCTACCACCAGATACTCGACATTTTTACGCGAGATAAGATCGCTCGCTTTGGCCTGTAGCTGTTCACCATCTTTCAGGGCCAGCGCCAGCACCAGGTGATGCTGGCAGGCAAGTTCGAGGTTGTCATAATCATCGCAGTTAATGGGTTGATAAGTATCATTCATTGACATAATCGCTCACCAATAAGTTTGCCGCCGCATAAGCGGCCTTTTCCCTGACTGACTCCGAAAGGGCCTGATCCGCCGCAACCTCATTTAATACTTTCAACACGCAGCCCAGCGCATCCGGGATATACCCTAAGTCTCCGCTGGCTATTTCCGCATACCGCTTGCGTATTAACTCACAATATTGATCCACATGCCCTCCTGTCAGCGTTCTGACTTAACCGTGGGATGCAAGTTTAAGCCTACGAAGATAAACTCTGTTTAGCAAGGTGACTATACCATAGTCATCTAAGCAATATCAGCAGGATGAAAGGAGTACCTGCGATTGCCGACAGTCTTTTGTCGCCAGTTTCGCTACAATGTACGCCATTTTTTTCAGGAGTTTATTCATGGCGCTGAAAGCGACGATTTATAAAGCTGTGGTTAATGTTGCCGATTTAGATCGCAACCAGTTTCTGGATGCTAACCTGACGCTGGCGCAACATCCCTCAGAAACCCAGGAGCGTATGATGCTGCGTCTGCTGGCGTGGATTAAATATGCCAACGAACGTCTGCAGTTTACCCGCGGGTTGTCCTCGGATGATGAACCGGAGCTGTGGCAGTTGAACGACCATTTGGGTGTTGATCTGTGGATTGAGCTGGGGCTGCCGGACGAGAAGCGCCTCAAGAAAGCCTGCTCGCGGGCGCAGGAGGTGGCGCTGTTTGCCTATAATAGCCGGGCGGCTGAAATCTGGTGGCAGCAAAATCAGAACAAGCTTGCGGCGTATCCGAAGCTGACTATCTGGTATCTTGATGATACGCAGCTGGCGCAGCTAAGCGCTTTTGCCGATCGCACTATGACGCTGCAGGCAACCCTGCAGGACGGCGGTATCTGGTTATCTGACGATCGGAATAATCTGGAAATTCATTTAACGGCCTGGCAGCAGCCGGCATGATAACGATTAGCCGCAGCGTTTCCATCCCGGATGAGGAGATCTCGCTTACCGGGGTCCGCGCACAGGGGGCGGGCGGTCAGCATGTGAATAAGGCCTCGACGGCGATTCACTTACGTTTTGATATTAAAGCATCGAGCCTGCCTGAGTTTTATAAAGAACGCCTGCTCGCCGCCAGTCACCACTTAATTTCTGCTGACGGTGTGGTTATCATTAAGGCTCAGGAATATCGTAGCCAGGAGATGAACCGCGAAGCGGCGATCTCGCGGCTGGTTACGCTGATAAAAGAATTAACCGCAGTGCAAAAAAGCCGCCGGGAGACGCGACCGACTCGGGCGTCAAAAGAGCGACGACTTGCCTCCAAGGCGCAAAAGTCCTCAGTCAAAGCGCTGCGTGGGAAGGTTCGCCATTGAGCGGCGTGGCGGACGGGTGGAATGGATTATAAGGAATTCACAGTGAAGAAAATTGTATTTTCGCTCGCAGCGGCCTGTTCGCTCTTTGCGCTGTTTGGCTGCAATCATCGCGCTGAGATGGAGACGGTTCAGCCGGCGGCGATGGAAGAGCTGAAACCGATGCAGCAAAGCTGGCGCGGTATTTTGCCTTGCGCGGATTGCGAAGGGATTGAGACCTCTTTGTTCCTTGAGAAAGATGGCACCTGGGTTATGAACGAACGTTATCAGGGCGTTAGCCGCGAGCCGTCATCTTTCGCTTCATATGGTACCTGGGCGCGTACCGCCGATAAACTGGTATTGACCAACAGCAAAGGCGAGAAATCTTACTATCGGGCGAAAGGCGACAAGCTGGAAATGCTCGATCGCGACGGCAATCCGATTAATTCAACGCTAAATTATACGCTTGAGCCTGTGAAGGCCAGCCTGCCGACGACGCCAATGGCGATGCGCGGGATGTATTTCTATATGGCGGATGCGGCAACCTTTACCGATTGCGTGACCGGTAAAACGATCGCGGTCGCGAATAACGCCCAGCTTGAACGCGATTATGCCGCCGCGCGCGGTACCGATACTCGTCCGGTCCTGCTGGTGGTAGAAGGGCACTTCACTCTCGAAGCAAACCCGGATACCGGCGAGATGATGAAAACGCTAATGACGGATAAAGACAGTAAATTTATTCCGGGTAAAGACTGCGGTAATTAATTCTTGCAGTTGCTATAAAAAAGGCCTCGCTATTGCGAGGCCTTTTAGCTTTTAAGGGGAAATTAACCCTTAATCTGCTGCACCAGGTAATTCACGATATCCCCGGTCTTAATCAGCTGCTTCTCGCCGTTGCGACGATGTTTGTATTCGATATCATCGTTGTCGAGGTTACGGTCGCCGAGCACGATGGTGTGAGGAATACCGATCAGCTCCATATCGGCGAACATCACGCCCGGACGCTCTTTACGGTCGTCCATCAGCACGTCGATGCCATGCGCACGCAGCTCGGCGTACAGCTTCTCGGCCAGCTCCTGCACGCGATAGGACTTGTGCATGTTCATCGGCAGAATAGCGACCTGGAACGGCGCGATGGCGTCCGGCCAGATAATCCCGCGATCGTCAAAGTTCTGCTCAATAGCGGCGGCCACTACGCGGGTCACCCCAATACCGTAGCAACCCATGGTCAGAATCTGGTTACGGCCATCTTCGCCCTGCACCGCGGCATTCATTGCCTGAGAGTACTTGGTGCCCAGCTGGAAGATGTGGCCGACTTCGATACCGCGTTTGATAAGCAGGGTACCTTTGCCGTCCGGGCTCGGGTCGCCGGCAACGACATTACGAATATCAGCAACTTCCGGAGTGGCGACGTCGCGATCCCAGTTAATGCCGAAATAGTGTTTGCCATCGATGTTAGCGCCGGCGGCGAAATCGCTCATGGCCGCGACGGTACGGTCGATAACCACCGGAATCGGCATGTTAACCGGACCGAGAGAACCAGGTCCCGCGTTAACGATAGCGCGGATCTCTTCTTCGCTGGCGAAGGTCAGCGGGCTCGCGACCTGCGGCAGTTTTTCCGCTTTCACTTCGTTGAGCTCGTGATCGCCGCGTACCAGCAGGGCGACCAGCGGGTAGCTGCTATCTTCCACCGCTTTCACCAGCAGGGTCTTCACGGTTTTTTCGATTGGCAGATTGAACTGCTCAACCAGCTCGGCGATGGTTTTCGCGTTCGGCGTGTCTACCAGCGTCATTTCTTGCGTCGCGGCGGCGCGCGGCTCTTTCGGCGCGACGGCTTCGGCAAACTCAATGTTCGCCGCGTAGTCGGAGCTGTCAGAGAAGATCACGTCATCTTCGCCGCTCTGCGCCAGCACCTGGAACTCATGGGAAGCGCTACCGCCGATCGAACCGGTGTCAGCCTGTACCGCGCGGAAATCCAGCCCCATACGGCTGAAGATTTTGCTGTAAGCGGTATACATCGCGTCGTAGGTTTCCTGCAGCGATTCCTGAGAGGTATGGAAAGAGTAAGCATCTTTCATCAGGAACTCACGGGAGCGCATCACGCCGAAACGCGGGCGGACTTCATCGCGGAACTTGGTCTGAATCTGATAGAAGTTCAGCGGCAGCTGTTTATAAGAGTTCAGCTCGTTGCGAATCAGGTCGGTAATGACCTCTTCGTGAGTCGGGCCGAGAACGAACGGGCGATCGCCACGATCGGCAATGCGCAGCAGCTCAGGGCCATATTGCTCCCAGCGACCGCTCTCCTGCCACAGTTCAGAAGGCTGAACTACCGGCATTAACACCTCGATAGCACCGGCGTTGTTCATCTCTTCACGCACGATGTTCTCGACTTTTTTCAGAACGCGCACGCCGGTCGGCAGCCAGGTGTACAACCCTGAGGCCAGCTTGCGGATCATCCCGGCGCGCAGCATCAGCTGATGGCTGATGACTTCGGCGTCGGCAGGTGTCTCCTTCAGAGTGGAGAGCAGATATTGGCTAGTACGCATGTTGTTACGGTTCCATTTGGACGATCGGAACAGGCTGGAGAGCCAGCCTGAAACAAAAAAAGTGGTTTAGTTTACCAGTGTGGCAAAGATGCCAAAAGAGAGGAAAATAAAATTAGCGCGGTTCGAGAGAAAAGACTTCAAAACCGTAGGGGATTACCCGCCAGCGCACGTTGAAATCGAGCAGCCAGACGGCGTAGGTTTTCCCTGCTTCTTCCTCTTTGCGATAAGCCGGACGCGGATCCTGCGCCAGTACTTCACGGATAAACGCTTTGATATGCGGGTAGCGTTTTTCCAGCGTCAGTAACTGTGCTTCTATTTCCGGCGTAAAGCTGACATTCATGCCAGCCAGCGGCGCCTGCTGCGCATAGCTGGCGCTGGCGTCCGGCAGGGCTTCGGCAAAGGGAAGATAAGGTTTGATATCAACCACCGGCGTACCGTCTACGAGATCGAGGCTGCCAAGTTCCAGTATCACCTGATCCTTCTGGCAGCGAACGCCTTTTAGTTCAACCAGCGACATGCCGATAGGGTTGGGGCGAAACGTCGAGCGGGTTGCAAAGACGCCCATGCGCGCGTTGCCGCCAAGGCGGGGAGGGCGCACGGTCGGACGCCAGCCGCCAGCCATGGTCTGATGAAAGACAAACAGGACCCACAGATGGCTGAAGTTTTCCAGCCCACGCACGGCGTCAGCCTGGTTATAAGGCGCGAGCAGATGCAGCTCTCCGCCGCCGTGTTCAACCAGGCCTGGCTGGCGAGGAACGGCAAACTTCTCTTTATACGGCGAGCGGATGACGCCTATCTGCGCGAACTGAAATGCACTCATTGTGCCGAGACGTTAAGCGCTGAACCCAGGCAAACGGCCTGACGGTAGCAGCCTGGCGTACCGCTGGTCACTTCGCAGCTGTGCAGCAGCACGGCGTTGGCCTTCATTTTGGCCGCGTTGATTTGCATGCGTTTACGGGCGGTCGGGATATTCGGCGGGGAGTCCTGGTTTGAAGCCTGACATGATTCGCCGCTCACTTCACCCAGATCGCGGAAGGGTTTTCCAACCAGCGCGGCGGCATCGGTATAGATTCTGACCGGCGCGGGACGTGAGACTTTTGGTTTAGCCGTTTCCGTCTGGACTGGCGTGGTTGCGGTGCTTTTAACAGGCTCAACGGGGGATCTGCTTAGCATAGAACAACCGCTTAACATGAGTGCTAACAAACAGACCGGTAAAGCACGCATAGTATTTCCTCAATGAATTATAAAACAGGGCGCTATTGAATCAGGTGCTTGCAAAAATGACAAGACGGGCATAAAGCCCGTCCTGAATGATATTACGCTGAAAGCAGATTACCAGCCTTTCACTGCGCCGCCGTTAAAGATTTTGTTAGCGGCTTCGTAAACTTCATCGCTTTGGTAAGCCTGAACAAATTTCTTAACATTTTCCGCGTCTTTATTATCTTCGCGGGCGACGATCAGGTTTACGTACGGCGAGTTTTTGTCTTCAACAAAGATACCGTCTTTCGCCGGCGTCAGGCCAATCTGGCTGGCGTAGGTGGTGTTGATGACTGCCAGAGCGATCTGCGCGTCGTCCAGAGAACGCGGCAGCTGCGGTGCTTCCAGCTCAACGATCTTCAGGTTTTTCGGGTTCTCAACCACATCCAGAGATGTCGGCAGCAGACCTACGCCTTCTTTCAGTTTAATCAGACCCACTTGCTGCAGCAGCAGCAGGGAACGGCCGAGGTTGGTCGGATCGTTCGGTACGGCAATCTGTGAGCCCGGCTGCAGTTCGTCCAGAGATTTGATTTTCTTCGAGTAGCCTGCAATCGGATAGACGAAGGTGTTGCCGACGGAAACCAGCTTATAACCGCGGTCTTTAATCTGCTGGTCGAGATACGGTTTGTGCTGGAAGGCGTTAACGTCGATGTCGCCTTTGCTCAGCGCTTCGTTCGGCAACACGTAGTCGTTGAAGGTCACCAGCTCAACGTCAAGGCCATACTTCTCTTTTGCCACTTTCTGCGCGACTTCAGCAACCTGCTGTTCCGCACCGACGATCACGCCGACTTTAATATGGTTAGGATCTTTTTCATCCTGACCGCAACCCACCAGAGCCAGAGAACCGATTAATGCGCCAACTGCCGCAAAGGTTTTGAAATTAAAGGCCATGTTATTTCCTTCCTGTAAGAATTAGTGTTGTGTGTCAATAACGTTATTTGTGAGTCACAGCCCGGACGATACGATCGCCAGAGAATTGAATTAAATAAACCAGAATAACCAGCAATACCAGTACGGTGTTCATTACTGTCGCGTTATAGCCGATGTAGCCGTACTGATAGCCAATCTGACCCAAGCCACCGGCACCGACCGCACCGCCCATTGCGGAATAACCCACCAGGGTGATGAGCGTAATAGTGGCGGCGTTCACCAGACCCGGCAGCGCTTCAGGGAGCAGGACTTTACGCACGATCTGCATTGGCGTTGCGCCCATCGCGCGTGAGGCTTCGATAAGCCCGGTCGGGATCTCCAACAGCGCGTTTTCCACCATACGTGCGATAAACGGCGCGGCGCCAACCGTTAATGGCACAATCGCTGCCTGTAGGCCGATAGAGGTACCGACGATCACGCGGGTAAATGGAATCATCCACACCAGCAGAATAATAAATGGAATCGAGCGGAAGATATTAACCAGCGCCGATAGCGTACGATACAGCCGGGCGCTGGCGGCAATCTGCCCCGGACGGGTAACGTACAGCAGTACGCCGACCGGCAGGCCGAGCACAAAGCCAAAGAAGCCGGAGACAAACGTCATAGCCAGCGTTTCCCACACGCCGCGAACCAGCAGCCAGATCATTGGTTCAGACATATCCCAGTACCTCTACTTTTACATGATGTTCCTGCAGCCAGGCGATCGCCGCCTGGGTATCTTCCTGTGTGCCGTGCATTTCGGTCAGCATGATGCCGAACTTCACTCCGCCGGCGTAATCCATCTGCGCGCTAATAATGTTGTTATTCACATTAAAGCGGCGGGCGGTTTCCGACAGCAGCGGCGCATCGACGGAATGGCCGGTAAACTCCATACGCAGCATCGGCACGCTGTCAGGCAGCTGCGTGGGCTTCAGGCGCGCCTGATAGTCATCCGGAATATCCAGATGCAGGGTAGATTGAATGAACTGTTGGGCGAGCGGCGTCTTAGGATGGGAGAAGACTTCGCTCACGGTGTCCTGCTCGATCAGTTGACCATTGCTAATGACCGCCACACAGTCGCAGATACGTTTAACTACGTCCATTTCATGGGTGATCAACAGAATGGTCAGCCCCAGACGACGGTTAATGTCTTTCAGCAGTTCGAGGATCGAACGGGTCGTTGCCGGGTCCAGCGCGCTGGTGGCTTCATCGCACAGCAGCACCTTTGGATTGCTGGCCAGCGCGCGGGCAATCGCCACGCGCTGTTTCTGGCCGCCGGAGAGGTTTGCCGGATAGCTGTCATGCTTATCGCCAAGACCAACCAGGTCAAGCAGTTCATTAACACGGCGTTTGATTTCCGCCGGCGGTGTGTTATCCAGCTCAAGCGGCAGCGCCACGTTGCCGAAAACGGTACGTGAAGCGAGCAGATTAAAGTGCTGGAAGATCATGCCAATCTGACGGCGCGCGCGAGTCAGTTCTTTTTCAGTCAGCGCGGTGAGTTCCTGGTTATCTACCTGCACGCTGCCTTCGGTTGGGCGTTCCAGCAGGTTAACGCAGCGAATCAGCGTACTTTTACCTGCGCCGGAAGCGCCGATCACGCCGTAAATTTGCCCGGCAGGGACATGCAGGCTGACATTGTTCAGCGCCTGTATGGTGCGGTTCCCCTGCTGGAACACTTTGGTAATATTCGAAAGTTTAATCATCAGTTATTTATTATCGTTTAGCCGTTTGCCGTGGCATTTTCTTCTGCCGTGTGCAGGCGATGCCTGTCAATGAAATGGATGTTAAGGCATCCAGACGTCTAAATCAATCTGACTCTTTATAATGAGCACTTTCTTGCATGGCGAAACATGCGATACTAACGGCATTAGCCTTTATCAGGAGCAAACCGGTGGCAAAGTCTGTACCCGCAATTTTTCTCGACCGTGACGGCACGATTAATATCGATCATGGTTACGTCCACGAAATCGACAACTTTGAGTTTATCGACGGCGTCATTGATGCCATGCGTGAACTAAAAGCGATGGGATTTGCGTTAGTGCTGGTGACCAACCAGTCAGGCATCGCGCGCGGTAAATTCACGGAAGCGCAATTTGAGACCCTCACCGAATGGATGGACTGGTCGCTGGCAGACCGCGGCGTGGATCTCGACGGTATCTATTATTGTCCGCATCACCCGCAGGGGAGCGTTGAAGAGTTCCGCCAGACCTGCGATTGCCGCAAGCCGCATCCGGGGATGCTCATTTCCGCACGCGATTTCCTGCATATTGATATGGCTGCTTCTTATATGGTGGGCGATAAACTCGAAGACATGCAGGCGGCTGCGGCGGCGAATGTCGGAACGAAAGTGCTGGTGCGTACCGGTAAGCCGGTTACCGCAGAAGCGGAAAGCGCCGCGGATTGGGTGCTAAATAGCCTGGCGGACCTGCCTGCGGCTATCAAAAAGCAGCAAAAATAAGCGTTACGTATAAAAGATGAGCGGTTGAAATAAAAATGTATTTTTCCGCTTGTCATTCCCGGCGGGCTCCCTATAATGCGCCTCCATCGACACGGCGGATGTGAATCACTTCACACAAACAGCCGGTTCGGTTGAAGAGAAAAATTCTGAAATTCAGGGTTGACTCTGAAAGAGGAAAGCGTAATATACGCCACCTCGCGACAGAGCGCTAAAGCGCG
>NZ_JBYEZM010000010.1:0-110198 GCF_057624675.1 Klebsiella sp. PK01
CCCACCCAAGGTGAGCAGCAAGACAATATGGTGAGGTGTCCGAGTGGCTGAAGGAGCACGCCTGGAAAGTGTGTATACGGCAACGTATCGGGGGTTCGAATCCCCCCCTCACCGCCATATTCGAGATGAGAGCTCGTACGAAAGTACGGGCTCTTTTCTTTTATATTCTCCGTTGGGGGGGGACGAGAACCCCCGACCGGGGTTCGACAACTGGCGCAGCCAGTTGGACAGACCGCGAACGCAGTAAGCGGGCTGCCCCGCAGGGGCGAGCAAAGCGAGTCAATCCCCCCCTCACCGCCATATTCGAGATGAGAGCTCGTACGAAAGTACGGGCTCTTTTTTCGCATGTGGCACCGCCGCCCTTCCCGGGGTCGGCATAAATGCCTCGCCCGGGCTACCCATCCCACAGGCCGCACCACCAACCAGTAGCCCGGCCAAGCGCAGCGCCGCCGGGAATCCCACAGGCCCCACCATCAGTAGCCCGTCCAGGCGCAGCGCCGCCGGGAAACCCCACAGCCGCACCACCAGTAGCCCGTCCAGGCGTAGCGCCGCCGGGAAACCCCACAGGCCGCACCACCAGTAGCCCGTCCAGGCACAGTGCCGCGGGAAAATGCTGCAAAAACAACAAAGCCCGGGACATCCCGGGCTTTGCACACTCACTAGCGTTTAGTAATAGGCTTTCAACGTTCGCTGGCAAAGCGTTGAACGCACGCAGTCATCGGTAGTAAAGCGCACAATGCCAATCATCTCGTCTTCTTCAAAACGCGACAACGCATCGCTCAGACCCGATTTTACGCCAGAGGGCAAATCACACTGGGTAATATCGCCGTTGACGATCACCGTGACGTTCTCCCCGAGGCGGGTTAAAAACATCTTCATTTGCGCCGCGGTCACGTTCTGGGCCTCGTCCAGAATCACCACCGCGTTTTCAAAGGTGCGTCCGCGCATATAGGCGAACGGCGCGATTTCTACCTTGCCGATTTCCGGGCGCAGGCAATATTGCATAAAGGAAGCGCCCAACCTCTTCACCAGCACGTCATATACCGGTCGGAAATAGGGAGCGAATTTTTCGGCGATATCTCCCGGTAAGAAGCCGAGATCTTCGTCGGCCTGCAGAACGGGACGGGTAACAATAATTCTGTCCACATCCTTATGGATCAGGGCTTCAGCTGCTTTAGCCGCGCTGATCCAGGTCTTCCCGCACCCGGCTTCGCCGGTGGCGAAAATCAGCTGTTTATTGTCGATGGCATTCAAATAATGCGCCTGAGCTTCATTACGCGCCTCAATCGGTGAAAGATCGCGGCTATCCCGCGCCATGCCGATTGCTTCTACGCCACTCATTTGCACAAGCGATGTGACCGATTCTTCTTCACGTTGTTTATGGCTACGCGAATCCCGTCTCAGCACACGTTTTGCCTCACGACGAGCTTTGATCACTGCTTTTTGTCTTCCCATGGATAGCACCTTGCGTTGTTGGTTTACATCACGCGCGTCAAGAGCAACGCGATTATGCGCACGAACGATTGAGGTTTGGCTTCCTTGTAAGCCATTGCTTGCCGGTTGAATGGACAACGAGTCGCGGCTACGCGCACCGCGTACCCTGCCAGAGTTAGCCTGATTAGTAGTGGAAGAAATTGGGGTTACAGAGTGAAAATCGCTGCCGGAAGCTGGGCCCCCGTGCTGGAAAGTACGGTATGTGGTTTTACGTTGTCCGCTACAGGACCTTACCATTCGCGATCTCCATAGTGAGCGACATCACTGCCGGGAACTACCGCGTATGTAATAAGTACATCAAAAATTATTCTTAATGCAACTTATTTTTTACATTGACGCAACAATGATTTCTAAAATCATTGTAGAAAACTATCCGTCATTTGTATTACAGAAATATAACACATGGCAGGAAATATATTGAATCCGAGAAAAACAGCAGAAAACGCCCTGCCTTAGCCGGCAGGACGCCTATCAGGCTTGTAACAGCGATTGTCCAAGATAATGCTGGTCATTCATCACGCCGGGCAACACAAAGAAGTATCCGCCGCCAATCGGTTTAACGTACTCCTCCAGGGCCTCGCCGTTCAGCCGTTTCTGCACCGTCAGGAATCCCTTTTCCAGATCGTGCTGATAGCAGACAAACAATAACCCCATATCCAGTTGCCCTGAGTTGGTGACGCCTAACGAATAGCTGTAACCGCGGCGCATCATCAGGCTGGACTGCGTTTCCGGCGTACGCGGGTTCGCAAGACGAATATGGCTATCAAGGGCAATCACTTCACCGTTCGGATCGCGACTGTAGTCCGGAACATCATGTTCATGCTTCATCCCCAACGGCGCGCCAGAATGTTTATCGCGGCCAAAAATCGTCTGCTGCTCTTTCAGCGGCGTACGATCCCAGAACTCAACGTGGAACTGAATGATACGCGCAGCCTGATAACTACCGCCGATCGCCCAGGCCGGTTCGCCCTGGTCGGCAGTCACCCACACCACGTTATCCATTAGCGCTTTATCCTGGCTCGACGGATTAGCGGTACCGTCTTTAAAGCCCAGCAGGTTAATTGGCGTCTCTTTGCCTTTGCTACGGGCCGCGCTATCAGAGATAAACCCTTCCCGCTTCCAGCGCACGCTCAGTAGATCGGGCGTGTGTTTGATAATGTCACGTAGCGCGTGAATGACCGTATCCTGGGTATTGGCGCAAATCTGCAGTAGTAAATCGCCATGGCACAGTGCGGCATCCAGCGAATCATTCGGGAAACGCGTCATTGCCTGCAGTTTTTTTGGCGCTTTATCCGCTAATCCAAAGCGCTCATCGAACAGCGAATGGCCGACCGAGACGGTGATAGTCAGGTTATCCGGCGCAATCCACGGCCCTAAAATCCCGGAATCCATCGGCGGCAATCGGGGATTCGGGGTATCCGGCGCCGGACCGCCTGCGGTTAAAAAGGCGATCCGCTGGGTCAGCAAGCGGAACAGGCGTTCGAGGTCAGCTTTATCCGCCGCCAGTACATCAAACGCCACCAGCATCATCGAGGCCTGCTGCGGCGTCAGGATGCCCGCCTGATGCGGGCCATAAAATGGCTGTTTTTCCTGACGCGCATCCGGAGCGAGCGTGCCGGGGGAGCTTTCCGCTTTCGCCGCCTGCGCCATCGGGCAACCGCCGCTGATGGCCAGCGCGCCGCCAAGCGCGCCGATCCCCTTCAGTAAGCGGCGACGTGACGGTTCATTCACGTCGCGTGGTTTCTGTTGTGTCATCGAATTAATCCAGGCCCAAAATTCCGCGCAGTTGAGCCAGATCTTCTGCCAGCGTCGTGATCGGCCCTTTCAGCGCATTACGGTCAGCGGTGGTGAGCTTGTCATAGGTCTCGAAACCGTCTTTCGTACGGTATTTAGCAAGGATGGCATCAACTTTTTTGAAGTTGGCGTCAACTTTGGCCAGCAGCGCGCTATTATCCTTTTGCAGCTGCGGGCGCAGCAGGTCGACGATTTTCTGTGCGCCGTCGATATTGGCCTGGAAGTCCCACAGGTCGGTATGGCTGTAACGATCTTCTTCGCCGCTAATTTTGCTGGCCGCCACTTCTTCAATCAGCCCCGCCGCGCCGCCTACCACTTTCGACGGCGGGAAGGCCAGCTCGCTAATGCGTTTTTGCAGTTCCAGCACATCGCTGTTCAACTGTTCGGCATAGTTTTCCATTCCCTTCACGCTGTTATCGCCAAACAGCGCTTTTTCCAGACGGTGGAAGCCGGTAAATTTCGGGTCTTCGGCTTTTTTCTCGAAATCATCTTCACGGGCGTCAATGCTGCCGTCGAGGTCGGAGAACAGTTCGGCAATCGGTTCGATGCGCTCGTAGTGCTGCCGGGTCGGGGCATACAGCGCCTTCGCTTTCTCGATATCACCGGCTTTTACCGCATCGGTAAAGGCTTTAGTACCGCTAACCAGCTGCGCTGTCTCCGCGGTGACGTAGGCTTTATAGGCAGTAATCGCCTCGCCAAGACTCAGCACCGCATCGGCTTTCGCCGCATCTTTGCTGGTTTCACCGGTGACAATCAGCTTACCTTTCGGGTTAGTCAGCAGGCCACAGGTCATATCGTATTCGCCCGGCTGCAGGTTAGCCGTCAATTTTTGCGTGAATCCTGGCGCGATGTTTTCCCGCTCCTCGACCACCATTACCCCTTTCAGGATCTCCCACTCCAGCGCTTTCTGGCTGTGGTTCTGGATGATGAACTGGGTTTTACCCGCCTTCACCGTTACCTGCATAGGTTCGCACTGCTTATCGTTGACGGTAACTTTGACCTGCGGAATATCCGCAGCCTGAGCGTAAAAGGCGGAACTGAACAGCGCGGCGACGGTTAACTGCAGCGCAGTACGGCGAAAATGAATCATCATGACCATCCCTTTCGAAAAGTATGTTGTAACTATATTAATCAGCGGCGCCTGAATTACGCGGCTCGCGATGCTGTCGTTTTGCTGCCCGGCGGCAAGGCAAAGCACACCAGCGCCGGGATCAAATAGAGGAGATAAACCGCCACTTCACTGACGGTGGGCGTCTCCTGATAACCAAAGATGCCTTCCAGCAGCGTGCCGAACAGCGTATGCGTCGATACCACGTTGCTAAGGTCAAAGGCGACATTCTGGAAGTAATTCCACAATCCCGCCTCGTGGAAGGCGCGAATCGCCCCGGCGGCCAGACCAGCCGCCACCAGCAGGATAAACAGACTGGTCCATTTGAAGAACACGCCGAGATTAAGACGGATACCGCCCCAGTAAAGCAGGAAACCTAATACTACCGCCGTCGCCAGCCCGAGCATCGCCCCCAGCGGCGGCCAGATGCCCACATCCTGCTGGAATGCCGCCAGCAGGAAAAAAACCGACTCCAGGCCTTCGCGGGCAACCGCAAAAAACACCATCATCACCAGCGCCCAGCCGTGGTTATTCCCGCGCTGTAGCGCGTTATCCACCGCCTGCTCCAGCTGTTGTTTGACGTTGCGCGACACTTTACGCATCCAGAACACCATCCAGGTGAGGATAAATACCGCTATCACCGCCACGATGCCTTCAAACAGTTCCTGCTCGCGCTGCGGAAATTCTCCGGTGGTCTCGTTGATAAAAATCCCCAACCCGAGACAGAGCGCCGCCGCGAGGAATACGCCAATCCACATGACGCCGATCCAGCTGCCGCGCTGGGTTCGTTTTAAATAGCTGGCAATCAGGCTGACAATCAGCGCGGCTTCCAGCCCTTCGCGTAACATGATGAGAAATGGAACAAACATGCCGAAACCCTTAAATGTGAACCGCAGTCAACGGATGCAAAGATAGGTAAATATTTATGATAGTGATTATCATTACAACAATGAGAAACACAAGCGAAATGTTCAGGGAATGATGACAAGTTGTAAATTAATCGCTACAAAATAGTCACTTACGAAAATATCTCACCAGCTAAGCATTAAAATGGCAAATAGCATGATTTTTTATGTCGCATATTTACCGGACCGTAGCGCTGTGGCTAAATGGCGGTCCTGATTTATCTGCGAAATAAATAACATGACTCAAATTTTGCATTTCCTGCTGGCGCTGGCGGTTATTCTCGCCCTCGCCTGGCTTGCCAGCTATGACCGTCAAAAAATCCGCATTCGCTACATTCTGCAGTTAATTATTATTGAAATCACCCTGGCTTTCTTTTTCCTTCACGCCGAAAGCGGGTTATGGGTAGTGAAAAATATTTCAGGCTTTTTTGCCTCGTTACTCGGGTTCGCCGCTGAAGGGACCAACTTCGTATTTGGCGGGATGGGTGAAAAAGGGCTGGCCTTTATTTTCCTCGGCGTACTGTGTCCAATCGTCTTTATTTCCGCGCTGATAGGTATTCTGCAACACTGGCGTATTCTGCCGATCTTTATTCGTCTGATCGGCACCCTGCTGTCGAAGGTGAACGGCATGGGCAAGCTGGAATCATTCAATGCCGTCAGCTCGCTGATCCTCGGCCAGTCGGAAAACTTTATTGCTTACAAAGGCGTACTCGGGGACCTCTCTCCGCGTCGCCTGTTCACGATGGCGGCGACCGCCATGTCAACGGTATCGCTGTCGATCGTCGGCGCCTATATGACCATGCTTGATGCGAAATACGTGGTGGCGGCGTTGATTCTTAATATGTTCAGCACCTTTATTGTGCTGTCGATTATTAACCCTACGCGCCCCGGCAGCGAAGCTGAAATAAAGCTTGAAAAGATGCATGAATCGCAGAGTTTCTTTGAAATGCTGGGCGAATATATCCTGGCGGGCTTTAAGGTGGCGATGATTATTCTGGCGATGCTAATCGGTTTTATCGCCCTGATTAGCGCCGTTAATGCGTTATTTGCGACCATTTTCGGCCTAAGCTTCCAGCAAATTCTCGGTTACGTGTTTTATCCGCTGGCGTGGCTGGTGGGTATTCCATTAAGCGACGCGCTAAATGCCGGGAGTATTATGGCCACCAAGCTGGTCGCTAACGAATTCGTGGCGATGATCGAGCTGCAGAAAATTGCCGCCAGCATGACGCCGCGCGGGCTAGGGATCCTTTCCGTGTTTCTCGTCTCGTTCGCCAACTTCGCCTCCATTGGCATCATTGCCGGGGCGATTAAAGGGCTTAACGAGCAACAGGGCAACACCGTTTCCCGCTTCGGCCTGCGTCTGGTCTATGGCGCGACGCTGGTTAGCCTGCTGTCCGCCAGTTTTGCCGGGCTGGTGCTGTAACTCGTCGGGCGGGGGCTCTCCCCGCCCTGTTCGTCAGAAATGTACGCACACCGGCTGATCAACGCGCATAACGGACTCCTGGGCGAATCGCGTCTTATACGTATTACGCAGCGCTTCAATCCCCTGCTCACTTTTCGCATCATTGCTGTGAATCAGCATCAGCGCCTTACTGGACTCGCGGGCCACTGTGCCATTGTTACCTAACCACTGGCCGCGGGCATCAAAAACCGTCAGGCCATCGCGAAAACGCGGCGTCACATCGCGGTCGACAAACTGCTGCCACTCCTGGGCGGTAATATCTTTCCCCGCTGGCCGGCTAAGGCCGAAATAAAGGGTGGTTTGCACCATCGCGTTGTCCGCCGGGCAGACGTTATTATCAACGCGCGCGGCGCTTTTCTCGGATGGCGCCACGCATCCTGTCAACAGTGCGGCAACGATCAGCGCCGCGGCGGTTTGGGGTAATTTCATTTGCTATCCTCATTGTTTTTTGTACCCAGATATCAGCGTATTTTCAGTGAATTAGCAAGAGCAGCGCGAACATTACTCTCTGGCGATACGGCGTATTTTCTTTTGTTCTACACTGATAAACACAGCCTGGGCGAAATTCTTTTTTAAATTATTTCCTGCGTTTTTTATTTCAAAGACTTCTCTATAGTTGAGCGTTTTTAACTGGCCTGGCGGCCGCGTAAAATAACAACTGGAATAATTCATGATAGAAAATAATGAGTTAGCTAATATTGAGAAAAGAATTGTCACCCGCTTTCTCGATATGTTTATTAAGTTCGGCTTGATACTGGCGCTGGCCTCCTTCTGCTTTACCGTCTTCTCGCCGTTCCTGAACATGATGCTATGGGCGCTGATCCTGGCCGTCACCCTCTACCCTTTACATCAACACATCGCGCGACGTATCGGCGGGCGACAGGGGCTGGCATCAACTATATTGGTATTATTCGGCCTGCTGATTATCGTCATCCCGACCATTTTCATGGTGACCTCGCTTGGCGAAAGCGCCGGTAGCCTGATTGATAAGGTCAGCGGCAGCGATCTGACGCTGCCGCCGCCATCGGCCAACGTCGCCTCTATTCCACTCGTCGGCGGTAAGCTGTATGCGTTCTGGCTGAAGGCCTCGGCGGACCTGCCGGCGGTACTGAGCAGTTATCACACGCAAATTGGCGAGGCGGCGAAACTGGTGCTCGGCGTGCTGGCAAGTATGGGCGGCGGGCTGCTGGGCTTTGTCCTCTCCTTTATTGTCGCTGGCGCCATCATGACCTGGGGCGCGGCAGGCGCCAACAGCGCTAAACGTATCGCCATCCGTATCACCGATGAAACTAAAGGTGTTGCCCTGAGCCGCCTGTGCACCGGCACCATTCGCGCCGTCGCGCAGGGGGTGATCGGCGTGGCGCTGATTCAGGCCTTGCTGACGGGAATTATCATTGCATTGGCGGGGATCCCGGCCGCCGGTATCTTCTTCGTGCTGGCGCTGGTGCTCGGTATCGCGCAAATCCCGGTGATACTGGTCACCGCCCCGGCGATTGCCATTATGTGGATGACCGGCGACCACGGCACCGCGGTTAATATTGTGTTTACCGTCCTGCTGATTGTCGCCGGGATGGTCGATAACGTCCTCAAACCGCTTATGCTGGGCCGCGGCGTAGACGCGCCGATGCCGATCGTTCTGCTCGGCGCGTTGGGCGGCATGGCCACCGATGGCATTCTCGGGATGTTTATTGGCGCCACTCTGCTCTCCATCGGATATCTGATCTTCATGAACTGGGTAAACGAAGGCGCGGCGAAGTAACCGCCTGACCGCCAGCAGCTCTCCGCCGGGCCGTACAGGCGGCAAAAAAAACGGCTCCCTGATGGGAGCCGTTGCGGTTTCTGGTGCTCGCTACTTTTATTCAGCGGTAGCGCCTACCGGCGGCGCAGAATGGTAATGCGCGTCCGCTTCGGCAAAACGCTGCTGCATGGCCGCCGATGGCGCTTTGCCAAGCAGGCTGAAGACCACAATCCCGATACTGCCGAACAGGAAACCAGGGATGATTTCATACAGTCCCAGCCAGCCGAACTGTTTCCAGACGATAACCGTAACCGCGCCAATAATCATCCCGGCCAGCGCGCCGTTACGAGTCATACGCGACCACATCACCGAGAACAGCACCACCGGGCCAAATGCGGCGCCGAATCCTGCCCATGCGTAGCTGACCAGACCCAGTACGCGGTTTTCCGGGTTAGCGGCCAGCGCAATCGCAATCAGCGCTACCACCAGCACCATGAAGCGGCCGATCCAGACCAACTCTTTCTGACCGGCGTTTTTACGCAGGAAGGCTTTATACAGATCTTCGGTAATCGCGCTGGAGCAGACCAGCAGCTGGCAGCTCAGGGTCGACATGACCGCCGCCAGAATGGCCGACAGCAGGATCCCGGCAATCCACGGGTTAAACAGGATTTGCGCCAGTTCGATAAATACCCGTTCGGCGTTCTGATTAACCGCGCCCGCCAGGCTCGGGTTGTTATTAAAGTAGGCGATACCGAAGAAACCGACCGATACCGCGCCCGCCAGACAGAGGATCATCCAGGTCATACTAATACGACGCGCATGAACAATGCTGTGGTGAGAATCCGCCGCCATAAAGCGCGCCAGAATATGCGGCTGGCCGAAATAACCGAGACCCCAACCCATCAGCGAAATAATCGCCACGAAGTTCAGTCCCTTGAGCATGTCGATATTTTCGATGCTTTTTTGCTTAATCACTTCCAGCGAATCGCCGAAACCGCCGACCGAGATAATCACCATCACCGGCGTTAAAATCAGCGCGAAGATCATCAGGCTGGCCTGCACGGTATCGGTCCAGCTTACCGCCAGGAAACCGCCCACGAAGGTATAGATGATTGTCGCGGCGGCACCGGCCCACAGCGCGGTTTCATAGCTCATACCGAAGGTGCTTTCGAACAGACGCGCGCCGGCAACAATCCCGGAAGCACAATAAATAGTGAAGAACAGTAAGATAACCAGCGCGGAGATAATACGCAGCACACGGCTTTTATCTTCGAAGCGTCCGGTAAAATAGTCCGGCAGCGTCAGGGCGTTGTTGTTGACTTCGGTATGCACGCGCAGGCGCCCGGCCACCAGTTTCCAGTTAATCCACGCCCCCAGGGTCAGGCCGATGGCGATCCAGCTTTCGGAAATCCCGGAGAGAAAAATCGCCCCCGGTAACCCCATCAGCAGCCAGCCGCTCATATCTGATGCACCGGCAGAGAGCGCGGTCACAAATGGGCCAAGACTGCGGCCGCCGAGAATATAATCGTCAAAGTTCTTGGTTGAGCGCCAGGCAATAAAACCTATCAGTACCATGCCAAAAATATAAACAATAAACGTCACCAACATGGGTGTGCTAATAGCCATGCAAATCTCCAGAATTTATTTCGACAACGTCCAACTTTGTCGTTTTATCCACTACCGGAACGGGGTAATGGCGTATTGGTTGTATTGGGCGAGCGTATCCTGACGGATGCGTCGGTATTTCACAAACGATTTAACACAGCATTTACACGAAAGTTGTCTCAGGAAAAATAGCAATTTTCTATAGGTTGCACTCCCTCACGTTTTTACGGGTTGCACCTGAAAAAACTGTTAAGCAACGCAGATAAATACGTTATTTGAATGAGGCTATTTATTGGAAAATCTTATCAAGGCTATTAACAATTCATTCATTTCTCAGCTTGCTAGCCAGGTCACAATTAACAAGGTTGCACAAAGTTGCAACATGGGTGATATTTCTACGCAACCAATAAAAGGGCATTACATAGCTAACAGGAGTTCCCGCAATGGGCACCACCACCATGGGTGTAAAACTTGACGACGCCACGCGCGAACGCATTAAGTCCGCCGCGAGCCGTATTGACCGCACGCCGCACTGGCTGATTAAGCAAGCCATCTTCAACTATCTGGAAAAGCTGGAAAACGACGAGACGCTACCGGAACTGCCGGCGCTCCTTTCCGGCGCCGCCAATGAAAGCGATGAAGCAGGCGCTCCGGCGGACGAGCCGTATCAGCCGTTCCTGGAGTTCGCCGAACAAATTCTGCCGCAATCGGTCAGCCGCGCGGCGATCACCGCCGCCTGGCGACGCCCGGAAACCGATGCGGTACCGATGTTGCTGGAGCAGGCCCGTCTGCCGCAGCCGTTAGGCGAACAGGCGCACAAGCTGGCCTACCAGCTGGCGGAAAAGCTACGCAACCAGAAAACCGCCAGCGGCCGCGCCGGCATGGTGCAGAGCCTGCTGCAGGAGTTCTCGCTTTCCTCGCAGGAAGGCGTGGCGCTGATGTGCCTGGCCGAAGCGCTGCTGCGCATTCCGGATAAAGCCACCCGCGATGCGCTAATCCGCGACAAAATCAGCAACGGCAACTGGCAATCGCATATCGGCCGCAGCCCGTCGCTGTTCGTTAACGCCGCCACCTGGGGGCTGTTGTTTACCGGGAAACTGGTGTCGACGCATAATGAGACCAGCCTCTCCCGCTCGCTGAACCGCATTATTGGCAAGAGCGGCGAACCGCTGATCCGCAAAGGCGTGGATATGGCGATGCGCCTGATGGGCGAGCAGTTCGTCACTGGCGAAACCATCGCCGAAGCGCTGGCCAACGCCCGCAAGCTGGAAGAGAAAGGGTTCCGTTACTCCTACGATATGCTCGGCGAAGCCGCGCTGACCGCCGCCGATGCGCAGGCCTATATGGTCTCTTATCAGCAGGCGATCCACGCCATCGGCAAAGCCTCTAACGGCCGCGGCATTTATGAAGGGCCGGGGATCTCGATTAAACTTTCCGCGCTGCACCCGCGCTACAGCCGCGCGCAGTATGATCGGGTCATGGAAGAGCTCTATCCGCGCCTTAAATCGCTGACGCTGCTGGCGCGCCAGTACGACATCGGTATTAACATCGACGCCGAAGAGGCCGATCGTCTGGAGATCTCCCTCGATCTGCTGGAAAAACTGTGCTTCGAACCGGAGCTGGCCGGCTGGAACGGAATCGGCTTTGTTATTCAGGCCTACCAGAAACGCTGCCCGTTTGTGATTGATTCGCTGATCGACATGGCGACCCGCAGCCGTCGTCGCCTGATGATCCGCCTGGTGAAAGGCGCCTATTGGGATAGCGAAATCAAACGCGCGCAGATGGAAGGCCTCGAAGGCTATCCGGTTTATACCCGTAAGGTCTACACCGACGTTTCTTATCTCGCCTGCGCCAAGAAGCTGCTGGCGGTACCGAACCTGATTTATCCGCAGTTTGCCACCCATAACGCCCATACGCTGGCGGCTATCTACCAGTTGGCGGGGCAAAACTACTATCCTGGCCAGTACGAGTTCCAGTGCCTGCACGGCATGGGCGAACCGCTGTATGAGCAGGTCGTGGGCAAAGTCGCCGACGGCAAACTAAACCGTCCGTGTCGTATCTACGCGCCGGTCGGTACCCATGAAACGCTGCTGGCGTATCTGGTGCGTCGTTTGTTGGAAAACGGCGCCAATACCTCCTTCGTTAACCGTATCGCGGATAATACCCTGCCGCTGGACGAACTGGTGGCCGATCCGGTCAGCGCGGTCGAAAAACTGGCGCAGCAGGAAGGCCAGGCCGGCCTGCCGCATCCGAAAATTCCGCTGCCGCGCGATCTCTACGGTAACGGCCGCAGCAACTCCGCCGGTCTGGATCTGGCTAACGAACACCGACTGGCCTCCCTCTCCTCTTCGCTGCTTAACAGCGCGCTGCATAAATGGCAGGCGCTACCGATGCTGGAGCAGCCGGTGGCCGAAGGCGAGATGCAGCCGGTCATTAACCCGGCGGAGCCGAAAGATATCGTCGGCTACGTCCGCGAAGCCAGCGATGCCGAAGTGCAGCAGGCGCTGACCAGCGCTATCAATAACGCGCCAATCTGGTTCGCCACCCCGCCGCAGGAACGCGCCGCCATTCTTGAGCGCGCCGCCGTACTGATGGAAAGCCAGATGCCGACCCTGATGGGGATCCTGGTACGCGAGGCTGGCAAAACCTTCAGCAACGCCATTGCTGAAGTGCGCGAAGCCGTCGACTTCCTGCACTATTATGCCGGTCAGGTGCGTGACGATTTCGATAATGAAACCCACCGCCCGTTAGGCCCGGTCGTCTGTATCAGCCCGTGGAACTTCCCGCTGGCGATCTTCACCGGCCAGATTGCCGCGGCGTTGGCGGCAGGCAACAGCGTGCTGGCCAAACCGGCCGAACAGACGCCGCTTATCGCCGCGCAAGGCGTAGCGATTCTGCTGGAAGCCGGCGTACCGCCGGGCGTGATTCAACTGCTGCCGGGCCGCGGGGAAACCGTCGGCGCCGCGCTAACCTCAGACGAACGCGTTCGCGGCGTAATGTTTACCGGTTCGACCGAAGTAGCGACGCTGCTGCAGCGCAACATCGCTAACCGCCTTGATGCGCAGGGCCGTCCGACACCGCTTATCGCGGAAACCGGCGGCATGAACGCGATGATCGTCGACTCGTCGGCGCTCACCGAGCAGGTGGTGATCGACGTACTGGCCTCGGCTTTCGACAGCGCCGGCCAGCGCTGTTCCGCCCTGCGCGTGCTTTGCCTGCAGGAAGAAGTCGCCGACCATACGTTAACCATGCTGCGCGGCGCGATGAGCGAATGCCGGATGGGTAATCCGGGTCGCCTGACCACCGATATCGGCCCGGTAATCGACGCGGAAGCCAAAGAGAATATCGAACGCCATATTCAGGCGCTGCGCGCGAAAGGCCGCAATGTCTTCCAGGCGGTACGTGAAAATAGCGAAGATGCCCGCGAGTGGAATCATGGTACTTTCGTGGCGCCGACGCTTATCGAACTCGAGAGCTTCGACGAACTGAAAAAAGAGGTCTTCGGCCCGGTTCTGCACGTGGTGCGCTATAACCGTAACGAACTGGATAAGCTGGTTGAGCAGATTAACGCCTCCGGCTACGGCTTGACCCTCGGCGTGCATACCCGTATCGACGAGACCATTGCGCAGGTCACCGGCAGCGCGAAAGTCGGTAACCTGTACGTCAACCGCAATATGGTTGGCGCGGTGGTCGGCGTACAGCCGTTCGGCGGCGAAGGGTTATCGGGCACCGGCCCGAAAGCCGGCGGCCCGCTGTACCTGTATCGTCTGCTGTCCAGTCGCCCGCAGGGCGCGGTCGGCGTCACTTTCGCCCGCCAGGATGCGGAGCGTCCGCTGGACGCCCAGTTGAAAACGCTGCTGGAAAAACCGCTGCAGGCGCTGCAGCAGTGGGCGGCTGGCCGTCCTGAACTGCAGGCGCTGTGTCAGCAATACAGCGAGCTGGCGCAAAGCGGCACCCAACGCCTGCTGCCAGGGCCAACCGGCGAGCGCAATACTCTGACGCTGATGCCGCGCGAGCGCGTATTGTGCGTGGCGGATAACGAGCAGGACGCGCTGATTCAGCTGGCGGCGGCGATGGCGGTTGGTTGTGAAGTGCTGTGGCCGGATAGCGCCCTGCAGCGCGAACTGGCGAAGAAACTGCCGCGTGAGGTCAGCGAGCGGATTCATTTTGCGAAAGCGGATCAGTTGACCAGTCAGGCCTTCGACGCGGTCATTTATCATGGTGATTCCGATCAGCTGCGCGAGCTGTGTGAGCAGGTGGCGGCGCGCGACGGGGCAATTGTATCGGTGCAGGGCTTTGCGCGCGGCGAAACCAATCTGCTGCTGGAGCGCCTGTATATCGAGCGTTCATTGAGCGTCAACACCGCCGCGGCAGGCGGTAACGCCAGCCTGATGACCATCGGCTAAAACGGGCTCCCCGGTGGCGCTACGCTTACCGGGGCTACATAACCCCGCCAAAGGGTAGCCCGGCCGCCATCCGGGACATCTACGGCGTGTTCAACTAATGACAGCCGACGTTAGCTGTGCTTAATTAAGGCTCCCGGACGGGAGCTTTTTTTTATGGGAGTAGAACGATGAAACGCACTTTAATTGCCGTGGCTGCCCTATTAGCCAGCGGCGCGGCGTGGGCGGATGACTGCAGCAACGCCAACACGCAAACCGAAATGAACCAGTGCGCCGCCGCACAATATCAGGCGGCCGATAAAAAGCTGAATGAGACCTGGGAGCAGGCGCTGAAACGCGCCTCCGGCAAACAGCTTGAATTGCTGAAAAAAGCCCAGCAGGCTTGGATTTCCCTGCGTGACGCCGACTGCGCGTTTCTCGCTTCCGGCGCGGAAGGCGGCAGTATGCAACCGATGCTGATAAGCCAGTGCATGACCGATAAGAGCGTCGAGCGCGAAGCCTTCCTCGCCTCGCTGCTTCAGTGCGAAGACGGCGACCAAAACTGCCCGCTGCCGCCAGCTAATTAACGTACGCGGATCCCTTCGATAATCATCCGCTGCACGTTATCCACGGTTTGCTGGAAAAACTGCTCATCCTGCAGCGTTGCGCCGGTTACCGCCTCCACCTGAGTGGCGAAATCGGCGTAATGCTGCGTCGTCGCCCAGATCATAAAGATAAGGTGCTGCGGATCGACCGCCGCCAGCTTGCCGCTATCAATCCATGACGAGATTATCGCCGACTTTTCATCTATCAACGCCTTCAGATCGCCGGTCAGTTCGCCCATGAGCAGCGGCGCCCCCTGTAGCATCTCCAGACAGAACAGTCTGGAGGCCTGAGGATGATCGCGCGATACTTCAAGCTTGAGGCGAATATACTCGCGGATCGCCACCAGCGGGCTGATATCTTCGCGAAATGCCCGCAGCGGCGCCAGCCAGATGGCGAGGATCCGCTGCAGCACGGCAACGTACAGCGCCTCTTTTGACGGGTAGTAATAGAGTAAATTGGTTTTCGATACCCCGGCCAGTTCAGCGACCTGCTCCAGCCGCGTACCGTGAATGCCGAACTGCGAGAAGGTCTCCAGCGCAGCGGCCAGAATGGCCTCTTTTTTGGCGCTCACCGCCTGTGAACGCTTGCCGGTTTTTTTCACGGCGCCCTGTGCCATACGTCTTCTCCTTCAGTAGTCATCTTCAGCATAGCAAAAGCCCCTCGCCGACACGACCCTGCGCACTCCGATCGCGCATGACTGCCGTTTTTTCGTGCACTGATTTTGACCATTCGGTCCACATTTTCATCATCAAATCCGGCAACCATTACACAACACATTAATAACAAAACCTTTTTTAAAACTGGCATTACCTTTGCTTTATTTCCACTGCGAGGTGGTTCGGGGAGAGGCAGGATGCCGCACCGCGCGATTTCATCTTCCATGACGACAGAGAGGTAGTTATGAAAATCGGTGTTTTCGTTCCCATTGGTAATAACGGCTGGTTAATTTCCACGCATGCGCCGCAGTATATGCCGTCCTTCGAACTGAATAAGGCGATTGTGCAGAAGGCCGAGCGCTACCATTTCGACTTCGCGCTCTCCATGATCAAACTGCGCGGCTTTGGAGGAAAAACGGAATTCTGGGATCATAACCTGGAATCGTTCACCCTGATGGCCGGTCTGGCGGCGGTGACGTCGAAGATAGAGATTTATGCCACCGCCGCGACGCTGACGCTCCCTCCGGCCATCGTCGCCCGCATGGCGTCCACTATCGACTCTATCTCCGGCGGACGTTTTGGCGTGAATCTGGTGACCGGCTGGCAAAAACCGGAATATGACCAGATGGGGATCTGGCCCGGCGATGAATACTTCGCCAGTCGCTATGACTACCTGACTGAATACGTTACGGTTCTGCGCGACCTGTGGGGCACCGGGCGCAGCGATTTTAAAGGTGATTACTTCACCATGAACGACTGCCGGGTCAGCCCGCGGCCCTCGCAGCCGATGAAGGTTATCTGCGCCGGGCAAAGCGACGCCGGCATGGCGTTCTCCGCCCAACACGCCGACTACAACTTTTGCTTTGGCAAAGGGGTTAATACCCCCGCCGCCTTCGCGCCCACCGCCGCACGGATGATGCAGGCGGCGGAAAAAACCGGCCGCGACGTTGGCTCCTACGTGCTGTTTATGGTGATCGCCGACGAAACTGACGAAGCGGCCCGCGCTAAATGGGAACACTACAAGGCCGGCGCGGATGAAGAGGCGCTGGCTTGGCTAACCGAACAGAGCCAGAAAGATACCCGCTCCGGCAGCGATACCAACGTCCGCCAGATGGCCGACCCCACCTCCGCGGTCAACATCAATATGGGCACCCTCGTCGGCTCTTATGCCAACGTCGCCCGTATGCTCGATGAGGTGGCGGCGGTCCCCGGTACCGACGGCGTACTGCTGACCTTCGATGATTTCCTGCAGGGCATTGACGCCTTCGGCGAACGTATTCAGCCGCTGATGCGCTGCCGTGACCATATTGCTCCCATTACCCGCGAGGTGGCCTGATGATTACCCTTCCCGCTCGCCCGGAATCGCTGACCTTCGCGCCCCAGCACAGCGCGCTGATCGTGGTCGATATGCAAAACGCCTATGCAAGCCAGGGCGGATATCTGGATCTCGCCGGTTTTGACGTCTCCGCCACCCGGCCGGTTATCGATAATATTAATCTCGCGGTGGCCGCCGCCCGCGCCGCCGGCATGTTAATTATCTGGTTCCAGAATGGCTGGGACGAACAGTATGTGGAAGCCGGCGGCCCTGGCTCGCCGAATTACCATAAATCCAACGCGCTGAAGACCATGCGCCAACGCCCGGAACTGCAGGGCAAGCTGCTGGCAAAAGGCGGTTGGGATTATCAACTGGTTGACGAATTGCGCCCCCGCGAGGGCGATATCATCCTGCCGAAACCCCGTTACAGCGGCTTTTTCAATACCCCGCTCGACAGCATTTTACGCAGCCGCGGTATTCGCCACCTGGTGTTCACCGGCATCGCCACCAACGTCTGCGTCGAATCGACGCTGCGCGATGGCTTCTTCCTCGAATACTTCGGCGTGGTGCTGGAGGATGCCACCCATCAAGCAGGTCCCGCCTTCGCCCAACAGGCGGCGTTGTTCAACATTGAAACCTTTTTCGGCTGGGTCAGCGATGTCGGCAGCTTCTGTCGCGCCATAGAACCCGCCGCCCCGCTCGCTTTTTGCGAGGAGAAACGCTATGCCTAAACAGGTGATTATTCCCCCCGGCACCGCTACGCCGATTGCCCCCTTTGTTCCTGGGACGCTCGCCGACGGGGTGGTGTATGTCTCCGGCACTCTGCCGTTTGATAAGCAAAACGATGTGCTCTACCCCGGCGACCCAAAGGCGCAAACCCGTCACGTGCTGGAGACCATCAAATGCGTTATCGAAACGGCGGGGGGCAGTATGGCGGATGTGACCTTCAACAGTATCTTTATTACCGACTGGCAAAATTACGCCGCGATTAACGAGGTCTACGCCGAGTTTTTCCCCGGTGATAAACCGGCGCGTTTCTGTATTCAGTGCGGGCTGGTGAAACCCGATGCGCTGGTGGAAATTGCCAGCGTCGCCCATATCGGTACTCCAACATGATGAGGCTCAATATTGCCCCGCCGCCGTGGCCCGGCGCGCCGGTGGTGGTGCTGAGCGCCGGGCTTGGCGGCGCTGGCGCGTACTGGCTGGCGCAGCGGGCGGCGCTGGAAAAGCATTATCAACTGGTGCTCTATGACCATAACGGTACCGGGGAGAATCGCGGCCCGTTGGCGGAAAATTACAGTATGGCGACGATGGCGCAGGAGCTTTTCCTCGCCCTGCAGGCGGCAGGCATCATGCGCTTCGCGCTGGTGGGCCACGCGCTGGGGGCGCTGATTGGCCTGCAGCTGGCGCTCGACTATCCACGCGCGGTCAGCACCCTGGTGCTGGTCAACGGCTGGCTGACGCTGTCGCCGCATACCCGCCGCTGCTTTCAGGTCCGCGAACGCCTGCTGCATGCCGGCGGCGTTCAGGCGTGGGTCGAGGCTCAACCGCTGTTTCTCTATCCGGCAGAGTGGATGGCGGCCCGCCTGCCGCGTCTCGAAGCGGAAGACGCGTTGGCCATTAGCCATTTCCAGGGCAAGGAGAATCTATTGAAACGGCTGCAGGCCCTGAAACAGGCGGATTTTTCGCGCCGCGCGGCGGCTATCGCCTGCCCGACGCTCATCATCAGCGCCGCCGACGACCTGCTGGTCCCCGCCTCCTGCTCGCGAATGCTGCAGGCGGCGATACCCGGTAGCCGACTCGTGGAAATGGCCTGGGGCGGCCATGCCTGCAACGTTACCGACAGCGACACTTTTAACCCTATTTTACGCGACGGCCTGACGACCCTGCTGCCGGTCGCCGAGGAGAATATATGAGCGAAGCATTAAGCCAAAAGGCTTGCGAAACCCTATTCACCCGTGCCCGGACCTACAATGGCTGGCGGGATCACGCGGTTAGTGACCAGCAACTGCGGGCAATTTACGACCTGATGAAAATGGGGCCGACCTCGGCCAACTGTTCACCGGCGCGAATCGTTTTTGTGCGCAGCGCCGAGGGCAAAGCGAAACTCCGCCCAACGCTCTCCAGCGGCAATGTGGAAAAAACCATGCAGGCGCCAGTCACCGCCATCGTGGCCTGGGATAGCGCGTTTTACGACCGCCTGCCCGCGCTGTTTCCCCACGGCGACGCCCGGAGCTGGTTTACTTCCAGCCCGCAGCTGGCTGAGGAAACCGCCTTTCGCAACAGCTCGCTGCAGGCGGCGTATCTGATTTTCGCCTGCCGCTCGCTGGGCCTCGACACCGGCCCGATGTCGGGGTTCGAGCGCGAGAAAGTCGATGCGGCGTTTTTCGCCGACAGCGGCTGGAAAAGCAATCTGCTGGTGAATATTGGCTATGGCGACCCCGGCAAACTGTACGACCGACTGCCGCGCCTGACCTTTGATGAAGCCTGCCTGCTGGCATAAGGAGACGATAATGAACCTAGCTGATCGACACAGTTTTCGCGACGCCATGGCCCACGTCGGCGCGGCGGTGAACATTATCACCACCGAAGGACCTGCCGGGCGCGCCGGTTTTACCGCCAGCGCGGTCTGCAGCGTAACGGATACCCCGCCGACGCTGCTGGTGTGCCTCAACCGTTCGGCCTCGGTCTGGCCGATATTCAGCGAGCATCAGACCCTTTGCGTCAATACCCTCGCGGCAGGGCAGGAGGAATTATCGACTATCTTTGGCGGTAAAACCCCGATGGCGGAACGTTTCGC
This sequence comes from Klebsiella sp. PK01, assembly GCF_057624675.1. Taxonomy (NCBI): domain Bacteria; kingdom Pseudomonadati; phylum Pseudomonadota; class Gammaproteobacteria; order Enterobacterales; family Enterobacteriaceae; genus Klebsiella; species Klebsiella sp. PK01. Next base: position 19,866 of record NZ_JBYEZM010000010.1, read on the forward strand.
CGCCGCCGTCTGGCAAACCGGCGCGACCGGCTGCCCGCGGCTGAAAGAGGCGCTGGTCAGTTTCGACTGCCGCATCGACCAGCGGCTGCAGGTCGGCACCCATGACATTCTGTTTTGCCAGGTCGTGGCTATCAGCCGCCAGCCGGAACCGCGCGGTCTGATGTGGTTTGACCGCGGCTACCACACGCTTATGCGACCCGTTTGTTAACCTCTCACCCGGGATATCATCATGGCACTCTTCAGTTTTCCTCGCTGGCAGTTAACCTCCCCCGCCGCGGATGCCGGCGTTGTCGCCCCGGATGAACGTTTATCCGCCGCACAAACGCTGATCATGGGCGTGCAGCACGCCGTGGCGATGTTTGGCGCGACCGTATTAATGCCTTTATTGATGGGGCTTGATCCAAACCTGGCTATCCTGATGTCGGGAGTGGGCACTCTGCTGTTCTTCGTCGTCACCGGCGGTCGGGTACCGAGCTATCTTGGATCCAGAGCCGCCTTCGTCGGCGTGGTCATCACCGTTACCGGCTTTACCGGTCAGGGGTTGAATCCTCATCTCAGCGTCGCCCTCGGCGGCATCATCGCCTGCGGGCTGCTCTATACCCTGATTGGGCTGGTGGTGATGAAAATCGGCACCGGCTGGATAGAGCGTCTGATGCCGCCCGCGGTAACCGGCGCGGTGGTGATGGCGATCGGTCTTAACCTGGCGCCGATTGCCGTGCACAGCGTTTCCGCCAACGCCTTCGACAGCTGGATGGCGATGCTGACGGTGCTTTGTATCGGCGCCGTCGCGGTATTTACCCGAGGACTGCTGCAGCGTCTGCTGATCCTGGTGGGGCTCATTATCGCCTGTGCGCTCTATGCGCTGCTGGCCAATGGATTCGGTCTTGGCAAACCGCTGGATTTTGCCCCTGTCGCTCAGGCGGCATGGTTTGGGGTTCCGCACTTTACTTCGCCCACCTTTGACAGCCAGGCGATGCTGCTGATAGCGCCAGTGGCCATCATTCTGGTGGCGGAAAACCTGGGGCATTTGAAGGCCGTCGCGGGAATGACCGGACGCAATCTGGATCCCTGGATGGGGCGCGCGTTTGTCGGCGACGGGCTAGCGACCCTGCTTTCCGGCGCCTGCGGCGGTAGCGGCGTCACCACCTATGCGGAGAACATCGGCGTTATGGCGGTGACCAAAGTCTATTCAACGCTGGTGTTTGTCGCCGCGGCGCTGATCGCCATCCTGCTCGGTTTTTTACCCAAGTTCGGCGCCCTGATTCATACGATTCCAGGCCCGGTCATTGGCGGCGCGTCAATCGTGGTTTTTGGTTTGATTGCGGTCACCGGGGCGAGGATATGGGTGCAGAATCGGGTCGATCTCAGCCAGAATGCGAATTTAATCATGGTGGCGGTGACTTTGGTTCTGGGCGCAGGCGATTTTACCTTGTCGCTGGGTGGCTTCCGCCTGGGTGGGATTGGGACGGCGACTTTCGGCGCTATTGCGCTGCATGCGTTGCTTAACCGCCGCCAGCATCAGGAAAAGGTGGCGAAAGCCACTACGGTATAACGAGGGATGGGTTCGCCCCGGCGGCGCGGCTGCCGGGGCGAAAATTAGGGCTCGTGCCGATCCGCAAGCTCTGGTGCTTCCTCCGCCGCGATCTGCGACCGTGATTTTTTCTTCCACTTCAGCTCGCTGACCAGTACCCCGGCGAGAATAAACAGACAGCCCACCAGCGCCAGCAGCGGCAAACGCTCGCCGGCGATACGACCAAACACGCCCGCCCAAACCGGCTCGCCGGTGTAAATCAGCGTCGCCCGCGTTGGCGATACGCTACGCTGCGCCCAGTTCATGGTGACCTGAATGATGGCGCTGAAAATCCCCAACCCCAGCGCGACGGCCAGCAGTTCCGGGCGCATCGGCGGGATAGACTCCCCTGCCGGGCCCATCGCGGCAAAAGCCACCAGCGAAGCGGTCGCCAGCTGTACCACCGTCACCCGGCGCACATCGACCTGACGCGCCCACGCGCTGATTAAAATGATTTCGGCAGCGATAGCCACGGCGCTTGCCAGGGTAATCATTTCGCCAATTCCCAACGCCAGCAGATTATTTTCCGGCCCCGCCAGCAGGATCAGCCCGATAAACGCCAGCACGATGCCCACGCAGGACATGACGCCGGGCATGCGCCCCAGACACAGCCACTGCAACAGCGGTACCAGCGGTACATACATGGCGGTAATAAACGCCGATTTACTGCTGGAGATGGACTGTAAGCCCCAGGTTTGCAGGCTGTAACCGAGCGCAATCGCCACGCCGATCGCGACACCGGCCTTAACCTCAAGCCAGGTCAGGCCGCGTAGCGTACGCAGCGACAGTAGCGCCACCGCCAGCGCGGCGGTGGCGAAGCGCAGGCCGACGAAGAAAAACGGCCCGCTAAAGCTCACGGCGTATTGTACGGCAAGAAAGGTTCCGCCCCAGAACATGGTGATCACAATCAGGATCAGTTCCTGCGGCGTTATTGAGAGTTTGAGCGAAGACATGCGGCGACCAATAGCAAAAAATAGCTAACCAGTTTCGCAGGCGCTTCAGGCCGAAAGCAACACCCATTGACAAAAAAACCGCCGACATACGTCGGCGGCGAGGGTGATGCGGCAGGGTCGGGGGAGATTAACACCGCATCATTAAAGACAGTCCCGGCTAGCTATTGCGATTACCGTGACTATTTTTACCCCCTTTTTTGCCAGCTTCCGAGGCGCGTTGAGGATCGTTTTTAAAGTTCCCCCCGCTGTGCTGGCCACCTTTACGACCTGCTTCTGATGCTCTGGCACGATCTTCGGCAAAGTTGCCGGAACCGCCACGATGGTTTGCCATTACTGACCTCCATTGGATTTGACATCATATTGCATTAGGTGAGTTCAGGGCCTAAGCCCCCGCGGCATATGGCATGGCCATTATGCATCGCGTGCTTATAAGCGTAGTAAATGAAACTCATTTCCTGGGCAAATAGTCACATTCCGCAACATTTAATCGTCAAAACCAGACGCCAGCCGCGAGCGCAACCGCTAAACATTTCTTCTCTCAGCTGAAATCAGCCCTGCGCAAAATGTATCTATTTGCTACGAGATACGTTGCAAATTAATCTTTGCCATTTTGTTATAAATCAAACAAATGTTTGTTGGATTTGCACTCTGCGCCACAGGCCTTATCTTTATAGATAGCCAGTCGTTTGGCTGGACAATTACGCAACCGAGGAGTGATGCAAATGGCTAAAATTCTGGTGCTTTATTATTCCATGTATGGACACATCGAAACCATGGCCCATGCCGTTGCCGAAGGGGCAAATAAAGTTGACGGCGTTGAGGTGGTTGTGAAGCGCGTGCCGGAAACTATGCAGGCTGAAGCGTTTGCCAAAGCAGGCGGGAAAACACAAAATGCGCCCGTCGCCACACCGCAGGAACTGGCGGAGTATGATGCCATCATCTTTGGTACCCCTACCCGTTTCGGCAATATGTCGGGACAAATGCGCACCTTCCTGGATCAGACCGGCGGTCTGTGGGCTTCCGGCGCGCTGTATGGCAAAGTCGCCAGCGTCTTTAGTTCAACCGGTACCGGCGGCGGCCAGGAGCAGACAATTACCTCAACCTGGACTACCCTTGCCCATCATGGGATGATCATTGTGCCGATTGGCTACGGCGCGCAGGAGCTGTTTGATGTCTCCCAGGTGCGCGGCGGCACGCCATATGGCGCAACCACCATCGCAGGCGGCGACGGCTCCCGTCAACCAAGCCAGGAAGAGCTGGCTATCGCTCGCTATCAGGGTGAACACGTCGCCAATGTGGCTGTGAAATTACACGGCTAACCTTTAACAGGAGGAGTTGCATGCCGAACCAAGAAGCGAAGGCCCACCACGTGGGCGAATGGGCAAGCTTACGTAATACCTCTTTGGAAATCGCCGAAGCCATTTTCGAACTCGCGAATTACGATGAAAAGCTGGCGGAGAAAATTTGGGAAGAAGGCAGCGATGAGGTGCTGTCGCGAGCTTTCGCCAAAACCGACAAAGACAGCCTCTTCTGGGGCGAGCAGACCATTGAACGTAAAAACGTCTGATAGCTCAATTACGCGGGCATTGCGCCCGCGCTAATTCTTCACCCGGATTGCTCCGGGTTTTTTGTTTTATTTTGCCGCCTCGTTCATGACCTTTTTGAACGTTTCCAGCGGGCAGAATCCCTGATCATCTACCGGACAACCGTTAAGCGCCAGCGTGACCCGCTGCGGCGGGGATTGCAGGCTCAAGGCATCCGCGTTGCGCAGCTGTTCAGTGCTTTGATAGACATACTCAATCTTCATTAAATCGCGATTGCTGCCGCTATCGTGCCAGCGCTGGAACAGCAACTTGCCGCCGATGGGCGTGCGCTCATACTGACCAGGTAACTGATAAGGTTTAAAGTCCAACGCCGTCAGCAGCGAAGCGATGTTGGAATCATGCCCGACCAGCAGCGTTACTTTCGCCTTACCGGCGCCATCGCCCACCAGCGCATTATCGATATATTTGACCAGCGGCTTAGCGACGTTGCGCGCCACTTCCGCGGAAGTAAACAGGCTGTCCTGATAGCCATTTTTCAGCTTCGACAACACCTGCCACTGCTTATCGCTGGCAATTTCACCCCACGCCACCTGATCTTTCGGAAAACCTTCGTAGTATTGCAGGGTGAAGGCGTCGACCAACGAGTTGCCGACCTTCAGCGGCCCGGAGACGCCCGGCTCCTGCTGATATTTGGCGCTAAAGGTATCTTTACCGTCGCTAAGCGAGCAGACATGCTTTTCTTTACAGGATGGCGAATTGCGATAGTCGGTCATCTCTTCCAGCAGCTTGTAGCTCTCAGCGAGCTGCATCCCCTGACGCTCTTTCTCCATCGCCTGCACCGCTTTTTGCGCGAATTCGGCTGAATCATCGGTAATGACCGGATTGAAAGTAGGATCCATGGTTCCCATCTGCGGCTGATGATGCACAGGCACCCCGCAGCCCGGGAAAGCGCCGGTGATAAAGAACTGCGCGGTTGCAACGGTGCGCTGCAGGCTATTGGCGTAGGCGTAAACCGCATTTTCCGGCGGGCACTCGCCGCTGGTCACCAGCTTCTGCTGCGCCAGCCATTCACGCATATAGTGACCCATGTAGACTTCCAGCACGCCGCCTTTGGTGGTCAACTGACCGCCTGGTACATCCCACTGCGGCCAGGATTTCGGCGTCGACTGCTCAAGTACGCTGCCATTATTGGCCAGCGGCGCGCGCAGGTTATGGCGGCTCATGATCAGCACCTGTTGCAGCTGATAGCCCTCTGGCGCAACGGCGTCCTGCGCCTGCACGCCGGCGGATAACAATACAGCCCCGGCCACCGCGGCAGCGAGTAGACTTTTTTTCATCCCTTCATCCTCAGTCATTTATTATCATCGCCATCATTGTGACGGATTTATGACATTTTTGCGGGCAATGGCTCACAAACTGAGGCGTCGGTCGCTTTTTTAACACTTCAGAGATGGCCGGGAGCGGCGGATTCAGGACCGTAGATACTGTTATCGGTTTACAACTTTTTAGCTTGAGAAAAGCGTTTATCTCGTGTCGCTCCAGAGTATATCGCGCTCCCGGTTAATTTTTCTGCCATATGTTTTCCGCGGCGCAGGGAGCGCACAGAGGGCGGCTAATCGCTGCCAGGGTTTTTTCCCGGAGGCGGCGCGTTGCGCCTTCTCCGGGCTACCAAATCGCCCAGCGCTGTAGCCCCGGTAAGCGGCAGCGCCACCGGGGGTTTTGAGATCACCAGCACCAGTAGTGTCAGCCAGCGTGGTGAAGAAATTAACGACAGGCCGCACGGACCGTAGATCGGGTAAAGCGTTAGCCGCACCCGACAAAAAACGGCACCGCCGGTCGCCCGGATAAAGCGCAAGCCATAACCCGGGAGTACCTCAGTTGGTATGAACTTAACCGCTACCGAAGGCATAAAACAGAGTCAGGATGAGTGTCGCAGAGGGAGTGGCGAAAGCGGCTACCTATTCCGGTAATGGCACCGCCGCCAGCGTACAAATCGCTTCATGTTCGCCGCCCCGGCGATCGACCATAACCACTTTATCCCCGGCTTTTTTACCTTCGCAGGGTTTTAACACCTGCTCGACAATTCGTTCGCGAACCTGTTGGCTTTCCGACTGCGCCCAACTGGCAAAAGCCGTCAGCATAAGCGCCGAAGCAAGCAGGCCGGCGAGACTTTTTTTAAACATGCATTACTCTCAGAAAATTCTCATTCAACGATTAGCGTAACAGCCGCAGCCCCGTTCGTCTGTAAATTGACTTAACGGAGTGTTACATCCAACGCCAGGACGCCCACAGAGCGTCATAAACCCATTAACACCATCAATACTTTAACATAACGAGCCATGCCGGATGCCTTTGGCACTTTTAGGTCATCTTTCGGAAACATCCCGATGATATCGTCTTCGTGAGGCGTTATTTTTTCTTCTGTTTAAACAACTCATTAGGTTAATTTATGTCGGGTTTTGTGCTCTTTATCGTGGCGATTGCTCTGCTGGGAGTCGCCGTCTACAGTCTGGTGTCCTATATCAAAGAACGCCGCGCCGCTCAGTTGCCAACCGATAAAAAAAAGAAATAATTTCACTTTGCCAATCTTTACACCCGGGCTGCGTATTAACAGGGACAGGAGCCGATCTCACGGTCGGCTTCTTCCCGTAAATACAATAAAATTCAGCTCAATACCCCATATGTTGATATGCCTTATTGACGGCTAAAACAGTCAATGACACACCGGCGCCAAAAGCAATAATGGGTATTTATCCACTCTGGGCAATCCTGTATACCACAGTGTTTTAGGCGCAGTAACGGACTTAACCTCCAGATAGACTGGGATCTTTTCTTCTACATCAGCAATGCCGGACATCGGCTGGTAAAGATATACCGGCTTTTCGCCTGATACTCTGACATAGTGATTAGTGAACGAAAACGCACAGGCGCTTTCCATACTTTTTGAATCACTGTCTTCTTCATGCATATCGACAGTAATGACGATTCGGTTAATGACGTTGTCATCGGGCGCAGCGATCCATTTACCCACAATGCCGTATTCAGGACACTCGGTAAGGTATTCCACTTCACAGGCGTTGGCGTTAGGGATGTTCAGATGCTCCAGTACCCTCCTCAATGCATCCACACAGAAGTTATCTCCCCACGTACCCAGACGATAAATTCAGTTCCGCGGTAATGTATAGCGATCAGAAGGGTGGATAAATTTTTTGGTAAAAATTCGGTAGAACTGACTTACCGGCTCAGTATGAATCCCCCTCAGCGTATCCGTGTACCAGAGTTCGCCCTCACAGTCCCAACCCTTCAGCTCCAGATAACGGTGGTCATCGAAACGATAATAACCTGCGTCGGCGGTTGTTGCGCCTGACATCCAACGACCATAAGCATGGCCGCCAGAACGGTCCCTGATGTGTATGTCTGCTTCATAAATATTCCCTAAATATCGAGAGCTGACCGTTGGTTTCCTATACCCAGTTCCCTGTCACTTTTGGGTTTCGGCATCTCCCACTGCAGGTTTGCCACTTTCTGATTACCGGCAGCCAGATCGCGGGATGGCCTCACCCTGGTCGCATTGTTAAATTCGTTTAACACTCCAAACTTGCCCGTGGGTAAAACTTCATTCGGTTTGTTCATAAAGAATTTGGTTACAGCTGCAGGCAATTTACCGGAACGATAATATTCAATTGCCTGTTGGTTCAAACTCAAAGGATCGCGCCAGTCTGCACGATGCAGTAGATCTTCCCAGAATTTACCTACTTTATAGTCAAATACACGTCTTACTGAGCGTCTCTTCGCCTATAAAAGAATACACATCGGCAGCCATATTTTTGCTTCGAGGAAAGTAAAGCAAATAACGGTTTAACGTATCCTGTAATTGAATTATTTTCGTTTGTTCTGTCACAACCAAATATCCTTTTGATAAAACAGGGTCACTCAAAAATAATACGCCCGGCAACACAAAATTAAAATATAAGTTTATTATTCCATAATATATAATATTACCAGCCCATTACATTCACAGCGGAAATAAAAAACATTCATTTAAAGTCGACAAAAAAACAAAAGATGGGGTAAAGCAGATATTCAAGTCATTAAAAAGGGCTCCATGATAAACATGGAGCCCTTATTCGACATCAGGCTTGCCTGCCTTGTTGTCATAGTAACGGCGAATTACGACTCCCAGGCCTGCTCCGCTTTCGTCGCGTCAAACTGCGGCGGCGGTTTACGGAAACGGCGGGTCAGGTAGGTCAGATAAAGCAATCCCAGCGCGGCCCACACCAGACCCAACGTCAGCGAGGTCGCCTCAAGGTTCAACCACAGCACCCCCACGGTCAGCGCGCCAACCATCGGCAACAGCAGATAGTGGAAGCGGTCTTTCCAGGTTTTGTTATACCCCTTGCGCCGCCAGAAGTGGTTGTATACCGAGAGATTAACGAAGGTAAAAGCCACCAGCGCGCCGAAGTTGATAAGCGCCGTCGCGGTCACCAGGTCGAAGAACAGCGCCGACAGCGCGACGATGCCCACCATAATCACGTTCAGCGCCGGGGTACGCCATTTCGGATGCACATAGCCGAAAATGCGCTCCGGGAAGACGTTATCGCGGCCCATCACGTACAGCAAGCGCGACACGCTGGCGTGCGACGCCAGGCCCGATGCCAGGGTATTAACAAAAGTGGTGCACAGGAAAATCGACTGGAACAGCTTGCCGCCGACGTACAGCGCAATTTCCGGCAGCGCGGCGTCCGGATCTTTAAAACGATGGATATCCGGGAAGAACAACTGCATAAAGAACGAGGCGACGATAAAAATAATGCCGCCGTACATCGCGGTAAGGAAGATGGCCTTCGGGATCACCCGCGCGGCATTCGGGGTTTCTTCTGAAAGCGTGGTAACGGCGTCAAAGCCGAGGAACGAGAAGCAGACAATCGTCGCGCCGGTAATAATCGGGATCAAATGCGCATTCTCGCTGATAAACGGCTGCAGCGACCAGACGGTACCAACGCCCTCGCCTTTATGCAGCCCTTGTACCACCAGAATCACAAACACCACCATGATGGAGATCTGCACCAGCACGAACAAGGTATTGAAGTTGGCCACCAGGTTGACGCTTTTCAGATTCGCCGCGGTCAGAATGGCGACAAAGGTCACCACCCACACCCACGGCGGCACTTCCGGAAACAGCGCGGAGAGGTAGATCTTCGCCAGCAGGACGTTAATCATCGGCAGGAACAGATAGTCCAGCAGTGAGGACCAGCCGACCATAAAACCGATATGCGGGCTAATTGATTTTTGCGCATAGGTGTAGGCCGAACCCGCTTCCGGGAACTGGCGCACCAGCTTGCCGTAGCTGATGGCGGTGAATAGCACCCCAGCCAGCGCCAGCAGATAAGAGGCTGGAACGTGGCCATTACTGATGCCGGAAACGATGCCGAAGGTATCAAACACCGTCATGGGGGTCAGATAAGCCAGCCCCATCATCACCACTTGCCACAGTTTGAGCGATTTACGCAGACGCGGTTTTCCCGCCTGAGCGGCGTTTTCTGCAGGAAGATTAGCAGCCATGACGCATTCCCCCCATGCCGACGACAGTTTGCGGGCACAAAGACCGGGTAACAAACCTGCTTAGCAAGGGGGTAAGACGTAAATAAAAGGGTAAGACGGACCGATGAACGGCGGTAAGTTGGCATCCAATGCGGCCAAAGAGGCCCCCTTCTCCCTGCGGATATTTGAACATCTGCATCATCTCATTTCCTCGTCACACACTGTGTCGTTAACTGAAGCCCCGTTGCCGCCTGCGCTCCTTAACGCGACATCCGGGAAATGGCTGGGCTCCCAGCAAAAAGGACGACCAGGCTCCGCTCAGGCCGTATGATGCTACTGATTAAACTAATGCGCCCCTTACGGGGCGAACATCAGGCGTTTTTCAACATCCACTCAATTTCGGTTTCTGTGATAAGACGCTCAAACTGCAGTAACTCATCATTCTTACAGGCGTGGTAAACGTGGCAGAAACGCTCGCCAAGACGCTCCCGCAGATGATCGTTTTGCATAAACTCCCACAGCGCGTCGCTCTGGCGGATCGGGAACGGCAAGCCTTCTTGTTCCAGACCGTTACCTTCCACCTCTTCCTGCAGCGGCAGCGGATTATCCAGGCCGTGCAGGATGCCGGCGAAAATCGCCGCCATCACCAGATACGGGTTGGCGTCCGCCCCGGCTACGCGGTATTCAACGCGGTGGTTATGTCGATCGCCGCACGGGATACGCAGCGCTACCGTACGGTTGTTATGCCCCCATGACGCCTGCGTCGGCACATACATGCCCGCCTGGAAGCGACGATACGAGTTCACGTTCGGCGCCAGCAGCGCCATCGACGCCGGCATCAGGTCAATCATCCCGGCCAGCACGCGTTTCAGCAGGGCTGAATCCTCGCCGTCCGCATCCGCCAGCACGTTTTCACCCTTATTGTTTTGCATGCTGATATGGATATGCATCCCGCTACCCGCATGCTCTTCATAAGGTTTCGCCATAAAAGTGGCGTGCATCTTATGCTTCTCCGCCATTAAACGCACGAGACGTTTTAATGCCAGCGCATCATCGCACGCATCCAGCACGTTATCGGTGTGGTGGAGGTTGATTTCGAATTGCCCCGGAGAGGCTTCGGCCACCGCGCCATCCGCCGGGATCAGCTGTAACTGGGCCAGTTCATCAATATCATTCAGTACATCGGCAAAATGGTTGAGGTTATCAACGGAATAGACCTGGCTTTGGGTATTGCGGTCGTCGGTGCCGGGCGCGCACGGCGGCTGCAGGTAGCCTTCGGCATCGCGTTTGCGATCGAGTAAATAGAACTCCAGCTCTACCGCTACCACGGGGAACAATCCGCGCTGGCGGAGCTGCTGCCAGAGGCGGTTGAGTACGTTCCGCGGCTCAACGTCAAAGGGAGCGCCATCTTCATCAACCATGGTCAACAAGACCTGGCCGATGTATTCCGGATCGGCGGCCGAAGGGGTCAACGTACCTAATACCGGGACGCAGCTGCGGTCCGGTTCGCCCATATCCTGGCCAAGCCCGGCCTCTTCCACCACGTTGCCGAGAATATCCATCGCGAAAACGGACGCCGGGAAGTAGCAGCCTTTCTCGAGCTTGCTGAGGCTGGCGACCGGAATGCGTTTGCCGCGGAAGCAGCCGTTAAGGTCTGTGAGGAGTACATCGACGTACTGAGTGTTGGGGTAGGTTTCGAGGTAGCGCTTCACTTCTTTAGCGAACGCGCTTACCCGTCTCTCTTCCGTCTGCTGAACAAAATTCTCAACTTCTACGATATTGGTTTCCATGATTCACCGCCGTTGTTTTAGTTTTCGGACCCTGACTGAAAACGTCAAATATAATGTCCACCCTTCGAATGTGTATGCAAACAAAATGTTTGTCAAATGTTAAATTAAGTTTGCAAACGGCTATTTCCACTGCTAGATTGAGAAAATATTGAACGATATGGCCGTTTATCAGCCACTGGCGGTCATAATTTAGTCCACTTTGTGAGGGCGATCATGGAAAATATAATGTACAAGCCAGTTATTGGCGTCGTGATGTGTAGAAACAGGCTTAAGGGTCACCAGACCCAGACTCTGCAAGAAAAGTACCTGAATGCCATTGTTAACGCTGGCGGACTGCCGATTGCCCTGCCGCACGCGCTGGCCGAGCCGGAACTGCTGGATGCGTTAGTCGATAAACTGGACGGGATCTACCTGCCAGGCAGCCCCAGCAACGTGCAGCCGCACCTTTATGGTGAAAACGGCGATGAGCCTGACGCCGACCCCGGGCGTGATCTTCTGAGCATGGCGCTAATTAACGCCGCGCTCGCAAGGCGCATCCCCATTTTCGCCATCTGCCGAGGGCTGCAGGAACTGGTTGTCGCCACTGGCGGGACTCTGTATCGTCGTCTGTTTGAACAGCCGGAACTGCTGGAGCATCGCGAAGATCCTGAACTACCGGTGGAGCAGCAGTATGCGCCGTCCCACCAGGTGGAGGTGCAGGAAGGAGGTTTACTTTCTCAGTTAATACCGGGCTGCAACACGTTTTGGGTAAACTCGCTACACGGCCAGGGCGCAAAAACGCTGGGTTCGCGTCTGCGCGTGGAGGCCCGTTCACCGGATGGGCTGGTTGAGGCGGTCAGCGTCAACGACCACCCTTTCGCGCTGGGCGTACAATGGCATCCTGAATGGAACAGTAGCGAATACGCCCTGTCGCGTATGTTGTTTGATGGTTTTATCACCGCCTGTCAGAGCCATGTCGCCGAAAAGCGGCGGCTCTGACCACTACAGTTAAGGAAATGCAAATATGAGCGATGACGGACTGGCGCCAGGGAAACGTCTGTCAGAGATCCGCCAACAGCTGGGTCTTTCACAGCGTCGTGCCGCCGAACTGTCTGGGTTAACACATAGTGCCATCAGCACCATAGAGCAGGACAAAGTCAGTCCTGCCATCAGTACGCTGCAAAAGCTGCTGAAAGTATATGGGCTGTCGCTCTCGGAATTCTTTTCTGAACCCGAAAAGCCGGATGAACCGCAGGTCGTCATTAATCAGGACGACCTTATCGAAATGGGGAGTCAGGGCGTTTCAATGAAACTGGTTCATAACGGAAATCCGAACCGTACGCTGGCGATGATTTTTGAAACTTACCAGCCTGGGACCACAACCGGGGAGAGAATAAAGCATCAGGGTGAGGAGATAGGCACCATACTGGAAGGTGAAATCGTGCTGACGATTAACGGTCAGTCGTACCACCTGGTGGCTGGACAGAGCTATGCCATTAATACCGGCATCCCTCATAGCTTCAGCAACACCTCGGCAGGTATCTGCCGCATTATCAGTGCCCACACCCCCACCACATTCTAATTTCTTAGCCTGAGCAGGTTTCAGGCTTTCTTCAGGCCTGCCGCGGCGGATGTAATATTTCCGCCGCGGCGAAGAACTCGCAGTAATAATACCTGCGCAGCGCGGAAATCTTATTTCCTGCTGGCCCAAAGATAATTAACGCCAGTGAATGGCGAAGAGACGGTTTTCTACCCCGGGGACGCCCTGCGCCCTGAGCCCCTGAAAACGCCGAACCCTATATTTTGCCGATGATGTTTTTAAGGAGTCATGATGAATTTTCAGCACCTGGCTTACTGGCAGGAAAAAGCGAAAAACCTGGCCATTGAAACGCGCTTATTTATTAACGGCGAATATTGCGCCGCGGCCGATAATACCACCTTCGAGACTATCGACCCTGCCGCACAGCAGACATTAGCGCAGGTCGCCCGCGGTAAAAAAGCCGACGTCGAACGGGCAGTGAAAGCCGCGCGCCAGGCCTTTGATAACGGCGACTGGTCGCAGGCCTCCCCGGCCCGGCGTAAAGCGGTTCTCACGAAATTTGCCGACCTGATGGAAACCCATCGTGAAGAGCTGGCGCTGCTGGAAACGCTCGATACCGGCAAACCGATCCGCCACAGCCTGCGCGACGATATTCCCGGCGCCGCCCGCGCCATTCGCTGGTACGCCGAAGCGCTGGATAAAGTCTATGGCGAAGTGGCGCCCACCGGCGGCAACGAGCTGGCAATGATCGTTCGTGAACCGATTGGCGTGGTGGCCGCGGTGGTGCCGTGGAACTTCCCGCTGCTGCTGGCCTGCTGGAAACTCGGCCCGGCGCTGGCGGCAGGCAATAGCGTAATCCTCAAACCCTCGGAAAAATCGCCGCTCACCGCCCTGCGTCTGGCAGGGCTTGCAAAAGAAGCCGGACTTCCGGACGGGGTGTTAAACGTGGTCAGCGGCTTTGGCCACGAGGCCGGGCAGGCGCTGGCGCTGCATCCTGACGTTGAAGTCATCACCTTCACCGGATCCACCCGTACCGGCAAACAGCTGCTGAAAGATGCCGGCGACAGCAACATGAAGCGCGTGTGGCTGGAAGCCGGCGGCAAGAGCGCCAATATCGTCTTCGCCGACTGTCCGGATCTGCAAAAAGCGGTCAACGCCACCGCCGGCGGTATCTTCTATAACCAGGGGCAGGTCTGCATCGCCGGCACCCGCCTGCTGCTGGAAGAGAGCATCGCCGACGAGTTCCTGGCATTACTGAAAGCCCAGGCGCAAAACTGGCAGCCGGGCAATCCGCTCGATCCCGATACCACCATGGGGATGTTAATTGATAACGCCCATGCCGACAGCGTGCACAGCTTTATCCGCGGCGGTGAGGCCAAAAGCACGCTATTCCTCGACGGGCGGAAAAATCCGTGGCCAGCCGCCGTCGGCCCAACCATTTTCGTCGATGTCGACCCGTCCTCAACCCTCAGCCGCGAAGAGATCTTCGGCCCGGTGCTGGTGGTCACGCGCTTCAAAAGCGAAGAACAGGCGCTGCAGCTGGCCAACGACAGCGACTACGGTCTCGGCGCCGCGGTGTGGACCCGCGATCTGTCGCGCGCCCACCGCATGAGTCGCCGCCTGAAGGCCGGCTCAGTCTTCGTCAACAACTACAACGATGGTGATATGACCGTCCCGTTCGGCGGCTATAAGCAGAGCGGCAACGGGCGCGATAAATCGCTGCACGCGCTGGAAAAATTCACCGAACTGAAAACCATCTGGATTGCTCTGGAGTCTTGATCATGACTGAACATACCACTAGCTACTACGCCGCCAGCGCCAACAAGTATGAACCGTTCCCAACGCTGGAGGAATCAATCAACTGTGACGTCTGCGTCGTCGGAGGCGGTTACACCGGCCTCTCCTCGGCCCTGCATCTGGCCGAAATGGGCTACGACGTGGTGGTGCTGGAAGGCGCGCGTATCGGCTTCGGCGCCAGCGGCCGCAACGGCGGACAGCTGGTTAACTCTTATAGCCGCGATATCGACGTTATTGAGAAGAACTACGGCCCGGATGCGGCCAAAATGCTCGGCAGCATGATGTTCGAAGGCGGCGATATTATTCGCGAACGCATTCAGCGCTACCAGATCCAGTGCGATTACCGCCCAGGCGGCCTGTTTGTGGCCATGAACCATAAGCAAATGGAAACGCTGGAAGAGCAAAAAGCCAACTGGGAGCGCTACGGCAATACCCAACTGGAACTGCTCGACAGCCATGCCATTCGTCGCGAAGTAGACAGCGACCGCTACGTCGGCGCCCTGCTCGACCACAGCGGCGGCCATATTCACCCGCTGAACCTCGCCATCGGCGAAGCGGACGCCATTCGTCTTAACGGCGGCCGGGTGTATGAGCAGTCGCCGGTGACCCGAATTCAGCACACCAGCCCGGCGGTGGTCAGTACCGCGCGCGGCCAGGTAACCGCGCGCTACGTGATCGTCGCCGGTAACGCCTATCTCGGCGACAAGCTTGAACCGGAGCTGGCAAAACGCAGCATGCCGTGCGGCACTCAGGTCGTGACGACCGCTCCGCTGTCGGAAGACTTAGCCCGCTCGCTGATCCCGAAAAACTACTGCGTGGAAGATTGTAACTACCTGCTGGACTACTACCGTCTTACCGGCGACAACCGCCTGCTGTACGGCGGCGGCGTGGTCTACGGCGCCCGTGACCCGGACGACGTAGAGCGGCTGATTATGCCGAAGCTGCTGAAAACCTTCCCGCAGCTGCAGGGGGTGAAAATTGACTACCGCTGGACCGGCAACTTCCTGCTGACCCTGTCGCGTATGCCGCAGTTCGGCCGTCTGGATAACAATATTTACTACATGCAGGGCTACAGCGGTCACGGCGTGACCTGTACCCATCTGGCCGGACGCTTGATTTCAGAACTGCTGCGCGGCGATGCCGAGCGCTTCGATGCCTTCGCCAAACTGCCGCACTACCCGTTCCCGGGCGGGCGCAGCCTGCGAATTCCTTTTACCGCCATGGGCGCCGCCTACTACAGCCTGCGCGATCGCCTTGGGGTCTGATTTGCCGTTCGGTTCCGTGATTAACTTTTGCTAAAGGGTGTTTATTATGAGCAACAATGAATTCCATCAGCGTCGTCTTTCCGCTACCCCGCGCGGCGTGGGCGTTATGTGCAACTTCTTTGCCCAGAGCGCACAAAACGCCACGTTGACCGATGTCGAAGGCAATGAATATATCGATTTCGCCGCCGGCATCGCGGTGCTGAATACCGGCCATCGCCATCCGCGGATGGTCGCCGCGGTTGAACAGCAGCTACAGCAATTTACCCATACCGCCTATCAGATCGTGCCTTATGAAAGCTATGTGTCGCTGGCGGAGAAGCTCAACGAACTGGCGCCGGTCAAAGGCCCGGCAAAAACCGCCTTCTTCTCTACCGGCGCGGAAGCGGTAGAAAACGCGGTGAAAATCGCCCGTGCCCATACCGGACGCCCCGGCGTTATCGCCTTCGGCGGCGGTTTCCATGGCCGTACCTATATGACGATGGCGCTAACCGGTAAGGTCGCGCCGTACAAACTGGGCTTCGGGCCGTTCCCCGGCTCGGTATACCACGTGCCGTACCCGTCAGCACTGCACGGTATCAGCACCGCCGATTCGATTACCGCCCTTGAACGCCTGTTCAAAGCCGATATCGAAGCCAAACAGGTGGCGGCGATTATTTTCGAACCGGTACAGGGCGAAGGCGGCTTTAACGTCGCGCCGAAAGAGCTGGTTGCCGCAGTACGCCGCCTCTGCGATGAGCACGGCATCGTGATGATTGCCGATGAAGTACAGAGCGGCTTCGCCCGCACCGGTAAATTGTTCGCCATGGATCACTATGCCGATAAACCGGATCTGATGACGATGGCTAAAAGCCTGGCGGGCGGCATGCCGCTTTCCGGCGTGGTCGGTAACGCGCAGATCATGGATGCCCCGGCGCCGGGCGGCTTAGGCGGCACCTACGCCGGCAACCCGCTGGCGGTGGCGGCCGCGCATGCGGTGCTGGATATCATTGATAACGAAGCGCTGTGCGAGCGCGCGCAGTTCCTCGGCGAGCGCCTGCTGGCGACGCTACAGGAAGTTAAGGGCTGGTGTCCGGCGCTGGTGGAAGCGCGCGGCGTGGGTTCGATGATCGCCGCCGAGTTCTTCGATCCGGCGACCGGCGAACCGTCGGCGGCGATTGCGCAGAAAATCCAGCAGCAGGCGCTGGAGCAGGGCCTGCTGCTGTTGACCTGCGGCCAGTATGGCAACGTTATTCGCTTCCTCTATCCGTTGACCATCCCGGATGCTCAATTCTCCCGCGCGCTGACGATCCTGCAGAGCGTCACTCGTCTGTAACGCCCTCCGCCGGCGGCGCTGGTCGCCGGCTGTTTTCCTCACTGCTGACGATACACTGCTGGGGATAGTGCTGCTGAAAATAGTGGCGCAGAAACTCCACGGTGGTGCGAATTTTGGCTGAGGTCGCCAGCCGCGACACGTAGACCGCCCAGACGTTGGCGGGCTGATAATAGTCCGGCAGCACGTGTACCAAATGGCCGCTGGCGATATTTTCACTGACATCCCACCATGAACGTAATGCAATCCCCTGTCCATCCAGACACCACTGATGCACAATTTCACCATGGTTGGAGGAGAGCGGCCCGGTTACCTTGATCGCGTGCTGGCCCTCTTTGCTGTGCAGTTGCCAGACGCCAAACGGATGATCGCGCTCTTTAATCACCAGACAGGGTAAGGCTGCCAGGTCGCTTAGCTGTTTCGGCGGCGAGTGGCGGGCAAGGAACTGCGGCGACGCGCAGAGAATACGGTGGTTGGTCGCCAGCTTGCGGGCAATCAGATTCGGCGCGATATCGTCGCCGACGCGAATATCGAGATCCACCCCTTCATTGACCAAATCCACCAGACGGTCCTGGACATCGAAGCGCAGCTCAAGTTGCGGGTACTGGCGGGCCAGCGCCGACAGCGCGGGGGCGACCACCCGGCGACCAAAGCCGAAGCTGCTGATAATTCGTAGCGTTCCCTGCGGTACCTGACGCACGTCGGAAAGCTCGTCCATCATCTCATCCACATCCTGCAGAATGCGCTGCGCCCATTCGTAGATCCGCTCCCCCTCTTCGGTAATGGTGACCCGGCGGGTGGTACGGTGCAGCAACATCACATGCAGGGTTTGCTCCAGCAGCGAAACCCGCTTGCTGACGAACGCCGGTGAGACGCCAAGCTCCTCGGCGGCGGCGGCAAAACCGGCCCGGCGAGCGACCAGCATGAACACGCGTAAATCATTTAGCAGCGGCAGATTATTCATGATCTGTGTTTTATGTTTCACCAGTTAGCGTGATTAATTATGAACCAGTCAATTATAGGATAGGCAGGTGGTCAAACATCATCGCTAAAAAGTGAGAACCGGAATGAAAAAAACCTGTCGTATTGCCGCCATCCCCGGTGACGGAATTGGTAAAGAAGTTCTGCCTGAAGGTATTCGCGTGCTGCAAGCCGCCGCGCAGCGTTGGGATCTGTCGCTGAGCTTCGAGCAGATGGAGTGGGCAAGCTGCGAATATTACGCCCATCACGGCAAGATGATGCCGGACGACTGGCGCGAGCAGTTGCAGGGCTTCGATGCTATCTATTTCGGCGCCGTCGGCTGGCCGGATACCGTCCCCGACCATATCTCCCTATGGGGTTCGCTGCTGAAGTTCCGCCGTGAGTTCGATCAGTACGTCAATCTGCGCCCGGTGCGCCTGTTCCCCGGCGTCCCCTGTCCGCTGGCAGGTAAAAAGGCCGGCGACATCGATTTTTACGTGGTGCGCGAAAATACCGAAGGCGAATATTCCGCCCTCGGCGGTCGCGCCAATGAAGGCACGGAGCATGAAGTGGTGATTCAGGAGTCGGTCTTCACCCGCCGCGGCGTTGACCGGATCCTGCGCTACGCCTTTGAGCTGGCGCAAAGCCGCCCGCGCAAAACGCTGACCTCCGCGACCAAATCTAACGGTCTGGCGATCAGCATGCCCTACTGGGATGAACGCGTGGAAGAGATGGCCAAAAGCTATCCCGAAATTCGCTGGGACAAGCAGCATATCGATATTCTCTGCGCCCGCTTCGTGCTGCAGCCGGAACGTTTCGACGTGGTCGTCGGCTCGAACCTGTTTGGCGATATTCTGTCGGATCTCGGCCCGGCCTGTACCGGCACTATCGGTATTGCGCCGTCGGCTAACCTCAATCCAGAGCGGACTTTCCCGTCGCTGTTCGAACCGGTTCACGGGTCGGCGCCGGATATTTACGGTAAAAATATCGCCAACCCGATCGCTACCGTTTGGGCCGGGGCGATGATGCTCGATTTCCTTGGCAACGGCGATGAGCGCTACCACGCCGCGCATAACGGCATTCTGGCGGCGATAGAGCAGGTGATCGCCAGCGGGCCGAAAACCCCGGACATGAAAGGCAACGCCTCAACGCAGCAGGTCAGCGACGCTATCTGCAAGGCCATTTTGGCGTAATTACCCCGCCGCTCCCCGGTGGCGCTGCGCTTACCGGGGCTACAATGGCACGCTCATGTAGATATCGCATCGGTTTGCAACGGTTTTGGTCCGGGAAAAACATGTGCTTTGTGTTAATTCAGAGCACATTGCGCTCCCGATATTTCTTCTGCGTTATGGCTCTCATGGCGCAGGGAGCGCACAGAGGGCGGCCATTCGCCGCCGCCCTCTGTACTCCCGGGCTCTGGCCGCCAAAATCGCCACTTCGTGGTACCTTCGACTTATCCCTGCAGGCTTCGGGTCGGGCCGAGGCAGCGTCCTTGCAAAACACGGCCCTCAGCCCGCATCCATGCGGGCTGCCCCGGCCTTCCGGGAACGTCTCAGCGATTTTGAGGCCACCAACACCAGCAGTTTCAGCCAGCGTGGTGAATAAATAAAAGGCAGGTCGCTCGGACCGTAGCCCGGGTAAGGCGTAGCCGCTACCCGGGAAAACCCGCACGCCTGGCCTGCCAACTCCCCTCTCTCCTCTGAATGCAGAATCCCCCACGATTGACAAGTGAACCGCATCACAGCGGCGAACTTTATTGATTCCCGAAAGGAAAGAACCTGCGCCAATTCACCTTTTATTATTTCCGTTCCGTGTTTTATTGCTTCACGAATCGGCCAATTGTTTAATTCATGTAACGAAGAAATAATCCAATTGTTAATAGCATTTTGCTACGAACCCTGACCCTACAGCGTGATAACAACGACAGGCTAAAGCCACCGACGGGCAACCGTGCCCAGGAGATCACTCATGTTGAGCAACGTAAAGAAAAAAGATGTGCCGCTGATTGTCATCAGCCTGGCGGCCATTGTTTTCATCGCCGCTACATTAAGTCTCTTCCCCCAACAAACCGCGCAGGCGGCTAATTCGATTTTTAACGGCGTCACCCGCCTGCTGGGTTCCGCGGTACAGGTGCTGGTACTTCTGGCGCTGGGACTGGTGTTGTATCTGGCCACCAGCAAATACGGCAATATCCGGCTCGGCGAAGGCAAAGCCGAATACAGCACTCTCTCATGGCTGTTTATGTTTATTTGCGCCGGACTCGGCTCCTCTACGCTGTACTGGGGTGTTGCCGAGTGGGCTTATTACTACCAGACCCCTGGCCTGAATATTGCGCCGCATTCAGCAAAAGCGCTGGAATACAGCATCCCCTACTCTTTCTTCCACTGGGGCATTAGCGCGTGGGCGACCTACACCCTCGCCTCGCTGATCATGGCCTATCACTTTCACGTGCGGAAAAATAAAGGCCTCAGCCTCTCCGGGATCATTTCGGCGATCACCGGCGTCAATCCGCAGGGCTTCTGGGGTCGCCTGGTTGACCTGATGTTCCTGATCGCCACCGTCGGCGCGTTAACCATTTCGTTGGTGGTCACAGCCGCCACCTTCACCCGCGGTCTGTCAGCTCTCACCGGACTGCCGGATAACTTCACCGTCCAGGCGTTTGTGATCCTGCTCTCCGGCGGTATTTTCTGCATGAGCTCGTGGATTGGCATCAATAACGGCCTGCAGCGACTGAGCAAAATGGTCGGCTGGGGAGCGTTCCTGCTGCCGTTAGTGGTATTACTGGTTGGTCCGACCGAATTCATCACCAATAACATCATCAACGCCATCGGTCTGACGAGCCAAAACTTTCTGCAGATGAGCCTGTTTACCGACCCGCTCGGCGATGGCGCCTTTACCCGCAACTGGACCGTCTTCTACTGGCTGTGGTGGATCTCCTATACCCCAGGCGTGGCGATGTTCGTCACCCGCGTCTCCCGCGGACGTAAGATTAAAGAGGTGATCTGGGGGCTTATCCTCGGCAGCACCGCCGGCTGCTGGTTCTTCTTCGGGGTGATGGAAAGCTATGCCATGCATCAGTTCGTCAACGGCGTGATTAACGTGCCGCAGGTGATGCAGTCTCTCGGCGGCGAAACCGCCGTCCAGCAGGTGCTGATGTCGCTGCCGGCGGGCAAGCTGTTCCTCGCCGCCTATCTGTTCGTGATGATCGTTTTCCTCGCCTCGCATATGGATGCGGTGGCCTACACCATGGCGGCGACCAGTACCCGTAACCTGCGCGAAGGCGAAGATCCGGATCGCGGCATGCGCCTGTTCTGGTGCGTGGTGATCACCCTCATCCCGCTATCGATTCTGTTTACCGGCGCCTCGCTGGAAACCATGAAAACCACCGTGGTGCTGACCGCCTTACCGTTCCTTGCCATTTTACTGATCAAGACCGGCGGCTTTGTACGCTGGCTAAAACAGGACTACGCCCACGTGCCTGTGCATCAGATAGAAACCCATACGCCCGAGCCGATCGTTAAAGCCGAGACGCTGCCGGTTGGCGCGGTACTTAAAGGCGACGGCCAGTCGCTGTAAAAAACGCTTACTGACAATAATCACAAGGTGACCCTACATGAGCAATTTAAGCCCTGACTTTACCCTGCCGATTAACTTTTGCGCCAATCCGCAGGACGCCTGGACCATTCCGGCCCGTTTTTACACCGACAGCCAGGCGTTTGAGCACGAGAAAGAGCGTATCTTCGCCAATAGCTGGATTTGCGTCGCCCACGGTAGCGAAGTCGCCAGGCCGAACGATTACATCACCCGGGAGATCATCGGCGAAAATATCGTTATCGTCCGCGGTCGCGACAACATTCTGCGCGCCTTCTATAACGTCTGCCCGCACCGTGGCCACCAGTTGCTGAGCGGTGAAGGTAAAGCCAAAAACGTGATTACCTGCCCCTATCACGCCTGGGCCTTCAAGCTGGACGGCAATCTCGCCCACGCCCGCAACTGCGAAAACGTAGCGAACTTCGATAGCGAAAAGGCAAAGCTTGTGCCGGTGCGCCTTGAAGAGTATGCCGGCTTTGTGTTTATCAATATGAACCCGCAAGCGGAGAGCGTGGAAACGCAGCTACCGGGACTGCAGGACAAAGTGCTGGAAGCCTGCCCGGATGTTCATGAGCTGAAACTGGCGGCGCGCTTTACCACCCTTACCCCGGCGAACTGGAAAAATATCGTCGATAACTATCTGGAATGTTATCACTGCGGCCCGGCGCACCCGGGCTTCTCGGATTCCGTGCAGGTTGACCGTTACTGGCACACCATGCACGGCAAATGGACGCTGCAGTATGGCTTCGCCAAACCGTCCGAGCAGTCATTTAAATTCGAAGAAGGCACCGACGCCGCGTTCCACGGTTTCTGGCTGTGGCCGTGCACCATGCTCAACGTCACGCCGATCAAAGGCATGATGACCGTCATTTATGAATTCCCGGTGGATGAAGAGACCACCCTGCAGAACTACGACATCTATTTCACCAATGAAGAGCTGACCGACGATCAGAAGGCGCTGATTGAGTGGTATCGCGACGTGTTCCGCCCGGAAGATTTACGCCTGGTGGAAAGCGTGCAAAAGGGGCTGAAGTCCCGCGGCTATCGCGGCCAGGGACGCATTATGGCGGATAACAGCGGCAGCGGTATCTCCGAGCATGGGATCGCGCATTTCCACAATCTGGTCGCCCAGGTGTTCCAGCCGTAATCGTTGAAGGAGTTGGCTATGTCCGTATTTCACTCAAATCTGTTTCGCCAGCAGGCGCTGATTGCCGGAAGCTGGCGCGACGCCGCCGACGGAACGACCCTTGCCGTCAGCAATCCCTCCACCGGCGAGGCGCTCGGCCAGATCCCCAATATGGGCCGGACGGAAGCGCAGCAGGCGGTGGATGCCGCCGCTGCCGCGCTGCCGGCATGGCGCGCGCTTACCGCCGCCCAGCGCGCCGCGCTATTGAAGAACTGGCACCGCCTGATCCTCGAAAACAAGTCCGCGCTGGCGCAGATTATGACCGCCGAGCAGGGCAAGCCGCTGGCGGAAGCGGAAGGCGAAATCGCCTATGCCGCCTCGTTTATCGAGTGGTTTGCCGAACAAGGGAAACGCGCCAACGGCGAGATAATTCCCTCCCCCGGCGCCGATAAACGCCTGATGGTGATCCGCCAGGGCGTGGGCGTCTGCGCGGCGATCACCCCGTGGAACTTCCCGGCGGCGATGATCACCCGTAAGGCCGGCCCGGCGCTGGCCGCGGGTTGTACGATGGTAATTAAGCCTGCCAATGAAACGCCGTTTACCGCGCTGGCGATGGCGGAACTGGCGAATCAGGCCGGGATCCCGCAGGGCGTCATTAACGTCGTAACCGGGCAGTCGCGTGAGATTGGCGCGGTGTTCACCGGCGATGAGCGGGTGCGTAAGCTCTCCTTTACCGGTTCGACCGAAGTCGGCCGCGTGCTGATGCGCCAGTGCGCGGAATCCATCAAAAAGCTCTCTTTAGAGCTCGGCGGTAACGCGCCGTTTATCGTCTTTGACGACGCCGATATCGATAAAGCGGTCGAGGGGGCGCTGATCGCCAAGTTCCGCAACGCCGGGCAAACCTGCGTTTGCGTCAACCGCTTCTATATTCATCGCGCCGTCTACGACCAATTCTGCGATAAGTTCGTTGCCCGCGTCGCCGCCCTGAAAGTGGGCGATGGCAGCGAGTCCGATGTCCAGATTGGCCCGCTTATCAACGCCGACGCCGGACGCAAAGTCCAGTCCCTGCTCGACGACGCGCTCACCCGCGGCGCGACGCTGTTAACCGGCGGTAAAGCGCATCCGCTGGGCGGTAATTTCTTCACCCCTACGGTGATCGGCGACGTACAGCCGGGGTCACTGCTGCTGCAGGAAGAGATTTTCGGCCCGGTGGCCGCGCTGGTGAAATTTGAGGATGAGCAAGAGGTCATTGAGCAGGCCAATAACACTATCTACGGCCTCGCCTCCTATTTTTACAGCAACGATGCCGCCCGTATCTGGCGCGTCTCCGAACAGCTGGAATACGGCATGGTCGGCATCAATACCGGGCTGATTTCTAATGAAGTCGCGCCATTTGGCGGAGTGAAACAGTCAGGTCTTGGCCGCGAAGGTTCGGAACACGGTATCGAAGATTACCTGGAGATGAAGTATCTCTGCCAGGGGTTGTAACTGTATTCTCCCGGCGGCGGCTCTGGCCACGCCGGGATTTTTGATGGAGTTCAGCGATGTCTGATTATCAAATGTTTGAGACGATCGTTCGCGATGTTGAACAGATCACCGCCCAGGTTAAGCGTTTTACGCTAGTCTCGTCGACCGGCGCCCCGCTACCGGAGTTCAGCGGCGGCAGCCATATAATCGTCCAGATGCAGGATGGCGAGCAGCGCTACAGCAATGCCTATTCGCTAATGAGCTCGCCGCTGGATACCGCCAGCTGGCAGATTGCGGTGCGTCTTGAGTCGCCTTCCAAAGGCGGCTCGCGTTTTATGCACCAGCAGGTGCGCCCGGGCGATACCCTGACGGTGTCCACCCCCAACAACCTGTTCGCCATCGAGCCACAGGCGCGCAAGCATCTGCTGATCGCCGGCGGCATCGGCATTACGCCATTCTTATCGCATATTCCGGAACTGGAACAGCGCCAGGCCGACTGGCAGCTGCATTACTGTTTTCACGACGCAGACAGTAATGCTTTCGTCGATACGCTTCGCGCCGCGCCGTGGCGCGACCGGGTCAATATTCACATCTCAGCGCTCGGCAGCCGTCTCGATCTGTCGCGCCTGTTCGCCGACATCGAGCCCGGAACCCACGTCTATACCTGCGGCCCGGCTGCGCTTAACGAGGCGGTGAAAGCCGCCGCCGAACGGCATCAGGTTCCCGCCAGCCAGCTGCACTTTGAGCAATTTATCCTTGAGGATAAAGGCGGAGAAGCATTTACGCTGGTGCTGGCGCGTTCCGGACGCGAATTTACCGTGCCGCAGGATATGACCATTCTGCAGGTTATTGAGAATAACAAAGCGGCGAAGGTGGAATGCCTGTGCCGCGAAGGAGTATGCGGCACCTGCGAAACGATGATTCTCGAGGGTGAAGCCGACCACCGCGATCAGTACTACAGCGATGAAGAGAAAGCCAGCCAGCAGAGTATGCTGATCTGCTGCTCACGCGCTAAAGGCGGCCGGTTAGTGCTGGATTTATAGCTCACTCTCCGGCCAGCGGCGCTGGCCGGAGAGACAATCACAGTTCCAGCTCGCGGCGCAACAGTTCGGCGATATCCTCGGGGCTTGCCGCATTCACCAGAGCGGTACGAAAACCCTCATGCATAATCCGCCGCGCCAGGCGTGAGAAGATCCGCATATGCTGGTCACCCGCCGAGTGTTTGTTCAGCGTCAGCATAATGACAAATTGCGCTTCTTCATCGCCCCACATCACCGGTTGCGCCAGCCGCGCGACGCTGATGGTCGACTGCTCAATATGCTCGGATTTACTGTGCGGAATGGCGAAGCTAAAGCCCAGACCGGTGGAGAACACCGCCTCGCGGGCCCACAGATCGGCTTCCAGCTTACGCGGATAGCGGCAACGCTCGGCCAACAGCAGATTGTCGGTCATCCCTTTCAGAACTTCTTCTTTACTGCGCCAGTCGCTATTAAGCGTAATGCACTGGGTACTCACCAGCGGAACATCCTGCTGACGCATGCGGAACTGGGCCAGCAGATGTTCCACTTCCAGCGAAGTACGGCACTGCATCGCCTGATTCAGCAGCTGGCGGCAGGCGCGGCTATCCAGTTGCGCCAGGCGCGCCTTGGTCGCCGGGATTGCCGGCGCGCTCATACTCAATTCATCTAAACCGAGGCCAACCAGCAGCGGCAGCACCGATCCTTTCGCCCCCAGCTCGCCGCACAGGCCAATCCATTTTCCCTGACGATGCACCGCCTGCACGGCATAGTCCAGCGCGCGCAGGAAGGCCGGATTCAGGCTGTTGTAGTGGCGCGTTACTTTAGCGTTATCGCGATCGACCGCCAGCAGATACTGCGTTAAGTCGTTACTGCCGATGCTAAAGAAATCGATCTCTTCACAGCACTGATCGATGATAAACATCACCGACGGTACCTCCAGCATGATACCGAGCGGGATCTTTTCATCAAACGGGATCTGTTCGGCGCGCAGCGACTGCTTGGCCTCCGCCAGCCGCTCTTTCACCCACAGAATCTCCTCCATTGATGAAATCATCGGGATCATAATTTTCAGCGAGCCATGCGCCGAGGCGCGTAAAATCGCCCGCAGTTGAGTATGAAACAGCGCCTGATACTCTTCATAAATGCGCACCGCGCGGTAGCCGAGGAACGGATTGTTTTCCGCCGGAATATTGAGATACGCCACCGGCTTATCGCCGCCGATATCCATGGTCCGCACGATAATGCTGCGGCCGTTGGCCGGCTCCAGCGCCTGACAAAAGATGTTGTAGAGCTCATTTTCCGACGGCGCGCCAGGGCGGTCCATATACAACATTTCGGTGCGGAACAGCCCAACCGACTGCGCGCCGTTATTGAATGCCGCCACCGCTTCCACCGAATGCGCGATATTGGCGGCAATCTCGACGCGGATACCGTCTTGCGTCTGCCCGGCTTTATCGAGCCATACCTGCTGCTGTTGCTGAATTTGCTCCTGTAGCCAGGCCTCCTGCTGATAATAACGCGCCACCGCTGGGCTGGGGTCCACCACCAGCAGCCCGGCATTACCGTCTATCTGTACCTGGGTATCGACCCACGGCAGCAGCGCCGGCAGGTCAACCCCCACCAGGGTAGGAATATTGAACGAACGGGCCAGAATGACAGTATGTGAAGTGGTGCCACCGCTGCGCAGCAGTAGCCCTTTCAACTGCGACTTATCCAGTTCCAGAAACTGGCTTGGGGTCAGTTCATCGGCAAGACAAATAGCCGCTTCCCGCAGTTGTCCCGGTGCCGGAAAGCGGTCTTCACCGTAAATATGCTGCAATAGCTGGAAACAGACGTCGCGGACATCCAGCACTCGTTCCTGCAGATAGCTGTTGCCGGAATCGCGGAACTGGGCGCAGAAGTGGTCGCCGGTGGCGACAATAGCCTGCGCGCAGCTAAGGCTGGTAAGAATACCGCCAAGCAGGTGCTGGCGCAGGGAAGCATCGGTCGCCAGCGAACGGTGAGCTTGCAGAATCGCGCTGGCGGTGCCGTCATTGTCCAGCAACCGCAGATCGATATCCTGCACCAGCAGACGCAAACCGTTATCCAGCGCCGTCTGCTCCTGTTCAAGGCCGGCGGCGACGGGCAGTTCGCCAAGGTCGTGAAGATCGCGTGATTTGAGATGAACCAGCTTACCGCCCGCACTGCCGGCGCAGACCGGGCGCGCAGGAAACAGCGTTGGATTCAGCCGCGACAGCGATTCCGGCACCGGCTCGATATCCAGCGCTTGCGCGGCAGGTAGCGGCGCATCGCAGTGCGGAAACTCATTTTCGATAAACGCGGTTAACGCGGCAAATGCTTCGGCTTCATCCTCACCGCTGATAATCAGCTGACAGGCGTCGCCCTTGAGGGTGTTACTACCAATGATCGCCAGCGCGCTTTTCGCATTCCCGCGACCGTCGCTACGCAGATTCCGCCACTCAACCGCCGATGAAAAGCGGTTACACAGCGTTTCGACCAGGCTTGCCGGGCGCGCATGCACGCCATTTGGCAAATCACATATGAATTCAATTACCAGTGCCATCGCCTTCCTCCTGAGCAATGCGTTATTTCAGCCAAAGGTAATGAAAGAAGGCGCAATGAACTACGTGATAAAACTGGCAATTACTGGACTATTGTACACATACATCTTTTTTATGCTCACCATCACAATTCATCAGACAGGACATACATAACCCTCTTCACAGCTAAGATTTGAGGTTGATCGCAATTCCTTTCTCACCTTACAAATATCCAGTAAATGCACTTTTTCTCTACTATTTTATACCCCGCCCTTTTTCTAATGTTGAAGCATCAATACTGTCACGGGCCACACAGCGCTCAGGAGCAAGCAATGAACGAACTGGTGCAAATACTAAAAAATACTCGCCAGCATCTGATGACCGGCGTCTCACACATGATCCCCTTCGTCGTCTCGGGTGGGATCCTACTGGCGGTGTCCGTCATGTTGTATGGCAAAGGCGCGGTGCCCGATGCCGCCACCGACCCTAATCTGAAGAAGCTCTTTGATATCGGCGTCGCCGGGCTGACGCTGATGGTGCCTTTTCTTGCCGCCTATATCGGCTACTCCATTTCTGACCGCGCCGCGCTGGCCCCTTGCGCCATTGGCGCCTGGGTGGGCAACAGCTTCGGCGCCGGCTTCTTCGGCGCGTTGATAGCCGGCATGATTGGCGGTCTGGTGGTCTATTACCTGAAAAAAATCCCCGTACATAAAGTTCTGCGCTCGGTGATGCCGATTTTCATCATTCCCATCGTCGGCACCTTTATCACCGCCGGGATCATGATGTGGGGGCTCGGCGAGCCGGTAGGCGCGCTGACCGCAAACCTGACCAGTTGGCTGCAGGGGATGCGCGAAGGCAGCATCGTGGTGCTGGCCATCATTATGGGCCTGATGCTGGCCTTTGATATGGGCGGCCCGGTCAACAAAGTGGCCTACGCCTTTATGCTGATTTGCGTCTCTCAGGGCGTCTACAGCGTCGTGGCAATCGCCGCGGTCGGCATCGCCGTACCGCCGCTGGGCATGGGGCTGGCGACGTTGATTGGCCGTCAATATTTTACCGCCGAAGAGCGTGAAACCGGCAAGGCCGCGCTGGTGATGGGCTGCGTCGGCGTGACCGAAGGCGCCATCCCCTTTGCCGCCGCCGACCCGCTGCGCGTTATTCCCGCCAACATGATTGGCGCCGCCTGCGGCTGCGTTACCGCCGCGCTGATGGGCGCGCAGTGCTATGCCGGCTGGGGCGGGCTTATCGTGCTGCCGGTGGTCCAGGGCAAACTCGCCTTCGTCACCGCACTCTTTGTCGGCGCCTGCGTCAGCGCGGCCTGTGTCATCACTCTGAAAGCATTCACCAAAAAGAAACCGTCCGACGCCCAGGACGACGATGAATTAGATCTTGATTTCGAAATTAACTAACAGACTGGAAGGAACACCCTATGACCCACATTATCGCCGTTACCGCCTGCCCATCGGGCGTCGCTCATACCTATATGGCCGCCGAGTCGCTGGAAAGCGCCGCCAAAGCCAAAGGTTGGCAGGTTAAGGTAGAGACCCAGGGTTCCATTGGTATTGAGAACGAACTCACGGCGGAAGAGATCGCCGCTGCCGATATGGTCATCCTGACCAAAGACATCGGCATTAAGTTTGAAGAACGCTTTGCCGGGAAAACCATTGTGCGCGTCAACATCAGCGATGCGGTAAAACGCGCAGACGCCATCATGAACAAGATAGACAGCCACCTTTCCCAGAACGCCTGAAGCCCAAAAGAGGCGCTACGCGCCTCTCAGACTGCTGACAAAGAAGGAAAAAGCGTGGTTTTTCCTTCTTTGTGGTTATCAGCCGAAAATCAATAAATTGATTTTCCTTGTTATTT
The DNA here is from genome assembly GCF_057624675.1 of Klebsiella sp. PK01. Taxonomy (NCBI): domain Bacteria; kingdom Pseudomonadati; phylum Pseudomonadota; class Gammaproteobacteria; order Enterobacterales; family Enterobacteriaceae; genus Klebsiella; species Klebsiella sp. PK01. The sequence goes on from NZ_JBYEZM010000010.1 coordinate 49,723, forward strand.
GCCTGGTGCAATTTGCAAGCTCAATGATTGCATGAGGTTTGTCATTAATCTCAGAGGCGCTACGCGCCTCTTAGCCACAACATGGAGTTTGTCATGACGAATCGTACTCAACGCCTGAAAGCCAGCCTGTTCGCCCAGCCGCGCGAAATCTCCCTTGAACGCGCATTGCTCTATACCGCCAGCCATCGGCTGACGGAGGGGGAGCCGGTGATTATCCGCCGGGCGAAAGCCACGGCGTGGATCCTCGATAAGGTGGCCATTTCGATTCGTGATGATGAACTGATTGCCGGCAACCGCACCGTCAAACCACGTGCGGGGATCATGTCGCCGGAGATGGACCCCTACTGGCTGCTCAACGAGCTCGACGCCTTCCCGACCCGCCCGCAGGACCGCTTCGCGATAAGTGAAGAAGATAAGCGGATTTACCGCGAAACGCTGTTCCCTTACTGGGAAAAGCGTTCGATGAAAGATTTCATTAACGGTCAAATAACCGAGGAGGTCAAGGCCGCGATCGGCACGCAGATTTTCAGCGTTAATCAGACGGATAAAGGCCAGGGCCATATTATTATCGACTATCCGCGGCTGCTGAATAATGGCCTTGATGCGCTGATCGCCGAGCTGAAATCACACTGCGCCCGGCAGCCTGATAACCACTTTTATCAGGCGGTCCTGATCTTGCTTGAAGCTTCGCAGCGTCATATTTTGCGCTACGCCACGCTGGCGGAAGAGATGGCCGCCAACTGTACGAATGCCCGGCGTCAGCAGGAGCTGGCAACCATCGCCGCCATCTCACGCCATAACGCGCAGCATCGGCCGCAGGATTTTGCCCAGGCCTGCCAGCTGTTCTGGTATATGAATATTATTTTGCAGTACGAGTCCAACGCCAGCTCGATTTCGCTCGGACGCTTTGACCAGTACATGTTGCCTTTTTATCAGGCATCGCTGAATCAGGGTCAGGATCCCGCGTATCTCAAGGAGCTACTGGAGTCGCTCTGGTTGAAGTGTAACGATATCGTTCTGCTGCGTTCGTCCAGCAGCGCACGCTATTTCGCCGGTTTTCCCACCGGCTACACCGCCCTGCTTGGCGGACTGACGGAAACCGGGCGTAGTGCGGTAAACGTACTGTCCTTTCTTTCTCTCGATGCTTACCAGAATGTGCAGCTACCGCAGCCGAATCTGGGCGTGCGGGTCAATGAGCTGATTGACCGCCCGTTCCTGCGCAAAACCGCTGAGACCATTCGCCTGGGTACCGGGATCCCGCAGATTTTCAACGATGAAGTGGTCGTCCCGGCCTTCCTTAACCGCGGCGTGTCGCTGGAAGATGCCCGCGATTACGCGGTGGTCGGCTGCGTAGAGCTCTCTATTCCAGGGCGCACCTACGGCCTGCACGATATCGCGATGTTTAATCTGCTGAAGGTGATGGAAATTGTGCTGCAGGAAAATGAACATCAGCCTGAAGTCAGCTGGGACGGTCTCATCAGCCAAATCCGCGACAAAATCCGCTATTACATCAAGCTGATGGTCGAGGGCAGCAACATTTGCGATATCGGACACCGCGACTGGGCTCCGGTCCCCCTGCTGTCATCCTTTATCGAAGATTGCGTGCAGCACGGCAAAGATATCACCGCAGGCGGCGCGCGCTATAACTTCTCCGGCGTTCAGGGTATCGGAATCGCTAACCTGAGCGATTCGCTGCACGCGCTGAAGGGCATGGTCTTCGAGCAACAGCGCCTCAGCTTTGCCGAACTGATGGCGGTACTGAAAGCCAACTTCCGCACGCCGGAAGGAGAAAAAATCCGCGCCCGTTTGATCAACCGTTACGAGAAATACGGCAACGATATCGACGAAGTGGATAATATTAGCGCCGATCTGCTGCGTTTTTACTGTAAAGAGGTAGAACGGTATCTAAACCCGCGCGGCGGCCATTTCACCCCAGGCTCCTATACCGTATCCGCGCATGTGCCGCTGGGCTCGGTGGTCGGCGCGACGCCGGACGGCCGGTTGGCCGGCGAACAGCTGGCGGACGGCGGCCTGTCGCCAATGGTTGGGCAGGATGCCCAGGGGCCGACGGCGGTGCTGAAATCGGTCAGCAAACTGGATAATTATCTGCTATCGAACGGTACGCTGCTGAACGTCAAATTCACCCCGGCAACGCTTGCCGGCGACAGCGGCCTGAACAAACTGGCAGACTTTTTACAGGCCTTCTGCAAGCTCAAACTGCAGCATATCCAGTTTAACGTGGTCAACGCCGACACGCTGCGTGAAGCGCAGCAGCGGCCGCAGGATTTTGCCGGTCTGGTGGTGCGCGTCGCAGGTTACAGCGCCTTCTTTGTTGAGCTGTCAAAGGAGATACAGGATGACATTATCCGCCGCACCGCGCATCAGCTGTGAGGTCATCGAAACGCGCGCCGATACGGCGCGCATTTTTAACCTCCAACGCTACTCGCTTAATGACGGGCAAGGGATCCGCACGGTGGTGTTTTTCAAAGGCTGCCCCCACACCTGCCCGTGGTGCGCCAATCCTGAATCGATCTCGCCAAAGATCCAGACCGTGCGCCGGGAGAGTAAATGCCTGCGCTGCACGCGCTGCCTGCAGGACGTCGCCGAGTGTCCCTCCGGCGCATGGGAGCAGATTGGCCGGGATGTTACGCTCGATGCCCTGCTGCGCGAGGTGCTTAAGGACGAGGTCTTCTTCCGCGCCTCCGGCGGCGGCGTCACCTTGTCAGGGGGCGAAGTGCTGATGCAGGCCGTGTTTGCCGCCCGCTTCCTCCAGCACCTGCGCCACTGGGGGGTGCGCACCGCTATCGAGACCGCGGGCGACTGCGCCTTTAGCCGTTTTCTCCCGGTGGCCGAAGCCTGTGACGAAATACTGTTTGATTTGAAAATCATGAATAGCGAGCAGGCCCATTCACTACTGCAGATGAATCAGCCGCGAGTGCTGGACAACTTCCGTCAGTTGGCCATCCGCAAAATGAATCTTATCCCGCGCGTGCCGCTGATCCCTGGCTACACGATGAACACGGAGAATTTTAAGCAGATCTTAAAGTTCCTCGCGCCGTTCGGTCTGACGGAGATTCATCTGTTGCCGTTTCATCAATATGGCGAGGCGAAATACCGTCTGCTGGGTAAAACCTGGCCGCTGGCCAACGTCAACGCTCCCCGAGAGGCGGATATTCATCCTTATCAAGCGCTGGCTGAAGCAGCAGGATATCACGTCACTATCGGCGGTTAACGCCTGGAGGATGTTATGGACTTCAACATTGTCGCGGTGACCGCCTGCGTGAGCGGGGTTGCACATACCTATATGGCAGCCGAGCTACTGGAAAAAGTCGGTCATCATGAAAAATGGTCTCTGAAAGTGGAAACCCAGGGCGCGCTCGGCGTGGAAAACCGAATTAGCGAAGAGGATATTGCCCGCGCCACGGTGGTGTTACTGGTAACCGATATCGAAATCGATGGCGCTCAACGCTTTGACGGACTCCGTACCATTAAAACCAGTATCGCCACATTCCTGTTGCAGCCACAGCAGATTGTCAAAGCCGTTAATAGCATTATGAAAAAGCCGGTCGTTTACCTGGAAGTTCCCTGACCGGCCACGGCGTTTATTGCACGTCGAGCAGCCACTTTTGCGCGGGCGTCAGGCGGCTCGCCGTTTCCGGCGTCAGCCAGCGCTGCTGGTCCTGCTGCGCGGTATCAGCACGATCAATATATAAGCCATGAAGCACGCGCCTTCTGCTGCCTTCAAGATTGCGGGTGCCGCCGTGCCAGGCATGCGCGTTATAAATCATTACGCTGCCGGCCGGCGCGGCAAAAACAATTTCATCAGGATGCGTCTTTTGCGGATCCGCCAAAACCTCTTCCGGCAGCTCCGGGCGCAGATGGGTCGCGGGAATAATCCGCGGCGCGCCGTTGGCGGCGCTCAAATCATCAATAGCCCATATCGTATTGACCAGATGCACTTTCGGGAAGTCTACCCGTGGCTTTTTCCAGTCGGCGTGCAGCGGTTGATGACCACCGTTATACAGCGCCTCGCGGGCATTAAGGCTGGAAACTTTAAACGCGCCATTAAAAATATAACGACAGGCGGAAAGAATGAGCGGATGCGACCACACCTTCTCCCAGATAACGCCCTTGTTGATGAGGTTGGCAATACGCGTCGCCGTCGCCTCCTGATGGTGTTCCATCGCCAGATTCTCGCCTTCACGTTCCACCAGCGCGTCAATGCGCTCGCGCATCTCGCTCAGCCACTGAGGATCAACGACGTTGTGCACCACGGTATAGCCAAGCGTATCAAGTTCATGTTTCATTTGGTCGCTTAGCGTCCGGGTCGCGCCAAGCGCAGCCAGATGAACCGTCGATTGTGAGTCCATATTGTCTTCCTTTTAACTTTTAGATAACACAATCAAACTCTACGATGCGGCCAACGACCAGGCAGGAAGGGAAAACTACGAAAAACTGGATATCCGTACGCCAGACACAAAAATGTGAGCCTTATCAATAATTGCCGATGGGTAAATTCGTTGTAAATATTCACCCATTTAATAATGCATCCGCCGCGCGTCGTAAGGCGGAACATCAGGATAAAAAAGATTATAATCAAAGAGATAATTTTAACTCGGGGTCGACAGGATGATTGATGATCTGGCGGGCATACTAAATCGTTTAGTTAATCAAAAAGATAGGCTGCAGGTCCGCTTTCCGGAGCCGGATATTCCCGTTCCGGCGCTGGCGTTGAAGGTGCCCTTCCCGCGTCTGGAAATCGTCCTTGAAGGCGAGCTCCATGATCAGGGTCTACCGCTATCCGCGGCGGTTTTAGCCACTTCGCAGGTACTCTACGTACAGGCGGGAAAGTGGACGCTACCCGAGTGGAACGGTCCGGCGGTCACGCTCAGCATTTTATTTGGCCGCCAAAAGCTCGGCTTTTGCATTCAGCGCTGGGACGGAAAAAAACTACATACTGAAAAGCAAAACGTCGCCCGGCTGGGCCCCCGCGTTGGCTCCTATCTGCTGCTGGCGTTGAATGAAGTCTGCCTGCAGCCTGACCCAGTAACCGCCCGGCTGGTGGTTTCCGCGCTGTTAAGCCACTGCCTTGAACAACTTGTCGGTCTGGAAATGCGCGTTAGCCGCAGCCGCGATCTGTTTTTAGCAGTTCAGGATTATCTGCAAGAAAATCTTAGCCAGCCGCTGACCCGCGAATCGGTTGCCAGACGCTTTCATATTACCCCGAACTATCTTTCGCATATATTTCAGAAATCGGGTTCAGTGGGCTTTAATGAATATCTAACCGCCGTGCGGCTGGAAAAAGCGAAGCAACTATTACGCGGTTACGATTTAAAAGTAAAAGAAATTGCGCATAATTGCGGCTTTATCGATAGCAACTATTTTTGCCGGGTGTTTAAACGTAATACTGAACGTTCACCTTCGGAATATCGTCGCCACTGCCGTAGCGCGCAGCAGCGATAATCATCTCAGGGGAAATAAGAATGGACTGACCCCGCGGAAATATTCCAACGACCTACCACTCCATGGCGACGAGATCAGTGGCGCGGATACTAATGCGTTCGCTGGTAGTGTAATTAGCACAATGTGCTACATCAGCAGCTAATTAACGCATCTCCGCGCCAAATCAATTTTTATCCCAGCTGAGCGGTCAGCTTTTCGCCGCTATGCGCAAAATATCCGCGCCGGGCCAATAATCTCCAGGCGAACCGGAGCGCCTGTTTGCCAGGCAGCCTGGCTGACGGTTTTCAGCACCAGCGGCATTGATTGCCCCGCTACCGTCACCGTCAGCGTCGAGATATGGCCGGCGAAATCGACATCTACGATGCGAAAGGCGCTCTCCTGCGGCCCGCACGGCGACACCCGCAGTTGCTCCGGGCGCAGCATTACGCGTCCGCGGCCGCTGGCGTGAGGATTGTCAGTCGGTAACTCGCCGATGGCGCAACGCGCGCGCCCCTCCGTGAGCTCGGCGTCGAGCACCAGCGCATCGCCAAGAAACAGCGCGGTGGCCTCGTCAACCGGGCGCGAATAGACCTCGAACGGGGTTCCTACCTGAGTAAAACGCCCCTGCCGCATTACCGCGACCTGGCTTGCAAACGACAGCGCCTCCGTCTGATCGTGAGTAACCAGAATCGACGCCACCCCAGCCTCGGCCAGCAGGTCGGCGGTGGCTTTGCGCGTCGCCGCACGCAGCCCGGTATCCAGCGCCGAGAAAGGTTCATCCAGCAGCATCAGCGATGGCCGCTGGGCCAGCGCGCGCGCCAGCGCAACCCGCTGCTGCTGGCCGCCGGAAATTTCATGCGGCCAGTGGCTCGCTAATGTCGAATCTAACGCCACCATTTCCATCAGCGCGGCGACCCGGCGGCGTTTCTCTTCGCGACCGCAATCGAGCCCCCAGGCGATATTGTCCGCGACGTTAAGATGGGGGAACAGCGCCCCTTCCTGCGGCACGAAACCGATCCCACGCTGATGCGCCGGCACAAACACGCCGTCGGCAAACAGGGTGTTGCCCTGCAGAACGATTCGCCCGTGATCCGGGGTTTCAAAACCGGCAAGAATTCGCAGCAGCGTGGTTTTACCGGAACCCGACGGGCCGACAATAGCGGTACGGCTTCCCGGCGCCACGGTCAGATTAAGGTTATCGAGCACCAGCGCGTCGGCGAAAGATTTCGAGATAGAAGACAATTCCAGCATGTTACAACCCTGCAATTTTTTTCGACTGCACATAAAGAACCGCCGTCAGCGGTAGCGAAATCACGATCATCAGCATCGCATAAGGCGCCGCGGCGACGTAGTCGATCTCGCTGGTTAACGCCCAAAAACCGGTCGACAGCGTGCGGGTGCCTAGCGGCGACAGCAGCAACGTCGCGGTAAGCTCGTTGCTCACGCCAAGAAACACCAACGCGGCGCCAGCGGCCGCTCCCGGAGCGGCAAGACGCATGGTGACGCTCCATAAGGCGCGGGCCGGACTGCGCCCAAGGCTACGGGCGACGTTTTCCAGCTCAACCGGCGCCTGGGCGATACCGGCGCGCAGGTTAATTAACGCTCGCGGCATGAACATCAGCAGGTAAGCCAGAAACAGCGTCACTTCGGTCTGATACACCGGGCGGGCATAGTGGATAGTCACCGTCACCAGCGCCAGCGCGGTGACGATACCCGGCAGTGAGCTGGTAATGTAATTACAGCCCTCCAGCAGGCGGAACAGCCGGCGCGGATAACGCACGCCGAGCCAGGCGATAGGAATCGCGCAGGCGGTGGTCAGCAGCGCGCCGCCCGCGCCCAGCATCAGGGTCTGGCGTAGCGAATGCCAGAGATCGGCATGCAGCCAGTTCTCCACCCCGCCGAGCCATAGCCAGCGGCACAGCACCAGCAGCGGGACGCCCATCGCCAGCATCACCAGCGTCAGCAGCAGCAGTTGCGCGGCCCATGCGGCCACGTTCCCCAACAGACGTCGCTTCTGTTCGCGCGCCGCGCCGGCGCCGATGCGCGCGTAGCGCGCTTTACCGCGCGAAACGCTCTCCAGTAGCAGGATCGCCAGGCAGCACAGCGCCAGCACTCCCGCCAGCATATTCGCCGCCGGGCCGCTAAAGGTGGACTGGAACTGGTCGTAAATGGCGGTGGTGAAGGTGTCGAAGCGAATCATCACATACAGGCCATATTCCGCCAGCAGATGCAGCGCCACCAGCAGCGCGCCGCCGCAGATAGCCAACCGCAGCTGCGGCAGCACCACGCGAAAAAAAACTTTCCACGGCGGCGTGCCCAACGAGGCGGCAACATCTTCCAGCGTCGGGTCAAGACGACGGAGCACAGCCGCCACCGGCATGTAGATAAAGGGATAGTAGGCCAGCACGGAGAGGAACACCCCGGCGGACAGACCGTGGAGCGAAGGAACCGCGCTGACCCAGGCATAGCTCTGGACAAATGCCGGGATAGCCAGCGGCGCGACCGCCAGCGCCGACCACAGCTGACGCCCGGCAAGCGCGGTGCGTTCAGTGAGCCAGGCCACCGCCACGCCCAGTACGATAGAGATAGGCACCGCCAGCAGCGTCAGCCACAGCGTATTGCTGAGCAGTTCAGCTACCCGCGGGCGAAACACCAGTGCTTTAATGGTCGGCCAGCCGGTCTCAATCCCCACCGCGGCCACAAAACCTAACGGCAGTAACGCCATTACTGAAAACAGTACAGCTAAGGCAACCATCGGAAATGCAGGACGCCTGCGCTCGGGCAGGCGTCCTGTTTTCTTTCCGAGTACCAGACTCAGGACAGACATAGATAAATCACTTCAGCATAAAATTACAGCAGGCCAGCCTGGGTCATCAGGTCGATCACTTTTTTGCTATTCAGCGTTGACGGCTCTACCTTCGGCGCGTCCAGCTCTTTCAGCGGCGTCAGTTTCGGGTTAGAGGCGGCATTCACGCCCACCGCATATTCGAAAGCATTATTGGTACGCAGCTCATCCTGACCCTGCTTGCCGGTGATCCATTTGATAAAGGCCTGCGCCTGCTCTTTATGTTTGCTGGACGCCAGTACGCCGCCGCCGGAGATACTCACGAAAGCGCCCGGATCCTGGTTTTTAAAGTAATACAGCCTGGTGTTTTTGCTGTTCTCGCCGGTTTTCGCCTGGTCGACAAAGCGGTAATAGTGGTAGATCACCCCACCGTCGATTTGTCCGGCGTTGACCGCTTTCATCACCGTGCTGTTGCCTTTGTAGGCCACGAAGTTCGTTTTCATCGCCTTCAGCCAGTCGAGCGTCGCTTTTTCGCCCTTCAATGCCAGCATGGCGCTGACGATGGCCTGGAAGTCTGCGCCCGATGGTGAGGCGGCCCAGCGCCCTTTCCACTCAGGTTTCGCCAGGTCCATCAGCGAATGCGGCAGCTGAGATTCGCTGATTTTCGCCGGGTTATAGACGAAAACGGTGCTGCGGGCAGCAATGCCAATCCAGCGGCCGTGCTCAGGACGATACTGCGGCGCGACCTGATTCAGCGTCACGGCATCCAGCGGCGCAAACAGTTTGGCATTATCAACCAACACCATTGAAGGCGAGTTTTCGGTCAGGAAGACATCCGCCGGCGAGGCTGCCCCCTCCTGCACCAGTTGATTACCCAATTCGCTATCGTCGCCGTTGCGCAGCGTGACTTTAATACCGGTTTCTTTGGTAAAGCCGTCAACCCAGGATTTCACCAGGTTTTCATGCTGGGCGTTATACACCACAATGCCGTCGCCATTGTCAGCAGCCATAACCTGCGGAGCGGTAAACAGAGCCGAAGCAGCGAGCATCGCCGCGCAATATGCCGATAAGCGGAAATTCATAAGCTAATCCTTAGTATGGGTAGTCGAAAAGCCGTGGAGAAACCGGGTTGGCACGGATTAAATCACAGAGGAATGTGAATGATAATGAAAACAATTACCATCATTTTAAAAAAGTGAAAAACACCGCCAATTAGAATTTCCTGATGACAAAATGCTTATTTCAACGTGCGACCGAAACAAACATTAAGACAACATTAAGCCTGCAGATTTAAATATTATCGCTGTTTAAAATCTTGATCGTCTTCACAGATTCTCTCCGCGACACAGCAACGGCCAGCTGTTTGCCGGGTGAAATCATCACCCTTGCCAATAATTTTAAATGAGAATGATCTTGATAATCATTCTCAATATCACATATCATCCTGTTACAGCAGCAAGATACGAAGAAAAGACGACTAAAAAGCCGAAAATGGATATTTTATGTTTAAGGAACCCCTTTTAAAGACTCTGGTTATAGGCTGCGCGTGGTTACTGAGCGCCTGTCACAGCCCGGTTCACCCCCTCTCTCCTGCCGGGGAGCACGCGCTGGTAGAGAAGGCGAATATTCGTGATACCGCCAGCGGGCGCACCCTGACGCCGCAACAATTGCTGAACCAACTCGCCCAGGCGCCGCTGGTTATTGTTGGCGAAGAACATACTAACGCTCAGCATCACCAGATTGAGCGCTGGCTGCTGCAGAACCTCCACACCCTTCGCCCGCAGGGTAGCGTGCTGATGGAGATGATCGACCTAAGCCAGCAGGAGGCGGTCAATCGGGTCAAGCGGGCCAGCCTCAGCGGGACGACCGTGAGCGCCACTCGCGCGGCGGAAACCCTGCGCTGGAACCCCGACTGGCCGTGGGCGCTTTATCGCGACGTCGTGATGACCGCGCTGCAAGCGCCTTATTCGCTGCTGGCAGCCAACCTTAGCCGCCAGCAAGTGAGCGACATCTATCAGCATCCCACGTTTCCCCGCGGAACGCTCTCCAACAGCCCGCAGGTACATGAATCGCTATCGGCCATTATCTATCTGATGCATAACGGGCAAATCGATGGCGAGCAGGTCACCTCTATGCTCGCTATTCAGCAGCAGCGCGATCGCCTGATGGCGACGCAAATGCAAGCCGCGCCGCGCCCGGCGCTGCTGATTGCCGGCGGCTATCATGCGGCTAAAGATATTGGCGTACCGCTGCATCTGGCCGATCTCAAGGCGGAAAAACCGCTGGTGTTACTGCTGACCACCGACGGCACCACGCTGACGGCGAAGCAGGCTGATTACATCTGGTCGGTGGCGGCGGAAAAATGAATATCCCTCTCTCCACGCCATTGATAGCGTCGCGCCCTCGCTGGTTCACGGGAACAACGGCCAGCGTGCTGGGTCATCTGGCGCTGGCCGTGCCTTTTATCGTTCATTTCGCCTCGCCGCCGGATGCCGCCCCCCCTGCCGCGGTGATGGTGGAGTACGCGCCGGAACTGGAAGTGTCATTGATTCATCCCGAGCTGCCGCCGGGTGTCACCCAGCAGCGCAAAGTCGAGGCGATGACCGAGCAGGAAACGGCCGCGGTGAAAGAAGCGCCGAAGCTGCATATTCACGAGAATGCGCAAATAAAGCTCTCCGCCAGCAAACCCGAACCGCAGCGGAAAAAGAAAATCGAGGTTAAAAAACAGTCCCGCCGCCAGCAGCAAGAGGAAAAGGGCAATTCAACCATCACCAGCTTCGCCGCGCCCCCGGCGCCGGCCGTCCTCACTCAGCGCACCACCGCGCCGCTCGATAGCGATGCCGCGCGCCTGAGCGACAACAAGATCAGTTGGGAATCGCTGGTGAAAGGCAAAATCAACAAAATGCGCCACTACCCGGAAGATGCGCGCCGCCGTAAACGTACCGGTACCGTCATTATTACCTTCAGCGTCAACGAACGCGGCGAGGTGTTGCAATCGCAGTTGGCGAACTCATCAGGGACCCATTCGCTGGATCGCGCCGCGCTGATGGCGCTGGAAAATGCGCGTCCGCTTCCGCCGCCGCCAAAAGAGCTGCTGCGTAACGGTATTAATAAGGTCACTCTGCCGGTGGAGTTCGGCTTATTAAAAATATAAACCCAGGGTTCCCTGTTATTTATTCAGGCAACCCGGATGTTATTTATAACGGTCACTGACCGCTGATGTTTTTTTATTTTGGGCAATGTGTCATCGCACTTAGCAATAAGCGCGATGCACGCTGCTGCCCTTTTTGTGCGTTAACTATTTATTACCTCAGGATTGGATTATGGAAAAATCACAAATAATCACGGGGCTCGTTACCGGGCTACTTATCGTCAACGGCCAGGCTTTCGCCGCCGAAAGCGAAGGAGAATCGGTTTTCTCTCCTATCACCATTACCGATAACCCGCTGGCGGAAAATGCCGGCCAGGTCGGCTCCTCAGAGGAGAGCTATACCCGCCCCGGCGCTTACAGTTCGCGAACGCTCAATAAGAATCTGCAAAGCCTCGATGCCTCGCTGCGCAGCATGGCGGGCACCTATACGCAAATCGACCCGCTGCAGGGCACCATCAGCGTCAATATCCGCGGCATGAACGGGCTGGGCCGGGTAAACACCATGGTCGATGGCGTCACCCAGACCTTTTTCGGCATGGCGCCAGCTAACTACCACGGCGGGGCGAATACCGCAGCCGGGGTGCCGCTGGACCCCAACTTCCTGGCCGAAGTGGATATCACCCGCGGCAACAGCGCCGGTTCGCAAGGCGTCAACGCGCTGGCGGGCAGCGCCAACCTGCGCACCATCGGCATCGATGATGTGTTAAAACCGGGGCATCAGGTCGGCCTGCTGTCACGTTTTTCCGTGGGCGATAACGGACTCGGCCGCACCGGTATGGTAACGGTAGCCGGCAAAACCGACACCTTCGATAACGGCGGCGGCCTTGGCGCGCTACTCGGCATCAGCGGCACCCGCACCTATGCGACCTATAAAAACGGCGGCGGACGCAGCAGCGAAGAGTTTATCGGCGAGGATAATAAATATTTGCGTCAGGAGCCGCGCTCGCAGCTATATAAAATCAATTTCAACGTCGATCAATTTAACCGCTTCGAGTTTTCCGGGCGTAATTACCGCAATAGTTTTACCCGTCGCGATATTAGCAGCGACGACTACTATCTGCGCTATAACTACGCGCCGCTCAATGAACTGGTCGAGTTCAATGTATTAGCCAGCACCAGCCGCGGCAATCAGGCATATAAACCGGAGTCGCTGTATAATTTTAACGACTCCTCGACCACCAATAAGTCCAACGCGCTGGACATGAACAACACCAGCCGTTTTCGTATTACCGACGATCTGTATGCCGCTTTCCAGCTCGGCGGCAAATTAATGGACACCCGCTATTCCCGCCGCTTCGTGCAGGATACCGAGACCGACCACAACGCCTTTGCCCCGGCGGGCAAACAGAAGATCGCCTCGCTCTATAGCGGGCTGACATTAAACAAGGATATTTATCAGCTCGATCTTAATCTCAACTATACCCGTAGCCGGGTACAGGGCTATAAACCGGCCTGTGCAGATAACGAAAAATGCTTCCCGCAAGGGGCAACCCAGCTCAACGTCAAAGATAACGGTTTTAATCCCTCGGCGACCTTCTCCGCTCAGGTGACGCCATGGCTGCAGCCGTTTGTCAGCTGGAGCCGTTCATCGCGCGCGCCGAACGTTCAGGAAGTGTTCTTCGCCAACGAGGGCGGCGCATCGATGAATCCGTTCCTGAAGCCGGAAAAAGCCGAGACCTGGGAGGCCGGTTTTAACGTTATCAAAAAAGGATTATTGAGCGAGCAGGATAGCCTTCATCTGAAAGCGCTTACCTACCGCTCGCGGATTAAAGATTACATCACCAGCGAATCCTTCCTGCTGTGCAGCAACGGCGGGCTGTGTAAAGATGTCGCCAATGCTTCGCCGGATTTCAACGCCAATATCTCAGTTAACGTGACCTCGCCGGTGACCACCGAGGGCTATGAGATTGAAGCCGGATACGACATCGGTTTTGCCTACGCCAATGTGTCATGGAGCAAGCAGCGTACCGATCAGCCCACCTCTATTGCCAGCACGGTCTATAGCTTCGCCTATAGCGACCTGAGCGATCTTCCCAGCAGCTACGCCACGGTTGATGTCGGCGGGCGCCTGTTCGATCGCAAACTCACCGTCGGCAGCCTGGTGAAATTCACCGGTAAATCAAAACGCCTGAGTACAGAAGGTATTAGCCTCGATACCAATACGGTGCCGAAAGAGAGCATGCCGAAGATCCCGACCATTATCGACCTCTATAGCAGCTGGCAGATGACCGATAACGTACTGCTGCGCTTTAGCGTGCAGAACGTGACGAATCGTGACTACTCCGAAGCGCTAAACCGTATGAACCAGAGTCTCGATAACGCCAAAGAGGGGGCGTCTGTTAACACCACCGCCCGCGGCCGCACCTATATTTTCGGCGGCGAAATCCAGTTCTGAACCCTATTTATCAACAAGGATAACCATCATGCCTAATCGCAACTTGATAAAACCGCTGGCTGCGCTGCTGCTCGCCGCCCTGCTCCCCCCGCCGGCATTCGCCATCGATCCGCCGCCGCGGGAAGCGTCGCGCTTTGCGATGAAAACCAATTACCTGCAGGAAGCCAATGAAGGGGTTTATGAGCTGGCGTTCGATAATGGCGACAACCTGCTATTCGCCGCGGCGACCGACCGGGTTAACCGCGCGGCCAATAAAGGTTATCTCTACGCCTTTAATCCGGCCACCCTGCAGGTTATCCAGCGCTATGATATGCCCTGGCGCGCTTTCTCGCTGGCGATGAACCAGCCGGCGCGCGTGCTTTACGTCGGCCATACCCAGGCGGCTTCGCTGCGTATCAGCCAGTTCAACGTCGCCAGCGGTAAAATCACCCGCACCAGTCCGCGCCTGAGCTTCACCACCGACGGCGCCGCCGATGCGCGCTTCGAACATCTGCGGCATATGGTATACAGCCGCGCCGCTAACCTGTTATTCGTCAGCTACAGCCATATGTTGAAAACCCAGGACGGAATGCGTCCGCTACATAAATTACTGATGCTCGACGGCACGACGTTACAGCTAAAAGGGGAAGTCAAAGGCGCCTATCGCGGCACCGCCTACGGCCTGACGCTGGATGAAAAGACGCAGAAGATCTACGTTGGCGGCCGCGACTATATCAACGAGATCGATGCCAGAACCCAGCAGGTTGTCCGCACTATCCCGCTTAACGCGCCGCAGTTGGCCAGCGCGCAAAACCTGATCGTCGATTCCGACTCAGGGCGTATTTTCGTCGTCGCCTTCGATCACGACGAACGCAGCGGCCCTCACGATGGCCTGTATATTTTCGATCTGAAAGACGGCAAATCGCTGGGTTACGTGCGTACCGGAGTGGGCGCCAACGCGGTACGCTACAATCCGAAATACAACGAGCTGTACGTCAGCAATTTCACCAGCGGCACCATCAGCGTCGTGGATGGCAAAACCTGGCGCGTAACCCGTGAATTCCGCGCCCCGGTTTATCCGAATCAAATGGTGCTGTCGCCGGACATGGATACCCTGTACGTCGGCATTAAAGAAGGGTTCAATCGCGAGTGGGATCCTGAGGTATTTGTCGAAGGGGCGAAGGAGCGCGTTCTGCGCATTGATTTGCGTAAATCGTAATCCGCTAACCACCTGCCCGGCAGGTGGTTATTAGCCTTCGTTGGCCAGCTTCGCGCGCAGGCGCTTAATCGCCTGGCTGTGTAGCTGGCTAACGCGGGATTCCCCCACCTCCAGCACCGCGCCGATCTCTTTAAGGTTTAACTCTTCCTGGTAGTAGAGGGTGAGGACCATTTTTTCGCGTTCCGGCAAGGCTTCAATCGCCTCAATGACCCGCTGGCGCAGGCTGCCTTCCAGCAGATGATGCAACGGATTGGCCTCTTCGTGCCCTTCCAGTAGTCGTTCGGCATTCTCGCCCTGCTCTTCCCGCCATTCGTCATAGGAGAACAGCTGGCTGTTATTGGTATCCAGCAGGATTTGTCGGTACTCGGCAAGGGTGATACCCAGCGTCTGCGCGAGTTCGCTTTCCGTGGCCGGGCGGCCCAGATGCTGCTCCAGCTTCTGCATCGCCTGAGCGACTTCGCGGGCGTTACGCCGCACGCTGCGCGGCACCCAATCGCGGCTACGCAGTTCATCGAGCATTGCGCCGCGGATACGTTGCACCGCATAGGTGGTAAAGGCCGTGCCCTGTAGCGAGTCATAACGCTCGATGGCGTTCAACAACCCGATTCCCCCGGCCTGCAGCAGATCGTCAAGCTCGACGCTGGCGGGCAGCCTGACCTGCAGGCGTAACGCCTCGTGCCGCACTAACGGAACGTAGCGCAGCCAGAGGGAATTTTTGTCCATCACGCCTTCGGCGGTATACAAATCGCTCACTATTTCTGAAACCTGCGGATAAGAGAGTCAGCGCTATTATGCGCAGGGGCAAAAATGCCAATCGCCGGAAAAACCGCATAAAAGCGTCTCTATTTACGACATGCTTTCTCATTCAGCCGTTTTGCCAGGCGGCTACGGGCAAAAAACAAAAACCCCGCCGAAGCGGGGTTGCGATGCGACAGTAATCAGACGTGCGATTAACGCAGCAGAGACAGGACGTTCTGAGTCGACTGGTTAGCCTGCGCCAGCACGGAGGTACCCGCCTGCTGCAGGATGTTCGCGCGGCTCATGTTGGACACTTCGGTCGCGTAGTCAGCATCCTGAATACGGGACTGGGAAGCGGACAGGTTGTTAACGGTGCTGTTCAGGTTGTTGATTACAGAATCGAAACGGTTCTGTACCGCACCCAGGGAGGAGCGCAGTTGGTCAACCTGGGACAGGGCTTTGTCGAGGGTAGCCAGCGGATCGGCAGTTTTCGCTGAAGTCTGGATTTGATCGCCTTTCGTTACCTTACCAGTAGCTTCATCGATATTCGCCTTAAAGTAAGCATCATTACCGTCTGCATCCTTACCTTTGATGGCATAGCCGTTAGCATTGCCTTTCGCATCAGTCAGAGTACGTAACTCTTCACCAGTACCCAAACCTGAGACGGTTTTACCACCAGTAGTGGTGGTAACAGGTACGGTTGTCACTTTAGTTTCAGTACCAGTAGCTGTGATTTTAGTCGTTGCATCAGAAACATCGTAGGTATATTTACCTGTCGCAGGATCCATGTCCACTTTGAAAGTATCAGTACCTTTCTTAACGTAGTAATCACCCGTACCACCCACATCTTGATACAGATCCGCCGTATCAGCACCGGTGCTAGTCGTGGATACCGCTGTATTTGTTGTAGTAGATGTACCACCTACTTGAGTAACCGCGGTTGCACCGATCTGAGTTGCAGGATCCATCGGATTAGCCACGCTGAACTTATCCAGACCCAGAGTCTTCGCATTGATATCTTTCAGATCGATATCGATAGTTTCGCCGTCGTTGGCGCCGACCTGGATGGTCAGCTTCTGGTCGCCGCTCAGGACTTTAACGCCGTTAAAATCGGTCTGTTCGGAGATACGGTTGATTTCAGACAGACGCTGGGAGATTTCATCCTGGATGGACTGCAGGTCGCTTGCGGAGTTAGAACCGTTCTGTGACTGTACGGTCAGACGGCGGATGTTCTGCAGGTTATCGTTGACTTCGTTCAGCGCGCCTTCGGTGGTCTGCGCCAGGGAGATACCGTCGTTAGCGTTACGGGAAGCCTGAGTCAGGCCTTTGATGTTAGCGGTAAAACGGTTGGAGATCGCCTGACCCGCGGCATCGTCCTTGGCGCTGTTGATGCGCAGACCGGAAGACAGACGCTCAATCGCCGTCCCCAGGGAAGACTGGGATTTGTTCAGGTTGTTTTGCGCCATCAGCGACAGGCTGTTGGTATTAATTACTTGTGCCATTATATGCATTCCTTACGAGTCAGTTGCGTTCAGTGCAACGTGGTTAAAAGGTTCGGGCTTGCTTGCCCACGGCGTCAACCACCGTCCCTTCTGGTATCGACGTATCCTTTGCAACCTTTAGCCATTTTTTGAAAAATTTTTGCCCCTCCGCCAATGGCGAAAATAACGCGCTTTTTCCCTCTTCTATTACGCCATCGCCTTTTTCACTTTTTCGGTAAACTTTTTCTCCACTGGGCCGATAACGCAATAAGCGAATAACGTCATTAGTAAGGAGAAACACCAATGGCATCGATCAGTTCCTTAGGCATCGGCTCAGGACTCGACCTCAACGGTTTACTGGACAAACTCAGCAAGGCGGAACAACAGCGCCTGACGCCGTATACCACTCAGCAAACCAGCTATAACGCGCAGCTAACGGCTTACGGCACGTTAAAAAGCTCGCTGGAAAAATTCGATAACCTGAGCAAGGAGCTGGCCAAGCCGGAGTTTTTCAACAGCACCACCGCCACCAAGCACGACCAGTTCACCATCACCACCACCAATAAGGCGGTGCCGGGCAACTATAGCGTTGAAGTGCAGAAGCTGGCGCAGCCGCAAACCCTGACCACCCAGGCGACGATTACCGACCAACAAGAGAAGCTGGGTACCGCCGGCAATAGCAATCGCTCCATTACGATCACCGCCGGCGACCCACCAAAAGAGACCACGATTCCGCTGAGCGACGACCAGACCTCGCTGCTGGAGATGCGCGATGCCATCAACGGCGCTAAAGCCGGCGTCACCGCCAGCATCATGCGCGTCGGCGACAATGACTATCAGCTGGCGCTGAGCTCCTCCACCACCGGCGAGAAAAACACCGTTTCGGTGCAGGTGAATAACGACGATAAACTCGGCGCCATCCTCAACTACGACAGCAGCAGCAAAAGCGGCGCGATGAAGCAGACCGTCGCCGGGCAGGATGCGGAGATTGTCGTCAACGGCACCAAAATTAAGCGCAGCACCAACTCGATTGCCGATGCGCTGCAGGGCGTCACCATCGACCTGAAAACCACCACCAAAGCCGGCGAACCGCAAAACCTGGTGATCGGCATCGATAAAAGCGGCACCGCCGACAAAATCAAATCCTGGGTGGATAACTACAATTCCCTGCTCGACACCTTCGGCTCGCTGACCAAATATACCCCAGTGAAAAGCGGTGAAGCGCAAAGCGCCAAGAACGGCGCGCTGCTCGGCGATAACACCCTGCGCGGCATTCAGTCCTCGATTAAAAGCGCGCTCAGCGCCGCTCAGGACAACCCGGAGCTGAAAGGCCTTGGTAACCTCGGGATCTCTACCAATCCCAAAACCGGCAAGCTTGAAGTCGACAGCACGAAGCTCAATAAAGCGCTCGACGAGAAACCGGATCAGGTCGCCAACTTCTTCGCCGGCAACGGTAAAGACACCGGGATGGCCACCGAAATCCATAATGAAATCCAGAACTATATTAAAGCGGGCGGCATCATCGAGAACTCGACCAAAAGCATCAACACCAATCTCGATCGCCTGAATATCCAGATCGACACCGTTTCCGACAGCATCCAGAACACTATCGATCGCTATAAACAACAGTTTGTTCAGTTGGATACCATGATGTCCAAGCTGAGCAGCACGGGTAACTACTTACAACAGCAGTTCTCGTCCCAGTAACCCTTAATCAGGTAATGAAACAGCATGTATAACCGTAGCGGCACGCAAGCCTACGCACAGGTCAGTCTGGAAAGCAGCGCGATGAGCGCCAGTCCGCACCAGTTAATCGTAATGTTGTTCGACGGGGCGCTTAACGCCCTGCTTCGCGCACGCATCCTGATGAATCAGGGGGATATCGCCGGTAAAGGCCTGGCGCTGTCGAAGGCAATCAACATCATCGACAACGGGTTGAAAAGCGGCCTCGACCACCAGCAAGGCGGCGAAATCGCCGATAATCTGGCGGCGCTGTACGATTATATGAAGCGACGCCTGATGCAGGCCAACCTGCATAATGACGAAGCGGCGATCGTCGAAGTGGTCAAGCTGCTGGAGAATATCGCCGATGCCTGGCGGCAAATTGGGCCAAACTATCAACCTGCTCAGGGTACATTGTGATGGAACGCCAACAGCAGCTTTTAGCCGCCTATCAGCAGATCCATACCCTGAGCAGTCAGATGATTGCCCTGGCGCGCGCCGGGCAATGGGAAGCGCTGGTGGAAATGCAGTTTGCCTACGTGACGGCGGTCGAGAAAACCGCCGAATTTACCGGCAAAGCGGGGCCATCTCTGGCTCTGCAAGAGATGCTCAACGCTAAGTTGAAGCAGATTATCGACAATGAGGGAGTACTGAAAGGGCTATTGCAACAGCGGATGGAACAATTAAAAACGCTGATCGATCAATCCACCCGCCAGAACGCGGTCAACAACGCTTACGGCCAGTTCGACGATCGCTCGCTCCTGCTTGGCGAACTGCAGTCCGATAATGTGGTCGCCATCAAGAGCAAAAGCGAAGAATTACAATAACAACAACAGCGTCACAGCCTGATATCCGGTCAGGAAGCGCATGATGGGTCTCACCAGGGCAATGCAGAGTGTTGCCTGGTAAGCCATCGGCGGATTTTACAGGAGTGAATAAGCAATAATATATAATCAATTATTTCATTTACGCTTCATACATTCATCAATTAAATATTCCAAACATCGCGCCAGCTAAAATAAGCCACTCACGGGCTTAGGGAAATATGCCTGTAAAATATACTGTGTTATCTTGACCGGATTAATATGATATTACTCACGGGATAAAACATGGATGTATTCTTCGGGAAATGAGTGCCCCTGCGTTGGCTCTTTAAGGTGTTTCATCAACAGTAAAAGAATACAAACAGGCAATACCATATATGAAATTGATAATAAGTAATCACTCGATTTTCAAGTAGATAAGATATGCTTTAAAAGCCATCGGGAAAGGTGTTAATTTCCAAACAGCAATCAGGATAAAAATAATGATTAGCGGATAAGTAAAATCATTACTTTCGAAGTTAAAAATCCACGAAACGACTATGGCAAAGGCAATACAAACAATAATAACGCCGCCCCAAAAACGTTTTCGTAAACTGTCGATCAAAGTAGCATAGGTTTCATTGTTACTTTCTTGTCGCGTCAGGATTTCGCGCAGGCGGGCAATCTCTTTATCGGTGAAGCCATGTTCACGAAGATCATCTTCTGTTAGCTGCTTTCCCACGCCAGGTTCCTCCATGCTGGTTATATATTTCTCCAACGTTTCCGACTGAAGATACCCGTTATATCGCTCAGCCAAAACGGTAAAAGGGATACAGATAGGTAACACGATGTATGAAGTTAAAGATAAATGACTATCTTATTTTTAGATACAATTTGTATGCTTTGAGCGCCATTGGAAACGGAGTTAGTTTGTAAACTACCGAGAAACCGAATAATAAAATGAAAAAATAGGCAAAATGATTAATTGAATCATAATTATAACACCAATGAATGAGCACTATAAAAACAATAAAAAAACCTAAGACTCCAGCCCAAAGTCTTTTGCGAAGTTCATCGATTAAATCAAAATAGCTTTTGTTTTGGCTTTCTTGCCGCGCCAGGATTTCACGCAGGCGCGCAATCTCTTTTTCGGTGAAGCCATGTTCACGAAGGTCATCTTCAATTAGCTGCTTTCCCACGCCAGGCTCCTCCATGCTGGTTATATATTTGTCCAACGTTTCCGACTGAAGGTACCCATTGCGTTGCTCAGCCAAATGCTCAGATGTAATGCCACTGCCGGGGTTACCACAGTCCGTGGAATATTGCCCCTGAAGTTGCCAGGGGTCAAGCGCGCGTTCATATCCTACAACGGCTTCACGCCTGATCCGCCAGAATGCTGTCAGTTTAAAGGAGATGCGTTACGCTACCGCCCCGCCTTCATCCTCCCAACGGCAGACCATGTGGTACAGTTCCCGCTCGTCGTATTCATCGTGGAATCTATTCACAACAACCTCCAGACGATTGTTAGACACGATCTAAGTTTAGTTGTTGGTAAGGAGGGGGCATATCAAGAAGAGTAAAAGCGGCGATTACTCGCTATCCTGTCGCCAGGTTTCATGAAACATCGCTATCGCAACAAAAGCTAAAACGACAAAAAATACAACGGTCTGAAGCCACAGCATAACGCCTCCGCGGAGCAAAATTTGCGCAAATTATTTGCTACAGAGCCGAAAAACGATAGTGAATTGCCATCCAAATTTAAATTTTCGCCTCACCCCGATAACTCAACAATGCCTGTCTTCTGGCTGACAAGCCGATACTAAATAACAGTCTAAGCTGTTCGGACTACGCCAACGCGTAGGCCACCATCGTCGCTATCGCTCCCCAAAAGACCAACAAACCGAGAAAAATCCCTATCCATACCTTACGCCGCAATTGATGGTCTACTTTTTCGGACATCTGCTATTCCAAATTAGAATTATTTTGGCAAGACCATACAGTTTGTAGTGGTAGTAGTCAGATCGTTTGTATCGATCGATGAACGGCTATTGATCTGTATCCCCTATCGATTGTAGTGATATTTCAGACTCATTCATTCACCGGTTGATGGGTTAAAATCAATGCAGAGGCGCGCAATTTTTTGCCGTTGTCGCCGTAAATAGACAAAACCGCCAGCGTTAAGCATAGCGGTTTGCAGGAAGAAGTAGCGCCGAGATTTTATGACTAAACTGGCATATTCATAATGTCCTGATAGGCCGCCACCAGCTTATTACGCACCTGCACGCCCATCTGCAATGAAACTGAAGATTTCTGTAAATCGACCATCACATCATTAAGGCTGATGCCCGGCACGCCCAGCTCGAAGTTCTGCGCCTGTTGACGCGCGGCCTGCTGAGTATCGCTGATTTTACCCAGCGCGGCGGTGAGTTCACTGGCAAAACTGACTCCCTGCGGTACGCTATTCTGCCCGTTTTTTCCCGCCTGAATCGCCATCGCCTGCATCTGTTGCAGTACGCCTTCAATACCCTGAATCGCCATCTTTTCCTCAATACTCTCGTGATCGCCAGGCGCTATTTCACCCTGTATTTCTCCAATGCTGCACACCCTAACACAGTGATTTTTGCTTAAAGCGGTTAATTAGCTGCAAAAAACCCGGCTTATCGGGCAATCAGAATCATCTGATAAGACGAATAATGGCCTGCCCAGAAATGGGAGCGCCGCTATTGAGAAAAGATGTGTATCAGGGAGTCTGTTTTGTCACATAACGCTATCCATACCGTTCGTCAGCACGCCAGCGCGCGTCGCCGTCTGAACGCCAGCGAAGGATACCGCCTACCATGAGTGCCTCGTTATCCGCCGGCGAAAGCCGCGACAACGGCCTGCAGGCCATCTGGAGTCGTCTGCGCGCCAATCCAAAAATTCCGCTGCTGGTGGCCGCCTCCGCCGCGATTGCCATTATTGTCGCGCTGCTGCTGTGGGCGAAAAGCCCGGATTATCGCGTGCTGTACAGCAATCTGAACGATCGCGACGGCGGCGCTATCGTCACCCAACTGACGCAGATGAACATCCCCTACCGCTTCGCCGAGAACGGCGCGGCGCTGATGATCCCGGCGGAAAAAGTGCATGAAACCCGCCTGCGTCTGGCGCAGCAAGGGCTGCCGAAGGGCGGCGCCGTCGGCTTCGAACTGCTGGATCAGGAAAAATTCGGTATCAGCCAGTTCAGCGAACAGATTAACTATCAGCGCGCTCTCGAAGGCGAACTCTCACGCACTATCGAGTCGCTGGGGCCGGTGCAGAATGCGCGGGTGCACCTGGCGCTGCCGAAGCCCTCGCTGTTCGTCCGCGAGCAAAAATCCCCTTCCGCCTCTGTCACCCTGACGCTGCAGCCGGGTCGTGCGCTGGATGATGGCCAAATCAACGCTATCGTCTATATGGTATCGAGTAGCGTCGCCGGCCTGCCGGCGGGTAACGTCACCGTGGTCGATCAGGCCGGACGCCTGCTGACGCAGTCCGACGGCACCGGACGCGACCTCAACGCCTCGCAGCTGAAATATGCCAACGAAGTGGAAAACGGCTATCAGCGACGCATTGAAACTATCCTGGCGCCGGTGGTCGGCAGCGCCAACGTCCGCGCTCAGGTGACCGCGCAGATCGATTTCGCCTCCCGCGAGCAGACCGACGAACAGTATCAGCCGAACCAGCAGCCCGAGAAAGCGGCGATCCGTTCGCAGCAAACCAGTAGCAACGAGCAAATTGGCGGTCCGCAGGTGGGCGGCGTCCCTGGGGCGTTATCCAACCAGCCGAGCGCGCCGGCAACGGCGCCGATTGAAAGCGCTAAACCGGCGGCCAATAACGCCAACAACGCGACTAACACCCGCAGCGCCGCGGCCAACAGCGGCCCGTTAAGCACCCGACGCGACGCCACCACCAACTACGAACTCGATCGCACCATCCGCCATACCCAACAAAAAGCCGGGACGGTGGAGCGTCTGTCGGTCGCCGTGGTGGTGAACTACAGCCTCAACGCCGACGGCAAAGCGCAGCCGATGAGTAAAGAACAACTGGCGCAGATTGAAGCGCTGGTGCGCGAAGCGATGGGCTACTCCAGCACCCGCGGCGATAGCCTGCAGGTGGTCAATACGCCATTTACCGACAATCAGATGACCGGCGGCGAGCTGCCGTTCTGGCAGAGCCAGGCGTTTATCGATTTGCTGCTCGAACTGGGACGTTATCTGCTGGTGCTGCTGGTCGGCTGGGTATTGTGGCGCAAGCTGATTAAGCCACAGCTGCAGCAGCGTCAGGCCGCACAGCAAGCCGCGGTCGCCGCCGCCAGCGCGCCGGTCGCTAAAGCGAACGACAGCCATAAACCAAGCAATGAGGAGCTGGCGCTGCGCCGTAAATCGCAGCAGCGCGTCAGCGCAGAAGTCCAGAGCCAGCGCATCCGCGAACTGGCGGATAAAGATCCGCGGGTCGTCGCTCTGGTAATCCGCCAATGGATGAGTAACGAACTATGAGCCTGACCGGAACCGATAAAAGCGCCATTTTATTAATGACGCTGGGCGAAGACCGCGCGGCGGAGGTGCTCAAGCACCTCTCCTCCCGCGAAGTCCAGCTTTTGAGCGGCACCATGGCCGGCATGAGCCAGGTCTCGCATAAACAGCTCGGCGAGATCCTCTCTGAATTTGAAGACGATGCCGAACAGTTCGCCGCCTTGAGCGTCAACGCCAGCGACTATCTGCGGTCGGTGCTGGTGAAAGCGTTGGGCGAAGAGCGCGCCGCCAGCCTGCTGGAGGATATTCTCGAATCCCGCGAAACCACCTCCGGGATGGAAACGCTCAACTTTATGGAGCCGCAGAGCGCCGCCGACCTGATCCGCGATGAACACCCGCAGATCATCGCCACCATCCTGGTACACCTCAAGCGCGGCCAGGCGGCGGATATTCTGGCGCAGTTCGATGAGCGCCTGCGCAACGACGTGATGCTGCGTATCGCCACCTTCGGCGGCGTGCAGCCGGCGGCGCTGGCGGAGTTGACCGAAGTGCTCAACAACCTGCTCGACGGCCAGAACCTCAAGCGCAGCAAAATGGGCGGAGTGCGTACCGCCGCCGAGATTATCAACCTGATGAAAACCCAGCAGGAAGAAGCCGTTATCGACGCGATGCGCGAATACGATGGTGAGCTGGCGCAGAAGATCATCGACGAGATGTTCCTGTTCGAAAACCTGGTGGAGGTCGACGATCGCAGTATCCAGCGCCTGCTGCAGGACGTGGACAGCGAATCGCTGCTGATTGCCCTGAAGGGCGCCGAACAGCCGCTGCGCGAGAAGTTCCTCAAAAACATGTCGCAGCGCGCGGCCGATATTCTGCGCGACGATCTCGCCAACCGTGGGCCGGTGCGCATGTCGCAGGTGGAAAACGAACAGAAAGCGATTCTGCTGATAGTCAGACGGCTGGCGGAAAGCGGCGAAATGATCATTGGCGGCGGCGAGGACACCTATGTCTGATCGCATTAATTCCATGCCCTGGCAGCCCTGGTCGCTCAACGACCTTGGCGACGCGGCCCCGGCTTTCGAACCGCCGCTGCCGACGCTGGATAACGAAGCCTTGCAGCCTGACGCTCAGGCAGAACTGCAGCAGCAGCTTGCCGCCCTGCGCCTACAGGCCGAGCAGCAAGGTCAGCAATCCGGCTATGCCGATGGCCAGCAAAAAGGCTATGAAGCCGGATTTCAGCAGGGGCTTGAGGAGGGCCGCCAGCAGGGACTACTGGAAGCTCAGCAGCAGCAACAGCCGCTGACCGACCACTGGCAGCAGCTGGTGAGCGAGTTTCAGCACACCCTTGATGCGCTCGATTCGGTGATCGCCTCACGTCTGATGCAGCTGGCGCTGACCGCCGCAAAACAGGTGCTTGGCCAGCCGCCGGTCTGTGACGGCACCGCCCTGCTGACGCAAATTCAACAGCTGATCCAGCAAGAGCCGATGTTCAACGGCAAGCCGCAATTGCGTGTGCACCCACAAGATTATGAGCGCGTTGAGCAGCAGTTAGGTACCACCCTCAGCCTGCACGGCTGGCGGCTGCTGGCGGACGGCGATCTGCATCCCGGCGGCTGTAAGGTCAGCGCCGAAGAGGGCGATCTCGACGCCAGTCTCGCCACCCGCTGGCATGAATTGTGTCGCCTCGCCGCACCGGGAGCGCTGTAATGACCGCCCGTCTTGGCCGCTGGCTGAATTCGCTTGAAGCGCTGGAACAGCGTATCGCCCGAACGCCGACCGTGCGACGCTACGGTCGGCTGACCCGCGCCACCGGCCTGGTGCTGGAGGCCACCGGTCTGCAGCTGCCGCTCGGCGCAACCTGCCTTATCGAGCGCGACGGCGGCAACGGCGTGCAGGAAGTGGAAAGCGAAGTGGTCGGCTTTAACGATCAGCGGCTGTATCTGATGCCGCTGGAAGAGGTCGAAGGGATCGTACCTGGGGCGCGGGTTTACGCCCGTAGCACGGCGGACGGCCAGCACGCCGGTAAACAACTCCCGCTGGGCCCGGCGCTGCTGGGACGCGTGCTCGACGGCGGCGCCAGGCCGCTTGACGGCCTGCCCGCGCCGGAAACCGGCTATCGCGCGCCGCTGATTACCGCGCCGTTTAACCCGCTGCAGCGTACCCCTATCGAGCAGGTGCTGGACGTCGGCGTGCGCACCATTAACGGTCTGCTGACCGTTGGGCGCGGCCAACGTATGGGGCTGTTCGCCGGCTCCGGCGTTGGTAAAAGCGTGCTGCTGGGTATGATGGCGCGCTACACCCAGGCCGACGTCATCGTCGTCGGCCTGATCGGCGAACGCGGCCGGGAAGTCAAAGACTTTATCGAGAATATTCTCGGCGCCGAAGGCCGCGCGCGTTCGGTGGTGATCGCCGCCCCGGCAGACGTATCCCCCCTGCTGCGCATGCAGGGCGCCGCTTACGCCACCCGCATTGCCGAAGATTTTCGCGACCGCGGTCAGCACGTGCTGCTGATCATGGATTCGCTCACCCGCTATGCGATGGCGCAGCGTGAAATCGCGCTGGCGATCGGCGAACCGCCGGCTACCAAGGGCTATCCGCCTTCGGTATTCGCCAAACTGCCGGCGCTGGTTGAACGCGCGGGCAACGGTATCAGCGGCGGCGGTTCGATCACCGCCTTCTATACCGTACTGACCGAAGGGGACGATCAGCAGGATCCGATTGCCGATTCGGCACGCGCGATCCTCGATGGCCACGTGGTGCTGTCCCGACGGCTGGCGGAAGCCGGTCACTACCCGGCCATCGATATTGAAGCCTCGATCAGCCGCGCGATGACGTCGCTTATCGATGACGAACATTATCGCCGGGTACGTACCTTTAAGCAGATGCTGGCCAGCTTCCAGCGTAACCGCGATTTAATAAGCGTCGGCGCCTATGCCGCCGGTAGCGACCCGCTGCTGGATAAAGCCATTGCCCTGTATCCGCAAATGGAGACCTATCTGCAGCAGGGAATTTTCGAGCGCTGCGGTTATGACGAAGCCTGTCAGCAGCTACAGCAGCTGATTGTTTAACGCCATCGGAGACGCCACGCGATGAAAGCACAGTCCCCTTTGATTACCCTGCGCAATCTGGCCCAGGAGGCCGTCGAACAGGCGGCGCAGCGTCTGGGCCAGGCGCGCCAGGCGCAACAGGCCGCCGAGCAACAGCTGACGATGTTGCTTAACTATCAGGACGAGTACCGGCAAAAGCTCAACAGCACCCTTTCCGGCGGCATGGAAAGCTCTCGCTGGCAGAACTACCAGCAGTTTATCGCCACCCTCGAACAGGCCATCGAACAACAGCGCCAGCAGCTGCTGCAGTGGGGACAAAAGGTGGAGCACGCCGTGAAGCAGTGGCAGGACCATCAGCAGCGGCTGAACGCCTACGATACTCTGCACACGCGCGCGCAAAACGCCGAGCTGCAGTTGGAAAACAAACGCAATCAAAAATTGATGGATGAGTTCGCGCAACGCAGTACACAAAGGAATACCGCTTCATGAATCTCAATGCTTTGCCCGCCCTTAGCCTGCCCGGCGACGCCAGCGCCCTGCCGGATCTGGCGCTCGACGACGTTCAGCTGTCGTCTGCCTTCGCGCAACTGCTCGGCGCGCGCTTCACGCCCGCGCAAAGCGGCACGCTGCCGCCCGCGGCGCTGAGCGCCGATGATGAAAGCGCCCCGCCGCTAAGCCGTAACCAGCTTAACCAGCTGCTGGCGGCGCTCGGCGAACGCGGCGCGCTGCTGGTCAATGCGTTACCGCCATCGGCGGGAAACGCCGTCGACGCAACAGCGAAAAAAGAGGATAGCGGCCCGCATACGCCGCCGCTCAGCGAGGCGAAAACCTTAGATCCGGCGACGCTGCAGGCGCTGTACGCCATGCTGCCGGCGGCAATCGTCGCCCCGCCGCCGCAGACCGCGCTACCGCTGGCTCAACAACCAGCGCCCAGCGGCGATAAAACCGCGCTCCACATCGGCAATGCAGCTATTCAGCATGTCGCGAACCTGCCGGAAGGCGAAGCGGCGGCGAAGCCGCAGCCGGGCACGGATCCCCTTAGCGGGCAAAATCTGCCCTCCCCTGTCGCGCAGGCCGCGGCCACGCCGCAGCACGATATGGCCGAACGTCCGGCGGAGAATACTCCGGCGCAGCCAGCCGCCGTCGCTTTCGCCGCCGCCAGCCCCAGCCAGAGCGCCACGCCCGCCAGTGCGCTGGTAACCGCGCCGCCGACGCCGCAGCTTAATGCCCAGCTTGGTAGCCCGGAATGGCAGCAGGCGCTGAGCCAGCAGGTGCTGATGTTCCACCGCAATGGCCAGCAGAGCGCCGAACTGCGCCTGCATCCGCAGGAGCTGGGCGCGCTGCAGATCACTCTACAGCTCGACGATAAACAGGCGCAGCTGCATATCGCTTCCGCACACGGTCAGGTACGCGCTGCGGTCGAGGCGGCTATGCCGCAGCTACGTCACGCGCTGGCGGAGAGCGGAATCAACCTCGGTCAGAGCAGCGTTGGCGGCGAAGCGACGCCGCAATGGCAGCAGCAAAACGGCAACGGTGAAGGCCGCGCCAGCTACGCGGAACGCCACGGCGGCGGCAACGATGGCGCGCCGATTGAGCCAGTCAGCGCCCCGGCAGCCCTGCAGCGAATGGTCAGCCAGGTCAACGGCGTCGATATTTTCGCCTGAGGGGCGCTAAACGGCCAATCTGGCCCCCATTTGCCCGTTTATTCCGGCTATTGCCTCGCGCGTTAGCCGCGATAATACCTTTATATGTCATACGTGCGGCGCCGCCGCGCGTGATGCCCGTCAGCAACGCGGCGGGCGGAACAACAGGAATTTGATTTGGCTATGTCTCAAAACTCCCTTCCGGCAACCGCGCCCAAACGCCCCTTATTGATCATCCTGCTGACGATCGTGGCCGTGGCCGCCTGTGCTGCCGCAGGTTACAGCTGGTGGCTGCTGCAACAGCGCGACGGCGGCGCGCAAACCGCCATCGAAAAGGCAAAACCGCCCGCGCCGCCGGTATTTATGCCGCTGGATACCTTTACCGTCAATCTGGTGACCCCGGACAACGATCCGGACCGCGTACTGTATATCGGCCTGACGCTGCGCCTGCCGGATGAAGCAACCCGCCGCCAGCTTAATGATTTCCTGCCGGAGGTGCGTAGCCGTCTGCTGATGCTGCTTTCGCGTCAGGAGGCCGGTCACCTGGCGAATGAGCAGGGCAAGCAGCAGCTGGTCGCGCAGATCAAAGAGACGCTGAGCGCGCCGCTGGTTAAGGGACAACCGAAGCAGGTGGTCAGCGATGTGCTGTTCACCGCCTTCATACTGCGGTAATCACCATGGGCGATAGCATTCTTTCACAGGCAGAGATCGACGCCTTGCTCAACGGCGACAACACGGGCGACGAGCCCGAGACGGTTGTCGGCGGTAAAGAGAGCGAGGTTAAGCCTTACGATCCGAATACCCAGCGCCGCGTGGTGCGTGAACGCCTGCAGGCGCTGGAAATTATCAACGAGCGTTTTGCCCGGCAGTTCCGCATGGGATTGTTCAACCTGTTGCGCCGCAGCCCGGACATCACCGTCGGGCCGATTAAAATTCAGCCGTACCACGAGTTTGCCCGCAACCTGCCGGTGCCGACCAACCTTAATCTGGTACACCTGAACCCGCTGCGCGGCACGGCGCTGTTTGTCTTCGCGCCGAGCCTGGTGTTTATCGCCGTCGATAACCTGTTCGGCGGCGACGGGCGTTTCCCGACCAAGGTCGAAGGCCGAGAATTCACGCCCACCGAACAGCGGGTCATCAAACGCATGCTGCGCCTGGCGCTGGACGCCTACGGCGACGCATGGAGCGCAATCTATAAGATTGACGTCGAATACGTGCGTGCGGAGATGCAGGTCAAATTCACCAACATCACCACCTCGCCGAACGATATCGTGGTGACCACGCCGTTCCAGGTGGAGATTGGCGCGCTAAGCGGTGAATTTAATATCTGTATTCCTTTCGCCATGATTGAGCCGCTGCGTGAACTGCTGACCAATCCGCCGCTGGAGAATTCCCGCCAGGAAGATAGCCAGTGGCGCGAAACGTTGGTCAAGCAGGTGCAGCACTCCGAGCTGGAGCTGATTGCCAACTTCGTCGATATCCCGATGCGCTTGTCGAAAATTCTTAAGCTGCAGCCTGGCGACGTTTTACCGATAGATAAACCGGATCGCATTATCGCCCATGTCGACGGCGTGCCGGTGCTGACCAGCCAATATGGCACCTTAAACGGGCAGTACGCCCTTCGTGTTGAACACTTGATAAACCCTATTTTGAATGCTCTGAGTGAGGAACAGCCCAATGAGTGATCCTAAGCAACCGTCTGGCGCAGGAAAGGAATCCGTAGACGATCTGTGGGCTGATGCGCTTAATGAACAACAGTCGTCTGAGAAATCCAGCGCCACCACCGATGGGGTGTTCAAATCGCTGGAGGCCCAGGATGCGCTCGGCAGCCTGCAGGATATCGATCTGATCCTCGATATTCCGGTGAAGCTGACCGTTGAACTGGGGCGCACCAAAATGACGATTAAAGAGCTGCTGCGCCTGTCGCAGGGATCGGTTGTCGCGCTGGATGGCCTGGCGGGCGAACCGCTGGATATCCTGATCAACGGCTATCTGATAGCCCAGGGCGAAGTGGTGGTGGTGGCCGACAAATTCGGCGTGCGCATTACCGATATCATTACTCCGTCCGAACGTATGCGTCGGTTGAGCCGCTAATGACCGCCCCCGTTACCGTGCAGACCAGCCAACCGGTTACCGAAACGGCAATATCCGGCGGCTCGGCGCTCATGCAGGTAAGCAGCGCGCTCGGCGCGATTCTGCTCCTGATCCTACTGGCCGGTTGGTTGTTCCGCCGTCTCGGCTTTGCGCCGCAGGCGCGCAACGGCCGGTTGCTTAACCTGCGCGCCAGCTGCCAGGTTGGCCAACGCGAGCGCGTGGTGGTGGTAGAAGTCGATAATACCCTGCTGGTGCTGGGCGTCACCGCCCAGCAGATCACCCCGCTTCATCAGTTCCCGGCGCCGCCGCGTGATGAAGATAACACGGCGGTCACGCCTGCTAACGACTTCCGCCAGCTGATGCAAAACGTCCTCAAACGCCCGGAAAAATAGCCATGTTCCCTACTCTGTTCGCTTGCCTTCGCCGTCGGGCGCCGTGGCTCGCCGCCGCGTTACTGCTGCTGAGCCCTGCCGCCTTCGCACAGCTGCCGGGGCTTATCAGTCAGCCGCTGGCTAACGGCGGCCAGAGCTGGTCGCTGCCGGTGCAGACGCTGGTGCTGTTGACCTCGCTGACCTTCCTGCCGGCGATGCTGCTGATGATGACCAGTTTTACCCGCATTATCATCGTACTGGGTCTGCTGCGTAACGCGCTGGGCACGCCTTCCGCGCCGCCGAACCAGGTGATGCTCGGGCTGGCGCTGTTCCTGACCTTCTTTATCATGTCGCCGGTGTTCGACAAGGTCTATCAGGAGGCGTACCTGCCCTTTAGTCAGGACAAAATCGGCCTTGATGCGGCGCTGGATAAAGGCGCGCAGCCGCTGCGCGAATTTATGCTGC
The DNA here is from genome assembly GCF_057624675.1 of Klebsiella sp. PK01. Classification (NCBI taxonomy): domain Bacteria; kingdom Pseudomonadati; phylum Pseudomonadota; class Gammaproteobacteria; order Enterobacterales; family Enterobacteriaceae; genus Klebsiella; species Klebsiella sp. PK01. Next base: position 81,548 of record NZ_JBYEZM010000010.1, read on the forward strand.
GCCAGACCCGCGAAAGCGACCTGGCGCTGTACGCTCGTCTGGCCAACCAGCCGCCGCTGGCCGGGCCGGAGGCGGTACCGATGCGTATTCTGCTGCCCGCCTACGTCACCAGCGAACTGAAAACCGCTTTCCAGATTGGTTTTACGGTGTTTATTCCGTTCCTGATTATCGATCTCGTGGTCGCCAGCGTGCTGATGGCGCTGGGGATGATGATGGTGCCGCCGGCGACGATCTCGCTGCCGTTTAAGCTAATGCTGTTTGTGCTGGTGGATGGCTGGCAGCTGCTGCTCGGCTCGCTGGCGCAGAGCTTCTATTCCTGAACCGCCGGAGAACAATCATGACGCCAGAATCCGTGATGGCCATTGGCACCGAAGCGATGAAGGTCGCCCTGGCGCTGGCCGCCCCGCTGCTGCTGGCGGCGCTAATCAGCGGGCTGGTGGTCAGCCTGCTGCAGGCCGCCACCCAGATTAACGAGATGACCCTGTCGTTTATCCCCAAAATTCTCGCGGTAGTGGCGACGATTATTATCGCCGGGCCGTGGATGCTGAACCTGCTGCTGGACTATATGCGCACGTTATTCAGCAACCTGCCTAATATTATCGGCTAGCCGTGATCCCCTTTGACAGCGCCCAGCTTAGCGAATGGCTCAGCCAGTATTTCTGGCCGCTGCTGCGTATTCTGGCCCTCATCAGCACCGCGCCGGTACTGAGTGAAAAGCAGATAAGCAAAAAGGTGAAAATCGGCCTCGGCGGCCTGATTGCGATACTGATCGCCCCAACGCTGCCCGTCAACGCGATCCCCATTATCTCTGCTGCCGGTTTATGGCTGGCGATTCAGCAGATCCTGATCGGCGCGGCGCTGGGGCTGACGATGCAGCTGGCTTTCGCCGCGGTACGCATCGCCGGCGAAGTCATCGGCATGCAGATGGGGCTATCGTTCGCCACCTTCTTCGACCCCAGCGGCGGCCCCAATATGCCGGTGCTGGCGCGGCTGCTGAACCTGCTGGCAATGCTGCTGTTTTTAAGCTTTGACGGCCACCTGTGGCTTATCTCGCTGCTGGCCGACAGCTTCCATACCCTGCCGATCCAGAGCCAGCCGCTAAACGGCAACGGTTTCCTGGCGCTCGCCCAACTGGGTTCGTTAATCTTTATCAACGGCATGATGCTGGCGTTACCGCTGATTTGTCTGTTGCTCACGCTCAATATCGCTTTGGGTCTGCTCAACCGCATGACGCCGCAGCTGTCGGTATTCGTGATCGGTTTCCCGGTGACCATGACCTTTGGCATTATGACCCTCGGCATGATGATGCCGATGCTGGCCCCCTTCTGCGAACACCTGTTTGGCGAAATGTTCGATCGCCTGGCGGCCGTTATCGGCGGTATGACGTTTTAACCCTGCCGTTATTTCCTTCTTTTTCGCCGGACAAAATGGCAATAAAAAACGTTTACTGGGATAAAAGCCTGGAAAAACGTTTTTATTGCTACTAAGGTCCGAATGTTCATAGCGGCTTGAATTAAAAAATAGCCACCCTACAATAAAGCCTGAATTTAATTGTTAGTGAATTTTATTTTTTTATAAAATTAAAACCTCGGGAAACGCAGAATATTTTCCTGCGTGGGTTTAGTGCATCTTTAATAAAATAAGGAGCGACATCATGATTAAGGCGAAAGGTAACCGTATAGCGCGGCGTGTATTAGGCCTGCCCCACTGGGAAAGTAACCGATTTAAAATCGTGCTGGCCGACACCGCCGCTGGCGGAAAATGGAAAGTGGTGAAGAAAAAGAAATAATCCTGACTAGCAATTGTTCTTTGCGCAACATAATTCCAAATTGCACAGTGCCGTAGCCCCGGTAAGCGCTCGCGCCACCGGGGATTTCGAGGCCACCAACACCGGCAGTTTCAGTTCTCAATGGTACGAGTCGTAGACCGTAGGCCGGATAAGGCGCAGCCGCCATCCGGCGCGAAAGTAGCTCTTTACCCGCGGTTATTGCCCGGCGGCGCTACGCTTGCGCGGGCCTACAGATCACATGCCGTGGTAGATACTGTTATCGGTTTGCAACTTTTTTAATGGTTTTTCCCGGACGCGGCGCGTTGCGCCTACTCCGGGCTACCAAATCGCAAAGCGCAGTAGCCCCGGTAAGCGGCAGCGCCACCGGGGGATTTTGAGGCCAACAACACCGGCAGTTTCAGTTCGCAATGGTACGTTCCGTAGGTCGGGTAAGGCGCTAGCCGCCACCCGACAAAAAAGTACCGCGGGTAGATGCTGTGAATATTTCCCACCCTACGTAACTCAAACTTATTCAATGACGATTAATATGCTAAGCTTTTCATTACGGAAAGAATGCGCTCTTCTCCGCGAAGCCCTATTGCATTTATCAAAGCTCTATCAATTTTATCGCTGACAAGAAAATAAAGCATTTCCATATTATTGTTATAGAGTGCCAAATATAACTGAGGCGATATATCCCTGAGTTTTCTTGCAGAAATCGCTGCCGTCTGAACCTTTCCATAAAGACATTGCCTGAATTCCCTTTTCATGATAAAAACACGAGGTGTAATTAGCACCATATCATGAGGAATGAATTATGAAAAAATGGATTTTTATTATTTTTTCTTTCATCCTATCATTTATCATCCTGGTTACCCTGATGTTTGAATTAGCGTTTCGCCTATTAAAGGCTGATGAAGTTATCAACTTTATGGAAAAATCAGTTTTTATCGATTCGTTTAATTCATGGTTTATCTTTTTGGTTATATTATCATTCATAGGTGCTATCATTATCAGCAGCATGGTATTTTTAAAGATTAAAAAGGTGATGTAATGCCCTGTTTATCTCCTTTTTTTAAAGAAATACTTAACGACCTTAAAGTTTATGTCATTATCATTTCTCTTTTTACATTTTATTACTTTGCAATTCCAGGATGCTGGTTTCTATGCAGTATAGTTACAATAATAATTTATGGTATTATTAAAATAGTTATAGCGTCAAAAAAAAGTAATAAAGGTGCTATTAAATAGTGATGTTACTTTTGGTCGCATTCACTGGTAGCCTGCTCAGAATAATAACTTACCGCATCTTACCCTGACTTATAAATAAAATCACACAGCATGACGCAGCGCCCGTATTCCCTTTCCAGTCTGACGGCGCAGCAACGCCAGCAGCGTCGACACTTCCGAATAACCCACGTCAGCGGTAATCGTCTCAATATCTTTCCCCTCGGCAAGCAGCTGCTTTACTCGTTCGACCCGCAATTGCTGGAAAAAAGCCAACGGTGATTTCCCCAGCGCGGCCTCCATTCTGCGCTGTAAGGTGCGTGGATGCACGTTAAGCGCGCCGGCAGCCGCCTGCAGGGAAAATCCCTGTGCCAGATGCGCTCGCGACCAGTGCGCAAAGCGGTTGATCAGGTCATCGGCATACTGAGGATAACCTGCCGGCAGGCGTGAAACCTGAGGATGGCGGATATCAGCCGCCATCGCTTTTGCCAGCAAATCCGCAAGCGGCGGGCTGCTCTGGCGAATCAGCCACAGCGCCAGCTCCACATGGCCCATCATTGCGCCGGGAAGGATCGGCGCAGCCGCATTGAGCCATGACGCAGCGGCGGTCTGCTCATTGAGCAAACGGCTATCCGCCAGGATGAAGGTATTTAAACAGGCGGCGGCAATTTTAACGCCGCGCTTCGCCATGTTTTGCAAAAACCGCTTAGCGTCAGCAATATCGTGCCAGCCATCCGGTGGCGATTGTCGTGCGTGAACGTTGATCGCCGGCACCACAATCCAGTCGGGATAATCCAAACCCGATGCCTGATGAGCAGGAATACTCAACCCATGGGCTGATTTAACCTGCCCGGTCACGGCAATCATTTGCACCTCAAAGCGAGAAATATTCATGCTCTGGCGTCGCGCCATATCATTGGCCGCGGCGAACGTATCCAGCAACGTCGCTAAGCCGGTGTCGAAAACGCCATCCAGAGTCAGAATATTTATCTTCATGTCGTTAATGGTATTGAAATTGTCATTTTTGCATATGGTTCTATTTTAACCTTAGCCATAGACTTTCCTCTATCGTTATTAATTACCAGAGTCAATTGCCATGAAAAATAATCCTGAACTGATTATCCTTGCGTTAATTTGTCTGCTAACGGTTATGATGTGGATCCCCTATATTATTGCCCGAGCCGCGCGCGTTAACGTCGCGCCCGCGGCGGGAAACGGCCATTCGCCATCAACCGGGCTGGCGCCCTGGGCGCAGCGTGCGCAAAAGGCGCACGCCAACGCGGTAGAAAACCTCGTTATTTTTGCCCCACTGGTGGTGGTCGCCGCGTTGCTTAACGTCAATAACGCCATAACGTTAATTGCGGCTAAAGTTTATTTGCTCGCGCGCATTGTCCATTATATTGCGCATACCGCCGGGATCCCCGTTATCCGAACGCTCGCCTTTCAGACCGGTTTTGTCGCGACGGTTACCATAGCGATAGTTATTTTAAGTTCGGTTCTTTGAGGTTAAAAACTCCCGGCATTCGCTGCCAACGCCAGGCTTTGTAGCGCCGTCTTAAGCCATTTGGTTGCTCCTCGCTGCCCGCCGCGTTTATGGGAATAGATCTTCACGGTGAACGGGCTTATGGCGAACGGCAAAGGAAAAATCGCGATCGGGGCGGCATGAAGGAACTTCTCTGCGGCATAACGAGGAATCGCCATTAACAGATCGCTTTGCGCCACAATAAACGGCGCGCTGAGCATCGAAGGGGTTTTGAGCGCTATCTGCCGCGTATAGCCTAATTCCTGCAGGCGTAAATCCAACACTCCCTGCTTTTCATTCCACGGCGTGACCACCAGATGCCGCGCGGCGAGATAATCCGCCAGCGTCAGCGCCGTGCGACGGGTATTGCTGATAACCACGTACTCATCCTCAAACCAGTCAATTTCCTCCAGTTCATGATGACGGATATCTTCAGCGGTGCTGAAGCCCAGCGCCAGATCCACCTCTCCCGCCAGCAGCTCCGTCAGTGCCGGGCTATGCGGCAAATAACGGAGTTCAAAACGCAATCCCGGCGCTTCATGCTGCAGCTTTTGCATCAGCGCAGGGAAAATGCATAACGCGGTGAAATCGGTAATAGCTATCTGGATCCGCTCGGTGCTGTCGGCGGCAATAAACTCTGGCTGTCGCGTGAGTTCCTGATTAAGCAATTTCAATACTGAAGCGATGGAGGGCGCGAGCTGAGTGGCATAGACGCTCGGGCACATCCGATGTCCTTCGCGAAAAAACAACGGATCGTTCAGCGCCACGCGCAGCCGCGACAGCGCGTGGCTCAACGCGGAGGTACTCATCGCCAGCTCATCGGCGGCAAGACGAACGGAACAGTGGCGATAGATAGCATCAAAAACGAGCAGCAGATTGAGATCGAGGCGTCTGAGCGCCGGATGCATAATATTCATCATTGGGTGATTTCATTGCACTTAATTCTTCTGACAATACCCCCTATGCTTAGCGTCATCAATATCGTTAACGTGTGAAAACGACAGGAAAACTAATGAGTATTACGATTAGACAGGCCCGTGCGGATGACGCTTCCGCCATCTACAACATGATTTATGAACTGGCGGTGTACGAAAAAGCCCCGCAGGAAGTGGTCACCACCCCCGAAGAGATCCGCGAAACCCTGTTTGGCGACGACAGTAAAACCGAAGCGCTGATCTGTGAAATTGACGGTAAAACGGCGGGCTATGCCGTGTTCTTCACCAGCTATTCAACCTGGCTCGGACGCAACGGTATTTATATGGAAGATTTGTATATCTCACCGGACTATCGCGGCCAGGGCGCGGGTCGAGCGCTGCTAAAAACCATTGCCCGGTATGCGGTTGCGCGCCGCTGCGGACGCCTTGAGTGGAGCGTGCTGGACTGGAACCAGCCGGCCATTGATTTTTACCTCAGTATTGGCGCCGCGGCGCAAAGCGAATGGGTCCGCTATCGCCTCGATGGCGAAGCGCTGGTTAATTTTGCGGAGCAATAACATTGCTCACAGCATCACTCAGCTTGCTCTTTGCAAAAAGCACAGCAGCCCCGAAAGAGCGGAGCTGCTGGAAGACAAGTTAGTACGCTGTTTCAGTCTGCGATGAATCCTGCACTACCTGTAGAATATTGGCCGCGGCGGCGGTACCCATTTTGACGTAAGAGGCGTCGCTTACGCCGCCAACGTGCGGAGATAGAATGACATTTTCGACCCGCTCCCAGATGTGCGGCGTGGTGAGTGGTTCGCTGTTAAAGCTATCGAGCGCCGCCCAGCGCAACGCCCCTCCTTTTAGTGCCGCTGCCAGCGCTGCATCGTCGATTAATCCGCCCCGCGCGGTATTGACCAGGATGGCGCCGGGTTTACACTGTGCCAGGGTAACGGCATTTATCATTCCCCGATTTTGCTGCGTTAAGGGACAATGAAGGGAGACAACATCAGCCTGCGTGAGAAGGTGTTTGAGTACATCAACACGTTCGCATCCGGGAGGAACCGTGGTGGCATACGGATCGTAAGCCAGCACCTTCATACCGAAGGCGACGGCAATTTTCGCCACGCGGCTGCCAATCGCGCCCAGACCAATCAGCCCCAGCGTTTTGCTCTCCAGTTCGAGCGATTTATGCGTCGATTTATCCCAGTGCCCTTCGCGCAGGCGGCGGTCAAGCGGAATGATTGACTTGGCGCAGGCCAGAATTAATGCCCAGGCGTGTTCTGAAACCGCCGCGGCGTTAGCGCCTGTCGCCGCGCGAACCATGATGCCGCGCGCCGCCGCCGCTTCGACGTCAATGACATCAATGCCGCTGCCATGCTTGGAAATGACCTTCAACGCCGGAGCGGCATCCATCACAGATGCCGTAATCTTGCCATAGCGCACTAATATAGCGACCGGATTATGCTGCTGACATAATGCTATCAATTGGTTTTCTGTTGGTTGGCGGCCAGCAAATACGAGTTCATAATCTTCCAGCATGCCGAGCGCCGCTTCAGCCAAATCGCTGCCGGTTACCAGTACGACTTTTTTATCGCTCATGGCAATGCCTCCCCTTCGCTCAGCATACCCGCCTGACGCAACGCGTTCTCCAGCCAGTGCGGGCGAAGATCGCCGTCGTGGATGGCCGACAGACGTTTGACTTCCCCTTCCAGTTTACCTTTCGCCAACTCAATGATGGTGCGTACTTCATCGCGGGGGATAACCACCACGCCGTCAATATCCCCTACCACCAGGTCACCCGCCTGCACCGCGGCGCCCGCGACCGAGATAGCATGATTGACCCGGCCGGGAATGAACTTGGTGGGACCACACGGATTAAGACCGGCAGCGAAAACAGGAAAGTTTTGTTTACTTAAGGTTTCAGCATCGCGAACTGCGCCGTCAATGATGATACCTGCGATGCCGCTGGCCTGCGCCTGCGTGGCCATGATCTCACCGAGTAAAGCGCAGGAGAGATCGCCTTTGCCGTCTATCACCAGCACATCGCCAGGTTTAGCGACGGCCATCGCAGCGTGAATCGCCAGGTTATCTCCCGGGCGGACCTCTACGGTAATCGCCGGGCCGGCCACAGCCATATGTGGCGCCAGTGGCTTGATACGGCCATGTAATGTGCCGCGGCGTCCGGCCACGTCAGCGAGAATCGCCGCCTGATATTCAGCAGCCTGACGGACCTCCTCCGCGCTAACGCGCTCAATATCCACATTTATTAATTTCTGTTGTGATGCAGGCATGGTTAGTCTCCATTTGTTTTACTATGTACAACACAGATGTACTATATAAAACAACTATACGAGCATTGCTTCTCTTTTCGCCAGCGCTGAGAGCGTGTTTGTGATGTAAACACGATGTTAATCACAAAATTCAGGTACAATTTTGTTCGGCCAAAAGGAGAAAATGATGGGGAATGAAGGCGTAATTGCCGTTGAAAAGGCGCTCGCTTTACTGGATTGCTTCCGTCCCGGTAATGACAGCCTGACGTTAACTGAGCTGGCCCAGCTTTCGGGATACCACAAAACCACCGTTTATCGCTTAATGAATTCGCTTGAGCGTATGAGCTACATTATCCGGCATGACGATGGCACCTATACGCTCGGCCACCGTCTGCTCTATCTCGGCAAGCTTTATGAGCAATCATTTCAGCTTGCGAGAATTGTACAGCCGGAATTGCAGGCGCTGTCTCAGGCCTCCAGTGAGAGCGCGAGCTGGTATGTGATAGAGGGCGGCCAACGACTGTGTCTGTTCCGCGCCGAAGCTTCAGAGGGATTACGCCATAGCAACCTGCCCGGCAGCCAGTTCCCACTGGATGGTTCCGCGATCAGCAAAGTTTTACGTCATTGGGGACTGGGTGAGGCGCTGCCGGAAGACGAAGAAACGCTGCCGTTCTATACCTCTGGCGCGCGCGATCCGCACACCTCCGCCTTCGCGATGCCGGTTTTTGGCGTCCACGATAACCCCATCGCGGCACTGGCGCTGACAGGACCGTCATCGCGTCTGACTGCGGACCGCAAAGAGAGCGGCCTCAGCCAGCTAATGCGCGAGACGGCCAACCGCCTGTCGATCAAGTTAGGGGCCAGTAAATCCTTCTGCGAAACGTTTTACGGTATACAAGAATAACGTATGTTGAAAAGGCGGGAACAATCCCGCCTGTGCTTATTAATGGGTGACCGGTTTTTCCTGACCGGCAGGCTGCGAGTAACGGCGTCCCATGATCAGCACCGCGATGCCGCCTGCCAGGCACAAGCCAGCCAGCGGTAGCATCGCCAGCGTATGGCTTCCTGTCTGTTCGCTAATCACACCATAGGCATTCACCATCACCACTCCGCCAATCAGGTTGGCTATCGCGCCGATTGCCGCCAGCCCCGCAGCGGCTGACGTGCTGCTCATCCAGCCTGAAGCCAGCGCCCAGAATGGCCCCTTCGCCGAATAAGCGCCAATTAATATGGTACTGAGAATAACAATGGTAATCGGCAGCGACAGATTGATGAACGCCGCGAACACGCCAGCCGCAATCATAAAGAGGGTGAGAGCCGTGTGCCAGCGGCGTTCATTGGTGCGATCCGAACTCCGCCCCCAGACAATCATCAGCACCGAGGCCAGACCATAGGGGATAGCATTGAGCAGCCCGGTAGTCAGGTTATCAAGATGGAAAGACTTCAGTAGCTGTGGAGACCAGACGCTAAGCGTGGTGCCAGCAGACGACGCGCCCGCGTATATCAGCGCCATCAGCCAGATTTGGCGATGCTTTAACAGTTGCCATGTGCTGATGTGACCGATCTGTTTCTGCTGTTGGCGCTCTGCCTGAAGCGTATTTTCCAGCCACGCTTTCTGCCGCTCGTTCAACCAGCCAGCCTGATGTGGGCGGTCACGCAGGATAAAAAATGCGGCTATCCCCAGCAGCACCGCAGGCAGCCCCTCAATGATGAATAACAGATGCCAGCCGCGTAACCCGAACCAGCCATCCAGCGTCAGGATCAACCCTGAAAGCGGTGAACCGATAAAGTTAGCCAGTGGAATGGCCACCATAAAAGAGGCAATAATGCGCGCACGGTAACGCGAAGGGATCCACCAGGTAAGATAGAGCACCACGCCCGGGAAAAAGCCCGCTTCCGCCGCTCCCAGCAGAAAACGCACGATATAAAGGGTGGTTGTATTTTGCACCAGCGCCATGCACATCGATACCACGCCCCAACTGATCATTATCCGCGGGAGCCACAATCGCGCGCCCACCTTCTGCATCGCCAGGTTGCTGGGAACTTCAAATATAAAGTAGGCGACAAAATACAAGCTGCTGGCGAAGCCAAAAGCCGCCTTGCTCAAGCCCAGATCCTCATTCATCTGTAGCGCCGCCATACCAATATTGCCCCGGTCAATAATCGAGACCAGGTAGCTGACAATCAAAAAGGGCAGGATGCGCCAGATAACCCGCCGCATGGTCTCTTTTTCCAGCGCGTCGTTGTCGATAGCGCTATTCGGTAATTGATCGGTCATTGTTTCCTCGCAGGGTTTCATTATGTTTATCAGGAAAACGATGTAGAGATGAAATACGTTACTTCAGCTTGATGCCCCTGGTTTCCGGCGCTCGCCACACCACCAGCATCGCCGCAAGGAAGGCGACCACGGTCGTCGCCAGTCCCGCGGTGAAACCGCCGGCGTTGGCGACGGCGCCAATCAGTAGCGGCGCGATAAATCCGCCCAGCCGGCCGCCATTGTAGGCAAGCCCCATCAGGAAACCGCGCGATGACGTGTCTCCAATGATTTCTGCAAGGAAGGGTCCCGATCCCGCAAAAATACCATTAACACCAAAACCGGCCATGAAAATCGCCACCATCAGAATGAAGGGTTGCGTGGTCACAAGGTAAAGCGCGACGGCAATGGCGCCCGTTAACAGATAAATCAGGAACATCGGACGGCGTCCCCATTTATCCGCCAGCACCGAAAACACCAGAAAACCCGCGATGGCCCCAGCCTGCAGCGCAAGTACAAATTTCAGACTGTGCAGAAAATCCAGGTGTTTTACTTCTCGCAGATAGGTGGGTGTCCAGGTAAATACGCCCCAGAACAGATACTGAATAAAAAAGATAAAGACAAAGGCCAGCAGCAGACCTCTCAGATTGTGTTTACCCAGCTTTGCGACAGGTTGACTACTCGTCGCCTTCGCCTGTTGACGAGCAAGCCAAACCTGCGATTCCGGCGTGAACCAGGCCACCACGCTCATAATGAACACCGGCAGCGCACCGATCATAAACAGATAGCGCCATGCGCCCTGCTCCAGGCCGCCATTAACCGAGCTCACGATTGCCGTCAGGCTGATGGACAGAATTGCGCCAACGGGCAACCCCATTTGCATCAGCGCCCCGCCGCGCGCGCGCCGCTCTGGCCGCCAGGTTTCCGCAATCAGCGCCGCGCCCGATGTCCACATTCCGCCCATACCCAGCGCGCCGCAAAAACGTAAAAGCGCGAAATGTTGTTGATCGTGCGTAAAGGCTAACAGGCCGGAAAAGAGTGAATAGATGGCGATACAGGTCAGCGCCGTTTTTACACGGCCAATTTTGTCGGCGATAAAACCAAACAGGATCCCGCCAATAATCTGCCCCCCGGCCGTGACGCTGATAAACAGCCCAAGCTCGGTTTTATTAATACCGAACACCACGCCCAGTACCGGCAATAGCAGCGAAAGCAGGAAGGAGTCGTAGCTTTCAAATGTCCAGCCAAGGCCGCCCAACGCCAGCGTCCGCCTCTCAGCAACGCGTTGTGGCAATGTGTCAGGCGTCGATTTAGTCGCAGTAAATTGATTCAGCTCGCTTTTACTGGTCATTGATATTCTCCACAGAGGTTAACCGATAACAGGTTGCGGCAGTGCGCCAGAACAACTGCGCCTGTTCGCCAGGCGACATCTGTTGCGCCAGGCGTTTGCAGGCGTTCCAGAAAACGCCGTAGCTGAACATGCCTTTATCGACCGGAAAGTTGCTGGCGAACATGCAGCGTTCCGCACCGAAAAGCGAAACGATGGTCTCAAACCACGGTTGCCAGGCCTGTGCCAGCATTTGCGAATCCGGTGGTGTTTCTGCCGCTGCGAAGGGAAATCCCCTGACCGTCATACCAAATCCGCTAATTTTTACGCATACGTTCGGTAGTTCCGCCAGATGTCGCATACTGTTTCGCCACTGCTGAAACATGTCTGGATCCCTTTCTGAATAGGGTCCAACGCCGACTGGCCCGCCACAGTGATCGAGCACAATCTGAAGCGTTGGTATGTGCCGCGCCAGCTCGGCAATTTCATCCAGTTGCGTGTGGTAAACCCACACATCAAGCGACAATCCATTTTTCGCAAGGCAGAGAGCGCCCCGACGGAACGGGTCGCTCAGCGCCAGTCCTGCCGGTGGCGTAACCGGGCTGGACGTGACCCGCGGATCCGGATGCCAGGCCAGTGGATTACGCATTCCGCGCAACCGCCCGCCTGATAAAGCCAGCGCGCTCTCGATGGCAGGCTGCATCGCATCGCCCGCCAGCAAGCTAAGGCCGCCGATGATGGCTTCACATCCGAGAGCGTTTGCATAATGTCCGCTGGCGAACATCGCGGCTATCCCGCTGGCAAACTCGATTTCACCAAGCGGTTTCAGCGTTTCCGGCCCGTGGCGGCGTAGCATAGAGCGGCATTGCACGTAGACCGATGAGTAAACGCGATGCCCTGAGGTCTGGATATCGTCGCTGAACTCATGGGTGAGATAGCGTCCGGTTTGCCTATCCCAGAGATGATGATGCGCATCAATGATGGGCAGCTCGGGTTGTAGTGGCGCCTCACGATGTAACGCAAGCCACTCGTTTCTGACCGCAAGATGCGGTGCGGTAACGATCTCCATGAACACCTCGCTTTTGTTGCACCATGTACAACCGTGTTTTATTTTACAAAACTAATATAACGAGGCTGTCGCGTTTTTATCCAGTTAACGATTGGTTTAAATGATGTAAATAAGAGGTGAATCACAGATGTTTAAAGTCGGTAAAGAAGGAGAACGTTGAGAAAAAACAAAAACAAATTAAATTTCAATAAGTTATAAAATAACGCCACCCGTCGCAGCCAGATATCTGGCAAACCTTACGTCTGCCAGACCCGCTCACGTTGTCCATTTACCGATGACTATTCGATGAGTAAAGCGTTATATCGCTCTTGGGCTTTTCAGCTTCCAGACCAGCGCCATGCCGCAGATCATCGCCACCGCCGCCAGTAATGCCAGTGACGAAAGACCAAACCTTGCCGATACCAGGCCGCCGACAAGCGCGCCAGTGCCGATGGCAGCATTGAAAATAGCGACATATAAGGCGGATGCGGGCTGCGTCGCCTCTCCTGCGCTTTGTAGCAGCCAGGTTTGCAAGCCAACGAACACGATAGCCATGCCCGCGCCCCATATGCCGAGCAATACCGCGGTGAACCAAAGAGGAAGCGAGGACAGGCTCTTCATCCCCAGCATCCCCAGCGCGCCTGCGCTGAGCAGCAGTGATGTCATAATCAGCAACCTGATATGTCGATCGATGAGTTTGCCGGCGATGATATTTCCCAGCAGCCCGGAAAGTCCTGACATCAGCAGCAGCGCGGAAATCGCCGATGTCGGTATACCTCGGGTTTGCGTGAGCAACGGCTCAAGATAGGTGAAAGCTGCAAAATGCGCGGAAATAACGCAGGCTGTAGCGCCGAACAATGAAAGCAGTAGCGGATTCTTAACTATCCCAACGTAAACCTTCAGCCCTAACGGCTGCGGAGCCGCCAGCGTGGGAAGCGTCCAGAGCAAAGCCACGGCGGTGGCTAGTGAGAGCAGTGAAATCGCGCTGAATGCCTGTCGCCAGCCGACCATGTCGGCAATAAAGCTCGATAGCGGCACGCCCAACACGCTGGCCGCCGAAACACCGGCGAAAATCACCGAGGTGGCCAGCCCCAGTTTATCAACCGGTACCAGTTGTACCGCCACGGTGCCTATTAGCGCCCAGAATGCGCCATGCGCCAGCGCCCCTGTCATCCGCGCCGTCATAAATGTCTGCATAGTGTGCGACTGGGTCGCCGCCAGACAAGAAAATGCGAGGATTAACATCAACACAATCAACAACGCCTTACGTGAAATCCGGGCGGGGATCGCGCCGGCCAGTAAGGCGGCCAGCGCGGCTACCCAGCCATAAGCGGTGACGGCAAGACCCGCTCCCGCCTGCGACTGATGCAAATCGTTTGCCAGCGCGCTGAGCATACCGACCGGCGCCAGTTCGCTGGTCACAATCGAAAATGCGCTGACGCCCAGCGCAGCTACGGCGAGCCATGCGCGCATTGGCGTTGGGTTGGCCTGTAAAACAAGGTCGTTCATGTCTTCTGTATCCCGGTGAAAATGGCTGAAAAGGAGTTGGCTTGCCTGATACGCGAGAGTTTCCGCGTCGTTGCTTATTGCCTTCTCTTGAGGTGCAGTGCAGTATCATTCCAGGAGAAGTGATAAAACAGCCATGAAAACGGAGAGCCGTTTTCCAAAAATGGAAAATAATGAAAGCAGATTTTAACTGGGACGATACGCGGATTTTTCTGGCTGTGGCCCGCTCAGGTACGCTAAGCGGCGCGGCAGAAACTATGGATATGGGCATCGCAACCCTGTCAAGAAGACTCGACCGGCTGGAAAAATCATTGGCCGTCCCCCTTTTCAGCCGGCATCAAAGCGGCTACCGGCTAACGGATGATGGCGAGGCGCTGCTGGCGCGAGCAGAGGCGCTCGAGCATGCAGGGCTCGCTTTTGGCGAGACGGCGAGGCTGCAGGGGAATGTTGCCGGGCTGGTCCGGCTGGCTACCTCGGACAATCTGGCGGCGCATTTTATTCTGCCTTCACTCAACGGCTTGATGGAAAAATATCCCGACCTGCGGGTCGAGGTGCTCAGCGGCGTGCAATCCGTCAACCTGCATCGACGGGATGCCGATTTAGCCATTCGAATGGTCAAACCGGAAAGCGGCAACCTGACGCTGAAGCGTCTCGGGAAGGTGGGGTTTGGTCTGTACAGCGCCGATACCGGACAAGCAGGCTCTACCGACGTCGCGTTCAATCACGCTCACTACATAGGCTGGCCAGAATCACACCAGCATCTGCCCGCCGCGCGCTGGATAACTCGGACGCTTCGCGGCAGGCCGTGCCGGGTGGAAGCCAACACGCTGCTGGCGCAGCTGTCGGCGGTTTCAGCCGGCCTGGGGTTGGGCGTGTTGCCACACTTTATGGCGCGGAAAAATGGCCTGCAGTGCGTGAATGCGGATATCGGCGTCGACCAAACCCTATGGCTGGTGATGCATTCCGATTTAGCCCACTCGCGGCGCGTCAGAGTGGTGGCCGATCATTTAATTGCCCTGTTTGATGAGATTAAAGATCAGCTGACATCACCATAACTCTGTAAGCGCTCGCTGCCAGATACAGCCCGATGCCGTAGGCCAGGTGCGCCACCAGGCTCAGCGAACGCGCCAGCCACGGTCGGGGAGTCCGTGAGGCCGCGACGCCAAAACCAAATGCGGGCTGCAGGATCAAGAACGGCGCGAATAAGGTTACGACCCCTGACAGCAGCGCTGTCGCCAGAGTGGGGGCATAAAACCAATCGGCGCCGCTCAACACAAGCGGCACCGCCGCAAAAGCGATACCGATCAGATAATGGCATAACCAGCCGATAAAACGCTCACCCTCTAGCGGAGGGGTTGCGGCGATGGTGTTATGCCGCACTTTCCCCCGCCAAAGCCATAACGCCCAGCGACCGACCAGCGCATAGTTCAGCGGCGCAATCTTGAGTATATGCTTCTGAAAGAGCGACCATAAATCCATGACTAACGTGGCGCCGAGGCCCGTCAGCAAAATTTGCACAGCAACAATCATCTTCAATTTATTCTTCCTTTTTATGAGCCAATGCTACTCTGTTGACCAGTGTGCAACTTAAAGTGAGGTTTAAGTCAATCATGAAAGAACTGGATATCCGCGAGGTCGCGACGCTGTCCGGCATTACGCCTTCAGCGCTGCGTTTTTATGAAAAGAAAGGTTTGATCAAACCGATTGGTCGTCATGGCCTGCGAAGGCAGTACCATGAAAATGTGCTGAATAAGCTGGAACTGATCGTGCTGGGACAGGCCGCCGGCTTTTCGCTTTCTGAAATAGCCGGGATATTTAACGCTGACGGCAAGATAGCCATTGATAACCAACGGCTTGAGCAGCGCGCGCAGGAAATTGATAACACCATTCGTCGGTTACAGCTGTTAAGCCAGGGGCTAAAACACGCCGCCCGCTGTACTGCGCCGGAACATATTCAATGCCCTGAATTTAAAAAAATTGTGGCGAAAGGCATTAGACTGTTTAAATGAACATCCCTGTATTGGGGCTTGCTGAGGAAGAATTAGCGCATTGAGGCGCGAGTCTTTATCCCCACGCTTTATTCTGGAGTACCACCCTGTAGCCATCTGGATCAACGAACGTCTGGCCATTGACATCCCAGTAAGGGTTAAAAGAATTCGTCAAGGTAAAGCCCGCTTCGCGCATTCTGGCGCAAGCATCCGACCACTCCTTCTTATCCGGGTAATACAGCACGAGTAAATCTTCCTCCGTCTGCAAGGGTTGCACGGGATGATACTGGCACCAGGTAAATTCTATATGCCAGCCGAGCCCCTGTCGCCCTAACATTATTCCATTAAAACCATCGTGATCGTTGAATTCAGCAATTTTGTGTAAGCCCAGTCCCTGGCAGTACATCAAACAGGACCGTGCAAGATCGGTGACGGGTTTGGCGATACGCATATGAGTAAACATCCTGGATTCTCCTGAAGAGGATACGGTGTGAAGGTTGGGATCCGGTTTGAGTTTACACGCTACGATGTGGTGAATTTGTCGCTGAGAGCCCACCCGCTCTCTTCTCTAATCAGGCCCCCGAAAAAAAGGGCACCTCACCCCGCGTACACAGAGAGAACGGGATGTGGTGCCAAGGTGCTAAATGAAAAAGTGGTTATTCGTGATTAGCGATTCATCTGAAACAGCGACATGCCCTGCATATCGCTGAAGGTTTTATAAGATGCCTGCAGCGCCGCCTGCTGCATAAAATAAGAAGAGATAGATTCCGCAAGGTCAGCATCGGTCAGGGCGCTCATCTGCAGCTGGTTGGTCATATCACGCTCTTTGCCGATGCTATCGAGCTGATCCATCTCCTGTAGCTGGTTGCCCAGCTCAGCGCGCACGCTCAATACCTTGTTGTAGGAGTTATCGAGGCCACGGTTGGCCTTCGCCAGCGCATCGTTCACCTGCTGTTTGGTGGCGTCATCGGCCTCCTGCAGCGGCGTTTTCAACGCCTCCAGCGCAATATCGATACTGGCGAACACATCGGCGACCGGCGCGCTGCCGTCCGGCTCCGGCTTCGGATTGCTGGTCAGCGCCATAAATACCGAATTACCGGTATGGCCGATGGTCATCGTACGGTTGGCGTCAACCTTCTGTTCCACGGTTTTATTGCCGCCCTGATAGCTAATCTTGCCGTTAGTATCGACAAACGGCGGCTTATCATTCTCATAGCCGCCAAACAGGTAGCGTCCGTTGCCATCGGTACTGTTGGCCTGGTTGAGCAGTTGATCCTTCAGCCCCTGTAGCTGGGTCGCCAGCGAATCGCGGTCGTTATCGCTCTCGGTGCCACCGGCGTTAACGATCAGCGCCTTGATATCAGATATCGTCGAGGTGGCTCCGGAAAGCACGGTCTCTTCCATTGATACGCTCTGGCGGGCGAATGTGCGCGCCAGAGTATACTGATTGTTCTCGGCCTGCGATTGCGACAGCATCACCGCCCGCGATGCCGCCAGCGGATCGTCGGAGGGATTAATCACCTTCTTGCCGGTTGAAAGCTGCTCGGCGGCCTTCATAAACAGCGACTGATTGCCGGTGATGCCGGTCATGTTCTGTTGGTACATCATGCTGGTGCTCATGCGCATGCTGTCAGTTCCTCAATACAATCAACGAATATTCAGCAGCGCGTCGAACAGCGAGCTGGCGGTCTGGATCACCTGGGCGTTCGCCATGTAGTACTGCTGGAAACGCAGGAGCTCGCCATACTCTTCGTCGAGGTTTACCCCGGAGAGCGACTGCTGTTGACGGGCCAGTTGGGTGACGATACTGGACTGCGATTCGCTGCTCACCTTCGCGGCGGCGGTCTGGTTGCCCACGCCGCTGACGATCCCGGCGTAGGCGCCGCTGAGCGTCGCTTTGCCATCCACCAGGTTTTTGGTCTGCAGGTCGAGCAGTTTTTTAGCGTTATCGTTATCGCCGCGGCCGCTGTCATCTTTACCGGCGGCGGCGATTTTCGCTGAATCGGTAATCGCCACTTTCAGGTTGCCCGCCACGTCGCTGACCGGCTTCACCGTAAAGCTATCTTTCTGCTGCGGGTTGCCATCAATACTGACTTCGAGACCATCAAAGCTCAGCGTAGGGTTACCGTCTGCATCTTTACCGGCGGTGGCGTTGACTTTGACGTTGTCCGGCAGACGGCTGACCTGCCAGTTGGCGCCGTCATACTCCACGCGGTAGTCGTTGGCTTTTACCTTGCTGGTATCGGTATAGGAGACCGACAGCGAGGCATCGCCGGTATTGCGCGTGTTATCAACCACCCGCGCGCCGCTGAAACTGAAGAAATCGCCCCCCTGCTCACCGTTGAGATCGAAGCCCTCGCGGTGCTGCTGGTTAAAGCTATCGGCCATCGCCAGCGCCAGTTGCCCGAGCTGATTGCGCACGCCGTCCAGCGTCTCGCTGCGAAAACGCAGCACGCCGCTCAGGCTGCCGCTGGTGATCTGCCCTTCCGGCACTTCGCTGGCGCCGCTGCCGCGGTTATAGCCGAGAGTCAGGCGCGAAGGGTCGCTGCTGGAAGGGATCGCTTCCACCTGATAGCTGTTGTTGCCCTGCACCAGGGTCAGGCCGTTGGCGAAGGAGACGGTATAGGCGTCGCCGTCCTGCTGGGTTACCTGAACGCCCACCAGTTGGTTGAGTTCGCTAACCAGCTGATCGCGCTGATCGAGCAGCGCGTTCGGTTCGCCGCTGGCGCTGCCGCGCAGGCGGGTAATCTCATCGTTAAGACGGGCAATCTGCTGGCTATAGCTGTTAATCTGCTGGGCGGTGTCGTTAATTTGCTGATTAACGCCGCTGTCCATGTCGCGCAGATATTTATCGGTATTATTAAACTGGTTGACCAGGCCGTTAGCCTTACCCAGTACCGTCTGGCGCGCCGCGTCGTCGCCGGCGTTGCTCACCAGGTTCTGCAAATTGGTGAAAAAATCCTGCAGGCTCCCCGACAGGGTATTAGTTTTGCTGGCCAGCAGATTATCGATCTGCGAAATCTTTTCGTAGTAGGCGTTCTGCGAACCGGCCGCGCTCTGCGCGCCGCGCAGCTGGTTAGTGATGAACTGGTTATATTCGCGGTTCACGCTGGTCACGGTCACGCCGTTACCGATAAAACCGTTCATAGTGGCCAGGCCGCCGTTTTGGGCCAGAATCGCCGTCTGCCGGTTATAACCCGCCACGTTGTAGTTAGAGATATTGTTGCTGACGGTACTGAGCGCCACCTGCGCCGCATTCAGTCCGCTCATCGCCGTATTGATTAAGCTATTGGACATCAGGGTTCCTTATGCTGCCAAGTCAATTCGCTCAGCTCGCCCTTGTTATCGGTCAGAGAAGTAAAAACTTGAGTAAATCTGCCTGCAAAATTCCGCAGCCGCTTTTATGCCGGATGGCGCTACCGATTACCGGGCTACAGCACTGTGCGATGTGGTAGCCCGGACAAGGCGCAATGCGCCGCCTCCGGGAAAACATATCGCAGCAGAATTAACCGGGAGCGCGAGCCGGGAGAAGGCGCGACCTTCGAACCTAGAACAGATCGTTAATATCCGCGGCATAGGCTTTCACCGCCTGCGCCCCGGCGTGCTTCATCTGCTGAATCACGCTGACCAGCTTGCTGGCGTACTGCGGGTCGGTGGCGTAGCCCGCGCGCTGCAGCTCGTGCGCCGCCTGCTCCGGAGTAGACGCTTCGGCAACCGAGGCATAACGCGGGTTGTTGGTCAGCAGCTTGACGTAATCAGCAATCGCCGAGAAATACGAATCGTAGACGCGGAATTTGGCCTTCACCTTCTTCGCCACCCCCTGTTCAAATTCGGTGGTGGTGATCTCGGTAACCGGCCCCTTCCAGTTGCCCCCGGCCTTAATACCAAACAGGTTGTAGCTCGGGGTACCGTCAGCGGTCGGGATTTCGCGCTGCCCCCAGCCGGATTCCAGCGCCGCCTGGGCGACAATCAGCTGATGCGGGATCCCGCTGCGCTCACTGGCGGCGCGCGCCGGCATTGACAGACGGGCAACGAAGTTGCCGTTGTTTAGCGATAGCGGCGCGGCGGCTGGCGGCGCTTTCGGCAGCGCCCGGCGGATCATCTGCTCCAGCGCCTGATTCGGTAGCGTCTGCAGCACCTCATTATCCAGCGCCATCGGCGCGGTGCCCGCCGTTTCGCTGGGGACCGCGTTGGCATTGCTCATCTGCTTGACCATCATGTCGGCGAGCCCTAATCCCTTTTGCGACATCTGCTGGGCAATCTGCTGATCGTACATCGAGGTATAGAGCCGTGTCTGGTCGCTGCTGAGTACGCCATCCTGCGGTAGCGCGGCGCGCATGCTCTTTAGCATCATCTGTACAAACATGCCTTCGACCTGCTGCGCCACCTGCTTGAGGTTGCCCTGCGGATCGGCGGCGGCATCGCGCTTCAGGCCGTTCAGCGCCTGGGCGTCATAGGCGGCGCCCGACATCGCCATAACATCGCTGGCCATTAGATAATTTCCAGTTTGGCGCGCAGGCAGCCGGCGCTTTGCATGGCTTGCAGAATCGACATCAGGTCGATTGGCGTCGCCCCCAGCGCGTTCAACGCGCGCACCACGTTGTTGAGGTTGGCGCTGGCGTTGATTTTCTGCAGCGAACCGCCTTGCTGCTGCATTGAAATCTGGGTGTTCGGCGTGACCACCGTCTGGCCGCCGCCGAACGGCGTCGTCGGCTGGCTGACGCTGGTTTGTCGGTCGACCACCACCGACAGGTTGCCCTGAGCCACCGCGCAGGAATCAAGAATCACCTCGCGATTCATCACCACCGAACCGGTACGCGAGTTGATAATCACTTTGGCGTCCATGGCGCCAACGTTAACGTTGATATTCTGGATTTCGGCGAGGAATCGCACCTGCGAGCTATTGCCCTGCGGCACCAGTACCTGAATGGTACGCGCATCGAGCGGCGATGCGGTGCCGCCGCCGCGCTGGCGATTAATCGCATCGCTAATCTGCTGCGCGAGTGTGAAATCTTCATCATTGAGCTGCAGGTTGAGCACCCCGCCGCTGCCGAAAGTAGTCGGCAGTTCGCGCTCGATGGTGGCGCCGTTGCTGATGCGTCCGCCGGCCAACTGATTGACCTGTACGCTGCTGCCGCCCGCCGCCGCGCCGGCGCCGCCCACCAGCACGTTGCCCTGGGCCAGCGCATAAACCTGGTTATCCACCCCTTTGAGCGGCGTCATCAGCAAGGTCCCGCCGCGCAGGCTTTTGGCGTTGCCCATTGATGAGACCACCACATCGATATTCTGCCCCGCGCGCGCGAAGGGCGGCAGCTTCGCCGTGACCATCACCGCGGCGACGTTTTTTAGCTGCATGTTGGTGCCGGGCGGCACGGTAATGCCGAGCTGCGATAGCATGTTGCTCAGGCTTTGGGTGGTAAACGGCGTTTGCATGGTCTGGTCGCCGGAGCCGTCGAGCCCCACCACCAGGCCGTAGCCGATTAAGGCGTTATCGCGCACGCCCTGTACCGTCACCAGATCGCGAATACGCTCCGCCGTCGCCGGTAAGCTGGCCGCGCCGATTAATAGCGCAATGATGAGTTTTTTAACCATGTGAATCTCTTTTCAGTAACACCGCAAATGGCCCGCCCATTAGTACGGGGAGACGTTGAGGAAGAACCGCTGCAGCCAGCCCATCGTCTGCGCTTCATTGATGTAGCCGTTGCCGACATACTCGATGCGCGCGTCCGCCACCTGCGTTGAGGTGACCGAGTTGCTACCGCTGATGGTGCGCGGGTTAACCACCCCGGAGAAGCGAATGAATTCGGTGCCCTGGTTAATGGCGATCTGTTTTTCCCCCACCACGTGCAGGTTGCCGTTGCTCAGTACCTGATTAACGGTGACGGTAATGGTGCCGTTGAAGGTGTTATTGGCATTCGCCCCGCCTTTGCCGCCGAAACTGTTATCGCCGGAAATATCCATATCGGCGCGGGCGTTGCCCAACAGGCCGTCTAAGTAGCGCGGCGCGGTGGCGACGCCAAACTTGCTGGAACCGTTACGGCTGGCATTGGCGGAAGAACTCTTGCTGGCGCTGACGTTTTCCTGCAGCACGATGGTTAGCGTGTCGCCAACGTTGCGCGGGCGGCGGTCTTCAAATAGCGGCTGATAGCCGTAGTTCATCGGCTGCGCGGCCTGAAAAATAGAGCCGTTCGGTACCGGCGCGGTCGGCGGTGCGGGCTGCGCCGAGGTCGAGCCATCGACCAACGGTTTATGCGGAATGTACGCGCAGCCGCTCAGCGTCAGCATCACCATGCCCGCCAGCAAGCGTTGTCCCTGGCGCGGCAGGGTGGCCATCGAATGTGTGGTTACCACGGGGTATCGCCTTTGTTACACCAAAAAAGCGACGGGCGCGGCAGGCGACGCCCGTCATCAAACATTACAGCTGGGTCAGCTTCTGCAGCATCTGATCCGACGTCGAGACCGCTTTGCTGTTGATCTCATAGGCGCGCTGGGTCTGGATCATATTGACCAACTCTTCCGCCACGTTGACGTTAGAGGTCTCGACATAACCCTGGTAGAGCATGCCGGCGCCGTTCAGGCCCGGCGTGCTCTCATTCGGCGCGCCGGAGCTCTCAGTTTCCTGGTACAGGTTCTCGCCCACGCTTTCGAGGCCGCTGTCGTTAATAAAGGTGGTTAACGTCAGTTGCCCGACCTGCTGGGCGGCGGTCTGCCCCTGCTGGGTGACGCTCACGATGCCATCGCGGGCGATGGTAATAGTCAACGCGTTGGCCGGAATAGTGATCGCCGGCTGCACCTGGAAGCCGCTGGCGGTCACCAGTTGGCCGTTCTGATCGATCTGGAACGAGCCGTCGCGGGTGTAGGCCTGGCTGCCGTCCGGCAGCAGCACCTGGAAGAAGCCCTGGCCTTTAATCGCCACGTCTTTGCTGTTGTTGGTCTGCGACAGGTTGCCCTGGCTATGCAGACGCTCGGTGGCGACCGGGCGGACGCCGGTACCGATCTGCAGGCCGGAAGGCAGCGTGGTCTGTTCGGAGGACTGTGCCCCCGGCTGACGCATGGTCTGATACAGCAGGTCTTCAAACACCGCGCGCTGGCGTTTAAAACCGTTGGTGCTGACGTTCGCCAGGTTGTTGGCGATCACGTCCATATTGGTCTGCTGCGCATCAAGACCGGTTTTCGCAATCCATAAAGAGGGAATCATTGGTTATTTCCTTTGGCCGCGGGCCGACTGGCTATCAGCTTACTGACAGCAGAGAATTCGCCCGCTGTTCGTTCTCATCCACGCTGTGGATGACCTTCATTTGCATTTCAAAGCGACGGGCGTTGGCGATCATATCGACCATGGTCTCCATCGGCTTGACGTTACTGCCCTCCAGCACGCCCGGCATGACCCGCACCTGCGGGTCGTTGGCCAACTGGTTGCCGCGGCGCTGCTGGGTTTCCGGGGTCAGGCGGAACAGGCCGTCATCGCCGCGCATCACTTCGCGCGCATCGGCTTTCACCAGCTTCAGGCGACCAATCTGCGCGATGGTGTTCGGCGGATCGCCGGGATTCAGCGCCGAAATGGTGCCGTCGGCGGCGATAGTGATTTCCGCCGACGGCGGCACCTCAACCGGCCCGCCGTCGCCCTGCAGCGGCATCCCCTGCACCGTTAGTTGACCGTTGGCCGAAACCTGAATGCTACCGTTGCGGGTATAGGCTTCGCCGCCGCCCGGCAGGCTGAGCGCCAGAAAACCGTCCTGCTGCAGCGCCACGTCCAGCGGGCGCCCGGTGTAGTTCAGCGCCCCCTGACTCATATCGGCGCCCGGCGTCGAGGCCGCCACCAGCGTGCGGGTGGCGAGGCTCGGCCCGTCTACCGGCACCGCGCGCAGCGCGGCGAGCTGGGCGCGAAAGCCCGGCGTCGAGGCGTTGGCGAGATTGTTGGCGGTAATCGACTGCTGCTCCAGCGTCTGGCGCGCGGCGCCCATCGCGGTATAAATCGCGTGATCCATAACTCAGTTCCGTTAGCGCAGGCTGACCAGCGTCTGCAGGATCGAATCCTGCGTCTTGATGGTCTGGGCGTTGGACTGATAGTTACGCTGGGCGACGATCATGTTCACCAGCTCCTGGCTCAGGTCGACGTTGGACGACTCCAGCGCGCCGCTGGTCAGCTTGCCAAAACCGCCGCCGCCGGAGAGTCCTACGCGCGGCTGGCCGGACGCGCCGGTCTCCTGCCAGACGTTATCGCCCTGCGACGCCAGGCCTTCCGGGTTGGAGAAGTTGGCCATCACAATCTGCCCCAGGACCTGGGTCTGCTGGTTGGAGTAGATACCGACGACGGTACCGTCATCGTTAATCTGGAAGTTGGTGTATTCGCCGGCGGCATAACCATCCTGCGCCACTTTACTCACCGAATCGCTACCGACGTTCTGCTGCATACTACCGGCGAAGCTAAGCGTGAAGTTCTGCGCCGGTGCGCCGTCTTTGGCGCTCATCGGAATGGTCATGCTGAACTCGCCCGCCTGACCGTTAACGCTGACCAGGTTCCCGCTGGTATTGAACTCCATGGTGCCCGCGCTGACCGCAGCCGCGCTGCCGTCCTGGGTATAGACCTGCCATTTGTTATCGTCGGTTTTCACGAAATAGGCGTTGATGTTGTGGGCGTTACCCAGCGAATCGTAGGCGGTGATGGTGTTGACGTAGTTGTAGCTGTCCTGCTTCGCCGGGTCGAAGGTCTTGTTCTCCGGCACTTTATGCGTCGACTTCAGGTTGGCGACCATTTCGCCGGAAGTCGATGCTTTGGCGTTCATCATCCCTTCGGGAATGCTCAGCGGTACCGGGTTGGCGCCCTGCTGAATGGTCGGCGGCGTGCCGGCGGCCGGATAGCCGGTCAGCTGCAGCCCCTGCATATTGGTCAAATTACGGTTTTCGTCCAGCTTAAACTGGCCGTTGCGGGTATAGAAAATTCCGCCGTCTTTATCCTGCATGCGGAAGAAGCCGTTGCCGTTAATCGCCACATCCAGCGCGCGGCTGGTGCCGGTGGTGGTGCCGCCTTTAAAGTTCTGGGTGATTCCGGAGACTTTAACCCCCAGTCCGACCTGCGAACCGGCGAACATATCGGCGAACGACACGCTGCCGGATTTGAAACCCGCGGTCGCGGAGTTAGCGATATTGTTGCCAATCACGTCGAGATTGGTGGCCGCCGCATTTAAGCCGCTGACTGCCTGAGAAAAGGCCATGTTACTCTCCAAATATTGAGGATATCGATAAAATCAGGTGCGAATTACAGGATCTGCCGCACTTCTTCGAGACTGGCGTTACCGGCAAGGCCGAGATCCAGCTTCGCGCCGTTGCTGTCGTTAATCACGCCGTTAACCATGCCGAAGTGCAGGCTGCGCGCCACCAGTTGCTCGCCGTTGCCCTTGGCGTTAATCGCCACTTTATAGGCGCCGTCCGGCGCGGCGGTACCATCATCCAGCGAGCCGTCCCAGGTAAAGGCGTGCACCCCGGCGGTGAGGCCGCCAATCTCAATGGTCCGCACCACCTGGCCGTTGGCGTTGGTAATGGTTGCCGTGACCTGATCGGCGGCGCGCTCCAGTTCGACGCCAAACGGCGTGGTGCTGACCTGGCCTTCTTTGCTGCCGACCAGAATGTTATTACCCGGTACCATCACGCCGTGGCCGATCAGCGCGCTGGCCTGCAGCGACTGGTTGCTGTTGATCTGCCCCGAGATCGCGCCAAGGGTGGTGTTGAGTTTTTCGATGCCCTGTACGGTATTAATCTGCGCCAGCTGCGAGGTCAGCTCGTTGTTCTGCATCGGGTTGGTCGGGTCTTGATTTTTCAACTGCGCCACCAGCAGCGTCAGGAAGCTGTTATGCAAATCCTGGCTGGTGCTGCTTTTGCTGGCGGAATCAAGAACCGCGTTATTGGTCGATTCATTGGTGGTTGCGGCGATAGCCATCGGGATCTCCGGTTACTGACCCAGCGTCAGGGTTTTCATCATCATCGACTTAGTGGTGTTGAGCACTTCGACGTTGGCCTGATAGCTGCGGGAGGCGGAGATGGTGTTAACCATTTCGCTCACCACATCGACATTCGGCATCCGCACGTAGCCCTTAGCATCGGCCAGCGGATTACCCGGTTGATAAACCATCCGCGCGGGCGCCGGATCGTCAACCACCTGTGAGACGCGCACGCCGCCGGTCTGCTGGCCTGGCGCCGCGGCCACTTCGAACACCACCTGCTTCGCGCGATAGGGTTCGCCATCCGGGCCGGTGACGCTATCGGCGTTGGCCATATTGCTGGCGCTGACGTTCATCCGCTGCGACTGGGCCGAGAGCGCTGAGCCGGAGATATCAAAAATATTGAGTAAAGACATTCGCCTTATCCTTGTTGCAGCACCGACATCATCCCTTTGATCTGACCGTTGAGCAGCGTCAGGTCGGTCTGATATTTCAGGCTGTTGTCAGCGAAGTTGGTGCGTTCGCGATCCATGTCCACGGTGTTGCCGTCCATCGACGGCTGGTCCGGCACCCGAAACAGCAGATCCAGCTCCGGCGGCTGCATGGTTTGCGCCGGAATATGACGCGCCGCCGTCAGGTTCAGCGCCATGCCGTTGCCGTTTACCCGCCCCTGTTGCAGGACTTTATTCAGTTGGCTGGCGAAATCGATATCCCGCGCCTGATAGCCCGGCGTGTCTGCGTTGGCGATATTGGCGGCCAGTATTTCCTGGCGCTGGGCGCGCAGGTTCAGCGCCTCCTGGCCAAAACGCAGAGCAGCGTCCAGTTTGTCGAGCATGCTCCCTCCGCAAGGTTAGAATTTGGAGCCGACAGCATAAACGCCCCCTGCGCCAACCTATCGCGGGAATAGGGGCAAAATGGAGCGCTATTTATCTGTTTAGTCCCTCAGGGCAGCCGTTACACTTAACCCCTTTCCGGGTGGCGTGAGGGAAACGCGATGAAAAGTAAAATCCTGCTGGTCGGTCTGCTGTGCAGCCTGAACGCCCGCGCCGACACGCTGGCGACGCAAATCGAAAGCTTCATTAAAAGCAAATTCGACGATAATGCCGTACAGGTGAAAGTGCTGGTACGCACGCCGCCCGCCCAGTGGCCGCCGTGTGAATTACCGCAGCTGTCGCTGGCGCCCAATGCGCGAATCGGCGGTAATATCAGCGTCTCCGCCCGCTGCGGACAGGAACGGCGGTTTATTCAGACCCAGGTGCAGGTATTTGGCCGTTATCTGACGGCGGCGCGCGGTATTAGCGGCGGAACGCCGCTGACCCCGGCGGATGTGGTGCTAAAATCAGGCAGGCTCGATACCCTGCCGCCGCGTACGCTGACCGACAGCAAGAAAGCGCTGGGCGCCGTGACGCTGCGTAATATCAGCCCAGGGCAACCGCTGACGCTGTCGATGCTGCGTCGCGCGTGGGTGATTAAAGCCGGTCAGCCGGTGCAGGTCATGGCCGAGGGCGACGGCTTTAGCATCAGCGGTGCCGGTAAGGCGATGAATAACGCGGCGGCCGAAGATAGCGTGCGCGTACGCATGGTTTCCGGCAAAATCGTCAGCGGTATCGCCGGGGAGGATGGATCCATCCGTATTACGTTATAAAAAAGTAAAGGTTTGCCAGCCCCTGCCGATAACCCCATTAGAAACCCATTTTGGAGATGGACCATGAGTATCGATCGCACCCAGCGGTTACAGCCGGTTTCCACGGTGCAGCCGCGTGAAACCCCGGCCGACAACCCGCTTCAGCCGCGTAAGGCCGCCGTGGCGGAAACCGCCGTTAGCGCCACCAAAGTGAAACTGAGCGATGCGCAGGCGCGGCTGATGCAGCCAGGCACCCAGGATATTGATATGAACCGGGTTGAGGCCATCAAACAGGCGATTCGCAGCGGCGAACTGAAAATGGACGCGGGCAAAATCGCCGACGCCCTGCTGCAGGATGCGCACAACGATATCCAGCGCCTTGCCGGTAGCAAAACAGATAAGGCCTGATGATGGACAGATTACGCACTCTGCTGGATAAACTGGCGGAAACCCTGCGGACGCTGGATGACGTGCTGGCGCAAGAGCAACAGTTGCTGTGTGCGGATGAGCTGCCTGGCGTGGCTCTGCAGCGCGTCACCGATAGCAAGAGCCAGCTGCTGGCGACGGTGGCCTGGCTTGAGCAACAGCGGCCGGCGCTGGAAGCTAACCTTGCGCTACGCGCGCCTTACCCCGGCCATGAAAGCTTCGGCGAAAGCTGGCGGCAGATCCAGCAGTTAAGCCAGTGCCTGCGTGAAAAGAATCAGCATAACGGTCTGTTGCTCAATCAACAGATCGCCCATAACCAGCAGGCGCTGGCAATTCTTAGCCAGAATAATAAATCGCTGTACGGGCCGGATGGCCAGTCGCGCGCCGCGAGTCTGCTGGGCCGTAAAATCGGCGTCTGAACGCCTTTCTCTGTATTTTCCCCGCTGGCGACGGTTACCCGTAGCGCCGTGTTTTGTCAGGTAGCGCTACGCTTACCTGACCTACGCCGGCATGTGATCTGTAGGCCCGCGCAAGCGTAGCGCCGCCGGGCAATAACCGCGGGTAACGAGCCATTTTCGCGCCGGATGGCGGCTGCGCCTTATCCGGCCTACGGTCCGTGCTATTGTGAGCTTAAGATCTCTATCTTGTCCCCATGGCTACTGAAACTGCCGGTGTTGGTGGCCTCAAAATCGCTGAGACGTTCCCGGAAGGCCGGGGCAGCCCGCATGGATGCGGGCTGAGGGCCGTGTTTTGCACGGATAATGAGATGGACGCTCCAGATTTTACGGTATCAAAGTACCAGACTGGATCGTTGCAATACGTCCTAAAAAATG
>NZ_JBYEZM010000011.1:0-98445 GCF_057624675.1 Klebsiella sp. PK01
TGCGGGGTTTTTTGCTGTGTGGCGTATAGCTCCCCCGGTGGCGCTGCGCTTACCGGGGCTACCAACCCGTAGCCCGGAAAAGGTGCGCAGCACCGCCTCCGGGGAAAGCCGCTGCCATATCAACGTAAACAAAGGCTCAGTCGGAAGACCGGGCCTTTTGTTTTGGTGTTTTATGGCCAGACGCGCCGCTATCTTCCCCGGTGGCGCTGCGCTTACCGCTCCTTCCCCGGGCTACACCGCCTCCGGGAAAACATCCTATCTCTAAACTACGATTGCTTTTCTAACCAACTCGCAATAAACGTCGCGATCTGTGGGATATTATTTAAATCCAACAGCGGAAGTGACGTCGCGATGGGCACATCGCTGGCCACGGCGATCGTATGTTCATCAATCACCAACTCTTCTACACGATGTCCGCTGTTTTGCCGGAAAAGAAGGATCTTCGGCACAGGTTCATGCTTAAAACCCTCCACCAAAACAAAATCCGACTTGTTCGAATCCATTCTACTTACCAGCCATTGAAGGTCTAATTCAGCCTCATCTGGGGTTTCTGTCATCAGCGCCCAGCGCTGCTTACTGGCGACAATGGTTTGTGAAGCGCCAGCTTTACGCAACTCAT
Organism: Klebsiella sp. PK01; assembly: GCF_057624675.1. Classification (NCBI taxonomy): domain Bacteria; kingdom Pseudomonadati; phylum Pseudomonadota; class Gammaproteobacteria; order Enterobacterales; family Enterobacteriaceae; genus Klebsiella; species Klebsiella sp. PK01. The sequence goes on from NZ_JBYEZM010000011.1 coordinate 620, forward strand.
AACTATCCTTGCCCGGCTTATCGACATCCATATCGTGATGAGTGTGCTTAATCAACCCCGGCCGCAACCCTTTGGCGCAGAGTTCAGGAATAAGACGCTTTAATAATGTTGTTTTCCCGGTACCGCTCCATGCGGCGATCGCTAGTAAGGGGATCATGATGGCTCCTGCATTTGCTGCAACTCATCCAGCGTATTCACATTGATGAATGCTGATTTCACATCGCTGAAATTCACCGGGCGCCCACCTACCTGGCGCATAAAGACCATCACCCGGCGTTCTCCATGAGCAAGATAAGTCTCCAGTTCCGGGATGATTTGACGATGAACTAATGCAACGGCGGGATGATCGCGCTCGCCATCGTGTGCCCAAACCACCGATGACGAGGCTTTCTGTTGTACAAAACGCTCGACCAGAAAAGAGGGGATGAACGGCGTGTCGCAGGGGCAAAAAACAAACCAGGGGCTATCTACCTGCTGCATAACGGCAAGCATTCCGGCCAGTGGACCTGGGTAATCATTCTGCGTATCGCGATATACCGGATATCCGCTGGCATGCCAGCGCTCAAGATGACGGTTAGCGCTAATCACTAACCTTGCTACCTGCGGCTCTAATGTATCCGCAACGTGACGCCAGAGAGGACGACCATTCAGCAGCTGCAATCCCTTATCCACACCGCCCATGCGCGTAGCTCTTCCACCCGCCAGCACGACGCCGGTTATTGCCTCGCTTTGCATATTAATATCGCCTCTTTCATTGTGGGATTGACCCTGTTAACTTGTCCCTATCAAGAGTAAGGAGCATTACTATGAAATGTAAACGCCTGAATGAAGTAATTGAGCTTCTCCAGCCTGCCTGGCAAAAAGAACCTGAACTGAACCTGATGCAATTCTTGCAGAAACTGGCGGCTGAAGCAGGTTACAAAGGTGAACTGGCCGATCTTTCTGATGATATTCTGATTTATCACCTGAAGATGCGTGATTCATCGAAAGAGGCCGTCATCCCAGGTATACAGAAAGATTATGAAGAGGATTTCAAAACCGCACTACTACGTGCGCGCGGTGTTATTAAAGAGTAAAAGGTTGTAAGTGCTGCCGCGAAACCGGCTACGAGATGATATCCTGAAGCATTCGTACGATTATCGGATGTCAGGATGCACGATAAGGCTTTTACTTTTCAGACGCTTCACCCGGATACCATCATTGATGGATTATTCGATCTGGGAATGCGGGTCGACTCCGGTCTGACTCCGCTTAATAGCTATGAGAACCGTGTTTACCAGTTTCAGGACGAAGATCGCCGCCGCTACGTGGTGAAGTTCTATCGTCCTGAACGCTGGTCTGCAGAACAGATCCTCGAAGAACACCAGTTTGCGCTTCAGCTCGTAGAGGATGAAGTGCCCGTTGCCGCGCCGCTCTTATTTAACGACAGCACGCTACATCAACATCAGGGATTCTTCTTTGCCGTCTTCCCAAGCCTCGGCGGCCGCCAGTTCGAAGCAGATAATCTTGACCAAATAGAATGGGTCGGGCGCTATCTTGGCCGCCTGCACCAGACCGGTCGTAAGCAGCGTTTTAATGCGCGTCCGGAAATTGGCGTACAAGAATATCTGTTGGAACCACGCCAGGTATTTGAACAGGCGACGCTTATTCCATCTGGCCTGAAGGCTGATTTCCTGGGTGCGGCTGATAAACTCATCGATGCCGTCCGGTCGCAGTGGCACGGGCGTGCGGATACGCTTCGTCTGCATGGCGACTGCCACGCCGGCAATATCCTGTGGCGCGATGGGCCGCTGTTTGTTGATTTAGATGATGCCCGCACCGGCCCGGCAGTACAGGATCTCTGGATGCTGCTGAATGGCGATAAAGCCGAACAGCGCATGCAGCTGGAGACCATCATTGAGGCCTATGAAGAATTCAGTCCCTTCAACACGGACGAAATCGCTCTCATCGAACCTTTACGCGCCATGCGTTTAGTTTATTATCTGGCGTGGCTGCTCAGGCGTTGGGACGATCCTGCTTTCCCTATAAATTTCCCATGGTTAACCGGGGAAGATTATTGGCGCGGGCAGACTGCAACATTTCTTGAGCAGGTGAAGGTTCTGCAGGAACCCCCTCTTCAGTTAACGCCAATGTATTAATGTGATATATCAGGAGAGAAATAATCATGAAAAAAATTTGGCTGGCGCTGGCTGGTATGATTCTGGCTTTCAGTGCATCCGCTGCCCAGATCACCGACGGCAAGCAGTACACCACCCTTGATAAGCCGGTTGCAGGCGAACCTCAGGTCCTTGAGTTCTTCTCATTCTACTGCCCGCACTGCTATCAGTTTGAAGAAGTGCTGCACGTTTCCGACAACGTACGTCAGAAACTGCCGGAAGGCACCAAAATGACCAAGTATCACGTTGAATTCCTGGGCCCGTTGGGTAAAGACCTGACCCAAGCGTGGGCTGTGGCGATCGCGCTGGGCGTTGAAGATAAAATTACCGCGCCGATGTTTGAAGCGGTACAGAAAACTCAAACCGTTCAGTCCACTGCTGACATCCGTAAAGTCTTCGTTGATGCGGGCGTTAAAGGTGAAGATTACGACGCGGCATGGAACAGCTTTGTGGTGAAGTCTCTGGTCGCACAGCAAGAGAAAGCCGCAGCCGATTTACAGCTGCAGGGCGTTCCGGCGATGTTTGTTAATGGTAAATACCAGCTGAACCCGCAGGGTATGGATACCAGCAACATGGACGCGTTTGTTTCTCAGTACGCAGATACTGTGAAACAACTGGTTGAAAAGAAATAAAAAAAATGCCGGTCACTGACCGGCTTTTTTTATCGACTAAATAGTTACGACTTTTCGTTACCCTGCATAATGTCAGTGAGCTGACGATCTTTTTCTTCCCAAAGCCCATTCAGCCAGCGCTGGAAACCACGCTTAAAGTTTTTATCATTGACGTAATCACCGTGTAATTCCTCGCCAATCGGCACCAGATTAATACGTACCACGATACGCGTCAGGCGACCGCTTAACATATCGTAAAACGGCCTGGTATTATTGTCCGGATAGCACAGCGTAACGTTCAGTAGCTTATCGAACTGTGCGCCGAGGACGTTTAACGCCATTGCTATGCCCGCAGCTTTAGGCGGCAGTAGGTTGTGGTAAGGCGAGCGCGTCTCGCGCTTCTTTTCTGCGGTAAACCTTGAGCCTTCGACGAAATTGACGATGGTAGTCGGATGAGAACGGAATTTTTCACATGAGCGGCGAGTCGTTTCGACGTCTTTACCGCGGCGTTCCGGATGGCGCAGTAAGTAGCCGCGCGAATAACGGCGCATAAAAGGCATATCAAGCGCCCAGCAGGCCAGGCCGATAAACGGTACCCAGGCCAACTGCTGCTTGAGAAAATACTTATTCATTGGGATATGTTTGCGAAACAGGACGCAAAGTACCACGATATCCGCCCAGCTGTGATGATTGCTGATAAGCAGATACCAGTTCTTTTTATTCAGCCCTTCCAGCCCCTGAACATCCCATTTCAACCATGGGTTGAGATGCAGCAGCAGCGCCAGTCCTTCGCACCAGCAATACATCATGAAATTGCAAAAAACAGAAATAGAACGCCAAACCGCCGGGATAGGTACCAGCAGTTTAATCAGCCCGGCGATGATAATCGGCACGGAACAGATAATGGTGACTAAGATGGTAAGGGCGATACTCAGCGGGAGTGTTATCGCAGCGAGAAATCTCGACATAGTTAGTTTATTCAGAAAGTTAGGCCGGCAAAGAACGTTCTTAAACCGCGCAAGGGGCTGATTTTACCAGAAAACGCGGCAAATAACGGGTCTTACCAGAACAGAAAAAAACGCGAATCTTATATCCACATGGAACATTGAGTCATCATGAAGCATATATAGCCTTGGGTGCATAATTAATGCATTGATATATAATGATTTATAAGATTCTTTGTTACATGGTTTAGGCTTTTTTGGCTGAGGCGATAAAACTATGCACAAAGTTATCCACAGATAATATTGTGCAGCGATTCACCTCTGCGATGAATCTTTTCGGCTAAATGCGGGAAAAATTCAGGATTTCATGCCCGTCTGTGGCATCCTTTACCCATAATCTGATAAACAGGCACGGAAATTATGGTTCAGATCCCAGAAAACCCTCTCATCCTCGTCGACGGCTCCTCTTATCTATACCGGGCTTACCACGCCTTCCCGCCGCTAACCAATAGCGCAGGGGAGCCTACCGGCGCAATGTACGGCGTGCTGAATATGCTGCGTAGCCTGATCCTGCAGTATCAGCCGACGCATGCCGTCGTGGTATTTGATGCCAAAGGGAAAACCTTCCGTGACGAATTGTTTGAGCACTACAAATCACATCGTCCGCCGATGCCGGACGATCTACGCGCGCAGATCGAACCTCTGCACAAGATGGTGAAGGCGATGGGGCTGCCGCTGATGGCGGTGCCTGGCGTTGAAGCGGATGACGTTATCGGCACACTGGCTCGCGAAGCGGAAAAAGTGGGCCGTCCGGTACTGATCAGCACCGGCGATAAAGATATGGCTCAGCTGGTGACACCGGGCATTACCTTAATCAACACCATGACCAACACTATTCTCGGCCCGGAAGAGGTCGTGAATAAGTACGGCGTACCGCCGGAACTGATTATTGATTTCCTGGCGCTGATGGGCGACTCCTCAGATAACATACCTGGCGTCCCGGGCGTTGGGGAAAAAACGGCGCAGGCGCTACTGCAGGGATTGGGTGGTCTGGATGCGCTCTATGCGGAACCAGAAAAAATCGCCGGGCTGACCTTCCGCGGCGCGAAAACGATGGCGGCGAAGCTGGAGCAGAACAAAGAGGTGGCCTACCTCTCTTATCAACTCGCCACAATAAAAACCGATGTGGAGCTGGATCTCGGCTGCGAAGAGCTGTTAGTTGCGCAGCCGGCGGCAGATGAGCTGCTGGCGTTGTTTAAGCAATATGAATTCAAACGTTGGATCACCGATGTCGAATCCGGCAAATGGCTACAGGGGAAAGGCGCTAAACCAGCGGCGAAACCAGCTGAAGCTGCGGTGATTGTGGAAGAAGAGGCCGCCGCGACGCTCTCTGCCGAGCACTATGTGACGATCCTGGATGAAGCGACGCTGGTTGAATGGATTGCCAAACTGAAGAAAGCGCCGCTATTCGCTTTTGATACCGAAACGGATAGCCTCGATAACATTTCCGCCAATATGGTTGGTCTGTCATTCGCGATTGAGCCTGGCGTCGCGGCTTATGTGCCGGTGGCCCATGATTATCTCGACGCGCCGGATCAGATCCCACGTGAACGCGTGCTGGAGCTGCTCAAGCCGCTGCTGGAAGATGACAAGGTGCTAAAAGTAGGGCAAAACCTGAAGTACGATCGCGGCATCCTGGCCAACTACGACATTGAACTGCGTGGTATTGCTTTCGACACCATGCTGGAATCCTACACCCTCGACAGCGTCGCGGGTCGACATGATATGGATAGCCTGTCCGATCGCTGGTTGAAACACAAAACTATCACCTTTGAAGAGATTGCCGGTAAGGGAAAAAATCAGCTTACCTTCAATCAGATCGCCCTGGAAGAGGCCGGTCGTTACGCCGCGGAGGATGCTGACGTGACGCTGCAACTGCATCTGAAAATGTGGCCGCAGCTGCAGCAGCATGAAGGCCCGCTGAATATCTTTAAAAATATCGAGATGCCGCTGGTGCCGGTGCTGTCGCGGGTTGAGCGCAACGGCGTGAAGATCGATCCGGCGGTGCTACATGCGCATTCGCAGGAGATCGCGAAGCGTCTGGTTGAGCTGGAACAACGCGCCCATGAGATTGCCGGTGAGGAGTTCAACCTCTCTTCTACCAAACAGTTACAAACCATCCTGTTTGAAAAGCAGGGCATCAAGCCGCTGAAGAAAACGCCAGGCGGCGCGCCGTCGACTTCTGAAGAGGTGCTGGAGGAACTGGCGCTGGATTATCCGCTGCCGAAGGTGATCCTCGAGTATCGCGGGCTGGCGAAGCTGAAATCGACTTATACCGATAAGCTGCCGCTGATGATTAACCCAAAAACCGGCCGTGTTCATACCTCGTATCATCAGGCGGTAACGGCGACCGGGCGGCTCTCTTCGACCGATCCTAACCTGCAGAACATTCCGGTGCGTAATGACGAAGGTCGCCGCATTCGTCAGGCGTTTATTGCGCCTGAGGATTACCTGATTGTGTCTGCCGACTATTCGCAGATTGAGCTGCGCATCATGGCGCACCTGTCGCGCGATGAAGGGCTGCTGAAGGCTTTTGCGGAAGGTAAGGATATTCACCGCGCCACCGCGGCAGAGGTGTTTGGCCTACCGCTGGAAAGCGTCAGTAATGAACAGCGCCGTAGCGCTAAGGCGATTAACTTCGGCCTGATTTACGGCATGAGCGCATTTGGGCTGGCGCGTCAGCTGAATATTCCGCGTAAAGAAGCGCAGAAGTATATGGACCTCTATTTCGAGCGCTATCCGGGCGTACTGGACTATATGGAACGTACCCGCGCGCAGGCGAAAGAGCAGGGCTATGTCGAAACGCTGGAAGGGCGCCGTCTGTACCTGCCGGATATCAAATCCAGCAATGGCGCCCGCCGCGCGGGCGCGGAACGAGCGGCTATCAACGCTCCGATGCAGGGAACGGCGGCGGATATTATTAAGCGGGCGATGATTGCCGTTGATGACTGGCTGCTGAGCGAAAAACCGCGCGTGCGGATGATCATGCAGGTGCACGATGAACTGGTGTTTGAAGTGCACAAAGACGATCTGGACAGCGTATCGAAGAAGGTGCATGAGTTAATGGAAAACAGTACCACCCTGGCCGTGCCGTTATTAGTGGAAGTCGGTAGCGGCGAAAACTGGGATCAAGCGCACTAAGTGGGCAATCTGTAAGGCTCTTTTTTGTAAGTAAGCAACATAACTTATAGATTTTTGTGATGGTCATTTGAATTTGTTATGTAAATAGTGAAAAAAAACTACAAAAAGTGCTTTATCCATAACCGAAAGAAGAGTAAAGTTATTCGCGTAGGGTACAGAGGTAAGATGTTCTATCTTTCAGACCTTTTACTTCACGTAATCGGATTTGGCTGAATATTTTAGCCGCCCCGGTCATTTATGACCGGGGCGTTTTTTATTGCGCGAAAGAAAAGTTTTACGTGCTGACAACAGCGCAAAATGAACGTCCGGATAGGGCGCTGGGCGCCATTATCCGGAAAAAGCGGGGGTTACTCTGCGTCTTCGGCGGCTTCTTGCGGCGGGATTTCGTTAAACCAGCTATCCAGCTTCTGACGCAACTTATCCACGCCAGATTTTTTCAGCGAAGAGAAAGGTTCAACCTGGATATCGCCATTGAAGGCCAGTACCGCTTCACGCACCATATTGACCTGCGCTTTACGCGCGCCGCTGGCGAGCTTATCGGCTTTGGTTAGCAGCACCAGCACCTGAATATCGCTTTCTACCGCCCACTCGATCATCTGCTGATCGAGATCTTTCAGCGGATGACGAATATCCATCAATACCACCAGGCCTTTCAGGCACAGACGTTTTTCAAGATACTCACCCAGCGCTTTCTGCCATTTGATTTTCATCTCTTCCGGCACCTGCGCGTAGCCATAACCCGGCAAGTCGACCAGGCGTTTACCTTCCGCAACCTCAAACAGGTTGATAAGCTGGGTACGACCCGGCGTTTTTGACGTACGCGCCAGGCTTTTCTGGTTAGTCAGCGTATTAAGGGCGCTGGATTTGCCCGCATTTGAGCGGCCAGCGAATGCCACTTCGATTCCGGTATCGGATGGAAGATGGCGGATATCAGGCGCGCTCGTAACGAAATGCGTCTGTTGATAATTCCAGTTGGTCAAGACTGTCGTCTCCGTAAAATCAGGCTATGGCGGGGATTATACCTGAAAGGCAGAAAAAGGCTGTTTTTACCGCACGCCGTTACTGTAAGTAAAAACCATACGCTTTGTGAGATATTGCCCATAAGGACTATACGAAATTTGTGAGAAAAACCTGACGTCAAATTCATAGATCACCGTTAAATCATGCTGTTACAGGAAACTCCACATCCTTAAGCTATCTTTTCATCCTACAGGTGGTTGTCGATTTCCGGCAAAACGGTAAAGTAGTGGGCAAAGGCGAGGAAGCCAGAGGATTACGACTCAGGACGAGGGGTCAGGAGCGCCAGGAGGCGAAGACCAGGATTGTCAGGATGACAAACGTCTGGAGACGTTTTAAAAGGGAAAGGGATAGAACAAGGACCGTTGGAAGCTAAGGGAAAGACAGGGTAAGTCGATAGCTGACATGGAAAGTGGAAACCCGTTAAGGGTTGTGAGTGCGGAAAAAGGCGACAGATTAATCTGTCGCCTTTTTTCTTTGCTTGCTTTCTGCTAGATTCCGCCTCAATTCTATACTGAAGAAAACTGTCTGAAGATCACACATCATGAAAAAACCGGCATCCGCATCGCGCGGTAAAGCACGTGGTAAGTCGCGTGAAGAGTTGAACCAGGAAGCACGCGACCGTAAACGTCAGAAAAAACACCGCGGCCATGCCGCAGGCAGCCGCGCCAGCGGCGGCGATGCTGCTTCAGCAAGCAAAGGTCGCAGCCAGCAGCAGGACCCACGTATTGGCAGCAAAAAACCGATCCCGCTGGGCGTGACTGAAAGCACCCCGGCCGTTAAGCAGCACAAACCGAAGAGCGAGAAACCTATGCTTTCACCGCAGGCTGAGCTGGATTTGCTGGAGAATGATGAGCGCCTGGACGCGCTGCTGGAACGTCTGGAAGAGGGCGGTACCCTGAATGCTGAAGAGCAGGCCTGGGTCGATGCCAAACTGGATCGTATTGACGCGCTGATGCAGCAGCTTGGCCTCTCCTATGATGACGACGAGGACGAGGAAGAAGAAGAGCGTCAGGAAGATATGATGCGTCTGCTGAAGGGTGGAAACTAACGTTTGCATCCCATCGGATTCCCGGTCCTGCTTATAACCCTTCTGGTTATATGTTATCTGCTGTGGTTATTCGTTAAACTAAGACGGTTGTCGCGGCGTCAAAAATGGCTGCGCAACCGGCTCATGACCCGAGGTGCGGTTGGGCCGGCACGACGTACCCGTCGGCGGCATCATCGGAAGGAGTGAGCATGTCTGAGCAGTTAATCGACTGGGATCTGGCCCTTATCCAGAAATATAACTATTCCGGGCCGCGATATACCTCGTATCCCACCGCGCTGGAGTTTTCTCCGGCGTTCGGCGCTGCTGATTTTGCCGCCGCCGTCGCCCGCTACCCGCAGCGCCCGCTGTCGCTGTACGTCCATATCCCGTTCTGCCATAAGCTCTGCTATTTCTGCGGCTGTAATAAGATTGTCACCCGTCAGCAGCATAAGGCCGATCAGTATCTTGATGTCCTTGAGCAGGAAATTATTCACCGCGCGCCGCTTTTTGCCGGCCGTCAGGTTAGCCAGCTGCACTGGGGCGGCGGTACGCCAACCTATCTCAACAAAGCGCAAATCAGCCGCTTGATGAATCTGCTGCGCGACCACTTTAACTTCAACGCCGATGCGGAAATCTCAATTGAGGTCGATCCGCGTGAAATCGAACTGGATGTACTGGATCATTTACGATCCGCAGGGTTCAACCGTCTGAGCATGGGGGTGCAGGATTTCAATAAAGAAGTACAGCGCCTGGTGAACCGTGAACAAGATGAAGAATTCATCTTTGCGCTGCTGCGTCATGCGCGTGAGATTGGCTTCACATCGACCAACATCGATTTGATTTACGGTCTGCCGAAGCAAACGCCGGAAAGCTTTGCCTTCACGCTGCAGAAAGTGGCTGAACTCAACCCGGACCGTCTGAGCGTCTTTAACTACGCGCATCTGCCAACGTTATTCGCTGCGCAGCGCAAAATTAAAGACGCGGATTTACCGAGCGCAGAGCAGAAACTGGATATCCTGCAGGAAACCATCGCTTCGCTTACCGACGCTGGCTATCAGTTTATCGGCATGGACCACTTTGCCCGGCCGGACGATGAACTGGCGATTGCCCAGCGCGAAGGCGTGCTGCACCGCAACTTCCAGGGATACACCACCCAGGGCGATACCGATCTGCTCGGAATGGGCGTGTCGGCGATCAGTATGATTGGCGACTGCTACGCGCAGAACCAGAAAGAGCTGAAACAGTATTACCAACAGGTCGATGAAAGCGGTACCGCGCTGTGGCGGGGTATTGCGTTAACCCGCGATGATTGTATCCGCCGGGATGTCATTAAGGCCCTGATTTGCAACTTCCGTCTTGAGTTCGCGGCGGTTGAAGCGCAGTGGGATCTTATCTTCAACGATTACTTTGCCGAAGATATGAAATTGCTGGCGCCGCTGGCGAAAGACGGGCTGGTGGATGTGGATGAAAAAGGAATACAGGTCACGGCAAAAGGCCGTCTGTTGATTCGTAACATCTGTATGTGCTTCGATGCCTATCTGCGGCAGAAAGCGCGCCTGCAGCAGTTCTCTCGCGTTATTTAAGCGAATCCCGGTGAGCCAGCTCACCGGGCGTTCATTTCGTCGCTAAGACCGGTGTTATTCCATTCCCAGCTCTTTTAGCTTCCGTGTTAACGTATTTCGCCCCCAGCCCAGCAGGCGAGCGGCTTCCTGCTTATGCCCTTGCGTATGACGCAGCGCGGTGGTGAGCAATGCACGCTCCATCTCCGGCTGCGCTTCTGATAGCAGGTTTTGATGACCGGAACGCAGGGCACGGTCAGCCCATTGCCCCAGCAGCGTCGCCCAGCTATCCGGTTGGATCTGCGTTGGGCTATCGGGAATCGACGTTTCGAACAGCTCAGACGGCAGATCCTGGGTCAATACCTCCTGGCCTGCTGCCATCACCGTTAGCCAGCGACAGGTGTTCTCCAGCTGTCGTACGTTACCGGGCCAGGCCAACCGCGTCAGCGCCGCTTCCGTTTCCGGATGCAGCTGCTTGGCTTCGACGCCCAGTTCGCGGGCGGCAATCTGCAGGAAGTGGCGCGCCAGGCGCGGAATATCTTCCCGGCGTTCGCGCAGCGGCGGCAAATGTACGCGAATCACGTTCAGGCGATGGAACAAATCTTCACGGAATTTTCCTTCCTGCACGCGTAGCTCAAGGTTCTGGTGGGTAGCGGCAATAATCCGCACATCGACTTTCACCGGCGCATAACCGCCAACGCGATAAAATTGACCGTCAGCCAGCACGCGCAGCAGTCGCGTCTGAACATCCAGCGGCATATCGCCAATTTCATCAAGGAACAGCGTACCGCCATCGGCCTGCTCAAAACGCCCCTGACGGACGGTATTGGCGCCGGTAAAAGCTCCTTTTTCATGGCCGAACAGCTCCGATTCAATCAAATCTTTCGGAATGGCCGCCATGTTAAGGGCGATAAACGGCGATTTGGCGCGTGGACTGTGGCGATGCAGCGCGTGGGCGACCAGCTCTTTACCGGTACCTGATTCGCCGTTGATCAGTACGCTGATTGAGGAGCGTGACAGTCGGCCAATGATGCGAAACACATCCTGCATCGCCGGCGCTTCGCCAATAATATCGGCCGTCGGGCTGCTGACCGGCGTATTACGCGGCTGCTGCTGCTCCTGATAATGGCTAATCGCACGGTCAACCAGCGCGACAGCCTCATCGATATCAAAAGGTTTCGGCAGGTAATCAAAGGCCCCCTGCTGATAGGCGCTGACGGCGGCATCGAGATCCGAGTGCGCGGTCATAATGATGACCGGAAGCATCGGATGGCGTTGTTTAATCTGCTTTAACAGCGCCAGGCCGTCCATCCCAGGCATGCGAATGTCGGAAAGTAAAACGTCCGGCGTTTTGGTAGTGAGGGCATCAAGCACCTCATTGCCGCTCTCAAACGTGGTGCAGCTTAAACCCGCTCCGGTGAGTGCGCGTTCAAGCACCCAACGGATGGAGCTATCGTCATCGACTACCCAGGCTATCCCTCGTTGCATAAACACCTCTATTTCCGAATAGGCAGGTATACCGAGAACTCGGTATGGCCTGGCCAACTGGTAAATTCAATTTTGCCGGAGTGCTGATCGATAAGACTGCGGGCGATGGAAAGCCCAAGACCGGTACCGCCTTCGCGGCCGCTAACCATGGGGTAAAACAGCGTATCCTGCAGATGGGGCGGGATACCGGGCCCGTTATCTTCCACGTCGATACGCGCCGCCAGACGGTAACGTACGCCGTGGAGCGTGAGCTGAAAGGCGGTTCGGGTGCGCAGGATGATTTCACCGCCCTCGGGCCCCAGGGCCTGCAGCGCGTTGCGCACGATATTCAGCAGCACTTGCTCGATTTGTTCCGGGTCGTGGGCCAGCTCAGGCAGGCTCGGGTCGTAATCGCGGATCAATTTGACGTTATCCGGCAGCTCCATGGAGACCAGCGCCACCACGCGCTCCGCGACTTTATGAATGCTTTCCGTGATGTGCATACCGGGATGCTGCGGCCCCAGCAGGCGATCGACCAGATTACGTAACCTGTCGGCCTGTTCAATAATCACCTGGGTATATTCCATCAGCGCGGGGTCCGGTAGCGCTTTACTCAATAGCTGCGCCGCGCCGCGCAGGCCGCCGAGCGGGTTTTTAATCTCATGCGCCAGACCGCGCACTAAATCGCGCGCCGCCACCTGCTGAGCATGCTGCAGCTGTTCCTGGCTCAAACGACGCTGATTATCCATCGGCGACATCTCAAGCAGGATATAGCCTTCAGGCAGGCGCTGAGCGGTGAGGGAGAGAATGTGCGAGCGGCCGTCAATCACCAGCGTCACTTCGTTATCCGTGAAGCCCTGACCCGCCTGCAGGCTCTCCTGCATCAGGCCAATGTTTAACGAAAAGTAGCTCAGCAATTCTGGCAGCGGCGTACCGAATAATTTACGCGAGCTTTGCGCCAGTAACTGCTGGGCTGCCGGGTTGGCATAATGCACCGCGAGGTCGTCATCGACTAATAAGATACTGTGGATCAGCGAGTTGAGGATCTGCCCAGCATCGGGCTGTGTGCCTGTTGCCATCTGACAGTCTCCTGAAATGGTTGCACTATTTTAGTGCAGTATAGCTTTTTATTGGTAAAAAGCGCGAGAGATCAGCGTGTTGCTGGTGAAAAAAGCCCATCCTGAGATGGGCTGAAAGTTTCCACGGCAACAAAACATCCCTGGTATCCCGTGCCACAACACGGGAACACCATGGATTTACAGCAAAATCAGACGCTGTAGTACAGTTCGAACTCAACCGGGTGCGGAGTCATACGTACGCGGTCGTTTTCTTCAATGCGCAGGGCGATGTAAGCATCGATAGCTTCGTCAGTGAAGACGCCGCCTGCGGTCAGGAACTCGCGGTCTGCATCCAGAGCCTGCAGGGCTTCTTCCAGAGAACCGGCAACCTGCGGGATTTCTTTCGCTTCTTCCGGCGGCAGATCGTACAGGTTTTTGTCCATCGCATCGCCAGGATGGATTTTGTTTTTAATACCGTCGAGGCCGGCCATCAGCAGCGCGGCAAAGCACAGGTACGGGTTGGCAGCCGGGTCCGGGAAGCGTACTTCGATACGACGCGCTTTCGGAGAGGCGACCACTGGAATACGGATGGAAGCAGAGCGGTTACGGGCGGAGTAAGCCAGCATGACCGGCGCTTCGTAACCCGGGACCAGACGCTTGTAGGAGTTGGTGGTCGGGTTCGCCAGGGCGTTGATCGCTTTAGCGTGCTTGATAACGCCGCCGATGTAGTGCAGCGCTTGCTCAGACAGGCCCGCGTATTTGTCGCCGGAGAACAGGTTTACGCCGTTCTTGGACAGGGACATGTGGCAGTGCATGCCGGAACCGTTATCGCCAAACATTGGTTTTGGCATGAAGGTCGCGGTTTTACCGAAACGGTGAGCGACGTTGTGTACAACGTATTTGTAGATCTGAATTTCGTCCGCTTTTTTGGTCATGGTGTTGAAGCGGGTGGCGATTTCGTTCTGACCTGCAGTTGCCACTTCGTGGTGGTGAGCTTCAACAACCAGGCCCATCTCTTCCATGATCATACACATGGTAGAACGGATGTCCTGAGAGGAGTCTACCGGCGGAACCGGGAAGTAACCGCCTTTCACGCCCGGACGGTGGCCTTTGTTGCCGCCTTCGTATTTGGTAGAAGAGTTCCATGCGCCTTCGATATCGTCAATGGCTACGTGGGAACCAGAGATGGATGCGCCAAAGCGGATGTCATCGAACAGGAAGAATTCTGGTTCCGGCCCGAACAGAACGGTGTCGGCGATGCCGGTGGCGCGCAGGTATTCTTCAGCGCGCTTGGCGATAGAGCGCGGGTCGCGGTCGTAGCCCTGCAGGGTGCCTGGTTCCAGGATATCGCAGCGGATGATCAGCGTAGGTTCTTCGTAGAACGGGTCGATCAGCGCCGTGGTGGCATCCGGCATCAGGACCATGTCGGATTCGTTAATACCTTTCCAACCGCCAATCGAGGAGCCATCAAACATTTTGCCTTCTTCAAAGAATTCGGCATTTACCTGATGGGAAGGAATCGTGACGTGCTGTTCTTTACCTTTGGTATCGGTGAAGCGCAGATCGACAAACTTCACTTCGTGCTCGTTCAGCATCGTCAAAACGTGTTCAGCGGACATACTTAAACTCTCCCGGATTGGTCATTGTCGTCGTGGTAACGAACTTCTTACTACTTAAAAGTGGCGTTGTTGCCTTAAAAAATATAAAGCGAAATCTGTGCCAACTTTTAAAAGTACGGTAAAACGCTGTATCATGCGCACCATAGTGCAAAAGGACTGCACCATGATGGAGATAATGCACCAAAATAGTGCCTCGATGTGAACATTGAGCACCATTTTGGTGCAATTTTTATTACGGTGCCCTTTTATCGCTCCGTGAAAGCGATCACAAACAAACTCTGCAATACTTGTTTGCGGAGGATCTTTGTGATCCTGTTCAGTCCTTCGCTTAATACGTGTACAATAACGCGCTATTTCTAATGCCTGAGGCAAAGTTGTGATCGAAAATCTGCGTAATATCGCCATCATCGCGCACGTCGACCATGGTAAAACTACCCTGGTTGATAAGCTGCTACAGCAATCCGGTACGTTCGACGCACGTACTGAAGCACAAGAACGTGTGATGGACTCCAACGATTTGGAGAAAGAGCGTGGGATTACCATCCTCGCTAAAAACACTGCAATCAAATGGAATGATTACCGTATCAACATCGTTGATACCCCAGGGCACGCCGACTTCGGAGGTGAAGTTGAGCGTGTTATGTCCATGGTTGACTCTGTGCTGCTGGTGGTTGATGCCTTTGATGGCCCGATGCCGCAGACGCGCTTTGTTACCAAAAAAGCGTTTGCTCACGGTCTGAAGCCGATCGTGGTCATCAACAAAGTTGACCGTCCGGGCGCGCGTCCGGATTGGGTTGTCGACCAGGTATTCGACCTGTTCGTTAACCTCGACGCGACCGACGAACAGCTGGACTTCCCGATCGTTTACGCTTCCGCGCTGAACGGTATCGCGGGTCTGGACCACGAAGACATGGCTGACGACATGACCCCGCTGTACCAGGCGATTGTTGACCGTGTACCGGCGCCGGACGTTGACCTTGACGGTCCGCTGCAGATGCAAATCTCCCAGCTCGACTACAACAACTACGTTGGCGTAATCGGCATTGGTCGCATCAAGCGCGGTAAAGTGAAGCCGAACCAGCAGATCACTATCATCGATAGCGAAGGGAAAACCCGCAACGGTAAAGTTGGTAAAGTACTGACTCACCTGGGTCTCGAGCGTATCGAGAGCGACGTAGCCGAAGCTGGCGACATCATCGCGATCACCGGTCTGGGCGAGCTGAACATCTCCGACACCATCTGCGACCCGCAGAACGTCGAAGCGCTGCCGGCGCTGTCTGTTGATGAGCCGACCGTATCTATGTTCTTCAACGTCAACACCTCTCCGTTCTGCGGTAAAGAAGGTAAGTTCGTTACCTCTCGCCAGATCCTGGACCGTCTGAACAAAGAGCTGGTGCACAACGTTGCGCTGCGCGTTGAAGAAACCGAAGACGCCGATGCGTTCCGCGTTTCTGGTCGTGGTGAACTGCACCTGTCCGTTCTGATTGAAAACATGCGTCGTGAAGGTTTCGAGATGGCGGTTTCCCGTCCGAAAGTTATCTTCCGCGAAATCGATGGCCGTAAACAAGAGCCGTTCGAGAACGTGACGCTGGACGTCGAAGAGCAGCACCAGGGTTCTGTCATGCAGGCGCTGGGTGAGCGTAAAGGCGACCTGAAAAACATGAATCCAGACGGCAAAGGCCGCGTACGTCTCGACTACGTGATCCCAAGCCGTGGTCTGATCGGCTTCCGTTCAGAGTTCATGACCATGACTTCCGGTACCGGTCTGCTGTACTCCACCTTCAGCCACTACGACGACGTTCGTCCGGGCGAAGTGGGCCAGCGTAACAACGGCGTACTGATCTCTAACGGTCAGGGTAAAGCGGTTGCGTTCGCACTGTTCGGCCTGCAGGATCGCGGTAAGCTGTTCCTCGGCCACGGCGCTGAAGTTTACGAAGGTCAAATTATCGGTATTCACAGCCGTTCTAATGACCTGACGGTAAACTGCCTGACCGGTAAGAAACTGACTAACATGCGTGCGTCCGGTACTGACGAAGCAACGGTTCTGGTTCCGCCGGTTAAGATGACCCTGGAGCAGGCTCTGGAGTTCATCGATGACGACGAACTGGTAGAAGTTACTCCGACGTCTATCCGTATCCGTAAACGTCACCTGACCGAGAACGACCGTAAACGCGCTATGCGCGGTGCAAAAGAAGAGTAATTACCCTTCTTGCTACCCTTCAAACCTCGCCTCTCCGGCGGGGTTTTTTTATGCCTGTTCCTCATGCTTATCACCTGGGCGGCGCCAGTGTCGCTCCGGGAGAGAGCTCGGTCACAATTATTCTTAAAGCTTGCGACAGCAATTGCTTTCTTTTTTTGCTCAAGAGTAAGATGAGTTATCTGGTTTAAACCAAATGGATTAAACAATGACGAATAACCCATCCACTGTGGAAAATGCGAAAGAGAAACTGGACCTGTGGTTAAAGCAGGGGCTGACGGTATCGGGTGGAAAATTGCCGTCCGAGCGCGAGCTGGGCGAGTTGCTCGGTATCAAGCGTATGACCCTGCGCCAGGCGCTGCTCAGCCTGGAGGCGGAATCAAGAATATTTCGTAAAGACCGTAAAGGCTGGTTTGTCGCCCAGCCGCGTTTTAACTATAGCCCGGAGCTTTCCGCCAGCTTTCAGCGGGCAGCGATTGAACAGGGCAGAGAACCGTCGTGGGGTTTTATCGAAAAGGTACGGACGACGGAGTATCCCGACGTCGCAGAAGCTCTTGTGGCCACCTGTCCTGCGCATGATTTATATCTGATAACCGGCTGGGGGGCATTAGAAGGACATAAAGTTTTTTATCATGAAACGTTTATCAACCCGAATGTTGCGCCAGAGTTTATTACCAGGCTAAAGAACCAATCTTTTTCTTCCGTTTGGGAGAATAATTATCATAAAAATGTTGTTATTAAAAAATTAGCCTTCAGGCCAGTAAGAATGCCCGGCGATGTAAGTAAATTCATTGGCGGCTCTGCTGGTATGCCCGCTATTCTGATAGAAAAACATCGTGCCGATAGTGCAGGTAATATCGTGCAAATAGATCTCGAGTATTGGCGATTTGAGGCTGTGGATCTCTTTATTAACTTGTAGGTATTTTATGCTCACTAAAGATAACGCTGAGAAGATCCTTTCTCGCATTGATAATATTCCTCTTTATCTTCATGCTTATGCATATCACCTGAATATGCGGCTGGAGAGAATTTTACCGACTGATTTACTGAAAATTGCGAATAGCCATCATTTAAAAGGTGTGAAAATTCATGTCCTCGATGGCGAGCGTTACTCTCTTAGCTGTATGGATAATATGCAATTGGCCGCTTTTGGCGAGCAGGCAAAAGCGTTACGGTTGTATATCCATATAGAAACCAGCGCCTCCGATAAAGAGACCATCGATCAAGCCGTCGCTATCGCATTAAAGACCGGGGCAACCTCCGTTCGTTTTTATCCTCGTTACGAAGGGCCTTTACAAGAAGTTTTAGCAAGAATTACGGCTGATATTCAATATATTAAAGAGACATATAGCCAATCTGGACTTACTTTTACCATTGAACAACATGAAGATTTAAAAAGCGCCGAGTTGGTCAATCTGGTTAAACAAAGCGAGATGCCGTCGCTATCGCTGCTGTTTGATTTTGCCAATATGATCAATGCTAATGAGCGACCGCTTGAGGCGTTGGCAGTGATGTCACCCTATGTCACTCAGGTTCACATTAAAGATGCCTGTATTATTGCGGAAAATGGCGGGCTGGGGCACCGGGCCTGTAACTCAGGTCTGGGTGATATGCCGTTTAAGGCGCTGCTGACTGAGTTAATTTGTCTGGGCCAGGAGCAACCACAGGTGATGGCGTACGGACTGGAAGAAGAAGTTGATTATTACGCGCCACCTTTCCGCTTTGCGACTGAAGGCGATAACCCGTGGATCCCGTGGCGACAAATGAGCGAAACGCCTCTGCCTGATACAACGCAACTTGAAACCCGGCTGGATAAAGAAAAACAGGATGCGATCGCCCAGTTAAATTTTGTCATGGACACTTTACGCGATATAAAAAATGATGCACTGAAAGTTCTTGCACGCTAACTTTTAATTACATTTGGTATTTATGATCGCTATTTTTTAGAATGGCGAAATGTTCCATGTCCTTAAATAAAATGATGTTAAGTCATCAGGGGATCTTATGCTCACAAGAAAGAAATGGGCTATATTTAGCCTGTTAACGCTTTGTGGTGGTACCATTTATAAACTGCCTTCATTAAAAGACGCATTTTATATACCGATGCAGGATTATTTTCATTTGACCAACGGTCAGATTGGTAATGCCATGTCGGTAAACTCAGTAGTGACAACCATCGGTTTTTTCTTGTCAATTTACTTTGCTGATAAACTTCCGCGTCGCTATACCATGTCATTTTCACTGATAGCGACGGGATTATTAGGTATCTATCTGACAACGATGCCTGGCTATTGGGGCATTCTATTTGTCTGGGCATTATTTGGCGTCACCTGCGACATGATGAACTGGCCGGTATTGTTAAAATCGGTGAGTCGGTTAGGGAATAGCGAACAGCAGGGGCGTTTATTTGGCTTCTTCGAAACGGGGCGCGGAATTGTCGATACCGTTATCGCATTTTCCGCATTAGCTATTTTCACCTGGTTTGGCAGTGGCTTACTGGGTTTTAAAGCCGGGATTTGGTTCTATGCCATTATTGTCATTGTTGTAGGCGTCTTGCTGTTTTTCATGCTTAAGCAGAAGGATGAGCCGACGCCCGTCGCGGATGAAGGCACCACCAGGCAACAAACCAGTATCTCTTCGGTGCTGAAAGACAAAACTATCTGGCTGATTGCCTTCAATGTGTTCTTTGTTTACGCCGTTTACTGTGGACTCACCTTCTTTATCCCGTTCCTGAAGAACATCTACATGCTGCCGGTAGCCCTGGTTGGCGCCTACGGCATTATTAACCAGTACTGTTTAAAAATGATCGGTGGTCCAATTGGCGGTTTAATTGCCGATAAGATCCTCAAATCGCCAAGTAAATATCTCTTTTATACCTTCTGTATCAGTACGATGGCTTTAGTCGCGTTAATTCTGTTACCGCACGAAAGTATGCCGGTCTATCTGGGTATGGTGTGTACTCTCGGGTTCGGCGCAATTGTTTTTACGCAACGAGCCGTGTTTTTTGCCCCGATTGGGGAAGCGAAAATCGCTGAAAACCAGACGGGCGCGGCGATGGCGCTGGGGAGCTTCATTGGCTATGCACCGGCGATGTTTTGCTACAGCCTGTACGGCTACATTCTCGATCTCAATCCGGGTCTGGTGGGGTACAAGATAGTCTTTGGCATCATGGCCTGCTTCGCTTGCGCTGGCGCGTTCGTTTCGGTGATGCTGGTTAAACGCATCAACCGCAGAAAGAATATGTTGGAAACCGCATTGGTCTGATTTTAAGGGATCTGCCATTTCACCAAAGCCGCAGATATGCGGCTTTGGTCGTTTTTGCGCCTGAGATGTCTTGAATCGTTTCCGGTTTGTTCATAGTCAAACCTCTTCTTTCCCGCTACAGTTAATCTTCAACGGCGCGGAAGGAGACAAAAATGCTCTATATCTTTGATTTAGGTAATGTGATTGTCGACATTGACTTCAACCGGGTGCTCGGAACGTGGAGCGATTTGACCCGCATCCCGCTGGCGACGCTAAAGCAAGACTTTGTCATGGGCGATGCCTTCCACCAGCATGAACGCGGGGAGATCAGCGACGAAGAGTTTGCCGCCGCGATGTGCCACGAAATGAACATGCCGCTGAGCTATGAACAGTTCGCCCACGGCTGGCAGGCCGTTTTTGTCGCCTTGCGTCCAGAAGTTACCGACATCATGCAAAAACTTCGCGACCAGGGGCATCGCGTGGTAGTGCTCTCGAACACCAACCGATTACATACCACTTTCTGGCCAAGTGAATATCCGCAAGTGCGTGCTGCCGCCGATCATGTGTACCTCTCACAAGAGATGGGGATGCGTAAACCCGAAACGCGTATCTATCAAAGCGTGCTGCAGGCAGAAGGATTTTCGCCGCAAGAAGCGGTCTTTTTTGACGATAACGCCGATAATATAGCTGGGGCTAATCAGTTGGGGATCACCAGTATTCTGGTCACGGGTAAGGAGACCATCCCCAATTACTTTGCGAAGCAGCTATGCTAAAAAGCGTTCATCAAAAAACCAAATACCATACCAGGCCGCTGGTGGCCTGGCTTAAGCTGCTGTGGCGGCGAATTGAAGAAGACAACATGACGACGTTGGCGGGGAATCTGGCCTACGTGTCTTTACTTGCGCTGGTGCCGCTGATCGCCGTGGTTTTTGCCCTGTTTGCCGCCTTCCCGATGTTCTCCGACGTCAGCGTGCAGATCCGCCATTTTATCTTTGCCAACTTCATTCCGGCGACCGGTGATGTCATTCAGGGGTATATCGAACAGTTTGTGGCGAACTCCAGCAGGATGACAGCCGTCGGTGCCTTCGGGTTAATCGTCACCTCATTACTGCTGATGTACTCGATTGATAGCGCGTTGAACACCATCTGGCGCAGCAGTCGGACGCGGCCAAAAATCTATTCATTTGCGGTCTACTGGATGATCCTGACTCTTGGTCCGCTGTTGGCCGGCGCCAGTCTGGCAATCAGTTCCTATCTTCTCTCACTGCGCTGGGCCAGCGATCTCAATAGCGTCATTGACGATGTACTACGTATATTCCCGCTAATCTTATCGTGGGCGGCGTTCTGGATGCTTTATAGCATCGTGCCCACCACCCAGGTGCGCAATCGCGATGCGGTAATCGGTTCGCTGGTGGCGGCACTGCTTTTTGAAGCCGGTAAAAAGGCTTTTGCTCTATATATCACCATGTTTCCGTCATACCAGTTGATTTATGGCGTGATAGCGGTAGTGCCCATTTTATTTGTCTGGGTTTACTGGACCTGGTGTATCGTCTTGCTTGGCGCTGAAATAACTGTCACTCTCGGTGAATACCGCAAACTCAAAAAAGAAGAAACAGAACAACCATGATTGCATTAATTCAACGCGTATCCCGTGCAAGCGTTACCGTGGAGGGTGAAGTGACGGGTGAAATCGGTCCGGGATTGCTGGTGCTGCTGGGCGTCGAGAAAGACGATGACGAACAGAAGGCCAATCGTCTGTGTGAACGGGTGCTCGGCTATCGCATTTTCAGCGACGCCGAAGGCAAAATGAATCTTAATGTCCAGCAGGCGGGCGGCAGCGTGCTGGTGGTTTCGCAATTTACGCTGGCGGCCGATACCGAGCGCGGCATGCGCCCGAGTTTTTCCAAAGGCGCGGCGCCGGACAGAGCGGAAGCGCTGTATGAATACTTTGTTGAGCGCTGCCGTCAGCAAGAGATGAATACTCAGACCGGGAGATTCGCTGCGGATATGCAGGTCTCGCTGGTAAACGATGGTCCCGTGACCTTTTGGTTGCAGGTATGAGTCAGCTTCCGGGCAGGCTGCGGGTAACAAAAGAGAGTACAGCTATGTATCACCTTCGTGTACCGCAAACAGAAGAAGAGTTAGAAAGCTATTATCAGTTCCGCTGGGAGATGCTGCGTAAGCCGCTGCATCAGCCTAAAGGGTCGGAACGCGACGCCTGGGATGCCATGGCGCATCACCAGATGGTCGTCGATGAAGAGGGCAATCTGGTTGCCGTCGGTCGGCTGTATATCAATGCGGAGAATGAAGCCTCGATCCGTTTTATGGCCGTTCATCCTTCCGTTCAGGATAAAGGTTTAGGCACCCTTATGGCGATGACTCTTGAGTCAGTCGCCCGTCAGGAAGGGGTGAAGCGGGTGACCTGTAGCGCCCGTGAAGACGCGATGGAGTTTTTCTCTAAGCTGGGCTTTGTGAACCAGGGAGAAATCACCACGCCGACAACCACGCCGATTCGCCACTTTTTGATGATTAAACCCATTGCTTCACTGGATGATATCCTGCACCGCGGTGACTGGTGCGGCCAGCTGCAGCAGGCCTGGTATCAGCACATTCCGCTGAGCGAAAAGATGGGCGTGCGCATTCAGCAGTACACCGGGCAAAAATTTATCACCACCATGCCCGAAGCGGGGAATCAGAATCCACATCATACGTTGTTTGCCGGCAGCCTGTTTTCGCTCGCCACCTTAACCGGCTGGGGGCTTATTTGGTTAATGCTGCGCGAGCGGCACCTTGGCGGCACGATTATCCTTGCCGATGCGCATATCCGTTACAGCAAGCCTATTAGCGGACGCCCGAATGCGGTGGCCGATTTGGGCTCGCTAAGCGGCGATCTCGATCGCCTGGCGCGAGGGCGCAAGGCTCGAGTACAGCTTCAGGTCGAACTGTTCGGTAACGATAAGCTGGGCGCTGTTTTTGAGGGTACCTATATCGTATTGCCCGCAAAGCCGTTTGGTTCTTATGAAGAGGGCGGGAACGAGGAAGAGTAACCCGCCTCCGGCATTATTATTGGCCTGGCGTTTGCGTACGCCAGGCGATATCGCGCATCGCCTGCCTTGCCGCGAGGCTTATCCCGCCTAACTGAAAGAAACCGTGAATGACGCCCAGATAGCGCTGACAGGTGCTTTCTATTCCCTGTGCTATTAGCCGCTGGTACAGCGCTTCTCCCTCATCGCGCAAAGGGTCAAATTCGGCCGTCAGGATATGAACCGGCGGCAGCCCGCTAAAATCTTCGCGCCACAGCGGACTGGCTTCCGGATGGGTAGCGGGTGTGGCCGCTAAATACATTTCGTAGCCGCTAAGCAGCGTATCCCGGGTAATGATGTAATCCTCGCCGTTGCTGGCGTAGCTTGCCATGCTGGCGGTAGCGTCGAGCATAGGGTAAATCAGGATAACCTGCGCAGGTTGCCATGCTCCCGCCGCTTTCAGGCGCAGAGCCGTGACCAGGGCGAGGTGGCCGCCGGCGCTGTCGCCGGCCAGCGTGATGCGCGCGGCGTCAACGCCAAGCCGCCGCGCATACCGATGGATAATGTTGGCGCCTCGTTCCGTATCATCGTGCGCCGCCGGAAAAGGGTACTCCGGGGCCAGGCGATACTGCACGGCGATCACCCGGCACCCACTGCACCAGGCAAGCTGGCGCAATTGGTTGTCATGGGTGGCAAAGCCGCCGCTCACAAAACAGCCGCCGTGGTAATACACCATGGTGGGTAGCAAGCCGTTGCTTTTTGGCGGCGAGACGACGCGAAAGGTTATGCCATCGAGCGTGATGTCTTCAACCTGCACACGCGTTTCCGTTTCCCCTGCGAGAACGGCGCTGGCGAGATAGCCGTTTCTCCGGTCATCAATACTCTGTTCTCGTGCTGATGGCCGCCCCGCAGCAATAAACTCCTCAACCAGCGAAGCAATACCTTTTTCCAACGTCATGGTAAGTCCCTTTTACTGGATTAATATCCAGTGTTATAGCCTGGTTTTTGCGAAAAAGATATACCGAATAAAGCCGCGATCGCATTGTGGAAAGCGGCTCGCAAAAGCGTATTTCTCAGCAAAGATCTGCTTCTTCTGTTGAACAATATCTGGAGAAGCAGGATCGGGATAAGGAGAGCATTTCCGGCGTGGTCACGCCGTATGAATGATAACGAGCGACCTGAGTCGCCCGTTACAGGAGCGCAGAACTTACTCCCCTTCGCCGGGGAACATGAACGGGTTAATTGAGCTTCTGGCGAAGCCTTCCTGTTCCATGCGAGCATCGAGTACCAGCGAGGCTAAATCGTCGGCAACGGCTTCGACTTTCGGGTCTTTCTCCTGATACATAATCTTCAGGTAGCTCCCGCAGTCGCCGCAGCTTTCGGCTTTCACCGCCGCCTGCTCGTTATCCAGCGACCAGTAGTGCAGGTCGCGGCTCTGTTCGCAGTTGCTGCATTTTACGCGCACCACATGCCATTCGGTTTCACACAAGTTGCAGTGCAGATAGCGCAGCCCCTGAGTGGTGCCGATTTGCACGATGCTGGAGACCGGCATCGAGCCGCAAACCGGGCAGAACTGGCGATGCTCGCCGTATTCGGCGCGCGCTTTCCCCGGGATCAGGCTGGCCATTTGCGCCCAGTACAGCGACAGCGCGGCCCAGATAAACGGCGCTTTGTCGCTGCTGACCGAGGCGAAATCGGAAGCAAACAGCGCGCTGGCCATCTCTTCCAGTTCCGGCCCGGAAGCTTTTTCCAGGTTCTCGATAACCGACAGCGCCGGGCCGCTCATCTCCGGTTTCAGCTCGGCGATCAGTGAATGCAGCAGCTTGTGCCAGTGTTTATCACGCGGCAATACGTGAATATCCAGCGGAGGCTTGCCCTGATCGTTGGCCTCTTTAATGCGGGCAGTCAGATCCATCTGCAACGGATGGTCGTACAGCACCACTTCCTGCGCATGAGCGATCAGCGCGGCAAAGCGCAGGTAATCGCCCAGCGGGTTATTGGCGGCCAGCTCGCGCAGGCGCTCCGCGCGGCGGTTATACAGATTCTTCAGTCTGGGGAACAGTAGCGGCGGAATTGCTTCCGCCGTGCGTTTCTCGCTCGAACCCAGCTCGTCTTGCGGGATTATGCGAATACTCATGCAGTCTATTTTTCCTGTTTCTGGCGGACTTCACGGTACCAGCGCGGGTGATGTTTCTTCGCCCACGTTTTGGTAACCCAGCCTTCCACCATCGCGGTAATGGTGCCTTTCACCCAGAGGGCGGCGTAGATATGCACCATGATAACCACAATTAACGCGACTGCGGCAAAAGAATGCAGCATCAGCGCGAATCGGATCACCGGGATTGAGAATGCAGGCGCAAAGTACGGACGCCAGATGATCACACCGCTTACCAGCAGCAGCACCAGGAAAATAATTGCCGCCCAGAATACGCATTTCTGGCCGAAGTTATAACGCCCGGTATCGCCTACCTCCTCGTTGACGACGATCTTACGAATATTCTTCGCCCAAAAGATATCATCCCGATTGATTAGGTTATGGTGCCAGTAACGGAAAAACATGATGATAAACGACGCGAACATCACCACCCCGACGAACGGGTGGAGAATACGCGCCAGCTGCGGCGTACCGAGAATATGCATCAGCCAGTTAAACGACGGGAAGAAAAAGCCTAACCCGCTTACCGCCGCCAGAATAAAGCAGAAGGCGGTTATCCAGTGGTTGATGCGTTCCGGCGCCGTGTAGCGCACGATGGTGTCACGTTTTCTCATTTGCGCACCTCGTCTTTCTCTTCATGCAGGTTGTCTTCTTCCTCATCTGCGCGGTTTGGACCGACGCCGACGTAGTGGAAGATGCTGGCTGCGAAGGTCGCAGCAAAGCCGACCGCCGCCAGCGGTTTCCAGATACCTTTCCAGAATTTCACCGTTTGGCTGATTTCCGGATTCTCCGGCAGACCGTGGTACAGATTCGGTTTATCGGCATGGTGCAACACGTACATCACGTGGGTGCCGCCGACGCCAGCCGGATCGTACAGGCCCGCCTTGTCGTAACCGCGGGTTTTCAGCTCTGCGACGCGCTCGCCGGCCAGCGTTTTCATATCCTCTTTCGAACCAAAGTGGATAGCGCCGGTCGGACAGGTTTTCACGCAGGCCGGTTCCTGGCCGACGGTCACGCGGTCTACGCACAGCGTACATTTGTAGACGCGGTTGTCTTCCGGGTTCAGGCGCGGTACATCGAACGGGCAACCTGCGATGCAGTAGCCGCAGCCGATACACTGCTCAGACTGGAAGTCGACGATGCCGTTAGCGTACTGAATGATCGCGCCTTCTGACGGACAGGCCTTCAGGCAGCCCGGGTCAGCGCAGTGCATGCAGCCATCTTTACGAATAAGCCATTCCAGCTTGTCGTTTTGTTCCACTTCCGAGAAGCGCATGACCGTCCATGACTTGGCGGTCAGGTCCGCCGGGTTGTCATACACCCCGACGTTGTTACCCACTTCGTCACGAAGGTCGTTCCATTCGGAACAGGCCACCTGGCAGGCTTTACAGCCGATGCAGGTGGTAACGTCGATAAGCTTCGCCACTTCCTGCTGGTGGTCCCGCGCCTGAGGCGCGGGAGTGAAACCGTTAGTCGCGGAACGACGAATAATATCTTGCGATTGATAAGCCATAAGTCGTCTCCGTTACACCTTTTCCACGTTCACGAGGAAGGCCTTAAACTCCGGCGTCTGCGTGTTGGCGTCGCCGACGAACGGCGTCAGCGTATTGGCGATAAAGCCTTTTTTCGCCACGCCTTCGTAGCCCCAGTGAATAGGAATACCGATGGTATCCACCTCTTTACCATGAACCTGCAGCGTACGAATACGCTTGGTCACCACCGCCTTGGCTTTGATATAGCCGCGGTTAGAGGAGACCTTCACGGTATCGCCGTGGCCGATGCCGAGCTTATTCGCCAGTTTTTCGCCGATCTCCACAAACTGTTCCGGCTGCGCGATGGCGTTAAGCAGCGCGTGTTTGGTCCAGTAGTGGAAGTGTTCGGTCAGGCGGTAAGTGGTGCCGACGTACGGGAACTTCTCGGCCTTGCCCATCTGCTCGAGATCGCCTTTAAAGACGCGAGCGGCCGGGTTCGAGACCACGTTTGGATGCAGCGGGTTAGTCCCCAGCGGCGTTTCAAACGGTTCGTAGTGTTCCGGGAACGGCCCTTCAGCCATCTTATCGATAGCGAACAGACGCCCCATCCCTTCAGGCTGCATGATAAACGGACCGACGTCGCTACCAGGGGCGGCGGCGCTGTAATCCGGAATATCCACACCGCCCCATTTCGCACCGTCCCATTTCAGCAACTGACGCTTCGGATCCCACGGTTTACCCTGCGGATCCGCGGAGGCGCGGTTATACAGAATGCGGCGGTTCAGCGGCCATGCCCAGGCCCAGCCCAGCGTATTGCCGAGGCCTGACGGGTCGGCGTTATCGCGGCGCGCCATCTGGTTGCCTTCCGGCGTCCAGCTACCGGCGAAGATCCAGCAGCCGCTGGAAGTCGTGCCGTCATCGCGTAGCTGTGCGAAGGAGCTCAACTGCTGCCCTTTCTTAACGATTACCGCGCCGGTTGCCGGATCGGTAATATCCGCCAGCGCTTTACCGTTGCTTTCCATCGCCACTTCTTCAGATGCCGGCTCGTGCGGCGTGGAGTAGTTCCACGTCATGTTGAGCACCGGCTCCGGCGTCGGGCCGCCTTCTTCGGCATACATCTTACGCAGACGCGAGAAGATACCGGCGAGGATTTCGCCATCGGTCACGGCGATCCCCGGGGCGTCCGCGCCTTTCCAGTGCCACTGCAGCCAGCGGCCGGAGTTGACGATAGAACCGTTTTCTTCGGCGAAGCAGGTGGACGGCAGACGGAATACTTCGGTCTGGATTTTTGACGGGTCAACATCGTTGGACTCACCGTGGTTTTGCCAGAAGGTGGACGTTTCGGTGTTGAGCGGGTCGATGGTTACAAGGAACTTCAGCTTCGACAGGGAAGCCACTACCTTGTTTTTGTTCGGGAACGAGGCGACCGGGTTAAAGCCCTGGCAAATATAGCCATTCACTTTGCCCTGATTCATCATCTCGAAATACTGCAGAACGTCGTAGCTCTTATCCCACTTCGGCAACCAGTCAAAGCCCCAGCTATTCTCGGCCGTAGCTTTATCGCCGAAGAAGGCTTTCATCATGGAGACGAAGAACTTCGGATAGTTGCCCCAGTAGTTCACCTGGTCTTTCAACAGCGGTTTCGGCGTGTTGGCGCTCAGGTAGGTCTGCAGGTCGGCCTGTTTTTCATTAGGCAGCGACATGTATCCCGGCAGGCTGGTTGAGAGCAGGCCGAGGTCGGTCAGACCCTGGATGTTGGAGTGACCGCGCAGGGCATTGACGCCGCCGCCTGCCATCCCCATGTTGCCAAGCAGCAGCTGGATCATCGCCATGGTGCGAATGTTCTGCGCGCCGATGGAGTGCTGGGTCCAGCCGAGGGCATACAGGAACGACGCGGTTTTATCGTGCGCGCTGGTTTCTGCAATATATTCGCAAACTTTAAGGAAATCGGCCTTCGGCGTACCACAGATGTTTTCAACCACATCCGGCGTATAGCGGGAAACGTGCTGTTTTAGCAGATTCCAGACGCAGCGTGGATGCTGTAGCGTGGTATCGCGTTTGGCGAAGCCGTTTTCATCCAGCTCGTAGTTCCAGCTGGTTTTGTCATACTGGCGTTTTTCGGCATCGTAGCCGCTGAACAGACCATCATCAAAGCTGTAGTCCTCACGCACGATCAGGCTGGCGTTGGTATAGGCTTCGGTGTATTCACGGTTGAATTTTTCGTTATTCAGCAGGTACAGGATGACGCCCGACAGGAAGGTTATGTCGGTACCGGAACGAATCGGGGTATAGAAATCAGCCACCGACGCCGTACGCGTAAAGCGCGGATCGATAACGATGAGCTTGGCGCCGTTATGAATTTTGGCTTCCATCGCCCAGCGGAACCCCACCGGATGCGCTTCTGCGGCGTTACCGCCCATCACCACGATCAGGTTGGCGTTTTTAATATCAACCCAGTGGTTGGTCATCGCACCGCGACCAAATGTTGGAGCAAGACTTGCTACCGTTGGTCCGTGTCAGACACGCGCCTGGTTATCCACCGCCAGCATCCCGAGGGCGCGGGTGAATTTCTGTGTTAAATAGCCGGTTTCGTTACTGGAAGCGGAGGCGCACAGCATACCGGTGGTCAGCCAACGGTTAACGGTGGTGCCGGCGCTGTTTTGGGCGATAAAGTTGGCGTCACGGTCCTCTTTCATCAGCTTCGCGATGCGATCGAACGCTTCATCCCAGCTGATTTGTTGCCATTTATCAGAACCTGGCGCACGATATTCCGGGAATTTCAGGCGGCTTTCAGAATGGATAAAGTCCACCAGACCGGCCCCTTTCGGGCAGAGCGCACCACGGTTTACCGGATGGTCCGGATCGCCTTCGATATGAAAAATGGATGCTTTGGCGTTTTTCGCACCGTCGCCGAGGCTATACATCAATAGCCCGCAGCCAACGGAACAGTACGTACAGGTGTTGCGGGTTTCGCGAGTACGCAGCAGTTTGTACTGCCGTGTTTCCGCGAGCGCAGTAGCCGGGGCAAAGCCCAGCGCTGCTGCCGTCGTGCCTGCCATACCGCCAGCGCAGATCTTAAAGAACTGCCTTCTGCTGACCTGCATGGTTCGCTCCTTGTTTCGACATTGTCACATGTAGTTATTTACTTTGCGGTGAAGGCCGCAAAGGTTCAGAATTGAGTTAATTTCCCTCGGTCCTGGAGGGATATAAAAACAGAATACCACATTGTGTGTATGCCTGTTCCAATACGGTTAAATGAAAGTGAATAAGAACCTTCCTGAACAAATCAAAAATGTGACAGATGTCACAGGTTATCGCCAGATTACCCTCTGGAAACGCGAGGATTTACAACATCCTCAGCCAGACGAGGTAGCTGAAGAGGTACCCGTCGCTCTGGTCTATAACGGCATCTCGCACGTTGTCATGATGGCGACGCCACGTGACCTGGAACATTTCGCCGTCGGTTTTTCCCTGTCGGAAGGGATTATTCAAAGTCGACAAGAGATCTACGGGATGGACGTGGTGCAGGCCTGTAACGGGGTAGAAGTGCAAATCGAACTCTCCAGCCGCCGGTTTATGGGGCTGAAAGAGCGCCGCCGGGCGCTCGCCGGGCGTACCGGCTGTGGAGTATGTGGCGTCGAGCAGCTAAATGATATCGGTAAGCCCGTCGAGCCGCTGCCCTTTAGACAGACCTTTGCGCTCTCTCATCTCGATCGCGCGCTCAAACAGTTAAATGAGGTTCAGCCTATCGGCCGTCTGACCGGCTGTACGCACGCCGCCGCGTGGGTGCGCCCTGATGGCGAACTGGCGGGCGGGCATGAAGATGTAGGCCGTCACGTTGCGCTGGATAAACTGCTGGGGCGCCGTAGTGAAGAAGGAGAGGGCTGGCAGCAGGGCGCGGCCTTAGTCTCCAGCCGCGCCAGTTATGAGATGGTACAGAAGGCCGCAATGTGTGGGGTGGAAATTCTGTTTGCCGTTTCCGCGGCGACGACCCTGGCGGTTGAAGTCGCCGAGCGTTGTAATCTGACGCTGGTGGGCTTCTGCAGGCCAGGCAGAGCGACGATTTATACTCATCCGCAGCGCCTGATTGCAGGTTAATTGTTGGTCAGTTTTTTTGAAAGATGACAGCAAATCCTTCCGCTTTTAGTTACGGGATGTGAAGACTATTATTTATCACATCAAGGCACGGCGCCTTATCCAAACAACTAAATGAAAGGGTTTATATCATGAAAAGCATCAAAACTTTTGTCGCTGTTATCGCTCTGGCCGCTTCTTTCGGTTCTTTCGCCGCGCAATCCGTGACCGCCACCGCTTCCACCATGGACGCCGCGGAAGCGAAAATCGCCGCTCAGGCGCAGGCTGCCGGCGCGTCTTCTTACACCATTACCGAAGCATTTAACGGTAACCGCGTGCATATGACCGCTGAGCTGAACAAATAAGCTAGCAACCCACTACCGTCGAAAGAGCGCCTCAGGGCGCTTTTTTAGTTTATACCCGCCAGGCGCAGCAGCGCCGTCACCACCGCCGCGGCGATAATCACCACGATAAGCGGCATCTTGCGCCAGGCAAGGAACACGGCAAAACCGACGCCCAGTACCCGCGCCATGCCGGAAAAATGCTCGCTTTCATAAAAGGTGGTCGCCAGCGCCACGGAAAAAAGCAATACCGTCGCGGCATCAGAAAGCAGCGCCTGCGAGCGCTCGGAAAACGCTAAACGGCTGCCAAGCTTTGCCCCGCCCAAACGCATCAGATATGTGCCGATCGACAGAATCGCGATCCCGGCGATAAACAGCGTCATATTAGCCATTATTTTTTCCTCGCCAGTAAACCAAACAATGAGAGCAGAACCGGTAATCCAACCGGCGCGAAGGGCACGGCGGCAAGCGAAATAACCGCGCCGCTGCAGGCACGAATCAGTGTGGTACGTTTTTTAAAAGCCGGTACCACCAGCGCCAGCAGGATAGCCGGGAATACTGCATCCAGGCCGATGGTTTCCGGTGCGGGTAATAATTTACCGACGCCGGCGCCCAGCAGGGTACCGAGCGGCCAGATGAGCGCCACGCCCAGCCCGCAGAGCCAGTAGGCGGCTTTACGCTGCTCCGGGGTTTTCTGCGACAGGCCGAACACCACGCTCTCATCATTCATAATATGGCAGCC
Source organism: Klebsiella sp. PK01 (assembly GCF_057624675.1). Taxonomy (NCBI): domain Bacteria; kingdom Pseudomonadati; phylum Pseudomonadota; class Gammaproteobacteria; order Enterobacterales; family Enterobacteriaceae; genus Klebsiella; species Klebsiella sp. PK01. The sequence continues at coordinate 32,529 of NZ_JBYEZM010000011.1, forward strand.
GAGCAGGCTGGCGGCGCGGGCGCCGACCAGATCGCGCACGGTGACGCCAAAAGGAACGTGGCGGGCGTTCACCAGTAAACCTGCCGCCGCCGCGGCGAGCGGGTTACCGCCGCTGGCGACAATACCGATAAACATAAACTCAGAGGCGCCGGCCAGCACCGTAATGGAAAGGACAAACGGCACCCACAGTGGAAAACCGTAGGCCATCGCTAATGAACCGTAAGACATGCCAACCACGCCGACCGCCAGGCATACCAGAATGATTGCTTTAATGGTGTCTCCACTGAGACAGGAAAATTTGTAACGCATACGCTTTAGCCATATCGAACGAATTTCCATTATAATGAACGCAACAGAATGGTTTTTCAAGACGAACGATTCGTTCGATATAAAATACGAGGAGCGGTGTATGACACAGCCCATCAGCGTAATTGCTAAAAGCCTGACGCGCGAGCGCTCGCGCACCGGGCTCTCACTGGCGGAGGTGGCGCGCCGCGCCGGGATAGCCAAATCGACCCTGTCACAGCTGGAATCCGGCAATGGCAACCCTAGCCTGGAAACATTGTGGGCGCTGTGCGTGGCGCTGGACATTCCCTTCGCCCGCTTACTGGAGCCGCAGGCCAACCAGACCCAGGTGATTCGCCGCGGCGAAGGCACCAAAGTGGTTGCTGAGCAGGCCAACTATCAGGCCATTTTGCTGGCGGCTTGTCCCCCCGGCGCGCGTCGCGACATCTATCTGCTGTTGACGCAGCCCGGCGCCGATCGGATCTCGCACCCGCACCCGCCCGGGTCGGTCGAACATATTATTATCACTCAGGGGCGCGCGCGCGTTGGTCTTACCGAAGCGCCGGAAGAGCTGGGAGAAGGGGATTACATCTGCTACCCGGCCGATCGGGAACACCTCTTTCAGGCGCTGGAGCCAGATACCCAGGCGCTGCTGGTGGCAGAGCAAAATTAGTCAGAATCTGCGCATTTTATTCTGATGCGCAGAAGATTATTTCATTTCCCATTAATGATTGAGTGAATTATTTATTCACTCAATTTCTTCATTGTTTTTCCATTTTTGTTTCCTTCCGTTTTGCCTGAAAACATGGGATTGATGTCACTCTTCCTTCCGGAAGGGGTTCGTATACTTAATTCGTGACATTGGGGCCTATTATGTTTTTAGAAGAACGTAGAAAGCATATCCTGAAATATTTAAACGATCATGAGCGTGGTTTTGTTAATTATTTTGCTGCTTATTTTAGTGTTTCAAAAGAAACCATTCGCAGTGATTTAAATATTCTTGCAGAAATGGGGTTGGTGCAACGTTGTTATGGCGGAGCGATTATTTCCCGGCACAATTTAAAGGCTGAACTTATTTCTGAAACCGGTGATAGTTTCGGCGTGCTGCTGCAGCCGATTAACCATCGGAAACCTACGGCGAGCGGTCAGCAGAAAGGAAAATCGATGAACGGCAAAGTGTGTGTATTCGGCTCATTTAATGTGGATATCGTGGCTCGAGTGGAGCGTTTTCCGCGCGGCGGAGAATCGCTACTGGCGCTCGCCAGCAGCCTTGGGCCCGGTGGCAAGGGGGCGAATCAGGCGACGGCGGCCAGTAAAGCCGGCGCGCAGGTCCATTTTGTCGCTAAGGTGGGCAAGGATCAGTTTAGTCACCTGGCGGCCGATCATCTCACTCGTTCAGAAATACACTCCTATACGCTTTATCAATCTGAGAGCGAACCTACCGGCAATGCCATTATTTATGTTTCGCAGGAAAATGGCGAAAATATGATTGCTATTTACTCTGGCGCCAATACTACAATAACGCATAATGAGATTGAGGCGATTATTCCAGAGTTGTCCGCCTCCGACGTTTTACTTGTTCAGCTTGAGAATAATTTTGACGCCACCCATTCGCTAATAAAAATCGCCAGGGAACTCGGTAAGACAGTCATTCTCAATCCGGCGCCATACTCGGCGGAAATAATCAAAAGCATCCCTTATATCGATGTGATTACACCGAATGAAACCGAGGCTTCATTATTATCCGGTATCGACATTCACGATGTTGATACTGCCAAAGAAGCCGCGCTGCGCATCGCTGAATTAGGTGTAAAGAAAGTTCTGATTACCATGGGGTCGCGCGGAGCGCTGCTGCTGGATAATCGCCAGTTTAGCCAAATTCGCGCCTTTCCGGCGGTCACCGTCGATACCACCGGCGCTGGCGATGCGTTTAATGGCGCGCTCGCCGCCTCGCTGGCTGCCGGCAACACCCTGGTTCAGGCTGCGACCTGGGCCTCTGCTTTCGCCTCTCTGGCCGTCGAGCTGGAGGGGGCTTCCAACATGCCTGACTTTGCGCAGGCAAATGCCCGACTCCGTACCCTCTAATCCAGGAAAAATAAGATGAAAACGATTAACGGTGTTGTACCCGTCATGCTGACCCCTTTTACCGCTGACGACCAGATTGATTATCCGGCGCTGGCGAAGCTGATTGATTGGTATCTGGCAAAGGGCGTGGATGCGCTTTTTGCCGTCTGCCAGTCCAGCGAAATGCAATATCTCAGCCTACAGGAGCGTGTCGAGCAGGCGCGTTTCGTGGTGCAACGCGTGGCGGGACGCATTCCAGTCATTGCCTCGGGCCATATCAGCGATGATCTGGCGGCGCAAAAAGAGGAGTTGCTGGCAATGGCGCAGACCGGCATTGATGCGCTGGTGTTGGTCACTAATCATCTTGATCCGCGTAATGAGGGCAGTGAAGTCTTTTTCGCTACCCTGCAATCGCTGTTGGCGGCTTTACCTTCTTCCATGCCGCTGGGGCTGTACGAGTGCCCGGCGCCGTATCGCCGCCTGCTTAGCGACGACGAGTTCGCCTGGTGCGCTAACAGCGGTCGTTTCGTGGTGCTGAAAGATGTGAGCTGCGATCTGCCTACCGTTGAGCGCCGTGTGCGTCTGGCGCAGGGAACCCCGCTGAAGGTCATTAACGCCAATGCCGCGATTGCCTGGCCGGCGATGCTGGCGGGCGCCGAAGGTTTCAGCGGCGTGTTCACCAACTTCCATCCCGAACTGTACGGCTGGCTGTGGCGGGAAGGCAAAAATCAGCGGGCGCTGGCCGATGAACTGGCGATATTTCTGTCGCTGGGTGCGGTAACCGAAACGCTGGGCTACCCGAAAAACGCCAAAATTTACCATCAACGGCTGGGGACCTTCGACAGCGATGCCTGCCGGGTTAATAAAGACGATGTGCTGAGCAAATTCTGGGGGCTGACGGTGATCCTCGACCAGATCCGCGCCGGGACTGAACTGTGGCAGCAGCGGATCGCCGGCTAAGGGAGGGATCGTTATGATCGTATCGAGTCTGCAGGCGTGGTCTGCGCAACAGGCCGCGTTTCATCCGGCGATCCGCCAGGCGCTGGCGTTTATCGCCAGCCAGGATTTCCAGCGCTTCGCGCCGGGGAAAATCGACCTGATCCCGGGGAAACTTTTCTGCCTGCTACAGGAGATGGAGAGCGTGCCTTTCGCGCAGGCGCGGCCGGAGTCGCACAAGCAGTTCATTGATATTCAGTATCTGATTTCCGGCGAGGAGCGGATGGGTGTCAGCCGCGCTGAAAGCGGCAGTCATTGCGTTACCGAGGATCGGACGCCGCAGCAGGACATCCTGTTCTGGCAGGTTGAAGAAGAGGAGACGCAGATAACCCTGAAGCCTGGCATGTTCGCCATTTTCTTTCCACAGGACATCCATCGTCCGTGCTGCCATCCGCGCGATGGCGAGCGGCAACATATCCGTAAAGCGGTGATGAAAATCGATCGCGCCTTGCTGGAGGAGGGTTTATGAGTTCGCTTAATCAAACGGCGGCTGAAGCGATTGCGGCGCCGAAACTCTCGCGTCGACGTTGGGGCATTATTTTAATCCTGCTGCTGGCCGCGGTGGTCAATTACCTCGATCGCGCCAACCTGAGTATCGCGAACACCACCATCGCCAGGGAGTTTGGCTTCTCTGGTACTGAAATGGGGCTGTTATTGTCAGCGTTTCTCTGGCCCTATGCGCTGGCGAATTTACCCGCCGGCTGGCTGGTAGACCGCTTTGGCGCGAAGAAAATGTTCAGCGGCGCGCTGGGGTTATGGTCAGCGGTGACGTTCTTAATGGGCTTCGTGAACACCTATAGCTTCTTCTATGGTTTGCGCATGCTGCTGGGCGTGGCGGAGTCACCGTTCTTCACTTCCGGTATCAAGATCACCCAGAGCTGGTTTGCGGAGAAAGAACGCGGTTTGCCAACGTCAATTATCAATACCGGTTCGCAAATCGCCAATGCGATAGCGCCGCCGGTGCTGACTATTTTGCTGTTATGGATCGGCTGGCGCGGCATGTTCATGGTTGTCGGCCTGCTCGGACTGCCATTGTTGCTGGCGTGGCTTAAGTTTTATCGCGACCCGGACGCGCGCGAGGCGATGCTGATACATACCGGGAAAGTCATACGTCCCGAAGGTGAGCAGCCGAAGGTCAGCTGGGGAGAACTGTTTCGCCGGAAAACCACCTGGTTCATGATTGCCGGTAACTTCTGCATCATGTTTACCATTTGGGTTTATCTGACATGGCTGCCGGGATATCTGGAAACCTCGCTGGGCTTTAGCCTCAAGCAGACCGGTTTTATCGCCTCGATACCTTTCTTTGCCGGTATTATCGGCGTGCTGTGCGGCGGGATGCTTTCTGACAGACTGGTGCGTAGAGGAATGAACGCTGTTACCGCGCGTAAAGTGCCGATTGTGGCGGGCGCCGCGCTGGCGGCCTGCTTTGTGATGCCGATTCCGTTTGTTGATAATAGCGGCGTTGCGATCGCGCTACTGACGCTGGGCTACTTCTGTTCACAAATGCCTTCCGGCGTGATCTGGACGTTAGCGACCGATATGGCGCCGAAAGAACAGGTCGCCTCATTGGGTGCTATCCAGAACTTTGGCGGCTTTCTCGGCGCGGCGCTGGCGCCGATTATCACCGGCATTATTCTTGATGCTACCGGGCACTTTACCAACGTATTTATTCTCGGCGGGATACTGCTGTTTATGGGGGCCTGCTGCTACGGTTTCTTTGTGCGCAAAAATGCCTAATCCCTCTGGTAGCAAAAACGCCTGATTGCTCAGGCGTTTTCTTTATTACGCAAGGTAAAACACGTCACTCAGTTCAGCGCTCAACGGGCTGTTATCCGGATTCGTCGGCATCACCTCGCGCATATAGCGCCACCAGCGTTGGCAGACCTCGGTTTCCGCCACCGCATTCCAGCGGGCTTCCGATTCAATTTCCACCGTGGCGAATAGCAGATGGCGCTGTTTGTCGAGGTAGATTGCATAGTGGTGCGCGCCATGCGCTTTCAGCGTCGCTTCCAGTTCCGGCCAGATGGGATTATGACGGCGCCGATACTCCTCGTGGGCGTCGGGATTGACCTGCATCACGAAGGCTTTGCGGATCATAACGCCTCCAGGTACAGCTCGCGTACCTCGTCGCGGCTGGCGCTGCGCGGGTTACAGGGCGCGCAGGGGTCGGCCAGCGCTTTATCCAGCCAGCCTTCGATATCAGCCTTACTCACGCCAAGCTGGCTAAAACCTTCAGGAATACCGACTCGTTTGCTCAACGCGCGAATCGCGTTAATCGCCGCCATGCTGGCGGTTTCATCGCTCATTTCGCGCGTATCGACGCCCATCGCCTGGGCGATGCGGGCAAAACGCGCCACCGCGTTCGGGCGGTTAAAGTTTTCGATGATCGGCAGCAGGATGGCATTACAAACGCCGTGCGGCAGATTGTGGGTCGCGCCCGGCTGGTGCGCCAGCGCGTGCACCAGACCAAGACCTGCGCTGTTGAACGCCATGCCTGCCAGATACTGACCGTATGCCATCTGCTCGCGGGCCTGCAGATTGTGCCCGTCATCAACGGCCAGCGGCAGCCACTGGTGAATTAAGCGAATCGCTTCCAGCGCGTTGGCGTCGGTCAGCGGATGGGCGCCAACTGAGACAAACGCCTCGATAGCGTGGGTTAACGCATCCATACCGGTCGCGGCGGTAACCGACGGCGGAATATCCAGCATGACGCTGGCATCGTCGACGGCAATATCCGGGATGATGTTCGGGTCGATGATGACCTCTTTCACCTGACGTTCGCTATCGATAATCACCGCGTTGCTGGTCATTTCGGCGGCGGTTCCGGCGGTGGTGTTAATTGCCACCAGCGGCACGCCGGCATTTTTCACTTTGCCCACGCCGGAATAGGCCGTCGACGGCGCTGGGTTAGCGCTGAGGATTTTCACCGCCTTAGCGGTATCGATCGGGCTGCCGCCGCCGAAGGCGATAATATAGTCACACTGCGCCGCACGGAATGCGGCGATACCTTGCTGAACCAGCGCTTCGGTTGGGTTCGGAAAGACGTTATCGAACAGATGATAAGACAGTTGATGCGCTTCCAGCGCCTGAAAAAGGCTATCGAGCAGTCCCATTTCCACCAGATGACCGTCGGTGACAATCAGCGCTTTTCCCCATTGCTTGTCCGCCACCAGGTTCACCATATCGCCGATCGCGCCCGCGCCATGCAGGCTGATTTTCGGCAGTGCCAACATAAAGCTCATGATTATTCTCCTTAAAGGGCGCTCGCTTTCTTAGAGCGCCAGCGCGCTGGCCAGCGGCGTGACGCCAAAGCGTTGGCCTAACGCAATCAACTCTTCGCGGCTTATCGTCTGTTTCATGCCGCCCATCGAATAGACTTTCACCAATACCTCAGCGGACTTCTCGGCGGTATCGATCAGGCCGAAAGTTTCATCCAGCGTCGGGCCGCTGCCGAAGACGCCGTGGAATGGCCACAGCACCAGAGAATGTTTCTGCATTTCGCCGGCAGTCGCCTGGCCAATCTCGTCGGTACCCGGCACCATCCACGGCAGAATGCCAACGCCGTCCGGGAACACCACCAGGCATTCGGTGCTGCCTTCCCATAGCTTGCGGGTGAACAGATCGCTGTTGTTCTCCAGCACGTAGGTCAGGGCGATCAGGTTGGTGGCATGGCAGTGCATGATCACGCGATCTTTGCCGCCGGTGGCTTTGATGCGCTCGCAGTGCGACAGGAAATGCGCCGGTAGTTCCGACGTCGGCACGGCTTCTTCCGTCAGCCCCCACAGGATGAAGTAGCCCGCGCCGTCGTTGTCCACTTTCACCACCCCAAGGTTGGCGGCGGGATCGAGCTGCACGTTACGGAAGAATTTACCGGAACCGGTGACGATAAACGGCTGATTAGCCAGTTCCGGCATCGGCTGGCTTAAGGCGATATAGCGCGGCTGGGGGTGAAAATCGGCTTTGAAGGGCGCGATATCCGCTTCATCCAGGCGCAGCGTCAGATTGCCGCCGTTACGTTCGTCCCAGCCTTTAAGCCAGGCGTCGGAGGTGGCTTTGATCATGCCCTGAACGAACCATGAATTGATGATGTTGTGCATAGTCTTGTCTTTCCTGTTGATTCGTAATAGGTGTGACTCCCCGAATAAACCCCATACGGCGCAATCCGGGGAAAGTCAGGCATTAGCCGCGCTGGCTCAGCACGTCTTTTTCATAGGCCCGCACGTTTTCCAGCCACTGGCTGCCTGCCGGCGTATCGTGACGCTGGCAGTACATTTCCCAGATCGCCTGCCACGGCAGCGATTTCTGCTCTTCGAGCAGCGCCAGCCGGGCGGTGTAATCGCCGTCGTTTTCCAGCTGGCGCAGCAGTGCCGTCGGCTCCAGCAGCGCGCGCAGCAGGGCTTTTTTCATGTTGCGGGTGCCGATAACCCACGCCGCGATGCGGTTGATGGAGGCATCAAAGAAGTCGAGGCCGATATGCACGCGGTCGAACAGGTTGTGGCGGATAATTTCGCTGGCGATGGCCTGGGTTTCGTCATCCAGCAGCACCACGTGATCGCTGTCCCAGCGTACCGGGCGGCTGACGTGCAGCAGCAGGCGCGGGATATAGAGCATGGCGGCGGAGATTTTGTCGGAGATGACTTCCGTCGGATGGAAGTGGCCGGCATCCAGGCACAACGCGGTCTGACGGCTGGCGGCGTAGCCCATATAGAATTCATTGGAGCCAACGGTATAGCTTTCGGCGCCGATACCGAACAGCTTGCTCTCAACGGCGTCGATATGGTGCGCCGGATCGAGCTTTTCACTGATGACCTCATCCAGCGCGTTCAGCAGACGCTGGCGCGGGGCGAAGCGGTCGACGGTAATATCTTTCATGCCGTCCGGCACCCAGATATTCATTACCGATGGCGTCCCAAGCTGCTCGCCGAAATAAGCGGAGATACGGCGGCTGGCTTTACAGTGATCGATCCAGAACTGACGAATCTCCGGGTTGGCGTGCGACAGCGTAAAGCCGTCGGCGCTGAGCGGATGCGAGAAGCAGGAAGGGTTAAAATCGAGCCCCAACTGGTGGCGTTTGGCCCATTCCACCCAGTGCTTAAAGTGTTCCGGCCTGATTTCATTACGCGCTACCGGCGTGGCGGATTCGAGATAAATCGCGTGCAGATTAAGGCGCTTCGGCCCCGGTATCAGGCTGAGCGCCTGTTCGAGATCGGCGCGTAGTTCCTGGGCATTGCGCGCTTTGCCGGGATAGTTGCCGGTGGCCTGAATGCCGCCGGTTAAGTTGCCTTCCGGGTTTTCAAAGCCCGCCACGTCATCGCCCTGCCAGCAGTGCATTGATACCGGCAGGCGGTCCAGCTGACGCAGAGCTTCCTCGGCATCTACGCCGACGGCGGCATAGCGCTGCTTAGCAATTTCCCAGGCTTGTTCAAGTTGAGTGGTCATGCGCAAAGCTCCTTTGTAGGTTGTGGCTGAAATTGCGCGACGAAGCGGGCAATTTCGCTATCTGAATGCGGGGCGAAAGTGATGAGCGACGCGTTGTCGCGTACCACCTGACGGAATTCATCGACGTTTTGGAGTTCATCCAGCGCCATCAACTGGATGCCGATATTGCCAAGCGTGGAGGCTTCAATGGGGCCCGCCACCACCGGCAGGCCGCAGGCATCGGCGCACAGCTGGTTAAGCAGCGCGTTCTGGCAGCCGCCGCCGACGATATGCAGCTGGCTGAAAGGGTGGCCGCGGAGTGCGGCCAGTTCGTCCAATACCCGGGCATACAGCAGCGCCAGGCTGTCGAAAATGCAGCGCGCCAGTTCGGCGGGAGTGACCGGGATCGGCAGAGCGGACTCCGCGCAGGCGGCTTGAATTTCGGCGCTCATATTGGCCGGGTTGATAAAGCGATCGTTATTGCAATCAATCAGGTAACGACAGGCCGGCAGCTGCTCCGTGTCGACAATCAGCGCCTGCAGATCGCTAATGTTGTGCTCCTGCAGTACCCGCTGCAGCAGCCATAGGCCCATGATATTTTTCAGCACCCGATAGCGCCCCTCGGCGCCGCCTTCATTAGTGATATTCGCCTTCAGCGCCTGCTGGCTGGTGTAAGGCGTTTTACTTTCAAAGCCCATCAGCGACCAGGTGCCCGATGAGAGATAGGCAGCATTTTTATCCGCCAGCGGCGAGGCGATGACGGCGCTGGCCGTATCGTGGCTGGCGACGGCAACCACCGGGATGCGGTTACCCTGCGGGCAGATCCAGTGGCCGATAACATTGCCCGGATGCGTCGGCGTACCGAACCAGTCCGGCTGCGCGCCGCTCCAGCGGAGCAGCTCGTCATCCCAGCTATCGCTATTAATATTGACCAGTTGCGTGGTGGTGGCGTTGGTGTATTCCCAGTTCATTGCGCCGGTCAGGCGGTAGCTGAAGTAGTCCGGGATCAGCAGCGCGTGGGCGACCTGTTCCGCCAGCGCCGGCTGCTGGTTGACCAGCGCCCGCAGCTGATAAAGGGTGTTAAACGGCAGAAACTGGATGCCGCTGCGGCAGTAGATACTGGCGCGGCCGAGGTGTTCGATTGCCTGCGCCATCAGGCCGTGAGTGCGGCTATCGCGATAGGAAACCGGCAGGCCGACGCGCTGGCCGTGCTTATCCAGCAAGACGAAATCGACGCCCCAGGTGTCGATACCGATGCTGTCGATCAGGATCCCCTGTTCGCACACCTTCACCAGCCCGCGGCGGATTTCCGCTTCCAGGCTATCGATATCCCAGCAATCGTAGCCATCCACTTTCTGCAGGCGGTTAGTGAAACGATGAACCTCGCGCAGCGTCAGCGTTCGCGTCGCGGTTGCATAATTCGCGAGCATGACCCGACCGCTGGAAGCGCCTAAATCAACGGCGACACAATGACGAATACTCATGGCACGACCCTTCTTAAAATCATTACAGGCAGTCTAAAAAAGGCGTCTCTGCGTCACCTTCTCGCTACTGACAGCGAAAGCGGGTGGCTGGCAACAAAGCAAAGGTGACCGTGAGAAGCGTCACAGTTTCGTTTTATAGGCGGCGTGAGGCGGGGTGTGATGCTGGCCGCAGTTCCGGATATTTCCGGCTGGTTCTTGAAAAAACGGCAGGCTTTACGCGGTTTGCGGTCAAAAATTGAAGGCCGGATTGCCAGCCCTTAATTACTATTTGCGACGACGGTTGATAATTTTTCTCATTCGTGGAGGCTGCTATGACCGTGTTGCACTGTACGGATTTTTTTAAGGCCGGCGTCTCGGCGGTGGCGATTGAACCGCGCCTTCCACAAGCGGCCTTTCCAGAGCATCATCATGATTTTCATGAAATTGTTATCGTTGAGCAGGGGACGGGCATCCACGTTTTCAACGGCCAGCCCTATACCATCAGCGGCGGTTCGGTCTGCTTTATTCGCGATCACGATCGCCATCTTTACGAACACACCAATAACCTGTGTCTGACCAACGTGCTTTACCGCGCGCCGGATGCTTTTCGTTTTCTGACCGGCGTGAACCAGCTGCTGCCACAAGAACAGGACGGCAACTATCTTTCACACTGGCGGGTCAACCAAACGGTGCTACAGCAGGTGCGGCAAATCGTCGGTCAGATGGAAAAGATCGGCCCGGGCGTCGAGCCGCATACCATCGCCAGCCGTGAGATCCTTTTTATGCAGCTACTGGTGCTGCTGCACAGCAACAGCCTGGCGGAAGGCGCCGGCAACCACGAGGCGCGGCTGAATCAACTAATGGCCTGGCTGGAAGACCATTTTGCCGAAGAGATATGCTGGGAGGAGGTGGCGGCGCAGTTTTCGCTCTCTTTACGCACCCTGCATCGTCAGTTAAAGCTGCAAACCGGGCTGACGCCCCAGCGCTATCTCAACCGGGTGCGCCTGATGAAAGCGCGGCACCTGCTGCGCCACAGCGATGATAGCGTGACAGAAATCGCTTATCGCTGCGGTTTCGGCGACAGTAACCATTTTTCGACGCTATTTCGCCGTGAATTCGACTGGTCGCCGCGCGATATTCGCCAGGGGCGCGACGCTATTCTTCAGTAACGCGAGAAGAGTCAACGTATTGCCTCACCAAAATGCGAATAATGGTTGGTTTCCGCGTCGGGAGTGAAAGTTGTGGCAGGTCAGCTGGTGCTTCGCAAAGATGAGTTTTTTGCCTCCCCCACGCAGGCGGTGGCGGTGGCTGACCGCTACCCGCAAAACGTCTTCGCCGAGCATACCCATGAATTTTGCGAGCTGGTGCTGGTGTGGCGCGGCAACGGTCTGCATATCCTCAACGATCGCCCGTGGCGGATTACCCGCGGCGATCTCTTTTATATCCGCGCGGAAGATAAACACTCTTATGCGTCGGTCAATGACCTGGTGCTGCAGAATATTATTTATTGTCCGGATCGGCTGCGGCTCAATTTTGACTGGGCGGCGCATATTCCGGGATTATTCGGCACGCCGTGGCAGCCGCACTGGCGGATCGGCAGCAGCGGCATGGCGCAGGTCAGGCAGGTGATTAACCAGCTGGAGCACGAAAGCGCGCGGCAGGATGCGCAGGCGGATAGCATGGCGGAGCTGCTGTTCGCCCAACTGGTGTTGACGCTCCAGCGCTATCGCTACGCCACTGATAACCTGGCGGCGACGCAAAGCGAAACACAGCTCGATAAACTGCTAACGGCGCTGGCCGGAAGTCTGAATCGCCCCTTTAATCTGGATAGCTTCTGTCTGCATGAAGGCTGCAGCGAACGTGCGTTACGCCAGCAGTTTCGCCAGCAAACGGGAATGACGATAACTCACTATTTGCGCCAGCTGCGGATCTGCCATGCGCAGTATTTACTGCAGCATACCGAGCGGTTAATCGGCGAGATCGCCATGCAGTGCGGGTTTGAGGACAGTAACTATTTTTCGGTGGTGTTTAATCGGGAAATTGGCATGACGCCGGGACAGTGGCGGCAGCGCAGTCGCGCCGCCGCGTAAGGGGAAATCAGTTAGCCATTCCCAGGCCGACGATATTCGCGGCGATGATAATCACCACGCAGCCGAGGCTGAGCACGCTGACCGGGCGGCGTCCGGCGTTGTTCCACTCTTTCAGCACCAGCCCAACCAGCCCGCCACACAGTACGTAGAAGCTCATATGCAGCATCCAGCTCATGTAGTCATACTGCGCCGGGATACTGGCGTGGCCCCAGGCATAGAAGAAGAACTGTAGATACCACATTAGCCCGCCCAATGCGGAAAGCAGAATGTTGCTGATGATAAGCGGTTTTGCCAGTGAGAAGTCGGCTTTTAGCGACAAATCCTTCACTTTGGCGAGGCGAATAAAGCAGAAGCCGAGGTTAACCAGCGCGCCGCCGCCCATGATCACCACGTAGCTTGGCAGCGCGGTATACAGCGGGTCGACGCCCAGCGCCGCGGCGGCTTCATGCATTGGTTTAGCGGCGTTCATCGCAAATGACATGCCGGCGGAGAAAATACCGCACATTACCGCCAGCATCAGCCCTTTTTTCAGGTTGAACTCTTCCGCTTTGATGCCCATTTTGCGCTCTTTAAGCTGGCCGGCGCGGGTGACGATACCCACGCCAATTACCGCCACCAGCACGCCGAGCAGGGTCATTTGTCCGCCTTTGGTGTGAATCAACACATCAAAGTGGCCGTTGAGGATCGGCGTCATTAAGGTGCCGACGATAAGCGTAATGCCGATAGCGATACCGATCCCCATCGACATCCCCAGATAGCGCATGGTCAGGCCATAGTTGATGTTACCGATGCCCCACATCGCGCCGAACAAAAACACCGGCAGCAGCGTGGAAGCGCTAAATGAGCGATAGTAGGCCCAGAAATCGGGCAGCAGCATGGCGCTTATCGCCCACGGCAGAATTAGCCAGGAAACAATCCCGCCGATCGACCACATGGTTTCCCACGACCAGTGTTTCACCTTCTTGAAAGGGGCATAAAAACAGGCGGCACTGGCGGCGCCGATTAAATGCCAAAAAATTCCCATCGTAATCGCATGATTCATTGCCTTTACCCTCATCTGTTTTTGGGTTGGATAGACTCTCTCCGATGCGATGAGTGTAAAAATTGCGCAGTTTTTACGCCTTTGAGCTGTTGCCACGCCAGGCGAAACTCTGGCAATCAGGGGCTTAATGAGTTGTTTTGGCTCACAAACTGGGGTGTATCTATTTTGGGTATAACCTTAGTAAAACTACGGCATTGATAATCATTTTCAATATCATTTAATTAACTATAATGAACCGACTGCTTACGCGGCGTTAACACCCTCTGCCGCCCGATAATAATGGAGATGATTATGAGTTATACACTGCCATCCCTGCCGTACGCTTACGATGCTCTGGAACCGCATTTCGACAAGCAGACGATGGAGATCCATCATACTAAGCATCACCAGACCTACGTTAACAACGCTAACGCAGCGCTGGAAAGCCTGCCGGAATTCGCTAACCTGTCCGCGGAAGAGCTGATCACCAAACTGGATCAACTGCCGGCTGACAAAAAAACCGTACTGCGTAACAACGCGGGCGGCCACGCTAACCACAGCCTGTTCTGGAAAGGCCTGAAAACCGGCACCACCCTGCAGGGCGACCTGAAAGCCGCTATCGAGCGTGATTTCGGTTCCGTGGACAATTTCAAAGCTGAATTCGAAAAAGCGGCAGCAACCCGCTTTGGTTCCGGCTGGGCGTGGCTGGTGCTGAAAGGCGACAAACTGGCCGTCGTTTCTACCGCTAACCAGGACTCCCCGCTGATGGGCGAAGCCATTTCCGGCGCTTCCGGTTTCCCGATTATCGGCCTGGATGTGTGGGAACACGCTTACTACCTGAAATTCCAGAACCGTCGCCCGGACTACATCAAAGCCTTCTGGGACGTGGTTAACTGGGACGAAGCAGCAGCGCGTTTTGCCGCCAAAAAATAAGGTTGCATTGTGCTAAGAGAGAAGCGAGTCTGATGACTCGCTTTTTTTATATCCGTAGCAAGGAGAGCAGCAATGCATTATCCGGTGAATGTCTTTGTCGGCAAAATCAGGGACTACGACGGTAGCCGCCCCAGCGCAATTGGTAAAATCCAGGTCGATGGCGAATTACAGCTCGGCGAGCTCGGACTGGAAGGGGACGAGCAGGCGGAAAAGAAAATTCACGGCGGGCCGGATCGTGCGTTGTGCCACTACCCCCGCGAGCATTATCTCGACTGGATCCGCGAATTCCCGCAGCAGGCCGATCTGTTCTGCGCACCCGCATTCGGCGAAAACCTTTCTACCGAAGGGCTAACGGAAAAAAACGTCTATATCGGCGATATCTTTCGTTGGGGCGAGGCGCTGATTCAGGTCACTCAACCGCGCTCTCCCTGCTTCAAACTGAATTACCATTTCGGTATTAGCGACATGGCGCAACTGATGCAAAACAGCGGCAAGGTTGGCTGGCTCTACCGCATTATCGCCGGCGGCCAGGTCTCCAGCGATGCGCCGCTGGAGCTGGTATCGCGACTAAGCGATGTGAGCGTACATGAGGCCGGAGCAATTGCCTGGCATATGCCGTTTGACGACGACCAGTATCACCGTCTGTTATCGGCGGCGGGCCTGTCGGTAAGCTGGAGCAGAACGATGCAGAAGCGGCGTTTAAGCGGGCAAATCGAGGATAATTCGCGGAGATTATGGGGGAAATAATTCCCCCATATTGAACGTTGCAACCCGTAGCCCGGCTCAGCGTAGCGCAAGCCGGGACAGGCTCAGGTGCGTTTATACAGCGGCAGCCAGATTGTTAAACGCAGACCACCCAGCGGGCTATCGTCGGCTTTAACCCAGCCGCGATGTTGCTGGATCGCCGTTTCGACAATCGCCAGCCCCAGACCGGTGCCGCCGGACTCGCGATCGCGAGCTTCGTCGGTACGATAGAACGGACGGAAAATCTGTTCGCGATCTTCCGGGCTGACGCCCGGGCCGTCATCATCGACGTTGACCGTGATTCCATCTTTATCCACCGAGAAGCTGACCGAAATTTTCGTGTGCGAGTAGCGCAGCGCGTTGCGCACGATATTTTCCAGCGCGCTTTCCAGCGCATTGGGGTTACCGTATAGCGGCCAGGGGCCCGGCGGATACTCAACGGTAAAGGATTTCCCCATCTGCTCGGCTTCAAATGCCGCGTTGTCCAGCACTTCGCCCCACAGCTGATTCGCTTTCACCGTCTCGCTGACCAGCGCGTTTTTCGCCTGATTACGCGACATCACCAGCAGGTCGTTGATCATGCTGTCCAGCCGATGCGCTTCGGTTTCGATCCGCTCCAGCTCTTTGCTTTCACCGCTGCGGCGGCGCAGCAGCGCGGTGCCTAACTGCAGACGGGTTAACGGCGTGCGTAGCTCGTGCGAGATATCCGACAGCAGCCGCTGCTGGCTGGTCATCATTCGCTCAAGCGCGGTCACCATCTGGTTAAAGCTGGCCCCGGCGGCCAGAAACTCCTGCGGACCGGCTTCCAGTTCCGGATGCTGCCGCAGGTTACCCTGGGCCACTTCATCGGCGGCGTTTTTCAGCTTGCGCGCCGGTTTCGCCAGGCTCCACGCCAGCCATAGCAGCAGCGGGGCGCTGACCAGCATCGTCACGATAAGCAGTAATAGCGGGCGGTCAAAAAGCAGGTTGATGAAGTCGGATTGTGAAGTGCTGGCAGGGCGGATGAGATAAAGTTGATAATTATCTTCACCATCCCTGACGGAAAACGGCCCGACCATCTCCAGGCGTCCGTAACGCTTTTTCTGCGGATGATCGGCGTTATCGGCCTGGCCGATAAAGTTACGAATGATCTGCATTTCGTTGCGTTCTGCGCCGATCACGCGGCCTTCGCTGGTGACCAACAACAGCCGCTGCCCAGGCGGCGCCCACTTATCGATGGCGCGAAACAGGCGTCGCCACCACATCAGGTCGTTAGGTGGGTCGTTCGCCAGTTCGGCCTCGACGTGTTGCTCAATCATGATGCCCTGACGTTGCTCGCTTTCCAGCAGCTCGGTCATCTGGCGCGAGTCCAGCTTGGGCAACATCAGTACCAGCATCAACACCAGCGCCAGCGTGAGCCAGAAGATGGCAAAGATGCGTGCGGTTAAACTTCCAATCATGAAGCAGAAACCATCAGATAGCCGCGTCCGCGCAACGTTTTAAACCACGGATGGCCGTCTTTACGCTCCGGCAGCTTACGCCGCAGGTTGGAAATATGCATATCGATAGCGCGGTCGAACGGCGTCAGCCGCTTGCCCAGCACTTCCTGGCTTAAGTGTTCACGTGACACCACCTGACCAAGATGCTGCGCCAGCAGATACAGCAGAGTGAACTCGGTGCCGGTCAGCTCCAGCGTTTGCCCATCAAAATTGGCCTCCTGACGGCCCGGGTTGAGGCTTAACGCATCCACTTCCAGGGTCGGAGAACCGGATTCGGTGGTCTGCTGCTGCTCGCTCCAGTGAGAACGACGCAGAATCGCGCGTATACGCGCCACCAGCTCGCGATCGTTAAACGGCTTAGGCAAATAGTCATCCGCCCCGAGTTCGAGGCCGAGAACGCGATCCAGCTCGCTTCCGCGCGCCGTTAGCATGATAACCGGGGTCTGGTGTGTCTGACGTAATTCTTTAAGCGTGTCGATACCGTTTTTCTTCGGCATCATCACATCAAGCAAAAGGAGATCAATGCTGTCGTCAAGAAGCGCCAGCGCCTGTTCACCGTCATGGGCAACGAGCACATTAAAACCTTCCATATCGAGCAGCTCTTTTAACAGGGAGGTGAGCTCCCGGTCATCATCAACTAACAGGATTTTATTCATTGTTTAAATACCTCCGAGGCAGAAATTACGTCATCAAGGCTCGCTAATCCATGACTTTACGTTGTTTTACACCCCCTGACGCATGTTTGCAGCCTGAATCGTAAACTGTCTCTCGTTGAATCGCGACACAAACGTTTTGGGAGTATGTGATGCGCAATGTTATCGCTGCCGTCATGGCCTCAACGCTGGCGCTAAGTGCTACTAGCCAAGCCGCTGAAGTCGTTACCGGCGTTAACTGGCTCCACGGTGAAGAGGGAGCCCAGCGCAGCGGCCAGAGCCATATGTTTGACGGCATAAGTCTAACCGAACAGCAACGACAGCAGTTACGGGATCTTATGCAACGGGCGCGCCATGACCGGCTCCCTGTTAATGTTAGCGAACTGGAGACAATGCATAGCCTTGTCACCGCAGATAAATTTGATGAAAGCGCTGTGCGCGCTCAGGCAGAAAAGATGGCGCAGGAACAGGTTGCCCGCCAGGTAGAAATGGCGAAAGTCCGCAACCAGATGTACCACCTGCTAACCCCTGAGCAGCAAGCGGTTTTAAATGCTAAGCACCAGCAGCGTATGGATCAGTTGCGTGAGGTTGCAAGGATGCAGAAAGGCTCAGCCATGATGCTTTCCAGTAGTAGCAGTACCGTGCAACCCAAGTAACAAACCCTGTTTTCCTTGCCATAGACACCATCCCTGTCTTCCCCCACATGATGTGGGGGTTTTTTTTGTCTTTTTTTCGCCTCAGCCGCCGCATGCCCGTTCATCTTCCGGGTAAAAGTTCAGGTTATACTAAGCGCATCGCCGGAAAAGGAGCGTTTATGAATCAATCTTATGGGCGGCTGGTAAGTCGCGCGGCTATTGCCGCGACGGCGATGGCCTCCGTGTTACTTTTGATCAAAATTTTTGCGTGGTGGTATACCGGTTCGGTGAGTATTCTGGCGGCGCTGGTGGATTCACTGGTGGATATTGCCGCCTCGCTGACCAACCTGCTGGTGGTGCGTTACTCGCTACAACCCGCTGATGAAGAACATACTTTTGGCCATGGGAAAGCGGAATCGCTGGCGGCGCTGGCGCAGAGCATGTTTATCTCCGGTTCGGCATTGTTTCTGTTCCTGACCGGGATCCAGCATCTGATTCGCCCTGAACCGATGCAGGCGGCAGGCGTCGGGATGGTGGTGACGCTGATCGCCTTGATAAGCACCCTGATGCTGGTGACCTTTCAGCGCTGGGTGGTCAGAAAAACCCAGAGCCAGGCCGTGCGCGCGGATATGCTTCATTATCAGTCTGATGTTATGATGAACGGCGCTATTCTTATCGCCCTCGGCCTCTCCTGGTACGGCTGGCACCGTGCCGATGCGCTGTTTGCATTAGGGATTGGCATCTATATTTTATATAGCGCGCTGCGTATGGGTTACGACGCGGTGCAATCGTTATTAGACCGCGCGCTTCCGGATGAGGAACGTCAGGAAATCATCAGTATCGTGAACAGCTGGCCCGGCGTCAGCGGCGCGCACGATCTACGAACGCGGCAGTCAGGGCCGACTCGCTTTATTCAAATACATTTGGAAATGGAAGATAACCTCCCGCTGGTGCAGGCGCACGTGATCGCCGACCAGGTGGAGCAGGCTATTTTGCGCCGTTTCCCGGGATCGGATGTGATTATCCATCAGGATCCCTGTTCTGTGGTGCCGCCGGCGCAGCAGGGCGTTTTTTGAGCTTTCGGTTATAGTCTGTAAACTCGATGTAAAAATGTGGGGCGGGTAGGCATTTTTTGTATAAATTACCGCCATTTGGTCTGACCTGAATCAATTCAGCCAGAAGCGTTTGATATACTATTGCAATTATCGTCGTGCACTCCTGGTATGGGAGCGCTTCAGGCAACAGGATTATTTTTTGCTTCCTAAGTTCAGAGGTAGTCATGATTAAGAAAATCGGTGTGTTGACAAGTGGCGGTGATGCGCCGGGCATGAACGCAGCAATTCGCGGCGTTGTGCGCGCGGCATTAACGGAAGGTCTGGAAGTTTTTGGAATCTATGACGGTTACCTCGGCCTGTATGAAGATCGTATGGTTCAGCTTGACCGTTACAGCGTGTCAGACATGATCAACCGTGGCGGTACCTTCCTCGGCTCCGCTCGCTTCCCGGAATTCCGCGAAGAGCATATTCGCGCAGTCGCCATTGAAAATATGAAAAAGCGCGGCCTGGACGCGCTGGTTGTTATCGGCGGCGACGGTTCCTATATGGGTGCGATGCGTCTGACTGAGATGGGTTTCCCTTGCATCGGCCTGCCGGGCACCATCGACAACGACATCAAAGGTACTGACTACACTATCGGTTTCTTTACCGCGCTGAGCACCGTTGTTGAAGCTATTGACCGCCTGCGTGACACCTCCTCTTCGCACCAGCGTATCTCTGTGGTGGAAGTGATGGGCCGCTACTGTGGCGATCTGACGCTGGCGGCGGCGATTGCCGGCGGCTGTGAGTTCATCATGGTGCCGGAAGTAGAATATACCCGCGACGATCTGGTGGCTGAAATCAAAGCCGGCATCGCAAAAGGTAAGAAACACGCGATCGTGGCCATCACCGAGCACATGTGCGACGTTGACGAACTGGCTAGCTTCATTGAGAAAGAAACGGGCCGTGAAACTCGTGCGACCGTGCTGGGTCACATTCAGCGCGGCGGCTCTCCGGTTCCTTACGACCGTATTCTGGCTTCCCGCATGGGCGCATATGCTATTGAACTGCTGCTGCAGGGCTTTGGCGGCCGCTGTGTCGGTATCCAGAACGAGAAGCTGGTTCACCACGACATCATCGATGCTATCGAAAATATGAAGCGTCCGTTCAAGTCTGACTGGATGGATTGCGCGAAGAAACTGTACTAAGTTTCTCGGCATAGCAAAAAGGCCTTCTCAGTGAGAAGGCCTTTTTTATTACGGCGTAGCCGAAGCGTTATTCGATATCCAGCGCATCCTCGGAAAGGATGATACCGGTATTGTCGGCATACAGATGATCGCCGGAGAAGAAGGTGACGCCGCCGAAATTGACGCGCACGTCGCTTTCGCCGATACCTTCCCCTGCAGCGGCCACTGGAATGGCGGCTAACGCCTGGATACCGATATCTAAATCTTCCAGGTCGTCAACCTGGCGCACCGCGCCATAGACCACCAGCCCTTCCCATTCGTTTTGTACCGCCAGACGCGCCAGGTCTGCGTCAATTAACGCGCGTCGCACGGAACCGCCGCCGTCGATGAGGAGAATATGACCACGGCCATTCTGCTCGAGCAGATCGTAGAGCAACCCGTTATCCTCGAAACATTTTACCGTAATGATCTGTCCACCAAACGACGACCGCCCTCCAAAGTTGGAAAACAGCGGTTCCACGACATTGACATCTTCCTGGTAGATGTCGCAAAGCTCGGAAGTATCGTATTTCATAGGCTTAACGTTCAGTTGCTGCGAGAATTTTTAGTATATCCCGTGAACTGCATTGTTTGCAAAATCATCAATTGTTAATTGATATTTGTCAGTTATGCCGCAAGCTTACTGCCGATAATCCCGATGACAAACAGCAGGTTGGTTAATAATGCCGCTTTGACCGTGCGTTCGAGCATCGGACGCATCGCCACCGGTTCGCGCTCACGCATGACGAAACGCGCCTGTTTCACCAGTAGCGGAATGGCGAGAATAAACAGCCAGCCCCACAGGCTGCGCAGCGCCAGCAGGTTAAACAGCGCCAGGCACAGCGGAGCGCCGAGCAGCAGGACGCTGTGATAACGGCGAGCGTTAATTGGCCCCAGACGGACCGCCAACGTATTTTTACCGTTCGAACGGTCGCTATCGATATCGCGCAGGTTATTGATATTCAGCACCGCGGCGGCCAGCAGGCCACAGGCGGTAGCGGGCAGGAAAATAACCGCGTCGATGCTGTGCGCCTGCAGATACCAACTGCCGACGACGCTCAGCCAGCCGAAGAAAACCAGCACCGAGATATCGCCAAGGCCAATATAGCCGTAAGGACGCGTGCCAACGGTATAAGTGATAGCCGCAATAATCGACAACCCGCCGAGCACCATAAAGCCGATGAAGTCCGCCATTGTCTGCCAGGCGGAGAACAGCAACGCCAGGCCGGAAAGGCAAATCAGCGCTACCGTTACGATCAGCGCGCGTTTCATCTGCGATTGGGTGATGGCGCCTTTTTGCATTCCGCGCAGCGGCCCAATACGGTCAGGTTTATCGCTGCCTTTAACGGCGTCGCCATAATCATTGGCGAGATTAGATAAAATTTGCAGCAAACCGGCGGTGATGAGCGCCAGCAGCGCGACCAGCGGATCGAAGTGGCCTTGCTGCCACGCCAACGCGGTGCCGACGACGATAGCGGCGAACGCCAGAGGTAATGTTTTGGGACGCAGGCTTTCAAGCCAGGCCCTGGTGCGTGTTATCGGTTGTTCAGTCATTTCTTTCAGCCAAAAAAATGGGGCTATCATAGCCCCATCGTGTGTGATGAAAATGCATTGAACCGGATTATAGGATAAAACGGCTCAGATCTTCATCTGCCACCAGAACATCCAGGTGTTTACCGACATAATCACCGTCGATGGTCACCGTCTGGCCGTTCATTTCGCTGGCATCATAAGAGATATCTTCGATCAGACGTTCCAGCACCGTGTGCAGGCGACGCGCGCCAATGTTTTCGGTGGTTTCGTTAACCTGCCATGCGGCCTGAGCGATACGCTTGATACCATCTTCGGTGAATTCGATATTCACGCCTTCGGTGGCCATCAGCGCTTTGTACTGCACGGTGATGGAAGCATTCGGCTCGGTCAGAATACGTTCGAAATCATGGGTGGTCAGCGCTTTCAGCTCAACGCGGATCGGCAGACGGCCCTGCAGTTCCGGGATCAGATCGGATGGGCTGGCGACCTGGAACGCGCCGGAGGCGATAAACAGAATGTGATCGGTTTTCACCATCCCGTGTTTAGTGGAGACGGTGCAGCCTTCAACCAGCGGCAGCAGGTCGCGCTGAACGCCTTCACGAGACACATCCGGGCCGGAGGAGTTGCCGCCGCGCTTACAGATTTTGTCGATTTCGTCGATAAACACGATACCGTGCTGTTCAACGGCGTCGATAGCTTCTTGCTTCAGTTCTTCCGGGTTCACCAGCTTCGCTGCTTCTTCTTCGATAAGCAGCTTCATCGCGTCTTTGATTTTCAGCTTACGCGGTTTCTGTTTCTGGCCGCCCAGGTTCTGGAACATGGACTGCAGCTGGCTGGTCATCTCTTCCATGCCCGGAGGGGACATGATTTCAACGCCCATTGGCGCCGCGGCGAGGTCGATTTCGATCTCTTTGTCGTCAAGCTGGCCTTCGCGCAATTTCTTGCGGAATGCCTGACGCGCAGCTGAAGGCTCCTGCGGCTGTTCAGCCTGGCCCCAGTTGTTTTTCGCCGGCGGGATCAGAACGTCGAGGATACGCTCTTCGGCCATTTCTTCGGCGCGATAGCGGTTTTTATCGATGGACTGCATGCGGACCATTTTGATCGCGGCGTCGGTCAGATCGCGGATGATAGAGTCCACTTCTTTACCAACATAGCCCACTTCGGTGAACTTGGTCGCTTCAACTTTGATGAACGGCGCGTTGGCCAGTTTCGCCAGACGACGGGCGATTTCGGTTTTACCGACGCCGGTCGGGCCAATCATCAGAATGTTTTTCGGTGTGACTTCATGACGCAGCTCTTCATTAAGCTGCATACGGCGCCAGCGGTTACGCAGGGCGATAGCAACAGAACGCTTGGCTGCGTCCTGGCCGATAATATGTTTGTCCAGTTCGCTGACAATTTCGCGTGGGGTCATTTCAGACATGGGAGATCCTTACGCTTTAGAAGGTAATTCTTCGATGGTGTGGAAGTGGTTGGTATAGATGCAGATATCCCCTGCAATATCCAACGCTTTCTCGGCGATGTCGCGAGCGCCCATTTCGGTGTTTTCCAGCAGCGCGCGAGCGGCGGCCTGGGCATATGGCCCGCCGGAGCCAATCGCAATCAAATCGTTTTCTGGCTGAACCACGTCACCGTTACCGGTAATGATAAGCGACGCGTTTTCGTCAGCGACGGCGAGCAGCGCTTCCAGCTTGCGCAGCATGCGGTCGGTACGCCAGTCTTTCGCCAGCTCAACGGCGGCTTTCACCAGATGGCCCTGATGCATCTCCAGCTTACGTTCGAAAAGTTCGAACAGGGTGAAGGCGTCAGCGGTGCCGCCAGCGAAACCAGCGATCACTTTGTCGTTGTACAGACGACGCACTTTCTTCACGTTGCCTTTCATCACGGTGTTGCCCAGCGTGGCCTGGCCATCACCGGCGATAACGACATGGCCGTTACGGCGAACACTAACTATTGTTGTCACGAGCAGACCCCTTGGTTGCAAAAGCGGAATAGGGGCCCCGCGCGTTACGCGGGGCAGAATGCAATTATAGATGGGGGGGATTTTTGGGGTTTCAACCCCTGGCGGCGAGACGGATGCAGTTTGCGTGTCCGGCCATCTTGAGACGGTTGATCATATCGTTGGCGTTCTCTTTGCCTTTCAGCGGCCCAATTACCACCCGATTCCAGCCGTTATTGGTGGTGATGTGCGAAGCAAAGCCCTCAAAGGCCAACTGAGCGCGCACGGTTTCGGCCTGCTCGGCGCCTTTAAAGGAACCACACTGAACCATCCAGCTGCGATCGTCTTTCTTCTCGGCGGCTGCGGCTTTCGGCGCTTCTTCCACGCGGGCGACCGGCGCGGCGGCCTGAGTTTTCGGCTGCGTGGTGGTGTTATGCGCCGGCGTCTGCAGCAGATCCTGATACGGCTGCTGGTTAGACGCGGTTTGCTTCGGTTGCTGTTGCTGCACCGGCTTCGGCTGCTGGACGCGCGGCTGTTGCTGCGTGGTCTGCTGCTGAGTCTGCGCCCACTGTTGCTGCTGCGCCTGCTGCTGTTGTTGTGCCAGACGTTGACGCTGCAGCGTCTGCTGACGTTGCGCCGGCGTTTGTTCGTTCCACGGCACTTCGGTCAGCTGCGTGGGCTGCTGACGCATATCCGCCTGCATCTGCGCCAACAGTTGGCGCTGCTCGTCGGTTAGCTGCTCGGGTTTCATCACTTCGCCGCCGGCGGTCGGCTCAGTCGGCGCGCGAACGCCCGGCTGGCGGCTTTCCAGCTCTTTAATATAGCGCCAGCGCTCTTCCGGCTTCGGCGGAAGACCGTTGCCTGCCGCCTGGCGGTTTTGCAGCGCTTCCGCTTCTTCTTTCTTGTGATGGGTAATGAAATACAGACCACCGATAAAGGCCACCAGCACGGCCGCCGCGATCGCAACCATAGTCGGTGAAATCGCCGGAAGGCTACTTTGCTTGTTCCTTGAGCTTCGGGGGCTGCTCTTTTTGCGCCGCGAAGGAGCCGGTTGGCTGCGGCGTACATAATCTCGTTGTGCCACTATCGTTTCGCTGTCTTATATTCGTTCGTCAGCCCGCCATGTTACTTAAGCGGCGGGCCTTTGACCAGAAGAGCAGGCCCGAAAGCCTGATGGTTATCGTCTGATTTTTTGCGTACTGCCGCGAACGATCAGTTCGCAATCGAGCAGACGCGAGCCGCTGTTGACGTTACGGCCCTGCATTTGCTCGAGTAAAAGCAGCATTCCTTCACGGCCGATATCAAAACGCGGCTGTGAAACGGTGGTTAACGGCGGATCGCAAAATTCAGACAACGCGATGTTATCAAACCCAACAATCGATAAATCCTCCGGCACCCTCAGGCCGCGGCGTTTGGCCAGCGACAACGCGCCCAGCGCCATGACGTCGCTATGGCAAAAGACCGCGGTCGGCGGCACCGGCTGCGCCAGCAGTTGCTCCAGCGCGTTGGCACCGGCTTCAAAGGTAAAGTTGCCGCGGGCGATGTAGTGCGGATCGACGGTGATACCGCTGCGGCGCAGCGCCTGAACGTATCCCTGCAGCCGGTAATGGCACAGCGGCATATCCTCCGGCCCGGCGATACAGCCGATACGTTGATGCCCCAGTTCGTGGAGATAATTGACGGCATTAAACGCGGCGGTCAGGTTATCGATATGCACGGTAGGGAGCTCCAGCTCCGGCGCGAACTCGTTCGACATGACCATCGGCGGCAAATTACGCTGCTCTTCGACGCTGGCGTCGAACGGCAGGCGCGAGCTCAGCAGCACCATACCGTCAATTTGTTTGGTGATAATGAGATCAATAAAGGTTTTTTCTTTCTGATTCTGATGGGCGCAATCGCCGATCAGCACCAGATAGCCTTCGTCGGCGGCAGTCACTTCAATACCGCGAATCACCTCACTGAAGAAGGGATCGCAAATATCCGGCACGATCACAAGGATCGTCCGCGACTCATTGCGTTTCATGTTACGCCCGAGCGACTGCGGTAAATAGCCGACTTCCTGCGCCGCCTGCTCCACCCGACTACGGGTTGCCTGCGACACTTTGTCGGGATTCATTAGCGCACGGGATACGGTTGCCGTTGAAACGTTTGCCTTCAGGGCGACGTCTTTCATGGTGGCGGCAACCATTTGTTTTTTGGGCTTCACCTGGTTTCTCCTCGCTGACTGCGCAGACACATCCCTTGCGTGCTGACATCAGCAACATTTTTAACAGATAGTACAGCCTGAGAGTTACAGAATTTTCATGAAAAACGTGACGGTTGTTGAATTTTTCGATCCGCCTCGCAAGAGAAGCGTTAGCCTTCAATAGGATCGACATCCAGTACCCACTTCACTTTACGCGCTTCCGGCAGGGTGTTTATCAACGCCAGCGTACCGCTGACGATATGCTGTAGACGTATGCGGGAAGGGTGCTGGAGTAGAATTTGCCAGCGCCAGCGCCCGCCGCGCTTCGGCGCCAGCGCGGGAACCGGGCCGAGTACCCACAGTTTATCATCAGCCAGCGGGCTGGCCTGCAGCAGGTTACGTAGCTGCTGTAAAAACAGCGGCGCCTGCTGGTTATTATGGTCTTCGGCGCGGATCAGAACGTGGCTGGTCCACGGCGGTAGCTGCATGGTTTGCCGCTCCGCCAGCGCCTGCTCGGCAAACGCATCGTAGCCTTTATAGAGCAGGGTCTGCAGCAGCGGGTGTTCCGGATGGTGGGTTTGCAGGATCACTTCACCTTGTTTGCCCGCGCGTCCGGCGCGGCCGGAGACCTGGGTATAGAGCTGGGCAAAACGCTCCGCCGAGCGGAAGTCGGCGGAAAACAGCGCGCCATCGACATCCAGCAGCGACACCAGGGTGACGTCCGGGAAATGATGTCCCTTAGCCAGCATTTGGGTACCAATCAGAATGCGCGCGCCGCCGCGATGGACGTCGGCAAGATATTGCTCCAGCGCCCCTTTACGGCTGGTGGTATCGCGGTCGATACGTGAGATTGGTACATCAGGGAACATCGGCGCCAGCGCTTGCTCCAGCTGTTCAGTCCCGAGACCCACTGGCACCAGGTGCGTCGACCCGCAGGAAGGACATTGGCGCGGAATGGGGCGCTGGCTGTCGCAGTGGTGGCAACGCAGATGATGCTGCGCCTGATGCAGGGTGTAGTAACTATCGCAGCGCGGGCACTCCGCTATCCAGCCGCAGTCGTGGCACAGCAGCGCCGGGGCGAAACCGCGGCGGTTCAAAAACAGGATCACCTGATTGTCGGCCTGCAGATGCTGTCGCATGCGGTTAATCAGCGCAGGCGATAGGCCCGCCTGCAACTGCTGGCCTTTTAAATCCAGCACGTGCTGCTGCGCCGGGCGGGCGTTGCCCGCGCGTTTGGTCAGCTTTAACTCCCGGTACTTGCGCTGGCGCACGTTATAGAGCGTCTCCAGCGCCGGGGTCGCCGAGCCGAGGATAATCGGAATCTGTTCGCTATGGGCGCGCCATACCGCCAGGTCGCGAGCGTGATAACGCCAGCCTTCCTGTTGTTTATAGGAGCTATCATGTTCTTCGTCGATGACAATAACGCCGAGGTCTTTAAACGGCGTAAACAGCGACGAGCGGGTGCCGATAACGATCGCCGCTTCGCCATTTTTCGCCTTTAACCATGATGCGAGGCGCTCGCTGTCGTTGAGACCCGAATGCAGGACCTCCACCGGGGCGTTAAAACGCTGGCGGAAGCGGGCGATAGTCTGCGGCGTCAGGCCGATTTCCGGCACCATCACCAGCGCCTGTCGACCCTGCGCCAGCACGTTCTCCAGCACGCTCAGATAGACCTCTGTTTTCCCTGAGCCGGTAATACCCGCCAGCAGCCAGGCGGAAAAACGGTCCGAGGCGCTATGAATTGCCCCGACGGCGGTCGCCTGCTCGGTATTCAGACGCAGCCGTTCGCCGGGCACAGCGAAGCTGGTCCGCCAATTGCTAATGGCTGGGGATTCGCTGGCCAATTCCGCCAGCCCTTTGCCGCGCAGCGCCTGTAGCGCTGCGTCATTGAATTCAAGTTCTGCGACCTGATAGCGCCAGATCTTGCCCTGGCGCAGCGCCGCCAGCGCCTGCTGCTGCTTCGGCGAGCGTTTAAGGCTATTGATATCCAGCGCTTGTCCCTGTTCCGTCGCAAACCAGTACCACATTGGCGCGGCGCTGGCCGGTTTGCCCTGGCGCAGCATAATCGGCAGCGCGTGGAACAGCACGTCGCCGATGGGGTGGTGATAGTAATCCGCGGCCCATAGCAGCATGCGCCAGACGGTAGAGGAGAATACCGGTTCGCTATCCAGCGCTTCGGCGACCGGTTTGAGTTCCGCGAGCGGGAGTTCGCTACGCTCGCTGACCGACACCACGATACCGATCCGCTCCTGTTTGCCGAACGGCACGCGTACGCGACAGCCCGCCTTGACCGGGATGCCTTCAGGCAACAAATAGTCAAAGGTGCGGGGCAGCGGAACGGGCAGGGCGACATGAGCGACGGACATGGAATCTTCCTGACTTGAAATCTGGCGGGTTAGTATACACATTACCGAAGGCGGCGCGGATAAGTTTGCATCTGCTGGTCAAATTCTGTATGATTCGCCGCCTTTGGTGCGCTTTATGCCGCATCAAACTCCCAAAACCCGGGAAATTCGCTAAGCCGGTTTACGCCAGCTGTGCGAAGGTCGTCGGGAAATTATTAATATCGCGTGGTGTCTGGCGTTAGGGCTGGAAGAGCGACGCGGCCTTAACTGAGGTTCTCCCATGAAAAAAGGTATTCACCCAAATTACGACGAAATTACTGCTACCTGTTCTTGCGGTAATGTCATGAAAATCCGTTCCACCGTTGGTCACGACCTGAACCTCGACGTGTGCGGTAAATGCCACCCGTTCTACACCGGCAAACAGCGTGATGTTGCTACCGGTGGCCGTGTTGACCGCTTCAACAAGCGCTTCAGCATCCCGGGCAGCAAGTAAGTTGCCAGAAAGAGCCGCCTCAGGGCGGCTTTTTTGTATCCTTCGTCTGGCAACGCGAGGAATAAAAAAGCGGAAGATATCTTCCGCTTTTTTTATGTCTTAGTATTCCCACGTATCCGGGTCGATGCCCAGTTCACGCATAATCTCTTTCGCCGCTTCCGGGATTTCATCGCTGCGCTCTTTACGCAGGTCTTCATCGTTAGGTAACGGTTGACCGGTAAAGGCATGCAGGAACGCCTCGCACAGCAGTTCGCTATTCGTGGCGTGACGCAGGTTGTTCACCTGACGACGCGTGCGTTCATCGGTGAGGATCTTTAACACCTTCAGAGGAATGGAAACCGTAATTTTTTTTACTTGCTCACTCTTCTTACCGTGCTCAGCGTATGGGCTGATATATTCGCCGCTCCATTCAGCCATGAGATACCTTAATCCTCTGTTTATTAGTTAAGGGCCAGAACATTACGCCCGGCCATAATTGCGCGTAGTTTACCGTATGAGCGTGCTTTCTGACATGAGATAAGCCGCCGCCGACGTGCGCTAATGCATATAATTTTAACGGCTATTTGTCTTTTGCTCAATCTATACGCAAAGAAGTTTAGATGTCCAGATGTATTGACGTCTATTGTGACAATGATTACTCTGAGGCCTGACTTCTCACCGAACAGCCCAGGAACTGTCCAACATGACGCGTAAACAGGCCACCATTGCAGTGCGTAGCGGTTTAAATGACGACGAACAGTACGGTTGCGTTGTCCCGCCGATCCACCTCTCTAGCACCTATAATTTCACCGGTTTCAATGAACCTCGCGCCCACGATTATTCCCGTCGCGGCAACCCGACTCGCGATGTCGTACAGCGCGCGCTGGCGGAACTGGAAGGCGGCGCGGGCGCGGTACTGACCAATACCGGAATGTCGGCTATTCTGCTGGTGACCACGGTGTTCCTGAAACCGGGCGATCTGCTGGTGGCGCCGCACGACTGTTATGGCGGCAGCTATCGTCTGTTTGACAGCCTGGCGAAACGCGGCTGCTATCGCGTGCGCTTTGTCGATCAAAGCGATGAACAGGCATTACGTGAAGCGCTAGCGGAACAACCGAAGCTGGTGCTGGTCGAAAGCCCGAGCAACCCATTGCTGCGGGTGGTCGATATTGCGAAAATCTGCGGGCTGGCGCGTGAAGCCGGCGCGGTGAGCGTGGTGGATAACACCTTCCTGAGCCCGGCGTTGCAAAATCCGCTGGCGCTGGGCGCCGATCTGGTGTTGCATTCGTGCACCAAATATCTCAACGGCCACTCTGATGTGGTCGCCGGGGTGGTGATTGCCAAAGATCCTGAAACTGTCACCGAACTGGCATGGTGGGCGAATAATATCGGCGTCACCGGCGGGGCGTTTGATAGCTATCTGTTATTGCGTGGTTTGCGTACCCTTTCTCCGCGAATGGAAGTGGCGCAGCGCAACGCGCAGGCGATAGTCGACTATCTGAAAACCCAGCCGCTGGTGAAAAAGCTGTATCATCCGTCCCTGCCGGAAAACCAGGGGCATGAGATTGCGGCGCGTCAGCAAAAAGGTTTTGGGGCGATGCTAAGCTTCGAGCTCGATGGCGATGAGCAGACGCTGCGTCGCTTCTTGAGCGGTTTATCGCTATTTACGCTGGCGGAATCGTTGGGGGGCGTTGAGAGCCTGATTTCCCATGCGGCGACGATGACGCATGCGGGCATGGCGCCGGAAGCGCGTGCGGCGGCAGGGATCTCGGAAACGCTCCTGCGTATTTCGACCGGTATTGAAGATGGTGAAGATTTAATTGCCGACCTGGAAAATGGCTTCCGGGCAGCAAACGAGGAATAAAGATGAGTGTGATTGCGCAGGCAGGGGCGAAGGGTCGTCAGCTGCACAAATTTGGTGGGAGTAGTTTAGCGGATGCGAAATGTTACCTGCGCGTCGCCGGGATCATGACCGACTACGCGCAGGCAGGCGATATGATGGTCGTCTCTGCCGCCGGTAGCACCACCAACCAGCTGATTAGCTGGCTGCAGCTAAGCCAGACCGATCGTCTTTCTGCGCATCAGGTGCAACAAGCGCTGCGTCGCTATCAAATGGACCTGATCGCCGGCCTGCTGCCGGCGGACGCCGCCGACGCGCTGATCGCGACGTTTATTCACGATCTTGAGCGTCTGGCGGGCCTGCTGGATAGCGGCGTCACCGATGCGGTATATGCCGAAGTCGTCGGCCACGGCGAAGTGTGGTCCGCGCGCCTGATGGCGGCGGTACTAAACCACCTTGGCGTTGAAGCCGCCTGGCTGGACGCGCGCGCTTTCCTGCGCGCGGAACGCGCCGCGCAGCCGCAGGTTGATGAAGGCTTATCCTACCCGCTGTTACAACAGTTGATGGCGCAGCACCCCAACAAACGGCTGGTGGTGACCGGCTTTATCGCCCGTAACAATGCCGGGGAAACCGTACTGCTGGGCCGTAACGGTTCCGACTACTCCGCCACCCAAATCGGCGCGTTGGCCGGTGTTTCCCGCGTCACCATCTGGAGCGACGTGGCCGGGGTTTATAGCGCCGACCCGCGTAAAGTGAAAGATGCGTGCCTGCTGCCGCTGCTGCGTCTTGATGAAGCCAGCGAGCTGGCTCGCCTGGCGGCGCCGGTGCTGCACGCGCGTACGCTACAGCCGGTTTCTGGTAGCGATATCGATTTACAGCTGCGCTGTAGCTACACTCCGGACCAGGGTTCGACGCGCATTGAGCGCGTGCTGGCATCCGGCACCGGCGCGCGTATCGTCACCAGTCACGACGACGTCTGCCTGATTGAATTCCAGGTACCGGCCGGTCAGGACTTCAAGCTGGCGCATAAAGAGCTGGATCAGATTTTCAAACGCGCGCAGCTGCGCCCGCTGGCGGTAGGCGTGCATGCCGACCGTAAGCTGCTGCAGTTCTGCTACACCTCTGAAGTGGCCGACAGCGCGCTGAAACTGCTGGATGAAGCGGGCCTGCCGGGCGAGCTGCGTCTGCGTCAGAAGCTGGCGCTGGTGGCGATGGTCGGCGCGGGCGTGACCCGCAATCCGCTGCATTGCCACCGTTTCTGGCAGCAATTGAAAGGGCAGCCGGTAGAGTTTACCTGGCAATCGGAAGAGGGCATCAGCCTGGTGGCGGTGCTGCGCGCCGGCCCAACCGAGAGCCTGATTCAGGGACTACATCACTCCGTGTTCCGCGCTGAAAAACGCATCGGTCTGGTGCTGTTCGGCAAAGGCAATATCGGCTCCCGCTGGCTGGAGTTGTTCGCGCGCGAGCAGAGCACGCTTTCCGCCCGCACCGGCTTTGAGTTCCTGCTGGCCGGGGTGGTGGATAGCCGCCGTAGCCTGCTGAATTACGAAGGTCTGGATGCCAGCCGCGCATTGGCATTCTTTGAAGATGAAGCGGTCGAGCAGGATGAAGAGTCGCTATTCCTGTGGATGCGCGCGCACCCTTATGATGATTTAGTGGTGCTGGACGTGACCGCCAGCGAACAGCTGGCCGATCAGTATCTGGATTTCGCCAGCCACGGTTTCCACGTGATCAGCGCCAATAAGCTGGCGGGCGCCAGCAGCAGCGATAAATATCGCCAGATCCACGACGCCTTCGAAAAGACCGGCCGCCACTGGCTGTATAACGCCACCGTCGGCGCAGGCTTACCGGTTAACCATACGGTGCGCGATCTGATCGACAGCGGCGATACCATCCTGGGGCTGAGCGGTATCTTCTCCGGTACGCTCTCCTGGCTGTTCTTGCAGTTTGACGGCACGGTGCCCTTTACCGAACTGGTGGATCAGGCCTGGCAGCAAGGGCTGACCGAACCGGACCCGCGCGTTGATCTGTCGGGTAAAGACGTGATGCGCAAGCTGGTGATCCTGGCGCGCGAAGCTGGTTACAATATCGAGCCGGATCAGGTGCGCGTGGAATCGCTGGTTCCGGCGCATTGCGAAGAGGGCTCGGTTGACCACTTCTTTGAGAACGGCGAAGAGCTGAATGAACAGATGCTGCAGCGCCTTGAAGCCGCCCGTGAAATGGGGCTGGTGTTGCGTTACGTGGCGCGTTTTGATGCCAACGGTAAAGCGCGCGTCGGAGTAGAAGCGGTGCGTCAGGAACATCCGCTGGCGGCGCTGCTGCCGTGCGATAACGTCTTCGCTATCGAGAGTCGCTGGTACCGCGATAACCCAATGGTGATCCGCGGGCCAGGCGCAGGCCGCGATGTTACCGCCGGGGCCATTCAGTCAGATATCAATCGTCTGGCGCAGCTGCTGTAATCTGTCAGGCCGGCCCGCTGGGCCGGCCTTCATTATGCTGACTCCCGCGTCACCAGTTGTCCGGAAAGGGTAATACGCTGGGTAGGGAGAGCCGGTTCTTTGATCTTGCGGATAATTAACGCGGCGGCCTGACGGCCGGTCTCTTCGCTGGCGGAAGAGACATAGGTAAAAGACGGCGAAGTCAAATTCACATGCATCATATCTTCGAAGCCCACCAGCGCCACTTGTTGGGTAAGAAAGACGTCTTTTCCCACCGTTCGTCCTACCTGATGAATACCATTGAGGCAGCCAATCATCGCATCCGGTGAATGGCAGAGCAGCGCGGTAATGGCATTATTCTTTTCCAGTAACTGACGAGTGGCGATACTGGCGGCTTGGGTATTGTCGTGACAGGCGGGGGCAAACTCTTCGCGTACCGTCATGCCGTTTTTCTCCAGCGTGCTGTAAAAGCCGAGCAACCGCTGCTGACGAATAAGATCGTCTTCCTGACCGCCGATGTAGGCAATATAGCGATGACCACGCTCTATCAGATAACGCGCGGCGATGCTGGCGGCCTGACGATTATCGCGGACCACCTGATCGCGGTTGCCGGTTAACGGCGTTTGCGAGACGGCCACCAGCGGTAGCGGGCACCGCAGCAGCGCTGCAGGCAGCGTATCGCGGGTGGTATCGGCATCAAGATAAATCACGCCGGCGACGCCCTGTTGTTTAAACGACAGCAGGCAGCGATCCAGATAGTCGCTATCGTTAAGCGGCTGGCCGAGAAATACCATATAGCCCTGTTTCTCCAGTTCCTGCACGATGTTGGCCATCACTTTGATGGAAAAACTGTCGTTGAAGTCGCGAAGAATCAGGCCGATTAGATTGGTGGTGTTGGCGCGAAGGTTGGCGGCGGCGACGTTATGCACATAGCCGAGCTCCTGGATGGCAGCATTGACTTTTTCGATGGTGGCGTCGGAAATTTTTCCCTTCTGACGTAATACCAGCGAGACCGTAGAAACGGAAACGCCGGCCAGTTTCGCCACATCTATAATGCTGACTTTCTTCAAAATCGCTCCATGAAAACTGTTGTATGACAGTCAGATAGCAGAAGATCGCTTCTCTGAGACAAGCGATCTTCCACACCATAACATCTTCTGGTTATTTGCCAATCATCCCCGACATGGTTTGAGCGATAAATTGCGCCCTGGCGCCAAAAATTATCTGGATACCGTTATCACCGACGAAGACTACGCCGCGCGCGCCGATACTGTTGAGGCCGTCTTTATCTACCGCATCGCGTTCGGCAACCTCCAGACGCAGACGGGTGATGCAGGCGCCCACCGAGTCAATATTCTGTGAACCGCCGAGTAAGCTGACAATTTCAGTTGCCAGTTCGGCGTCGGTTTTATCATTGGCCGTTACGGTGATATCGGTACGTCCCGGCGTTTTCACATCGAAGCGGCGGATCACGAAACGGAAGGTGAAATAATAAATCAGCGCCATCGGCACGCCAACAATCACCGCGCTGAGGAAGTTTGTCTGATAGCCGTTCATGGAAGGCAGAATACCGAAGGAGATATAGTCGATAAGTCCGGCGGAGAACGATTTGGCAATATGCGCGTGCAGCAGGTACATGGTCATGTACGAGAGCCCCGCCATAATGGCGTTAAAGACGTACAGAATCGGCGCCACGAAGATAAAGGTGAATTCGACGGGTTCGGTGATGCCGGTCAGGAAGCAGGTCAGCGCGGCGGAGAACAGAATACCGGCCGCGATTTTTTTATTTTTAGTGTGCGCTTCGTGATACATCGCCAGACAGGCGGCCGGCAGAGCGAACAACATCAGCGGGAATTCACCCTGCATAAATTTGCCCGCGTTTTGATAGCTATCGGTGCTAAAAGATTTCACCCCTTCTTCCAGCATTTTAAACCAGATGGTCTGGTCGCCGTGGATCATCTGGCCCGCCTGAGTGGTGTAATCGCCGAAGGAGTACCAGAAGGAAGGGTACCAGATGTGGTGCAGGCCAAGCGGGATCAGCGCGCGTTCAACGAGGCCGAAAATGAAGGTGGAGGCGGCCTGGTTATCGCCGTTAATCACCATCGACAAGGAATCAATACCGGCCTGGATATGCTGCCAGATGTAAGGTAGCAACAGGCCGAGGATGAACGACAGGAAGGCGGTGGCGATCGCCACAAAACGCTTACCGGAAAAGAAACCGAGGAATTCCGGCAATTGCAGCGTGTGAAAGCGGTTGTAGCACCAGGCGGCGAGTATCCCGCAGATAAGCCCGCCGAAAACCCCCATCTGTAACGTCGGGATGCCGACCACCATCGCGTATTTGCCGCCCTGTGCGGCCATTTCCGGCGTAATGCCGAGTACGGTACCGATGGTGATGTTGGTGACGAAGACCGAGACCGCTGCCGATAGCGCGGCGATGCCGGATTCCGACGCGAGGCCGACTGCGGAGCCGATAGCGAAGAGCATCGGCAGGTTATCGAAAATAATACCGCCGGCATTCATCATCAGCGGTAAATGGAATTTATCCCCGAAGGCCAACAACAGGCCGGCGGCCGGGAGGAGCGAAATCGGCAGCATCAAGGCGCGGCCGATCATCGACAGTTTTGATAATGATTTTATGAACCCTGACCACAGACTCATGCTGATTACCCCGAATAGATATTATTGGCGAAAACGTATTAAGTAGAACGTTCTAGTAGAACGTTCTACTCACTGTGGATCAAGGTTGACGTTGCTGCAATAGTAATCGGCGTGCCAGGGGGGGAGATGTGCGATTTTTTGAACTACTTCAAATTACGCTGCGGACAAAATCTGAAAACAACGCCAGGGCGCGCCTGGCCTGACGCGAGATGAACTTTTTTCACTTTGACTGAAAATTCCTCACTGTTTACGCAGATTTTTCTATTGACGCCCGCACGCTTTTCCGTCATTTTTACATCTGGACGTCTAAACGTATAGAAGTTCGCAATACGACTGATAAATATAATGCGATTGATGAGGTAAGGTATGAGCTTTTTTCACGCCAATCAGCGGGAAGCCCTGAATCAGAGCCTGGCGGAAGTCCAGGGCCAGATTAATGTGTCCTTTGAATTCTTTCCGCCGCGTACCAGTGAAATGGAGCAAACCCTGTGGAAATCCATCGATCGCTTAAGCAGCCTGAAGCCGAAGTTTGTCTCCGTCACCTACGGGGCGAACTCCGGCGAGCGCGACCGCACTCATAGCATTATCAAGGGCATTAAAGACCGCACCGGTCTGGAAGCGGCGCCGCACCTGACCTGTATCGACGCCAGCCGCGATGAACTGCGCGCGATTGCCCAGGATTACTGGAATAACGGTATTCGCCATATCGTCGCGCTGCGCGGTGACCTGCCGCCGGGTAGCGGCAAGCCGGAGATGTACGCCGCCGACCTGGTGACGCTGCTAAAAGACGTCGGTGATTTTGACATCTCCGTCGCTGCCTATCCGGAAGTGCATCCGGAAGCCAAAAGCGCGCAGGCCGACTTATTGAACCTGAAACGTAAAGTAGAAGCGGGCGCTAATCGCGCGATCACTCAGTTCTTTTTTGATGTCGAAAGCTACCTGCGTTTTCGCGACCGCTGCGTCTCCGCCGGTATCGACGTGGAAATTATTCCGGGCATTCTGCCGGTCTCCAACTTTAAACAGGCGAAGAAATTTGCCGATATGACGAACGTGCGTATCCCAACCTGGATGTCGAAAATGTTCGAAGGGCTGGATAACGATGCCGAAACGCGCCAGCTAGTAGGGGCGAATATCGCCATGGACATGGTGAAAATTTTAAGCCGGGAAGGGGTAAAAGATTTCCACTTCTATACCCTGAATCGCGCCGAAATGAGCTACGCCATCTGCCATACCTTGGGCGTGCGCCCGGCGTAATCACCTGCTTTACCTCTTGTTTCATCCTTATCGGGGCGGTGAACTGCAATTCACCGCCCCCTTTTTTAGCACGAAAAGTGCGCTCTGCCTTTAAGCAACCTTCCGCCAAAGCGAGTATAGTGCCCGCAAAAATCATGACGGTGGAGAAGTTATGACGGTTGCAAGGAACAGCAATCTCCTGGCCGGTTGCGGCCTCGTCCTGCTGACGCTTATCTGGAGCTACAGCTGGATTGCGATGAAACAGGTAACGCTCTATATCGGCGCCTTCGATTTTACCGCGCTGCGCTGTATCTTCGGCGCGATTGTACTGATGGCGGTGCTGGCGCTGCGCGGGCGCGGCATGCGGCCGACGCCGTTTGGCTATACCCTGGCGATTGCACTGCTGCAAACCTGCGGCATGGTCGGCCTGGCGCAGTGGGCGCTGATGAGCGGCGGCGCCGGTAAAGTCGCTATTCTCAGCTACACCATGCCGTTCTGGGTGGTTATCATGGCGGCGCTGTTTTTAGGCGAGCGCATGCGGCGGCTGCAGTATGCCGCTATCGTCCTGGCGGCGTGTGGTCTACTGCTGGTGCTGCAGCCGTGGCAGTTGGATTTCTCCTCGATGAAAAGCGCGCTGCTGGCGATCCTCTCCGGTATCAGTTGGGGGGCGAGCGCGATTGTCGCCAAACGCATGTATCGCCGCTATCCGCGCCTCGATTTACTGTCGTTAACCGCCTGGCAGATGCTGTATGCCGCGCTGGTGATGAGCGTGGTGGCGTGGCTGGTGCCGCAGCGCAGTATTGACTGGCAGCCTGGGGTTTTCTGGGCATTGGGCTATAGCGCGATTCTGGCCACGGCGGTGGCCTGGAGTCTGTGGCTGTATGTCCTGCGTAATCTGCCTGCCAGCGTCGCCGGCCTGAGTACGCTGGCGGTGCCGGTCTGCGGCGTGCTGTTTTCCTGGTGGCTACTGGGTGAAAATCCGGGGCTGGTGGAAGGCGCCGGCATTGTGCTGATTGTCGCGGCGCTGGCGATTATCAGCCTTAAAAAGCGCCACGCTCATGGGCAACACGTTGATCGGCCCGCGACGGCGGCAAAATAATCGTCACATGTGGCCGCATGGCGCGGCCACACCGTCTATCAATCTTATCCCTTAATGTGGTACAGCGGTTCACCCGCTTTCACCTGACCGTGCGCTTTGATTTCCAGCTGCGCGAACTCCTCTATATTGCTGCAGAGCACCGGGCTAACCATCGAACGCACGTTAGCTTCGAGGTACACGAGATCCATTTCGAGAATCGGCTGACCTGCGACAACAGTAGCGCCTTCTTCCGCCAGACGGGTAAAGCCCTGACCCGCCAGCGCAACGGTATCAATCCCCATATGCACCACGATCTCAGCGCCGTCTTCGGTCTCAAGACAGAAGGCATGATCGGTGTTGAAAATCTTGATGAGAGTACCCGCCGCGGGTGAAACCACAATGTTGCTGGCCGGCAGGATGGCGACACCACCGCCAACGGCGCCGCTGGCGAAAGCTTCGTCAGGGACTTGC
Organism: Klebsiella sp. PK01; assembly: GCF_057624675.1. Classification (NCBI taxonomy): domain Bacteria; kingdom Pseudomonadati; phylum Pseudomonadota; class Gammaproteobacteria; order Enterobacterales; family Enterobacteriaceae; genus Klebsiella; species Klebsiella sp. PK01. The sequence continues at coordinate 70,764 of NZ_JBYEZM010000011.1, forward strand.
TCCAGCGCGACCAGCTCGCCGCTCACCGGGGCGACGAGCTCGATAACTCGCAATGAATTTGCTGCCTTGCGTGGACTCGTGTTGGCCGGTACGGCCGCATTGGGCAGCGCCTGCGCGGCATCGACGTGACCCGCGGTTTTCATGGCGGTGGCGATTTTTTCCGCCACGAAGCCAACGATTATCTGCACGTTGCTGGCGTTGAGGCGAATGACCCCGCTGGCTCCCAGGCGGCGGGCCAGCGCTTCATCGACCAGCGTTGCATCCTTAACGCCAAGGCGCAGGCGGGTGATGCAGGCGTCGATATTGGTGAGATTATCGGAACCACCGATAGCGGCAATGTACTGGCGCGCCAGCGCGCTGATATCCTGCTGTTTCGCGGCGCTCAGGTTCACATCTTCGCCATCGGCGGCGCTGCCGGCAACGGACAGCTCGCGGCCCGGCGTCAGCAGGTTGAAGCGGGTGATGGTGAAGCGGAAGACCAGATAATAAATCGCGAAGTACACCAGCCCCATGGGAATGAGCAGATACCAGTGGGTGGCCAGCGGGTTGCGCGATGCCAGTACCATATCGACCAGACCGGCGCTGAAGCCGAATCCGGCGATCCAGTGCATGCTGGCGGCGATGAAGACGGACACGCCGGTTAAAAAGGCGTGGATGACGTATAGCGCCGGCGCGACGAACATGAAGGAAAACTCCAGCGGTTCGGTAATGCCGGTGAAGAAGGCAGCAAATGCGCCAGCCATCATAATCCCCATCACCTTCGCTTTATTTTCCGCGCGGGCGCATTGGTACATCGCTAATGCCGCGCCCGGCAAGCCGAACATCATGACCGGGAAAAAGCCCGCCTGGTAACGACCGGTGATACCAACCACCGCTTTACCGGAGGCGATGGACTGCGCGCCGCCAAGGAAATTCGGGATGTCGTTAATCCCGGCGACGTCGAACCAGAATACCGAGTTCAGGGCGTGATGCAGGCCGACCGGGATGAGCAAGCGGTTGAAAAAAGCATAGATACCCGCACCCAGTGAGCCCAGTTTTTGGATATGTTCACCGAAGCTGACCAGCCCGCTAAAGACCACCGGCCAGATGAACATCAGGACAAACGCCACCACAATCATAGTGAATGAAGTGAGGATCGGCACCAGTCGGCGTCCGCTGAAGAACGAGAGCGCTTTCGGTAACTCCGTGCTGCTAAAGCGGTTATAGAGTTCCGCTGAAATAATGCCGACCATGATGCCGATAAACTGATTTTTAATCTTCGCAAAGGCCGCAGGCACCTGCTCGATTGGGATCTGCTGGATCATGGCGACAGCTGCCGGCGAACAGAGCGTGGTTAATACCAGAAAGCCGACAAACCCGGCCAGCGCGGCGGCGCCATCTTTATCTTTCGACATGCCGTAGGCTACCCCGACGGCAAACAGGACGCCCATATTATCTATAATGGCCGCACCGGACTGAATACATAGTGCGGCCAGCGCGTTAGAACTACCCCAGCCGTTGGGATCGATCCAGTAACCGATGCCCATTAAAATGGCGGCGGCAGGTAAAGTAGCGACGGGCACCATCAATGCCCGGCCGACTTTTTGTAGATAACCCAAAATATTCATATGAATTCCCTTAAAATAATAAATCCTGAAGCCGCATGTAATAAAGCGACTGACCTGTATAACGATGGGCAGTTAAAATTAAGCAGTCTTATTTTTATTGTGGGTTATTTTTAAGGGATTTCAGGAGGTGTTTAATGTTAGCCAGGTCGCATTTTAATAAATATTAAAAAGGACTTGGGTTATTAATAAATAGAATGAATAACAAAGCAGCGGTTATTTTTCAATAACCGCCATTGTTAAATGATACGGAGGTGAATTAATTAACTTATTGACCAGGCTACCGTACCGCGACAATAGGTTGTATTCACCTGATAATTATCTTCAAGGACAACAATATCGGCATCGTATCCGCGCTGTAATTTCCCTTTTCGACTATCAAAACCTAATAACCGTGCCGGATTAATGGTGCAGGATTTTAATGCCGCGCTAAACGGCACCATTGCTCTTTCGACCATATTATATAAGCCGCGATTGAGCTGTAGCGTGCTGCCGACCAGGACGCCGTTATCCCGTCTGGTTGCGCCATCATCGCCAAGTACCATTGGCTCTCCGCCGAACATATAGCGCCCCGGAGGACAACCTTTCGCCTTCATCGAGTCGCTTATCATGATGATGTCATTATCATTTTTGCTGCGATAAAGGTGGGCGGCGGAAACCAGGCTGACAAAGATACCGTCGGCAATCACCTCGCCGTACAGGCCATCAAGATTCAGGGCGGCGCCAAGCAGGCCGGGCTCGCGATTGACGTATTTCGCCATGCCGTTATAGACATGGGTGACATTTTTAGCGCCGTTGGCGACCGCCGCCAGCGCCTGCTCGAAAGAAGCATCCGAATGGCCCATATTGACCACAATCCCTTTCTTCGCGCAGTAGCGGGTCAGCGCAAACTGATGGTCTTCTTCCGGGGCAAGGGTAATGGCGATAATGTGGTCGCGCGCCGCCTTTTCGAAAGCCTGAAACTGGGTGACGTCGGCAGGGCGAATCTGTTTTTCCGGCTGCGCGCCGCGGTAAAGTTGGCTCAGGAACGGGCCTTCGAGATGGATGCCCAGAATTTCCGCGCCGCTATATCCTTCGTCCATGACGCGGGAAATATTGTCCAGCGCCGCCAGTAGCGTCGCGTTTTCATCGGTAACGGTAGTCGGGCAAAAGGCGGTGACGCCTTCTTCCGGTAGGCGGGAGGCCCAGCGGCGTAGCCCCTGTGGGTCGTTTTCGTTGGTATCGTAATCCCAGGCGCCGTGCGCATGGCTATCGATAAGGCCTGGTATAATGCGCCGCGCCCCGAAATCCTTATCCACGCGGGAGCTAAGACCGGGCGTGATCGCGCTGATAAGCCCATTTTCAATGGTTATTTGCGCCGGGTAAAAACCCCCGGCAAGCCACACTCGTTCGCTCTGGATTATCATATGCTCACCTTTAAGCGCTGATAAGCGATGCCGCGTCACGGTCGCATATGATGGTGACGTCCGCATGCATCAGTAAGAAGGAGGCGGGGAATTGCGGATCGATGCGTGTGCATTGGTGCAACTGCTTGATAATTTCCGCTTTTGATTTACCGTTGGCAATCAGCACGATCTTTTTGCTGCGCAAGATGGTGCCCATGCCCAAAGTGATAGCCTGCCGGGGGACTTCGTCCTGGCTGGCGAAGAAGCGGGCGTTCGCCGCAATGGTCTCTTCGTTAAGGTCGATGATATGGCATACCGGGCTATGGGTAGCATGGGGTTCATTGAAACCAATATGACCATCGTGACCAATGCCGAGAACGGTAATATCGAAATCGCCATGGCTTTGAATCAGGCGTTCGTAGCGAGCGCATTCGGCCTGCAGGTCGGGCGCCAGAATATCCGGTACGAAGGTATTTTCTTCAGCCATGTTGGCATGCTGATAAAAGTGCTGTTGCAGGAAGTAATAATAACTTTGCGGATCGTTTTTGACCAGCGGGATATATTCGTCGATATTAAACGAGAGGGCGCAGGAGAAATCGGCTTCGCCATCTTTCGCCATTCGGCTCATTTCGGCCAGGAGGCCGACGGGGGTTCCGCCAGTCGGTAAGGCCATTACTAAATCCGGTTTTTTATTCAGCTCCTGGGCAATATGTTGTGCTGCCAGGGCGCTCATTTTTTCGTAGGTGTCGGTAATAATAAAGTTCAACATGTTAATCCTTAACCGCCAATGGTGGCTTTTAATCCAATATCTTCAGCGTATTGTTTAATTTGTTCTGTTACTTCGCGTTGGCATGTTGGAATGTTGTGTAGAAAATAGGGCATACCAAGCTTTTGATATTTCCCAATGCCATAAATATGGTATTCGAGAATATCAACCTGTAAAACCGCCGGACCGAGTTTACGAATAAAGTCGAGACGCTGGCGAATATCCTCAGGATCGTCGTTACGCGTCGGCACGATCACCATTCGCGCGAGGATCGGCTTGCCCATAGCGGCGATCGCTTTGGCATTATCGAGGATCCGCCGATTGTCTACTCCGGTACAGGCAAGATGAGTCTCGGGGTTGAAAGCTTTAAAGTCGTAAGAGACCAGATCGACCGTTTCAATCAGCGGGCGCAGCTTTTCCCAGCGGATATTGCCTGCAGTATCGAGACATACGTGTACGCCCTGCGCTTTCAATATTTGCGCTGTTTCTTTGACGAACTCCGCCTGCAGCGCCGGCTCGCCGCCGGAAAAGGTCACGCCGCCAGTGCTTGAGTCGTAAAATGTCTTGTCGCGCAGTAGTAATTCCGCCAACTGGTGCGAGGTCATCTCTTTAGCGATTTTTTCATAGCCGTCGTAGGGACAGAGATCGACCATATCCAGGAGATTGCTGCAATTTCTACGGTCTATATTGACGCCATTGCCCGGTTCAGCAAGGGTAATGGCGTGGTTGTTTGCCGCCTGTACGCAGGTACCGCACTGGCGGCAGCGTTCTTTAAACCAGAAAACGTTATGGCCTGGCCCGATGGTTTCCGGATTCGCGCACCACTGGCAGCGCAGGTTGCACTGCTGCATAAAGACGGTGCTGCGTATTCCTGGGCCATCTTTGGTGGAATAACGTTGAATTCGGGAAATCAGGCCAGTTCTCATCGCGTTTCTCTCTTACCAGCTCAGTTCGGTGCGCGCGATAATCGCATCCTGCGCTTCCGGCATCAGCGTTGAGAACAGCGCGCAGTACCCGGCAACGCGCACCATCAGATTCGGGTAATCCTGCGGATTGGCCTTCGCGGCGCGCAGAATATTGGAATCAATGATGTTGAACTGATTATGGAAGATGTTTTTCTCACGGCTGGCTTCCATAAAGGCGGTAAATTTCTCCAGATTGTCGTCGCCTTCAAGCGCGCTTGGCGTGAACTTCATATTCAGCAGCTGGCCGCCGGCGATTTTCTGGTTCGGCAGTTTCGCAACCGAGTTAATGACCGCCGTCGGGCCTTCTTTATCCGCGCCGAGGCACGGAGAGGCGCCTTCGTTCAGCGGCAGCGTCGCCAGGCGACCATCCGGCGTGGCGCCGACGTCAAAACCATTCGGCACGTATGAAGTAATATTAGAGGTCGACATGGTATAACCGCAGCCTTTTGGCCCCTTACCATAGCGATCGGTTTTGTATTTCGGCAGCAGTTTGAGATAGGACTCGAAGACATCGGCGACGATATGGTCGACATAGTCGATATCGTTACCAAACTTCGGCGCATTGCGGCACAGTTTGCGTACGCGCGCGCCTTCCAGACCTTCAAAGTTGCTATCCATGGCGTCACGTAGCTGTTGAAGCGTCAGGACTTTATCGTCGAAGACCAGTTTTTTCACTGCCGCCAGGCTATCGCCGACCACGGAAGGGCCAATGTTGGAGGAACTCACGAAGTCATATTCCGCGCCGCCGTTTTTCAACGTTTTACCGCGTTCCAGCGAGCAGTTAATCGTGGCGGAGGCAAAGGCATCGGCATCGTGGTATTTCAGCGCCCGGTCGCAGACCAGATCGCAATCTACCGCCAGATCGGAGTAGAACTCCAGGAGCTGGTTCCACGCCGCCCATACTTCATCGTAAGACTGGTAGTTTATTTCTCGGCCTTCTTTACCGTTGATTTTCACTAACTGCACGCCGGTCGCCGGATCGCAGCCGTTGTTCATCACCAGCTCAAGGATCTTGCCGAAATTCACATAGGTCATGCCGGTGGCGCGGTGCCCCCAGCGGCCTGGGATCGCGGTTTCTACGCAACCCATTGAAGCATATTCGCGGGCGACTTCTTCTGTCAGGCCCAGCGTCATCATGGCAGGGATAACCACTTCATCGCAGAAGATCGACGGCATACCGAAGCCTTTACGAATGAGCTTTGCGGCATCCTGCATCAGCGAATGCGGGGTATCTTTTGAGAAACGAACGCTGAGGTTTGGTTCCGGCAGGCCGGTTAGCGCCATGGCTTCCAGCGACAGATAGGAAAGATCGTTGGTACCGTCGCTGCCGTCAGGCTTCATGCCGCCAACCATCAGGTTGGAATAGAGCGGATAGCCCCCGCTGAACTGAGTATGGCCCCACGGGCGTACTTTGTTCAGGCTGTTGGTCATGATGAAGAAGTGGGTCAGGATCTCCAGCGCCTTTTCTTTGCTGATTTTCCCGGCTTTGATATCGGCTTCGTAATACGGCCAGACGTACTGGTCGAAGCGGCCGAAGGAGAAAGAGTGGCCGTTGCTTTCAATCATCATCAGCAAATGGGTAAGGTAGACGGTTTCCACGGCTTCATAGAAGCTACGGGCTTTGCCTTCCATCAGATGGGCGAACATGTCGCTCATGGCCAGCAGTTCGTCGCGGCGTTTAGCATCGGACACTCTTGCCGCTTCGGTTTTAGCAAGCGCGGAGAAGCGTTTGCAGTATTTAAGCGCGGCCTCCATGGTAATAATGACCGCCTGATAGAAATCTTTTTGCTCGTCGGTCAGGTTGTCGTCATTTTCCAGGTGCTGTTTGGCGATATCGCGCATACCGCCATAGCCAACTTCCAGTACGAAATCGTGGTTCGGAATGATATGGCCGTCGCCGGACATGCTGATGCCGCCACGGTGCAGCACGCCCTGTTTTTCCGCCAGACGGTTAATTTGCGGTAGGTTGGCAAGCACTTCATCCTGATGGGTTTTTCCTTGCCAGTAATCCTGCAGGGTACGCAAGCGGGCTTTGGTGGATTCGGACACGCGGAAGCTATCACCGGAACGCTTATCAAATTCGTCCAGTTCATCGATAACCCAGTTAAAGGAGTATTCCGGGAACACCGGCGCGGCAAAATTGGCGCTCGCCTGGTTGCCGACAATCAGCATATCCGGTTCGATATAGATGGTCATTTTCTCCAGAATATCGGCTAACGCCAAAGCCCGGCGAATCACAATGGAATGGCCTTCGGAGCGTTTAAACGACTCGGTGATGATCTCTGCTCGTTCCGGGCATAGCGTCGCCACGCGATGGAACATCTGATCCTGTTTTTTAGCGATACGCGCGAAGTCGCAATCGTCGTTGGTAGGTTTGAAGCTCAGTAATCCGTTCATAAAGACCTCAATTCTGGAGGGGGTATCCCTATTCCACGCTTGAGGTGTTCTTTTGTCAATTTATTTATGATCTTTTGTGTTCTATTTATCATTAATAAATCTAAAAAGAACATTTAGAAAAAACGGAAAAGCACAGACGCCCGTTGCCGGGCGTGAAGTTATGCTGCGCTGTCGGCCAGCAACAGTTCGGTTTTTTGCGCAGTAAGCAGGGAGAGGATATCGGCTGGGAGGCCATCCTGACTGATAACGATGTCAAAATCGTCCAGTCGGGCATGGCCGGCAAGGAAAGTTTGCTCGAATTTACTTTTATCGGCGAGGAGGATTTTTTGCCGTCCGGCGCGCAGCAGCGCTCGCTTGACGTGGGCATCGGTCATTTTAGGGACCGTTAGCTCGCCGTGGTGGTTAATACCCTGGGTGCTGATAAAGACCTTATCGGCATGAATGGTGCTAAAAAACTCTGCGGTACTGAAAGAGATCATCCCCTGGGTATCATCTTCATATTCTCCCGGAGCGACGATTAACTTGATGTTTTTTCTTCCTTTTAGCAGGTTCACTACCGGTACTGAGTTAGTGATCACCATGATTTTTTTATCGAAAATTGATTGCGCTAGCGCCAGCAGCGTGGTCCCGCAGTCAATGATGATAGTGTCGCCGTCCTCAACCAGCTCTGCCGCTTTACGGCCAATCAGGTGTTTATCGTCAACCATCTGCACGGATTTAAGCTGAAAACTTGGCTCGACGCTGGCGCCGCTGGTCAGGTAGGCGCCGCCATAGGTCGTTTTGACGATTCCCTGTTTTTCGAAGAATGACAGATCCCGGCGGATAGTCATTTTGGTGACGCCGAACTTCTCGGCCAGTTCGTTTACAACGACTTTTTTGTCCTGTTGCAGAATGGCGTAAATGCTCATTCTTCTGTCTGATGATTGCATAACAACGATTTGCCCAAAGGAAAAACGCACTATAAAACACATCCCGTGTGCTGGCAATCGACGATCAAAGAAACATAAAAGAACACGCCCGGCTGACGCCGGGCGTAACGGGAAAGGTTATTCCCACTCTTGCAGGAAACGCTGTCCATATTGGTCGGCCACCAACAGCGCGGCGTACACCTGGTCGGCGCTGGCGCCGCCCGGCATATTGTGGATAGTTTCGCCTTCGGCGCAGGCGGCTTCCGCGACCGTGCGCATTTTGGCCGGGATATCGCCTTTAATATCGAGCTGCGCCAGCGTGATGGGCAGACCGACGCTGTGACAAAGCGCCGCAGCGGTCTCAATTTCTTCCACCGGCGCGTTTTCCAGCACCAGCTGCGTCAGGGTACCAAATGCGACCTTTTCTCCGTGGTAGAAGTGATGGGCGTCCGGGATGGCGGTCAGGCCATTGTGAATCGCGTGCGCCGCCGCCAGCCCGCCGCTCTCAAAGCCGACGCCGCTCAGGTAGGTGTTGGCTTCGATCACCCGCTCAAGCGCTGGGGTAACCACATGCTGCTCGGCGGCAAGCATCGCCTTTTCGCCTTCTTCAACCAGCGTGTTGTAGCATAGCTCCGCCAGCGCCAGCGCCGCCTGGGTGCATTTACCACCCGCCATTGTAGTCGCGCCGCTGCGCGAGCAGGCGCGGGCTTCAAACCAGGTCGCCAGCGCATCGCCAATCCCGGCGGCCAGCAGGCGAGCTGGCGCGCCTGCGACGATCTGCGTATCGACAACCACCATGTTCGGGTTGTGCGGCAGCATCAGATAGCTTTCGAATTCGCCATCGTCGGTATAGATAACAGACAACGCGCTGCACGGCGCATCGGTGGAGGCGATGGTCGGTGCCACGACCACCGGCAGGTGCATATAGTGAGCCAGCGCTTTCGCGGTATCCAGCGTCTTGCCGCCGCCGATGCCGAGCACTGCATGGCATTGGGCGCTGCTGGCGATATCGCGCAGGCGGTTGATTTCATTTTGCGAACATTCACCGCCGAACGGGGCGATTTCGGCCACCAGACCAGCGCCGCTCAGGCTGGTACGCAGCTGCTCTTCGGCGAAGCCGAGAACGAACTTGTCGCCGATGATTAGCCAGCGTTCAGCCAGCGGTTTGAGATATTCGCCGAGGCGCTTGATGGCGCCAGCGCCCTGGATGTATTTACCGGGTGATTGAATAATGCGATCCATTTCGATTCCTCCGCGATGACCGTGCAAGCCGCCTGTTGGCGGCCGACGATCGGATTACAGGTTCAACGTGCCAAATGCGTTATTCCAGTCCTGCTCAAACTTCTCTATGGCTGACTCTACCGCAGGGGTGCCGAGCATTTGTTGCGCTACGTCTAAGGGGAGGGTGATAGCTTCACAGCCGGCTAACAGGCAATCCAGCGCCTGACGCGGGGTTTTGAAGCTCGCGGCCAGGACTTTGCTTTCCGGGGCGTGCATTTCCAGCAGGGATTGCAGTTCTTGCACCATGCGAATGCCGTCACCGCCCTGGGCGTCGACGCGGTTGACGTACGGCGCGACGTATTTCGCGCCGGCCAGCGCCGCGAGCAGCCCCTGGGAAGCGCTATAGACGGCGGTGCCAAGCGTAGGGATGCCTTCTTTTTTCAGTAGTTTGATGGCGGCGAGACCTTCGGCGGTAACCGGGATCTTAACCACGATTCCTGGTACGGCGTTACTCAGGCGTTTGGCTTCTGCCACCATACCTTGCGCATCGCGACTCATGGTCTGCGCGAACAGAATACCTTCCGGGCCGACGGCTTTTTGCAGGCGAGGCAGCACATCCCAGACCGGGGTTTTGCCGGCGGCGATGATGCTCGGGTTGGTGGTGACGCCAGCCAGCGGATAAATACGGGCCAGACGTTCAACTTCAGCGACGTTCGCGGTGTCCAGATAGAGTTCCATAACCATTCCTCGATGTGTAATTCAATGATGTTGAGGTAAGGATACGGCTTCCGTTTGCCTGCTCGCCAGATGACAATTTTGCCAAAAACTGGATAAATGTACGCATTACGATTAAGAGTGATTTAGATCACATTTGTCCACGCAATAGTGCATCCAGGCTGAAATAGCCTGCAGGTGGAAATCAGTAACTTACAAAAATCTAGTTTTACGGCGCAGAGGGGGTTTCCGTCAGTTGGCTATGGTACTGGCGGCGATACTCGGAAGGAGAACGTTCAGTATTCTTGCGGAACAGGCGGCAGAAGTAATTGCTGTCGGCGAAGCCGCAGGCGTGGGCGATATCTTTTACTTTCATATCATGACCCTTCAGTAGCATGCGCGCCTGTTCGAGGCGGATATGATTGAGGTATTCGTTAAAGCCCATGGGTCCGCACTTCTGAAACAGATGTGAGAGATAGTTGGGAGAGAGATAAAACTCCTGGGCTACGGATTCCCGGCTCAGCGGCTCAGCGAAATGGACATCGATATACTGGCGGATCGCCTCGAACAGCGCCTGGCTGCGCGATGAGGTTTGCGCCTGGCTACCCAGCAGATCGGTACAGTGGCTGAGCAGACTAATCACGATACAGCGGGCGGTTTGCTGCTCCTGCGGTTGCATGCGTATCTCATTTAGCGCCTGTAGCAGGAATGAACCCACGCGCGGCCCGCGGCGTGGTACCTGGATCTTCTGGACAAGAGTTAGCGCTTCTCCGTTCCAGCGCTGCAGCGTAAATTCCAACTGCTGTTTGCCAAACAGGATGCTTAAGAGCAGACAGGGCGTCTGCCACTGCGGCCAGTTCCAGCCATCGCCGGCAATATACAGTACGTCGCGCGCCTGCAGCGGCGCGGCGTTTTCGCCTAAGGCGAGATCGCGCAACTGCCCCTCAATGACGATATTCAGACGGGGGAAATCGAGCTGTATCACGGCTTCAGCAGGTGGTCGCATTGCGCTGGCAAAATGCACCTCCGCAATGTTATTCGTTTTTTTTATCAATGAATCAATGAGTTGATAGATGCTATTGTCCATCATTGCCCCGTCAAATACGTCACGCGGTTCATCATACCGGACATTTTTCCAGCGGTAAAAGCGCGAACTCGTCGTTATTGCTTCTCGGTTGTGAAATGTTATATCGTAACATTTTATCGCAATCGATATTCGACTCAGGAGAGAGTAATGACCCGAAAGATCCCCATGCTCGCGTTTGGCTTCGGCATGGCGCTTGCCAGCGTTCAGGCATTCGCCCACGGTAGCCATCATCATGGCCCGGCGTTAACTGAAACGGAACGCCGGGCCAGCGAAGGCATTTTTGCCGATAAAGATGTGAAGGATCGCGCGTTGAGCGATTGGGATGGCGTCTGGCAGTCAGTCAATCCGTACCTGCTGAATGGCGACCTTGACCCGGTTCTGGAACAAAAAGCGAAAAAGCCCGGCGGCAAGAGCGTGGAAGAGTATCGCGCCTATTATAAGAAGGGCTATGCCACCGACGTAGAGCAGATTGGCATCGAAGATGACGTGATAGAGTTCCACGTCGGCAAGACCGTTAATAGCTGCAAATACCGCTACTCAGGCTACAAAATCCTGCAATATGCCTCCGGCAAGAAGGGCGTTCGCTACCTGTTTGAGTGCCAGCAGGCTGACGGCAAAGCGCCGAAATTCGTCCAGTTCAGCGACCATATTATTGGCCCGCGCAAATCGCAGCATTTCCATATTTTCATGGGGAATGAATCTCAGGAAGCCTTGCTGAAAGAGATGGATAACTGGCCGACCTATTATCCGTATGCGCTGCATAAAGAGCAGATCGTCGATGAGATGTTGCATCACTAAAATGAATGGGAAATTCCCCCGACCGGGCGGCCGGGGGAAACGATGATTAGCCGGTATTACGCATCCCAGCCGCGACGCCGGCAATGGTGACCATCAGCGCTTGCTCAACGCGCGCATCCGGTTCCTCGCCAGCCTCTTCGGCCTGACGCGAACGGTGCAGCAGTTCGGCCTGCAGGACGTTCAGCGGGTCGGTATAGATGTTACGCAACTGGATGGATTCGGCAATCCACGGCAGGTCGGCCATCAGGTGGGAGTCGTTAGCGATGGCCAGCACCACTTTGATATCGGCGGTTAACAGCTGACGCAGCTCTTCGCCGAGTTTCCACAGTTCCGGTTTCACCAGCCGCTGATCGTAGTACTCCGCCAGCCACAGGTCGGCTTTTGAATAGACCATCTCCAGCATGCCCAGGCGGGTTGAGAAGAACGGCCAGTCGCGGCACATGCTTTCCAGCTCGCTCTGCTTGCCTCCCTCGACTACTTTCTGCAGCGCGGCGCCGGCGCCCAGCCAGGCCGGCAGCATCAGGCGGTTCTGGGTCCAGGCGAAGATCCACGGGATAGCGCGCAGTGACTCGACGCCGCCGGTCGGGCGACGCTTCGCCGGGCGCGAGCCAAGCGGCAGTTTGCCCAGTTCCTGTTCCGGGGTCGCGGAGCGGAAATAAGGGACGAAGTCTTTGTCCTCACGCACGTAGCCGCGATACATCTTACAGGAGACGTCGGACAGCTCGGCCATGATCTCGCGCCACTGCGGTTTTGGTTCCGGCGGCGGCAGCAGGTTGGCTTCCAGAATGGCGCTGGTATACAACGACAGGCTGCTGATGGTCACTTCCGGCAGGCCGTACTTAAAGCGGATCATCTCGCCCTGTTCGGTGACGCGCAGGCCGCCTTTCAGACTACCCGGCGGCTGCGAGAGCAGCGCGGCATGGGCCGGAGCGCCGCCGCGACCGATGGAGCCGCCGCGACCGTGGAATAGAGTCAGTTCAATACCGGCTTTTTCGCAGGTTTTGATTAGCGCGTCCTGTGCCTGATACTGGGCCCAGGAGGCGGCCATCACGCCGGCATCTTTGGCCGAGTCGGAGTAGCCGATCATGACCATCTGTTTGCCCTGAATAAAGCCGCGATACCAGTCAATATTCAGCAACTGAGTCATGACGTCGTTGGCGTTGTTCAGGTCGTCGAGCGTTTCAAACAGCGGCGCGACCGGCAGGGCAAAGCCGATACCGGCTTCCTTCAGCAGCAGATGAACCGCCAGCACGTCGGACGGCGTTTTGGCCATTGAGATAACATAGGCGGCGATCGAGCCGCGCGGCGCTTCAGCGATCACCTTGCAGGTGTCGAGGACTTCGCGAGTCTCTTCGCTTGGTTCCCACTGGCGTGGCAGCAGCGGGCGTTTGGAGTTCAGTTCACGGATCAGGAAGGCCTGCTTGTCGGCTTCCGACCAGCTTTCATAATCGCCGATCCCGAGGTAGCGGGTCATTTCGCCCAGCGCTTCGGTGTGGCGGGTGCTTTCCTGACGGATATCGATACGCACCAGCGGTACGCCGAAAGATTTCACCCGGCGCAGGGTATCGAGCAGTTCGCCGTTGGCGATGATGCCCATGCCGCAGGCCTGCAGCGATTTATAGCAGGCGTACAGCGGTTCCCACAGCTGTTCGTTTTGCGTGATAAGACCCGCTGGTTTCGGCAGTTTTTGCCCTTTCAGACGCGCTTCCAGCCAGGCCTGGGTCTCCATCAACTGGCTACGCAGTTTTTTCATCAGATAACGATACGGCTCTTGCGCGCCTTCCGCGCCGGCCAAATCGCGGAGCTCGTCGGTGCATTCGACCATCGACAGCTCGGAGATAAGCACCTGGATATCTTTCAGGAACAGATCGGTCGCTTTCCAGCGGCTGAGCAACAGCACGTGGCGGGTGATATCGGCGGTGACGTTCGGGTTGCCGTCACGGTCGCCGCCCATCCAGGAGGTGAAGCGTACCGGGACGAAATCAACCGGTAGCTGGTAGCCGAGGTTGGCTTCCAGCTGTTCGTTCAGCTCGCGCAGATAGTTCGGCACGCCTTCCCACAGGCTGTTTTCAACTACCGCGAAACCCCATTTGGCTTCATCGACCGGAGAAGGGCGGTATTTACGAATTTCATCGGTATGCCAGGATTGGGCGATCAGCTGGCGCAGGCGGCGCATCAGCTGATTGTGCTCATAGTCGGCGATATCTTTGTTATCCAACTGCTTAAGGCAGTTGTTGACCTCCACCATTTTGTGGATCAGCGTCCGGCGGGTGATCTCGGTCGGGTGAGCGGTTAACACCAGCTCCAGCGACAGGGATTCCACCGCTTTTTTAATGGTGTCTTCGTTGAGATTGGGTTGGTCTTTGAGTTTTCTCAGGGTACGCGCAATAACTTCCGGATTACTGGCGGCTTCGCCGTTGGGCGAAATGCTGTGATATTGCTCAGCGGTATTGGCCAGATTCAAAAACTGGCTAAAGGCGCGCGCCACCGGCAGCAGCTCGTCGTTGGACAAGTTTTGCAGCGTGGTGAGCAGCTCCTGGCGATTGGCTTCATTGCCCGCGCGAGAAGATTTGGACAACTTACGGATAGTTTCGACTCGATCAAGAATGTTTTCTCCTAACGCATCCTTGATGGTGTCGCCCAGCACCTTACCGAGCATACTGACATTACTACGCAAAGCGGAATATTGTTCGTTCATGTTACCCCAGACACCCCATCTCATTTTATTTTGTTATATCCGGCGCTCCGTGAATTGAGCAGTGGATAAGCAACCCGTCTTTTATAAAGCCACGTAAATACCCCCGCGTCAATTGCTGCGAAATCGCTTCAGCAAACGAATAAATAGCGATAATTTGCGAAAGTTAACTCAGCGGTCGGCGGATAAGCATTACTTATGGAAGTGTGACGATCGTCACTCTCCCGCCTCCGGACGTGAAGGCGGGAAAACGGCGGCAATTAATGCCAGCAGAAGTGATGGACAACCTGGGTGATGAGCTCGCGCGTTGGCTTAATAAACCGCGTCTCCAGATATTCATCCGGCTGGTGGGCCTGGTTGATGGAACCCGGTCCTAACACCAGCGTAGGGCACAGCGTCTGGATAAATGGCGCTTCGGTGCAGTAGTTCACCACTTCGGTCTGCGCGCCGAGCAGTTTTTCAACCACTTCGACCAGCTTGTGGTCCGGCGGGCATTCATAGCCTGGGATCGGCGGATGCAGCTCAGAGACCGTCAGACGCCCTGGCCAGCGCTCGCTAACCGGCGCCAGCGCTTCATCCAGCAGACCGTTCAGGTCGTTAAGCGTCATACCCGGCAATGGACGAATATCCATGTGCAGCTCGCAGCAGGCGCAGATGCGGTTGGATGCATCGCCGCCGTGAATGGCGCCCAGGTTGAGCGTCGGATAAGGCACGGTGAAGGCAGCGTAGTGGTAACGCTCTTTTAAGTCATCGCGCAGTTGCATGATGCGGCCAATCGCATCGTGCATCAGTTCGATAGCGTTCACGCCGCGCGCCGGGTCGCTGGAGTGGCCTGACTGGCCCAGTACGCGTACCGCTGTTGAAATGTGGCCTTTATGCGCCCGCACCGGCTGCAGCGAGGTCGGCTCGCCGATGATGGCGCAGTCCGGGCGTAGCTGTGTGGTTTCAGCGAAATAGCGCGCGCCCGCCATGCTGGTTTCTTCGTCAGCGGTGGCCAGAATATACAGCGGTTTTTTCAATTTACTGACGTCAACGTCGCGCAGGGCATCGAGGATAAACGCGAAGAAGCCTTTCATATCGGCCGTGCCGAGGCCGTAGAGTTTGTTGTCGTGCTCGGTAAGCGTAAACGGGTCGCGAGTCCAGCGACCATCGTCGAAAGGCACGGTATCGGTATGCCCGGCAAGCAGCAGGCCGCCAGCGCCGTGGCCGGTACTGGCCAACATATTGAATTTATTACGCGTCTCCGGTACTGGCTGGATCTCGACGTTAAAGCCCAGATCGCGGAACCAGCCGCCGAGTAAATTGATTAAAGACTCATTGCTTTGATCCAGCGCTTCTTCGGTCGCGCTGATGGAGGGTGTGGCGATCAATGCGCGGTAAATCTCGATAAAGGGCGGTAAATTGTTTTTCATTGTTGACACACCTCTGGTCATGATAGTATCAATATTCATGCAGTATTTGTGAATAAAAATACAATATCGTTGAGCGCAATAAAACCCATCGAATGTAAGGAGATGCTCTTCCAATGCTAAATACGCTGATCGTGGGAGCTAGCGGCTATGCCGGCGCAGAGCTGGTGGCCTATGTAAATCGCCACCCTCATATGAACATAACCGCTTTGACCGTCTCCGCGCAAAGCAATGATGCTGGAAAGTTAATTTCCGATATACATCCGCAGTTGAAAGGCATTGTCGATTTGCCGCTGCAGGCAATGTCCGATATCAGCGAATTTAGCGCCGGCGCGGATGTGGTGTTCCTCGCCACCGCGCATGAAGTCAGCCACGATCTGGCGCCGCAGTTTTTGGCCGCGGGCTGCGTGGTGTTCGATTTATCCGGCGCGTTTCGCGTCAACGATGGGGCGTTCTACGAAAAATACTACGGTTTCACGCATCAGCATCCGGACCTGCTCAAACAGGCGGTCTACGGTCTGGCCGAGTGGAACGTCGAAGCATTGAAAGAGGCGAATTTGATCGCGGTGCCTGGCTGCTACCCGACAGCGGCGCAGCTGGCGTTAAAACCGCTGATCGATGCCGGTGTGTTGGAGCTGAAGCAATGGCCGGTGATCAACGCCACCAGCGGCGTCAGCGGCGCCGGGCGTAAGGCGGCGATGAGCAATAGCTTCTGCGAAGTCAGCCTGCAGCCGTACGGTGTTTTCAATCATCGCCACCATCCGGAAATTTCTACCCATCTGGGCGCAGAGGTGATCTTCACTCCCCATTTGGGCAATTTTAAACGCGGTATTCTGGAAACCATTACCTGCCGCCTGAAGCCGGGCGTCGGTAAAGAGCAGGTTGCTGAGGTCTTCCAGCAGGCCTATGCCAATAAGCCGTTGGTCCGTTTATACGATAAAGGCGTACCGGCGCTGAAAAACGTAGTTGGGCTGCCATTCTGTGATATCGGTTTTGCCGTCCAGGACGAACATATTATCGTCGTGGCCGCAGAGGATAACCTGCTGAAAGGCGCGGCAGCGCAGGCCGTGCAGTGCGCTAACATTCGTTTCGGCTTCGCTGAGACGCAGTCTTTAATTTAAGGTGTGATGATGAACAATCCATTGATTATCAAACTTGGCGGCGTGTTGTTGGATAGCGAAGAAGCGCTGGAGCGCCTGTTTACCGCGCTGGTGCATTACCGCGAAACACACCAGCGTCCGCTGGTTATCGTCCACGGCGGCGGCTGCGTGGTGGATGAGCTGATGAAACAGCTTAATCTGCCGGTGAAAAAGAAAAATGGCCTGCGCGTAACGCCTGCCGATCAGATTGACATCATTACCGGCGCGCTGGCGGGAACCGCCAACAAAACGCTGCTGGCATGGGCGAAAAAGCATGGTCTTTCCTCGGTAGGGCTGTTCCTTGGCGATGGCGATAGCGTGAAGGTGACTCAGTTGGATGAAGAACTGGGCCACGTTGGTAAAGCGCAGGCAGGCTCGCCGACGCTTATCAATACGCTGCTGGCGGGCGGCTACCTGCCTGTGGTGAGCTCGATTGGCGTCACTGACGAAGGACAGCTGATGAACGTCAACGCCGATCAGGCGGCGACGGCGCTGGCGGCGACGCTGGGCGCGGATCTTATCCTGCTGTCCGATGTGAGCGGCATTCTCGACGGCAAAGGTCAGCGGATTGCGGAAATGACCGCCTCCAGGGCCGAGCAACTGATTGAACAGGGCATCATTACCGACGGTATGATCGTGAAAGTAAACGCGGCGCTGGACGCGGCGCGCGAGCTGGGTCGCCCGGTGGATATCGCCTCCTGGCGTCATGCCGAGCAGCTGCCGGCATTATTTAACGGTACGCCGATCGGTACGCGTATTTTGGCTTAAGATTGAATGCCCGGCGGCGCGTTGTTTGCCGGGGCAACAAGACCGTAGGCCGGGTAAGCGCAGCGCGACCCGGCAGAACTCACGAATAAAGGAAGCATGTTATGGCACTTTGGGGCGGGCGTTTTACACAGGCAGCAGACCAGCGGTTCAAACAATTCAACGACTCTTTACGCTTTGACTATCGTCTGGCGGAACAGGATATCGTGGGATCCGTCGCCTGGTCCAAAGCGCTGGTAACCGTAGGCGTACTGACCGCCGATGAGCAGCTGCAGCTGGAAGAGGCGCTGAACGTTCTGCTGGAAGAGGTACGCGCCAACCCGCAGCAAATCCTTGAAAGCGATGCCGAAGATATCCATAGCTGGGTCGAAGGAAAACTGATCGATAAAGTCGGCCAGTTGGGCAAAAAACTGCATACCGGACGTAGTCGTAATGACCAGGTCGCCACCGATCTCAAGCTGTGGTGCAAAGAGACCGTCACCGAACTGCTGTCCGCGACCCGCCAACTGCAAAGCGCGCTGGTGGAAACTGCAGGCAACAATCAGGATGCGGTGATGCCGGGCTATACCCATCTGCAGCGCGCCCAGCCGGTGACCTTTGCGCACTGGTGTCTGGCCTACGTTGAAATGCTGGCCCGTGATGAAAGCCGCCTGCAGGACGCGCTCAAGCGCCTTGATGTCAGCCCGCTGGGCTGCGGCGCGCTGGCGGGAACCGCTTATGAAATCGACCGTGAACAGCTGGCCGGTTGGTTGGGTTTCGCATCGGCGACCCGTAACAGCCTCGATAGCGTCTCCGATCGCGATCACGTGCTGGAGCTGCTTTCCGATGCCTCAATCGGCATGGTGCACCTGTCGCGTTTTGCCGAAGATCTGATTTTCTTCAATACCGGCGAAGCGGGTTTTGTTGAACTGTCTGACCGCGTTACTTCCGGTTCGTCGCTGATGCCGCAGAAGAAAAACCCGGATGCGCTGGAACTGATCCGCGGTAAATGCGGCCGCGTGCAGGGCGCGCTGACCGGCATGATGATGACCCTGAAAGGGCTACCGTTGGCCTACAACAAAGATATGCAGGAAGACAAAGAAGGGCTGTTCGATGCGCTGGACACCTGGCTCGACTGCCTGCACATGGCGGCGCTGGTACTGGACGGTATTCAGGTGAAACGTCCGCGCTGTGCGGAAGCGGCGCAGCAGGGCTACGCCAACGCTACCGAGCTGGCGGATTACCTGGTGGCAAAAGGCGTTCCGTTCCGCGAAGCGCACCATATCGTCGGTGAAGCGGTGGTTGAAGCGATTGCTCAGGGCAAAGCGTTGGAAGATTTGCCGTTAAGCGACCTGCAAAAGTTCAGCAGCGTTATCGGCGATGACGTCTACCCGATCCTGTCGTTGCAGTCCTGCCTTGATAAACGTGCGGCCAAAGGCGGCGTCTCGCCGCAGCAGGTGGCGCAGGCGATTGCCGACGCCAGACAGCGCCTGGTGTAAGAGATTGCGCGTGAGTGAATGAGCCTGGGTAACTCCCGGGCTTTTTTACGCAAAAAAAAGCGGACACAAGGTCCGCAAAAGTTCACGTTGGCTTTAGTTGTTCGGGTAGGGAAACTGTGAGGCGACTCAATGATTTTCAGATGTTCTCCTCGTTTCTGTGGTTATTATTGAACAGAAAACTTGATAGGGATAATCGTTCGTTGCTATTCTATCTATCGCCATGGACTATCGTGGCGATGGAGGATGAATAATGAATATTCGCGATCTTGAATACCTGGTAGCGCTGGCTGAACATCGCCACTTCCGACGTGCGGCAGATTCCTGCCACGTCAGTCAGCCCACGCTCAGCGGACAAATTCGCAAGCTGGAAGATGAACTTGGGGTGATGTTACTGGAGCGCACCAGCCGTAAGGTTCTGTTCACTCAGGCGGGTTTGCTGCTGGTGGATCAGGCGCGTACCGTGCTACGCGAAGTAAAAGTGCTCAAGGAGATGGCAAGCCAGCAAGGGGAAACCATGTCCGGGCCGCTGCATATCGGCCTGATCCCGACGGTGGGGCCATATTTGCTGCCGCACATAATCCCGATGCTGCATCAGACTTTCCCGAAGCTGGAAATGTATCTGCATGAGGCGCAAACCCATCAGCTGCTGGCGCAGCTCGATAGCGGTAAGCTCGACTGCGCGATCCTCGCGCTGGTCAAAGAGAGTGAAGCCTTTATCGAAGTGCCGCTGTTCGATGAGCCGATGATGCTGGCTATCTATGAAGACCATCCGTGGGCGGAGCGCGATCGCGTGCCGATGTCGGATTTAGCCGGTGAAAAGCTGCTGATGTTGGAAGACGGACACTGTCTGCGCGACCAGGCGATGGGCTTCTGCTTTGAAGCGGGGGCGGATGAAGATACCCACTTCCGAGCGACCAGCCTTGAAACGCTGCGCAACATGGTTGCCGCCGGAAGTGGTATTACGCTGCTGCCGGCGCTGGCGGTACCGCAGGATAGAAAACGCGATGGCGTGGTCTATATTCCGTGCATTAAGCCGGAACCAAGACGCACCATCGGGCTGGTTTATCGTCCTGGTTCGCCGCTGCGTAGCCGCTATGAGCATCTGGCGGAGGCCATCCGTAGTACTATGGATGGCCACTTCGATAAGGCGTTAAAAGAGGCGGTTTAAGCCGTTTAACGCCGCTACCCGATAGGCTTCGGCCATGGTCGGGTAGTTAAAGGTGGTGTTAACGAAGTACTCAATGGTGTTACCGCCGCCTTTCTGCTCCATAATCGCCTGGCCGATATGAATAATTTCGGCCGCGCGCTCGCCAAAACAGTGGATACCGAGGATCTCTTTCGTCTCGCGATGGAACAGAATCTTCAGCGTACCTACGCTCATACCGACGATTTGCGCCCGCGCCAGATGTTTAAACTGCGCGCGACCCACCTCATAAGGCACCTTCATGGCGGTTAGCTGCTGCTCGGTTTTACCCACTGAGCTGATTTCCGGAATGGTGTAGATCCCGGTCGGGATATCTTCAATCAGATGCGCGGAGGCTTCGCCTTTGATCAGCGCCTGCGCGGCGATGCGCCCCTGATCGTAAGCCGCTGATGCCAGGCTCGGATAACCGATAACGTCGCCGACGGCATAGATGTGCGGCAGAGCAGTCTGATACATGCTGTTCACTTTCAGCTGGCCGCGGCTGTCGGTTTGCAGACCGATATTTTCCAGCGCCAGGGTGTCGGTGTTACCGGTACGGCCGTTGGCGTACAGCAGGCAGTCAGCTTTCAGCTTCTTACCGGATTTCAGATGCATGATCACGCCATCATCGACGCCTTCGATTTTCTCGTACTCTTCGTTGTGGCGGATAACCACGCCGCTGTTCCAGAAGTGATAGGAGAGCGAATCGGACATCTCCTGATCGAGGAACGCCAGTAGACGATCGCGGGTGTTGATCAGATCGACCTTAACTTCCATACCGCGGAAGATCGATGCGTACTCGCAGCCGATCACCCCGGCGCCGTAAATGATCACGTGGCGCGGTTCGTGGTGCAGGCTAAGAATGGAATCGCTGTCGTAAATGCGCGGGTGGTGGAAATCGACGTCGGCCGGATGATACGGGCGCGAGCCGCAGGCGATAACGAATTTCTCGGCGGTGACCGTTTCTACGGTGCCATCGTGACACTCCAGCGCCAGCGTGTGCTCATCAACAAAGTGGGCGTTGCCCTGCAGAATTTCGCAGTGGTTGCGCTCATAGAAACCCTGACGCATATGGGTTTGCTGGTTAATGACGCTGTCGGCATGGTTGAGGATGTCGGCGAAGGAAGAACGGAGAAGACGGGAATGGTCGCTGTAGAGGGGGTTTTGGTTAAACTCGATAATACGGCTGACGGCATGGCGAAGCGCTTTTGACGGGATGGTTCCCCAGTGGGTACAACCACCGCCGACGTTATGGTAGCGCTCGATAACGGCAACACGAGCTCCCTGTTTCACCAGTCCCATAGCGGCGCCTTCGCCGCCAGGACCGGAACCAATCACTATTGCATCATAATCCCAAGAGTGTGACATGGCATTACTCACCTGTTTTATACACAAAATAAACACGATGATAACATTTGGCGAGCTTTAACCCAATTATCGTTGTGCTTTTTTGCGGCATAAAAGCAGAAACGGCTCATAAACAATCATTCACAATCCAGTACAAACCGATTAGTTTTAATCTCTGGTATAGTGCCGACAGGGCTATTGGAAGGATTCATACATCGTGATGGGCGTAAGAGCACAACAAAAAGAAAAAACCCGCCGCTCGCTGGTGGAAGCGGCATTTAGCCAACTTAGCGCTGAGCGAAGCTTTGCCAGCCTGAGCTTGCGCGAGGTTGCGCGGGAAGCAGGGATCGCGCCGACGTCCTTTTATCGTCATTTTCGCGATGTCGATGAGTTAGGCCTGACGATGGTAGACGAAAGCGGGCTAATGCTGCGCCAGCTGATGCGCCAGGCGCGCCAGCGCATTGCCAAAGGCGGCAGCGTGATCCGCACCTCCGTCTCTACCTTTATGGAGTTTATTGGTAACAACCCGAACGCCTTTCGCCTGCTGTTGCGTGAGCGTTCTGGCACATCCGCGGCGTTTCGAGCCGCTGTAGCGCGCGAGATCCAGCATTTCATCGCGGAACTTGCCGACTATTTAGAACTCGAAAACCATATGCCGCGCGCCTTTACCGAAGCGCAGGCTGAAGCTATGGTCACCATCGTATTCAACGCCGGTGCGGAAGCGCTGGACGTCAGTCCGGAACAGCGCCGACAGCTGGAAGAGCGGCTGGTACTGCAGCTCAGAATGATTTCAAAAGGCGCGTATTACTGGTATCGCCGTGAACAAGAAAAAATGTCACATCATTCCGAATAACGTGAAGGACGAGCAATGAAACACTCAGTTCAAGATAAAGGTACGCTACTGCTGGCGCTGATCGCGGGTCTGTCCATTAATGGCACCTTCGCCGCGCTGTTCAGCTCAATCGTTCCCTTTTCCATCTTCCCGGTTCTGTCGCTGCTGCTGACGGTGTACTGCCTGCACCAGCGCTATCAGAACCGCAGTATGCCGGTCGGGCTGCCGGGGCTTTCCGCCGCCTGTTTTATTCTCGGCGTATTGCTGTATAGCACCGTGGTGCGCGCAGAATATCCGGATATCGGCTCTAACTTCTTCCCGGCCGTACTGTCCGTCGTGATGGTGTTCTGGATCGGTTACAAGATGCGCAACCGCAAAGATACCGCGGCGGAGTAATCCGCCAGGCAATAACCCGGCAACGTTGCGTTCGCCGGGTTTTTTTATGCGTTTATTTCTTCGTTAACAGCACGCCGCATTCCATATGGTGGGTATACGGGAACTGATCGAATAGCGCCAGGCGGGTGACATTGTGCGTCTGGCTGAGGGTTTCCAGGTTCTGGCACAGTGTTTCCGGGTTGCAGGAGATATACAGAATTCGCGGATAGGCCTGAACCATTTTTTCGGTCTCGCTATCCAGCCCGCTGCGCGGCGGATCGACAAAAATGGTTTCGCACTGATAGCTTTGCAGATCGATACCCTGTAGACGGTTAAACTCTCGCACGCCGTTCATCGCCTGAGTAAACTCTTCTGCCGCCATGCGGATAATCTGCACGTTATCGATATGGTTGGCGGCAATATTGTATTGCGCGGAGGCGACTGACGGTTTAGCGATTTCCGTCGCCAGCACGCGATCGAAGTTACGCGCCAGCGCTAGCGAGAAGTTGCCGTTGCCGCAGTAGAGCTCCAGCAGATCGCCGGTGGAGCCTTTGGTGACGTCCAGCGCCCACTCCAGCATCTGAATATTCATCGCCGCGTTTGGCTGGGTAAAGCTGTTTTCTACCTGACGATAAATCATTTCGCGCCCGCCAACCGGCAGACGTTCATCGACATAATCCCTATCGAGCTCGATTTTGGTTTTAGTGGCGCGGCCAATCAGCTGCACGTTGAGATTTTGCGCGCGCAGGGCATCGCGCAGCGCTTCCGCGTGCTGGCGCCATTCGTCGTCGAGCTTCTTGTGATAGAGCAGCGAGACGATGGCCTGGTTGCTCATGGTCGTCAGATAATCAATCTGGAAAAGCTTATGGCGCAGGACCGGGTTATGGCGCACGCCGTCGAGCATCGCCGGCATCAGCTGGTTGATGAGCTCGCTGGCGGCCGGGAAGGTATCGACGCGAATACGCGACTTGGTCTGCTGATCGAAGATGATGTGATAGAGGTCGTCGCCGTCGTGCCACAGGCGAAATTCAGCGCGCATCCGGTAGTGGCTGACCGGCGAACGAAATACCTCCGGAACCGGCGCGGCAAAAGGGGCCATCATTTTCTGCAAACGGACGACTTTTTCTGCCAGTTGCGCTTCGTATTGCTCGGTAGGGAGGTGTTCGGGGGTCATGATGCATCCTGAATAAAATAAGTACGCGGGGATTGTAGGGAAAGCATTGGGGATGTCCAGTCCTGGTTGCGGATGAAATATCGTTATAGCAGTCTGGACATCTATATGTTTCTAATTGTAGCATCTTGCAACCGGTCCTCTGAGTTAATAGGGAATCCAGTGCGAATCTGGAGCTGACGCGCAGCGGTAAGGAAAGGCGAGAAATAAGCGCACTCGGTGCAGACACTGCGGTTAGCCGTGGGAAGTCATTATTTCTTGAAACCGCCTCCAAGCCCGAAGACCTGCCGGATACGTCGCATTTGGTTTCTATCATCGCGAGCTACTGATAGAGCCGGCGGCATCCTCTCTATATTATGGATGCTTTTACAATGATTAAAAAAGCTTCGCTGATGACGGCTTTATCCGTCACGGCATTTTCCGGCTGGGCGCAGGACAGCAATTCAAATACGTTAGTGGTGACGGCAAACCGTGTGGCGCAACCTATCGAGACCGTGCTGGCGCCGGTGAGCGTGGTGACGCGGCAGGATATCGATCGCTGGCAGTCAACCTCTCTCACCGATGTGATGCGCCGCCTGCCGGGCGTGGACATCGCGCAAAACGGCGGCATGGGGCAGCAGAGCTCTCTTTTCGTACGCGGTACCAACTCCAGCCATGTCTTAATCCTGGTGGATGGCGTACGTCTGAATCAGGCGGGCGTCAGCGGCTCTTCCGACTTAAGCCAGTTCCCTATCGCTCTGGTACAGCGCATTGAATACGTTCGCGGCCCGCGCTCGGCGGTCTACGGTTCAGACGCGATTGGCGGGGTGGTGAACATTATTACCACTCGCGACCAGGACGGCACCACGCTCAATGCCGGCGTGGGTTCAAATGGCTACCAGAACTACGGCGGCAGCACGCAGCAGACTTTCGGCGGTCATACCCGCGTCACCCTGGCGGGCGACTATACCTATACCAAAGGCTTTGATGTTGTCGCGGAAGGCAATACCGGCGGCGTTCGCCAGCCGGATCGCGATGGCTTTATGAGCAAAACGATCTACGGCGCGCTGGAGCATAGCTTCTCCAATGAGTGGAGCGGCTTTGTGCGCGGATATGGTTATGACAACCGGACGGCCTATGATGGCTCTCCTTATGGCGGCGTATTAGTCGACACTCGCCAGCTGTATAGCCAGACCTGGGATGCCGGCCTGCGTTTTAATCAGGATATCTTCCACTCGCAGCTGACTTCCAGCTATAGCCACAGCAAGGACTACAATTACGATCCGCGACTGGGGCGCTATGACACCTCGGCGACGCTGGATGAAGTGAAACAGTACAACGTGCAGTGGGCGAACACGGTCGATGTTGGCCACGGCAACGTGGGCGCCGGAATCGACTGGCAGAAACAAACCACCGAGCCTGGCACGAACTATGTGACCGATGGCTATGAAATCCGTAATACCGGCCTGTTTATCACCGGCTTGCAAAAGTTGGGCGATTTCACCCTGGAAGGGGCGGCGCGTAGCGATGATAACTCGCAGTTTGGCCAGCACGGTACCTGGCAGAGCAGCGCCGCGTGGGAGTTTATCGACGGCTACCGCTTTATCGCCTCTTATGGCACCGCCTACAAAGCGCCGAATCTCGGCCAGCTGTACGGCTTCTATGGTAATCAGAATCTCGACCCGGAAGAGAGCAAGCAGTGGGAAGGGGCCTTTGAAGGCCTGACGTCTGGGGTGACATGGCGCCTGTCCGGATATCGTAACGACATCGACAATCTGATCGACTACGACTCGCAGCTGATGAAATATTACAACGTCGGCAAGGCGCGTATTAAAGGTATTGAAGCGACGGCGTCGTTTGATACCGGGCCGCTGGCGCACAGCATCAGCTATGACTATGTCGATGCGCGTGATGCGAAAACCAACGAGCTGCTGGTGCGCCGGGCAAAACAGCAGGTGAAATACCAGCTGGACTGGCAGGTTTATGATTTCGACTGGGGTGTGACCTATCACTATCTTGGCACCCGTTATGACAACACTTACGACCCGGTAACCTATGCGCCTGAGAGCGTTAAGCTGGGTGGCGTAAGCTTGTGGGATCTCGCAGTTTCGTATCCAGTCACCTCACATCTCACAGTTCGTGGTAAAATAGCCAACCTGTTCGATAAAGATTACGAGACAGTATATGGCTACCAAACTGCAGGACGGGAATACACCTTGTCTGGCAGCTACACCTTCTGATCCACGTCCCACCGTGCTGGTGTTTGATTCCGGCGTCGGTGGGTTGTCGGTATATAACGAGATTCGGCAGCTGCTGCCGGATCTACATTACATTTATGCTTTCGATAACGTTGCTTTCCCGTATGGCGAGAAGAGCGAAGAGTTTATCGTTGAGCGTGTTGTTGAGATCGTGACTGCCGTTCAGCAACGCTATCCTCTGGCGCTGGCGGTCATCGCCTGTAATACCGCCAGTACCGTTTCCCTGCCAGCCCTACGTGAAAAGTTCGCTTTCCCGGTGGTCGGCGTGGTGCCGGCAATTAAGCCTGCCGCGCGCTTAACGGCAAACGGCATTGTTGGCCTGCTGGCGACGCGCGGTACCGTCAAGCGTCCTTATACCCGTGAACTCATTGACCGCTTTGCCAATGAGTGCCGCATCGAAATGCTGGGTTCCGCTGAGCTGGTGGAACTGGCAGAGGCGAAGCTGCACGGCGAAGCGGTACCGTTAGAAGAGCTGCGTCGAATTCTGCGCCCGTGGCTACGGATGCAGGAACCGCCCGATACGGTCGTATTAGGTTGTACGCACTTCCCACTACTGGCGGAAGAACTGCAACAGGTTATGCCGGAAGGAACGCGGTTTATCGATTCCGGCGCGGCGATTGCTCGACGCACCGCCTGGCTGCTGGAGCATGAAGCGCCGGATGCCAAATCGAATGATGCCAATAAGGCTTTTTGCATGGCGATTACCCCGGATACTGAACAGCTTTTACCCGTTTTACAGCGTTACGGCTTTGAAACGCTGGAAAAACTACCGCTTTAATGGCGTTTTGCGCAAAAAAAAGACGGTTGAAAAGTTTTTTGAAAACAGGGCTTGTCAACGTCTCAGAACTCCCTATAATGCGCCTCCACTGACACGGAACAACGGCAAACAAGCCGCCGGGTCAGCGGGGTTCCGGTGAGAACCTCGCGGAGAAAAGCAAAATAAATGCTTGACTCTGAGGCGGGAAAGCGTAATATGCACACCCCGCGCCGCAGCGAAAAACGAAGCGGCACTGCTCTTTAACAATTTATCAGACAATCTGTGTGGGCACTCAAAGTGACATGGATTCTTAACGTCCTCGGACGAAAAATGAATACCAAGTCTCTGAGTGAACATGCGTAATTCATTACGAAGTTTAATTCACGAGCATCAAACTTAAATTGAAGAGTTTGATCATGGCTCAGATTGAACGCTGGCGGCAGGCCTAA
>NZ_JBYEZM010000012.1:0-86602 GCF_057624675.1 Klebsiella sp. PK01
CACTTTGAGTGCCCACACAGATTGTCTGATAAATTGTTAAAGAGCAGTGCCGCTTCGTTTTTCGCTGCGGCGCGGGGTGTGCATATTACGCTTTCCCGCCTCAGAGTCAAGCATTTATTTTTGCTTTTCTCCGCGAGGTTCTCACCGGAACCCCGCTGACCCGGCGGCTTGTTTGCCGTTGTTCCGTGTCAGTGGTGGCGCATTATAGGGGGTAATTCTGAAGTGACAAGAGGAAATTCAAAAAAACTTTTCGTTCGCTCGATTTTCCACCATAACGCGAGTTTTACGCGCTATTTGCTCGTCATTTGCGCGATTTCTTGAGCGAATCTGGCCACCTGCGGCCAATCCGTATAAACCACTTCTTTACTGGTGTCCGTTTCGCCGCCGGTCATCTTCATAATTAAACGAATCATAAAGCGATCGTACCAGCGATAGCGCGGATAACGCAGCGCGCCGGCAAATACCGCGCAGCTCTGCGGCTGCCACGGCGAATTAAGGAGAAACTTGCGCGTATAGCTGTTGGTTTGCGGCGTCCGCTTTTCCGCTTTGCGCGCCACCAGGTTTACCGAGAAGAATGCTCCCGGCAACGCCTGCAGTGATGCCAGGTGCTTTTTCACAAAGCGGTCCAGCGCAGGATGGAAGTGCCCATAGCGTATAGAGGCGCCAATCACGACGCGATCGTAGTGATGCCACTCAACCGTGTCGGTACGGTTCAGGTTCACGGTATCCGCATCAATTCCCAGCTCCTTAAGTTCGGAGGCCAGGTATGAGGCAATTTCACGGGTCTGCCCGTCACGGGTGGAGAAAAGAATTAAAGTTTTCACGAGCACTCCTGTTATTCGCGCCAGAAAGTGGGGGTAAAGAGCACCAATAAGGTGAACACTTCCAGACGACCAAACAGCATATTAGCAATCAGGATCCATTTCGCGACCGGGTTCATTGTCGCAAAGTTATCGGCAACGACCCCAAGCCCTGGCCCCAGGTTGTTCAACGTCGCCACAACTGAAGCAAAAGCAGAGAAGTCATCAACACCGGTAGCGATAATAGCCAACATACTAATGATAAAGACCAGCGCATAGGCGGAGAAGAACCCCCATACGGCTTCCAGAATACGTTCCGGCAGCGCGCGGTTACCTAACTTAATGCTATAGACGGCGTTTGGATGCACCAGGCGTTTAAGTTCACGATTCCCCTGTTTAAACAGCAACAGAATACGAATGACCTTCAAACCACCGCCCGTTGACCCGGCGCAGCCGCCGATAAATGCAGAGCAAAGTAACAGCACAGGCAGGAACAACGGCCAGCGCGCAATACTGTCGGTGGTAAACCCAGCGGTCGTCGCCATCGACACCACCTGGAAGAACGCCTGGTTCAGCGTCGTTAACACCGAGCCGTAGACATTATGTAGCCACAATACCAGCGTACAGACGATAACCAGCGTTAGCTGAACACCGATAAACATTCTGAATTCCGGGTCACGCCAGTAAACCCGCAAACTGCGCCCACTTAATAGCGAAAAGTGCAGGCCATAGTTACAGCCGGAGATCAGCAGGAAGATGGCGATGATGGAGTTAATCATCGGGCTATTAAAGTAGCCGACGCTGGCATCGTGAGTTGAGAAGCCGCCGATAGCGATGGTCGCAAAGCTATGGCCAATCGCGTCGAATGCCGGCATTCCGGCAAACCACAGCGCCAATGCGCAGGCGACGGTTAATAAGACATAAATAAGCCACAGCGTTTTTGCCGTCTCGGCGATACGCGGGCGCATCTTATTGTCTTTCAACGGGCCCGGCATTTCCGCCCGGTAGAGCTGCATCCCCCCGACGCCGAGGATAGGTAAAATCGCCACCGCCAGCACGATGATCCCCATACCGCCGAACCACTGCAGCATCTGGCGATAGAACAGGATGGCATGAGGCAGTGAGTCCAGCCCCACCAGCGTCGTCGCACCGGTAGTGGTTAAGCCGGAGAAGGATTCAAAAAAGGCATCCGTCACCGTCAGATTAGGCTGTTCAGCAAAGATAAACGGTAACGCACCGACGCTGCCCAACACGGTCCAGAACAGCACGACAATCAGAAACCCCTCGCGGGATTTCAGTTCGCCTTTTTGCTTGCGGTTCGGCCACCACAGCATGGAGCCAATCGCCAGGGCAACAAAGAAGGTTTGGGTGAAAGCTCGCCCCGCGCCATCGCGATATATCAGGGCCACTAATCCCGGGACAATCATCGTCCCCGAAAATAAGATGACCAACAGTCCAACGATTCGGGTTATCGCGCGAAAATGCATCTCTGGCGCTTCCTTTGGGTTACAAAAAAATCAGGTGGGGATTATTCGTCAATCTTCAGTAATTGCAATGAACCACGACTAAAATCAGCCAGTTTTGTTGAAAAAGGGGCCACTTCAGCTTGCGGAAGCGCGACGCGCAGTTGCACAGACGCCTGATATTCGCTTTCCACAATAATGCCCGAGAACTGCGCCAGCAGCGCTTCTACCCCGGCTAGCTGTCCGTATTCACATTGCAAAGTATATGCGGTTAACGGCGTCTTGCGCTGCGTTTTCAACTGCGCAAGCGCCTGATGGACGCCGCCGCCATAGGCCTTCACCAGGCCGCCGGTACCCAGCAGAATACCACCGTAGTAGCGCACCACCACCGCGGTTATCTCGCCGACGCCGCTGCCCATCAGCTGCGCCAGCATGGGTTTACCTGCCGTTCCCGCCGGTTCGCCATCGTCAGAGAAACCCAGCTGCTGTGAATCATCAGGAGGCCCGGCAACCCATGCCACACAGTGGTGACGAGCGTCCGGGTGCTCAGCCCTGACCGATTCGACAAACGCTTTCGCCGCCGCCACGCCGTCGGTATGCGCCAACAGCGTGATGAAACGGCTCTTTTTGATCTCTTCAACAACGCTCACCGGCGCGGCCGGCACCAACCAACTTTCCATTACGCCAGTTTCAGGTCGCGCGTCATATTTTCGATACTGTTTTCGTGAACCACCACGTTATCTTCGATACGGATCCCGCCAAACGGCTTCATGGCTTCAATTTTCTGCCAGTTGAAGTGCTTGCTGAACTGCCCTTCACGCCATGGCGCCAACAGCGACTCAATAAAGTAGATGCCTGGTTCGATGGTCAACACCATACGCGGTTCAAGAATACGGGTGCAGCGCAGGTAAGGATACTTCGACGGCGCCGCCAGATGCGTACCGGTATCGTCCTGCATGAAACCGGCGACATCATGAACCTGCAGGCCCAGCGGATGACCAATCC
Source organism: Klebsiella sp. PK01 (assembly GCF_057624675.1). Classification (NCBI taxonomy): domain Bacteria; kingdom Pseudomonadati; phylum Pseudomonadota; class Gammaproteobacteria; order Enterobacterales; family Enterobacteriaceae; genus Klebsiella; species Klebsiella sp. PK01. Next base: position 3,269 of record NZ_JBYEZM010000012.1, read on the forward strand.
CGTGCGGCATAAACGGCCCGGTCAGATCGTTTTCCACCATCGCCTCTTCGCTCATGCCGGTCACTAACTGGTGTTTACGCAGCAGCTTTGCGATGCGCTGATGGAACTGAATATGGTAATCAACGTAGCTGGTGCCGGCCTTCATGGTGCTGATCAACGCCAGCTGTTCGTCGTTAACGTCTTTAATCAGCTGCGCGAAGTCGTTGTCGCTGTGACCTGCCCAGGTACGCGTCAGGTCCGCGGCATAGCCGTTGTACTCTGCGCCGGCATCCAACAGGAAGCTGCGCATCTCGGTTGGCGCACGGTGATCCAGCTTGGTGTAATGCAATACGGCCGCATGCTCATTCAGCGCCACGATGTTGCTGTAAGGAACATCGGTATCGCGATGACCGGTCGCCGTCAGGTAAGCCTGATTAATATCGAACTCGCTCATCCCCGACTGGAAAGCTTCGTGGGCCGCGCGATGGCCGTTGACCGCCGATTTCTGCGCTTCACGCATACAAGCCAGCTCATAGTCGGTTTTGTAAGCGCGATAATAATGCAGATAGTCGATAACGCCTTTCGGGTTGATTTTGTCTGCCGCGATCTCCAGACCGATAGCACGCTCCGGCACCGGGCCGATATACGCAATATTGCCACGCGCCGCGGGCAGTTGACCACCAATGCCGTCGGCTTTCGGCAACGCAATCACGTCCACTTCTTCGGTCCAGAAAGAGGTCGGCAGCGGCTCAACGTTGTGCCAGTAATCGACCGGCAGATAGAACCACAGCTTCGGTTTATTCACGCCATCCACCAGCAGCCAGCAGTTTGGCACCTGGGTCACCGGCACCCACGCCTTAAATTGCGGGTTAACTTTAAACGGATACGGATGATCGTCGAGGAAGACATTAATCAGCTCGCCGGAGTGGATCAGCAGAGCATCCAGCTTGAAGCGGTCTAATACTTTGCGGGTACGTTCTTGTAGGGTAACGATATGATTTTTATAAAGCGCGGCCAGTGATTCCATCTTTTATCCTTTGCTTTTATTGGATCGTGATTCTCCGCATCTTAGCACATTGGCTCCAGGCCGGGTGATTTCTACCGGATGTGATCCGACCAGCAATTATTTAAAGAGTAATTTGCATTTTCTTAACATAAATTCCACACTCCGAGTCATCTGGTATGACCAGATCATATTGCTGGATTCAGGAGACTGACATGCTCTACAAAGGCGACACCCTGTACCTCGACTGGCTGGAAGATGGCATTGCCGAACTGGTTTTCGACGCCCCCGGCTCGGTTAACAAGCTTGATACTGCAACCGTTGCCAGCCTCGGTCACGCGCTGGACGTACTCGAAAAACAACAAGATCTCAAAGGGCTGCTGCTGCGCTCTGAAAAAGCGGCCTTTATCGTCGGCGCCGATATCACCGAATTCCTTTCGCTATTCCTGGTGCCGGAAGAACAGTTGAGCCAGTGGCTGCACTTTGCCAATAGCGTCTTCAATCGCCTGGAAGATTTACCGGTTCCTACGCTGTCAGCGGTTAACGGCTATGCGCTGGGCGGCGGCTGCGAATGCGTGCTGGCGACCGACTATCGCCTCGCGACGCCGGATCTGCGCATCGGCCTGCCGGAAACCAAGTTGGGCATTATGCCTGGCTTCGGCGGTTCCGTACGTCTGCCGCGCCTGCTCGGCGCCGATAGCGCGCTGGAAATTATTGCCGCCGGTAAAGACGTCGGCGCCGATCAAGCGCTGAAAATTGGCCTCGTTGACGGCATTGTTGCCGCGGAAAAACTGCATCACGGCGCGCTGGCGATTCTGCGTCAGGCGATTAATGGCGATCTGGACTGGAAAGCCAAACGTCAGCCGAAACTGGAACCGCTGAAGCTCAGCAAAGTTGAAGCCGCCATGAGCTTTACTATTGCCAAAGGCATGGTCGCGCAAACCGCTGGAAAACATTATCCGGCGCCGATCACCGCGGTAAAAACCATCGAAGCCGCCGCGCGTCTTGGTCGTGACGACGCGCTGAAGCTGGAAAACCAAAGTTTTGTTCCGCTAGCGCACACTAATGAAGCGCGCGCGCTGGTCGGCATCTTCCTTAACGACCAGTACGTCAAAGCGAAAGCGAAAAAACTCACTAAAGATGTCGAAACACCGAAGCACGCCGCCGTATTAGGCGCCGGCATTATGGGTGGTGGCATTGCTTATCAGTCAGCCTGGAAAGGCGTGCCGGTGGTGATGAAAGACATCAGCGACAAATCGCTGACCCTTGGCATGACCGAAGCGGCGAAGCTGCTGAATAAACAGCTGGAACGCGGAAAAATCGACGGCCTGAAGCTGGCCGGAGTGATTAGCACCATTCAGCCAACGCTGGAATATAGCGGTTTTGACCGCGTGGACGTCGTCGTTGAAGCGGTGGTGGAAAACCCGAAAGTGAAGAAAGCGGTACTGGCGGAAACCGAAGAGAAAGTGCGTCCGGACACCGTGCTGGCTTCCAACACCTCAACGATTCCTATCAGCGAGCTGGCCAGCGTTCTGCAGCGCCCGGAGAATTTCTGTGGTATGCATTTCTTTAACCCGGTACATCGCATGCCGCTGGTTGAAGTGATCCGCGGTGAGAAAACTTCGGATAAGACCATTGCCAAAGTCGTGGCCTGGGCCAGCAAAATGGGCAAAACGCCGATCGTGGTGAATGATTGTCCCGGCTTCTTCGTCAACCGCGTCCTGTTCCCCTACTTCGCAGGCTTCAGCCAGCTGCTGCGCGACGGCGCGGACTTCCGCAAAGTCGATAAAGTAATGGAAAAACAGTTTGGCTGGCCGATGGGCCCGGCCTATCTGCTGGATGTTGTCGGCATCGATACCGCGCACCATGCCCAGGCGGTCATGGCGGCGGGGTTCCCACAGCGAATGCAGAAAGATTATCGCGATGCGATCGACGCGCTGTTTGACGCCAACCGTTTCGGCCAGAAGAACGGCCTCGGTTTCTGGCGTTATAAAGAAGACAGTAAAGGCAAACCGAAAAAAGAAGAAGACGCCGCGGTCGATAGTCTGCTGGCCGAAGTCAGCCAGCCGAAGCGCGATTTCAGCGATGAAGAGATTATCGCCCGTATGATGATCCCAATGGTTAACGAAGTTGTTCGTTGCCTGGAAGAAGGCATCATCGCCAGCCCGGCGGAAGCGGATATGGCGCTGGTATACGGCCTGGGCTTCCCTCCGTTCCACGGCGGCGCATTCCGCTGGCTGGACACCATCGGCAGCGCAAAATATCTCGATATGGCGCAGCAATACCAGCACCTCGGCCCGCTTTATACCGTGCCGGAGGGTCTGCGTAACAAGGCCCGTCATAACGAAGCGTATTATCCTCCAGTAGAACCAGCCCGTCCGGTTGGCGAACTGAAAACGGCTTAAGGAGTCACAATGGAACAGGTTGTCATTGTCGATGCAATTCGCACCCCGATGGGCCGTTCAAAGGGCGGCGCCTTTCGCAACGTGCGCGCGGAAGACCTCTCCGCACACCTGATGCGAAGCCTGCTTTCGCGTAACCCGTCCCTTGAGGCGAGCGCGATTGACGATATTTACTGGGGCTGCGTGCAACAAACGCTGGAGCAGGGTTTCAACATTGCCCGTAACGCCGCGCTGCTGGCGGAAATCCCGCACTCGGTACCAGCGACAACGGTTAACCGCCTGTGCGGTTCCTCCATGCAGGCGCTGCATGATGCCGCCCGAATGATCATGATCGGCGACGCCAGCGTCTGCCTGATTGGCGGCGTTGAGCACATGGGCCATGTACCAATGAGCCACGGTGTCGATTTCCATCCGGGCCTTAGCCGTAATGTGGCGAAAGCCGCCGGTATGATGGGGCTGACCGCGGAAATGCTGGCGCGTCTGCACGGCATTAGCCGCGAAATGCAGGATCAATTCGCCGCACGCTCTCACGCTCGCGCCTGGGCGGCGACGCAATCCGGAGCATTTAAAGCGGAGATCATCCCGACCGGCGGTCACGATGCCGATGGTGTGTTGAAATCCTTCAATTACGACGAAGTGATCCGTCCGGAAACCACCGTCGAAGCGCTGGCGGCACTGAGACCGGCTTTCGATCCGGTGACCGGCACGGTAACGGCGGGCACCTCTTCCGCACTTTCCGACGGCGCGGCGGCGATGCTGCTGATGAGCGAAAGCCGCGCCCGTGAGCTGGGGCTGAAGCCACGCGCTCGCGTCCGCTCAATGGCGGTAGTCGGCTGCGACCCGTCCATTATGGGTTATGGCCCGGTTCCGGCTTCAAAGCTGGCGCTGAAAAAAGCGGGATTATCCACCAGCGATATCGACGTCTTTGAAATGAATGAAGCGTTTGCCGCGCAGATCCTGCCGTGTATTAAAGATCTGGGGTTAATGGAGCAGATTGACGAGAAGATCAACCTTAACGGCGGCGCGATCGCGCTCGGCCACCCGTTGGGCTGTTCCGGGGCGCGTATTAGCACCACCTTGATCAATCAGATGGAACGTAAAGACGCGCAGTTCGGTCTGGCAACCATGTGCATCGGTTTAGGCCAGGGGATCGCCACCGTATTTGAGCGGATGTAGGTAAAAAACTCGATGCCATTATTGCCTGCCAGCCAACAGGCAATAATGGATTAGAGGGGGTTTAGTTGCCGTTCTTCCCGCCTGTCAGGGGCGGGTTTTTTATTTTCAGATAAAGGCAAACGCATCGCCAAACAGGCGGTCTTCGCGCGCGCCGCGTTCATTACAGAACAGGTCGCGGGCAATCTTGGCCATCTCAAAGCGACCGGCAATGTAAATATCATGCTCGGCCAGCGTACCGTAATCCTGCAGCACCGCAGTCAGTACCGTACCGGAACGGCCGCGCCATCCTTCTTCCGGCTGCTCGACCACCGGCTCGATGCGCAGATTCGGATGCTTGATGCTTAACGCTTCCAGCTCGGCCAGATCGTACAGATGTTTAGCCTCGCGGCCGCCCCAATAAATGGCGATATCGCGATCCGGGTTACGCGCCAGCGCGGTTAACAGAATAGAACGCACATAAGAGAATCCGGTACCACCGGCGATCAGAATCAGCGGACGATCTTCGTCATCGCGCAGCCACGCTTCGCCATGCGGAATATCAACCTCAATTTCACGCTCTTTCAGAATGCGATCCATCACCGCCATCGCATACAGATTGAGTTCAGAAGCACCGATATGCAGCTCGATAAACTCATGCTCTGACGGCGTGGAAGCCATAGAAAACGGACGCTTGTCGCGCTCGTCCATCACCACCATCAGATACTGGCCGGCGCGGAAAGAGAATGCCGCTTCCGGTACTAATCGAACGCGATACACGGTATCGGTAATCGCCTCCACCGAGGTCACTTTACAGCTTAAGGTTGTCATGCGTCCCCTCTGTCGGGTCTATAGAGCAAAACAGCGGCGTTAGCCCCGCTTACTGTTATTTAAAGATGGCCAGTTCATCCCAGATGGCGTCGATGCGCGCCGTCACCTCAGGATCTTTTTTGATTGGACGACCCCATTCACGCTGGGTTTCGCCAGGCCATTTATTTGTGGCATCCAGCCCCATTTTTGAACCCAGGCCGGAAACCGGCGAGGCAAAATCCAGATAATCTATTGGCGTATTTTCTACCAGTACCGTATCACGAGCCGGGTCCATACGGGTAGTAATCGCCCAAATCACGTCGTTCCAGTCGCGCGCGTTCACGTCATCGTCGCAAACAATCACGAACTTGGTATACATGAACTGGCGCAGGAACGACCAGACGCCCATCATCACGCGCTTGGCATGACCGGCGTACTGTTTTTTCATGGTGACCACCGCCAGGCGATAGGAACATCCTTCCGGCGGCAGATAGAAGTCGACGATTTCCGGGAACTGCTTTTGCAGAATCGGCACAAAGACTTCGTTCAGCGCCACGCCCAGCACCGCGGGTTCATCCGGCGGGCGACCGGTATAGGTCGAATGATAAATCGCGTCTTCGCGCTGGGTAATATGGGTCACCGTAAATACCGGGAAGCTGTCCACTTCATTGTAGTAGCCGGTATGATCGCCGTACGGCCCTTCCGGCGCCATCTCGCCGGCCTCAATATAGCCTTCAAGCACAATTTCCGCGCTAGCCGGCACTTCAAGGTCATTGGAAACGCACTTCACCACTTCGCTCTTGGTGCCGCGCAGCAGGCCTGCGAAAGCATATTCCGACAGGGTATCGGGCACCGGCGTCACCGCGCCCAGAATGGTCGCCGGATCGGCGCCAAGCGCCACGGATACCGGGAAACGCTCGCCGGGATGCGCCGCGCACCACTCCTGGAAATCCAGGGCGCCACCGCGGTGGGACAACCACCGCATGATGAGTTTATTTTTGCCGATCAGCTGCTGGCGATAAATACCCAGATTTTGCCGCTCTTTATGCGGGCCTCGGGTCACCGTCAGCCCCCAGGTAATCAACGGCGCGGCATCTTCCGGCCAGCAGGTCATAATCGGTATTTTGTTGAGATCGACGTCATCGCCCTGGATGATTTTTTGCTGACAAGGCGCGCCGCGCAGACGTTTGGTCGGCATATTCAGCACTTGCTTGAACTGCGGCAGCTTATCAAACAGATCGCGGAAGCCTTTTGGCGGCTCCGGCTCTTTCAGAAAGGCCAATAGCTTCCCGACTTCCCGTAGCGAACTGACGTCTTCCTGGCCCATCCCCAGCGCCACGCGGCGCGGCGTGCCAAACAGGTTGCACAGCACCGGCATTGAGTAGCCTTTCGGGTTTTCAAACAGCAGCGCCGGGCCGCCAGCACGCAAAGTGCGGTCGGCAATTTCGGTAATTTCCAGATGCGGGTCGACCGGCAGGGCTATCCGTTTTAGCTCGCCCTGCTGCTCAAGTAATGTCAGAAAGTCGCGTAGATCGTGGTATTTCATGGAGTTATTATTGACCTCTATACTAGCGGCTGATTATACGATTTTCGCCGCAACGATGCTGTACTTTTGTTAAATAAGCGTAAATGAACAGGCTATTTACGCTTTCGCTTATAATGGTTTTCGCGATTGTTCCAGGCTTTTGTTATGCTTGCAGGTAGTAAAGCGGAAAGAGTCATTATGCAAGCCTGGTACTTACTTTATTGCAAACGTGGGCAGCTTCAGCGCGCCCAGGAACACCTTGAACGTCAGGCAGTCAATTGCCTGATGCCGACGATCGCGCTGGAAAAAATCATCCGTGGTAAACGTACTACGGTCAGCGAGCCCCTGTTCCCAAACTATCTGTTCGTCGAATTCGACCCCGAGGTTATCCATACCACCACCATCAGCGCCACCCGCGGAGTGAACAGTTTCGTCCGTTTTGGCGCCCAACCGGCAGTGGTGCCTTCAGAGGTGATTCACCAACTTTCCATTTATAAACCGGAAGGCATTACCGACCCGGAAACGCCTCATGAAGGCGACAGCGTGTTAATCACCGACGGCGCTTTTGAAGGACTGCAGGCTATCTTCACCGAGCCCGACGGCGAAGCACGCTCCATGCTGCTCCTCAATCTGTTGAATAAACAGGTCCTGCAAAGCGTTAAAAATACCGACTTCTATAAAATCTGACGGCGCGGTTAAAAGCGCACGCCAAACAGCTTCCTGACGTTCGCATCCGTAACCTCCTCCAGCCATTGCGCTTCCTCGCCTCGCCAGCCCGCTACGCTTGCCAGAATATGCGGCAGATAAGCGGGCTCGTTGCGCCGCGAGGAGGGCTTCGGCTTCATGTCGCGCGGCAACAGATATGGCGCGTCGGTCTCCAGCAGCAAACGTTCCGCCGGGATCGCCGGCAACAGTTCGCGAAGCTCCAGTCCCCGCCGCTCATCGCACACCCAACCGGTGATACCGATAAATAAACCTCTATCAAGACACTGAAGCACTTCCGCGCGGCTTCCGGTAAAGCAGTGCAACACGGCGCCGGGCAGTTTATTGAGCCACGGCTCCAGCAGCGCAAGGAACCGTTCATGGGCGTCGCGGCAGTGTAAAAATACCGGCATTGAGAGCTCGGCCGCCAGCGCCAGTTGGGCGCTGAACGCCTTCTCTTGCTCCTGCGGCGTTGAGAAATTACGGTTGAAATCAAGACCGCATTCGCCAATCGCCGCCACCTGCGGCTGGCGGGCCAGCGCGTGAATTTCTTCGGCCACCGACTCCGTCCAGGTGCTGCTATCGTGCGGATGTACACCCGCGGTAGACCAGCAGTTGGCGTAACGGCCAGCCATCTGCTGCGCCTGCTGGCTTTCATGCAGATTGGTGCCGGTCAGCAACATCCCCTGGACACCCGCCGCCTGCGCGCGCGCAACCACCTCGTCGTGATCGCGGGAAAACTGCGAGCTGGTCAGATTTACGCCAATATCAAACATCATAACTCCCATATGACAACCGCCCTGACGGGCGGTTGGCGTTGTTACTCTTCTTTGCTCTCCGCCTCTTCGGCGGCGGCATCTTCGTCACGCGTCAGGCGTTTCCCGGTGTAGAAACGGGCAAAGAACACCCCGACTTCAAACAGGCAATACATGGGGATGGCCAACAGCGTTTGCGAGAACACATCCGGCGGCGTCAGCAGCATACCGACCACGAAGGCGCCCACCAGCACGTAGGGCCGTTTTTTACGTAAATCTTCCGGCGTCGTGACGCCCATCCAGCAGAGCAGGACGATGGCGACCGGCACTTCAAACGACACGCCGAAAGCCATAAACAGCGCCATGACAAAATCGAGGTAGCTACGGATATCGGTCGAAACTAATACCCCTTCCGGCGCGGCGTGGGTCAGGAAGCCAAATGCCAGCGGGAACACGACGAAATAAGCGAAAGCCATACCGATATAGAACAGCAGCGTACTGGAAACCAGCAGCGGCATGACCAGCCGACGTTCATGCTTATACAACGCCGGCGCGACGAACGCCCATACCTGATAAAGAATGACCGGTACCGACAGGATCACCGAGACCATAAAGGTCAGTTTGATCGGCGTGAAGAAAGGAGAAGCGACATCGGTGGCGATCATCGTCGCGCCTACCGGCATTTTGCTGATAAGCGGAGCGGATACCAGTTGATAGATATCATTGGCGAAGTAAACCAACGCCAGGAAGATCACCAGGATGGCAATAATGCTGTTGAGCAGGCGCTTACGCAGCTCAATCAGATGAGAAATTAACGGTTGAGTCTCGTCTACGCCCATTTTTTACGCTTTATCACTCGATGCGGGGGAAGAATCTGGCACTGCCGCGGCGGCTTTTTCCTTAGCTGCCGGGGCTTCAGCCGACGAAGCGGATAGCTCATCGACAACGGGTTCCGGCGCATGTGCCGGAGCGCTGACCTGGTGTTCCGCCGTCGCCGGCGTGACATCCTGGCGCTGCGCTTCGCTACCTTTGACGACCGGATTATGAATGGTGTTCGCTTCGTCGCTGGCCTTTTCAGGATCGTGGGCGGTATAGGAACGCTTCATGGATTCAGCCGCTTCGCGCAGTTCATCCATCGAGGCTTTGAGCTCCGGAGTCAGATTATCCAGGCTGGCCTTTTCCACCTTCTTCAGGCTCTCCTGAAACTCCTGCAGTTTTAGCTCCTGGGCAAGCTCATTTTGTACGGTGGTCGCCAGCGAGCGCAACGTACGGATCCAGCTGGCCACCGTTTTGACGGCGACAGGTAGTCGCTGTGGCCCCAATACGATGAGGCCAATCACGAACACCAGCAATAGTTCACTAAAACCGATATCGAACACGAATTACACCTGCTCTTTGTCGTGGCGTTTTGTCTCGTCTTTTTTCGCATCATCTTGTTTATCAGCGATAGTTTTCGCTGCAAAATCTGCATCGGCTGAGGACTTATCAGATTTTTCGTCATCGCTCATCGCTTTTTTAAAGCCCTTGATCGATGCGCCTAAATCCGAACCCAGCGAGCTCAGCTTCTTCGTCCCGAAAAGCAGAACTACGATGACGACAACAATTAACAACTGCCAAATACTGATACCACCCATACACGTTCCCCTATGACAGATGATGAATGATGAGAGCGCATTATACACGTCATCCGGTGAGACGCCTCTTTGTCAGGCCGCTCACATGACTTCGCGCAAGAATCAATGCGCCAGAATAAACGCGAAACCTGTTAGCGCGTTTTTCGCCAACCAATAAGCCAGGTTACGACGCCGCCGGCCATCAGCCAGCCAGGCATCATGCCCCACTCCGGGCGGTGGATAAATAACAGCGTACCGCTTAAAAGCAAAACGGCGCCTATACCAAACAGATAACGGGACTGCCCCTGGCGCACGTGGCGCACCTGGAAGTCGCGCACGATGGTATCGACGCTGGTCTGCAGCTGTTTGCTCTGCTGCAGGCTTTGGTACACCAGCTCAGGAATTTCCGGCATTCGTTCAATCCAGAACGGCGCTTTTTCTTTAAACGCACGCACCAGCGCGGGAATACCGACCTGATCCTTAATCCACGACTCGAGGAAAGGCTTCGCCGTTTTCCACAAGTCTAACTGAGGATAGAGCTGACGACCTACCCCTTCTACGTAAAGTAATGTCTTCTGAAGCAAAACCAGCTGCGGCTGGACTTCCATGTTGAAACGCCGCGCGGTATTAAACAGATTCAGCAATACGTGGCCGAAGGAGATTTCCGCCAGCGGCTTTTCAAAGATGGGCTCGCACACGGTGCGAATCGCAAACTCAAACTCTTCAACGTTGGTATCCGGCGGCACCCAGCCGGAATCGACGTGCAGCTCGGCAACCTTACGATAATCACGGTTGAAGAAAGCAATAAAGTTTTCAGCCAGATAGCGCTTATCGTCTTTGTTCAGCGAGCCGACGATACCGCAGTCGATACCGATATATTGCGGGTCATGCGGATGATCGTAGCTAACGAAAATATTACCCGGATGCATATCCGCATGGAAAAAGCTGTCGCGGAACACCTGGGTAAAGAAGACCTGCACCCCACGCTCCGCCAGCAACTGCATGTTGGTGCCCTGGGCTTCCAGCGCGGCGACATCGGACACCGGAATACCGTAGATCCGCTCCATCACCATCATGCCTTCGCTACAGTAATCGGAATAGACTTCCGGCACGTATAGCATTGGGCTGTCTTCGAAATTGCGCCGTAGCTGAATAGCATTAGCCGACTCGCGTAGAAGGTTCAGCTCGTCCATCAGCGTTTTTTCATATTCGCGGACGACTTCCTGCGGACGCAGACGGCGGCCATCCGGCAGCAGACGAGGCACCCAGCGCGCCAGGCGGTAGATTAATTTCATGTCCGCTTTGATCACCGGCAGGATATCCGGGCGGATGACCTTGATGACAACCTCTTTGCCGTTGTCTTTCAGACGCGCGGTATGGACCTGAGCGATAGAGGCGGAGGCGAGCGGCTCAATGGCGAAATCATCGAACCAGGCTTCAATGGGCAGCCCGCCCATCGCTTGTTCGATCTGTTGTTTTGCCAATTTGCCATCGAAAGGCGCGACGCGATCTTGCAGCAGCGCCAGCTGATCGGCGATTTGCGGCGGGAACAGGTCGCGGCGGGTGGAGAGCATCTGGCCGAACTTAATCCACACCGGGCCCAGCTCCTGCAGCGCCAGGCGTAAGCGTTGACCCAGCGGTTTATCTTTGTGGCGATTCGGCATCCAGAACAACATTCGCCGCCAGATGCGCAGCGGCAACGTGATACGCATTTTGGGAATGAGCTCATCAAGCCCGTAACTCAAAAAGGTGCGGATGATAAAATACAGGCGCCGTAATTCTCCTGGCGTCATTTGCCCTCCAGCGTTTCCAGCCGTTTTTCCAGTGCGGCCAGCGCGCGTTCCACGGCGGCGGATTCTTCAGCAAACCAGGCCATCTCTAACGGGCCCGGCGCCAGTCGCCACTCTTCGGTAATCGCTTCAGCGACGTAGCGCTGCTGGCTTTGCGCGCCCTGCAGCAGGAAGCGCGCGCCGCCGCGAAGTACCTTGCCAACCCCTTCAGCGACGATATCGCCGGTATACGGCGCCAGTAGCTCTGCCGGATCGAACTCCGCCAGATCGCAAAGCGCGACCATGTTCTGCACAACCTGCAGGTCGCCCTGCACTTCCAGATCGCCGCTGCGAATCAGCGCGGTCAACTGCTGGCGGTTACGCAACTGCGGCAGCACGCTCAGGCGGGTAATTACGGTACAGTCAGCTTCGCCTTCCCATGCGCCGAGCACGTCGATTTGCTGCTCGCTATAGGCCAGCACGACAGGCGCCGACAGCTCTTTGAGCTCTACGCGCAGCACTTTCCCCAGCAGGCGTTGACGCGCCGGTTTAAGCGCGCGGTCGCGCCAGAGAAAAGTATTAAGAACCGTTTCGATGCCAGCGGTAACCAGTGGTGCGAAAGGCATAGCGTCCCTCCTGTCAGAACTTATAGCCGCGGTGTAGCGCGACAATACCTGCCGTCAGGTTGTAGTAGTCGACGCTTTCAAAACCCGCCTCCTGCATCATGCCTTTCAGGGTCTCCTGATCGGGATGCATGCGGATGGATTCCGCCAGATAGCGATAGCTTTCCGCATCGTTTGCCACCAGTTCGCCGACTTTCGGCAGCACGTGGAAGGAGTAAGCGTCGTAGGCTTTGCTCAGTGGTTCGAGAATCGGTTTGGAGAACTCCAGAACCAGCAAACGTCCGCCCGGTTTCAGCACGCGGTACATTGAACGCAGCGCTTTGTCTTTATCGGTAACGTTACGCAGGCCAAAGGAGATGGTGATGCAGTCAAAGGTGTTATCCGCAAACGGCAGCGCTTCGGCGTTGGCCTGAACGTATTCGACGTTACCGACAATACCGATGTTACGCAGTTTTTCGCGGCCCATTTTGAGCATCGAATCGTTGATATCGGCGAGCATCACGCGACCGGTTTCACCCACCAGACGGGAAAACTTCGCCGTCAGGTCGCCGGTACCGCCCGCTAAGTCCAGCACGGTTTGCCCACGACGCACGCCGCTGCAGTCGATGGTGAAGCGCTTCCACAAGCGATGAATCCCGAACGACATTAAGTCGTTCATCACATCATATTTTGCAGCGACAGAATGGAATACATGCGCCACCATGTCCGCCTTCTGCTCTTTGGCTACCGTTTGAAAGCCAAAATGCGTCGTTTCTTGTGAATCCTCAACCATCTCTATGCCCGCTTACTTATCAAGAAAATGTTCAGCGAGTGTAACAGATTCAGGCCATTTCCCATACGTTTCAGCTTGGCCTGACGTGCTCGTTTGCTCTCGCTACAGACGCGGAATCGGCACTAAACACATCTTCCTGCGGTAAATTTTCATCTTCCTCAAGGCGGTATTCGTCATCCTGCGCCGTGGCTTGTTCGACTAAATCAGGATTAATCTCGCGTTTAACCTCGACCCCCAGGCCACGGAATGATTCGGCCTGTACCAGCAGGTTGCCGCGCCCGGAGGCGAGCTTTTTCATCGCCTGACGATAGTTATCCTGAGCTTTATCAAGGCTTTGACCGATGGCCGACATATCGTCGACAAACAGCCGCATCTTGTCGTACAGGCGCCCGGCGCGCTCGGCGATTTTCTGCGCGTTGCGGCTTTGATGCTCATAGCGCCACAAATTCGCGATGGTGCGCAGCGCCACCAGCAGGGTTGTTGGGCTAACCAGCATAATATTGTTCTTCAGCGCCTCGCTGATAAGCTCAGGCTGACGGTCGATAGCCAGCAGGAACGCCGGCTCGACGGGGATAAACATCAATACATAGTCGAGCGAACGTAACCCCGGCAGTTGTTGATAATCTTTGCGGCCCAGCAGGCGAATATGGTTACGTACCGAGGCAATATGCTCCTGTAGCGCCGCTTCGCGGGTGTAGTCGTCGTCAGCGTTGAAATAACGCTCATAGGCGACCAGCGTCATTTTGGCGTCGATAACCACGTCTTTGCCCTGCGGCAGGCGCACGATAACATCCGGCTGCATCCGCGAGCGGTTATCGGTTTCGATGCTGACCTGTGTTTGATACTCATAGCCTTCGCGCAGGCCGGAGGCCTCCAGCACGCGGGTTAGCACCACTTCTCCCCAGTTGCCCTGGGTTTTGTTATCGCCCTTCAGCGCTTTCGTCAGGTTTAACGCCTCTTGCGCCATCTGTGCGTTCAGCTGTTGCAGGTTGCGGATTTCGTGCGCCAGCGTGTGGCGCTCACGCGCCTCCTGGCCGAAGCTGTCCTGAACCTGGCGACGAAAGCCGTCGAGCTGTTCCCGGAGCGGCGTCAGCAGGCCATGCAGGCTCTGCCGGTTTTGTTCATCAACCCGGCGGTTGCTGTGTTCGAATATGCGATTCGCCAGGTTTTCAAACTGCTCGCTCAGGCGCTGCTCGCTGTTGACCATCTGGCGGATTTTATCTTCGGCGTGTAGCTGTGTAGATTCCAGACGAGTGGTCACTTCCCGCAGGTCGGCCTCCAGCGAGGTGTTGATATCACGCAGGCTGCGCAGCTCGTTGTTGAGAAGTTCGCACTCATCGCGCCAGTGCGATTCCTGCACCAGCTGCTGACGTGCGGCGCTAAGTTCGATATCCAGCTCGCGGCGCTCTTCAATGAGATCGGCACGGATTTGATCGGCGCGGGCTTTTGTCGCCAGCCAGCCAACGATTAACCCTGCCGCCAGCGCCACCACGGCGCTTATCACAATAGAGATATCCACAACGCCTCCCCGGCAACCACTTACGACACAAAATAGAATTGTGCTGTACAAACGTCCAGTTGAAAAGGATTTTCCTGCGAGGCGCTACGCAAAAAAGAAAGGCCGGAGGGTCCGGCCTTGCGAGAAAAAGTGAAGAACTACAGCAGGCGGCGCGCCGCTTCCACAACGATTTTCACCGCGTGGCTTTCGGTTTGCTTCATGGTTTCGGCGTTAGGGATCTCTTGCTGGGTACGGTTGACGATAACCCCTGCCACCATCCCGGCGCGCAGGCCCTGGCTGGCGCACATGGTCAGCAGCGTAGCGGATTCCATTTCATAGTTCATGACGCCCATTGCCTGCCACTCTTCCATTGAGCCTTTGAAGCGGCTCACGACACGGCCGGAGAAGGTGTCGTAACGCTCCTGGCCTGGATAGAAGGTATCAGAGGAGGCTGTTACACCGATATGGGTGGTCGCACCAATTGATTTCGCCGCTTCCACCAGCGCGGTGGTACAAGCGAAGTCAGCAACGGCCGGAAACTCCATCGGCGCAAAGTGCAGGCTGGCGCCATCCAGACGGACAGAACCGGTCGTCACCAGCACATCACCAACGTTGATGTGCGGCTGAATCGCCCCGGTGGTGCCGATACGCAGGAAAGTACGAACCCCCAGCTGCGCCAGCTCTTCCACGGCGATAGAGGTCGACGGGCCGCCGATACCGGTGGAGCAAACAATCACCGGTTTGCCATCCAGCTCAGCGCGCCAGGAGGTAAATTCACGATGTGATGCCAGCTTAACCGGCTTATCCATCAGCGCGGCGATCTTTTCCACACGCTCCGGATCGCCAGGGACGATAGCCAGCGTAGCCCCTTGTAAATCGTTCTTAGTGAGGCCGAGATGAAAAACATCAGACTTGGACATAAAAAACTCCTCTGTGGGTCGAAGTATCAGCAGAAGCAAAAGGGTACTTTACAGAAGCCACTCGCTTATTTTTGTGATGATGGTCACCATGCATAACAATGATTGCATTTGTTTTTCAACAAATAGTGAACTACATCACATTAACAAGTTATATTCACGGTCATAGAACAAAAGATAGCCGCTTTCAGGCACTGTGCTTTATTACCGCCCGAACTAAAGGGTCTATAGTTAGTGTTGCGCTAATAAATAAGGGTACGGAGAATACCATGACCACCACCAAGCAACCTGGATTCGCACCTGCAGCCTCGCCGCACGCCTCGACCGCCGTCCATACGTCGGATGAGCAGATTGTCGCCGGAGAAACCTCGATCCCATCGCAGGGCGAGAATATGCCAGCCTATCACGCCCGCCCGAAAAACGCCGACGGCCCGCTGCCGATCGTTATCGTGGTGCAGGAGATTTTCGGCGTACATGAACATATTCGCGATCTGTGCCGCCGCCTGGCGCAGGAAGGCTATCTGGCGATTGCGCCAGAACTCTACTTCCGCCAGGGCGATCCGAATGAGTACAACGATATCCCTACCCTGTTCAAAGAACTGGTCACTAAGGTGCCGGACGCACAGGTGCTGGCGGATCTCGACCACGTCGCCAGCTGGGCGGCGCGCCACGGCGGCGATGCCCATCGTCTGCTGATCACCGGTTTTTGCTGGGGTGGGCGCATTACCTGGCTGTATGCCGCGCATAACCCGCAGTTGAAGGCAGGCGTCGCCTGGTATGGCAAACTGGTGGGAGAAAAATCGCTGAATTCGCCAAAACACCCGGTGGATATCGCGGTCGATCTCAACGCGCCGGTACTTGGCCTGTACGGCGCTAAAGACGCCAGTATTCCGCAGGATACCGTCGAGACCATGCGCCAGGCGCTGCGGGCGGCAAATGCGAACGCCGAGATCGTGGTCTATCCCGAGGCCGATCACGCCTTTAATGCCGACTATCGCGCCAGCTATCACGAAGAGTCAGCCAAAGATGGCTGGCAGCGGATGCTGGCCTGGTTTGCTCAATATGGCGGTAAAAAAGGGTAACTCGCCTGATACATGAAAAGAGGAGGCCGTGGCCTCCTCTGTTGTTTTCCGCGTATCTATCAGGCTGATTCGCGCAGATTTTGCGCCGCTTGCACCATGTTCGCCAGCGCGGCGCGGGTTTCCGGCCAGCCGCGGGTTTTCAGGCCGCAGTCCGGATTAACCCACAAGCGCTCCGCCGGGATACGCTGCGCGGCTTTCTCCAGCAACCCTTCAATCCACTCCACGCTCGGCACGTTTGGCGAGTGGATATCATAAACGCCCGGGCCGATTTCGTTTGGATATTCAAACTCTTCAAACGATTCCAGCAGTTCCATGTCGGAACGCGAGGTTTCAATGGTGATCACATCGGCATCCAGCGCGGCGATAGAGTCCATGATGTCATTGAACTCGCAATAACACATGTGGGTATGAATCTGGGTGTCATCCTTAGCAACCGCGGCATTGATGCGGAAAGCTTCGACGCCCCACTGTAAATAAGCATCCCAATCGCTGCGTTTCAGCGGCAGACCTTCGCGCAGTGCCGGTTCATCAATCTGGATAATACCGATACCGGCCGCCTCCAGATCCTCCACTTCATCGCGCAGCGCCAGCGCAATCTGCTTCGCGATTGTTTCACGGCTGACATCCTCGCGCGGGAAGGACCAGCACAGAATGGTTACCGGACCGGTCAACATGCCTTTGACCGGCTTGTCGGTAAGAGACTGCGCGTACTTCGCCCATTCGACGGTGATCGCTTGCGGACGGCTGACATCGCCGATAACCACCGGCGGCTTCACGCAGCGAGAGCCATAGCTTTGCACCCAACCGTTTTGCGTGAAGATGAAACCGTCCAGATGCTCACCGAAATACTCCACCATGTCGTTTCGCTCGGCTTCTCCGTGCACCAGCACGTCTAAACCCAGACGTTCTTGTTCGACGATCGCCTGCTTAATATGTTCGGCAATACCCGTCCGATAATGGCTGGCGTCAAGATTGCCCTTTTTGAAGTCCAGACGTAGGGTACGAATTTCGGTTGTCTGCGGGAATGAACCGATCGTCGTCGTCGGCCATGCTGGCAGGTTAAAGCGTTTGCGCTGCGCCTGTGCGCGCTCGGCATAAGGGCTGGTGCGCTGGCTGTCCTGAGCAGTGATTGCCGCCAGCCTTTTTTCCACTGCCGCGTTGTGTACGCGAGTCGAATGGCGACGAGCCTGAATTGGCGCGCTCCACGCCTCGATCGCCGTCGTATCACCGCTGTTCAGCGCGTCGCGTAGCAGCGCCAGTTCGCCGCACTTCTGCAGGGCGAAAGCAAACCAACTTTTTACTTCGGCATCAAGACGGGTCTCTACGCTCAGATCGATCGGGCTATGCAGCAAGGAGCAGGAAGAGGCTACCCATAGCTCACGTTGACCGACAAGCGACTTAATTTGCGCATATTTTTCCGTGAGATCGGCGCGCCAGACGTTACGACCATTGATCAGCCCGGCGGATAACAGCCAGTCGGCCGGCAGGCGTTTATGTAGTTCAGCCACCTCATCTTTGCCGTGCACCAGATCGACGTGTAGCCCCTGTACCGGCAGCGCGGTGATAACATCAAGGTTGTCGGTGATCCCTTCAAAATAGGTAGTCAGCAGTAGTTTTACCTGCCCCTGCAGGGCTTCATAAGCCGGTTTAAAGGCATCCAGCCATGCTTGCGGCAGCTCCAGAACCAGCGCCGGCTCATCAATCTGCACCCACTCAATGCCGCGCTTCGTCAGCTCGCCCAGTACCTGCTGGTAAACCGGAAGGATATCGTTCAACAGGCTTAGACGATCAAACTGTTCGCCTTTTACTTTGCCCAGCCACAGATAGGTTACCGGCCCCAGTAGTACAGGCTTAATCTTGTGGCCCAGCGCCAGCGCTTCGTCCACTTCATCCAGCAGTTGGGTCCAGCTCAGCTTGAACTGTTGGCCCTGGACAAATTCCGGCACCATGTAGTGATAGTTGGTGTTGAACCACTTGGTCATTTCCGCGGCGGCAGCGGGTTGACCGGTCGGCGCGCGGCCGCGACCAATGCGGAACAGGGTATCGATATCGACGGTGCCGTCTTTGTTCTGATGACGAGCCGGCACGTTGCCCAGCAGCAGGCTGGTGGTCAGAACATGGTCGTACCAGGCAAAATCGCCCACCGGCAGCAGATCAATGCCCGCCTGTTTCTGCTGCTCCCAGTGACGAGCGCGCAGATCGCGACCTACCGCCAGCAGCTCTTCACGCGTGGCGTTGCCCGCCCAGTAGCTCTCTTGCGCTTTTTTCAGCTCGCGGCGAAGGCCAACGCGAGGAAAACCGAGGGTGTGATTGAGGATTGTCATGTTATGCCCCTTATGGAATTTTTTATATTTAGCCATCCAGATGTTTACACCGCTATAATTCGCAAGTACTGTATATTCCTCAAGCGCAAATTATTCATGCCGAAGTGAAGGACATTCATGATCGAGATTAAACACCTGAAAACGCTACAGGCGTTGCGGAACAGCGGTTCGCTGGCGGGCGCGGCGGCAGCCCTGCACCAAACCCAGTCGGCCCTGTCCCACCAGTTTAGCGATCTGGAACAGCGCCTTGGCTTCCGTTTATTTGTGCGTAAAAGCCAGCCGCTGCGCTTTACGCCGCAAGGGGAAATTCTGCTGCAGTTAGCCAATCAGGTGCTGCCGCAGATCGCCCGCGCGTTGCAGGACTGCAACGAACCTCAGCAGACCCGTCTGCGGCTGGCGATCGAGTGCCATAGCTGCATTCAGTGGCTCACCCCGGCGCTGGAAAGCTTCCGCGCCCGCTGGCCGCTGGTGGAGGTTGATTTTCAGTCCGGCGTCACTTTTGACCCGCAGCCAGCCCTGCAGCAGGGCGAACTCGATCTGGTGATGACCTCAGATATTTTGCCGCGTAGCGGCCTGCACTATTCACCGATGTTTGATTATGAAGTTCGTCTGGTGTTAGCTCCGGAACATCCGCTGGCGGCGAAAACGCGCATCTCGCCGGAAGATCTGGCTGCGGAAACGTTACTGATTTATCCGGTACAGCGCGGGCGACTGGATATCTGGCGCCACTTCCTGCAACCGGCGGGGATCAGCCCGCAGTTGAAAAGCGTCGATAACACGCTGCTGCTGATTCAGATGGTCGCCGCGCGAATGGGTATTGCCGCCCTGCCGCACTGGGTGGTGGAAAGTTTTGAACGCCAGGGTTTGATTGTCACCAAAACCCTGGGAGAAGGACTGTGGAGCCGGCTGTACGCCGCGGTGCGCGATGGCGAGCAACGCCAGCCGGTAACAGAAGCGTTTATTCGCTCAGCGCGGAATCACGCTTGCGATCATCTGCCGTTTGTACGGAGTGCGGAGCGACCCAGCGGCGATGGACCCATAGCGAAGCCAGGATTACCAGCGCGCCAATGATAAAGCTCGGCCAGTGAGGCTGCTCCTGCCAGATAGCAAGGTTAACCAGCAGCCCGGCGGGGACGTGAACGTTATTCATGATCCCCAACGTACCGGCATCCACCTGCGTCGCGCCGTAGTTCCACATGAAGTAACCCAACCCGGAAGCGACCACGCCCAGCCATACCAGAACCCCCCACTGCAGACCGGTGGACGGCAACCTCTGCGGATTGCCCAGCATAAACCACGCCGCTACCGCCACGATAAAGGCGCCGGCATAGAACCAGGCAAAGGCATTGTGTTGCGGCATTGGACGGACTTCCATCAGACGCTTGTAGCCCACCATACCGATGGCGAAACAGATATTCGACAGCTGCACCAGCAATAGCCCGGTCCAGAAGTGATCGCTGACTTTGTCATAGCGGATGATCGCCGCCCCTAACACCGCCAGCGCCGCGCTAAGCAGATAGCCCCAGCGTAGTTTACGGCCGCTGATCAGATCGTAAATCAGGGTGATATACAGCGGGGTAAAGACCGTAAACAACAGAAATTCGGAGACTGTCAGATAGAGATAGGCGCGGAAAGCCAGCAAATACATAATCCCAAGCTGCATCACTCCTACCAACATGTAGAGCACGATGGTACGCGGAGGCTGGCCGCGCGTACGCAGAAAAGGCAGGAACACCAGCGCTGCCAGGCCCACGCGCATCAGCACGCAAAAATAGCTATCGACGCTACCGGCAAGGTATTCGCCAATCAGGCTAAACGAAAAGGCCCACAGGATAGTGGTGATAATTAATAGCGCCACAATGGTCGTCTCATTGAATAAAGAACAGGCATTGTAGCGGAGAGAGAGGTTGACGACTGACCAGTTATTAGCCAATCGTCAATCTTTATCAATCGAGGTACAGCTTGCGCAGGTAATGCGGTACAGCATCATCGGCGTTGCTGCCGATCACTTCCAGCTCCGGATGCAAGTCCTTCAACCGCTGATGGGCGTTCGCCATGATGCAGCCTTTACCGGCCATCGACAGCATCTCGGCGTCGTTCATGCCGTCGCCAAAGGCGATACACTCTTTGAGGCTGTAGCCAAGCATTTTCGCGACGGCCTCCAGCGCATGCCCTTTCGATACACCGCCGGCCATCACTTCAAGGCAGGTCAACGTGGAGAAACTCACATTCACGCGGTCGCCCCAGCGCGCGTTGATAGCCTGCTCAAGCGGCAGCAAATGTTCATGATCTTCACAGGTGAAGAAAACTTTGCTGATGCCATCCGCATCCAGCTCGCCCGGTTCATAAAGCTTGTAGTTGAATACCGCCTCTTTGAAGAAGCGCATCTCTTCCGGGCGATGGCGATTCATAAACCATTCATCTTCACGATAGACGTTGGTCACAATCTTCACATCGTTACGCACCATCTCAAACAGATCGCTGGCGATATCGCGGTCGAGGTTATGGGCGAAGATTTGTTTTCCTTCGCTATCGTGTACGCGGGCGCCGTTAGAGGTGATCATGTACGACTTAATGCCGAGATTATCGCGGATCTGTCCCACATCGATATAGTGACGACCAGTGGCGAAAACGAAATTTATCCCGCGCGCGGTGAGTAGCTTCAGCGTTTCTTTGGCATAGGGGGTGAGGAAATGGTCGGGGGAAAGCAGCGTGCCATCTAAATCAGACGCAACAACCTGGTACATAAAAAATTTAACCTCTAAGCAGGGCGACGAGATCTATCGTCGGATTAAGTATGTCGATTGAAAAAATCGACGATGGCATTTAGCGCGACTGAGCGCATAGCGTCCTTTTCAAAAAGGATCTCGTGATATGCCCCTTCAATAACGAGCGGCTTATCGCCTTCACAAGGGTGTCCGGCAGCGGAACGGAGTTCGCAATAGCGGTCGTGCATCAGGTTATCGACCACCCTTTCATCCTCGGCCTGAATCAATAGCGTCGGAGTCGTATCTTTCTCGACGCCAGCCAATATCTCTTCACCGGCCAGAATACCTTCGCGCACCCAGTGATAGGTCGGCCCGCCGACGCGCAGCCGCGGATCGTCAGCATAAAAACGCAGGTTGCGACGATAGCGCTGACGGCTATGAGTCAATACATTGAGCGAAAACGGCAGCGCCCGCCAGCGGCCCGTACCGATGGCATACTCTTCACGAATACGCTGATGGCCCTCAGCCCAGTCGAGAATATGGCGCACCATCCAGTCCGGCAGGCGCATGATGATGCCAAACATTGGCGCGCATAAGGCAATGGCGTCGCAATGCTGCCGGTGACGCTGCAAGAACAGCGTGGCAATGGCGCCGCCCATCGAGTGGGCGAGAATAAAACGTTTACGCCAGTGGCCGGGCACCACTTCCTGCTGCCAAAGCGCAGCCAGATCGTCAACATAGTCGCTAAAGCGCACAACATGACCGCGGTGGGTATCAGACAGCAACCTACCTGAGCGCCCCTGACCGCGGTGATCGATAATCATTACGTCAAAGCCGCTGTGGAAGAGATCGTAGGCTAGTTCGGCGTACTTCACGTAGCTTTCGATGCGGCCGGGGCAAATAACCACCAGCCGGTCATTATTTGCGGCGCAAAAGCGCACAAAGCGTACCGGAACCTTATCGACGCCCGTAAATTCAGCTTCTTCCCGCTGATGCCAAAAATCCGTCAGCGGCCCCATGGTAAAGGCCGCAAACGCGTTTTCTCGTGTGTCCCAGTCCTTTTGCTGCCCAAACATCGGGTTTACACCCCTGTTAACCGCTGAAAATCGTTTTTTTGTCGCACATCACACAATGCTGATGCAATAGCGTATTGTGGCATAAAAATAGACAATCAGGGAGATTCTCATGACCTTCGAGTGGTGGTTCGCTTATCTGCTGACATCAATCATTCTCAGCCTGTCGCCGGGTTCCGGCGCGATTAATACCATGACCACATCCATCAACCACGGCTATCGCGGCGCGGCAGCCTCTATTGCCGGCCTGCAAACCGGATTGGCCATTCATATCGTGCTGGTTGGCGTCGGTCTGGGCACGCTCTTCTCACGCTCGGTACTGGCATTTGAAGTGTTGAAATGGGCGGGCGCGGCTTATCTTATCTGGCTGGGGATCCAGCAATGGCGGGCGGCGGGTTCAATCGACCTGAATACGCTGGCGCGCACTCAAAGCCGCGGTAAGCTCTATAAACGCGCGGTGTTCGTCAATCTGACCAACCCCAAAAGTATCGTCTTCCTCGCCGCGCTGTTTCCCCAGTTCATCGTCCCGCATCAGCCGCAGGTGATGCAGTACCTGGTACTTGGCGTCACCACCATTGTGGTCGATATCATTGTGATGATCGGTTACGCGACGCTGGCGCAGCGCATTGCGGCCTGGATTAAAGGTCCGAAGCAGATGAAGGCGCTGAATAAAGTGTTTGGTTCGCTGTTTATGCTGGTGGGAGCGCTGCTCGCTTCCGCCCGTCATGCCTGAAACTGGAATGGCGCTCGCACAGCTCGAGGCCACTTGCGGCCGTAGTCGTATTATCACGCGTGCTGGCGCGAAAAGATGAAAGAGACTTTATCCGCGCGCTGTCGGCCCCGCCTTTTCAGTGCCAGAATGCCACCATTGGGTTTCTTCACGGATGAACGAAAATGGCGGAAACGGCAACCCCTCATGATGCAGTCTTTAAGACCTTTTTGTCGCGGGTCGAAACGGCGCGCGATTTTATCGAGATCCACCTTCCGCCGGCGTTAATTCAGGTTTGCAAACTGGATACGCTACGACTGGAATCTGGGAGTTTCCTGGAGGATGACCTGCGGCCCTATTACAGCGACATTCTGTATTCACTGGAGACAACGCGCGGCCAGGGTTATGTCCATGTTCTGATAGAACACCAAAGTTCACCCGATAAACTGATGGCATTCCGTCTAATGCGCTACGCCATCGCCGCCATGCAGAGGCATCTGGAGAATGGTCATAAAACGTTACCACTGGTGATTCCCATTCTCTTTTATCAAGGACGCCGCAGCCCCTATCCCTGGTCGTTAAACTGGCTGGATAATTTTGACGACTCGCTCCTTGCTCATCAACTCTACTCTGGCGCTTTTCCGCTGGTCGATATTACTGTGATTCCTGATGATGAAATCATGCAACACCGCAGCATGGCGGCCCTGACGCTGGTGCAAAAACATATTCGCCAACGCGATATGGCACAACTACTGGACAAGTTGACCCACCTCTTAATGTTGGAGCAGATGAGCGGACAACAAATCGCCGTGCTGATAAAATATATGGCTCAGGCGGGGGAAGCACAGGATATTCGGGCGCTATTTTATGGGCTGGCACAGCGTGTGCCGCAGCATGGAGGAATGCTAATGACTCTGGCAGAAACGTGGCTCGCAGAAGGCAGAGAGAAAGGCATTAAAGAAGGCATCAAAGAAGGCATTAAAGAAGGCATCAAAGAAGGCATCAAAGAAGGAAAACTACAGGCCCTTTTACAGGTCGCCGCAGCGATGCTCAATCGCGGCATTGATGACGATGCGATCCTGGAAATGACCGGTTTGACCAGCGATGAGCTACAGCGTCTTCGTCACTAATATCAACCCCACCCGGCAACAAACCGGGCGGGGAATCGCATAACACGTTAACGCGAAATAATCAGATGGATGCCGAAACCGGCAAACAGGGTTCCCGCGATGCCGTCTATCCACTTTGCCATCCGCTGATAGCCGCGGCGCATTTGCGGCAGTGCGAACAGGCTGGCCACGATGGTGAACCACGCCAGCGTTTCAAGAACGATCAGCAGGAAAATCCCCCAGCGCGCGCCGGCGCCAATGTTATCGCCAACGAACAGCGAGAAGACCGAACCAAAGTAGATAATCGCTTTCGGGTTGGCGAGGTTAGTCAGCAGGCCCTTCAGGAAACTGCGCCCACTACGCGCCAGCTCAACTTGCGGTTCCGCCGCGACAACGTCGGTTTTCTTTAACGCGCCGCGCAGCATTTGATAGCCCATCCAGCACAGATAGAGACCGCCGCCGACCATAATCAACGTATGCAGCCAGGCCATTTTCTCGATAATCAGGTGCAAGCCGAGCAGCGCGACGCCCGCCCAGACCATCACGCCGCCGGTGATCCCCAGCACGCCCATCATCGCCTCTTTGCGCGAACGGCTCACTGCGGTTTGCGAAACGAAGAAAAAATCCGGCCCCGGGCTCATTAGCGCAATGATGTGCACCAGCGCCACGGTGAGAAAAAGCATCAACATGTTTAACTCGCAGGGAAATAGTGAAGAAGGAAACTATTCTGGCACCTTTTCCCGCGGCTGACTACTCATCATCGCCATCGACATGAGCACGTATCAGCGCCATGAATTCTTTACCGAAGCGCTCAAGCTTACGGGTCCCCACGCCGTTGACGCTAAGCATCTCCCCGGCGGTAAGCGGCGACTGTTCGGCCATCTCAATAAGCGTCGCGTCGTTAAACACGACATATGGCGGGATATTCTCCTCGTCGGCGATCGCTTTACGTAATTTACGCAGCTTGGCGAACAGCTTGCGGTCGTAATTGCCGCCGAAGGATTTCTGCATCGCTTTCGGTTTTAGCGCCACGATACGCGGCACGGCGAGCTGCAGCGGGACTTCACCACGCAGTACAGGACGCGCGGCCTCGGTGAGCTGCAGCGCGGAGTGCTGGGCAATATTTTGCGTCACCAGTCCGAGGTGGATTAACTGGCGAATCACGCTCACCCAGTGCTCGTGGCTCTGCTCGCGACCAATGCCGTACACCGGCAGTTTATCGTGGTTCAGGTCGCGGATACGCTGATTGTTGGCGCCGCGGAGTACTTCAACCACGTAGCCCATCCCGAAGCGTTGATTCACCCGATAAATAGTTGAAAGCGCCTTACGCGCATCCATTAAGCCATCGTACTGCTTTGGCGGATCAAGACAGATATCACAGTTGCCGCACGGCTCCTGACGCCCTTCGCCAAAATAGTTCAGCAGCACCAAACGGCGACAGGTCTGCGCTTCGGCAAAGGCGCCCATCGCATTCAGCTTATGACGTTCAATATCCTGCAGCGGCCCGGCGGGCTTCTCCTCCAGGCAGCGGCGCAGCCACGCCATATCCGCCGGATCGTAAAACAGCATCGCTTCCGCCGGCAGCCCGTCACGCCCGGCGCGGCCGGTTTCCTGATAATAGGATTCAATGTTGCGCGGGATATCAAAGTGCACCACAAAACGGACGTTCGGCTTGTTAATGCCCATACCGAAGGCCACCGTCGCCACCACGATCTGCAGATCGTCGCGCTGGAATTTCTCCTGCACGTCGGCACGAATATCATTTTCCAGACCAGCATGGTAGGCCGCCGCGCTGATGCCACGGCTTTGCAGCCTGGCGGCGGTGTCTTCAACTTTAGAACGGCTGTTACAGTAGATAATCCCTGATTTACCGCGCTGATCCTGGACGTAACGCATCAGCTGATCGAGGGGCTTAAATTTCTCCATCAGCATATAGCGGATATTGGGGCGATCGAAGCTACTGACCTGAATCAGCGGATCGTTGAGCCCCAGCAGGCGAACAATATCGCGGCGGGTGGTGTCATCCGCGGTGGCGGTGAGCGCCATAAACGGAATATGCGGCATCCGCTGGCGCAGCTGGCCCAACGCGGCATATTCCGGGCGGAAATCATGGCCCCACTGCGAGATACAGTGCGCCTCATCTACCGCCAGCATCGCTAAGTTCCAGTGGCTCAGATGCTCGAGAAAGTTGTCCAGCATCAGGCGTTCCGGCGCGATATACAGCAGACGAATCTGCCCGCTGCGGCAGCCCGCCATCACTTCTTGCTGCTGCTCGCGGCTCTGCGTCGAGTTAAGACAGGCCGCGGCGACGCCGTTCGCCAGCAGCTGATCGACCTGGTCTTTCATCAGCGAAATCAGCGGCGACACGACAACCGTCAGGCCGCCGAGGACCAATGCAGGTACCTGGTAGCACAGCGACTTACCGCCGCCGGTCGGCATCACTACAAGGCAATCGCGGCCTTCCAGCGCCGTGGCGATGATCGATTCCTGGCCCGGGCGGAACTGCTGGTAGCCGAAGGTCTCTTGTAAAACCTGCTTAGCCAGCGATTCCTGATTTAATACTTCCGCCTGTGCCACGTTGACCCCATTCGCCTGAAAAGAAAACAGGCGCTATTTTCAGCGCCTGCGAGCCAGAGTGCAACGATTAAAACAGATCGTTGAGCATCACGCCGACGCCGACGCGCGTCTGATTGAAGTTATAGTCGATTAGTGATTCGCCATAACCGCTGTAGATTTGAGTATAGGCGCGCACATGTTTGGTAATAGGATAACTGACCCCGACTTCCGCGCCGCCGTAGCCGGTATTCCAGTTATATTGCCCCTGAGCGCTAAGAATAGCCTCCCCCAGCTGGTAGCCAATCTTCAGGCGGTAGTAACCCATGTATTTGGTGATATCGGGGTTATCATCGGTGCTGCCGACCACATACCACGGCTTCACTTCAACCAGCCAGTTACCGTTTTGCGCCATCAGGCGAGTATACAGGCGGTTCCAACTACGTGACGTTGGATCGGAACGGCCATTGGAATCGTGGTTATAGCCGACTTCGATATCGCGCAAAGTCCAGCCGGCAAACTCATAATCCGTCGCGAAGCCAAGGAAGAGCTGAGGCTCGTAGTTGGTTTCGCGAAACGGCGCCGAGCCTTTACTGTTAGAGAGCTGCCACCAGGATTTTTGCGTATAGGAAGCGCCAAGCAGCGAATTATCGCCAAGGATGCCGCGCCACAACGGGAACGCCAGGCTGAGCTGGAACTTCACCTCATCCTTACGCGCGTCATCGGCCCAGTCGTAACTACGAATTGCCTCTTTATTGAGATCGCTGGTCCACGTATAGAGCAGATAGTTGCTCTCATAAGGATAAAGCAGGAACGGATTATCATGGTCCTGCAGCAGGTTGGCGATAATGCTGCCCCGCACCGCGGGTTTGTCATGAACGGCTTGATTAAGCGGCGCGTCCTGCGCCAGAACGCTGGCCGGCAGCGCGCTAAGCGCCAGCAGCCAGGTCAAAGAGATACGCATTACTGTTCTCCTGAAGAAGGGTTCTTATTAATGTTTTGTCCTGCTGCCATTCTACCTGTTTATCCGCCTCCCGCTGCGTTATCGCCTCCGAAAGTGGAAATCAATATTTTTGAAGCATAAAATCAACATTTCATTAACGAATGGACTTCTGCTATGTCTGAACTGACCGCCGCCGCCGCGCTAAAGCTGGTGGGAGAGATTTTTGTTTATCACATGCCTTTTAACCGTGCGCTGGGGCTTGAGCTGGAACGTTATGAAAAAGAGTTTGCCCAGCTCAGCTTTAATAATCAGCCGATGATGGTAGGCAATTGGGCGCAGAGTATTCTGCACGGCGGCGTTATCGCCTCTGCGCTGGATGTCGCCGCTGGACTGGTCTGCGTCGGCAGCACCCTGACTCGCCATGACACTATCAATGAAGAAGAGCTGCGCCAGCGCCTCTCGCGGATGGGAACTATCGATTTGCGCGTCGATTACTTACGCCCTGGCCGCGGCGAGCGTTTTACCGCCACCAGCAGCCTGCTGCGCGCCGGAAACAAAGTCGCCGTGGCCCGCGTCGAGTTGCATAACGAAGAGCAGGTTTATATCGCCAGCGCCACGGCTACCTATATGGTGGGTTGATTGCCGCAGATCGAGTAACATCACTCTTTTTGGCAATGGATTATACCAATGGACGCAAAACAAACGCGGCTGGGCGTTATGCTGGCGCTGGCCGCCTACTTTATCTGGGGTATCGCGCCGGCGTACTTCAAACTTATTTACTACGTTCCCGCCGATGAAATCCTGACGCATCGCGTGATCTGGTCTTTCTTTTTCATGGTGGCGCTCATCAGCGTCAGCCGCCAGTGGCCGCAGGTAAAAAAACTGCTTAAAACCCCGCGAAAGATCCTCCTGCTGGCGCTCTCTGCGGTGCTGGTCGGCGGCAACTGGTTGCTCTTTATCTGGGCGGTCAATAACCACCATATGCTGGAAGCTAGCCTCGGCTACTTCATTAACCCGCTGGTGAATATTCTGTTGGGAATGATTTTCCTCGGCGAACGCTTTCGCCGTCTACAGTGGTTGGCGGTGATCCTCGCTTTTTGCGGTGTGCTGGTGCAACTTTGGACCTTCGGTTCACTGCCGGTAATCGGCCTTGGGCTAGCCTTCAGCTTTGCCTTCTACGGACTGGTACGTAAGAAAATCGCCGTCGATGCGCAGACCGGCATGCTGGTGGAAACGCTATGGCTGCTGCCAGTGGCGGCGATCTGGCTTTTCGGCATCACCGATAGCCCAACCAGCCATATGGGAGACAACCCCTGGTCGCTCAATTTACTGCTAATGGCAGCGGGTGTGGTAACCACCATCCCCCTGCTGTGCTTCACCGGCGCGGCGACCCGCCTGCGCTTGTCGACGTTGGGTTTTTTCCAGTATATCGGCCCGACGCTGATGTTCCTGCTGGCGGTAACGTTCTACGGTGAAGTGCCGGGCACGGATAAAATGGTCACCTTCGCCTTTATCTGGGTGGCGCTGGCGATATTCGTGATGGATGCGGTATATACGCAAAGACGGGGGCGTCGGGGATAGGATATTACCCGATGTCGGCTACGCCTTATCCGGCCTACAAAAGCACAACACGTAGGCCCGGATAAGCGAAGCGCATCCGGCACAACAACTACAGCCAGTTTTTACGCTTGAAGTAGAGATACGGCGCCAGGCCGGCCAACATCATAAACACGATGGCTCCCGGATAACCAAAGCTCCAGTGGAGTTCCGGCATAAACTCAAAGTTCATCCCGTAGCTGGACGCCACCAGCGTCGGCGGCAGGAACACGACCGAAACCACCGAGAAGATCTTGATAATGCGGTTCTGCTCGATATTGATGAAACCCATCGCCGCCTGCATCAGGAAGTTTACCTTCTGGAACAGCGATTCGTTGTGCGGTAGCAGGGATTCGATATCTCGCAGGATCTCTCGCGCCTGTTCCAGCTGGCCTGCCGGCAGACGCGCCTTGCGCACGAGGAAGTTGAGCGCGCGCTGGGTATCCATCAGACAGAGACGTACTTTCCAGCCGATATCTTCCAGTTCCGCCAGCGTCGACAGCGCTTCGTCATACTCATCGCCCTGATGGCCTTCCATAATCACGCGGCTCAGCTTTTCCAGGTCGCTATAGATGTTTTCTATCTCATCCGCCAGCTGTTCGATTTTGGTCTCGAACAGATCTAACAGCAGCTCATAGGCGTTGCCGTCGACCAGCGTCTGGTTACGCACGCGCATGCGGTACAGGCGAAAAGCGGGTAGTTCACGCTCGCGCAATGTAAACAGGCGGCCTTCGCGGATGGTAAACGCCACGGTTGAGTTACCGGCGTGATCGTCGGCATCTTCGAAAAAGAAAAAGGAGTGGATGTGTAAACCATCTTCGTCTTCAAAGAAACGCGCTGACGCTTCGATGTCTTCCAGTTCCGGGCGCGTCGCCAGGTTCTGGCCTAACTCCGTTTGCACACGGCTACGTTCGTCATCGTCTGGCTCGACCAGATCGACCCACACCGAGCTGGCAAGATGCTTGATCTCATCGGCCTCAAGGCGCGTTAAACGATTATTTTCCAGTTGAAATGCGCTCAGCATGACCGGGACTCCCAATACAAAAAATTTATCGGACAGTTCGATGGGCACACAGAAACTATTTGGGTTTCAGACCATTAAGCCTGACTCAGAGCGACGGGAATGGGACGGGTCGCCGACAACCGCTAAGGCTATCGGCATAAGGGGATAGCCTTAGGAGTTGTTCCTGAATGACAGGAAGTTGAGCCAGCATCTACTGGGTGTGTCCAAGGCGAATGTCCTCTTAGCGTAATCGTGCGCGCATGTTACGCCAGCGCCAAAACGGCGTCAACACGCAAGGGAACGCTAAAGAGCAAATCCTGCCCTTTAGCATATAAGGCTAGCAGATTATTACAAAAAAATTATATTTTTCTTAAAGTTACACCGTTTCGAGGCGGGCGTAGGCGGCGACCAGCCATTTAATTCCCTGCCCCTGAAAAGCCACCTGCAGCCGGCTATGCTCACCGCTGCCCTCAAGGTTGACGATGGTGCCTTCACCGAACTTCGGATGCCGCACTCGTTGGCCCAGCTTATAGCCGGTATCGTTCTCCGCCACCGGGGTACCGAGACGCTGATGGTTAACCGGGCGGCTCACCGTCGCTCGCAGCCGCACCTCTTCCACGCACTCTTCCGGCAGCTCGCCGATAAAGCGCGATGGGCGATGGTAAACCTCTTTACCGTACAAACGGCGGGTTTCGGCGTAGGTCAGCGTCAGTTTTTGCATCGCGCGCGTCACGCCGACGTAGGCCAGACGACGCTCTTCCTCCAGACGACCGCCCTCATCAAGCGCCATCTGGCTCGGGAACATCCCTTCTTCAACGCCGACGATAAACACCTGCGGGAACTCCAGCCCTTTCGCCGAGTGCAGAGTCATCAGCTGTACCGCATCCTGCCAGGTATCCGCCTGCCCTTCGCCCGCTTCCAGCGCGGCGTGGGAGAGGAACGCCTGCAGCGGCATCAGATCTTCATCTTCTTCGTTGTAGCTGAACTGGCGCGTCGCCGTCACCAGTTCCTCTAAGTTTTCGATACGGGTCTGGCCCTTCTCGCCTTTTTCCTGCTCGTACATCATACGCAGGCCGGAATCTTTAATGACCCGGTCAGTCTGGACATGCAGTGGCATATCGGCGGTTTCCTGCGCCAGCGCGTCGATAAGCTCCATAAAACGCTGCAGAGCGCTGGCAGCGCGGCCTGCCAGCACTTTCTCTTTCAGCAGCTCGCGGCAGGCCTGCCACAGCGTCAGCTGACGATCGCGCGAGGTCTGGCGCACCACATCCAGGGTCCGATCGCCGATGCCGCGGGTAGGCGTATTGACCACACGCTCAAACGCCGCGTCGTCGTTGCGGTTGGCAATCAGGCGCAGATAAGAGAGCGCATCTTTGATTTCCTGACGTTCGAAGAAGCGCATGCCGCCGTAGATACGGTAAGGCATGCTGGCCTGCAGCAGCGCCTCTTCCAGCACGCGCGACTGGGCGTTGCTACGGTAGAGGATGGCGCACTGCTCCAGCGCCCCGCCGTTCTCCTGCCAGGTTTTAATTCGGTTAACCACGAAACGCGCTTCATCAAGATCGTTGAAGGCGCAGTACAGCGAAATGGGCTCGCCGTCGGCGCCGTCGGTCCACAGTTTTTTGCCCAGCCGCCCGTTGTTGTTTTCAATCAGGGCGTTGGCGGCGCTGAGAATATTGCTGGTTGAACGATAGTTCTGCTCCAGACGAATAGTTTCCGCGCCCGGGAAGTCATTCAGGAAGCGCTGAATGTTTTCGACCTGCGCGCCGCGCCAGCCGTAAATCGACTGGTCATCATCGCCGACAATCATAACTTTGCCGGTATCGCCCGCCAGCAGGCGGATCCAGGCATACTGAATGTTGTTGGTATCCTGGAATTCGTCGACGAGAATATTGGTGAAGCGCTCGCGGTAGTGCTGCAGGATATGCGGTTTGTTCAGCCACAGTTCGTGCGCGCGCAGCAACAGCTCGGCGAAGTCCACCAGCCCGGCGCGATCGCAGGCTTCCTGATAGGCCTGATACACCTTCTGCCAGGTTTGTTCGACCGGGTTGCCGTAGCTCTGAATATGGTGCGGGCGCAGCCCTTCATCTTTTTGGCTGTTGATGTACCACATCGCCTGACGCGGCGGCCATTGCTTCTCATCCAGGTTCATCGCCTTAATCAGGCGCTTCAGCAGGCGCAGCTGATCTTCGCTATCGAGGATTTGGAAATCCTGCGGCAGGTTGGCATCCAGATGATGGGCGCGTAGCAGGCGATGGGCCAGGCCGTGGAAGGTGCCGACCCACATACCGCCCTGGGTGGTGCCCATCAGTTGGCCGATACGGTGGCGCATCTCCGCCGCCGCTTTGTTGGTAAAGGTCACCGCCATAATGGAATACGGCGAGCAGTTTTCCACGCTCAGCAGCCAGGCGATACGGTGCACCAGTACGCGCGTCTTACCACTGCCCGCCCCTGCCAGAACAAGCATATTGGTGCGCGAGGCCGCTACGGCTTCACGCTGTTTGTCATTAAGGCTGTCGAGCAGGTAAGAAACGTCCATTGGCACCGCCGGAAGAGAAGGGGTTCCACGAACCCCTGTTAATATATACAGAGTTACTGGTGATTATATCAGCGAGGTCAGAGATGCCAACCGTGAAATTTCAATATGCGGCAGCAGGCGGCTATCGGCGGTTTTCATCAACGAGGCGTCCTGTGGCTTGATCCAGCAGGCCTGCATTCCACAGCGAATAGCGCCCGCCACGTCGGTGGTCAGATCATCGCCGACATGCAGAATCTGCCCGAGCGGCAAATCCAGACGCTCCGCCGCCAGATGGTACATATCGGCAAACGGTTTGGAGCGGCCATCCGGACCCGCGCGCAGCACGAAACGGAAATAGTCATTCAGCCCGAACAGTTCCGGCTGAGCGTTACCGTTGGTGATAGCCACCAGCGGCCATTTCTGCGCCAACTTCGCCAGCGTATCGTGCGTCTCCTGCGGCACATCGACGCGGCTGCGCCAGTGGGCGAAATTTTCCATCGCCGCATCGGCGCCGGCTTTCGCCTCGGCGGCGGAGAGCCCGGCATTACGCATCCCTAACTCCAGCGCGCGATGGCGCCAGACGGTGACATCGTGATAAATCTCGGGTTCTGAGGTCAATAACGTTTGGCGCAGGCGGTTGAGATCGCTTGCATCAAACTGGCTCAGCGCCGGATGGTAATTACGCACAAACGTCAGCGATTCCTGCATCGTCCGGTCAATCACCGGGCGGTTATCGTAAAGGGTGTCATCCAGGTCGAACGTCAGCGCGGAGATCGGGCCCAGAGGTCGGTAAAAACGCATTATTTCCCCCGTTTAGCGCGCGGATGCGCGGCATCGTACACCGAGGCAAGGTGTTGAAAATCGAGATGGGTATAGATTTGGGTAGTGGAGAGATTGGCATGCCCCAGCAGCTCCTGCACGCCGCGCAGATCGCCGCTCGACTCCAGCATATGCGTCGCGAAGGAGTGCCGCAGCTTATGCGGATGCACGTGGCTATTGAGCCCTTGCTTGATTCCCCACTCGGCAAACCGCTTCTGCACGTTGCGCGCTGAAACGCGCTTACCCAGCTTCGACAAAAACAGCGCATCGTCATCGCCGCCGAACAGGCCGCGCAAATCCAGCCAGTGTTCGATCCACGCTACCGCGTTGCGCCCAATTGGCAGGCGGCGCTCTTTGCTGCCTTTCCCCATCACCCACACTTCCCCTGACTCCAGGTCAAGGTGCTTAATATCAAGGTTAACTAACTCAGAAAGACGCAGCCCCGCGCCGTACATCACTTCCAGCATCGCCCGGTCGCGCACCGCGAGCGGGTCGTTGAGGTCGATATCCAGTAGCCGATTCACATCATCAACGTCGATATTTTTCGGCAAATGGCGGGGGATCTTCGGCGCCGCAATCCCTTTCGCCGGGTTAGCGGCCAGCTCGCCCTGGCTGACCATCCAGTCGAAAAAGCTGCGCAGGGCGGAAAGCCGCAGCGCCAGGCTCGCCGGGCCTAAGCCCGCGCGGCGGCTACGCACCGCAAAGCTACGTACCTGAGCGGCGTCACACTGCTGCCAGCTTTTTAACCCGGCATCATCCGCCAGCGCGATCAGCGCTTCCAGCTGACGCTGGTAATTCGTGAGCGTAATCGGGCTAAGCTGGCGCTCAACGCCGAGATAGCGCAGGAAGCGGTCGACGCAGGCGAATAGCGGGGAGTCGGTCATGCGCGTTCAATCCAGCGCTCCAGCAGGCCGGGCAGCATGCGCGCAATCTCCTGCAGTAGCTGTGTTCCCTGGCCTTGCTGATAATGTTGTGGATCGCGGCTGCTGAAGAACATCACCCCCGGCGCGTCATCATCGCCCAGTAGCGACATCGCCACCGAGCCGATAGCTTTCGCATCCGGCAGCACCACCAGCAGCTCTGGCCCGTTCAGCGGACCAAGATAGTGACGTGCCTGGCCCAGCCGCTGAATACGAATGGGTTCGAACGCCTGCCGGCTCAGCGCCAGATGGGTGAATTTAGACGGCGCGCCGAGATGCCAGCTGTCCGGAAACAGGCGCACCGTTGCGCCCGCCAGGCCAAGCTCGCGCGCCCAACGATGAAAGCGGTTGAGCATTTCATCCAGGCTATCGGCGGACGCCAGCCGCGTCTGCAGATGGAACAGGCGCTGAAACAGGCTTTGATTGGCCGTCGCCTGTTCCATCAGCAGCGTCATGTTCTCTTCCAGCACGTTGATATGGTTACGCGCCCGCAGCATATGCCACTCTACCAGCGAGATGGTGCCGCGCACCGGATGCGGGACGCGGATATGCTCTACCTGCGCCGCATTACGAATAAAGAACTCAGGATTTTGCAGCAGATAATCTACTACCGCGCTGTCGTCGAGCGCTGTGGCGAGTTCCTGCTGTTCTTCCCCGATCTGTTTCATAGATGAATAAATCCGTCGTAGACGTGTGCCGCCGGGCCAGTCATATACAACGGTTGACCCGGACCTTTCCAGGCGATGTCGAGACGCCCGCCTGGCAATTCCACGCGTACCTCTTCGGCGAGTAACCCCTGTTGGATACCGACCGCCACCGCCGCACAGGCGCCGCTGCCGCAGGCCTGCGTTTCGCCTGCGCCGCGTTCATAGACGCGCAGACGAATATGGGAGCGTTCCACTACCTGCATAAAGCCGATATTGGCGCGTTCCGGAAAACGTTCGTGGCTTTCCATTACCGGACCGAGGGTTTCAACCGCGGCGGTGTCCACGTTATCGACCTGAATCACGCAGTGCGGGTTGCCCATTGAGACGACGCCGCACAATATTGTCTGTTCAGCCGCGCGCATAATATAGGTCTTTTCCGCTTTGTTAGCGCGGAACGGGACCTGAGACGGCTCGAAATTCGGCTCGCCCATGTTAACGCGCACCAGATCATCTTCCGTTACGCTTAATACCATACGCCCGTTGGCGGTGCTCACGCGGATATCACGTTTATTGGTCAGGCCTTTTAAACGGACAAAGCGGGCGAAGCAGCGCGCGCCGTTGCCGCACTGCGAGACTTCGCTACCGTCAGCATTGAAGATACGGTAGTGGAAGTCCAGATCGGGATCGTACGGCGGCTCGACAACCAACAGCTGGTCGAAGCCAACGCCAAGATGCCGATCCGCAAGGCGACGAATCAGCTCCGGTGAGAAGAAAACATTCTGCGTTACCGCATCAACAACCATGAAGTCGTTGCCGAGGCCATGCATTTTAGAGAACTGCATTATCTACTCCAATTGCGCGGAACAGAACGTTATCGTTAATAGTTAACCTGGGTCGGACCGCCATTATCGCCGCGATCGTTACGATCCGGCGTCGCGCTCTGAATGCCTGGGTTAACCGGCTTGGTCGGCGGCGGCGCGGTTTTGTCTGCCGGCGGGAAATACAGCGGCCCTTTCAAACCGCAGCCGGTCAGGCTGAAGATTGCAAACAGAACGGCAAGCGTGGGTAAAACGTTTTTCATTGATAGTTGCCCATGATTCATTCGTTACTGCTTTCTATCATCGCAGGAGAAGACGTAAAAGCAAGCGTTTAGCATCTGACTGCGCGCGCTTTTGTTTCGCGCTATACTGCGGCCATCTTCAAAAAAGCAGGATAGAACCATGAACGACAGTGAATTCCATCGCCTGGCCGATAGCCTGTGGATGACCATCGAAGAACGTCTGGACGACTGGGACGGCGACAGCGATATCGACTGCGAAATCAACGGCGGCGTGCTGACCATCAGCTTCGAAAATGGCAGTAAGATCATTATTAACCGTCAGGAGCCACTGCATCAGGTTTGGCTGGCGACCAAGCAAGGCGGCTATCACTTCGATCTGCAAGGCGACGAGTGGATCTGCGATCGCAGCGGCGAACGCTTCTGGGATCTGCTGGAGCAGGCGGCGAGCAATCAGGCCGGCGAGACGGTGAGCTTCCGTTAATGACGTCTTTCCCGGATGGCGGCGCATCGCGCCTTATCCGGGCTACCCGACGACATAGAACCGTAGCCCTGCTAAGCGCAGCGCCAGCAGGGAATATCTCCGGATAGCGGCTAGCACCTTATCCAGGCCAAATCTACGAGTAGCGCTGCTGCAGCACCGGTGAGGCGACCGCTTCCTGGCCCGGCGGCACCGCGGCGGCAATCGCCTGACTGCGGAACGGAATCACCTGCGTGCGTCCGTCAACTTCGACAATCTGATAGAACTGCGGCAGGTTGAAGTTAATGAAGCTTGAGCCGTAGGTGAAGCGATCGTGCGATGACGAGTAGAAGCGGCTAACGTCGCGCACCAGCTCTTCTTTGCTGCCTTCGCAGTGGTGATAGACCTCGGCGCGGTTGCTTTCGTCGAGAATGTAGATGTTAAAGCCGCTGTCATTATTATCCGCATCTTCAAAGAAGAATTGAATTATCCCTTCGCTGGCGAAGCCATCCACCACCGCCGGCAGCTTAACGTGATTGGTTTCTACCTGTACCGACAGGCCGTGGAGCTTGTTGTGCGAGATAGCGCCGTAGAACTCAATGGCGTTTTCCAGCTTCTGCACCGACACGTTCAGGCGCTCGAAGAACAGGCCCCAGGTCTGGCCGGAGACGCGCAGCGCTTTGAAGCGCCCGGTATCCTGACGGGTACTGGAGAGACGCAGTTCGATGCACTCGGAGACCATCTGCTGCACGCGGGTGCGGATAAGGCCGCGCAGGTGCTGGCTATAGCAGAACACCTCCACGCTATCCGGCGGCGCGGCGTCCTGATGCATTTTGCCGAGAATAGTTTTCAGCGCTTCGATCATCGCCTGCTCACCGTTAAAGTGCAGCGTGCGCACTTCGTTCCACGAGTTGCGATACAGCAGGTCGACGCTGCCAATCAGGCATTTTTGCTCTTCGCCGAAGCTGAAAACGTCGAGCTTACGGAAGTCGAAATGCACCACCTGATTACGGAATGCCGCCGTCGGGTCATATTCGAGGTTGACGATAATCGCCAGGTGGCGAATTTCGCACGGGCTGTACAGCGCTTTTGGCGTCGGCGCCGGCAGGCGCAGCGGGAAGTGGTGCGACACGTCGGCCACCATCTCCTGCAGCTTCGGTAAATCGACGATACCGTTGCCCTTAATAAACAGACGGGTGCGTGAGGTCAGCAGGCCGTTAAACCAGGCCCAGGCCACCAGCTTATTAAGGTAACGGTTATATTCCAGCGGCTGATGGCTGATGATCGATTCCATATCCGGCGCGCGGTTATACAGATACCAACCGGTACGGTTAGCGCGGCCCGGCGGCACGTGGATAAAGGTCAGATTCGGTTCCGACAGGTCCGGTGAAATTTGCGGGTTTACCAGGGTAACTTTGCCCGGCAGGGCTTCAAAGGCGGCATACAGCTTACGCGTCAGCACGCCGATATCCTGCGGGCTGGCGGAGACGCTGAGGTTATTGCGCCGGGCGAAACGGATCAGATTACGATAGCTCTGCATCATCGCGTCGAGCAGTTCGTTGTGCGCTTTGCGCACTTCATCGATTTTCCAGTTAGCGCGGTTATCAAGCATCATCAGACGCTTTTCATCCCAGCCCCACTCTTTCACCAACTGGCTGACGACTTCACGACGCCAGCCCACGCAGGCGCGCTCGCGGCTGAGTTTTTCACAGACTTTCAGGTAGAAGCAGCGGCGTACCAGATCGAGACGGGTGTCGTCTTCGATAGCCTGCAGATAGGCGGTAACGCGCTCCAGCATCATGCAGTAGGGGTCGAGACCGAACGAGACAATCTCGCCATCGTGCAGGCGCTGTTTAATATCTTTCGCCAACAGGCGGTTGTTGGGGTATTCCCAGGAGTAGGCTTCCAGCAGCAGCGTTTTCAGCACCGCTTTATACGGGGAGTCGATACTCTTATACAGCTGCCACAGGCTGGCGCCGAAGTACTCTTCCGCCGACAGCGAACTGAGGCCGCCGAGATCGAGCCATTCGTTTGGCGTCAGCACGCCCTGGGCATACAGCCCCATCACGTAGTCATCGTAATGGTCTTCTTCATCACCCGGCACCATATTCCACAGAATACGCTTCCCGGCGAGACGCACGGCGGTGCGGTAAAATTCATCGAGCAACAAAATATGCTGGGTCGAACCGCAGTCTTCGCCGCCGAGGCTGCCGCTTTCGTTATGGCGGAAGCGGTTTTCGTCGATCAGGAAGAAACTGACCTCGACGCCGAGCGACGCCGCCCAGCTTTCAAGCAGGCTGCATTTACGCTGCAGCAGCTGGCGTTCTTCGTTATCCAGCCAGGCCTGATGGCATACCCAGATATCCAGATCGGAAGAGCAGCTTTGCCCAACGGAGGAGGTACTGCCCATCGAATAAACGCCGGTAATCGGCAGTTCGCCTTTCGGCGGCTCCTGCGTCAGCAGGCCGCGGTGCAGTTCGAGTTCGTCAAGGTAGTGGCGTTGGGTTTCATCAGGCGTGTAGAGGCAAATGCCGCGGGGAACGTTACCGTCAAGGTAACCCGGCATCAGCGGGTGATGATAATGTAGTAATGTCGGCAGAAGACTGTAAACCTGCTGGAAAGCGGGTCCCATGGCAGCAAGCGCGCGATCCACGCGCAGTTGGTTGATGGCATCCAGTCTCTGTTTCAGTGTCTCAATATAGAGGTACAAGACATATCGCCTGATGTTCAAAAATCCGACGTACAATAGTACGGAGGATTTCAGTATTTCAACAAGAACCGTCACCATTCGTCATCGGTGTGGTTGTGATGAACTGCTGGCTGACAAATGGTTTAAAACGTGATCAATTTAACACCTTGCTGTTTGACCGTAAAGAAAGATGCGCTACATACAAGTGTAGCACCGTTTGCCGGGTGTAAATTCCCCACTACGCTTGCGGCAACCGCAGCCGCATGAAACGCTAAAGGACATCGTGCCAGCATCCCACATTAACCGTGAAACTAACATCCCTAAAGCAACAATGTTAGGATGGCTCGTGGTCGACAATGACGGTAACAAGCATGTTAGACAAAGTTTTGAGAATTGCCACACGGCAAAGCCCGCTTGCGCTATGGCAGGCACATTATGTGAAAGAGCGCCTGGAGTCGTGTCATCCGGGGCTTTCCGTTGAGCTGGTGCCCATGGTCACCCGCGGCGACGTGCTCCTTGATACCCCGCTGGCAAAGGTGGGCGGCAAGGGCTTATTTGTGAAAGAGTTAGAGCTCGCCATGATTGAAGGACGCGCCGATATCGCCGTCCATTCGATGAAAGATGTCCCGGTCGAATTCCCGGAAGGCCTGGGGTTGGTCACCATCTGCGAGCGTGAAGATCCGCGCGACGCATTTGTTTCCAATCACTATGCCTCAATTGACGATCTGCCGGCCGGCAGCATCGTTGGCACGTCAAGTTTACGTCGCCAATGCCAGTTGGCGGCAGAGCGCCCCGATCTGGTGATCCGTTCGCTACGCGGCAACGTTGGCACGCGATTAGGCAAACTCGATAACGGCGAGTATGACGCTATTATCCTCGCCGCCGCCGGGTTGAAGCGGCTGAAACTGGAAGCGCGTATTCGCCAGCCGCTCTCGCCTGAGCAATCTCTGCCGGCCGTCGGCCAGGGCGCGGTAGGTATCGAATGCCGCCTTGACGATGAATGGACCAAAGCGCTGTTAGCGCCGCTTAACCATACGGAAACCGCCGTGCGCGTGCGCGCCGAGCGGGCGATGAACACCCGTCTCGAAGGCGGTTGTCAGGTGCCGATTGGCAGCTATGCCGAACTGCGCGATGGTGAGCTGTGGCTACGGGCGCTGGTGGGCGCGCCGGATGGGTCGCTGGTCGTGCGCGGTGAACGCCGCGGCCGGCCGGAAGAGGCAGAGGCGCTCGGCGTCTCGCTGGCGGAAGAGCTACTGGATAACGGCGCCCGCGATATCCTCGCGGCGGTCTATGATGGAGAAGCCCCACGATGAGCATCCTGGTCACCCGTCCGCTACCGCAAGGTGAAGAGTTAGTCAGCCGCCTGCGCGCGCTGGGACGCGTGGCCTGGAGCTTTCCGCTGATTGAGTTCACGCCGGGGCGGGAGCTGGCAGCGCTCCCGCGCCAGCTGGCGGCATTAGGCGCGGACGATTTGTTGTTTGCGCTATCGCAGCATGCGGTGGAATTCGCCCATGCCCGTCTGCTGCAGGAGAGCCAACGCTGGCCCTCCGATCCGGCCTATTTCTCGATAGGCCGCACCACCGCGCTGGCTCTGCATACGGTCAGTGGTAAAAATATCCGTTACCCGTTAGATCGGGAAATCAGCGAAGTCTTGCTACAATTACCTGAATTACAAAACATTGCGGGCAAGAAAGCCCTGATTCTGCGCGGCAACGGCGGGCGGGAATTATTAGGCGACACGCTGCGTGAACGCGGCGCCGAAGTAACATTTTGTGAATGTTATCAACGTTGTGCAAAGTACTATGATGGTGCGGAAGAGGCTATGCGCTGGCAATCTCGTGGAGTCACTACGCTGGTGGTCACCAGCGGCGAGATGCTGCAGCAGCTGTGGTCGTTAATACCCCAGTGGTATCGCGAACGGTGGCTGCTGCACTGTAGCCTTGTCGTTGTCAGCGAACGTCTGGCCCTTCAGGCCCGGGAATTGGGCTGGCAGGATATTCAGGTTGCCGATAACGCCGACAACGATGCGCTGCTACGCGCATTACAATAACTCTCAACATTGGAAGCCATAATGACGGAACAACAAAATCAATCCGCCGTGGTTGAAGAGACCAGGGAGGCCGTGGAAACCACACCACAGCCAGAAAACAACGAGAAGGAAAAGGCCGGCAACAAAACCAGCCTGGCGCTCAGCGCGATTGCTATCGCTATCGCCCTCGCCGCCGGTATTGGCCTGTATGGTTTGAATAAACAGCAATCCACGCGCCAAAATGAAACCAGCTCGGAATTATCAAGCCAGATCGCAGCGCTGCAAAAAGCGCAGGACAGCCAGAAGAGCGAGCTGGAAGGCATTATCAAACAGCAGGCCGATCGGTTGAGCGAAGCCAAACGCGAACAGGAAACCCTGACGAAACAGCTTGATGAGCTACAGCAAAAAGTCGCCGTGATTTCCGGCAGCGACGCCAAAACCTGGCTGCTGGCGCAGGCTGATTTCCTGGTTAAGCTGGCGGGGCGTAAGCTGTGGAGCGATCAGGATGTGACGACCGCCGCCGCGCTGCTGAAAAGCGCCGATGCCAGTCTCGCCGATATGAACGACCCAAGCCTTATCGGCGCGCGCCGCGCCATCACCGATGACATCGCTTCGCTGTCGGCGGTAAGTCAGGTCGATTACGACGGCATTATCCTTAAGGTTAACCAGCTGGCGAACCAAATCGACAATCTGCGTCTGGCTGATAATAACGACGATGATTCTCCGATGGATGCCGACAGCGATGAGCTCTCCAGCTCCATCGGCGAATGGCGCGTTAACCTGCAGAAAAGCTGGCAGAACTTTATGGATAGCTTCATTACCATACGTCGCCGTGACGAAACGGCGGTGCCGCTGTTAGCGCCGAATCAGGATGTCTATCTGCGCGAAAATATCCGCTCTCGTCTGCTGGTTGCCGCGCAGGCGGTGCCGCGTCATCAGGAAGAAACCTATAAGCAGGCGCTGGAAAACGTCTCCACCTGGGTACGCGCCTATTACGATACTGAAGACGCCACTACCAAGGCTTTCCTTGAAGAGGTGGATAAGCTCAGTCAGCAAAGTATCACCATGAGCGTACCGGAAACGTTGCAGAGCCAGAGCCTGCTGGAAAAGCTGATGCAAACTCGGGTGCGTAATTTAATGGCCCAGCCTGCGGCAGCCGCTCCGACGCCGACGCCAGCACCGACCGCGCCAGCCCCTGCGCCGCAAGGAGAATAACCGATGCTGAAAATTCTCCTGCTTTTCGCACTGCTGATCGCCGGGATCGTCGTCGGCCCGATGATCGCGGGCCACCAGGGCTACGTTCTAATCCAGACCGATAACTACAATATCGAAACCAGCGTGACGGGCCTTGTGATCATCCTGATCCTCGCAATGGTGGTGCTGTTTGCTATCGAGTGGCTTCTGCGCCGCATTTTCCGTACCGGCGCGCACACTCGCGGCTGGTTCGTCGGGCGTAAGCGCCGCCGCGCGCGTAAGCAAACCGAGCAAGCGCTGCTGAAACTGGCGGAAGGCGATTACCAACAGGTTGAAAAGCTGATGGCGAAAAATGCCGATCACGCCGAACAACCGGTCGTGAACTATCTGTTAGCAGCGGAAGCGGCCCAACAGCGCGGCGATGAAGCTCGCGCCAATCAGCATCTTGAGCGTGCCGCTGAACTGGCTGGCGACGATCTGATCCCGGTCGAAATCACCCGCGTGCGCCTACAGTTGGCGCGAAACGAAAACCACGCCGCCCGTCACGGCATCGATAAGCTGCTGGAAGTGACCCCGCGTCATCCGGAGGTGCTGCGTCTTGCCGAACAGGCCTATACCCGCACCGGCGCGTGGAATTCGCTGCTGGACATCATTCCGTCCATGGCGAAAGCCAACGTGGCGGATGAAGAGCACCGCGCCGCGCTGGAACAGCTGGCGTGGATTGGCCTGATGGACAAAGCGCTGGCCGACGGCGGTAGCGAAGGGCTACGCGAATGGTGGCGCAATCAGAGTCGTAAAACGCGCGCGCTGATACCGCTGCAGGTGGCAATGGCCGAACGCCTGATCGAAAGCGACGATCACGATACCGCACAGCAGATTATTATCGATGGTCTGAAGAAACAGTATGATGACCGCCTGGTCATGCCGATCCCGCGGCTGAAGACCAATAATCCTGAGCAACTGGAAAAAGTGCTGCGCCAGCAGATCAAAGCCGTCGGCGACCGTCCGCTGCTGTGGAGCACCCTGGGCCAGTCGCTGATGCGTCACGGTGAATGGCAGGAGGCCAGTATCGCTTTCCGCGCCGCGCTTAAGCAGCGCCCGGATGCCTTTGATTACGCGTGGCTTGCCGATGCGCTGGACCGCCTGCACCAGCCGGAAGAAGCGGCGACCATGCGCCGTGACGGCCTGCTGTTGACGCTACACAATAACCCTCAGCAGTAATTCACGATAACGCTATCGCCTCGTTCGGGGCGATAGCGCCCTTCTCTCGCGAAAAGATAGCCTACCCCTGAAAGAAAAAAACGCCTGCGCTGAAATCAGGGCAGGCGTTAAAACAGGTCTGTTTGACAACAAATTGGGTGCTTCACTCAACGTTATGTCCATGGTGTTTGATGAGACATATGAAATGCGACATCTATCAGTGGACGATAAGCACCGTAAGTACGGCTCTGCATCATTCCTGAGTTTATGAGGCACAAAGGCGAACATAAGAGATGGAATGAGCATCTACCCGGTTATTATCGCACAGGATCCAGCGAGATTGCATCTATCGCAGCAATCATTTGGGACAATTCCGGACAATAATTCGCAGACGTGGAACCTATTTTTTACGAGGAAGATCAGCGGGATAAAAGACGACTGGAGAAAACCGGAAAACAAAAAACCCCGCCGAAGCGGGGTTCAAAATTGGTCGGCGAGAGAGGATTCGAACCTCCGACCCACTGGTCCCAAACCAGTTGCGCTACCAAGCTGCGCTACTCGCCGAAATACTGCTTTTTGAATTTTTAGTTCAATTCTTTAAAGTCGTGGTGCGAGGGGGGGGACTTGAACCCCCACGTCCGTAAGAACACTAACACCTGAAGCTAGCGCGTCTACCAATTCCGCCACCTTCGCAATTCACAACTCTATCAAATAATGGGGTGGCTAATGGG
Source organism: Klebsiella sp. PK01 (assembly GCF_057624675.1). Lineage (NCBI taxonomy): Bacteria > Pseudomonadati > Pseudomonadota > Gammaproteobacteria > Enterobacterales > Enterobacteriaceae > Klebsiella > Klebsiella sp. PK01. Next base: position 48,153 of record NZ_JBYEZM010000012.1, read on the forward strand.
ATTCGAACCCACGACAACTGGAATCACAATCCAGGGCTCTACCAACTGAGCTATAGCCACCACAACAATTCTTTTACGCGGTATTAAAACCACCGCAGCTCCAGCACCGGGTAAATGGTGCGCCCGACAGGATTCGAACCTGAGACCTCTGCCTCCGGAGGGCAGCGCTCTATCCAGCTGAGCTACGGGCGCTTAGCGCCGTTGCGGGGGTGGATAATACGGACTTCCCCCACCCCTGTCTAGTGCCTTTTTAAATAAAATTTCTATTTGCTCACAGTTTGTGCGCTTTGGCGCTTATTCCGCCGTTTTATCGAGATTTCCCCGCTTGCCGAGGCCGAAAACCTTATAAATAAGGGTCACCGCGGCAAGGAAAATAATCCCGACAAAGAGCGACATCCGGGTTTCATCGTTGATTCCCATGCCGATCAGCACACAAACGAGGAATGCCATCGTCAAATAGTTCGCCCACGGGAACAACAGCGAACGGAACGGATGGCTGGCCATCGCCTGCTGATGCTCGCGGCGGAAACGCAGCTGGCTTATCAGGATCACAAACCACGGCACCATCCCCGGCAACACGCTGGCGCTATAGACATAGACAAACACGCGCTGCGGGTTAGGAATAATGTAGTTCAGGCACGAACCGATTAGCAGAATCACGATCGACAGCGCAACGCCCGCTACCGGTACGCCCTGACGCGACACTTTGGCCATTGCCGCCGGTAGCTGACGATTACGCGCCAGCGCATATAACATGCGTCCACAGCTATACATCCCGCTGTTACAGCCCGACAGCGCGGCGGTCAGCACCACGAAGTTGATAATCCCCGCCGCCGCGGTAATGCCGATTTTGGCGAAGGTGAGAACGAATGGGCTACCGGTCGAGCCAATCTGGTTCCACGGGAAGATAGTCACGATAACGAAAATCGCCCCCACGTAGAAAATCAGGATACGCCACAGCACCTTGCCTACCGCGCTACGCAACGTGACCTGTGGGTTTTTCGCTTCCCCGGCGGTGATACCGATAAGTTCAACGCCCTGATAAGAGGCGACGACAATACACAGCGCCGTCAGGAAGCCTTTCCAGCCGCCGGCGAAGAAGCCGCCGTGCTCGGTAAGGTTGCCAAAACCGATCGACTGTCCGCCGTTGCCGAAACCAAAGAAGATGACCCCCAGGCCGATGACAATCATCACGATAATGGTGGTGACTTTAATCATCGCAAACCAGAACTCGATCTCGCCGTACAGACGCACTGCCGCCAGGTTAGCCAACGCCACCAGTCCGACGGCAATTAGCGCCGGGATCCACTGCGCCATCTCCGGGAACCAGAACTGCACGTATACCCCGATGGCGGTGATCTCAGATATCCCCACCGCCATCCACATAAACCAGTATGACCAGGCCGTGAGATAGCCGAAGAACGGGCTCATGTAGCGATGTGCGTAAACGGCGAATGAGCCGGTTACTGGTTCGAGGAACAACATCTCGCCCATCGAACGCATGATAAAGAAGACAAATAAACCGGCGATAATATACGCCAGCAGGACGGACGGACCGGCCCACTTCAGCGTACTTGCCGCGCCCATGAATAACCCTACGCCAATCGTCCCGCCTAGCGCGATTAGCTCAATATGCCGGGCCTCCAGTCCACGCTGGAGTTCCGCTTTTTTCTCAGTCATAAAGCCTCTTGTGTTTGCTGTATTCCGGGTACTCCCGGTTATTGTTATTCATTGAAACCATAGCCTTGCCGGCGCGCAGGTCTCCCCCACGCGTTTGAAGCATGCGAATGGTTAATTAATTTTACGGAAATGGCAAATAAAGTATCAGGCGAGTGAAGAGATTACACAGAATATGTATGCAATCTCGTCTGGTTGCAGTGGAATATCAGAGCTTGCCGGAATAATGCCAACGTAAATAGCGCAGTAGACGGAACTGTCTTTTGATGCGGCTCGGCTGCAGGAGCAGGCGATAAAACCACTCCAGCCCCAGGTTCTGCCAGAATTTTGGCGCCCGGTGAACGTGGCCGGTAAAGACGTCATAAGTGCCGCCAACGCCCATATACAACGCGGCGGGATACACCAGTCGGCAGTCGCGCATCAGAATTTCCTGGCGCGGCGATCCCATCGCGACGGTGACAATTTTCGCCCCGCTGTCGCGTACCCGTTCAAACAGCTGCTGGCGCTGATCGGCGGAAAAATAGCCGTCCTGACTGCCGACGATATTCACCTTCCAGCGTTCACGTAGCTTCGCTTGCGTCTCCGCCAGCACCTCGGGCTTGCCGCCAATCAGAAACACCGGCGTTCCCTGCGCCCCGGCGCGCTCCATTAAGGCCTCCCACAGATCGGCGCCGGCAACGCGCGACACCTCAGCCTGCGGATATTTTTTGCGTAATGAGCGCACGACGCTGATGCCGTCGGCATATTTAAACTCGGCGGCCTCAATCAGCGCACGCACTTCCGGGATATCCTCTACCGCCAGCATTTTTTCGGCGTTGATCGCGACCAGCGTTCCCTGACGCAGTTCGCCGTCGGCGAAGAGATAGTTGAGCGCATGCTGCATGTCGCGCCAGCCAATAAGCTGCAGCCCTCGCAGCGCATACTGCGGCGCGGAAGTGTTATCAGTCATGTTCATCCTTATCATACCTGCGGTTGCGAAAGCGGCTTCACCCGCTTATGAATCAATCCTGCGCTGTCCAGGAGCCAGTACAGCAATTTCGCCGCTAACAAGCAGATACCAAAGATCACGAGGAAAAACACCACGCGGGAGCCGAACGAATCCAACCCTTCGCGTGCCAGCACTATCATGTTGAAGATAGCGCCGAAACAGAAACTGTGCAGGATAGCCGCTTTGTAGCGATTGCTCTCCCGATTGCCAAGTTCGTACAACCAGTCAAACCATTTAATGATAAGCCCTACCGCGACGGCGCCCAGCGGTACGAACCATACGCCGCCCATTACCACCAGCGAACCAATCAGCGTCGGCGATATCGCCAGCCCCGAATGGTTGTTTAATACTTCCCACGTGAAGTAATTGGCGGTATTCAGCACCATTGTCGGGCGACCGTGCCACATCCAGCTGGGGATAAAGACGTAGAAGTCGCGGATCATCGGCGCCAGCCCCTGGAACTCAATCTTGTCGTAATTCTGCAGCAGCAGCGCCAGGTTCTCCCACGGCGAGAAGGTATCACGCGTGAGATAGAGGAAAGTATAAAACGCTTCATCGCCGCTAACGTTCATCCCGTAGCGCTTCAACGCCAACCAGAACATGCCGACAATACCCAGCACGCCCGCCGCCGCCAGCATCCACAGGCTGATCCAGCCGCGAATAATGCCGATAAACAGGAAGATAGCGAAAGCGATAATGATATTGGCGCGGGTGCCGCCGACGATCGCGTAGGTCAGCAGGCCAAAGGCGACGGTGCTCACCAGGAAGAAAATCCACGCCTTGTAATCCTGACGCAGGAAATAGATCACCAGCATCGCCGGAATAAAGAAGTAGAAGAAGCGCTTCAACGCCACGCCGGACACTTCCGCAGAGAATATCTGGCTGTATGAATTGAGCTTAAATAGCAGAAAACCGTTGTGGGCGAAGAAGATACCGACGCACAGCAGCGCCAGCCCCATCAAAATCCCCCAAGCCAGATGGGTTTCAACCCGGTTCATGGTGAACAGCGGGCGACGTGGAACATCACGCGATGCCGGACGCAGTCGCGTTTTGTAGGTCACGTAGTAGATGGCGTAGAAGCACACCGCAACCAGCAGCGTCTGCAGCAAAATCTCCGGCGGCGCCACGCTGACGTCAAAGCGGAACACCAGGATACTGGTTAACGGGAAGCCGAAGAAAAAGGTAAGCAGGAACAACAACGAGAAAAAGACGTTGAAGTTAAAGCGCACGCGGCGGAACTCAAACCAGGTGGCGGTGGCGATAAACAGCGTCGACAGCAGCCAGACCACCAATAGCCCGCTAAATTGCATTAACGTCATACCCGATCCTCCGCTGCCAGCTGTAACGCCCGCTGCCAGCCCGCCAGATAGTTCGGGCGGAAGAAAGCGATTTGCGTTTTATCAACGCTCGCTAACTGGCGCTGTGCTTCGCGCACCACGTCGACATTCAGAGTATCGCTGGTAAACAGCACCGGGATCTGTTGTTCGGTCATATCCTGCCAGAACGGATTTTCGCGATTGAGCACGCAGGGAATACCCGTCTGAATCAGCAGGCACAGCGTGCCGATACCCTGCTGGCGCGCAAACAGGAAATAACCCAGATCGCAGCGGCGCAGCAGCGCCAGATAATCATCAAACTCAAGCTTCTCGCTGAGGATCTGCAGATGCTCGCGACTAAACAGCGCCGCTCCCGCCTGACGAACTTCATCAATGTAGGCTTCATTGTTGGCCGGATAGCCCATCGGTACGATGACATTCACCGTATCGCCAAACTGCTGATAAATCGCCTTTAACGCTGCAATATGCTCATTACTACGATCGCCGGAATTTCCGACCAGAATGGTCAGGGTGTCACCGCGCGGGGCGGTATCGGCAAGAGAATTTAGCGATGGATCCATGCGGGTCGGGAAATACAGCAGTTCGCCCGGCACTCGCGGATGGCGGTTCGCAAACCAGCTGAGATCGCCGCGGGTGGCGAAAACGCGTCCTACCCGCCCTTGCGCCATGCGGCGCAGAGGATAAAACAGACGGAATTTCAGGCTGGCTGAGTTTTCATACAGATCCGCGCCCCAGATATGCCAGTTAAACTGCGACGGGCGGATCCCGCCGCTCAACAGCGCCAGCCACAGACCGGTATTAAACTGACCGTGGAAAAAAAAGCGCTGCTGGCGATCGGCTTTCGCTTTGGCGATCGCCGCCTGCGCCAGCGATTTTTTACCCGGGTAGCAGGTAATTTCCAGCGCCGGATACGCCTCGCGCATACCTGTCGCATCACCCACGACCATAAACGTCCTGGCCCGCGCGTCGGCGGCCAGTTCGTCGTTAAAGAACCGCAATACGGTCTGGTTGTGGTGCGGGATATCCGATCCCAGTACGTGTATCAGTGCTGTCATGCCCGTTTACGCCAGAGTAAAAACACGCCACTACAAAGGGCGAAATAAACAATATAAGTGGCCATATACGCCTGCGCCGCGCCAAGTGCGCCGTGCGCCGGAATAAGCCAGTGTGAAAATGCGGTCAGCAGCGTGAACTGGCTGATTTCCGTCAGAATATAAAAACGCAATGACGCTTTGGCGATCACCAGATAGCCGTAAACGTAAGCGCCAACTTTTAAAACATCGCCCACTAACTGCCAGGCGAACAGGTCGCGCATCGCGGTGAAGCGCGCGGAAAACAGTAACCAGATGGCAAAATCGCGCAGCAGCCAGACCGTCAGGCTCGCCGCCGCCACCGCCGGCAGGACGAATTTCAACGACTTCACTATTTCACGCGTGATGTCCGTTTTGGCACTCAGCCGCGACAACGTCGGCAGCAGATATACGCTAAAGGAAGCGGTAATAAACTGCAGGTAGGCATCCGAGATACTGCTCACCCCCTGCCAGATGCCGACCGCCTCCCAGCCGTAATGCGCCGCCAGCAGATTACGCATCATCACATAGGCCACCGGCAGCGTCACCGAGGTAATCAGCGCCATCAAGGTAAATTTCGATAGCTGCCCTGCAAGGCCGTTATCCCAACGCGGACGTAGCGCGCTCAGCGGGATCGCGCCACGTCGCCATAGCATAATGGCGGCAGGAACCACCACCAGCGCGGGGACTAACGCCAGCCCTAATAGCGCCCCCTGATAACCACCGAAGTAGTAACAGGCGTAATAGGCCGCCACGCCAATCAGGCTACCGGCAATCAGCGAAAAAGCGTTACCCGCCGCATCGCGAAAACCTTTCATCAGCGCCAGCAGATAGTTAGCCCACGCGATCCCCATCTGCACCAGCGCCACCAGACGTACCAGATTCTGATAGTGCGAATGGCCGAACAGCGCCTGGCTTATCGGCGCCGCCGCCAGCAAAAAGACCAGCGCCAGCAGGGTGGAAAAACCGAGCACCATTGATGACGACGTCCCGACCACCTGCTTCAGGCGTAGCGGATCGTCTTGATGTTGGGCAACCAGCTTAGTAACGCCATTAAAAATCCCGGCGCCCGCCAGTACGCCAAGGACGGTGACCAGTTGCCGGAAGTTACCGGCCTGGCCTACGCCCGCCGGGCCGAATGAGACCGCCAGCAGCTTTACCACCAGCAGACCGGCGCCTATTTTGACTAACGTGGACGCCGCGGTCCACAGTGATGCTTTTGCCAACGACATATCAGGAGAAGTAGCTCAGCAGCGAGTTAATCACCGTCCGTTGGTTTACCGCAGACAGGTTGTAGAACAGCGGTAAACGCAACAGGCGTTCGCTCTCCTGGGTGGTATAACGATCTTCGCCGCAGAACTCGCCGAACTGTTCGCCAGCCGGGCAGCTATGGAGCGGAATATAGTGGAACACCGCCAGAATTTCTGCCTCTTTCAACCAGTTAATCAGCGCCGCGCGGTCATCGTTATCCCGCAGCTTAATGTAAAACATATGCGCGTTTTGCCCGCAATCCGCCGGCACCGCCGGCAGATCGATACGGCCCGCGCGCGCCAGCGGCAGCAGCGCGTCATAATAATTTTGCCACAGCATCAGGCGCTGCTGGTTAATCCGCTCAGCGGCTTCAAGCTGCGCCCAGAGATAGGCGGCCTGCAGATCGGACATCAAATAGCTGGAACCGATATCGCGCCAGGTGTACTTATCCACCAGACCGCGGAAGAACTGGCTACGGTTAGTGCCTTTTTCGCGAATGATCTCCGCGCGTTCCACCAATTTAGGATCGTTGATAAGCGTTGCGCCGCCTTCACCACCCGCGGTGTAGTTTTTCGTCTCATGGAAGCTAAAGCAACCGATATGGCCGATGGTGCCCAGCGCGCGGCCCTTATAGGTGGACATCACGCCCTGCGCGGCGTCTTCCACCACGTACAGGTTATATTTGGCGGCGAGCGCCATGATGGTGTCCATCTCACAGGCCACGCCCGCATAATGCACCGGCACGATCGCCCGGGTTTTATCGGTGATCGCCGCTTCTATCAACGACTCATCGATATTCATCGTATCGCGACGGATATCGACGAAGACGATTTTCGCCCCGCGCAGCACAAAGGCATTGGCGGTGGAAACAAAGGTATAGCTCGGCATGATGACTTCATCGCCCGGCTGAATATCCAGCAGCAGCGCCGCCATTTCCAGAGACGCGGTGCAGGATGGCGTCAGCAGCGCCTTCGCGGTGCCGAAGCGCTGTTCAAACCACTGCTGGCAGCGACGGGTAAAACCGCCGTCGCCGCAAAGCTTGCCGCTGTTCATCGCCGATTGCATGTAATCGAGCTCGGTTCCCACCACCGGCGGTGCGTTAAATGGAATCATCGTGTCACCTGTATAACCAGTACGCGGTGCTTTCCACATTCGCACCGCTGAGAATATAACGTTTAAGCGCGGCGGTGTTGCCCATTTGGGTCGCCACCCGCAGTGTAGAAAGCCCGCGTTGCGCCGCCCAGTGGCGCGCCGCCTGCATAAGCTCGGCGCCAGCGCCGCGCCCGGCCAACAGGCCGATACGCGCGTCGGTGTCATTGAGCTGACGCAAAGAAACAAATGCGCGTATGTCGCCATCGGACGCGCGAAATAACAGACACTGGTGATCAAAGGTTCCCAGTACCGCGTTTTCAATCCATTGCGCGTAGAAACGGCCGCTGGCGTCAGCGGCGTACCAGGGAGCGCGAAAACGGCTCATGGCAAAGGCCTGCGCCGCCAGTTCGCGCAGTCGCGCAATATCGCCTTCAACGGCCCATTCGGCGCCAGCATCAGCCGGCTCGCCTACCGGCAACGCCAGATCGACCTCGCCTTCCACCAGTTGAAAACCGATCTCCTGTAGCGCATCCAGCCGGGCGGTGTCGCTGGCGGCAACTTTCGCCTGCACTCGCGACCATCCCGCCAGGGCTTCAGCGGTGAGCAGCGGCGCGCGTTCGTCAAAGCGAACGATGCCGCTATTAACGGCGAAGAAGCGGTTTTCCCACTCCAGCGCTTCAATACTGGCGCGGGCGGGCACGGAGGAGATCCAGCAAGTATTGGCCATAGCCGGTTTTTTCCAGCCGCTTCGCGGCGCGTTTGACGCCGTCATCATCAAGCCAGCCGTTACGCCAGGCTATTTCTTCCAGACAGGCGATTTTAAAGCCCTGCCGCTTCTCTACCGTCTGCACAAACATGCTGGCTTCAATCAGGCTATCGTGCGTGCCGGTATCCAGCCACGCAAAGCCGCGCCCAAGCAGCTCGACGGTTAACGCGCCCTCCTCAAGATACATCTGGTTGATGGAGGTAATTTCCAGCTCGCCGCGCTCGGATGGTTTGACCCGTTTGGCGTATTCGGCCACTTTTCCATCGTAGAAATAAAGCCCGGTGACCGCCCAGTTCGACTTGGGTTGTTTCGGCTTTTCCTCCAGCGACAAGGCGCGGAAGTTGTCATCAAACTCCACTACGCCGAAGCGCTCAGGATCCATCACCTGATAGCCAAATACCGTCGCCCCTTCGGTGCGGGTTGCGACGCTACGCAGCTTAGGGCTAAAGCTCTGGCCAAAGAAGATATTATCGCCCAACACCAGGCACGCCGGTTCGCCGTTGAGAAACGCTTCCCCGATAATAAATGCCTGGGCTAAACCATCAGGCGTCGGCTGAACGGCATAATGCAATTGGATACCGAACTCGGAGCCATCGCCGAGCAGGCGTTGGAAATCGCGCTGATCTTCCGGCGTGGTGATGATAAGGATTTCACGGATCCCGGCCAGCATTAACACCGACAGCGGGTAGTAAATCATCGGCTTGTCGTAAATCGGCAGCAGCTGTTTCGACACGCCGCGCGTGATGGGATGCAGGCGCGTACCGGAACCGCCTGCCAGAATAATACCTTTCATCATGCCCTCCTGGGCCAGTTAGCCGTGCAGCCCAAGACGCTCGCCCTGATAGCTACCGTCCTGAACCTGCCGCCACCATGCCTCATTTGCCAGATACCACTGGACGGTCTTGCGCATGCCGGAAGTAAAGGTCTCATCCGGCGTCCAGCCCAGCTCGCGTGCAATCTTCGCCGCATCAATCGCATAACGCAGATCGTGGCCCGGCCGGTCAGCAACGAAGGTTATCAAATCGCGATAGTGCGCCACGCCCTGCGGCTTTTGCGGCGCCAGCTCTTCGAGCAATTCGCAAATGGTTTCCACCACCTCGATGTTTTTGCGCTCGTTATGGCCGCCGATATTGTAAGTTTCGCCCGGTTCGCCGCGGGTCGCCACCAGATACAGCGCTCTGGCGTGGTCTTCGACATACAGCCAGTCGCGAATTTGTTGGCCGTTACCGTAAACCGGTAGCGGTTTTCCCGCCAGCGCGTTGAGAATAATCAACGGGATCAGCTTCTCCGGGAAGTGATACGGGCCGTAGTTATTCGAGCAATTAGTGATAAGCGTCGGCAGGCCATAGGTACGCTGCCAGGCGCGTACCAGATGGTCGCTACTGGCTTTCGAGGCCGAATAGGGGCTGCTTGGCGCATAAGGCGTGGTCTCGGTAAAGAAATCATCGCTGCCGTGCAGATCGCCATACACTTCGTCCGTCGAGATATGATGGAAGCGAAACGCCGATTTTTGCTCCGCCGTCAGCGTATTCCACCAGCTGCGCGCGGCTTCCAGCAGCGTATAGGTACCGACGATATTGGTTTCGATGAACGCCGCCGGGCCATCGATGGAACGATCGACATGGCTTTCCGCCGCCAGATGCATCACCGTATCGGGTTGATGCTGGCGAAAGACGCGATCCAGCTCAGCCCGGTTACAGATATCCACCTGTTCAAAGGCAAAACGCGCATCCTGCGCCACCGGCGCCAGCGACATCAAATTGCCGGCGTAGGTCAGCTTATCCACGACCACGACGCGATCGGCGGTGTGCTGGATGATTTCACGCACTACCGCGGAGCCAATAAAGCCCGCGCCGCCGGTGACCAGAATCGTTCTCACCGCCACACTCCTTTGGTGTCGATGATATAGGCCTGAGCAACGCTATCGCCGCTAACGGCTTTAAACTCGTTGTGATCGACCAGCATCACCAGCACATCGGCGCTCGCCAGCGCGTCATCAAGTGTCGCCAGCGTACACAGGCCATCAAGTTTCTTCGGCAGCGCGTGAATGTTGGGCTCAACCACCTGCGTCGCGCCGCTGTGCCAGCGGGCGATCTGCGCGGCAATTTCCATCGCCGGGCTTTCACGTAGATCATCAATGTTAGGCTTAAAGGCCAGGCCGAAGCAGGCAATAGTCAGTTCGCTGGCGCGTTTATTGCTGGCATTCAGGCACTCGGCAACCTGTGCTTTCACCCGTTCGATAACCCATTCCGGCTTGCGGTCGTTTACCTCGCGCGCGGTGCGAATCAGACGCGCCTGCTGCGGGTTTTGCGCCACGATAAACCACGGATCGACGGCGATACAGTGGCCGCCGACGCCCGGACCCGGCTGCAGAATATTGACGCGCGGATGGCGGTTCGCCAGGCGGATCAGTTCCCAGACGTTGATCCCCTGATCGGCGCAAATCAGCGATAGTTCGTTAGCAAAGGCGATGTTGACGTCGCGGAAGCTGTTTTCCGTCAGCTTGCACATTTCCGCAGTGCGCGAGTTAGTCACTACGCATTCGCCTTCAAGGAAAATTTTATATAGCTCACTGGCGCGCGCCGAACAGACCGGCGACATACCGCCAATTACGCGGTCGTTTTTGATGAGTTCAACCATCACCTGCCCCGGCAGCACGCGCTCCGGACAGTAGGCGATATTAACGTCAGCCGCCTCGCCCACCTGCTGTGGGAAGCTGAGATCGGGGCGCATCGCCGCCAGCCACTCGGCCATCTGTTCGGTCGAACCGACCGGCGAAGTGGATTCCAGGATCACCAATGCCCCTTTCTTCAGGGTCGGCGCAATAGATTTAGCGGCGGATTCGACAAAGGCCATATCTGGCTCATGTCCGCCTTTAAACGGCGTCGGGACGGCAATCAGGTAGGCGTCAGACTCCACCGGCACGGTGGTGGCGCTTAAATATCCCTGTTCAACCGCCGTTTTTACGACGCTCGCTAAATCCGGCTCGACGATATGAATCTCACCACGGTTAATGGTCTCTACGGCGTGTTGATTGATGTCCACGCCAACCACCCGCCGTTGCCGGGACGCAAATGCGGCAGCGGTTGGCAGACCAATGTATCCAAGGCCAATCACTGAAATGGTAGAAAAACTCATAGCGTTACCTGATTATTTTTAAGGGCGGATAAAATACGATCGCATGCCTGTCCATCGCCGTAAGGATTATGGGCCCGGCTCATCGCCTGCCAGGCGGCATCATCCTGCAGCAGCCGGGTGACTTCATCAACGATACGCTGTCTGTCGGTGCCGACCAGCCGCACGGTGCCGGCGGCGACCGCCTCCGGACGTTCCGTCATTTCGCGCATCACCAGTACCGGTTTACCCAGCGACGGCGCCTCTTCCTGAATCCCGCCGGAATCGGTCAGAATCAGCCACGCGCGATTCATCAGCCAGACGAACGGCAGGTAATCCTGCGGTTCAATTAATTTCACGTTGGCGACATGGCCGAGAATACGGTTAACCGGTTCACTGACATTCGGGTTCAGGTGAACCGGGTAAACAATCTGCACATCAGGATGATGGCTGGCGATATCCGCCAGCGCATGGCAAATGTGCTCGAAGCCGAGACCAAAGCTCTCGCGACGGTGGCCGGTCACCAGAATTAATTTCTTATCCGCTTCGAGGAACGGGTAGCGCTGCATCAGTTCATTGCGCAGCGCCTCATCGCCAAGGACACGATCGCGAACCCAAAACAGCGCATCGATCACCGTATTACCGGTGACGGTAATACGTTCTGCGTCAATATTTTCCCGCAGCAGGTTATCGCGCGAGGTGGCGGTCGGGGCGAAATGGTACATCGCCAGGCGCCCGGTCAGCGTGCGGTTGCCCTCTTCCGGCCACGGCGAGTTCAGATCGCCGGTACGCAGGCCCGCTTCTACGTGGCCCACCGGGATACGCTGATAAAACGCCGCCAGACTGGCCGCCATCGTCGTCGTGGTATCGCCATGTACCAGCACCACGTCCGGCTTAAACGACTCCAGTACCGGCTTTAAACCTTGCAGAATACGGCAGGTAATCTCGGTTAATCCCTGCCCCGGCTGCATAATGTTCAGATCGTAGTCCGGCGTAATCGAAAACAGTTTCAACACCTGATCGAGCATCTCCCGATGCTGCGCGGTTACGCAAACCTTTGCCTCAAAATGAGGATCCTTTGCCAGCGCATGGACCAGCGGCGCCATCTTGATGGCTTCTGGTCTCGTGCCAAATACAGTTAGTACTTTCACATCGATTCTCTTCGATTAGGTGATGATGGCGCGGAGCCTTCATCACAGGCCCCATTCACTGGACACGACGACGTGCTAACGCCACGCCTGCGCCGATGAGCGCGCCCACAATCCCCCACATGATCATCAGAAATACGCGCCGCGGGCTATCGCGTTTTACAGGTTCTTCCGGCGTACGCAAATATCTGTAAGTCTGAAAACGTGGATCCAGCGTCGGGCCAACGTTTAGCGTGTTCAGCATGGCGCGGTTCTGGTCATAGTCGAGATCGTATTCCGGCCCTACGGCCTGCAGATTTTCGAGGCGCGCCTGCAACATCGGCCGGCCCAGTAAGAAGAGTTCGGAGGCCGGCAGCTGCTCCGCTGGAACATCGGTCTCGCTGCGTGAAATGTTATGCTGCTGGGCGATTTTCAACGCCTGCTCGACGCTCTGCACGCGGCGGTTGTAGATCTCGCTCGCCACCTCTTCCTGACGCTTCACCTGCGCTTTCATCTGTACGGTACGCGCCGCCCAGGCGCCCTTCAGCTCATCATTAAGATGACCGGCGGCACGCTGACTGGCGAAAGCGACGTACTGACGCAGCAGATTATTGGCATCTGGCGCGGTCTCCGCCGTCAGCTTGATGCTGTCATTGACGCTTTTCAGCGGGTCGCCCGGGATAAACTGAATATCGTTAATCAGATCGTCAAGCATCGCGGCATCCGCGCGCGCGTTGCCTGACTGACGCTGCTTGTAGTAGTCGGTCTGCAGCCAGAAGTCACGGCGGGTATCCCATGACGCCTGTTGCATAATAAACTCTTTGTATGCCTCATCCATGGCGGAAGGTTGGTCTACCGAAGCCAGATCGGCTTTGATATCCAGGTTACGCAAGAACTGCTGTTGCGAATAGTATCCACCCAGCATATTGACGGTCGGCCGGTCGGTAATTGCCGTCGCGCTCCACTCCTGGCGAGCAAAAAAGGAATAAATAAGAACGATCAGCGCGAATAGCACGGCGATGCCGACTATCCAGCCTTTTCCTGCCCATAAGGCGCGAAACAGCCCGCGAATATCCAGTTCGTTCTCAACGTTCACTGCTTGTGCTCCCGGTAATGGTTGAGTCATCACGTCCCCAGTTTTACTTGGTTAAATTTGGATTATTGCCGCTGTGTCGCCGAATTCTGCGTCTAATGCGCTTAACCAGACGCGCCACTTTCCATGCGCGCTTAATGCAGTAGCCATAAAGTAAAAAAGCAAACAAAAAGAGTATTAACATCACCCATTCAGGAACAATACGGGTGTATTCCGCCACTACGCCGACCAGCGCCAATAAAGCGGCAGCCAGCGTAATCAGGACAAAGGCCTGCCGGGAAGTAAACCCGGCACGCATGATCAAATGATGGATATGCTGACGGTCTGGCGAGAATGGGCTCATCCCCTTTCTCAGGCGGCGATACATAATCGCCACCATATCCATCAATGGAATCGCAATAATCCACAGCGCCGTCACCGGGCTGATGGGATGCGTTTTGCCCTGCGTCGTTTCCAGCAGGATCCAGATAATGGTGAAGCCAATCATGGTGCTGCCGGCATCACCCATAAACACTTTATAGCGACGTCCAAGCGCGCCGAGATTAAGTAAAATATAGGGCAGAATGGCGGCAATCATCGCAAAACACCACATTGCCAGGCTGTACTGGCCGTCAAACCACAGGATGATGCCGGTTGCGGCAAAGGAGACGGACGATAACCCGCCGAGCAGTCCGTCAATGCCATCTACCATATTGAAGGCGTTGATTGCCGCCCAAACGGCGAAAAGGGTGAGGAAAAAACCAAAGGGGCCGAGGACTAACTCCCACGAACCGAAAATATAGCCGAGACTGCTGAGATGCAGATTACCCGCCGTCATCATGATAACGGCTATCGCGGCCTGAATAACCGCACGAATTTTTACGCTGATATCAAATCGGTCATCTAATGCGCCGACCAACACCAGCACGCCCGCGCAGGCCAGATACAGCGTGGCATGAGGGATATAATAATCGGCAATCGCAAAGGTAAAACAAATACCGGCATAAACTGAGATACCACCAACTAACGGAATCAAACCTTGATGCCGTTTCCGATAGTTTGGCTTATCCACTAACCCAATTTTTTTCGCTGCTTTACGGGCAACAAATATAAAGAGGGTCGTGAATAAGAAAACACTGATTAATTCAGTAATAGCAGTGAGTAAATTCACAACACATGTGCTCTCAGCATAGTTAATCCGGGGAGTATAACGATGATGTCTCCACTCCTGAAGGGGAAAAGCAGAACATTACAAATTTATTGTATATATTTTAGACTGTTAAAGTCCTTTCTGCCTTACCCGCCGCGCATATCATACGGCAACGCTAGCGGCGCTTTTCCCGCCTGGATCATACAAAGCTACAAAACAAAACGCCACGCAATCGCGTGGCGTTTTTTCGGCGTATTCCGTCTTACGAACGCTTCATCATATCGAAGAAGTCGTCGTTAGTTTTGGTCATCGCCAGCTTATTAATGAGGAACTCCATTGCGTCGATTTCACCCATTGGATGGATGATTTTGCGCAGGATCCACATTTTCTGCAGCTCTTCCTGGGTGGTCAGCAGCTCTTCTTTACGGGTACCGGAACGGTTGTAGTCGATAGCCGGGAAGACGCGTTTTTCCGCAATCTTACGGGAGAGGTGCAGTTCCATGTTACCGGTGCCTTTGAACTCTTCGTAGATAACTTCATCCATTTTAGAGCCGGTATCGATAAGCGCGGTAGCGATGATGGTCAGGCTGCCGCCCTCTTCCACGTTACGCGCCGCACCGAAGAAGCGCTTCGGACGATGCAGGGCGTTGGCGTCCACACCACCGGTCAGTACTTTACCGGAAGCCGGAACCACGGTGTTGTAGGCACGGGCCAGACGGGTGATGGAGTCGAGCAGGATGATAACGTCTTTTTTGTGCTCAACCAGACGTTTCGCTTTCTCGATAACCATTTCGGCAACCTGCACGTGGCGAGATGCGGGTTCGTCAAAGGTAGAAGCAACAACTTCGCCTTTAACCAGACGCTGCATCTCGGTTACTTCTTCCGGACGTTCGTCGATAAGCAACACCATCAGCACGCAGTCAGGATGGTTGTACGCGATGCTCTGCGCGATGTTCTGCAGCAGCATGGTTTTACCGGCTTTCGGCGGCGCGACGATCAGGCCACGCTGGCCGCGACCAATCGGCGATGCCAGATCCAGTACGCGAGCGGTTAAGTCTTCGGTAGAACCATTACCACGCTCCATACGCAGGCGCGAATTCGCGTGCAGCGGCGTTAAGTTCTCGAACAGAATCTTATTACGCGCGTTTTCCGGCTTGTCGTAGTTAACTTCGTTAACTTTCAGCAGCGCGAAGTAACGTTCACCCTCTTTAGGAGGACGAATCTTACCGGAAATGGTGTCACCAGTGCGGAGGTTGAAGCGGCGGATTTGGCTGGGGGATACGTAGATGTCGTCTGGACCGGCGAGGTAGGAGCTGTCTGCTGAGCGGAGGAATCCAAATCCATCCTGCAGTATCTCCAGTACGCCATCGCCAAAGATATCTTCGCCACTCTTTGAATGCTGCTTAAGGATGGCAAAAATAATATCCTGCTTACGCATACGAGCCAGGTTTTCCAGCCCCATATTTTCGCCGAGAGTAATCAGCTCAGAAACCGGCGTATTCTTTAATTCGGTAAGATTCATAGTGGTGTGGGTTCTTAAACTCGGGGTAAATCTCGAACTTAATGTTGTGAATGGTATGGCAGGAACATCCATGCCTGTTAGCGGCTTCATCTCGTGTCTGTACGTTGCCTGGTCACAGGAAAGAACGCAGAACTGAAACGACAAGACGGAATGAGTGATAAGCCCAGAATTATTAGCCTCACGCGCATAGTCTGCGGGACGCTTTGGGTAAAACAAGATTCAAACAATAGGTATGTTTAAAACGAAGTCTGGAATTAACTTAGCACGACTCAGGCCGGGCGTCCAGAGTTCCACAAAAAATAGGAATCCGGACGCCGGAATGGCAAACCGATTACGCCAGGTTGGCGTCGAGGAACTCTTTCAGTTGGCCTTTGGACAGCGCGCCGACTTTGGTCGCCGCGACTTCGCCGTTCTTGAACAGCAGCAGCGTCGGGATGCCGCGGATGCCGTACTTCGGCGCCGTGCCCGGGTTCTGATCGATGTTCAGTTTAGCCACGGTCAGTTTGCCTTGATACTCTTCAGCGATCTCATCCAGAATCGGGGCGATCATTTTGCACGGACCACACCACTCTGCCCAGAAATCGACGAGGGTCAGCCCGTCAGCCTTGAGTACGTCCGTGTCAAAACTGTCGTCAGTCAGGTGAATAATTTTATCGCTCATATATAACTCCACAGGAATAAGCCTGGTGTGTTGGTGTCGCAGTCATCAACGACGTGTTGATGCTACGTTATGCACGCTATTCTTCAGGATGCCTCTTTTATAAGCTACCTGCGGAAATGGATCCACCATGGACCACCACCGCCGATGCTTAAGCGCACTGTCTGCAAATCTACCTGCGGCAGATTTACCGCCCCCGTTGCGCTTAGTAGTCTAAGCTTTCCGGGATCCGTTCAGTAGCCGGAGACGCACCTTGAATAATTTCGTATATCGCCAACGAAAGGTTGACGTTATTTCACCGGATACGCTTTCTTAATGCAATAGTTAGCTGATATTCTACCACACTATGAGCAAAACACATTTGACAGAACAGAAGTTTTCCGACTTCGCCCTGCACCCGGCAGTTGTCGAAGCCCTTGAAAAAAAAGGGTTTCATAATTGCACACCCATTCAGGCTCTCGCCCTTCCGCTAACGCTGGAAGGTCGCGATGTCGCCGGGCAGGCGCAAACCGGTACCGGTAAAACGATGGCGTTTCTGACGTCAACGTTTCATTATCTTCTCTCTCACCCGGCCATCGCAGACCGCCAGGTTAACCAACCGCGCGCGCTGATCATGGCGCCGACGCGCGAGCTGGCGGTGCAGATTCACGCAGACGCCGAACCGCTGGCGCAGGCAACGGGCCTGAAACTGGGCCTGGCTTATGGCGGCGACGGCTACGATAAACAGCTGAAAGTGCTGGAAAGCGGCGTCGATATTCTGATCGGCACCACCGGTCGCCTGATCGATTACGCCAAACAAAACCATATTAACCTCGGCGCCATTCAGGTTGTCGTGCTGGACGAAGCCGATCGCATGTACGATCTCGGCTTTATTAAAGATATCCGCTGGCTATTCCGCCGCATGCCGCCAGCCACTCAGCGCCTGAACATGCTGTTCTCCGCTACGCTGTCTTATCGCGTACGCGAACTGGCGTTCGAACAGATGAACAACGCCGAGTACGTTGAAGTCGAACCGGAACAGAAAACCGGCCACCGTATTAAAGAAGAGCTGTTCTACCCTTCCAACGACGAAAAAATGCGCCTGCTGCAGACGCTGCTGGAAGAAGAGTGGCCCGACCGCGCTATCGTTTTCGCCAACACCAAGCATCGCTGCGAAGATATCTGGGGCCATCTGGCCGCAGACGGACATCGCGTCGGCCTGCTGACCGGCGACGTAGCGCAGAAAAAACGCCTGCGTATTCTCGAAGAGTTCACCCGCGGCGATCTCGATATTCTGGTTGCAACCGACGTAGCCGCTCGCGGCCTGCATATCCCAGCCGTCACCCATGTCTTTAACTATGACCTGCCGGATGACTGCGAAGACTATGTCCACCGTATCGGCCGTACCGGCCGCGCGGGCGCCAGCGGGCATTCTATTAGCCTGGCCTGCGAAGAGTACGCGCTGAACCTGCCGGCAATCGAAACCTATATCGGCCATTCGATCCCAGTCAGCAAGTACAATCCGGACGCGCTCATGACCGACTTACCTAAGCCGTTGCGTTTGACGCGCACCCGCCCAGGTAATGGCCCGCGCCGTAACGGCCCGCCACGTAATCGTCGTCGTTCAGGTTAACATCTATGCCATACGCGAAATCTTTCAGGATGCGCCATGGAGATAATCCCAGGCAATGCGTTCAGGTAAGTGGAATGGGCAACGACGCCCAGTCGACACAGGAGCGGCCTGAAAGATGAAGAGTATGAGTTCCACCTCGCTGTATGCCGCCATCGACCTTGGCTCCAATAGTTTTCATATGTTGGTGGTGCGCGAGGTGGCCGGCAGTATTCAAACGCTGAGCCGCATTAAGCGCAAGGTGCGTCTGGCCGCTGGCCTGAATAGCGATAATGCGCTCTCCGCGGAAGCGATGGAGCGCGGCTGGCAGTGCTTACGCCTGTTTGCCGAGCGTTTGCAGGATATTCCTTCAGCGCAAATTCGCGTCGTGGCTACCGCCACCCTGCGGCTGGCGGTCAACGCCGGCGAGTTTCTGGCGAAAGCGCAGGAAATCCTCGGTTGCCCCGTCCAGGTGATTAGCGGTGAAGAAGAAGCCCGCCTGATCTACCAGGGTGTAGCCCATACCACCGGCGGCGCCGATCAGCGCCTGGTGGTGGATATCGGCGGCGCCAGCACCGAACTGGTGACCGGCACCGGCGCGCAAACCACTTCTCTGTTCAGCCTGTCGATGGGCTGCGTCACCTGGCTTGAACGCTACTTCGCCGACCGTAGCCTGACTAAAGAAAACTTCGATCTCGCTGAAGCGGCGGCGCGCGATGTGCTGCGTCCGATCGCTGATGTCCTGCGCTACCACGGCTGGAAAGTGTGCGTTGGCGCCTCAGGCACCGTGCAGGCGTTGCAGGAAATCATGATGGCGCAGGGAATGGATGAACGCATCACCCTCAGCAAACTGCAGCAGCTTAGGCAGCGCGCTATCCAGTGCGGTCGGCTTGAAGAGCTGGAAATCGAAGGGCTGACGCTCGAACGCGCACTGGTTTTTCCGAGCGGCCTGGCCATTCTGATTGCTATCTTTAGCGAACTGAATATTCAGTGCATGACGCTGGCAGGCGGCGCATTACGCGAAGGGCTGGTCTACGGCATGCTGCACCTTTCCGTCGATCAGGATATTCGTAGCCGCACGCTGCGTAATATTCAGCGACGTTTTATGATCGATACCGAGCAGGCGCAACGGGTAGCGAATCTGGCCACCCATCTGGTGGATCAACTGGACAGCGGCTGGGAGCTGGATCCGCTAAGCCGCGATTTACTCGTCAGCGCCTGCGCGCTGCATGAAATTGGCCTGAGCGTCGATTTCAAACGCGCGCCGCAGCACGCCGCCTATCTGGTCAATAACCTCGACCTGCCCGGTTTTACCCCGGCGCAAAAGAAGCTCATCGCCACGCTGCTGCTCAACCAGACTAACGCCATCGATCTTTCTTCGCTCCATCAGCAAAACGCGGTACCGCCGCGCGTTGCCGAACATCTGTGTCGCCTGCTGCGACTGGCGATTCTGTTTGCCAGCCGCCGGCGCGACGATCTCCTGCCAACCATCCAGCTTACCGCCGACGACGAAAAACTGACGCTGACGCTGCCGGATGACTGGCTGGAAGAACACCCGCTGGGCCGGGAAATGGTCGAGCAAGAGTGCCAGTGGCAAAGTTATGTCCACTGGGCGCTGCTGCTCGACGACGACGCGGCGAGGTAATTTCCGGCCAGGAGGGCGCATGCGGGAAGAACTGGATTTCAAATCACTACGCTTTTTCTCCGCGCTCTACCGATTGGGGAATGTCTCTCCGGCGGCGGAAGCGCTCGATATCAGCCAGCCAACCGGTAGCCTGCTGCTAAAAAAGCTACGCGAGCACTTTGACGACCCGCTGTTTGTGCGCGTTGGTCAACGAATGGCGCCAACGCCGCGCGCGGACGCTATCGCCCCCACCATTTTTACTCTTTTGCAACTGGCCGATACCGATCTGGCGGCTAAGCCGGAATTTATCCCACAAGAGAGCAACCGTAACTTCACCATCGGCATGACCGATATCAGCCAGATGACGCTTCTTCCTTTGCTGCAAAGCCAGCTCCAGCGGCTGGACGCCAGCGGCATCACCTTTACGGTGCTGAATATTGACGATCAGACGCTTAGCGCGCTGGAATCCGGGAAATGTGATTTGGCGATCGGCTATCTTACCCAACTGCCGGATAGCGTCTATCAGCAGCATCTGTTCGATCAGTCGTATGTTTGTCTGGCAGCGGACAATCACCCGCGCATTCGTCATCGGTTCAGCGCCGAAGACTGGCGTCAGGAAAAGCATCTTGCGGTTCGCGTCAACGGCACCGCCCACGGTGATATTGATAAACTGCTCGCGGAACACAGTATGCCGCGGCGCATCGCATTGACGCTGCCCAGCTTTTTAGGCGCGGGCGAGCTGGTCGCCGGCAGCGAGATGCTGGCGGTGGTGCCAGAACAGCTGGCGCGCCATATCACCAGACGTTACCCCTGCCGCAGCTGGCCACTGCCTTTCTCACTGGCTAACATCGCGATTCGCCAGGTCTGGCACCAGCGCCTGCACCGCGATCCCGGGCATATCTGGCTGCGCACGCAGATTGTAGCCCTTGCCGCCTCAGGTGGTTCTATTAACATTTAAATCATCAAAGAATCGGCTGTATTAGTATTCCTGATACGCCGTATTCTATTTGGTTTATTGCTGTCAATACGTCAAACATTTTAATCTCCTCGCATCAGTTCATATCGACAGAATAAATAGAGGAACCTATCATGCGCGGAAAAATCGCTTTAGAAGAACATGTATCCACTCCTGAAAATAATCGTTTGTGGGATTCGACCGGCGAAGCTAATCGTAACGGTAGCGAATATATGCAAGACGTTGAACGCCGTCTGCTTGACCGCAGCATTCAGCTCGAAGAGATGGCGCAACGTAATATTGACCACGTCATTCTTTCTCTGACTTCGCCCGGCGCGCAATCTATTTTAGATAAAGCTAAAGCGGTCTCTTTCGCTCGCGACACTAATGATTTTATTGTTGATAATTATGTAAAACCGAATCCAGATAAATTTAGCGCGTTCGCCACGCTGGCGTTACAAAACCCGGAAGCAGCGGCGGAAGAGCTGGAGCGCGCGGTGAAAAAACTGGGCATGAAAGGCGCGCTGATTAACGGCTATACCAACGTCAAAGACAGCGAACATGGCCTGTATCTTGATGATGAATCCATGTTGGTATTCTGGGATAAAGTCAACGAGCTAAACGTGCCGGTGTACCTGCATCCGCGTGAACCGCTGGAAGGCCCAGCGCGCGGGATTTATACCGGTTACGAAAGCCTGATCGGTTCCGCCTGGGGCTTTGCGCAGGAAACCGCCGTTCACGCTATTCGCCTGATGATGAGCGGCCTGTTCGACCGTTATCCGAATCTTAACCTGGTGCTGGGACACCTCGGTGAAGGGCTGGTACACATGCTGCCGCGCACTCAGCATCGCCTCTATCGTCAGCGTTTCGGCTGCGGTTTGGGTAAGGCGGAAAAACCGTTAATGCACTACCTGCAAAATAACTTTATTGTCACCACCAGCGGTCATTTTAATACTCACTCGCTAAATAATGCGATTGAAGTAATGGGTGCCGATCGCGTGATGTTCTCCGTAGATTACCCTTATGAAGATATTCATCAGGCCTGCGACTGGTTTGATCCGTTAGAAATGGATGCGGGGCTGAAAGATAAAATAGCCTGGGGCAATGCCAGCCGCGTATTTAATATCAAATAATAAAAAATAAATCGACAGGGCCTGTTCTCAGGCCCTGATTTTATTACAGGGAGAATATACTATGCCGGTAGGTATTTTTGTTTGCAGCGGTTCATTACTCGTCGGCGCGATTGCAGGCGCCTCACTCAACCGATTTATCCCGGATCACTTTAAGAAAACGCTACCGCTTATTTCCGGTTTAATCTCTATCAGTATGGGCGTGTTCTTCCTTAACAAACTCATCAATCTGCCACCCATTGCGCTGGCGATGATTATCGGCACTATTATTGGCGGCCTGTTGAATATTGAGAAGTGGATTGAGCGGGCGGGCACCAAACTACGCACGCCCATCGAGCGTATTTTTCCAGCTCAAAACAACGCAGGCGTAGAAGCTGGGGATTTTATGAACCAGTTTATCGCGGTGCTGATCCTCTTCTGCGCCAGCGGTACCGGTATTTTTGGCGCCCTAACCGAAGGGATGACCGGCGACCCGACCATTCTGCTGACCAAGTCGATACTCGACTTTTTCACCGCCGCTATTTTCGCGTCCACGCTGGGCTACATTATCACCGCGATTTTTATTCCCCAGTTGATCATCTTCGTGATTCTGTTCTTCGCCGCCACGTTTATTATGACGTTGATAAGCCCATCGATGATCGCTGATTTTACTGCTTGCGGCGGAATTATTATGCTGGCGACCGGTTTTCGGCTTTGCGGTATGCGCCATTTCCCTACCGCCAACATGCTACCGTCACTGCTGCTGGTGATGCCATTTTCCACCGCCTGGCAGCAGTTTGTCGCCTGAAGCGTTAGCCCTTTTTCGCCTTCGCCAGCATCGCCTTGATATTCGCGACGTTGGCCTGGCCTTTATGCATGCGTTCTTCCGCAGAGATGACTTTTCGCTCCTGCTCCCAAATCAGATCGTCTTGCGGGAGCTCGAGCAGGAAACGGCTCGGTTCCGGGCGCACCAGCTCGCCATACTGTCGGCGCTCTTTGCACAACGTGAAAGTCAGTTCTTTCTGGGCGCGAGTGATACCGACGTAGGCCAGCCGCCGTTCTTCATCGACGTTATCTTCATCAATACTGCTCTGATGCGGCAGCAATCCCTCTTCCATTCCCACCAGGTATACATACGGGAACTCCAGCCCTTTTGAGGCATGCAGGGTCATCAACTGCACCTGATCCAGCTCTTCATCCGATTCGCCGCGTTCCATCATATCGCGCAGGGTAAAGCGGGTAACCACCTGCGTCAGCGTCATCGGCTCGTCTATCTCACTGCCTTCCAGCATCTCGGTCATCCAGGTGAACAGCTGGTTGACGTTTTTCATCCGCATTTCCGCGGCTTTCGGGCTCGGCGAGGTTTCATATAGCCAGGACTCATAATCAATCCCGCGAATTAAATCCCGCACGGCATTGACCGGTTCACGCTCGGCCAGTTGCTGAATTTCCCGCAGCCAATGGGTGAAACGAGTGAGAGATTCATACCCGCGCCCGGTCAGCGTCTGGCTTAACCCCATATCAAAGCTGGCGGTGAATAAGCCTTTGTTACGGCTCATCGCCCATTCGCCCAGCTTTTGCAAGGTCGCCGGGCCAATCTCGCGTTTCGGCGTATTGACGATGCGCAGGAAGGCGCTGTCGTCGTCCGGGTTGGTAAGTACGCGCAGATAGGCCAGCAAATCTTTAATTTCCGGGCGCGAAAAGAACGACGTGCCGCCCGAGATTTTGTACGGGATGCGGTTTTGCATCAGCATCTTTTCAAAAACCCGCGACTGGTGATTACCGCGATAAAGGATGGCGTAATCTTTGTAGTTGGTTTTATTAATAAAGTGATGGGCTATCAGTTCGCCAGCGACGCGCTCCGCTTCATGATCTTCGTTATTGGCGGAGAGCACTTTCAGCTCGGTGCCGTAGCCAAGTTCAGAGAACAGCCGCTTTTCAAAGACGTGTGGGTTATTGGCGATCAAAATATTGGCGGCCTTCAGAATACGCCCTGATGAACGGTAGTTCTGTTCAAGCTTGATCACCTGCAGCGCCGGAAAATCCTGGCTTAGCAGCACCAGGTTCTGCGGCCGCGCGCCGCGCCATGAGTAGATCGACTGGTCATCATCACCCACCACGGTAAAGCGCGCGCGCTGCCCCACCAGCAGCTTCACCAGCTCATACTGGCTGGTGTTGGTATCCTGATACTCATCCACCAGCAGGTAACGGATCTTATTCTGCCAGCGCTCGCGCACCTCTTCATTACGCTGCAGCAGCAGCGTCGGCAGCAGGATCAGGTCGTCAAAATCGAGGACGTTGCAGGCCTTCATATGCGCATCATAGAGCCCATAGCAGTGGGCGAAGATGCGGTCCCGTTCGCCTTTCGCGCCAGCCGCCGCCTGCGCCGGCGTTTTCAGATCGTTTTTCCAGTTGGAGATCGTCGAGATCAGCTGCTGCAACACCACTTTGTCATCTTCGATCAACCCTTCGGTGAGTTCTTTCAGCAGCGCGACCTGGTCGGTATCATCGAACAAAGAAAAGTTGGATTTCATTCCCAGCGCGGCGTATTCGCGTTTGATGATATCCAGCCCCAGGGTGTGGAAGGTGGAAATCATCAGCCCGCGCGCCTCTTTGCGCCCCAGCGTTTGCCCGACGCGCTCTTTCATTTCGCGCGCGGCCTTGTTAGTAAAGGTGACGGCCGCGATATGGCGCGCCTGATAGCCGCAGCCGCGGATCAGGTGGGCGATTTTATTCGTAATAACGCGGGTCTTACCGGAACCGGCGCCCGCCAGCACCAGGCACGGTCCGGTAACGAATTCGACGGCTTGTTGTTGGCCAGGGTTTAAACGCATGGGAATATTGCTCAATCTTCGAACGGGGTGTGGATTGTAGCAGAAAGCGAGGCCGAGATTTACCGGCTGATGGTAAAGTGTCAGCCACGCAATTCATCCTGAGGCTCCGGTAATGGCAAAAAGCGCAGCGGCCCTGCATATTCTGGTCAAAGAAGAAAAACTGGCACACGAGATCCTCGCCAAGTTGGAACGGGGCGTCAGCTTCGATCATCTGGCGAAGCGCTACTCAAAATGTCCGTCCGGACGCCATGGCGGCGATTTGGGGGAGTTCCAGCAGGGCGCGATGGTCGCTCCGTTTGATAAAGCCGTGTTCAGCTGTCCGCTGCTCAAACCCTATGGCCCGGTACAAACCAAATTTGGCTACCATATCATCAAGGTGCTGTATCGCCGCTAACGCGTGTTACTATGGCGCCCTGATTTATCCCAACTCAATCAAGGCGCAATCATGGCTAAAACAGCGGCAGCACTGCATATCCTGGTAAAAGAAGAGAAACTGGCTCTCGATCTGCTTGAGCAGCTCAAAAACGGCGCCGACTTCGGCAAGCTGGCAAAAAAACACTCTATCTGCCCGTCAGGAAAACGCGGCGGCGATCTGGGCGAATTCCGCCAGGGCCAGATGGTTCCGGCATTCGATAAAGTGGTTTTCTCCTGCCCGGAACTGGAGCCAACCGGCCCGCTGCATACCCAGTTCGGTTACCACATCATCAAAGTGCTGTACCGGAAATAATAAAAAACCCGGGGATCTTAATCTCCGGGTTTTTGCATGATGGCGCTTCGCTTATCAGGCCTACTAAACAAATCCATTCCTCTATGGATTTCGGCTTGCCGGAAGGCGGCAAGGAAGTACATCCCCAGGAACATAGATTCCTATGTGACTGGGGTGTACGTACCGTAGCCAACGCATCGGCAAGTCGAAAGACGACGAGGAATCAGCCGGCAACCGCGATACGCTTCATATCGGTCATATACCCGCGCAGTTTTTTACCCACCGCTTCGATAGCGTGGCTGCGAATCGCTTCGTTCACGTCGCGCAGCTGAGCGTTATCTACCGCGCCTTCGGCAATCGCTTTGCCCAGGTCGCCGGTCTGCAGAGTGGTCATGAACTCTTTCAGCAGCGGTACGCATGCATAAGAGAACAGATAGTTACCGTATTCTGCGGTATCGGAGATAACCACGTTCATTTCATACAGACGCTTACGGGCGATTGTGTTGGCGATAAGCGGCAGCTCGTGCAGCGATTCGTAATAAGCGGACTCTTCGATGATGCCGGAATCAACCATGGTTTCGAAGGCCAGTTCAACGCCCGCTTTCACCATTGCAATCATCAGTACGCCTTTATCGAAGTACTCCTGCTCGCCGATTTTACCTTCATACTGCGGCGCGGTTTCGAACGCGGTTTTACCGGTCTCTTCACGCCAGGTCAGCAGTTTTTTGTCGTCGTTCGCCCAGTCAGCCATCATGCCGGAAGAGAATTCGCCGGAGATGATGTCATCCATATGTTTCTGGAACAGCGGCGCCATGATCTCTTTCAGCTGTTCTGACAGCGCGTAAGCACGCAGTTTCGCCGGATTAGACAGGCGATCCATCATCAGGGTGATGCCGCCTTGCTTCAGCGCTTCGGTGATGGTTTCCCAACCGAACTGAATCAGTTTTTCCGCGTAGGCCGGATCGGTACCTTCAGCCACCAGCTTGTCGAAGCACAGCAGAGAACCCGCCTGCAGCATACCGCAGAGGATGGTCTGCTCGCCCATCAGGTCAGATTTTACTTCCGCCACGAAGGAGGATTCCAGAACGCCCGCACGATGGCCGCCGGTCGCCGCTGCCCAGGCTTTAGCAATGGCCATACCTTCGCCTTTCGGATCGTTTTCCGGGTGTACGGCGATAAGCGTCGGCACGCCGAAACCGCGTTTGTACTCTTCACGAACTTCGGTACCCGGGCACTTAGGCGCCACCATCACCACGGTGATGTCTTTGCGGATCTGCTCGCCCACTTCAACGATGTTGAAGCCGTGGGAGTAACCCAACGCCGCGCCGTCTTTCATCAGCGGCTGTACGGAACGCACAACGTCAGAGTGCTGTTTGTCCGGAGTCAGGTTGACGACCAGGTCAGCCTGCGGGATCAGCTCTTCATAGGTACCCACTTTGAAGCCGTTTTCGGTCGCTTTACGCCAGGATGCGCGCTTCTCGGCGATCGCTTCTTTACGCAGCGCATAGGAGATATCCAGGCCGGAGTCACGCATGTTCAGACCCTGGTTCAAGCCCTGCGCGCCACAGCCGACGATGACTACTTTTTTACCCTGAAGATAGCTTGCGCCATCGGCAAATTCATCGCGCCCCATAAAGCGGCATTTGCCCAGCTGAGCCAGCTGCTGGCGCAGATTCAGTGTGTTGAAGTAGTTAGCCATGGTGATACCTCGTGATGTTGTGTTGTCGTGCTTATTGTTCGGTTCGCGTTTTGCGAGAATGAACCCACTATATGACAGGAATTTCGTTGCGAAAATTGATATATTCACAACATCACATTGCAATAACTGCAACGTTATTCTCAGGGGATTGAGCCATGGATTTACGCGATCTGAAAACCTTTCTGCATCTGGCGGAAAGCCGCCATTTTGGCCGTAGCGCGCGGGCTATGCATGTCAGTCCCTCCACGCTTTCGCGGCAGATTCAACGCCTGGAAGAGGACCTCGGCCAGCCGCTGTTCGTTCGCGATAATCGCACCGTGACCCTAACCGAGGCCGGCGAAGAACTCCGCACCTTTGCCCAGCAGACTTTATTGCAGTATCAGCAACTGCGCCACGCCATCGACCAGCAGGGGCCGTCACTCTCCGGCGAGCTACATATTTTCTGCTCCGTGACCGCCGCATACAGCCATCTGCCACCGATTCTCGACCGCTTTCGCGCCGCGCATCCTTCGGTAGAGATAAAGTTATCGACCGGCGACGCCGCTGATGCGATGGAAAAAGTGGTCACTGGAGAAGCCGATCTGGCCATTGCCGGTAAGCCGGAGACGCTGCCGGGCTCGGTGGCGTTTTCGATGCTGGAAAATCTTGCGGTGGTGCTGATCGCCCCGGCGTTACCCTGCCCGGTGCGCAATCAGGTCACGGTCGAGCATCCCGACTGGGCAACGGTGCCGTTTATCATGGCCGATCAGGGGCCGGTGCGCCGCCGCATCGAGCTGTGGTTCCGCCGCCATAAAATCAGCAATCCATCCATTTACGCCACCGTCGGCGGCCATGAAGCCATGGTATCTATGGTCGCCCTCGGCTGCGGCGTGGCGCTACTGCCGGAAGTCGTGCTGGAAAACAGCCCCGAGCCGGTACGTAATCGCGTGATGATCCTCGATCGCAGCGATGAGAAAACGCCATTTGAGCTGGGCGTCTGCGCACAAAAAAAGCGGCTGTACGAGCCGCTTATTGATGCGTTCTGGAAAATACTGCCTAACCACTAGCCCGCGAGGAAAAAGCGGAACGCCGGGTTATGGGTTTCGTCATGACACTCGTAGCCCAGTTCATTAAGACGGGTTTCGAAGTCCGGCTCATGCTCGCCAAGCTCGAACGCCGCCAGAACGCGGCCAAAATCGGTGCCGTGGCTGCGATAGTGGAACAACGAAATATTCCAGTGGGTGCCCAGGGTGTGCAGAAACTTGAGCAGCGCGCCAGGCGATTCCGGGAACTCGAAGCTAAACAGGCGCTCCTGCAGCGGTTTAGACGGTCGTCCGCCGACCATATAGCGCACGTGCAGTTTCGCCATTTCGTCATCGGAAAGATCGACCACGCTGTAGCCGCCTTCGCTTAGCAGATCGAGGATCTCTTTGCGCTCATCCAACCCGCGGCTCAGCCGCACGCCAACGAAAATACAGGCATCTTTGGCATCGGCAAAACGGTAGTTGAACTCGGTAACTGAACGGCCGCCCAGTAGCTGACAGAACTTAAGGAAGCTGCCTTTCTCTTCTGGTATCGTCACCGCCAGCAGCGCTTCGCGCTGCTCCCCGAGCTCGCAACGCTCAGAAACGTAGCGCAGTCCGTGGAAGTTGACGTTGGCGCCGGACAGGATGTGAGCCAGACGCTCACCGCGGATGTTATGCTGGGCGATATACTTTTTCATCCCCGCCAGCGCCAGCGCGCCGGAGGGCTCCGCTACCGCCCGCACATCTTCGAACAGATCTTTCATCGCCGCACAGATAGCATCGCTATCAACGGTGATGATGTCGTCCAGATACTCCTGGCATACACGGAACGTTTCATCGCCGATGCGCTTCACCGCCACGCCTTCAGCGAACAAACCGACGCGCGGCAGATCCACCGGGTGACCGGCATCCAGCGCCGCTTTCAGACACGCCGAGTCTTCCGCTTCCACCGCTATCACTTTAATCTGCGGCATCAGCTGCTTGATCAGCACCGCCACGCCTGCCGCCAGACCGCCGCCGCCAACCGGGACGAATACGCGGTCAATGTGGGCATCCTGCTGCAGCAGCTCCAGCGCCAGCGTTCCCTGACCGGCGATAACCATCGGGTGATCGAACGGCGGCACCCAGGTAAAACCCTGCTGCTGCGCCAGCTCGATCGCGCGGGCTTTCGCTTCGTCAAAGTTGGCGCCGTGCAGTAACACTTCGCCGCCAAAGCCGCGAACGGCATCGACTTTGATATCGGCGGTCGCTACCGGCATCACGATCAGCGCCTTAACACCCAGCCGGGAAGCGGAAAACGCCACGCCCTGCGCATGATTACCCGCCGAAGCGGTGATCACGCCATTTGATTTTTGTTCCGCCGTCAGGCCGGACATCATCGCGTAGGCGCCGCGCAGCTTAAAGCTATGCACCGGCTGGCGGTCTTCGCGTTTCACCAGGATAACGTTATCGAGACGCGAAGAGAGCTTGTCCATTTTTTGCAGCGGGGTTTTCTGCACCGCTTCATAAACCGGCGCGCGCAGTACCGCCCGGAGATACTCCGCCCCCTCAGGGGCGGCGGATAGGGGTTGCGACTCGGCCATGATTAACCCCCAAGTTTTGATTTATCGCGCACGGCGCCCTTGTCGGCACTGGTCGCGAGGCTGGCGTAAGCGCGCAGCGCGAAGGAGACCTGGCGCTCGCGGTCTTTCGGCGTCCACGCCTTATCGCCACGCGCTTCTTGCGCTTCGCGACGGGCGGCGATTTCGGCATCGCTGAGCTGCAGTTGGATACCGCGGTTCGGAATATCGATAGCAATCATGTCGCCATCTTCGATGATAGCGATGTTGCCGCCGCTCGCGGCTTCCGGCGATACGTGGCCGATGGAAAGCCCGGAGGTGCCGCCGGAGAAACGGCCATCGGTGATCAACGCGCACGCTTTGCCAAGACCCATGGACTTGAGGAAGGTGGTCGGATAGAGCATCTCCTGCATTCCCGGCCCGCCTTTCGGCCCTTCATAGCGAATAACCACGACGTCGCCTTCCACGACTTTGCCGCCGAGGATAGCCTCAACCGCTTCGTCCTGGCTTTCATAAACTTTCGCCGGGCCGGTAAATTTCAGGATGCTATCGTCGACGCCAGCGGTTTTGACGATACAGCCGTTTTCGGCAAAGTTACCGTACAGTACTGCCAGGCCACCGTCTTTACTGTAAGCATGTTCCAGAGAACGGATACATCCCTCAGCGCGATCGTCATCCAGCGTATCCCAGCGGCAATCCTGCGAGAACGCCTGGGTAGTACGGATCCCCGCCGGACCGGCGCGGAACATTTTTTTCACCGCGTCGTCCTGGGTCACCATCACATCGTACTGTTCCAGGGTCTGCGGCAGCGTCAGGCCAAGGACGTTTTTAACATCGCGGTTGAGTAACCCCGCGCGATCCAGCTCGCCGAGGATACCCAGCACGCCACCGGCGCGGTGCACGTCTTCCATATGGTATTTTTGCGTACTCGGCGCCACCTTACACAGCTGCGGCACTTTGCGGGACAGCTTGTCGATATCACTCATGGTGAAGTCGATTTCGGCTTCCTGCGCCGCCGCCAGCAGGTGCAGTACGGTATTGGTTGAGCCGCCCATTGCGATATCGAGAGTCATGGCGTTTTCAAATGCCGCCTTGCTGGCGATATTGCGCGGTAGCGCGGAAGCGTCGTCCTGCTCGTAGTAGCGTTTGGTCAGTTCAACGATACGTTTACCGGCGTTGAGAAACAGCGCTTTACGGTCGGCATGGGTCGCCAGCAGAGAACCATTACCCGGCTGCGACAGGCCTAATGCTTCGGTCAGGCAGTTCATTGAGTTCGCGGTGAACATACCCGAGCACGAACCGCAGGTCGGACAGGCGGAACGCTCTACCTGTTCGCTCTGATCGTCAGAGACTTTCGGGTCTGCCCCTTGAATCATGGCATCAACCAGATCCAACTTGATGATTTTGTCAGACAGCTTAGTTTTCCCGGCCTCCATCGGGCCGCCGGAAACAAAGATCACCGGAATATTCAACCGCAGGGAGGCCATCAGCATCCCCGGGGTGATTTTGTCACAGTTGGAGATACAGACCATGGCATCGGCGCAGTGGGCGTTAACCATGTACTCGACTGAATCGGCGATGAGCTCGCGGGATGGCAGTGAATAGAGCATACCCCCGTGACCCATGGCGATCCCATCATCCACCGCGATGGTGTTGAATTCTTTAGCGACGCCGCCCGCAGCTTCAATCTGCTCGGCAACCAGTTTGCCGAGATCGCGCAGATGCACGTGCCCTGGAACAAACTGGGTAAAGGAGTTAACAACGGCGATGATTGGTTTGCCGAAATCGGCATCGGTCATCCCGGTTGCGCGCCACAGCGCGCGGGCGCCCGCCATATTGCGGCCATGTGTGGTGGTGGCGGAACGGTACTTAGGCATGCTCTTTTTACTCCCATCTCTGTTTATGCAATGGGACGGTGCGTGCCGTCCCATTTTTAATCACTTACTTACCGGATCCAGCCAGCCCCATTTATCTTCCGTTTCACCGGTGAAGAGGCCAAAGAAGGCTTCCTGAATGCGTTTGGTCACCGGACCGCGGCGGCCTGCGCCGACCTGGATACCGTCAACGCTGCGTACCGGCGTGATTTCCGCAGCGGTACCGGACATGAACACTTCATCCGCCAGGTACAGAGATTCGCGGGACAGCACCTGCTCGCGGACTTCGATACCGAGATCTTTCGCCAGCTTGATGATGGCGTCGCGGGTGATACCCGGCAGCGCGGAAGAGGTAAACGGCGGAGTAAACAGCACGCCATCTTTCACCTCAAACAGGTTTTCGCCTGCGCCTTCGGAGATATAGCCGTTAACGTCCAGCGCGATACCTTCCTGATAACCGTGACGACGCGCTTCGCTGCCGACCAGCAGAGAGGAGAGATAGTTGCCGCCCGCTTTCGCTGCGGTTGGGATGGTGTTAGGCGCCGCGCGGTTCCAGGAAGAAACCATCGCATCGATCCCCTGCTCCAGCGCTTCTGCGCCAAGGTATGCACCCCACGGGAACGCCGCGATGATAACGTCGGTTTTGTAACCGTCTGGCGGGTTAACGCCCATGCCAACATCGCCAACAAACACCAGCGGACGGATATAAGCGCTGGTCAGTTTATTGGTACGGATAACTTCGCGGCAGGCTTCCATCAGCTCGTCAACGCTCTGAGAAACCGGGAAACGGTAGATTTTGGCTGAATCATGCAGACGCTGCATGTGTTCACGATGGCGGAACACCACTGGCCCTTTGTGAGAATCGTAGCAGCGGATACCTTCGAATACCGAAGTCCCGTAGTGCAGCGCGTGGGACATGACGTGTACTTTCGCCTCGCCCCATGGAGTCATCTCGCCATTGAACCAAATGTAATCAGCTTTCTTCGTCGTCATTTTTTTTATTCCTCTGCGCTCAGGCGCGGATTTGTTGTGATGTGGGTTGCTGGATCTCGACGCAGGCGACGTCGACCAGTTTGCGTAACTGACTAAACAGTAATTCGACGGGCCGCTGGCTGGCAACGGTCAGTTCGATATTTATGTTTTGCGCATCCGACGCGGTTTCCATATTCATTGAGCAGATTTGAAAACCGCGATGGCGCACCACGCGCAGCACGCGTTCTAAGGTTTCGGGGTTGAAGCGAGCCTGTAAAGCGACCTGATGTTGCATCATGATAATTTCTCCAGCATTTCTGCATTACTGGCGCCGGGCGGCACCAACGGCCAGACATTCTCAAGTTCATCGATTGAGACATGAAGCAGGTATGGCCCCTGGCTCGAAAGCATGGTGTCGAGTGCCGCTTCAACCTGGTCTTTACGGGTGATGTGCTGGCCTGGAATGCCGAAAGCGCTGGCCAGCGTAAGAAAATCAGGATTATCGGTAAGCGTGGTTTCGCTGTAACGCTCCTGGAAGAACAGTTGCTGCCACTGGCGAACCATACCTAAACGTTGGTTATCCAGCAGCACGATTTTCAACGGTAACTGCTTGCGCTTAACGGTGCCCAGCTCCTGCACGTTCATCATGAAAGAGCCATCGCCGGAGATACAGATAACCGTATCGTCCGGGCGGGCCACCTGCGCACCGACGGCTGCCGGCAGGCCGAAGCCCATGGTGCCCAGGCCGCTGGAAGTGATGAAATTTTCCGGACGGGTATAGGTCATGTGCTGGGCCGACCACATTTGGTGCTGGCCGACATCGGTCGTCACGACGCAATCCGCCGGTTTGCGATCGGAAAGCTGCTTGAGCAACAGCGGCGCGTAGATCGCCTCGCCGGGATGATCGTAACGCCAGGCGTGCTCCGCGCGCAGCTGCGCGTTGTGCTCGCGCCACGCATCGATGGCCAACGGCTGCTGCAACGCTGGCAGCATGGCGTTTAAATCTCCAGTTAAAGCGACGTGCGCCTGGCGCAGTTTGTTCAGCTCGGCCGGGTCAATATCCATATGGATTACTTTGGCGTGCGGGGCAA
Organism: Klebsiella sp. PK01; assembly: GCF_057624675.1. Taxonomy (NCBI): domain Bacteria; kingdom Pseudomonadati; phylum Pseudomonadota; class Gammaproteobacteria; order Enterobacterales; family Enterobacteriaceae; genus Klebsiella; species Klebsiella sp. PK01. Next base: position 81,992 of record NZ_JBYEZM010000012.1, read on the forward strand.
AGGTATTCAGCTTGCCGGTCACCCGGTCATCAAAACGGGCGCCGACGGCAATCAGTAAATCGCACTCCTGCACCGCCAGATTTGCCGCCTTGGTGCCATGCATACCGAGCATGCCAAGGTAATACGGATAATCCGCGGCAACGGCGCCCAACCCTTTCAGGGTGCAGGTGACAGGCATCTTCGTCACCGCCAGAAATTTGCGCACGGCCGGTACCGCTTGCGCCATTCCGACGCCGCCGCCCACGTACAGCATCGGCTTATGGGACTGCGCAAGCATCGCTAACGCCTGCTCGACTTCTGCGTGAGGAAACTCAACATCGTCAGGAACGGTAGAGAAATGCGGATCTAATTCGCCTTTAGCCAGCTGGATATCCTTAGGGATATCAACCAGTACCGGCCCAGGACGGCCTGAGTTTGCCACCTGGAAAGCTTCCGCGATCACGCGCGGCAGCTCTTCCAACGACTGCACCAGGAAACTGTGTTTGGTGCAGGCCAGCGACAAACCGAGAACGTCCACTTCCTGAAAAGCATCGGTGCCGATAAACGGCGCCGCCACCTGGCCGGTGATCGCAACAACAGGCACGGAATCAAGTAACGCATCCGCCAAACCGGTGATCAGGTTGGTGGCGCCAGGGCCGGAAGTGGCGATGCAGACTCCGGTTTTGCCGGTCGCGCGGGCATAACCGATAGCGGCCATTGCGGCGCCCTGCTCGTGTCGACACAGCAGGTGTTCCACGCCGCCGTCATACAATGCATCGTAAACCGGCATAATCGCGCCACCCGGATAGCCAAATACCGTATCGACACCCTGTGTTCGCAAAGCATGTACCACCCACTGCGCCCCGTTCATAGTTACTTCCCCGTCATAGATCGGGAGAAACAGAATTTTATGCTAAAACCCATCTTCTGCTCCTCGCTTATGTTTTTTAAGTTATAAAAAAACCCCCGGACCTTTCGGTGCGGGGGTCTTAGTTCGTTAAGGCTTGATTTCTAAGCCTTTCCTCGTCCAAGTGCAGCCCCGCACGGTGGGATAATAATCACCACCACGCTAATCACGACCAGGCTAATCACTCGTAGAAGGGCTGTCATTTTCTGTTCTTTCTGGCTTCTTGTTCGAAGGAATACCTAAAGAGTTACCACAGACATCACATTAAGCACAAGATTTTTTTATGTTCCATTTTCTGATCTTGCTAACGATTTTTATTAAACCAGTTGTTTTTAAAAAGAAAAAAATAAAATGAAAAAAATTCAGCTTATTCTCGCGTTTGCTGCAGTGTTTCACGGCATTAAAACGGCTTCATGACGGATTTTCGCGCGTACTCCCAAGACAATGAAAATGCAAAACTTTGCAGGTAATTGTCTGGAACAGGCAACGTAAAATTAAATATTCACAGGTTTATGAAACCGTTTGAATAGACATAATCATTCCGCTCAGGAGGCGTTATGTCACTCGCAATTGTCTATACCCGCGCGGCGCTCGGGGTCAGCGCGCCGCTAATTACTGTCGAAGTCCATATCAGCAACGGACTCCCCGGCTTGACGATGGTCGGTCTACCGGAAACCACGGTAAAGGAAGCCCGCGATCGGGTGCGTAGCGCCATTATTAACAGCGGCTACAGCTTTCCAGCGAAGAAGATAACCATCAATCTCGCACCCGCCGATCTGCCCAAAGAAGGAGGGAGATATGATTTACCTATTGCTCTCGCGCTCCTGGTCGCTTCGCAGCAGCTTGCCGCACCGAAACTTAATCAGTATGAGTTTATTGGCGAATTAGCCCTTACAGGCGCGTTACGCGGCGTTCCAGGGGCTATATCCAGCGCTATGGAGGCAATAAAAGCCGGGAGGAAGATCATCGTTGCCGGAGATAATGCCGAAGAGGTCGGTTTGATTGGCGGCAATGAGTGCCTTATAGCCGGACACCTGCAGGAAGTTTGCGCGTTTCTGGAGGGGAAACATACTCTGCAACCGCCAGCTGGCGAAATCGCGACAGACGACAATGATTATGACGATCTCGGCGATGTCATTGGCCAACAGCAGGGAAAACGCGCGCTGGAGATAGTCGCAGCTGGCGGTCACAATTTGCTCTTGATGGGTCCGCCGGGGACAGGAAAGACGATGCTCGCCAGCCGTTTACCGGGGCTTTTACCGCCGCTAACCAACCAGGAAGCGCTGGAAAGCGCGGCTATTCTCAGCCTCGTCAATGCTCATTACGTCACGCGCCAGTGGCGTCGGCGGCCTTTTCGCGCCCCTCACCATAGCGCTTCGCTAGCGGCGATGGTCGGCGGCGGCTCAATCCCGGCCCCTGGAGAGATCTCCCTTGCACATAACGGTATTCTGTTTCTTGATGAACTACCCGAATTCGAACGTCGGGTTCTGGATGCACTACGAGAGCCCATCGAATCAGGAAAAATTCATCTTTCCCGCACTCGGGCTAAGATTGATTATCCCGCAAGATTTCAGCTGATTGCCGCCATGAACCCCAGCCCAACAGGACATTATCAGGGTCAGCATAATCGGGCCACGCCGGAACAGACCCTACGCTACCTGGGCCGATTATCAGGGCCATTTCTCGACCGCTTCGATCTTTCGCTTGAAATTCCGCTCCCTCCGCCGGGCGTATTAAGCCGGGGTGGCGGCGGCGAAGAGCGAAGCGCCACCATCCGATTACGGGTATTAGCGGCGCGCGACAGACAGCTCGTACGGCAGAATAAACTGAACGCGCAACTGGATAGCGGGGAGATAAAAGTCTGGTGCAAGCTGAAAGAAGACGACGCGATATGGCTGGAACAGACGCTGTCACTATTAGGGCTTTCAATCCGCGCATGGCAACGTTTACTGAAAGTTTCGCGTACTATCGCCGATCTTAATGAGGATAGGGATATTGAACGTCATCATTTGCAGGAGGCGCTAAGCTACCGGGCTATCGACCGCATGTTAAATCACCTGCAGACGCTGATGGCATAAAAAAAGGGCTTTCGCCCTTTTTTTTAATCGTCGCTTTCAGTGTAGTCTTCAGCGCCTTCAACCTGCGGCTTGCCGCCAGATAAGGTATGAAAACGCTTCGGACGTTTGATTCGCGCCATATACTTAATCCAAACGCGTTCCGCGTCGGTTACTGGCTCACGTTCGCCGTGACATACCGCAACGAACTGTTTTTCATCTTCGGTAACAGGCTCGCGTTTACCCAATTCCAGCTCATTAAAGGCGTAACCATGACGTTCAAGCAGTTGCGCCTCTTTGATGGTGAAATCACCGTGACGGGAGAACCCGCGTGGATAATTTTTATTGTCGAAAAAACGATTAGTCGTCGTAAAGCTTTCCGCCATCCTACACGCTCCTGATTCTTTGGCCGAGCTATTTATGGCGCGGAGTATTAGTTACGCTTGACAGAGCGTCAAACAAAACATTTAAATCATCACGACAAATAATTTTGCGGAGAAGAGTGTGGACACGGAATTGCTCAAAACTTTCCTTGAAGTGAGCAGAACTCGCCACTTTGGGCGGGCAGCGGAAGCGCTTTATTTAACACAATCAGCGGTTAGCTTCCGCATTCGTCAGTTGGAGAACCAGCTGGGCGTAAATTTATTCACCCGCCATCGTAACAATATTCGCCTGACGTCAGCCGGCGAGAAACTGTTGCCCTATGCCGAAACGTTGATGAATACCTGGCAGGCCGCGCGTAAGGAGGTCGCCCACTCTTCTCGCCATAATGAATTTTCGATCGGCGCCAGCGCATCGCTGTGGGAATGCCTGTTGAACGGTTGGCTGGGGACACTCTACAACGATCCCTATAACCTGCAATTTGAGGCGCGGATAGCCCAGCGCCAGTCATTAGTAAAGCAGTTGCATGAACGCCAGCTTGATCTCCTGATCACCACTGAATCACCGAAGATGGATGAATTAAGCAGCCAGTTATTGGGTCATTTCACCCTGGCGCTCTATTGTGCCACGCCGGGAAAAAATAAGAATGATTTAAACTACCTGCGCCTGGAATGGGGACCAGACTTCCAGCAAAACGAAGCGGGTTTGATCGGTAGCGATGATGTGCCGCTGTTGACAACGAGCTCCGCCGAACTGGCTTATCAGCAACTCAGTACGCTGAACGGTTGTACCTGGTTACCCGTTAGTTGGGCACAGCAGAAAACCGGCCTGCACACGGTGACCGATAGCGCGACGCTTTCACGTCCTCTGTATGCCATTTGGCTACAAAATAGCGATAAGCAGGCACATATTCGCGAGATCCTGAAAAGCAGCATCCTGGAATAGCGATCTGACTCCATGGATGGAGTGACCAAAAGGCAAGAAAGGCAGTGTGAGGGAAGAAATTAAAGACAAAAAAAATCCTTTGCCGAAGCAAAGGATTATATATGGCAGGGGCGGAGAGACTCGAACTCGCGACACCCGGTTTTGGAGACCGGTGCTCTACCAACTGAGCTACGCCCCTAAATCTTTCTCGCTATTAAGCCCGCTAATATAGCAGGCTTAATATAAATAAGTGGCGGAACGGACGGGACTCGAACCCGCGACCCCCTGCGTGACAGGCAGGTATTCTAACCGACTGAACTACCGCTCCACCGAATTTTTTCTACATCTACCGGTTTAATGCCCCGG
>NZ_JBYEZM010000013.1:0-41689 GCF_057624675.1 Klebsiella sp. PK01
TGCGCGGGTCGTTCATGGCATCGAAAACGCGGAACACGTCCATGCCGTTTTTGACGGCGCGCTCGACAAAGCGCGCCACCACGTCGTCGGCGTAGTGGCGGTAGCCGAGCAGGTTCTGGCCACGCAGCAGCATCTGCAGCGGGGTTTTCGGCATCGCCTTTTTCAGTTCGCGCAGGCGGACCCACGGGTCCTCGCCGAGGAAGCGGATGCAGGCGTCAAAGGTGGCGCCGCCCCAGCATTCCAGCGAGCGGTAGCCGACGTCGTCGAGCGCGGCCGCAACGGGCAGCATATCGTCGAGACGCAGGCGGGTGGCGAACAGGGACTGGTGGGCGTCGCGCAGGACGACATCGGTAATGGCAACGGTCATGAATTCCTCCGTGAATTAAGAATTAAGGCGGCGATGGTGGTGAATGGCGGCGACAATCGCCGGTTTTAAGCGGGCGAAGTCGTCGGCGGGCGCGACGGCGGCCGGCGCCGCTTTGGACGCGGCAGGCGGCTCAGGGAACAGACGGGTAACGGCGAGAGACATCCCCCGGATGGCGAAAATGAGCAGCAGCAGGAACGCCAGCACGAAGCCCATGCCAAGAAACATCAGGGTGAAGCCCTCGCCTAACAGCGCAGCATCAGTCATAAAATAGCCTTTGGAGGGGCGCAATAATGGCGTGATGAACCCGCGATAGCAGAGTGGATTTCCCCGGACCACATGGTCAGAGCCTCTTTATCGCGGAATTTAATTCTCGCCACTACTGCGCAATATATTTAGCCAGGAGTTATTTAATAAAACTTACGTGCTGACAGATCTCATCAGCGACAATCTCTTTGCGCTGATTAAATATCACTTTATTCTGCTCAAACAGGTTATTTCCATGGGTATCGATCGACACAATAAGTGGGCCGAATTCTTTTACCCGGCAAACCCATAAGGTTTCCGGCATACCTAAATCACGCCACTGGGCGTCTTCAATTTCTTCCACACAGACCGCGGCAACCACCGCGCAGCCGGCCGGGAATACGCAGTGCAGCGCTTTATGTTCGGCGCAGCCTTCTTCGGTACCTTTGCCCATGCCGCCTTTACCGACAATGAGTTTCACACCGGTCTTAGCAATAAATTCTTTTTCAAATTTCTCCATACGCATACTGGTGGTTGGTCCAACAGAGACCATTTCAAATTTATCTTCTGTACCTTTAATCGGCCGCACAATTGGCCCGGCATGTAATATCGCGCCGCCGGCAACGTTGACCGGCAATTCGCGACCGCCTTCAATTAAACGACGATGAGCAACATCACGACAGGTAACAATATGACCATTAAGATAAATAATATCGCCCGCTTTAATATCAGCTAAATCTTCATCTTTAATTGGCGTAGTAAGTATTTTTTTAGTCATCAGAAAGCCACTCCTGTGTGAGACGTAATGGTGTAATTCAAATCTTTATCGAAAACGATATGTCCTTTGCGGTGCGACCAGCAGCCGACGTTGACCGCCACGCCAATGGTGGAAGGGTGGCGTGCGGTATTTTCGATATTGACGCCCATCACGGAGGTATTGCCGGACATCCCCTGCGGGCCAAGGCCAATTTTATTAATGCCGTCTTCGAGCATTTTCTCCAACGATGCGGCGCGTTCATTCTCATTGCGCGATCCCACCGGACGCATCAGCGCTTTCTTCGACAGCAGCGCCGCCGTTTCAACGGAAGTCGCGACGCCAACGCCAACCAACAACGGCGGACAGGCGTTCAGGCCATAGCTGGTCATGACATCCAGCACGAAACGGGTTACGCCTTCGTAACCAGCGCCCGGCATCAGCACCATCGCTTTACCCGGCAGCGAGCAGCCGCCGCCGGCCATATAGGTGTAAATACTGCACTGGTCAGAATCAGGGACAATCTCCCAGAATACCGTCGGCGTACCTTTACCCACGTTTTTACCGGTGTTGTATTCGTCAAAGGTCTCTACGCTGTTGTGGCGCAGCGGAGAATCCACGGTGGCTTTAATCACCGATTCGCGCAGCAGCGCTTTCAGCTCGCCAATCAGCGGGAAGTTGGCGCCGCACTCAACCAAAAACTGAATCACGCCGGTGTCCTGGCAAGAGGGACGATCCAGCTCTTTGGCCAGACGCTGGTTTTCAATCATGGTGGTAAAGATGACGTCCGCCAGCTGGCTGGTCTCTTTCTTATGCAACTCTTTCAGTTTTGCAGTGACGTCATCAGGCAATACTTTGCCGGTATATCCCACGAATTTGGCCATAATATCGGTCATTCGGGATATCTGTTCGCTTTTGCTCATAAAGGCTCCTTAGTCAGAACAGCGTCCGTAAATTACGGGTGAAAAGGGAAAAGAATTGGCAGCAGTACAAGGCTGACAATGGTAGAAACGATAATCAGAGGAAGGCCCGATTTGGCGTAATCGACAAACTTATAGCCGCCTGCCGATAGCACCATCATGTTGGCGGGCATACCGATCGGCGTCGCGTAGGCGCAGGAACTGCCGATTACGGTCGCCATCAGAACCGCTTTCGGATCGGCGCCCATTCCGGCCGCGATCGACAAACTCACCGGTACCAGTAGCGCGACGGTGGCGGTATTGGACATAAAATTGGTCATGATGACGGACAGCGCAAAGACCACCACCATCAACATGAACGGGGAAGAGTTCTGGCCCAGCATGCCGATGACATGATCGGCAACCAGCTTGCCAGCACCGGTCATTTCCAGCGCTTTTGCCAGCGCCAGCGTGCCGCCAAAAATGAAAATAGTCTGTGAATCAATCGCCTTATAGGCCTGCTTTTCCGTCAGCACGCCGGTAAACACCAGTACCAACGCACCGATACAGCCTGCCACCGTCAGGCTAATACCAGTCTGTTTCTCAAAAATCATGCCGAGGATCGTGGCGATCAGCACCACCAGCGACAGGATCTGTTTCCAGCGCGGAACGTGGCTGTAATCACGCTGTTCGCCGACGCTACCGACTTCACCGCTATTCGCGGTAGCAGGCAGAAATTTATAGCCAATAGTCAGGAAATAGAGGATGCCGCAGAGCAGCATCGGTAAACCCACTTTCGCATACTCAAAGAAGCCAAAGCCGCTACCGATATTCTGCAACGCCGATTGCGCGATCAGGTTGCCGGGCGCGCCAATCAGAGACAGGTTGCCGCCGAGCGCGGCGGCAAATACCAGCGGCATCAGCAGACGCGAGCGGGCAAAACCCGATTTCGCCGCGACGCCAATTACTACCGGGATCAATACCGCCGCCGTACCGGTGTTGGAAAGAAAACCCGACATCACGCCGACGACCACCATGATGGTGAAGATCAGCTGTTTTTCGGTTTTGGCGAAGTGAGTGATCACCCCACCGACTTTATTGGCCATCCCGGTTTCAAATAACGCCCCGCCGACGATAAACATGGCGACAAAAAGAATGACGTTGGAGTCGATAAAACCGGCAAAAGCTTGTTTTAGATCCAACACGCCGGTGAGCACTAACGCCACGCAGACCACCATGGAAGTCACTGCCAAAGGCACCTTCTCCCAGACAAACATGACGATAGCGAACACCAGCAAACATAAGGTGATGGTAATCGGTTCCATATTTATAATTATCCCTATCAATGATATATGATATTGTATCCAATATTGACGAAGGAGAAATTATGCCCATGCAAAAAGTAAGTCAATGCGTTTTTAAACAAAGATCGCGCAGTGCGATCTGCATCAAGATCCTCTGCAGATCGTCACAAGAGATGATTAATAGCGTTGATGAATACGACTAAAACCAACAGGCTTTAGCGCTATACAGAGGTTTCGGGAAGGTATCGCGTGAGCATATTTTCCATTGAGCGAATAATATGCTCGCGCATGCGCTGACGCGCCAGTTCTTCATTATGCTGTTCAAGTGCCTGTAAAATCTCCTTATGTTCGCGAATGGAGATAGCGGCGTATTCTGCTTCGGTGACCTTGTGCCCCATCGACAGTCCGTTCCACATATTACAGAGCAGCATCTTCATTTTTTCGTTGCCCGCGGCGTTCCAGATCTCCATATGGAAGGCCTGGTTCAGGTCGGAATATTCAGTGAAGTTATTATCGGCCAGCGCTTTTTCCGCCGCATCGTGTACCCGGGCAATGGACGAAATATCCGTGCCGGGACGGGAGGCTTTCGCCACCGCCTCACTTTCCAGCAGCGCGCGAATTTCATAATGCTCGCGAATCGTCTGTTCGTTGATCCCCAACACCACCGCGCCTTTATTAGGGCGGACTTTAATCAGGCCATCGGCGGCTAAAATCTGAAACGCTTCGCGCACCGGCATGCTGGAAACGCCGACCATCCGGGCAATGCCTTCGAGAGTTATCTCCTGCCCTTCCACTAAATCCCGCGAAAGAATCGCTTTGCGTAATACCGCAGCGACCTGCTCTTTCGCCGAAAGAAGCTTAATTTTCCCTAATTTAGGCTTCTGCACTTTCCCAATCCTTCATATGTTGACGCATAATTTCCGCAAGCATGAGGAAATAACGCTGTGTTGCCTGAGCAATATTGCCCACATCGCCGCGGCTAATGGCTCCAGCCAGTTCATGTAGTATCAGTGCCGATTCCTGGCTATCGTCTTTCAGATACAGAATGACATAAGAGATATAACCATCCAAAAATTGCTGATACGCCTTCGCCAGATAGCGGTTATCAAGATAGGAAATCAGCAACTGATGAAAATCCAGTTCGCGAGTTTTGTCGCCAGGCTGCGCCAGCGCTTGCGCGCGCCCGAGCAGCAATTCCCCCTGGTTTGCCGGCACGAGAGTGAACAATTCGGCAGCCATCACCGCGATCACGCGAAAAATATGGCTAACATCATCGGGCACCAGCTTTGATACCTGCATATGACGGTTAGGCAAGCGCACCAGAAACCCCTCTTGTTCAAGAGACTGCAACGCTTCTCTAACCGGCATACGTGAAAGCCCTAGCTGCTCAGCAATACTCTCCTGCGCCAGCTCATCTCCCGGTTTTATCGCTCCGGAAAGAATTTGATAGCGAATGATTTGCGTAATGTGGTCCCTGGTCTGCTTTCTTTCGATCTTTTTCACAACGTCCTCATTGCGTGGGGCTTAAGACGCGGGGATTTTAGCAGATTTAGCCGCCAGGCGGCGCATTCGGCAGGGAGATGAGGCGATAAAAAAGCCGGAACGACGGTTCCGGCTTTTCTGCTAAGGAGATGTTACTTGTTGACGAAATCCTCGCCGAGGGCGATATCTTTCTTCAGCGTATCCAGCATGCCTTCCAGCGCCTGCTGTTCAAAAGCGCTGAGTTTACCGATAGACTGACGCTCTTCCACGCCATTTTTGCCCAGCAGCAGCGGCTGCGAGAAGAAACGGGCATACTGGCCGTCACCTTCGACGTAGGCACATTCAACCACGCCTTTTTCACCCTGCATGGCACGCACCAGTGAGAGCCCGAAACGCGCAGCCGCCTGGCCCATCGACAGCGTCGCCGACCCGCCGCCCGCTTTCGCTTCCACGACTTCCGTCCCGGCGTTTTGAATACGTTTGGTGAGATCCGCGACTTCCTGCTCGCTAAAGCTGACGCCAGAAATCTGCGACAGTAAAGGCAGGATAGTGACGCCAGAGTGGCCGCCAATGACCGGAACTTCAACCTCGGTTGCCGACTTGCCTTTCAGCTCGGCGACAAAAGTATTAGAGCGAATAATGTCGAGCGTGGTGACGCCAAACAGTTTGTTTTTATCGTACACGCCGGCTTTTTTCAGCACTTCGGCGGCGATAGCGACGGTGGTATTTACCGGGTTGGTGATAATACCGATGCAGGCCTGCGGACAGGTTTTTGCGATCTGCTGCACCAGATTTTTAACGATACCGGCGTTAACATTAAATAAGTCGGAACGATCCATGCCGGGCTTGCGCGCGACGCCGGCGGAAATCAGCACCACATCAGCGCCTTCCAGCGCCGGGGTTGCATCTTCACCGGAGAAACCTTTGATTTTTACATCTGTGGGAATATGACTTAGATCTACCGCCACGCCCGGCGTAACCGGAGCGATGTCGTACAACGAGAGCTCTGAACCTGAAGGCAGTTGGGTCTTAAGTAGTAGGGCAAGCGCCTGGCCGATGCCACCAGCGGCGCCGAGGACTGCAACTTTCATCCTAAACTCCTTATTATGGTTAATTTACACCCTAAATAATTCGAGTTGCAGGAAGGCGGCAAGAGCGTGAATCCCCAGGAGCTTACTGAAGTAAGTGACTGGGGTGAACGATTGCAGCCAACGCACATGCAGCTCGAAGTATGACGGGTATAGTCTTTCGTTATTCCGTCGCCTGGACCTTAATTCACAAGATGAACAATTACAATAATTATGGCTGAAGAATGCGGGGTACGCGCAATGATGCAGCAAATTCGCATTTTTCTTCCTGAGACTGGCCATCCAGCAAAGCCGTAGTACCGGATCGACTATTGGTTACAATACACCCAGCCCGCTCGGCAAAACAATATCAATTTCATAACATTTATTTCACTTTTACAGCAATTTACCCGCTGTGATGCAGGCATGTTCCTCATCAGGGTTATTTGCTAAAATATGCGCCTTTCATAACATTATTTACGCTATTCCTTTGCGGATTATTTGCATAAAAATGCACTTGTATGCATAATGATGTTGTTTTTACCACCATAATCTGGGTGACTTATGCGTAGTTCGGCAAAACAAGAAGAACTGGTTAAAGCGTTTAAATCGCTGCTTAAAGAAGAAAAATTCAGCTCGCAAGGCGAAATCGTTCAGGCGCTGCAGGAAGAAGGTTTCGAGAACATCAACCAATCGAAAGTTTCCCGCATGCTGACAAAGTTTGGCGCCGTTCGCACGCGTAACGCCAAAATGGAAATGGTCTACTGTTTGCCTGCCGAACTCGGCGTGCCGACGACCTCCAGCCCGCTGAAAAACCTGGTGCTGGACATCGATTATAACGATGCGGTGGTAGTGATTCACACCAGCCCCGGCGCGGCGCAGCTGATCGCACGCCTGCTGGATTCCTTAGGTAAAGCCGAAGGTATTCTCGGTAGTATCGCGGGGGATGACACTATCTTTACCACCCCTGCCCGCGGTTTTTCCGTTAAAGATCTCTACGACGCGATTCTGGTCCTGTTCGAACAGGAACTCTAAGCGCTCCCCCTCTGGTTCCCGCCAGAGGGCTCTTCCCCGCAAAACGCTCCCCCTCAAACCTTCAAATAAAGCAGCATTTTTTTAACATTTAGTGTGGTTTTCCACCTCTATACATTCCTTTACCGAATGATAACGGCTAAAGCGCACAAAAGATCAAAGCGCAATATCTATTTGATTTAAATATAAATAATCATGACATTCACCCCATGAATGACATTTCTAATTCTTATACGTTATAAAAACGACATTTCTTGGAAATTATTTACACTGAAAACAATTAGCATGGTATTAATATTTTTGGTGATTAGTGTATACTTGATTTTGTGATGAGGGTCACGAAACAAAGCCCCCTAATAATAAAATTCGACGAGGTGAACATCATGAAAATCAAAACCACTGTAGCCGCACTCAGCATGCTATCCGTACTGTCCTTTGGCGCTTTCGCCGCTGATTCAATCAACAGCACTCAAGCGGAAAGCCGCCAGTCACTGGGCACCGTATCTATCGGCGCGGTAGGTTCTTCCCCGATGGATATGCACGAAATGCTGAACAAAAAAGCACAAGAAGAAGGTGCTTCTTCTTATCGCATTATCGAAGCTCGCACCGGCGACCACTGGCACGCCACTGCTGAACTTTATAAATAAGCTTTAACGATTGTCGGTCATTAACTGAAACAGTATCTCTTCAGCGGCCTGGGTTCATACGAAATCTCCCGCCGCTGCACAAATGGTTGGAGTAAAGATTATGAAAAGCGCAATTATCATCGCATCCCTGGGTCTGGCATCTGTTCTCTCTTTCGGCGCAAGCGCAGCCGTACAGCAAGTGAACGCCGATCAAGCACAAAATCTGCAACCAATGGGCACTATCTCTGTATCTCAAGTAGGTAGCGCGCCAATGGATATGCGCCAGGAACTGGCGGCTAAAGCCGAGAAAGAAGGCGCCAGCAGCTACCGCATTATTGAAGCTCGTACCGGCGACAGCTGGCACGCGACTGCTGAGTTGTACAAATAAACCCTCGTCGTCTTATCCGACGACTTGCCCCCGCCCTGCCGGGGGCTTTTTTATGCCCAACGGGCATTGAAACGTAGTAGTCCTTCCAGCTCCTCTTCCGCTTCATCGAACAGCAAAATTAACGCGCCAAAGCGACGACGCTGTTTTTCATCCAGATGAACAAATTCAATCTCCAGCGGGAACGGTAAGCGCCCTCCCGTCACCGCGCTCCACAGCGCGTCGAGGTTATCCACCTGCTTATCCGGTAGCGCGAAGGCGCGGGAAAACTCGCGATAGAAATCCTGTTGCTCAGCTATTTCATCAAAATCAAAGGTATAAATAGTCATTGCCCGGCGCCCCTTAAGCTCTGTCCCTCTACACCAAATAAGTATAGCGATAAAAAAACCGACGCCGGGGCGTCGGTTCGCAGCTTAGCTGTTGGTGAGCACGTGCTGATATTTCTTCAGCATATCGACCAGCCGTCGCACCGGCTCAGTGACCTGGGGCGACGCCTGCCAGTGAAGGAGTTTTTCCTGATAAACATCAAGCTCTTCCAGCAGACGGTTAAAGTAACGGCGGCGCTTATCATCGCTGCCGGCGGAGATAACGTGATCGGCGGTTCGCCGCAGCTGGCGGTGGAAGGCCGACAAATCCTCGTTTACCGGCACCGGGGCATCGCGTAGACGCTGGTGCGCGATAATCAGCGTCAGCGCCAGCCGGAAGCGGGCGATATCGCCGGGAAACTTGTTCAGCAGTAAAAATAGCTGTTGATACAGCGCCGGCAAATGGTTCTCTTTACGCCGGGCGCTATTCGTGGTCAGCGAAGAGACCGCCGCCGAGACGAACTGGTTCAATAGCACCCGTCCGGTGCGGGCCTGCGAGTTATCACGCACTAACAGAATCACCATCAGCGCGAGGAAACAGCCGACAATCTGCCCCAGGGCGCTATCGAGGAACTGGCTAAACTGGAACTGCATCGGGTTATCCAGCACCAGAATATTGATGGTGCTCGCCAGGGCCCCAAGCGATCCCAACCGCCGCTTTTGTACCTCAATGCCGATAAAGAACGCCATCGCGGCAAGGCTGATACACAGCAGCAGCATGCTCTGCTGCGTCGCAGGCATGACGACAAGGAAGAACAGCGCGCCGAGCGGTAGAGCGGCAAGGGTGCCATAGAGGAAGTCTAAGGCCACCATCCGCGGGTTAGGCAGACGCATCGCCAGCGCGGTCACCACGGCAATCATAACCATCGCCCCGCTACCGGATGTCCAGCCGGTCCACAACCAGAACAAGGTGCCGAGAATACACGAAATAGAGGTTCGCCAGAAATTGACCATCGCGTGGTGACGCTCGGCGGACTCAACCTTCACCACCGTTTCGCCGCGTAAGACTTCATCTTCGATACGGCTGATTTTGGTATTGCCGACCACGCCGCGCTTCAGCAGCAGGTAACGCGTCGCCGCGCCGACCCAGCTATAAATCGTAACTGGCGTATTGTGTTCACCTTTCCAGGTCAGGAAGCGGCGCATACGCTTAAGCTGTTGATGCACATCCTGTACGGTTTCTACGGGCTCGGCAAACAGCTCGCGGTAGTCGTCAGTCACCATCTCCGGGCGAGAGTTCTGGATCAGATAGGTTTCGCAGGCCTGAGTAATCAGCGTCAGCGATAGCGTGTTGATCGCCTTTAGCCGCTGGTTTACCTTCGCCCAGCGCGAAGATTCCATGATCAGGTTGCCGCGCATCCCCTCCAGCGCGGCAGTACGACGCACCAGCGCTCCCCAGGCTTTATCCACCACCTCGCTATCGCCATGGGCGACACAAAGCTGCATCAGGCGATACTGATCCAGCAGCAGGTTATCCAGTTCGAGGTCGATCTCTTTTTTGATAGAACGCGGAGAAAATAGCAGGTCAGCGACGATGGCGCTGACGATCCCGATGACAATTTCGCTGCAGCGCTCGACGGCAAACTGCGGCGCCAGCATCGGGTCGGTATGAATGGTGATGATGATAATCAGCGCCGTATAACCCGCCAGCCCCCAGGCGTAGGAGTTTTCGACCTTCACCAGCGAGGAGATCCAGGTGCAGAAACCGGCCCAGAGACAGCAGACCAGCATCATCAATAGCGGCGCGCGGATCATGAGGATGATGATCGCCAGCGCGGCAATACAGCCGATAAACGTCCCGGCAATACGCAGCATCCCGCGGTAGCGAATCGCCCCGGAATAGGGCTCACCGCCAGCGGCAAATGCCGGACCGGCGGTCACGATAGCCGCGGTCAATACGGCCCAGCGCGGCGTCTCAAGCTGAAAATGAAAGCCGACGAACAGCGCCAGCACCACCGCGCATGCAAGCTTAATGGCAAAGCGGAGATGCCGGGGAGCAATGGTATAGGTCCCCATGGCGATTAACCAAACTCACGCAAGCGCATGGCGACTTTCTGGAAGAAGTTGGCCTGGCTGGCGTCGCGATCTTCTTTGCCGGTGATGACAACGGTCGCAGTGGTGCCCGACGGCCAGAGGTTGCCCTGCTGCTGGTCAAGACGGATACGTACCGGCACGCGCTGCGCCAGACGTACCCACTCAAGGTTGGAGTCAACGGAAGCCATGCCTTTCGCATCGCTGCTGCTGCTGGCGTTGGTTACGCCCGCGGCAACGCTGTCGACGGTACCTTTTATCACCTTACTACTGCCGAGCGGGGTGATTTCGGCGCGGTAGCCTGGACGCACGCCTTCCAGCTTGGTCTCTTCCAGATAGGCCATCACGTAGAAGGTATTTTGTTTCACCAAAGCGACCGCGGTCGAACCGCGGGTGATGAATTCGCCGGAGTAGACGTTCAGGTTGGTCACCCAGCCATCAGCAGGCGCACGGATAACCGTACGTTCAAGATCCAGCTTGGCTAAGTCGCGGCTGGCCACCGCTTTCGCCAGCTGATGCTCAACGGTTTGCAGTACGTTGTTGGCCTGGTCAATCTCTTCGCGCGACATGGCCTGCACGCCGAGCCTGTTACGGCGCCCGGCTTCAACGCGTTTTTCCTGAGCCAGCGTCTGGTAATAAGAGACGTCGGCTTCCGCCTCCGCCAGCGCTTTTTGGTAACGAGGTTGGTCAATAACGAACAATACCTGGTCTTTCTTAACCAGTTGGTTATCCTTGACATTCACTTGCGAAATGAGCCCCGACACGTCCGGCGCGATGGCGACGATATCGGCGCTAAAGCGCGCATCGCGCGTCCACGGCGACGCGGTGTAGTACACCCATGCGCGAAAAATAGCGATAAACGCCAGAATAACCAGTATCACAGTGATGGCAGTACGCAGGATATTTCTTGTTAGTGTTTTCACATCGACCTCAAACGAACAAGCGCGATATCAGATAAAACAGACAGCAATACAGCGCAGTATTAAACAGTGCAGGGTGCCAGACAAAATCATAAATACCGGTCGGAACCAGCAAACGGTGCACCAGCCAGAAGATGGCTAGCGACAATAGCAGCTCAAAGAAGATCGGCGGAAACGATAGGCCGAAAATCACTATGACAGGAAACAGACTCATGATGACCTTGATAAGAAGCGTACAGGTGGTAGCGTGATGCGTTTATTATGTAGCTAACTATATATTAACGTAACAATTGCAGCCTTATCTATAATATGTGATCTAAATCACTTTTAAGCCAGAGTGAATAATGGAACGACTAAAACGCATGTCGGTGTTCGCCAAAGTGGTTGAGCTGGGCTCTTTCACCGCCGCCGCACGCCAGCTCCAGATGAGCGTTTCATCTATCAGCCAGACCGTTGCTAAACTGGAAGACGAGCTTCAGGTAAAGCTGCTCAACCGCAGCACCCGCAGCCTGGGCTTAACAGAAGCGGGTAAAATTTATTACCAGGGCTGCCGAAGAATGCTCTTTGAAGCGCAGGACGTCCATGAACAGCTGTATGCCTTCAACAATACCCCTATCGGCACGCTGCGCATCGGTAGCTCTTCAACTATGGCACAGAATGTGCTGGCGCGCATAACCGCCGAAATGCTCAAAGAATATCCGGGTTTATCGATTAATCTGGTGACCGGCATCCCCGCGCCGGACCTGATTGCCGACGGCCTCGACGTGGTGATACGCGTCGGCGCATTGCAGGATTCCAGCCTCTTCTCGCGGCGGTTAGGCTCAATGCCAATGGTGCTCTGCGCGGCGAAAAGCTATCTTCAGCACGCGGGATGTCCGGAAAAACCAGCGGATCTTGCCAGCCACTCGTGGCTGGAATACAGCGTACGGCCAGATAATGAGTTCGAAATTATCGCTCCGGAGGGGATCTCAACGCGCCTGATCCCACAAGGACGCTTCGTCACCAACGACCCGATGACGCTGATCCGCTGGCTGACTGCCGGCGTTGGCGTGGCCTACGTTCCGCTGATGTGGGCGATCGACGAGATCAACCGCGGTGAACTGGAGATCCTGCTGCCGAGCTATCAATCGGATCCGCGACCGGTCTATGCGCTATATACCGAAAAAGATAAGCTACCGCTGAAGGTGCAGGTATGTATTAACTATCTGACGGATTATTTTGTCGAAGTGGCGAAGATCTATCAGGGAATGCACGGGCGCGGGATGACCCGTTAACTGACATCCCGGCAGCGGCTTCGCGCCGCCGGGACCAGCCGTTATCAGGCGGTGCCGCCAACGGTAAGGTTGTCGACTTTCAGCGTCGGCTGGCCGACGCCGACCGGGACGCTCTGCCCTTCTTTACCGCACACGCCAACGCCGCTATCCAGCTTCAGGTCGTTACCGACCATGGAAATCTGCTGCATCGCTTCGATACCGGAACCGATTAGCGTCGCGCCTTTGACTGCCTTGGTCACTTTACCTTTTTCAATCAGATAGGCTTCCGAGGTCGAGAAGACAAATTTACCGGAGGTAATGTCCACCTGACCGCCGCCAAAGTTCGGCGCATAGATACCGTAATCGACCGATTCGATAATCTCCTGTGGCGTCGACTTACCGGCCAGCATATAGGTGTTGGTCATCCG
Organism: Klebsiella sp. PK01; assembly: GCF_057624675.1. NCBI lineage: Bacteria > Pseudomonadati > Pseudomonadota > Gammaproteobacteria > Enterobacterales > Enterobacteriaceae > Klebsiella > Klebsiella sp. PK01. Next base: position 13,157 of record NZ_JBYEZM010000013.1, read on the forward strand.
CGGCATCGGCAGATGCGCATAAGATTCGCGGCGACCATTACCGGTCGGCGCGACGCCCATCAGACGCGCGTTGAGCTTATCCTGCATATAACCTTTCAGGACGCCGTTTTCGATAAGCACGTTGTATTGACCCGGCGTACCTTCGTCATCAATCGCGACCGAACCACGGCGATCGGCCATGGTGCCGTCATCCACGACGGTGCACAGTTCAGAGGCGACTAATTCGCCCATGTGACCGCTGAAGACCGAGGTGCCGCGACGGTTAAAGTCACCTTCCAGGCCGTGGCCGACGGCTTCATGCAGCAGCACGCCAGGCCAGCCCGCGCCAAGCACCACCGGCAGCATACCGGCTGGCGCCGCAACCGCGGACAGATTGACTAATGCCATACGTACCGCTTCACGCGCCCAGACATCCGCCCGTACGTCGCCATCCAGCGGCGCGAGGAAATAATCATAGCCAAACCGTCCTCCGCCGCCACTGGCGCCGCGCTCGCGTTTGCCGTCTTCCTCCACCAGCACGCTCACGGAGAGACGAACCAGCGGACGGACATCAGCGGCCAGCGTCCCGTCCGTTGCCGCTACCAGGATAAGCTCGTAGACGCCGCTCAGACTGGCGGAAACTTCCTGCACGCGCTTATCGGCGGCACGCGCCACCTTATCGACGCGGCGCAGAATATCCAGTTTCTCTTCGCGGCTCATGCTCTGCAGCGGATCGACGCTGGTATAGAGAGAGCTGTACTCCACCGCGCCGAGCGTCTGCACTTTGCCGTCGCCATGGTCGCGGACGATAGTACGCGCCGCCTGCGCGCTCTGCTCAAGCGCCAGTTTGCTGATTTGGTCCGCATAGGCAAAACCAGTTTTCTCGCCGCTTACCGCCCGGACGCCTACGCCCTGGTCAATATTGTACGACCCATCTTTAATGATGCTGTCTTCCAGAACCCAGGATTCGTGATAGCTCGACTGAAAATAAAGATCGCCGTAATCGAGACGGCGCTCAGCCAGTTGGCCAAGAATGGCAAACAGGTCCTGATGATTCAGGCCATTTGCCGACAGTAATTGTTCACTTACCAGGTTCAAACTCATCGTTACGCTACTCGTTTGTTGCCGCCTGACACAGGGGAATGCCATGCGGCGAAAAAGATGACGGGGAGAAAATGCCCTCTATTGAGAGTGCGATAATTCCCCGTACTCGTCAAATCATTGCTTTTTGTTGCTGCGCGCCTGGCGCAGCACTTCGTTGATTTCCGGCTGATCGATTGGACCCGTAATGCGATAGCGCAGAATCGACACTTTGTTCCACAGCGGCCCAAGCACCTTGCTGGCGGCAAAAACCGCCGCGCCGACGATCGGGTTGACGGCGAATGCCGCCGCTACGCCCACGGTCGCCGATATTTCCGGCGCCACCACCGCTTGTAAATCTAAACGACGGCGCACCAGATCGACCGAACCTTTCATCGCGATGTCGGCTTCAAGGCCATCCACCAGCGTATCATCCGTATTCAATACGCCGTCTTTAATCCATGCCGTACTGCGAATCGAATCAAACCAGAAGCCTTCCTGGAAAGTGTCGCTGAAATCGAAGCGTAGCTTACGCAGCAGCGCGTCAACGCTCAATAGCCGTAACAGCTGACCGGCATGACCGGTGCTCAGGTCAGTAAACTCGCCTTTGCCGAGGCGGCTTTTGAGGATCCCGTTCAGCGAAGCGACATCAGGCTGCCATGGCGGCGCGCGCCAGTGCAGATCGTAATCGACATCAAACGACGAGCCTTTTACCGGCGTCGAAACGCCAAAGAAGTTCACGAAGTCATCCGTTTTATTACCGTGCAGCTTGCCTTTCAGCGAGGTACGCACGCCGCCGGGCGCATTCACCCAGACGCCATCGGTAGTGAGCCGGCCAAAGCCGGTATCCACCAGGCCATTACTGAGGGTGAGCGTATCGCCCTTGATATCGAAGTCACCGTCGATTCGCCCATATTTTTGCCCCCACAGCCAGCACTCTTTACAGCGCAGCTGTAAATCAGGCCAGCCGCGGAAATCCAGACGGGTATCAGCCAGCGGGCCGCTCTCTTTTTTCGCCGTGCCGTTGTTATCGCTGGAAGGGTTGTAATAGAGATAGCGAATAGCCGCCAGCCAGGGCGCGTTCTTATGCATCGTCAACGTAGCGTTGATTTCGCGCCCCTGCGCCTCCACCTTCGAGCCGCTACCGTCAGGCTGGGAGACCAGACTGACGTTATTCCAGTTTTGCCCGGCGAACGCCAGCGACGGTGTACGAAGCGTCACGCGCTCAGGGAAAGCCATATTACTGCTCACTTCGTTGACGGCCCCCCGCTGGAACAACGCCAGCCATTGCGCGCCATCCATCGCCGGCATGTTCAGCTCGACGCCTGATGCTTCAGGCAGCGAAGGAATCGCTTTGCTGTCGGAGGTCAGAATCGCCCGGTCGAGCGTCAGCTTATTATTCAGTAACCAGCGGCTATTGACGTGGTTCTTGCTGCCGATGTTGCCGGTCAGATCGAAGCTGTTTAAGCCACCGGTCACGTTGATTTTCACCGGCAACGGTTCGCCCGCCGATTTATTCACCGGCGCAGGTAAGTGACTACTCACATTTTTCAGATCGCCGTTGATATCGACTTTGTAGCTCGCGCTACCGTGATACGGTAACTCAATGGCCACTTTGCCATCCCAGGGGACGCTGCCGCTGAGTTCATCATTGACCGCTTTCGGCAGCAGGCCGGTACGCGTCGGCTGCCAGTTAGCGTTCATGCCGACGTCAACGAGGAAGGCTTTCGCCCCTTCAGTAGTGGTGAAATTGAGGTTCAGCGGTTGATTAAACCAGGTCGCGCTTAGCGGCCCGCTTTTTAAATCTCCGTTCTCAAAGCTGAACTGACCATTGAGGTTCTTCAGCGTCGCGTCAATCGGCTTGATAAACAGATCGTTATTTTTCAGCCGCACATCGCCTTTGGCGGTGGTCATCTCGCCATCGAGCGGGATAGCAAGATGTAAGCGAGCGCTCACATTACCATCCAGCTGCAGTTCATCCAGCGCCGAGCCGAGCGAATCCTTCAGCGGGGTCTGTTTGAAATAAGGGCCGACCTCTTTGCCCGGTCCGTTAACATCGGCATCAATAAACAGTTTTTCATGGGAATAGTCGGGGATCACCGCGTCAAGGTTGCTGGCGGTGACGTTGCCCAGCATCGCTTTATCCGCCTTCATCCACAGGCCGTTATTAACGAAGTTAAGGTTGATATCCAGGCCGGTCAGCGCTGGCCAGTCCGGCTGGAAGGCGAAGGTCGCGTTCTTCAGCGGTACCGAGACCTGGAATTGGCCTTCGTTATGCTCATAAGGGAACAGATGCGGGTTGCCGCCGTAAACCAGGGTGGCATTGCTGGCCTGGCCACCCTTAATTGCGCCGCTCAGGTAATCCACCAGCGCTTTGCCCATCAGGTTTTCCGGGAAATAACGCCACGCCTGGCCGCCATCGTTGGTACTGATACCCGCCAGGATGCCTAACCACGGCTCATCGCCTTCCGGCTGCAGATAGCGGAAGCCGCCGCGCGCGCGAACGCCGGTAGCCTGTACGTCGATATCGCGGCCATCCAGCATAAAGCCCTTGCTGTTCTTCTCCCAGCTCAGAGTCGCATCGCCCTGGGCTATCTCCAGCGGCGCGCGAAAGACCGTTTCATAGGGCATTTTCGCCTGGGTCATATGCGCGCGCAGTTCGCCGTTTTCAACGCTGCCGCTCAGGCTGCCGGAAAAGTGCTCGGCCCCCGGCAGCAGCTTCCACTGCTTCCACGCCAGATCGCTCCAGTCGGCCTGGAAACGGGTCTTTTCCGTTGCCTGCAGCGGGATATCCAATGCCAACAGGTTGATCTTGCCGCTCGGCTGGGTAGTTCGCCACACTTCGCCAAAGCTCGGCGCCAGCTTATCGGCCATCGGCTGCAGACCGGTCAGGCCGCCAAGCTCGAGATTGCTGGCGCGGATGCGCAGCTCATCGCTACGCTGATTGTTATTACCACCCACTTCCTGCGCCGGGATCCACGCCATCGCCAGCGCGCCGCGCGGCCAGGCTTTACCGTCTATCGAGATCCGCGTGTCGGGGATATGAAATGCCCAACTTTGATTTTCGCGTGTGATATGCGCCGTCAGGTTATCCACCGACAGCTGATGCAGATGCTTGTCACCCTGCCAGCTGGCGCCGCCTTTTTTCAGCCACACATCGCCGCTGGCGACATCGCCTTTATCGATGGTCATCCAACCTTCGAGACTAAAGCGCGCGCTCTGCAGGGCGATGTTGTCCTGCATCCAGCGCCCGAGCCAGGGTTTAACGTCGATGTCGTCGGCTTGTAACCAGAGGCGCCCCTTATTGAGCAGGCCGTTCTCGTCACGTAAATCCATCCGCACCTGCATGACGCCGTGCTGGCCGGTGAGGCTCGAAAGGCTCAGTTGCCCCTCGGCGCGGTGGCGGTTTTTACCGTTAAGCCAGGTAAGCTGCGGGATCGCCAGCTCCGCGCGCTGACCGGAAATCGTCAGGAAGCTCAAATGGCTATCGCGGAGAATAAAGTGGTCAAACTGACGCAGGAACAGATCGCTGATTCGGTCGGTCTTCAGGCTGGCGCCGTCGTCGTTGGTCTGGATGGGGGTATTGGTGTGGATTTGCAGCTGCCAGAAGGTCAGGTCGCGGAACTGCCAGCGCATATGTAGCAGGCTTTGCCAGACGTCGAGCGCAAGGGTAACCCGTTTGATCGTCATTTCGCCACCGTCTTTCAAGGTGGCTTTAATATCGCGAACGTCCAGCGTCGGGCCGAAGTTTTCCCAGTTGGCGTTGATCTGCGAGGCATCGACCGCCACCCCGGATACCGCGGTAATTTTCTCCAGCAGTTGGGGACGCCAGTTATTTAGCTGCGGCAATGCCAGACGCAGGCCGCTCACCAGCAGCGCAACAATCACCACCACGGTTGCCACGGTGAGCAGTAATATCCCGGGCCATCGCCTCAACGCATCTCTCCTTGTCAGCCTGTTACGCCTCATCCTTCAGCCCGCCTGTTTACCGCCCCCGACGCCATCGGGAACGACGGGCTGAATGATTACATCATTACCACATCGAACTGCTCTTGATTATAGAGCGGCTCAATTTGCACTTTAACCTGCTTGCCGACAAAGATTTCGACTTCCGCCAGCGCGTGGGACTCTTCCCCTTTCAGAGCTTCCGCGACGGCAGGTGAAGCATAGACCAGGAAGCGGTCTGAGTCATACGCATGATGCACGCGGACTATCTCGCGCATAATCTCATAACAGACCGTTTCGACCGACTTTACCGTGCCGCGTCCATGACAGGTAGGACACTCGTTACACAGCACATGTTCCACGCTTTCGCGGGTGCGCTTGCGGGTCATCTCGACCAGCCCCAGCTGCGAGAAGCCGTTAATGCTGGTTTTCACCCGGTCTTTACTCAGCGCCTGCTCCAGCGAATGCAGTACCCGACGACGATGATCTTCATTATTCATATCAATAAAATCAATGATGATAATGCCGCCCAGGTTACGCAGACGCAGCTGGCGCGCGATGGCCTGCGTGGCTTCAATATTGGTATTGAAGATAGTGTCGTCGAGATTGCGGTGGCCGACGAACGCCCCGGTGTTGATATCAATGGTGGTCATCGCTTCGGTCTGATCGATGATCAGATAGCCGCCTGATTTCAGCTCGACTTTACGCTCCAGCGCGCGCTGGATTTCGTTCTCAACGTCAAAGAGATCGAAAATAGGCTGGCGGCCGCTGTAATGTTCCAGCTTGCTGGTCATTTCCGGGATGTATTCCGCGGTGAACTCCAGCAGCGCCTCGTAGGTCAGGCGCGAATCCACGCGAATGCGGTCAAGCTGAGCATCGGCGAAATCGCGCAGCACGCGCTGGGCCAGCGCCAGCTCGCCGTACATCTGATAACGGGTCTGGTTGCGCTTTTTGCGCTCCATGACTTTGGTCCAGACGCGCTTAAGGTAGGCCGCATCCGCCGCCATCTCTTGCTCATGCACGCCTTCCGCCGCGGTGCGGATAATAAACCCACCCTGCTCGTCGCAATATTCGGTGACCACGCTTTTCAGGCGTTCGCGCTCGGCCTCGCTTTCAATACGCTGCGATACGCCGACGTGCGAAGCGCCGGGCATAAACACTAAATAGCGGGAAGGTATGGTGATGTCGGTGGTCAGACGCGCGCCTTTGGTGCCCAGCGGATCTTTCACCACCTGTACCATCAGGTCCTGGCCCTGACGCACCAGTTCGGAAATATCGCGAACGGTAAACTGCTTCTGCTCTTCACCCGCCACGCACTCGGTGTGCGGCATGATATCGGAAGCATGCAGGAAGGCGGCCTTATCCAGGCCAATATCTACAAAAGCCGCCTGCATTCCAGGCAACACGCGACTGACACGACCTTTGTAGATATTGCCTACGATTCCGCGCCGCGCTTCTCTCTCAATATGAATTTCCTGCAGGATCCCGCCATCGATATACGCGACGCGCGTCTCGGATGGCGTTACGTTAACTAATAATTCAGCCGTCATCTTTATCCCTTTTCTTCACGCAGTGAGTTAAAGTTACTCAGCAACTCATACGTTTCCACCAGCGGTAAGCCGACTACGGCGTGATAGCTGCCATTTATCTTCCTGACAAAACAACCACCCAACCCTTGAATACCGTATGCGCCTGCTTTATCTAAAGGTTCGCCGCTGGCTACGTAGGTAGCGATATCCTGCTCGGAGAGCAGACGGAAGGTCACTTCCGTCACCACCAGACAATCCAGCGTTTGCTGCTTATCCGCCAACGCCACCGCGGTCATCACCTGGTGGGTTTTTCCGGAAAGCATGCGAAGCATTTCTGCGGCGTGCCCGGCATCGCGCGGCTTTTCCAGCACTTCGCCGTTAAGAATGACAATCGTATCCGCCCCCAACACCGGCAGATCTCGCGGCGCCATAGCCACGCCAGCCAGCGCTTTTTCTCGCGCCAGACGCGCAACATAATGCGCAGCGCTCTCCTGAGGGCCGCGCCGTTCCTCAATACCCGGAACCAGGCGTTCGAAAGAGAGGCCAAGCTGAGTTAACAGTTCCTGCCGACGCGGGGAACCAGAAGCCAGATACAGAGTTGTCATATCAACCTTTATTGAACCGCAAATTGCTGACGCACTTTACGCATTAGCAGGAATAGCCACGGCCAGAGCACACCGTTTACTACACTACTCCAGAACACTTCCGGACGGAAAGAGACGTTGATCACTAAAAACTCTGCCCAGAAAACAATGATATCAACGGCAAGAGACAACAGCATGACCACCAGCGCCTGTTGCCAGAGCGCCAGATTACGGAACAGCTGATATTTTAAAGCGACCAGATAGGCAACGATACTTAACGACAGCGCGCGTACGCCAAGCGTCGAACCGCTGATGAGGTCGAGAATCGCCCCCATCACAAAGCCGGTACCGACGTTAACCCGATGCGGCAGCGCCAGGATCCAGTAAAGCAGAATCAACAACACCCAGTTTGGCCGGAAGACGGTGATGTCCTGCGGCCAGGGCATAATCTGCAGCAATAGCGCAATAAGAAACGAGAGCCAGATAACCCAGCGTCCCTGGCTACGATAACTTGCCACTATTGCCCCCCTGCTGGCAGAGGTTGCGCGGACGGCGGCGGCGTCAGGCCCGTCGCCGGCGCCGGCATCTGCGGCCCCATCGCATCAGGCGCAGGCAGCACCTGCGGCATCATTTGCATCAGGCGTTCATTGGCAACGCGGTGAACCTCTTCCGGGGTCATTGGGTTGGCGCCGTTACGATCGGCGCCCCACAGCAGCAGCAGATAGCGTAAACGCTGCAGCCCGGCAGTCGGACGAGCCTGGATTACCGTGTAAGCACGCTGAGTATCCAGACGTACCGAGGAGACCACCCCAACCGGATACCCTTCCGGGAAGCGTCCGCCGAGCCCGGAAGTCACCAGCACATCGCCGACGCGAATATCGGTATTCGCCGGCAGATGTTCAAGCTGTAAATCATCAGTGCAGCCGTTGCCGGCGGCAATCACGCGGATATCGTTACGCAGTACCTGAATCGGCAAGGCATGGGTCGCATCGCAAATCAGCAGCACGCGGCTGGTCATTTTCGCTACCGCCACCACCTGACCGACAACGCCCTTGTCGCTGATAACCGGCTGGCCTTCATAAACGCCGTTAACGCTGCCCTTGTCGATAACGACCTGATCGCTGTAGGGGTCGTTAACCGTCGAGATAACCTGAGTTACCATCTTCTGCTCGTCCTGACGCAGCGGCGAGCCTAGCAGTTCACGCAGGCGGGCATTTTCTTGTTTGTATTGGCCAAGCATCAGCAGATCGCTGTTTTTCAGCAATAACTCCTGACGCAGCGCGCGGTTTTCCAGTTCGAGCTGATCGCGGGTCGCCAGCGATTGCGATACGCTGTCGAGCAGTTCCCGGGGACCATTTGAGATAAAGTAGAAAGGACTGACGGCAGTATCCATGTACGTTCGAATCTGGCTGAACGTACCCAGGCGGCTGTCGGCGATAATGACGCCAAGCGCCACCAAAACCGCCAGAATAAGGCGAATCTGTAGCGACGGGCCACGGCTAAAAATTGGCTTCATAGGCTATGCGTATTCTCGTGTCAGTAAAGACCAGAGGCAGCCCTTAAGCTGCCCCAGACCTTCAGGCTGACTACTCTTCGCTGAACAAGTCGCCGCCGTGCATATCGATCATTTCCAGCGCCTTACCGCCGCCACGAGCGACGCAGGTCAGTGGATCTTCTGCAACTACGACAGGGATCCCTGTCTCTTCCATTAACAGACGGTCAAGGTTGCGCAGCAGCGCACCGCCGCCGGTCAGGACCATACCGCGCTCGGAGATATCGGATGCCAGCTCCGGCGGGCACTGCTCCAGCGCGACCATAACGGCGCTGACGATGCCGGTCAGCGGCTCCTGCAGCGCTTCGAGGATTTCGTTGGAATTCAGGGTGAAGCCGCGTGGAACGCCTTCAGCAAGGTTACGGCCGCGCACTTCGATTTCGCGTACTTCATCACCCGGGTAAGCGGAACCGATTTCGTGTTTGATACGCTCAGCGGTCGCTTCGCCGATCAGGGAACCGTAGTTACGACGCACGTAATTGATCACGGCTTCATCGAAACGGTCGCCGCCGATACGTACGGAAGAAGAGTAGACCACGCCGTTCAGGGAGATAACCGCGACTTCGGTAGTACCGCCGCCGATATCGACAACCATAGAACCGGTCGCTTCAGAAACCGGTAAGCCTGCGCCGATCGCGGCCGCCATCGGCTCTTCGATCAGGAAAACTTCACGGGCGCCAGCACCCTGCGCGGATTCGCGGATAGCACGACGCTCAACCTGGGTCGCGCCAACCGGCACGCACACCAGCACACGCGGGCTCGGGCGCATAAAGCTGTTGCTATGCACCTGTTTAATAAAGTGTTGCAGCATCTTTTCAGTCACGAAGAAGTCGGCGATAACGCCGTCTTTCATCGGGCGAATCGCCGCGATGTTGCCCGGCGTACGGCCCAGCATCTGCTTCGCTTCATGACCTACAGCGGCAACGCTTTTCGGCGAACCGGCACGATCCTGACGAATGGCCACAACGGAAGGCTCATTCAATACGATGCCTTGTCCTTTTACATAAATAAGGGTATTCGCGGTACCCAGGTCAATGGACAGGTCATTGGAAAACATGCCACGAAATTTTTTTAACATACTAAGGGATAATCCTGAAAGCTGGGGCGGAAAACAAAATCCGCTTACTTTACCAACCACACGCAGCAGCGACAAGGCGCAAAAATCATCTGCTACGGTGAAAATTAGTGCAGTTCATTTCCTTTGTTACAAACATTTACGAAGTCCCTTCGGCGCTGAATAAATCAGCTGCGCTCCGTGCTCTGTTTGTACCTGTCAAAGGTCAGTCTTGCGTAAGTTGCGACATTCCGGCGGGTAGACAAGCACACCCCCTTTACTATGGCGCGCGTTATTCTACGTGAAATCACGCCAAACGGCAGATCAAACAGAGTATCTTTGCGAATATTTTTTCACATTTGTGTCAAGTGGCTGTGAGGCGGCAAAAAATTCCCCCTGCCCGCCGGTCACGCCGCATTGCGACAGCACCTGCCACTCGCTGCGACTGCGTACTCCCGTCGCAAAAACCTGTACCGGCATCCCTTTACAGGCCTCCACCAGACTTTGAACCAGTAACTGGTTCTCGCTGCGTTTTTCAATATTGCGCGATAGCCCTTGATGCAGCTTGATCACTTCCACGTCCAGCTGCTTGATCCAACTGGTGCCAACCAACGTCAACCCGGCCTGAACCACGGCGACGCGAATGCCCAGCGCGTTTATCAACCGCATAACCGGGTGTAAACGGCCGATATATTGACAAACATCCGCCTCTGCAAGTTCAAAAATAATCCGCCGACGTTGTGATTTTTCGCACTGCATCATGGTATCGCGCAGCCAACGCTGGAAACGCGGGCGAATCAGCGACTCCACGGTCACCTGCAGGGCCAGCGTTTGATCAGGCCAATAACTTAATAACGGCAGCAAACGCGTAATCTGTAGGCGATCGTACTCTTCCGCTAAGCCAAACTGCTGCACCATTGGCATATACTCGGCGGCAATCACCTCTTCTTTACCGTCATAGATGCGACACATTAGCTCGCGATGATGTACCCGCCCATCGCGCATGACCGCCGGTTTCTGATACAAGCGCGGGCCGCCGCGGCTAAGCATCTGCTCGATAAGCGTCCGCCAGCGCACGTTGCCGCGCCCTTTCTCCGGCAGTGAATCATCGTAAACCGCCCAGCTATTACTCCCCTGTAGCACGGCGTTGCGGGTAGCCGCTTCGGCGTGTTCCATCACCTGAGAAGTGGACTGGCCGCTGCGGAACGCGCAGATGCCGATATGCATCGTGTCGTCTTTATCCAGCACCCGTGTTGACGGCAGCGCATCCATCGCCTTGAGTAACTGCCCGGCGATACTATCAGCCTCTTTTAAAGTGCGATGCGGCAATAAGACGGCGAAATCGCTACGGTGATAGCGCGCCAGTAGCGAGCCGGGATAGCGCATAATAAAAGTAGACAGCAAATTAATTAGCGTGAAGTAATGCTCTTCCGCCGCCGCCCGTCCCCAGTTGTCGCGCAGCAGATCAAACTCCGGCAGGCGAATCATCATCACGATACCGTGCGCCCCCACCTTTTCCTGATCGTCCAGCAGCGTCGCCAGCTGGTTATCAAAGAACAGGCGGTTATTGAGGCCGGTTTTGGAATCCTGGGCGGCGTAGGAGCGAATCAGGGTATCCATGCGGCTGCGCTGATCGCTGGCGAACTGCAGTTCCGAGAGCAGCATATCCAGCGCGCTGCTGGTACTGGCCGGCCATTCATGAACAGAACCGCGCACCTGCGGCCCGCGCTCGCCGCTGAGAATGCGCCGCGCGCGCAGCTCCAGTAGTTCTTGCCCCGCCAGCTGGCGGCGGATCCAGCGAATCGAAAAGAAGATAATCAGCACCATGAAGCCGATGGCGAAGGAGAGCGGCGCGGTGACGTGAAGCGAGCGGAAATAATTGACCATCGGGTCCATGTAGACCAGACGAATCGAAATTCCGGGATGTTTGAGCGAGGGTACCGTCATTTCACGATACTGGTTGTTACTGCCCAGCGGACGATAACTGTCGCCGCGGGTATGGCTGTAAAGCGATTTGCCGTTGAGCAGAAAATCAATATGTTCGACTTCTACCGGCGTCAGCAGCTCGTCCATTTGCGGTTCGAGCTTTTCAAAAGAGGTGGTTACCAGGCGGCTGTCCAGCATCGTCGCCACCGCCTGCACGCGATTCTCAACTTTAATCTGAATGCCGTTGTAAAAGCTCAGCGACGCGCCGATGAGCGTGACAAAAATCGTCAGGCTGGTGAGCAGCGTAACAAATGCTGAGAATTTCGTCGTTAATCGCATCCCTGTGTTAACTCCGCGTGTGAATAACTACCCGAAGGGCATTCGGGCCCCTTTTAAGACTTTTGCTTAAGTAAGTACTAACTTTCTGAAGCGACGCATACTACCAAAGCTGGCGTATCTGGCAATTTATTGCGTTACATCCACGTAATAATGCCGTTAGCGAGTATAGTCTGCAGAATAATTTTTCCAATCTTCAAACCGTGAGGAACCACATATGCAGGCTTTAATCTTAGAACAGCAGGATGGCAAAACCCTTTCCTCGGTGCAAAACATCGATGCCAACCTGTTGCCGCCAGGCGATGTGACGGTCGATATTCACTGGTCGAGCCTCAATTATAAAGATGCCCTGGCCATTACCGGCAAAGGAAAAATTATCCGCAACTTTCCGATGATTCCTGGTATCGATTTTGCCGGTACCGTCCACGCCAGCGAAGATCCGCGTTTTCACGTTGGCCAGCAGGTATTACTCACCGGTTGGGGCGTGGGAGAAAATCACTGGGGCGGCCTGGCCGAGCGCGCCCGCGTCAAAGGCGAATGGCTGGTGGCCATGCCTGAAGGTCTCGACGGACGCAAAGCGATGGCGATCGGTACCGCAGGTTTTACCGCCATGCTATGCGTGATGGCGCTGGAAGACGCCGGGGTGCAACCGCAGGATGGCGAGATCGTCGTAACAGGTGCCAGCGGCGGCGTTGGCAGCACGGCGGTCGCTTTGCTGCATCATCTGGGTTATCAGGTGGCGGCGGTTTCCGGTCGCGAAAGCACCCATGACTATCTGAAAAGCCTCGGCGCGCAGCGTATTTTAGGCCGCGACGAGTTCGCTGAGAGCCGTCCGCTGGAAAAACAAATCTGGGCGGGCGCTATCGATACCGTCGGCGATAAAGTGCTGGCTAAAGTACTGGCGCAGATGAACTACGGCGGCTGCGTCGCGGCCTGCGGCCTGGCGGGCGGTTTCGCGCTGCCGACCACCGTGATGCCGTTTATCCTGCGCAACGTACGCCTGCAGGGCGTCGATTCGGTAATGACCCCACCTGCGCGCCGCGCAGAAGCCTGGCGCCGGCTGGTGCGCGATCTGCCCGAGTCTTTTTACGCGCAAAGCGCGACCGAAATCACCCTGGCCGACGCCCCGGCCTTCGCCGACAAAATCATGAACAACCAGATCCAGGGACGTACGCTGGTCAAAATCGGCTAATCTGCAATTTTTCGTGACATATTCGCGATCGCGCTCCGCCTCCGTCATGCTTAGGAAAAAGTATGACGGAGGACGCCATGAAAACCAGAAAACTGACGGAAGCCGACGTAACGGCGGAATCGGTATTTAACCTGCAGCGCCGCCAGGTGCTGAAAATGCTCGGTATCGGCGCGACGGCGATGTCGCTCTCAACGAAGGCCCACGCCGACCTGCTCGATTGGTTTAAAGGCCACGATCGCCCGCCGGCGCCTGCCGGAAAGGCGCTGACCTTTGATAAACCCGCAGCATGGCAAAGTAAGCTCGCCCTCACCCCGGAAGATAAAGTCGCCGGCTACAACAACTTTTATGAATTCGGCCTCGATAAAGCCGATCCGGCCGCTAACGCAGGCAGCCTGCGCACTGACCCCTGGACGCTTACCATCGGCGGCGAAGTCGCCAAACCCCTGACGCTCGATCACGACGACCTGACCCGTCGTTTCCCGCTGGAAGAACGAATTTATCGTATGCGCTGCGTGGAGGCCTGGTCGATGGTCGTACCGTGGGTCGGCTTCCCCCTGCATAAACTGCTCTCGCTGGTGGAGCCCACCAGCAACGCCCGCTACGTCGCTTTCAAAACGCTGTATGCGCCGGAACAGATGCCGGGACAAAAAGATCGCTTCATCGGCGGCGGCCTGGCCTATCCCTATGTCGAAGGGTTGCGCCTTGATGAAGCGATGCACCCGCTCACGCTGATGACCGTTGGCGTCTACGGGAAAGCGTTACCGCCGCAAAACGGCGCGCCCATCCGCCTGACCGTGCCGTGGAAGTACGGCTTTAAAGGGATTAAATCGATCGTGAGTATTGAGTTAACCCGCGAGCGGCCGCCGACCACCTGGAATCTGGCGGCGCCGGATGAATACGGTTTCTATGCCAATGTGAACCCGCACGTCGATCATCCGCGCTGGTCGCAGGCCAGCGAGCGGTTCATCGGCGCCGGCGGCGTACTCGACGTAAAACGCCAGCCAACGCTGCTGTTTAATGGCTATGCCGAGGAAGTCGCCTCCCTGTATCGCGGGCTTAACTTACGGGAGAATTTCTAGTGCGTCTGAGCGTTAAACAGATAGGCTGGCTGAAAGTTGTGCTGCATTTAGCCGGTTTTTTACCGCTGGTCTGGCTGTTCTGGGCCGGGCATCAGGGCTACTTCAGCGCCGATCCGGCGAAGGATATCCAGCATTTTACCGGACGGATGGCGCTGAAGTTTTTGCTTGCCACCTTGCTTATTACGCCGCTGGCGCGTTACGCTAAACAGCCATTATTGATACGCACCCGTCGTTTATTAGGGTTATGGTGCTTTGCCTGGGCAACGTTGCATCTCACCAGCTATACGCTGCTGGAGCTCGGCATTAACAATCTGGCGTTACTCGGTTCCGAGATAATCAACCGTCCGTATCTCACGCTTGGTTTAATCAGTTGGCTGGTTTTACTGGCGCTGGCGGCGACGTCAACCCAGTACATGCAACGAAAATTAGGCCGTCGTTGGCAAACATTGCACAACTTCGTCTATCTGGTCGCGATCCTCGCCCCTATACATTATCTATGGTCGGTGAAAATTTTATCGCCGCAGCCGCTGATTTATGCCGGGCTGGCAATGGTACTTTTAGCCAGCCGCTATAAGAAGTTTCGCCAGTGGTGGCGCTAATCTCCGGATATGTGCAGTTCCCCGCAGAACGTTTATCAACCGCGACTCTTTTTACGATAGCGGTTGATAATCTTCCCTGATAAGACCAGTATTTAGCTGCCAATTGCTACGAAATCGTTATAATGTGCGACTTTGGTTTTCCTGAAGGGATTTTCGAACCCTGAAAAGGTGACAAGCGCGCATCGAAGGTATATTTTGTTTTTTGCCCGAGATTAGCAGGAGATAGCTGCACAATGGCTGACAAGTTTCGCATTTTGCTTTTGAACGGACCAAACCTTAATATGCTCGGCAGCCGTGAACCCGAGAAGTATGGTTCGCTAACGCTGGCAGAAATTGTTAACCGTTTAACCGCAGAAGCGGAAGCGCTAAACGTGACGCTCGACCACCTGCAATCCAATGCGGAGTTCGCGCTCATCGACCGAATTCATCAGGCTAAAGACTCTGTGGACTATATCCTGATCAATCCGGCCGCGTTTACGCATACCAGCGTGGCCATCCGCGACGCGCTGCTTGCCGTGAGTATCCCGTTTATCGAGATCCACCTGAGCAACGTGCATGCGCGCGAGCCGTTCCGTCACCACTCGTATCTGTCTGATGTCGCCTCGGGCGTTATCTGCGGATTAGGTGCGGACGGCTATTCATACGCTTTACAGACGGCGGTAAAACGCCTGTCACAAACACACTAAACAAAGAGTACGGAACCCACTCATGGATATTCGTAAGATTAAAAAACTGATCGAGCTGGTTGAAGAATCAGGCATCTCCGAACTGGAAATTTCTGAAGGCGAAGAGTCTGTACGCATCAGCCGTGCAGCGCCGGCCGCCAGCTATCCGGTAATGCAGCAAGCTTATGCTGCGCCAATCGCCCAGCCTCAGGCGCCAGCCGCCGCAGCGCCGGCAGCAGCACCTGCCGCTGAAGCGAAAGCGGAAATCAGTGGTCACATCGTACGTTCCCCGATGGTCGGTACTTTCTACCGCACCCCGAGCCCGGACGCGAAAGCCTTTGTGGAAGTCGGTCAGAAAGTTAACGTGGGCGACACCCTGTGCATCGTAGAAGCGATGAAAATGATGAACCAGATCGAAGCCGACAAAGCCGGCGTGGTTAAAGCCATTCTGATCGAAAGCGGCCAACCTGTAGAATTCGACGAGCCGCTGGTTGTCATCGAGTAACGAGGCGAACATGCTGGATAAAATTGTCATCGCTAACCGTGGCGAGATCGCACTGCGCATCCTGCGTGCCTGTAAAGAACTGGGCATCAAGACCGTTGCTGTGCACTCCACCGCGGATCGCGATTTAAAACACGTATTATTAGCGGATGAGACGGTCTGCATCGGCCCGGCTCCGTCCGTAAAAAGCTATCTGAACATCCCAGCTATCATCAGCGCGGCGGAAATCACCGGCGCGGTAGCGATTCACCCGGGTTACGGCTTCCTGTCCGAAAACGCTAACTTTGCCGAGCAGGTTGAGCGTTCCGGTTTCATCTTCATCGGCCCGAAAGCCGACACTATCCGCCTGATGGGCGACAAAGTGTCTGCCATCACCGCAATGAAGAAAGCTGGCGTTCCGACCGTTCCAGGTTCTGATGGCCCGCTGGGCGACGACATGGACGCAAACCGCGCGCATGCCAAACGCATCGGCTATCCGGTTATCATCAAAGCCTCCGGCGGCGGCGGCGGTCGCGGTATGCGCGTCGTGCGCAGCGACGCTGAACTTGCGCAATCCATCTCCATGACCAAAGCGGAAGCGAAAGCGGCTTTCAACAACGACATGGTCTACATGGAGAAATACCTGGAAAATCCTCGTCACATCGAGATCCAGGTGCTGGCGGACGGCCAGGGCAACGCTATCTATCTGGCAGAACGCGACTGCTCCATGCAGCGTCGTCACCAGAAAGTCGTCGAAGAAGCGCCGGCGCCGGGCATTACCCCGGAACTGCGTCGCTACATTGGCGAACGTTGCGCGAAAGCCTGTGTGGATATCGGCTATCGCGGAGCGGGTACCTTTGAATTCCTGTTCGAAAACGGCGAGTTCTACTTCATTGAGATGAACACCCGTATTCAGGTAGAACACCCGGTTACCGAAATGATCACCGGCGTCGACCTGATCAAAGAACAGCTGCGCATCGCGGCGGGTCAGCCGCTGTCTATCAAGCAAGAAGAAGTCCAGGTTCGCGGCCATGCGGTAGAATGCCGTATCAACGCCGAAGACCCGAACACCTTCCTGCCGAGCCCGGGTAAAATTACCCGCTTCCACGCGCCGGGCGGTTTTGGCGTGCGCTGGGAGTCTCATATCTACGCCGGTTACACCGTACCGCCGTACTATGACTCAATGATCGGCAAACTGATCTGCTACGGCGAAAGCCGTGATGTGGCGATTGCCCGCATGAAGAACGCGCTGCAGGAACTGATCATCGATGGCATCAAAACCAACGTTGAGCTGCAGATGCGCATTATGAGCGACGAGAACTTCCAGCATGGTGGCACCAATATCCACTATCTGGAGAAAAAACTCGGATTGCAGGAAAAATAATCCTGTACTCGCTGCAAAAGGCCGGATAATCCGGCCTTTTTTCTTTTTCTCTCCCCTCGACTTTTCCATGCGGTACAATCCCCGCTTTCTTCATCCTCAAGGGACAAAAAATGGACAAAAGATTTGTTCAGGCCCATAAAGAAGCGCGCTGGGCGCTGTGGCTGACCCTTCTCTATCTTGCCGCCTGGCTGGCTGCGGCCTATCTACCGGGCGTCGGTATTGGCTTTACCGGGCTGCCACACTGGTTCGAACTGGCCTGCCTGCTGGTGCCGCTGCTGTTCGTTCTGCTGTGCTGGGCGATGGTGCGCTTTATCTTCCGCGATATCTCTCTGGAGGATAACGATGCAGCTTGAGATTATCGTGGTGCTGATCGCTTATCTGTTTGTGGTCTTCGGGCTGTCTCTTTACGCGATGCGTAAACGCAGTACCGGGAACTTCCTTAGCGAGTATTTTCTTGGCAGCCGATCGATGGGCGGTTTTGTATTAGCGATGACCCTCACCGCCACCTATATTAGCGCCAGCTCGTTTATCGGCGGTCCCGGCGCCGCCTACAAATATGGACTGGGCTGGGTACTGCTGGCGATGATCCAGGTACCGACGATCTGGCTCTCTCTCGGGATCCTCGGCAAGAAGTTCGCGATCCTGGCGCGCCGCTACAACGCCATTACCCTTAACGATATGCTGCAGGCGCGCTACCAAAGCCGCGCGGTGGTATGGATTGCCAGCGTCAGCCTGTTGGTGGCCTTTGTCGGGGCCATCGCGGTGCAGTTTATTGGCGGCGCGCGCCTGCTGGAAACCGCCGCCGGTATCAAATACGAAACCGGACTACTGATATTTGGCATCACGATCGCGCTCTATACCGCGTTCGGCGGCTTCCGCGCCAGCGTACTCAACGATACCATGCAGGGAATGGTGATGTTGATCGGGACGATCGTCCTGCTGGTTGGCGTAGTGCATGCCGCTGGCGGTCTGCATCAGGCGGTAGATACGCTCCAGCGGATCGACCCGCAGCTGGTGTCGCCTCACGGCGCCGATGATATCCTCACGCCAACCTTTATGACCTCGTTCTGGGTACTGGTCTGTTTCGGCGTCATCGGCTTGCCGCATACCGCCGTGCGCTGTATCTCCTATAAAGACAGCAAGGCCGTGCACCGCGGGATCGTTATTGGCACCATCGTGGTGGCGATTCTGATGTTCGGTATGCATCTCGCCGGCGCGCTTGGCCGCGCCGTCCTGCCGGGCCTCACCGTCCCCGATCAGGTGATCCCGACGTTGATGGTCCAGGTGCTGCCGCCGTGGGCCGCGGGGCTATTTTTAGCGGCGCCGATGGCCGCGATTATGTCTAACGTTAACGCCCATTTACTGCAGGCATCGGCTACGATCATTAAAGATCTGTGGCTCAGCGCTCAGCCTACGAAAAAGCGTAATGAGCAGAAGCTGAAGCGGATCTCAACGATCGCCACCTTAGTGCTCGGCATACTTATGATGCTGGCCGCCTGGCGGCCGCCGGAAATGATTATCTGGCTTAATCTGCTGGCCTTTGGCGGCCTGGAAGCGGTGTTCTTATGGCCGCTGGTGCTGGGTCTCTACTGGGAGCGGGCAAATGCTGCTGGCGCGCTCAGCGCGATGTTAGTGGGCGGCGTACTGTATGCCGTGCTCGCGACGTTTAATATTCAGTACCTGGGCTTCCACCCTATCGTGCCCTCGCTGCTGCTAAGTTTGTTGGCTTTTGTCGTCGGGAACCGTTTCGGTCAGCCCGTACCGCCAGCCCCTATTATGACTACTGATAAATAAAGAGTTTTGCCATGCCTTGGATCCAACTAAAACTGAATACGACCGGCGCTCACGCGGAAGAACTGAGCGACGCGCTGATGGAGGCCGGCGCGGTCTCGATTACCTTCCAGGACACCCACGACACGCCGGTGTTTGAGCCGCTGCCGGGTGAAACCCGTTTGTGGGGCGATACCGACGTTATTGGCCTGTTCGACGCGGAAAGCGACATGAACGAAGCGGTTGCTATCCTTGAGCAGCATCCGCTGCTCGGCGCAGGCTTCGCGCATAAAATTGAACAGCTGGAAGATAAAGACTGGGAACGCGAGTGGATGGATAACTTCCACCCGATGCGTTTCGGCGAACGCCTGTGGATTTGCCCGAGCTGGCGCGATGTTCCTGATGAGAATGCAGTCAACGTGATGCTTGATCCAGGACTAGCCTTTGGTACCGGTACTCACCCAACGACCGCGATGTGTCTGCAGTGGCTCGATGGCCTTGACCTTCAGGGCAAAACGGTTATCGATTTTGGCTGCGGTTCCGGCATCCTGGCGATCGCCGCGCTGAAGCTGGGCGCCGCCAAAGCTATCGGTATTGATATCGATCCGCAGGCCATTCAGGCCAGCCGTGATAACGCCCAGCGTAATGGCGTCTCCGAACGCCTTGAACTCTATTTGCCGCAGGATCAGCCAGAATCCATGAAAGCCGATGTGGTGGTCGCAAACATCCTGGCAGGCCCGTTGCGTGAGCTGGCCCCTTTAATCAGCGTCCTGCCGGTTACAGGCGGCCTGCTGGGCCTTTCTGGAATCCTGGCAAGCCAGGCGGAAAGCGTTTGTGAAGCCTACGCCCCGCTCTTCACCCTCGACCCGGTGGTGGAGAAAGAGGAGTGGTGCCGAATTACCGGACAGAAAAACTAAGTCAGACTGCGGCCTACGGGCCGCATTTTTGTTTCCAGTAACCGCCGAATATTGCCAGGAAATGAGAGCCGGATCGCATTACGATGCCCTTTTTTGACTACAAAAACAGCGTTTTATCCCGTCTCGTATCGCCTTCGTCTCAGAAAAATCGAGAAGTTTTGCGATTTTATAATTGGACACAAATTATCCCATTGCTAATAACGCAATGATTAATATGATAATTTATTCATGACTATTACGTTACTCCTGGATTCATTGATCTGTAACAGAGGATTGGTCAAAGTTTGGCCTTTCATCTCGCGCAAAAAATGCGTAATATACGCCGCCTTGCAGTCACAGTATGGTCATTTCTTAACTCATGCGCATCGGACACCACCAGCTCAGAAATCGCCTGATCGCAGCACCTATGGCTGGCATCACTGACAGACCATTCAGGACGCTGTGTTACGAGATGGGAGCAGGTTTAACCGTCTCCGAGATGATGTCCTCCAACCCGCAGGTATGGGAGAGCGACAAGTCCCGGTTACGGATGGTGCACATTGATGAGCCCGGTATTCGTACCGTGCAAATCGCCGGTAGCGTACCGGAAGAGATGGCCGCGGCCGCCCGTATTAACGTGGAAAGCGGCGCCCAGATTATTGATATCAATATGGGGTGCCCGGCTAAAAAGGTGAATCGTAAGCTCGCTGGTTCAGCCCTCTTGCAGTATCCCGATCAGGTGAAGTCAATCCTGACCGCGGTCGTCAAGGCAGTGGACGTTCCGGTGACTCTCAAGATTCGCACCGGTTGGGAACCGGAACACCGTAACTGTGTAGAGATTGCCCAACTGGCTGAAGAATGTGGCATTCAGGCTCTGACTATTCACGGACGCACTCGCGCCTGCTTGTTTAACGGAGAAGCTGAATACGACAGTATTCGGGCAGTTAAGCAGAAAGTTTCCATTCCGATTATCGCGAATGGCGACATTACTGACCCGCTTAAAGCCAGAGCCGTGCTCGACTACACGGGGGCTGACGCCCTCATGATAGGCCGTGCGGCTCAGGGAAGACCCTGGATCTTTCGGGAAATCCAGCATTATCTGGACACTGGGGAGTTGCTGCCCCCCCTGCCGTTGGCAGAGGTTAAGCGCTTGCTTTGCGCGCATGTTCGGGAACTGCATGACTTTTACGGTCAGGCAAAAGGGTACCGAATCGCGCGTAAACACGTCTCCTGGTATCTCCAGGAGCATGCTCCAAATGACCAGTTTCGGCGCACATTCAACGCCATTGAGGATGCCAGCGAACAGCTGGAGGCGTTGGAGGCATACTTCGAAAATTTTGCGTAATAGAAATAAAGAGCTGACAGAACTATGTTCGAACAACGCGTAAATTCTGACGTACTGACCGTTTCTACCGTTAACTCTCAGGATCAGGTAACTCAAAAGCCCCTGCGTGACTCGGTTAAACAGGCACTGAAGAACTATTTTGCTCAACTGAATGGTCAAGATGTTAATGATCTGTATGAGCTGGTATTGGCTGAAGTTGAACAGCCACTGTTGGACATGGTGATGCAATACACCCGTGGTAACCAGACCCGCGCTGCCCTGATGATGGGTATCAACCGCGGTACTCTGCGTAAGAAACTGAAAAAATACGGCATGAACTGATATTAATCAGTAAATTGCTGAATTAAAAAGGCGCTCTTCGGCATGGGGAAGCGCCTTTTTTTATGGCCTGATTTTTGATACTGATCTACTGCCCCACGGCAGCCATCGGCCACCCGCTATGGCCAGGTTGCTGCAGCGATAACGCCGACATAATATTGTCTACCAGCACGGGCGCCTGCTCATAGAGATTGAATTGTTCAGGATCCATTAACCAGTTCTTAATAATTCCTGTAAAAGCGCCATGTAATATAATTAACGTGATTTCGATATTTGTTTCCGCCGGTAATAACCTGTTTCTGACACAACGCTGTAGTACGTCACGGACAATCGCGTAATTAAAGCCAATTCGCTTGCGGATTTCCGTTTCCGGCAGCATATCGCTGGCGAATTCGCATTTGTGATAAAGAATCTGTAACAGCGCCTGCTGTCGGGGTGTTTCGGCAATATATTGCAATCCGGTAATAAATTTTTTACGTAACCCCATTAACGGATTTTGGTTATCCAGTTCCCACTGCTGATGGGGCAATAACTCCCTAAGCGGCGGCTGCTGCTGCCACATTTCATTAAACAACTCCGCCTTACTGGAAAAATGCCAGTACACCGCTCCACGCGTGACGCCAGCGGCGTCGGCGATATCAGTCAGCGTGGTATTGGTAACGCCGCGCTGTGCGAACTGCTGGATCGCGGACTCAATCAGGAGCTGACGCGTTCTTAATGCGTCCTCTTTGGTTTTTCTGGCCATAACCTTTCCCACTAGCTGCCGAACGGTGAATACAAAATTTACTGATACTTTGGCCAATTTAGCATTCCATCAATATTATTATTTAGCAAAAATGCAGATACCATCACTTAATTCATCGATGTTTTAATACATCAAACAAATATAAAAATAAAACATATTCACCGGAATGATATTAATGAATGATGAGTAAAGAATGTGTCCTTTTTTTTGTTTTTGCGTGCCTTGTTCATTGTTCAAAAATAACTATCCCTTACATCCATCGGTGATTATTTGTAGGATAACGAACCGCTTTAATATTCATTATTTCTTCGCAGATTCGCCGCCCTATCCGGCCCGTAATCTATAAGGAACAGCAATGACGAGTCATGCCAGAGTTTCTCTTTTAGCCAGCCTAATTATCTCCACCTTGTTGCTTACCGGTTGTGATAATTCAGGCGATCAACAGGCGCAGCCGCAAGCGCCTCAGGTTAGCGTACATGTGGTGCGCAGCGAACCGCTCTCCGTTACTACCGAATTACCGGGGCGGACTTCGGCTTTTCGCGTCGCTGAAGTTCGCCCCCAGGTCAGCGGCATTATCCTGAAACGCAATTTTGTCGAGGGCAGCGATATCAAGGCCGGTGAATCGCTCTATCAAATCGACCCCGCCACTTATCAGGCCGCGTGGAACAGCGCCAAAGGCGACGAGGCGAAAGCCGAAGCCGCAGCGGCTATCGCCCATCTGACGGTGAAACGCTATGTCCCTCTGCTGGGAACTCAGTACATCAGTCAGCAAGAGTACGATCAGGCCGTCGCTACCGCACATCAGGCCGATGCCGACGTCGTGGCGGCTAAAGCCGCGGTCGAAAGCGCCCGTATCAACCTTGCGTACACCAAAGTGACCTCGCCGATTGACGGTCGCATTGGTAAATCCAGCGTAACTGAAGGCGCACTGGTGACCAACGGCCAGGCTGACGCCATGGCGACGGTGCAGCAGCTCGATCCGATCTATGTCGACGTGACCGAATCCAGCAACGATTTTATGCGTCTGAAACAGGAAAGCCTGCAGCGTGGTGATGATAGTAAAAGCGTGCAGTTGATTATGGAAAATGGCCAACCCTATTCCCTAAAGGGGTCGCTGCAATTTTCTGATGTGACGGTCGATGAAAGCACCGGGTCTATTACCCTTCGCGCGGTATTCCCTAATCCGCAACACACTCTCCTGCCGGGTATGTTTGTCCGCGCCCGTATCGATGAAGGCATCAATCCGCAAGCGATTCTGGTACCACAGCAGGGGGTTACCCGCACGCCGCGCGGCGATGCCACGGTGATGATCGTCAATGCACAGAACCAGGTGGAAAACCGTGAAGTCACCGCCGCGCAGGCGATAGGCGATAAATGGTTGATCACCAGCGGTCTGCAAAACGGCGACAAAGTCATCGTTAGTGGATTACAAAAGGTTCGCCCTGGCGTCACCGTGAAGGCGACGGAAGATACCGCTGCCCCAGCTGCACAATAAGGTATGAATCGCTATGTCTAAGTTCTTCATCCATCGACCGGTGTTTGCATGGGTGCTGGCAATCATCATGATGATTGCCGGTGGCCTGGCCATCATGCAGCTCCCTATTGCGCAATATCCTACGATCGCGCCGCCTGCGGTGGCGATTTCTGCTACCTATCCTGGCGCGGATGCGCAAACCGTGCAGGACACCGTCACCCAGGTTATCGAACAGAACATGAATGGTATCGATAATCTGATGTACATGTCCTCTACCAGTGATTCATCCGGTAGCGTGACCATCACTCTCACTTTCGAATCCGGCACCGACCCGGATATCGCGCAGGTTCAGGTACAGAACAAACTGCAGCTGGCGACGCCGCTGCTGCCACAGGAAGTACAGCAGCAAGGTATTAGCGTTGAGAAATCCAGCAGCAGCTTCCTGCTGGTTGCCGGTTTTATCTCTGATAATCCAAACACTACCCAGGATGATATTTCCGACTACGTTGCCTCTAACATCAAAGACCCTATTAGCCGCCTTAACGGCGTTGGCGATGTGCAATTGTTCGGCGCGCAATATGCCATGCGTATCTGGCTTGACGGCAACCTGCTGAATAAATATAACCTCACGCCGGTCGATGTTATCAACCAACTGAAGGTGCAAAACGATCAGATTGCCGCCGGGCAACTTGGCGGAACACCATCTGTTAAAGGTCAGCAACTTAACGCCTCGATTATTGCTCAAACTCGCCTGAAAGATCCGGAGGAATTCGGTAAAGTCACGCTGCGGGTTAACGCCGATGGTTCCGTCGTTCGCCTGAAGGATGTGGCGCGCATTGAATTAGGCGGCGAGAACTATAACGTTGTCGCCCGCATTAACGGTAAACCCGCCTCTGGATTGGGGATTAAACTGGCGACTGGCGCCAATGCGCTGGATACCGCTACGGCGATTAAGGCGAAACTTGCCGAGCTGCAGCCCTTCTTCCCGCAAGGGATGAAAGTTGTTTATCCCTACGACACCACGCCGTTCGTTAAAATCTCCATTCACGAAGTGGTGAAAACGCTGTTTGAAGCCATTATCCTCGTCTTCCTCGTGATGTATCTGTTCCTGCAGAACATCCGTGCGACGCTTATCCCGACGATTGCCGTGCCGGTGGTTTTGTTGGGTACCTTTGCGGTACTGGCGATGTTCGGCTACTCCATCAATACGCTAACCATGTTCGGTATGGTGCTGGCGATTGGGCTACTGGTCGATGATGCCATCGTGGTGGTAGAGAACGTCGAGCGCGTCATGGTCGAGGAGAAGCTTTCCCCGGTTGAAGCCACCGAGAAATCAATGGAGCAGATCCAGGGGGCGCTGGTTGGTATCGCCATGGTGCTCTCGGCGGTATTCGTCCCGATGGCCTTCTTTGGCGGCTCGACCGGGGCGATTTATCGTCAGTTCTCCATCACTATCGTTTCCGCGATGGCGCTGTCTGTACTGGTCGCGCTGGTACTGACCCCGGCACTGTGCGCAACCATGTTAAAACCGGCATCCGCAGACCATCATGGCAAAAAGGGGTTCTTCGGCTGGTTTAACGCCAGGTTTGACCAAAGCGTTAACCACTACACCAACAGCGTAAGCGGGATCCTGCGCGGCACCGGGCGCTATCTGGTTATCTATCTGCTAATTGTTATCGGCATGGCCGTACTGTTTGTCCGCCTGCCGACATCATTCTTACCGGATGAAGACCAGGGTGTGTTCCTGACCATGGTTCAGTTACCTGCTGGCGCTACGCAAGAGCGTACGCAAAAGGTGCTCGACTCCGTCAGCGACTACTATCTACAGAAAGAGAAAGCTAATGTTGAGAGCGTGTTCACCGTTAACGGCTTTAGCTTCAGCGGACAAGGACAAAACTCCGGTATGGCGTTTGTCAGTCTGAAACCATGGGAAGAGCGCAGCGGTTCGGAAAACGGCGTTGAAGCCATTATCAAGCGTGCCACCGCCGCATTTAGCCAGATTAAAGATGCAATGGTCTTCCCGTTCAACATGCCGGCCATCATCGAGTTAGGTACCGCGACCGGTTTCGACTTCGAGCTGATTGACCAGGGCGGCCTGGGACACACGCAGTTGACCCAGGCCCGAAATCAGCTTCTGGGCATGGTAAAACAACATCAGGATCAGCTGGTCCGTGTTCGCCCTAATGGCCTTGAAGATACACCGCAGTTTAAACTCGACGTCGATCAAGAGAAAGCGCAGGCGCTTGGCGTCTCGTTATCCGACATTAACGAAACGATATCAGCTGCGCTGGGCGGCTATTATGTGAACGACTTTATTGACCGCGGCCGCGTGAAGAAAGTCTACGTTCAGGCCGATGCCAGTTTCCGTATGCTGCCTGGTGATATCAATAACATGTATGTCCGCAGCTCTAACGGTGAAATGGTGCCGTTCTCGGCATTTGTTACTTCACGTTGGGTATATGGTTCTCCGCGCCTCGAACGTTACAACGGCCTGCCTTCGATGGAGATCCTCGGCGAAGCAGCTCCGGGTAAGAGTACCGGGGAAGCCATGGCCTTGATGGAGCAACTGGCCAGTAAACTGCCTGCGGGTATCGGTTATGACTGGACCGGCTTGTCTTATCAGGAACGTTTATCAGGTAACCAGGCGCCAGCGCTATATGCTATTTCGCTGATAGTCGTCTTCCTCTGTCTGGCAGCACTCTATGAAAGCTGGTCTATTCCATTCTCAGTTATGCTGGTTGTGCCATTAGGGGTTATCGGCGCATTATTAGCAGCTTCGCTTAGAGGGTTGAATAATGACGTTTATTTCCAGGTTGGCCTGCTAACGACTATTGGTTTATCTGCGAAGAACGCCATTCTTATTGTTGAGTTCGCCAAAGATCTTATGGATAAAGAAGGGAAAGGCATTATTGAGGCAACCCTGGAGGCATCCCGTATGCGTCTACGCCCTATATTAATGACTTCATTAGCCTTTATTCTTGGGGTCATGCCGTTAGTGATTAGCCATGGCGCTGGTAGCGGCGCACAAAACGCTGTCGGTACCGGTGTGATGGGCGGTATGCTTACTGCAACGCTATTGGCCATCTTCTTCGTGCCGGTGTTCTTTGTGGTCGTAAGGCGTCGCTTTACCCGTCACGCAGAATAATCGACTATAATTATCAAGGCGCCACGCGGCGCCTTTTTTTATATTTATCAGAACAACAAGTTAGTAGAAATATTAATTTTTCATCCCCAACTAACGCATTGGTATATCCCTTCCTGCATATTCTCTTCATTATTTCTCATTTCTCTTCACGATATTTACACTGCTCATAATTTGAGATTATTTCCCCTTCCAGGCCCGGGTCATTGCGGTGGTAAAATAAGCTATTCCGTTATGTGTTAACAACGTTGACAGCAAACGGTTATTTAGAGGTAATACCATGAAAAAATTAATATTAGTGACATTGTTAGCAACGTTGCTTGCTGGCTGTGCTCATGATTCCCCGTGCGTGCCTGTCTATGACTCGCAGGGCCGACTGGTGCATACCAATACCTGTGTAAAAGGCACAACACAGGATAACTGGGAAACGGCTGGCGCGATCGCCGGTGGGGCCGCAGCGGTTGCCGGTCTCACGTTAGGTATCGTGGCGCTGACTCGTTAGCAATTCCTCTCCATGAATGCTCAGCCTGGAGGCGTTCCCTTTGGCTCAGTCGCCAGAAAGACAAAAGGCCCAGTCGTATGACTGGGCCTTTTGTTTACGTTGATATGGCAGCGGCTTTCCCCGGAGGCGGTGCTGCGCACCTTTTCCGGGCTACGGGTTGCGTAGCCCCGGTAAGCGCAGCGACACCGGGGGAGATGGCGGCGTGTCTGGCCGCAAAAGACAAAAGCAGAAAGCCCGTCTTCCGACTGAGCCTTTCGTTTACGTTGCTATGGCAGCGGCTTTCCCCGGAGGCGGCGCGATGCGCCTTTTCCGGGCTACGGGTTGCGTAGCCCCGGTAAGCGTAGCGCCACCGGGGAACTGGTGCCGCGTCTGGCCGCAAAACATAAAAACAAAAGGCCCAGTCTTTCGACTGAGCCTTTCGTTTTATTTGATGCCTGGCAGTTTATGGCGGGCGTCCTTCCCGCCACCCTCCGGGCCGTTGCTGCGCAACGTTCAAATCCGCTCCCGGCGGATTTGTCCCTACTCCGTAGAGCGCTCACCGACAAACAACAGATAAAACAAAAGGCCCAGTCTTTCGACTGAGCCTTTTGTTTTATTTGATGCCTGGCAATTCCCTACTCTCACATGGGGAGACCCCACACTACCATCGGCGCTACGGCGTTTCACTTCTGAGTTCGGCATGGGGTCAGGTGGGACCACCGCGCTCTCGTCGCCAGGCAAATTCTTTACAAGTGCCGAACTTTAACCTAAAAAGTGGTGCTGATACCCAGAGTCGAACTGGGGACCTCACCCTTACCAAGGGTGCGCTCTACCAACTGAGCCATATCAGCACGCTAAATTTGATGCCTGGCAGTTCCCTACTCTCACATGGGGAGACCCCACACTACCATCGGCGCTACGGCGTTTCACTTCTGAGTTCGGCATGGGGTCAGGTGGGACCACCGCGCTATCGCCGC
>NZ_JBYEZM010000014.1:0-39937 GCF_057624675.1 Klebsiella sp. PK01
ATATTACGCTTTCCTCTTTCAGAGTCAACCCTGAATTTCAGAATTTTTCTCTTCAACCGAACCGGCTGTTTGTGTGAAGTGATTCACATCCGCCGTGTCGATGGAGGCGCATTATAGGGAGTTCTCGAGCACCTGCAATAGAAAAATTGCAGAAAAATGACTGACTGCTGCATTCCCCAGCAAAACCCCGCTTTATACCCTTTTACACACAGAATTATCCACAGGCACACGGCAAAACACGGCTTAAACCCCGGTACATCCATTGCCATATAAGGAGAGAACCATCGGCTTAAAGAGAAAGATAAAAATTCGCGAGCGTTGCGCAAACGTTTTCGTTACAATGCCGCGCTATGACACGGATGCCCGGTTGGGTGCGTTAGGTGAGTTTTTAGGCAAAAACTCACCTAACGCTCTCTGTAATGTTCAAATCCTGGGGATTTAATACCATGCAACAACGTCGTCCAGTCCGCCGCGCCCTGCTCAGTGTTTCTGACAAGGCAGGTATCGTCGAATTCGCGCAGGCGCTTTCCGCTCGTGGTGTCGAGCTGCTGTCCACCGGCGGCACCGCTCGCCTGCTGGCAGATAAAGGCCTGCCGGTTACCGAAGTCTCTGACTACACCGGTTTCCCGGAAATGATGGATGGACGCGTGAAGACCCTGCATCCGAAAGTACACGGCGGCATCCTCGGTCGTCGCGGTCAGGATGACGGTATCATGCAGCAACACGGTATCGCGCCTATCGATATGGTTGTCGTTAACCTCTACCCGTTCGCCCAGACCGTCGCTCGTGAAGGATGCTCGCTGGAAGACGCGGTGGAAAACATCGATATCGGCGGCCCGACTATGGTGCGCTCCGCGGCGAAGAACCATAAAGATGTCGCCATCGTGGTTAAGAGCAGCGACTACGACGCCATCATTAATGAGATGGACGCCAACGAAGGTTCTCTCACGCTGGACACCCGTTTCGACCTCGCGATTAAAGCCTTCGAACACACCGCCGCTTACGACAGCATGATCGCTAACTACTTCGGCAGTATGGTTCCGGCCTATCACGGCGAAAGTAAAGAAGCCGCTGGCCGCTTCCCGCGTACCCTGAATCTAAACTTCATTAAGAAGCAGGATATGCGCTACGGCGAAAACAGCCACCAGCAGGCTGCCTTCTATATAGAAGAGAATGTAAAAGAAGCCTCCGTGGCGACCGCCACCCAGCTGCAGGGCAAAGCGCTCTCGTATAACAACATTGCCGATACCGATGCGGCGCTGGAGTGTGTGAAAGAGTTCAACGAGCCGGCCTGCGTTATAGTTAAGCATGCCAACCCGTGCGGCGTTGCCGTCAGCGACTCGATCCTCGACGCCTACGATCGCGCTTACAAAACCGATCCAACCTCCGCCTTCGGTGGCATCATAGCCTTTAACCGCGAGCTGGATGCTGAAACCGCGCAGGCGATCATCTCTCGCCAGTTCGTCGAAGTGATCATCGCGCCATCCGCCAGCGAAGAAGCGCTGAAAATCACCGCCGCTAAGCAGAACGTTCGCGTGCTGGTCTGCGGCCAGTGGGATGCTCGCGTCGCGGGTCTCGATTTCAAACGTGTCAATGGCGGCCTGCTGGTTCAGGACCGCGATCTCGGTATGGTCACCGCGGGCGAACTGCGCGTGGTCAGCAAACGTCAGCCGAGCGAGCAAGAGCTACGCGATGCGCTGTTCTGCTGGAAAGTGGCGAAATTCGTCAAATCCAACGCCATCGTTTATGCCAAAAATAATATGACCATCGGTATCGGCGCCGGTCAGATGAGCCGCGTCTACTCGGCGAAAATTGCCGGGATTAAAGCCGGTGACGAAGGTCTGGAAGTGAAAGGCTCCGCCATGGCTTCTGACGCCTTCTTCCCGTTCCGCGATGGTATTGATGCCGCCGCGGCCGTCGGCATCACCTGCGTTATCCAGCCGGGCGGCTCTATCCGCGATGAAGAAGTAATTGCCGCCGCGGACGAACATGGTATCGCCATGATCTTCACCGACATGCGCCACTTCCGCCATTAATTCACGGAGCAGCAGATGAAAGTATTAGTAATCGGCAACGGCGGGCGCGAACACGCGCTGGCCTGGAAAGCGGCCCAGTCGCCGCTGGTTGATACCGTCTACGTCGCGCCGGGCAACGCGGGCACCGCTCTGGAGCCGGCGCTGCAAAACGTCGCTATCGGCGTTACCGATATTCCGGCGCTGCTACGTTTCGCGCAGGATGAAAAAATCGACCTGACGATCGTTGGCCCGGAAGCGCCGCTGGTCATTGGCGTAGTGGACGCGTTTCGTGCCGCAGGGCTCGCCATCTTCGGGCCAACCGAAGGCGCCGCGCAGCTGGAAGGTTCAAAAGCCTTCACCAAAGATTTCCTCGCTCGTCATCATATCCCGACGGCGGAATACCAGAATTTCACCGAAGTTGAGCCTGCGCTGGCTTACCTGCGCGAGAAAGGCGCGCCGATCGTCATCAAAGCCGACGGTCTGGCGGCGGGTAAAGGCGTTATCGTGGCGATGACCCTTGAGGAAGCCGAAGCGGCGGTGAAAGATATGCTGGCCGGTAACGCCTTTGGCGATGCAGGCCACCGCATCGTGATTGAAGAATTCCTCGATGGCGAAGAAGCCAGCTTTATTGTCATGGTCGACGGCGAGCACGTCCTGCCGATGGCCACCAGCCAGGATCACAAGCGCGTCGGCAACGGCGATACCGGCCCGAACACCGGCGGTATGGGCGCTTACTCCCCGGCGCCGGTAGTGACCGATGAAGTCCATCAGCGCACCATGGAGCGGATTATCTGGCCAACAGTTAAAGGTATGGCCGCTGAAGGCAACACCTATACCGGTTTCCTGTATGCCGGTTTGATGATCGATAAGCAGGGCAACCCGAAGGTTATTGAGTTCAACTGCCGCTTTGGCGATCCGGAAACTCAGCCGATCATGCTGCGCATGAAATCCGATCTGGTAGAGCTGTGCCTCGCCGCCTGCGCGGGCAAGCTGGACGAGAAAACTTCCGAGTGGGATGACCGCGCCTCGCTGGGCGTTGTGGTGGCCGCCGGCGGCTATCCGGGCAACTACAACACGGGCGATGAGATCCACGGTCTGCCGCAGCAGGAAGCGGCAGACGGTAAAGTCTTCCACGCCGGCACCAGGCTGTCTGACGACCAGCGCGTAGTCACCAACGGCGGACGCGTGCTGTGCGTAACCGCGCTGGGTGACACCGTGGCGCAGGCGCAGCAGCGCGCCTATGAACTACTGACCGATATTCGCTGGAACGGCAGCTTCAGCCGTAACGATATCGGCTGGCGCGCCATCGCGCGTGAAAAAACTAACGGCTGAGTTTTGCCAGCAGCGTTTTACGCGTAATGCCTAACTGACGGGCGGCTTCAGTTTTGTTGCCGCCCGTTTTTTCCAGCGCCGACAGTATGACCTCTTTTTCGACTTCCACTAACGGCTGAATCAACGCCTCATCGTTGCCAGTAACCGGCTGCGTCGTACCTGCTATCGCCAACGGCAGTTCACGCTCGGAAATGTATTCTCCGGTCAGTAGCACCACCGCCCGCTCCACCGCATTTTCCAGTTCGCGGATATTCCCCGGCCAGCCGTAGTGAATCAACAGGTCCATAGCCTGCGGCGTAAATCCCTGCACCGTTTTACGATTGCGTTCGGCATAGCGCTTAAGAAAGTGCTGCGCCAGCGGTGGAATATCTTCACGCCGCTGACGCAGTGGCGGCATATCAATGGTTACGACGTTCAGGCGATAATAGAGATCCTGGCGAAAGCGCCCGGCGCTTACCTCCTCCGCCAGATTACGATGGGTGGCGGCAATTAGCCGCACATCGACAGAAAGCGTCTGATTACTGCCAACGCGCTGCACTTCGCGTTCCTGAATCGCCCGCAGCAGACGCACCTGCATCAGCGGCGAGATATCGCCAATTTCATCAAGAAACAGCGTGCCGCCATCCGCCTCGACAAAACGCCCTTCCCGCCGCCGCTCCGCGCCGGTAAAAGCCCCTTTTTCATGACCGAACAGCTCGGACTCCAGCAGCGACTCATTGAGCGCCGCGCAGTTTAGCGTCACCAGCGGCTTCTCGCGGCGCTCGCTGCAAGCGTGGATGGCGCGCGCCACCAGTTCTTTACCGGTTCCCGATTCGCCGCAGATCAGCACCGTCGCATCCGAGGGCGCCACCAGCGTAATATTGTTGATAAGCGCCTGCATTGCCGGGCTATCGCCAATCATGCCCCATTGCGAATCCGTCGCGGCGCTGGAATCGCCTTCACTCTGCCGGGTATGCGCCAGCGCCTGAACCAGCGTCTGCTGTAGAGTGTCAAAATCCAGCGGCTTGACCAGATAATCCAGCGCGCCGGACTTAATAGCCTCAACCGCCGTGCCGACGCTGGAGAACGCCGTCATGATTAATACCGGAATCGCCGGGTTATAGGCTTTGATCTCTTTTAATGTCGCGATACCGTCCATCTCCGCCATGCGGATATCGCATAGCACCAGGTCGAACACCTGCCGATGGATCTGTTCCAGCGCCTGCAGGCCGTTGTGGGCTAACGCCACTTGATAGCCCCAGCCACGCAGCAGCGCCTGCAAAATCGTGCAGTGGCTAACGTCATCATCGACGACCAGAATCTGTATTTTATCGCTGCTCATCTTCCCTCCGTTGAGCATCCACCGGTAACCAAAGCGTAAATATCGCTCCGGCCCCCGGCTGACTTTCGGCGCGGATTGTCCCGCCATGTTGTTCGATAATATTCTGTACTACCGCCAGCCCCAGCCCCGTGCCGTCCGCCTTGGTGGTGAAATAAGGGGTAAAGATGGCCTGCAGTTCTTCATCGCTCATCCCCTTACCGCTATCCTTGACGACAATTTTCACACGTTGCCGATCGGCTTCGCTTGCCGATACGTGAATGACGCCGCCGCGGCCAATAGCCTGCATCGCGTTCAGATACAGATTCAACAGCACCTGGTTCAGACGGTCGGGGTCGGCTTTAATAGAGGTTAATTCAGGGCGTGGAGTAAATTGCAGCGCGATCCCGCGACTCTGCGCATCCTGGCTTACCAGCTGCAATGAGTGGTGGATAAGCGCGTTGATATCGACGGGCTGGTAGTTTAAATGGGCTGGACGAACCAGCTCCAGCAGCTCGCTGACGACCCGGTTCAGGCGATCGGCCTCTTTGGCCATCACCAGCGCTAACTCCTGCGCCTCGCCGCCCGGCGGCGTACGCTCGGCAAAATACTTCGCCAGTCCTTTAATCGAAGAAAGCGGATTGCGGATCTCATGCGCGACTCCCGCCGCCAGATGCCCAAGAGCCAGCAGTTTTTCTTTGCGGGCCATCGCCTCCTGAAGCTGCTGGCGTGAGAGACGGTAGCGGCGGAACCAGAACTGAGCGAGGATCGTCGCGACGATGACCAGCGCCGCGGCCGCCAGCATGATCATCATATTACGCAAGCCGCGAGCCTGCGCCGCATCCAGCTCGCGGCTATCAAAGGCGATAAAAATCACCTGTGGAACATTGGGCTGAGCCAGCGCGCTGTTGCAGCGCTTCATCATCCCCATATGGTGACCACGAGCAGGGTTAAGCGGGCGAAACTGGCGATAAATCTCCAGTGCCGGTTGCGGCTCGGCAAGCCGGCGCCAGCGCTCCTGTTCCCCCACCTTGAGTTCACGCATTTGCGCGGGACTGTACAGCGCCTTATCCACCTGCTGCGGATCGCTATGGGCGATAATTTTACCGTTTTCATCGGTCACCGCGAACCACAGCACACCGGGCTGCCAGGCCATCTCCTCCAGCAGCGCCTGCAGCTGCGCGTGATGCATTCGCATCCCCATGCCGACACGCGTGCCGGACTCCAGCGCGCGGATCAGCACCTCCCCTTTTTCTTCGATAGTTTGCCGGGCGGCGGCGGTTTCCCGGCCATAATCGCGGACAATCATCGCGGAAAACAGAATAACCAACAGGATAACCGTGCCGGTCAGCAACCAGCTCAGGGTGTCCCGGGAAAATGAGGTAATGCGCGGCATGGGCGGGTCCTTATCGTGTCCTTATTCGCTATCACCAGGATCCATCAGCAGGAATCATGCCATTTTTCCACACCGTGAAACCTGTCCTCAGACATATCGCCGGTGATTTAGCGAGTAAAAATGACTCGCAGGCCCCAGCCGGAACGGGTCATTTTTACTCGCCAGGATAATGTTCGCCGCGGACAGGCCTGTATTCACGCGCTTTTTCAGGCTGGCATGGAAGATGCAATACCGAGGGAAACCACACAGGAGATCACGCTATGAAACGGAAACCGACTTTATCCCTCGTCCTCGTGGCGCTTGCCGCACTGACCTTTGGCAGTCACGCGGCCTGGGCCGGACATCACTGGGGTTATAACAACGGGATGGGCGCGCAGGGTTACAGCCAGCTCACCCAGGAACAGCAAGCGACCGTGCAGAAGCTACATGACAATTACTATGCGCAAACCAGCGCCCTGCGCCAGCAGCTGCAGTCCAAACGCTACGAGTACAATGCGTTGCTCACCGCGCAGAAACCGGAAAGCGGAAAAATTGAGGCCGTGGCGAAGGAAATGGAAACATTAAGCCAGCAGCTGGATCAGCAGCGGGTAAAATTTGATATCGCCCTTGCGGAAGCAGGCGTTCCTCGCGGCGAGGGTATGGGTTACGGCGGCTGCCGCGGTAATGGCGGTGGTCATATGGGCATGAACCACTGGTAAAACTCAGAACGATTTTTCGTTCGGCTGCCAGGTACAGAAGTTTTCGTTAGCCACCAGCAGCAGTTGCGAGCCTTCCGGCGCCTCCAGCCACGCTACGCTCACTTCCACGGAGGAGTGATTCTGTCGGCGTTCAATATGCGCTAATGCCCGTTCATCAAGGTCAGGCTTCACGGTCTGGCCTTCACAGGTGGTCACGGTACGATCGGCATGCCAGCGCCCCTGGCGTAATACCACCCGGCCTTGACGCAAGGCGTCACTGGTTTCGCGGATTTGCTGCGCCCGATAGCGGTACAGCGCGACCTGGTCGTTCGAAAGCTGCTGTTTTTCACCATCTACTTCACGCTGCATAAAGCTCAGCTCGCCCTGGGCGTCAAAGCGGGCGCGAATATGTTCCGGCGGTTTGCCGTACACGTTGAGCTCAATAAGCGTTAGCTGGCCATCCTGCCAGCGGTACTCGCTGGTTGAGGTGTCGCCGCGGTGCCATGGACTAAAAGCGGCAAGCAGGTGAACTTCATCGCCGGCATCTTTGCGCCAGATGCGCATCGCGCCCTGGTTATCGGCGTAGCCGCTGGCGGTGAAAGGAGGAAGAGAAGAATCGTGACTGCAGGCAGTGAGCAATAGCGCGCCTGCCAGCGTCAGCGTGCGACGCCAGTTAGACAAAAGGGGCTTAAAAGCCCCTTCGTTAAAACTGGACACTGCCACGCGGTCTTACTTGACTGCGTCTTTCAGCGCTTTGCCAGAAACAAATGCTGGCACGTTAGCTGCAGCGATTTTGATTTCTTTACCGGTCTGCGGGTTGCGGCCAGTACGCTCAGCACGGTGGTTCACTTTGAAGGTACCGAAACCAACCAGTTGAACAGCATCACCTTCTTTCAGAGACTCGGTAATTGCAGCCAGGGTGGATTCCAGGGCAGCTTTTGCCTGTGCTTTAGACAGGTCAGCTTTGTCCGCAATTACATCAATCAGTTGAGTCTTGTTCATAAGTTATCCTTACAATGTGTTTATCGCTTGCTAAGCATCGAGTGCGACGGAAATGCCAGAAAAGCACTCTCCTGCATACACGCACCGATAGCCACTTTTTTTCGCCCCCCAAATGTAGACCAGACAGGGGGCGGAATGGAAGTCTTCAGACGCTACAATTCAGGCGGTAAATCACGTTTTCTGGTCTCATTGCTGAAAATTTATACCAATATTGCTCTCACCGGCCTCTCGCAGGTCTGCGCGCAGCCCTTTAATCAGTTCAATGTCGCGTTCTTCGCAGTCGGCCAACAGGCGGAAAATCTCCCACTGAATGTCCCATTCTTGTTCTACCGCCGGGTTAGCTTTGAGCTCTTCATCGGTCATTTCGCGACCTTCCTGGGTCATTTCCAGCATCGCGACGGTAGTAATGGAAGTCTTACTGACCTCGATAGCATGTTCCAGCGTTTCACCGCTCAGGCGTGAGTGGATTAATTCGCTCAGCGCGACGCAGGCATCGATAGCCGGATAGACGCCGTACATGTCGTAGTCATCCGCGGACGGAATCGCCTCTTCCAGCTTTTCCAGCTGACTATCGAAATTCACCTTCGCATCTTTTACCGTCAGCGTTTCCCAGATCAGGTCAAGGATACGACGATATAACTGGCCGTCGCCGAACTCGGTTTGCTTGCAGAACATGGCGTAGTTGGGGTACATACGCTCGCACAGGCAGGCCATAAAGGTGACGTGCTGCCAGCTCTCCAGTTTCTCCAGGCGCAGATGAATCGGGTTTTGTAACATGATGAATTCTCGAAGTCAGAAATTAGGCGCAGTGTACCTGAATCAGCCGTGATTTGCTTGCCAACGCACAAAGGAAGGCCGACGGGATGCCACGGCATCGGCCCAACGCGTGGGTTCGGGTAGCCGGTAG
The DNA here is from genome assembly GCF_057624675.1 of Klebsiella sp. PK01. Lineage (NCBI taxonomy): Bacteria > Pseudomonadati > Pseudomonadota > Gammaproteobacteria > Enterobacterales > Enterobacteriaceae > Klebsiella > Klebsiella sp. PK01. The sequence continues at coordinate 8,627 of NZ_JBYEZM010000014.1, forward strand.
CCCTGCATGCAGCGTTCCACCCACATTAACGCGCTATCCATCCCTACGCGGTGGCCGGTACTGATAAACAGTGGGTTGCAGCGTGCTTTGCTGCGCCAGACCCAGGCCAGCTGATCGCCCTTGTCGATTAATGGCGCCAGCGCGCCGGGCTCGGCGCCGAGCGGTTCAAACTTCCCGCATAAGCGTTTTTTCGCTACGCCAATCGTTGGCACATCAACCATCAGGCCAAAATGGCTGGCGACGCCAAGCCGCCGGGGATGTGAAATACCGTGGCCGTCGACGAACAACAGATCGGGCTTTTGCGATAGCTGTTGCCACGCCGCCAGCAGCGCGGGGGTCTCGCGAAAGGAGAGAAAGCCGGGGATGTACGGCATCGTGGTGGCGACGCGCGCCACCTGATACTCCACCAGCTCAAGGCCCGGATAAGTTAGCAGCACCATCGCAGCGCGGGTAATTTCCCCTTCCTGCTCAAACCCCACATCGGCGCCGCCGATCAGCACCGGCGGGTCGCGATCCAATCGGTCCGCACGTTCTACCGACGCGGCTAAAGATTGCTGTTGGGTTCGTAGCGCAGCTAAATCCATCATGCTTATCTCCTATTGGTGATATTGCGCGGAGAGACGATGAACCGCCTCAACAAAGACTCCTGCATGCTGTGGGTCGACGTCCTGATGGATGCCGTGACCAAGGTTAAAGACATGGCCTTCGCCCTGGCCGAAGCCGGCGAGAATGTTCGCCACTTCGTCTTCAATACGGGCGGCAGGTGCATAAAGCATCGACGGGTCCATATTGCCCTGCAGCGCCACTTTGTGGCCTACGCGACGGCGAGCGTCGGCAATATCGGTAGTCCAGTCGAGACCCAGCGCATCGCAGCCGGTCTCCGCCATCGCTTCCAGCCATTGTCCGCCGCCTTTGGTGAACAGCGTCACCGGTACGCGACGACCTTCGTTTTCCCGCAGCAGGCCATCGACGATTTTATGCATGTAGTAGAGCGAGAACTGCTGATAGTCGCGGCCGGTCAACACGCCGCCCCAGGTGTCGAAAATCATCACCGACTGCGCGCCCGCTTTGATCTGCGCGTTCAGATACAGGGTGACGCTTTTCGCCAGCTTGTCCAGCAGCGCGTGCAGCGCCTGCGGTTCGGCGTACATCATCTTTTTGATGACGGTAAAGGCTTTGCTGCTGCCGCCTTCAACCATGTAGGTCGCCAGCGTCCATGGGCTGCCGGAAAAACCAATCAGCGGCACTTCGCCTTTCAGTTCACGGCGAATGGTGCGCACGGCGTTCATCACGTAGCCTAATTCTTGTTCCGGGTCCGGCACCGGCAGTTTGTCGACGTCGGCTTTGCATTTCACCGGCGAGGTGAAGCGCGGGCCTTCGCCAGCTTCAAAGTACAGCCCCAGCCCCATCGCATCCGGAATCGTCAGGATGTCCGAAAAGAGGATCGCCGCATCCAGCGGGTAACGGCGCAGCGGCTGTAGCGTTACTTCGCAGGCCAGCTCGGCATTTTTACACAGCGACATGAAATCGCCCGCTTGCGCGCGGGTGGCTTTGTATTCCGGGAGATAGCGGCCCGCCTGGCGCATCATCCACACCGGGGTGACATCAACCGGCTGGCGCAGCAGCGCGCGCAGGTAACGATCGTTTTTCAGTTCGGTCATTTTTACATTCCTTTAGCGTTGATGCGCCCAGTGTAACATGTCACTCGTACTCTGCCCGACACATCGCCACCGTATCTTCGATCAGGCGTCGCGCCACCGTGCCCGGCGGCGGCAGTAGCGGCAAATCGTCATAGCGATACCACTCTGCGCTCAGCAGCTCTTTCTTATCCACGACAATATCGCCGCTATCGTATTCAGCCATAAAGGCGGTCATCAATGATTGCGGGAAGGGCCACGGCTGGGAGGTCACATAGCGCAGGTTTTTCACCTTAATGCCGCTCTCTTCCATCACTTCGCGGGCGACCGCCTGCTCAAGGGTTTCACCCACTTCGACAAACCCGGCCAACACCGTATGGACACCATTACGATGGCGGGTATGCTGCGCCAGCAGAATTGAATCGTCGCGACGAATGGCGACGATAATGCAGGGGGCAATTTGCGGATAATAGCGCTCGCGGCAGTGGCCGCAGAGCATCGCCCACTCGGTTTTACTGACATGCATCGGGTGGCCACAGTAGCCGCAGAATTTATGCGATCGATAAAACTCGGCCAACTGGATCCCGCGCCCTGCTAATTGGAAAAGCCCAGGATCCTGATCCAACACCTGGCGCAGCGATCCCATATCATGGCGACGATCCTGACGCACCAGCCACACCGCTTCGCCTTGCCACTCGCCGAGATGTAGCGCGCGTTCACCGACAAGATCAAAATTTACCGCTTCGCCATGTGGTAATTCCCCTGCGGGAAGCCATAATTTTTGTTCGTGACTGACGATCCACCAGCCGCGATCTAATTTTTCAATAATACGATCCATATCTATTGCGCTACCTTCGTTTTACTGGCACTTTTAACATTATATTTACATTTGCTGAGCAACGTTATTTTTAATCTTGCGGAGTCAATCATGTTAAACCAGCTGGAAAACCTGACGGAACGTGTTGGAGGCAATAACAAACTGGTCGATCGCTGGCTGCTTGTGCGTAAGCATTTGCTCGTGGCTTACTACAACCTGGTTGGCCTGAAACCCGGCAAAGAGTCCTTTATGCGGCTTAATGAAAAGGCGCTGGATGACTTTTGCCAAAGCCTGGTGGATTACCTCTCATCCGGTCATTTTAATATTTATGAACGTATTATCGGAGAAATGGAAGGGAGTACCCCTCTTTTAGCCGCCACCAAAATCTACCCGCAGCTGGAAGCCAATACCCAGCAGATGATGGACTACTACGATACCTGCCTCGAAAACGCCATCGATCATGATAACTATCTCGAATTTCAGCAGGCGCTGTCGGATATCGGCGAGTCGCTGGAGGCACGCTTCGCGCTTGAGGACAAGCTGCTGGCGCTGGTCGTCGCTCACGATCGGAAAGACAGCGTTGGCGACAATATCGCGCCGACCGCTTGAGTTGTGAACCGTTAACGAGTAATTTACATACATTATCCCTCTGCGGAGGGATTTCATCTTGTCGGAGTGCCTATTTTCCACACGAAAGCTGAAGTGGAAAAGGCTGAGACCGTTTATTCGGGATCCGCGGAACCTGATCAGGCTAATACCTGCGAAGGGAACAAGAGTAAACTGCTGGTCGCACCTGCCCGTTACGGGTTGGTCGCATCTGTTACTCCATCCGTCGTCTGACAAGCCATCTCCTTTTTTTGTAACTGGAATGCGCTATGTCTACTACCAAACTGACCCGCCGGGAACAACGCGAACACGCGCAGCGATTCATCGATACGCTGGAAGGCACCGCTTTTCCCAATTCGCGCCGCATTTACATTCAAGGCTCACAGGCTGATATCCGCGTCCCGATGCGTGAAATCCAGCTCAGCCCGACGCTCATCGGCGGTGATAACGATAACCCCCAATACGAAGCCAACGAACCAATACCGGTGTACGACACCTCCGGGCCTTACGGCGACCCGGAGATCAACATCGATGTCCGCCAGGGACTGACAAAACTACGCCAGCGGTGGATCGACGCACGTAACGACTGCGCGCCGCTCAGCGAACGCAGCTCGGCATACACTAAAGCGCGGCTGGCCGACGATGGCCTCGATGAACTGCGCTTTGGCGGCCTGCTGACGCCTAAACGCGCCGTCGCCGGCAAATGCGTGACGCAACTACACTACGCCCGCCAGGGGATCGTCACCCCGGAGATGGAATTCATCGCCATTCGCGAAAACATGGGCCGTGAGCGTATCCGCAGCGAGGTGCTGCGCCAGCAGCATGCCGGAGAAGGCTTTGGCGCCCGTCTGCCGGACAACATTACCGCCGAGTTCGTCCGCGATGAAGTCGCTGCCGGGCGAGCCATCATCCCGGCCAATATCAATCACCCGGAATCCGAACCGATGATTATCGGCCGCAACTTCCTGGTGAAAGTGAATGCCAATATCGGCAACTCGGCGGTGACCTCTTCCATCGAAGAAGAGGTCGAGAAGCTGGTCTGGTCAACCCGCTGGGGCGCCGACACGGTAATGGACCTCTCCACCGGCCGCTATATCCACGAGACCCGCGAATGGATCCTGCGCAACAGCCCGGTGCCGATTGGTACCGTCCCGATTTACCAGGCGCTGGAGAAAGTTAACGGCATTGCCGAGAACCTGACCTGGGAAGCCTTCCGCGATACCCTGCTGGAACAGGCCGAACAGGGCGTCGACTACTTCACGATTCATGCCGGGGTGCTGCTGCGCTATGTGCCGATGACCGCGAAGCGGTTGACCGGTATCGTCTCGCGCGGCGGTTCTATCATGGCCAAGTGGTGCCTGTCGCATCATCAGGAAAACTTCCTCTACCAGCACTTCCGCGAAATCTGTGAAATCTGCGCCGCCTATGACGTGTCGCTGTCCCTCGGCGATGGTCTGCGCCCCGGCTCGATTCAGGATGCCAACGACGAGGCGCAGTTCGCCGAGCTGCATACGCTGGGCGAGCTGACTAAAATCGCCTGGGAGTATGACGTTCAAGTGATGATTGAAGGCCCCGGCCACGTGCCGATGCAGATGATTCGCCGCAATATGACCGAAGAACTGGAGCACTGCCACGAAGCGCCCTTCTACACGCTGGGGCCGCTCACCACCGACATCGCGCCGGGCTATGACCATTTCACTTCCGGTATCGGCGCGGCAATGATTGGCTGGTTTGGCTGCGCCATGCTGTGCTACGTCACGCCAAAAGAACATCTCGGCTTGCCCAACAAAGAGGATGTGAAACAGGGACTCATTACCTACAAAATCGCCGCCCACGCCGCCGACCTCGCTAAAGGCCACCCCGGCGCGCAGATCCGCGACAACGCGATGTCCAAAGCGCGTTTCGAATTCCGCTGGGAAGACCAGTTCAACCTCGCGCTCGATCCCTTTACCGCGCGGGCCTATCACGATGAAACCCTGCCGCAGGAGTCCGGCAAAGTCGCCCACTTCTGCTCCATGTGCGGGCCAAAATTCTGTTCGATGAAAATCACCCAGGAGGTCCGCGACTACGCCGCGAAGCAAAGTATCGAGGCCGGCATGGCCGATATGTCAAATAACTTCCGCGCCCGCGGCGGTGAAATCTACCTGAAAAAGGAAAATGCCTGATGTACCAGCCTGACTTTCCGCCCGTACCGTTTCGTCTCGGGCTTTATCCGGTTGTCGATAGCGTGGCGTGGATTGAGCGCCTGCTGGAAGCCGGCGTGCGCACCATTCAGTTGCGGATCAAGGACCAGCGCGACAGCGATGTAGAGGATGATGTCATCGCCGCCATCGCGCTTGGCCGCCGCTATCACGCGCGGCTGTTTATCAATGATTACTGGCAGCTGGCGATTAAGCACCGGGCGTACGGCGTACATCTGGGTCAAGAGGACCTGGAAACCACCGATCTGAGCGCCATCCGTAAAGCCGGACTGCGCCTTGGCGTCTCCACTCACGACGATATGGAAATTGACGTCGCGCTGGCGGCGCGCCCTTCCTACATCGCGCTGGGCCACGTCTTCCCGACCCAAACCAAACAGATGCCTTCGGCGCCGCAGGGCCTCGAACAGCTTGCCGGGCATATTCATCGTCTGGCCGATTATCCGACGGTAGCGATAGGCGGCATCAGTCTGGAAAAAGCGCCGGGCGTACTGGCCACCGGCGTCGGCAGCATCGCGGTCGTCAGCGCCATTACCAAGTCAGCAGACTGGCGGGCTGCCACTGCACAACTGTTAGCGCTGGCGGGAGCAGGCGATGAATGATCACGATTTCATGCGCTACAGCCGCCAGCTATTGCTGGAAGATATCGCCATCGAGGGACAGCAGAAACTGTTAGCCAGCCGGGCGCTGATTATCGGCCTGGGCGGCTTAGGTTCGCCGGCCGCGCTATATCTGGCGGGGGCCGGCGTCGGAACGCTGACCCTGGCCGATGACGACGCGGTGCATCTCAGCAACCTGCAGCGGCAAATTCTGTTCACCAGCGACGATATCGACCAGCCAAAAGCCGCGGCGGCAAAGACGCGGCTCAACCAACTCAATCCGCAAATCCGCCTCGTGGCGCTACAGCAGCGCTTAAGCGGCGAGTCGCTGCGCGCCGAAGTGGCGAAAGCCGACGTGGTGCTGGACTGTACCGATAACATGATCGCCCGCCAGGCGATTAACGCCGCCTGCGTCGCCCTTGAGACGCCGCTGGTAACCGCCAGCGCCGTCGGCTTCGGCGGCCAGTTGATGGTGCTGACGCCGCCCTGGGCGCAGGGCTGCTACCGCTGCCTGTGGCCGGACACCGCCGAACCACAGCGTAACTGTCGTACCGCGGGGATCGTCGGCCCGGTCGTCGGCATGATGGGGACGCTGCAGGCGCTGGAAGCCATTAAGCTCCTTAGCGGCATGGCGACGCCGCGCAACACGCTACGGCTGTTTGACGCCCGCACCAGCAACTGGCGCAACCTTACGTTGCAAAAGGCCCGGGGCTGTCCGGTTTGTGGAGGACATCATGCAAGTCTGGTTTAACGACGAACCGCTGGAGTGCGCGGACAACCTCAGCGTAAGCGCCCTGCTTAGCCAACTGGAACAGCTCCAGCCGGGCGTTGCGCTGGCGCTCAACCAACTCATCCTGCCACGCGAACGGTGGGAAGATCATCTCTTGCAGGAAGGCGATCGGGTCCTGCTTTTTCAGGTTATCGCCGGAGGCTGACATGTTACGTATTGCTGATAAGACATTTGAATCCCACCTTTTTACCGGAACCGGCAAATTCGCCGCCCCGGAGGTAATGGTCGAGGCGATTCGCGCCTCGGGAAGTCAGCTGGTGACGCTGGCGATGAAGCGCGTCGATTTACGCCAGCATAATGACGCGATTCTCGCGCCGCTGCTGGCGGCGGGCGTTAACCTGCTGCCGAATACCTCAGGCGCCAAGACGGCGGAAGAAGCGGTTTTTGCCGCCCGCCTGGCGCGGGAAGCCTTAGGTACCCACTGGCTGAAACTGGAGATCCACCCGGACGCCCGCTGGCTGCTGCCTGACCCCATTGAAACCCTGAAGGCGGCGGAGCTACTGGTGCGCGAAGGGTTTGTCGTCTTGCCCTATTGCGGCGCCGACCCGGTCCTGTGCAAACGGCTGGAAGAGGCTGGCTGCGCGGCGGTGATGCCGCTGGGTGCGCCGATAGGCTCCAATCAGGGGCTGGAAACCAGGGCCATGCTGGAGATTATTATCGAACAGGCGACGGTACCGGTGGTGGTTGATGCCGGGATTGGCGTGCCGAGCCACGCGGCGCAGGCGCTGGAAATGGGCGCTGATGCGGTACTGGTCAACACCGCCATTGCCGTCGCCGACGATCCCGTCGCCATGGCCCGCGCCTTCCGCATGGCGGTCGATGCCGGATTACTGGCGCGTCAGGCCGGACCGGGGGCGCGCAGTACTCAGGCGCAGGCCACCAGCCCGCTGACCGGCTTTCTGGAGGCACTGGCATGAAAACTTTCAGCGATCGCTGGCGGCAGCTGGAATGGGATGACATACGCCTGCGCATCAACAGCAAAACCGCCGCCGACGTCGAACGGGCGCTGGCGGCAAAACAACTCACCCGCGATGACATGATGGCCCTGCTCTCACCTGCCGCGGCCGATTATATTGAACCGCTGGCCCAGCGCGCGCAGCGCCTCACCCGGCAGCGCTTCGGCAACACCGTCAGCTTTTACGTACCTTTGTATTTGTCCAACCTGTGCGCCAACGACTGTACCTACTGCGGCTTCTCAATGAGTAACCGCATCAAGCGCAAGACACTGGATGAAGCGGAGATTGCCCGCGAATGCGCCGCAATCCGCAATTTAGGCTTTGAACATCTTCTGCTGGTCACCGGCGAACATCAGAGTAAGGTCGGAATGGATTATTTCCGCCAGCACCTGCCAGCCATTCGCCGCCAGTTTGCCTCGCTGCATATGGAAGTGCAGCCGCTGGCGACCGAAGAATATGCCGAACTAAAAACGCTGGGGCTTGATGGGGTGATGGTCTATCAGGAGACCTACCATGAAAGTATGTATGCCCAGCACCATCTGAAGGGTAAAAAGCAGGATTTCTTCTGGCGCCTTGATACACCGGATCGTTTAGGCGAAGCGGGGATCGATAAGATCGGCCTCGGCGCGCTCATTGGCCTTTCCGACAGCTGGCGAGTAGACTGCTTTATGGTCGCCGAGCATCTGCTATGGCTACAGCAGCGCTACTGGCGCAGCCGCTACTCTATCTCCTTTCCGCGTTTACGCCCTTGCGCCGGCGGTATTACGCCAGCTTCGCTGATGGACGAGCGTCAGCTGGTGCAGACCATTTGCGCCTTCCGCCTGCTGGCGCCGGAGGTTGAGCTGTCGCTCTCGACCCGTGAATCACCGTGGTTCCGCGACCGGGTGATCCCGCTGGCGATTAACAACGTCAGCGCGTTCTCCAAAACCCAACCCGGCGGCTACGCCGACGATCATCCGGAACTTGAGCAATTTGCTCCCCACGACGATCGCCGCCCTGAAGAGGTTGCCAGCGCGCTGGCCGCCCGTGGCCTACAGCCGGTATGGAAAGACTGGGATAGCTGGCTGGGACGCGCCTCGCAATCATCATGAAGTATGCTGCAAGCCGCTGATTATTTTGCGTGCCTGCACGAGAGATGGAAAACGGAGGCTCGCCCAACTGCCGCCATTTTTCTATTCTGCCAGGGTCAGCAGCGGACGCTGACCAGGGCGAGTTTTTCTTTCCTCTCTTCGCCCTGCCTCTACCGTCCGCACTGCCGCAAACATATTACTATCGAATATTAATCACGATGCTGAGCGCACTCAGCGTTATAATTTAGCGATAGTTACCTGATTCGCTAAGCAGGCATGCTGGCTTAACCTGCGTCTAAACCCACGGTTTATACCCTAAATAATTCGAGTTGCAGAACAAAACGGCTAGCCGTTTTGAACAGCGCTTGCGCTGGCCCCGTAAAGGCGAGGCCCAAGGATGGGCCGAGTTATTGCCAACGCACATGCAACTTGAAGTATGACGGGTATATTGATTCTGGACGATTAACAACTTATGGCACGCCACAACAGAAAGCTTTCTTTTACTACGCCGATCGTAGTGGGCTTTGCGGGGATTTTGCTCAGCTTTTTACTGATCGCAATCTTTGTTACCGCGACGCAGAAGAAAAATTTTCTCGAAGATTATCATCATATTAACCGCAACTTTACCCATAATCTTGCGGTGAACTACACCGAATCTCTGCTGCGCGAGAATGACTACATTCTGGCGCGTGCAACGAAATACTTCGCCCGCGACGATGCGCTCAATATCGCCGTAAATGTCAATCCGCAAAAGGGTCTGGACGATCTGATGCGTTTGCAGGAACTGATGCCGACGGTCTCCTCCATTTCGCTTGCCGATACTCTCGGCCATTATCTGCGCGCTCCCGAGGTGATGGAAGGCGATGAGAGCCGCTCGTTTGATCCTAAAACGCGTCCCTGGTTTATTCGCCAGGCGGAAGCCAGTACCTTCAGTCTCTATACCACTCCTTACCTTGACTACTTCACTCACCATCCTACCGTCACCGTCTACCGGCCTGTCATTTCACCGCAGGGGCGGCTCAAAGGTAGCCTGGCGTTTCATATGGATCTAACGTCGATGGGCTACGCGTTACGGCAGATTGTCTCACCGGTGCAGGGCGAGTTTTTTGTCGTGCAACGCGACGGCAAAGTGGTGATCCATCCCGATACCGGCGCGCTATTTAAAACCTACATTAGCGCGGAACTCATGGACAAAATGACCAGTGCGGAAGGCCAGCTTTATGATGAGGAGCATAAGGCCTGGTACTACTACTATTCCTTTACCAATCCTGACTGGTTCGTTATTTTCCGCGTTACCGATGCCACCCTTGACGACCTGACGCGCTATGAAACCGATATTGTCGCCTGGGGTTTCGCTCTTGCCGCTATCGTCATTGTTCTGTTCGGGCTTTATCTGCGTCACGCTTCGCGTACCGTACTGATGAACATCATTAACGCCATCAAGACCGGCGACGTCAAACGCGCGCCGCGGCTGGAAGCCATGCTCAGCAAAGCGATCGAGAGCAATAAACAGCGTGAGCTCACCTATGTCCGCCAGGCCACCATCGATGCCCTGACCGGCTGCAAAAACCGCCGTGCCTTCGACAGCGATATCGCCGCACTGATGAACGATCACCAGCCTTTCGCCCTCGCGTTGGTCGATATCGACAACTTCAAATCGATTAATGATACCTGGGGCCATCTCAATGGCGACATCGTGCTGCGCAACGTCGCGCGTGAAGGGTTACAGATCCTGCAACCCCAGGAGATCTCGCTTTACCGCTACGGCGGCGAAGAGTTTGCCGTAATCTTCCCTGCCGAACATATCGACAACGCGCTCACCATTCTGGAGAGCTGGCGCCTTAACGTTGCCAGCCGAACCTGGCGCGAAGAAGGATTAACCGTCACCTTTAGCGCCGGCCTCGGAGAGTGGAATATGGAGCCGCTGGAAAAACTGGTCGTTAGCGTGGATGAAGCGTTGTATAAGGCCAAACAGCAGGGCAAGAACCGAATCGTTCGCGCCTGAGCGTAACCCTCTGATAGCCCGCTTTTGCGGGCTTTTTTATCTCTGCCGCTGCAAAATTGAAACCGGTTTCATTTTTTGTGATGTTTTACACACAATCATGGTGAAGCGGTTGTGCCACGCCGCCGCCCGCGATAAAGATGGTATATCAAGGAACATACATAAGGGCGATGAAACAATGAAGAATATCGTTTTATGCTGTGCCGCAGGAATGTCCACCAGCATGCTGGTGCAACGTATGAAAGACGCCGCGCAGAAGAAAGGCGTCGAAGTGTCTATTAAAGCCGTGCCGGTAGCGGAGTTCAAAGATAACCTGGCCACGGCAGATATTATCCTGCTCGGCCCACAGGTGAAGTATGAACAGGCAAAACTACAGGCGCTAGCCGACCCGGTTGGTAAAAAGGTCGCCGTTATCGATATGATGGATTACGGCATGATGAAAGGCGATGCCGTTCTTGATAAAGCCCTGAAGCTGATGGAGTAAGGCATGGAAGATTTAGAGACGATTATCATGGAGCTGCTGGTCAACGCCGGCTCCGCGCGCAGTTCTGCCCTCACTGCCCTACAGCAGGCGCGTAAAGGGGATTTCGCCGCCGCCGAGCAGGCTATGGCCGACTCCCACGAATTTGTAAAGCATGCGCATAAAATCCAGACCCAGCTTATCGGCATGGATGAAGGCAGCGGCAAGCTGCCGGTGAACCTGATTACCGTGCACTCCCAGGATCATCTGATGAACGCGATGGTGATTCAGGATTTAGCGACCGATATGATCGAACTGTATCGCCGCCTGCCGCCCGCACAATAATCCCAATGAGCTAGCAGGCGCCGCCAGCGGCGCCTGTCTCACTTACAGAAAACCGTACATCGCCGCGAACACCCAGCCGAAGACGCAAGAAACGCTCACGCCAATTAATCCCGGCAGGATAAAGCTATGGTTAATGACAAAGCGGCCAATATGGGTTGTGCCTGAACGGTCAAACTGAATCGCCGCCAGATCGCTTGGGTAAGTCGGCAGGATGTAATAGCCATAGCAGGCTGGCGCGGAAGCTACGATATAGGCCGGGTCAACGCCGATCGCCAGCGCCACCGGGACAATCGCCGCCAGCGCCGCCGCCTGAGAGTTGACGAACTTCGATACCAATAACAGCACGATAGCGTAGGCCCACGGGTACTCCTTCACCATTTCTCCGAGTACACCTTTAATCTCGGTCATGTGCGCGCCGAACATGGTTTCCGCCATCCACGCGATACCATACACCGCGACGATAGCGATCATCCCCGAGCGGAAAACCTCATTTTTAGAAATCGAAGCCGGATTGGTTTTGGTAATAATAATGATAAGCGCCCCGGAGAGCAGCATGAACATCTGGATCACCAGAACCATTGAGAGAGGCTTTCCGTCGAACGCCGGACGCAATTCAGAAAACGCGCCAAGCAGCGCCACCACGGCAATTGAGGCAAGGAAGATCCACATCGCAATCCAGTTGCTGGTCGGCAGCTTTTTATCCAATAGCGTGGCCGTATCGCCATAAACATAATGACGGTTTTCCGGTATCGCAATAAACGCCTGGAAGGTCTCGTCTTTATCAAGATCTTTACCGCGGAACCAGCTGAAGATACCAATCGCCAGGATCCCCAGCAGCGTTGACGGAATGGTTATCGCCAGCAAATCGAGAAACTCAAGGTGCTTACCGTTAAAGGTAAAATTCCCGAGCATCGCCACCAGCGAGACCACCGCCACCGAAACCGGGCTGGCAATGATCCCCATCTGGGCGCCAATTGAGCTCGCCGCCATCGGTCGCTCCGGGCGAATATTATTTTTGATAGCCACATCGTAAATAATTGGCAGGATCGTATACACCACATGGCCGGTACCGCACAGGATCGTCAGCGTACAGGTGACGAATGGCGCGACGATAGAAACGTATTTGGGATTGCGCCGCAGGAGCTTCTCGGCAATCTGCAGCATCACGTCTAAACCGCCGGATGCCTGTAGCGTCGCCGAGGCGGCCACCACCGCGATAATCACCAGCATGACATCAACCGGCGGCTTTCCCGGTTTAAGATGAAAGACAAAAACTAAGATAACTAACCCAATGCCGCCTAAAAGGCCGAGCGCAATACCCCCCTTTTTCGCGCCGTAGAACAGACAAATTAAGATAATGATGAGCTGTATAGCAAATTCCATGTATCCCCCAGAAGCTATCCATTAAATAACGACAATACTCTCCGCCTTATTTTTATTTTTGCTCACCTCCTCCATTGCCTTTTAACAGGCGCAGCGAACCCCTCAGTTGCGGTAAACCGAAAAGGATGGGGAAAAGTAATCACATGATTCTTTGAGTGTTTTGACTATATAGCGTTTACGGGGCTTATTTTTTGATACATGTAGAATTTTTATCCATCGATTAGTGATGGCATAAAGAAATAGCAAATTGATAATTACCAGGCATGTTTAATTTGCTAATTAATTGCGGCAATTACATTAAATAAATGTAATTTATTTTAGGTGAGATAAATCGACAGGTAATAAAAAAGCCAGTCAGGAAACCTGACTGGCTTTTAAGCGCTTAGCGCATCAACGATTAATCGTTGTCAGAACCGCCCAGGCCTGCGTTCAGCAGTTCTGCCAGGTTGGCAGACGCTTCTTCTACGCTCACCTGCGGCGCAGCCGGCTGTTCGCCCGCTGCGCGACGGCGCATACGATCCTGGTGGTACGCATAACCGGTACCCGCCGGGATCAGACGACCCACGATGACGTTCTCTTTCAGACCGCGCAGTTCGTCGCGTTTGCCCGCAACGGCTGCTTCGGTCAGCACGCGAGTGGTCTCCTGGAACGAGGCCGCGGAGATGAAGGACTCGGTTGCCAGAGACGCTTTGGTGATACCCAGCAGGTCACGGGAATAGGTTGCCGCAACTTTGCCATTCGCTTCAAGCTCGCGGTTAGCGATCTTAACGCGGGAGTATTCAACCTGCTCGCCTTCGAGGAAGTCGGAGCTACCAGCACTTTCGATGGTCGCTTTACGCAGCATCTGACGAACGATAACTTCAATGTGCTTATCGTTAATCTTAACGCCTTGCAGACGATAAACGTCCTGCACTTCGTTGGTGATGTAACGCGTTACCGCGTGTACGCCACGAAGACGCAGAATGTCGTGCGGCGCTTCCGGACCGTCGGAAACCACGTCACCACGTTCTACACGTTCACCTTCGAACACGTTCAGCTGACGCCATTTCGGAATCATCTCTTCGTACGGTTCGCTACCGTCTACCGGGGTGATAACCAGACGACGTTTCCCTTTGGTTTCTTTACCGAAGGAAATGATGCCGCTGATTTCAGCCAGGATTGCCGGCTCTTTCGGACGACGTGCTTCGAACAGATCCGCAACGCGCGGCAGACCACCGGTGATGTCCTTGGTACCGCCAGATTCCTGCGGAACACGGGCCAGGGTGTCACCAGAGCTGATCTGTACGCCATCTTCCAGCTGAACAATCGCTTTACCCGGCAGGAAGTACTGAGCAGGCATATCTGTGCCTGGGATCAGAACGTCGTTGCCCTGAGCATCAACAATTTTCAGCGCCGGACGCAGATCTTTACCACCGGAGGTACGTTCTGCGGAATCCAGAACCACCAGCGAAGACAGACCGGTCAGCTCGTCGGTCTGACGAGTAATGGTCTGGCCGTCGATCATGTCAGTGAAGCGGACGAAACCACTCACTTCGGTGATAACCGGCATGGTATGCGGATCCCAGTTTGCAACGGTTTCACCGCCAGCAACCTGTTCCCCGTCGCCTTTCGCCATAACGGAACCGTAAGGCACTTTATAGCTTTCTTTCGTACGACCGAATTCGTCGATCAGCTTCAGTTCGGTGTTACGCGAGGTGATAACCAGTTTACCGCTGGAGTTCACAACCGACTTCGCATTGCTCAGACGGATGCTACCTTTGTTTTTCACCTGGATGCTGGATTCAGCAGCCGCACGAGATGCCGCACCACCGATGTGGAACGTACGCATCGTCAGCTGTGTACCCGGCTCACCGATGGACTGTGCCGCGATAACGCCGATAGCCTCACCTTTGTTGATGATGTGGCCACGCGCCAGGTCACGACCGTAGCAGTGCGCACATACACCAAAGTCGGTGTCACAGGATACAACGGAACGAACTTTGACGGAGTCAACGGAGTTCTCTTCCAGCAGGTCACACCAGTGCTCGTGCAGCAGCGTGTTGCGTGGAACCAGAATGTCCGCGGTACCCGGCTTCAGAACGTCTTCAGCAGTCACACGACCCAGTACGCGATCGCGCAGCGGCTCTTTAACGTCGCCACCTTCGATAACCGGCGTCATGGTGATGCCTTCCAGGGTGCCACAGTCGTCTTCAGTAACAACCAGGTCCTGCGCAACGTCAACCAGACGACGAGTCAGGTAACCGGAGTTCGCTGTCTTCAGTGCGGTATCCGCCAGACCTTTACGAGCACCGTGGGTGGAGATGAAGTACTGGAGTACGTTCAGACCTTCACGGAAGTTCGCGGTGATCGGCGTTTCGATGATGGAGCCATCCGGCTTCGCCATCAGACCACGCATACCAGCCAGCTGACGAATCTGTGCCGCAGAACCACGCGCACCGGAGTCGGCCATCATGTAGATGCTGTTGAAGGAAACCTGCTGTTCTTCCTGACCGTCACGGTTAATAACGGTTTCGGTTTGCAGGTTATCCATCATCGCTTTGGATACACGATCGTTCGCCGCAGCCCAGATATCGATAACTTTGTTGTAGCGTTCGCCCGCAGTAACCAGACCAGACTGGAACTGTTCCTGAATCTCAGCAACTTCAGCTTCCGCTTCGCTGATGATTTCGTATTTTTTCTCCGGGATGACCATGTCATCGATACCAACGGATGCACCTGAACGCGCTGCATAAGCAAAGCCGGTGTACATCGTCTGGTCCGCAAAAATAACGGTCGGTTTCAGACCCAGAATACGGTAACAGGTGTTCAGCATCTTGGAGATCGCTTTCTTACCGAGCGCCTGGTTCACGATAGAGAACGGCAGACCTTTCGGTACGATCATCCACAGAATGGCACGGCCAATGGTCGTGTCTTTCAGGCTGGTCTTCGCGACGAATTCACCATTGTCGTCTTTTTCGTATTCGGTGATACGCACTTTAACGCGCGCATGCAGAGAGGCCAGACCGGCGCGATAAATACGCTCCGCTTCTTTCGGGCCAGTCAGCACCATGCCTTCGCCTTTGGCGTTAACACAGTCACGGGTCATGTAGTACAGACCCAGTACAACGTCCTGAGACGGAACGATGATTGGTTCGCCGTTCGCCGGGGACAGGATGTTGTTGGTAGACATCATCAGCGCACGCGCTTCCAACTGGGCTTCCAGCGTCAGCGGTACGTGAACAGCCATCTGGTCACCATCGAAGTCGGCGTTATATGCCGCACAAACGAGCGGGTGCAGCTGAATAGCTTTACCTTCGATCAGAACCGGTTCGAACGCCTGAATACCCAAACGGTGCAGTGTTGGCGCACGGTTCAGCAGTACCGGGTGTTCGCGGATAACTTCGTCCAGGATATCCCAAACGACGGCTTCTTCGCGCTCAACCATTTTCTTAGCGGCTTTGATGGTGGTGGCCAGGCCACGCAGTTCCAGCTTGCCGTAGATGAACGGTTTGAACAGCTCCAGCGCCATTTTCTTCGGCAGACCGCACTGATGCAGACGCAGGTATGGACCTACGGTGATTACAGAACGACCGGAGTAGTCAACACGCTTACCGAGCAGGTTCTGACGGAAACGACCCTGTTTACCTTTGATCATATCGGCCAAAGATTTCAGAGGACGTTTGTTAGAACCGGTGATCGCACGACCGCGACGACCGTTATCCAGCAGGGCGTCGACCGCTTCCTGCAGCATACGTTTTTCGTTGCGTACGATGATGTCCGGCGCAGCCAGATCCAGCAGACGTTTCAGACGGTTGTTACGGTTAATGACGCGACGATACAGATCGTTCAGGTCAGAAGTCGCAAAACGACCGCCATCCAGCGGAACCAGCGGACGCAGATCTGGCGGCAGAACCGGCAGAACGGTCAGGATCATCCACTCCGGCTTGTTGCCAGATTGAACGAACGCTTCCAGCAGCTTAATGCGCTTGGTCAGCTTTTTACGCTTGGTTTCGGAGTTGGTTTCGTTCAGCTCTTCACGCAGCTGCTCGCACTCTTGCTCCAGGTCCATGCTTTTCAGCAGGGCCTGAATAGCTTCGGCGCCCATCTTCGCGTCGAATTCGTCACCGAACTCTTCCAGCGCGTCCAGGTACTGCTCTTCAGTCAGAATCTGGTTGCGTTCGAGGTTGGTCATGCCACCTTCGATAACAACATAAGATTCAAAGTACAGTACGCGTTCGATATCACGCAGCGGCATATCCAGCAGCAGACCGATACGGGACGGCAGAGACTTCAGGAACCAGATGTGGGCAGTCGGAGACGCCAGCTCGATGTGGCCCATGCGCTCACGACGCACTTTGGTCTGGGTCACTTCAACGCCGCACTTCTCACAGATAACACCACGGTGTTTCAGGCGCTTGTACTTACCGCACAGGCACTCATAGTCTTTTACTGGCCCGAAAATACGAGCGCAGAACAGACCGTCACGTTCTGGCTTGAACGTACGGTAGTTAATGGTTTCCGGCTTTTTAACTTCACCGAAAGACCATGAACGGATCATGTCTGGCGATGCCAGAGCAATTTTGATCGCATCAAACTCTTCGGTTTTAGTTTGCGCTTTCAGAAACTTTAATAAGTCTTTCACGGATTTGCTCCCGTCGGAGTTAGCACAATCTGGCGCCGGGTTTTACCCCGGCACCAGTGACCTGTTTGAGCGAGAGTTACTCGTCTTCCAGTTCGATGTTGATGCCCAGCGAGCGGATTTCTTTCAACAGTACGTTGAAGGATTCCGGCATGCCCGGTTCCATCTGGTGGTTGCCGTCCACGATGTTTTTATACATCTTGGTACGACCGTTCACGTCATCAGACTTAACGGTGAGCATTTCCTGCAGGGTGTAGGCCGCGCCGTATGCTTCCAGCGCCCACACTTCCATCTCACCGAAGCGCTGACCACCGAACTGCGCCTTACCACCCAGCGGCTGCTGAGTAACCAGGCTGTAAGAACCGGTGGAACGAGCGTGCATTTTGTCGTCGACCAGGTGGTTCAGTTTCAGCATGTACATGTAACCTACGGTTACCGGACGTTCGAACTGTTCACCGGTGCGGCCGTCAAACAGAGTGATCTGACCGGAAGTCGGCAGGTCGCCCAGCTGCAGCAGCTCTTTGATTTCAGCTTCTTTCGCACCGTCGAATACCGGCGTTGCGATTGGCATGCCTTTACGCAGGTTTTCAGCCAGACGCAGAACTTCTTCATCGCTGAAGGTATTCAGGTCAACTTTCTGGCGAACGTCAGCGCCCAGATCGTAAGCACGCTGGATGAATTCGCGCAGTTTCGCGACTTCTTGCTGCTGTTTCAGCATGGCGTTGATCTTATCGCCGATGCCTTTCGCAGCCATACCCAGGTGAGTTTCCAGGATCTGACCGATGTTCATACGAGACGGTACGCCCAGCGGGTTCAGTACGATATCTACCGGCGTACCGTTAGCATCGTGCGGCATATCTTCGATCGGGTTGATCTTAGAGATAACACCCTTGTTACCGTGACGACCCGCCATCTTATCACCAGGCTGGATACGGCGTTTAACGGCCAGGTATACCTTAACAATCTTCAGCACGCCCGGTGCCAGATCGTCGCCTTGAGTGATTTTACGGCGTTTCGCTTCGAGTTTTTTCTCGAACTCGTGTTTCAGTTCGTCATACTGCTCAGCCAGTTGCTCCAGCTGATTTTGTTTCTCTTCGTCGGTCAGGCCCAGTTCCAGCCAGCGATCGCGCGGCAGTTTGTCGAGCTTGTCAGCTTCAACACCACCGGCAACCAACACAGCGTAGATACGGCTGAACAGACCAGCTTCGAGGATCTGCAGTTCTTCAGACAGGTCTTTTTTAGCCTGCTTCAGCTGCATCTCTTCGATCTCAAGAGCACGCTTGTCTTTTTCTACGCCGTCACGGGTAAACACCTGAACGTCGATAACGGTACCAGAGACACCGTTCGGTACGCGCAGAGAAGAGTCTTTAACGTCAGACGCTTTCTCACCGAAGATCGCGCGCAGCAGTTTCTCTTCCGGAGTCAGCTGGGTTTCACCTTTCGGGGTTACCTTACCAACCAGAATGTCGCCGCCGGTCACTTCCGCACCGATATAAACGATACCGGATTCATCCAGTTTAGAGAGCGCGGCTTCACCCACGTTCGGGATGTCAGCGGTGATCTCTTCCGGCCCCAGCTTGGTGTCACGGGACACGCATGCCAGTTCCTGAATGTGGATGGTGGTGAAACGGTCTTCCTGGACAACACGCTCGGATACGAGGATGGAGTCTTCGAAGTTGTAGCCGTTCCACGGCATGAACGCTACGCGCATGTTCTGACCCAGCGCCAGTTCACCGAGGTCGGTGGACGGGCCGTCGGCCAGGACGTCGCCGCGTTCAATTGGTTCACCCAGGGACACGCAAGGCATCTGGTTGATGCAGGTGTTCTGGTTAGAACGGGTGTACTTGGTCAGGTTATAGATGTCGATACCTGCTTCGCCCGGGTACATCTCGTCTTCGTTAACTTTGATAACGATACGGGAAGCATCCACGTACTGAACGGTACCGCCACGTTTAGCCACCGCAGTAACACCGGAGTCAACGGCAACAGCACGTTCCATACCGGTACCAACCAGCGGCTTATCAGCGCGCAGAGTCGGAACCGCCTGACGTTGCATGTTCGCACCCATCAATGCACGGTTGGCGTCATCGTGTTCCAGGAACGGGATCAGGGACGCACCGACGGATACCACCTGCTGGGTGGATACGTCCATGTAGTCAACCTGGTCGCGGCTGAACAAGCTGGATTCGCCTTTACTACGGCAGGTAACCAGATCTTCAACAAAGTGGCCTTCGTCATCCAGGTTGGAGTTCGCCTGAGCGATGACGTAGTTACCTTCTTCGATAGCAGACAGGTAATGAATTTCGTCGGTAACAACACCGTCGGTCACTTTACGATACGGGGTCTCAAGGAAACCGTATTCGTTAGTCTGTGCGTACACAGACAGGGAGTTGATCAGACCGATGTTCGGACCTTCAGGCGTTTCGATTGGACATACGCGACCATAGTGAGTCGGGTGTACGTCTCGAACTTCGAAGCCTGCGCGTTCACGGGTCAGACCGCCTGGGCCGAGTGCGGAGATACGACGTTTGTGCGTAATCTCAGACAGCGGGTTGTTCTGGTCCATAAACTGGGACAGCTGGCTGGAACCAAAGAACTCTTTCACTGCTGCGGAAATCGGCTTGGCGTTGATCATATCCTGAGGCATCAGGGTATCCAGATCGCCCAGAGACAGACGCTCTTTAACCGCACGCTCTACACGCACCAGGCCAACGCGGAACTGGTTTTCCGCCATTTCGCCAACGGAACGGATACGACGGTTGCCGAGGTGGTCGATATCATCGACTTCGCCTTTACCGTTACGGATATCGATGAGCTTCTTCATCACTTCGATGATGTCGTCTTTGCTCAGGATACCGGAACCTTCGATTTCGTCGCGCAGCAGAGAACGGTTGAACTTCATACGACCAACCGCGGACAGATCGTAGCGGTCTTCGGAGAAGAACAGGTTCTCAAACAGGCTTTCAGCCGCTTCACGAGTCGGCGGCTCACCCGGGCGCATCATGCGGTAGATTTCTACCAGCGCGCTCAGACGATCGTTGGTTGGGTCGACGCGTACAGTTTCAGAAATGTACGGACCGTGGTCCAGATCGTTGGTGAACAGCGTTTCGATACGCTTGTGGCCGGACTGGCTCAGTTTAGCCAGCAGATCCAGGCTCAGCTCCATGTTCGCCGGGCAGATCAGTTCGCCGGTCGCTTCGTCGATGTAGTCTTTAGAAGCAACTTTACCCGCGATGTACTCAACCGGAACTTCGATATGTTTGATATCGTCTTTTTCCAGCTGGCGAATATGGCGCGCGGTAATACGACGGCCTTTCTCAACGTACACTTTACCGTTGGCTTCGATATCGAAGGAGGCGGTTTCACCGCGCAGACGCTCCGGTACCAGCTCCATCTGCAGCTTGTTGTCGCGAATTTCAAAGACCACTTTCTCGAAGAACAGGTCAAGGATCTGCTCAGTGGTGTAATTCAGCGCGCGCAGAATGATGGTTGCAGGCAGTTTACGACGACGGTCGATACGAACGAACAGGTTGTCTTTCGGGTCGAATTCGAAGTCCAGCCAGGAACCACGGTAAGGAATGATACGTGCGTTATACAGGACCTTACCGGAAGAGTGAGTCTTACCTTTGTCACTGTCAAAGAAGACGCCCGGGCTACGGTGCAGCTGAGAAACGATAACACGCTCGGTACCGTTGATAACGAAGGTACCGTTGTCGGTCATGAGCGGGATTTCGCCCATGTAGACTTCTTGTTCTTTAATGTCTTTAACGGTGCCTTCCGGCGCTTCGCGCTCGTAGATCACCAGACGCAGTTTCACACGCAGCGGTGCGGAATACGTCACGCCACGGATCTGACATTCTTTAACATCAAAAACAGGTTCGCCCAGACGGTAGCTGACGTATTGCAGCTCTGAATTACCGCTGTAGCTCTGAATCGGGAATACGGAACGGAAGGCTGCTTCCAGACCATACTGCCCTTCAGGATCTTGCTCGATAAACTTCTGGAACGAGTCAAGCTGGATAGAAAGGAGATAAGGCACATCCAGAACTTGTGGACGTTTACCAAAATCCTTACGAATACGTTTTTTCTCGGTATAGGAGTAAACCATAGGGTTCCTCAGCTCGCTGACAAGTCGACCCATCTGCCCGGAAAGGGCAGTTTTTTATGCAACACTATTTTGTTGACCGGAAAATGGAACACTTTCCGCAATGCCTGTTGCTATCACGCTTAAACCATTTCATTGCGATTTACACAGCCCAGGAACCCTAACCTGTCGCAGTATATTAAGTCGTCGATAGAAACAAGCATTGTGAGGCAAACCAGCAGTCAAACAGTGTGAAATGCTACTGGCGCCTTACAGCGCAAAAAGGCTGGTGACTAAAAAGTCACCAGCCTCAGCCTAATTTCTCAGGCTGCAACCGGAAGGGTTGGCTTATTTAACTTCAACTTCAGCGCCAGCTTCTTCCAGAGATTTTTTCAGAGCTTCAGCGTCGTCTTTGCTGATGCCTTCTTTCAGTGCAGCCGGTGCAGATTCTACCAGGTCTTTAGCTTCTTTCAGACCCAGGCCAGTCGCGCCACGTACTGCTTTGATAACAGCAACTTTGTTAGCGCCAGCAGCTTTCAGAATTACGTCGAATTCAGTTTTTTCTTCAGCAGCTTCAGCCGGGCCAGCAGCTACAGCTACAGCAGCAGCAGCGGAAACACCGAATTTTTCTTCCATTGCAGAGATCAGCTCAACAACGTCCATTACGGACATAGCGGATACTGCTTCAATGATTTGATCTTTAGTGATAGACATTTAAATTGTTCCTGAATATCAGAATAAGTTTATACGTAAGCGAGTGCTTTACAAAGATAACTGCGATTAAGCAGCTTCTTTCGCATCGCGTACAGCAGCCAGAGTACGAACCAGTTTGCCAGCCGAAGCTTCTTTCATGGTTGCCATCAGGCGTGCAATTGCTTCTTCGTAGGTCGGCAGAGTTGCCAGGCGGTCGATTTGCGACGCCGGGATCAGCTCACCTTCAAAGGCAGCGGCTTTGACCTCAAATTTTGCATTCGCTTTCGCGAACTCTTTGAACAGACGAGCAGCAGCGCCCGGGTGTTCCATAGAGTATGCAATCAGGGTCGGACCAACAAACGTGTCTTTCAGGCACTCGAACGGAGTACCTTCAACGACGCGGCGCAGCAGGGTGTTACGAACAACACGCATGTAAACGCCAGCTTCACGACCTGCTTTACGCAGTTCAGTCATTTTATCTACAGTTACGCCACGGGAATCCGCAACTACTGCAGACAGCGCGCCTTTGGCTACTTCGCTGACTTCAGCAACAATCGCTTGTTTGTCTTGAAGATTTAAAGCCATTAGCTTTGCTCCTGGATGTTTGCCAGAGCTTATGCTCTGGAACTCACTTCACTCTATTCAACGAATAGAGCGTCTTAATACGGTGAGCAGAAACAAGCCAGAGTATCCAAAAAATAATCTTAGCGTTCTGTCACCGTCTACGCAGGGGATTAAGTTTCTTACGAAACACCTGCGGTCTTCGACGGAGGCCTGGATAGGCCAGGCTCCAACGAACAAATTCTTCCTATGACTTCGTCCTTCGAACCGCAGCGGCGTTAGCTGCTCTCGTTCACACCGGTCATGTAGTTAACTACACTCCCGGTGATTCACTCGATTGCTGCCTTGCTGCAATTCAAATGACTCGCATAGCGTCTGTCTTATTGACAGAATCGTGGGGGTAAGATTGTAGACAAAATCACCGCCCACGTAAAGGCATTAGTTTGCAGAAGCGTTCAGGCCAGCCTGATCTACTGCAACACCTGCACCCATGGTGGTGGAGATGCTAACTTTCTTGATGTACACGCCTTTAGCCTGAGTCGGTTTTGCTTTTTTCAGCGCAACCAGCAGAGCTTCCAGGTTTTCTTTCAGTTTGTCAGCGTCAAAGTCCACTTTACCGATGGTGGTGTGGATGATGCCGTTTTTGTCGTTACGATAACGAACCTGACCTGCTTTAGCGTTCTTAACCGCTTCAGCAACGTTAGGAGTTACGGTACCAACTTTCGGGTTTGGCATCAGGCCGCGCGGGCCCAGAACCTGGCCCAGCTGGCCAACAACGCGCATTGCATCCGGGGAAGCAATAACAACGTCAAAGTTCATTTCGCCTTTCTTGATCTGGTCAGCCAGATCTTCCATACCTACCAGCTCGGCGCCTGCAGCTTTAGCAGCTTCAGCGTTCGGGCCCTGTGCAAATACGGCAACGCGAACAGAACGGCCAGTACCGTGCGGCAGT
The DNA here is from genome assembly GCF_057624675.1 of Klebsiella sp. PK01. Lineage (NCBI taxonomy): Bacteria > Pseudomonadati > Pseudomonadota > Gammaproteobacteria > Enterobacterales > Enterobacteriaceae > Klebsiella > Klebsiella sp. PK01. The sequence goes on from NZ_JBYEZM010000014.1 coordinate 32,398, forward strand.
ACAGTTGCACCACGTACGTTCTGGTCAGATTTACGAGCATCGATGCCCAGGTTTACAGCAACGTCAACGCTTTCAACGAACTTAGCGGTCGCCAGTTCTTTCAGCAGAGAGATGGCTTCGTTGATGTCGTACTGTTTAGTTGCATCAACTTTCTCACGAATCACGGACATGCGCTTGGTCAGTTTAGCCATTTCTTAGTCCTCCACTACCAGGCCCATGGAACGTGCAGTACCTTCGATGGAGCGAGTCATCGCTTCAATGTCGGCACCAGTCATGTCGGCAGCTTTGGTCTGCGCGATTTCCTGCAGCTGAGCGCGGGAAATTTTACCAACTTTCTCTTTGTTCGGCTTACCGGAGCCGGACTTGATACCAGCCGCTTTTTTCAGCAGAACTGCTGCCGGCGGAGTTTTGGTAACGAAAGTGAAAGAACGGTCAGCGTAAACGGTGATAACAACCGGGATTGGCAGACCTTTTTCCATGGATTCAGTTTTTGCGTTGAACGCTTTGCAGAATTCCATGATGTTAACGCCCTGCTGACCCAGTGCTGGACCAACCGGCGGACTCGGGTTTGCCATACCAGCTGCAACCTGCAGCTTGACGTAGGCTTGTACTTTCTTAGCCATTCTTAAATCCTCGAATTGGGTATTAACGCTTCAGAGAAGCTCCCCGTGATTAAACATCGTTTTACGGGCCAGGCCCATAAAAACAAAAGGCGCGAAATTGTATTCCAATTTCGCGCCCTATGCAACGATTAAATCGCTGCTTTTTTGATCGCCGGCTTACGCCTTCTCAACCTGACCGAAGTCCAGCTCTACCGGAGTCGCACGACCGAAGATAGAAACGGAAACTTTCAGGCGGGACTTCTCGTAGTCCACTTCTTCAACAACGCCGTTAAAGTCAGCAAACGGACCGTCGTTAACGCGAACCATTTCGCCCGGTTCAAACAGCGTTTTCGGACGCGGCTTATCGCCAACCTGCTGCAGACGGTTCATGATGGCATCGACTTCTTTGTCGCTGATCGGCGCCGGACGGTCGGAAGTACCGCCGATGAAGCCCATCACGCGCGGGACGCTGCGCACCAGGTGCCAGCTCGCGTCGTTCATGACCATCTGAACCAGAACGTAGCCTGGGAAGAATTTGCGTTCGCTTTTGCGACGCTGGCCGCCACGGATTTCAACCACTTCTTCGGTCGGAACCATGACTTCGCCAAACAACTCTTCCATGTTGTGTAATTTGATATGTTCACGCAGCGAAGTAGCTACGCGACCTTCAAAACCGGAAAACGCCTGAACGACGTACCAGCGCTTTTTAGGAGCTTCAGACATCTCAGAACCTCAGGCCAGTGATAAAGGATACCAGGCGAACCAGAATACCATCCAGTCCCCACAGGATCAGTGACATTACTGCAGTTACGGCAGCAACAATCAGCGTGGTGTGCAGCGTTTCCTGGCGGGTCGGCCAGATCACTTTGCGGACTTCGGTTCTCGCTTCGCGGGCGAAGGCGACAGTCGCCTTACCTTTTGTCGTTAACAGAGCGACGCCACCGGCAGCAGCGATAAGAATCACCACGGCCAGCGCACGGATCGCCAGCATAATGTCGCGATAAAGGAAGTTGCCTACGATGGCTACGATCAGCAGCACGGCAACGATAACCCACTTCAACGCTTCCAGGCCGCGCCCGCTCCCTTGAGCTTCGGTATTCGCACTCATAAACCAACCTGTCACAAGAATTCAGACAAACATCTTCGCCCCGCGTTAAATGCGAGGCGACCAAACCGAAATGCTCTGCTGCGTTTCGGACTTTACGCCCTCTTCAGAGCCTGTCTCAGCAATGATTATGACAAAAAAAATCACTGATGAGCCAGGTTCTGGTGTGAAAGCGTGCAAAAAGGGCATCAAATGATGCCCTTTTATTGCGCATTGCGTCAAATGTTATCAGCGATTAGCCGAGAACTTTAGCAACCACGCCCGCGCCAACGGTACGGCCGCCTTCACGGATTGCGAAACGCAGACCGTCGTCCATCGCGATCGGGTGGATCAGGGTAACAACCATTTTGATGTTGTCGCCCGGCATTACCATCTCTACGCCTTCCGGCAGTTCGATGGTACCAGTCACGTCAGTAGTACGGAAGTAGAACTGCGGACGGTAGCCTTTGAAGAACGGAGTATGACGGCCGCCTTCATCTTTGGACAGGATGTACACTTCAGATTCGAACTTGGTGTGCGGCTTGATGCTGCCTGGCTTAGCCAGTACCTGACCACGTTCGATTTCTTCACGTTTGATACCACGCAGCAGAACGCCTACGTTCTCACCAGCACGGCCTTCGTCCAGCAGTTTGCGGAACATTTCAACGCCAGTACAGGTGGTTTTCGCGGTGTCTTTGATACCAACGATTTCAACTTCTTCACCAACTTTGATGATACCGCGCTCTACACGACCGGTAACAACGGTACCACGACCGGAGATGGAGAATACGTCTTCGATCGGCAGCAGGAACGGCTTGTCAATCGCACGCTCTGGTTCCGGGATGTAAGAATCCAGGAAGCCAGCCAGTTCGATGATTTTCGCTTCCCACTCTGCATCGCCTTCCAGCGCTTTCAGAGCAGAACCACGAACGATCGGAGTGTCGTCGCCCGGGAAATCGTACTGAGACAGCAGTTCACGAACTTCCATCTCAACCAGTTCCAGCAGCTCTTCGTCATCAACCATGTCGCATTTGTTCAGGAACACGATGATGTACGGAACGCCTACCTGGCGACCCAGCAGGATGTGCTCACGAGTCTGCGGCATCGGGCCGTCAGTTGCAGCAACAACCAGGATCGCGCCGTCCATCTGAGCAGCACCGGTGATCATGTTTTTAACATAGTCGGCGTGGCCCGGGCAGTCTACGTGCGCGTAGTGGCGAGTCGGGGTGTCATATTCAACGTGGGAAGTGTTGATGGTGATACCACGAGCTTTTTCTTCCGGCGCGTTATCGATCTGGTCGAATGCGCGAGCAGCACCGCCGTAGGTTTTAGCCAGTACGGTAGTGATTGCAGCGGTCAGCGTTGTTTTACCATGGTCAACGTGGCCGATAGTACCGACGTTAACGTGCGGTTTTGTACGTTCAAACTTTTCTTTAGACATCGATTGTCCCTCTAAGACACGGATAAATCGGTGATATCACCACATCAACCAGGCAACATGCCCGACTTGTTGAATGCAATAAACAGAGAGAAACAGGGAAGGAGAGATAAAGAAGTGGTGCTGATACCCAGAGTCGAACTGGGGACCTCACCCTTACCAAGGGTGCGCTCTACCAACTGAGCCATATCAGCACGTCTGGAGCGGGCAGCGGGAATCGAACCCGCATCATCAGCTTGGAAGGCTGAGGTAATAGCCATTATACGATGCCCGCATCCTGAAACTCGGCTACCCAGTTCTTTCTGTAACAAAAAAGAGATTGCTCTCTTTAATGTTGAGCTGATTAGTTTACCCAACCAACTCCGGCTACGCAAAGCGTCGCCCGAAAGTGGTGGTGGGGGAAGGATTCGAACCTTCGAAGTCGATGACGGCAGATTTACAGTCTGCTCCCTTTGGCCGCTCGGGAACCCCACCCAAATTGTTATGGTGCCGACTACCGGAATCGAACTGGTGACCTACTGATTACAAGTCAGTTGCTCTACCTACTGAGCTAAGTCGGCATCAAGTAGCGCGCATTCTAGGGAGACCTGCGAGTTCATGCAACTAAAAATTTGCATAAAACGTTCTCTTGCTCACATTTTGTGCTCTTACGCGAAAAAACGGTGTAATTTCAAACAATGGAGTGCAAAAAAAGCGCATTCCTCAACGCAGAATTTGTTTCGCTGCGCCTGTCAGATACAAGAATGACGGTTTTTTCACCTGGAAATCCTGGTGGCAGGCGCGATCGCTAACCTGCAAAGATAGCAGACTCGCTTTCTCCCCTCTTTCTACTTATTCATCACTTGTGATGCTGCTATGAGAAAGCGCCCTTCGATGAGTTTTTTTCTTATTATTCCCGGCATTCTGGTGTTACCCTCCTGCCCATTGTCCTGATTAACTAGTGTGAAGCATCACCGCTACCTCTTTTTCGGTGATAGTAAGAACATGCTTATGAGCAAAAAAGAGCAGACGTTAATGACACCCTATCTACAATTTAACCGCAACCAATGGGCTGCACTTCGTGATTCCGTTCCGATGACGCTGACAGAGGAAGAAATCGCGCGGTTAAAAGGCATCAACGAAGATCTTTCGCTGGAAGAAGTCGCCGAGATCTATTTGCCGCTGTCACGTTTGCTCAATTTCTATATCAGTTCCAACCTCCGTCGCCAGGCGGTGCTTGAACAATTCCTTGGTACCAACGGCCAGCGCATCCCTTACATCATCAGTATTGCAGGTAGTGTTGCGGTTGGTAAAAGTACAACAGCGCGTGTTTTACAGGCGCTGCTTAGCCGCTGGCCTGAACATCGCCATGTAGAACTGATTACTACCGATGGCTTCTTACATCCTAACTCGGTGTTAAAGGAACGCGGCCTGATGAAGAAAAAGGGCTTCCCGCAGTCATATGATATGCATCGGCTGGTGAAGTTTGTTTCTGATCTGAAATCTGGCGTACCCAGCGCAACCGCGCCGGTCTATTCCCATCTGATTTATGATGTTATTCCTGATGGCGATAAAACCGTTGCTCAACCGGATATTCTTATTCTGGAAGGTTTGAACGTTCTGCAGAGCGGAATGGATTATCCACACGATCCCCATCATGTATTTGTTTCTGACTTTGTCGATTTCTCTATTTATGTCGATGCGCCGGAAGACTTATTAAAGAACTGGTATATCAATCGCTTCCTGAAATTCCGTGAAGGAGCTTTTACCGATCCAGATTCTTATTTCCATAATTACGCCAAACTTTCAAAAGACGAAGCGGTTAATATTGCCACTTCATTATGGAATGAGATCAACCTACTGAACTTAAAAGAAAATATATTACCAACCAGAGAGCGTGCCAGCTTGATTATGACGAAGAGCGCAAATCACTCGGTCGATCAAGTTCGCCTACGGAAATAAGAAAGGGAGCGCAAGCTCCCTTCTGTTTATTCTGCGCTACGCAGCGATATCTCGCCTCCAACCCATGGTTTAATTACCCCATCCTGCTCGAGTAATAATGCCCCTTGTGCATCAATTCCGCGAGAAATACCAAATATTTCCTTATCGCCAATAATCAGCTTCACCGGCCGATTAATAAAGTTATCCAGTTTTTCCCAGCGTGGCAGGTAAGGTGTTAAACCTTCCTGCTCGAATAGTTGCAAACCGCTACGTAATGCTTTCACCAGACGCGCCGTCAGGGTGTTACGGTCAATGAAGACTCCCGCCTCCTGTAAGCTGATCCACCCCTGATTGACAACATCAGACTCAACCCGGCGCATCACGAGATTGATACCAGCACCGCTGACGATCTGCGCGGCATCACCGGTTTTGCCTGTCAGTTCTACCAGGATACCGGACAACTTGCGGTCCTGCAGATAAATATCATTCGGCCATTTGACCCGAACGTTATCCGCCCCCAGGCTCTGCAGTACTTCTGCAATCACAATACCGATGACCAGGCTCAAACCAATCGCAGCTGCGGGGCCTTGCTCCAGACGCCAGTACATGGAGAGATAAAGATTGGCCCCAAACGGTGAGAACCACTTACGCCCGCGGCGGCCACGACCAGCCTGCTGATATTCAGCAACACAGGCATCACCTGACTCCAGTTCGTCCAGACGATCCAGCAAATACTGGTTGGTGGAGTCAATCACCGGCAGCACGGTAATACGACCTTGTTCAATCTGGCCGGCAATCTTTTGTTCATCCAGCAATTCAATCGGCTCAGGGAGGCTATAGCCCTTCCCTGGTACGGTAAACACATCAACACCCCAGTCGCGGAGCGTCTGCATATGCTTGTTAATTGCCGCGCGGCTCATCCCCAGGCGTTCGCCAAGCTGTTCGCCAGAGTGAAACTCGCCATCCGCCAGAATAGAGATAAGCGTCAGGGGTACGGTATTGTCTTTCATGCAATCACCTCTTCCGCGTTCACTTCACCCTGCTCTCCGATGAAGCGCACTTCAGGCTGTAGCCAAACGTTAAATTTCTCGCCAACCTGCTGGCGGACATAGTGGGCTAACCCTACGACATCATCGCTGGTCGCCTGGTTATCGTTGATCAGCACCAACGCCTGCTGACGGTGAACTGCCGCCCCGCCGATAGTTTTACCTTTTAGCTGGCACTGATCGATAAGCCAACCGGCCGCCAGCTTAACGCTGCCGTCAGCCTGTGGATAATGTGGCGCGCCAGGGAATGCAGCCAGCAATTCCTGAGCAACCTGAGCGCTGACGACCGGGTTCTTAAAGAAGCTGCCGGCATTACCATTTACTTTCGGATCCGGTAACTTGGTCATACGCATATGGCAAACCGCATCAAACACCTGGCGGGGGGTAACAGTTTGCGCATCGAGACGGGTTAAATCCCCGTAGGTCAGGACAGGCTGCCACGCTTTTTTCAGCCATAGCCCAACAGCCACTATCGCGTAACGATCCTGATATTCATGTTTGAAAATACTGTCACGATAGCCGAAACGGCACTGTGCGGTAGAAAGGCGCTGCTTGCGACCTGTTTCGAGTTCGATACAGTCTACGTATTCACATACTCGCTGCAGTTCGACGCCATAGGCACCAATATTTTGAATTGGTGAAGACCCCGCGCAGCCAGGAATTAAGGCCAGGTTTTCCAGCCCAGGCATGCCATTTTCCAGCGCAAATTGCACCAGTTGATGCCAGTTTTCGCCGGCGCCAACGTGCAAACGCCAGGCTTCAGACGTTTCGCTTACCTCGATCCCCATGATGCGGTTGATGATCACCGTGCCGGAATAGTCTTTCAGGAACAGCACGTTGCTTCCTTCTCCAAGGATCAGACAAGGTTGGTGTTCTGCAGCGGCGGCTTGCCAGGCAGCCAGCAACTGTTGTTCATTTTCAGCAAGTACAATTGCTTTGGCAGAATGGTTAATGCCAAAGGTATTCCAGGGTTTGAGGGAGAGGTTCATAGTGGCTTCCTGATGCAAAATCAGCATTAGTTTACCGTATATAGCGAGGGAAGGCTTGCCTGAATAATACCGGTTCAGGGCCGGGTTCTACTCATGATGGGCGTTAATGAATGGCGCTGGCAGGGAGGATGTTTCCCCGGAGGCGGTGCTGCGCACCTTTTCCGGGCTACGGGTTGGTAGCCACGGTAAGCGCAGCGCCACCGGGGGAGACGGCGGCGCGTCTGGCCGCAAAACACAAAAACAAAAGGCCCGGTCTTCCGACTGAGCCTTTCGTTTACGTTGCTATGACAGCGGCTTTCCCCGGAGGCGGTGCTGCGCACCTTTTCCGGGCTACAGGACTGTAGCCCCGGTAAGCGCAGCGCCACCGGGGGAGACGGCGGCGCGTCTGGCCGCAAAACACAAAAACAAAAGGCCCAGTCTTCCGACTGAGCCTTTCGTTCTATTTGATGCCTGGCAGTTCC
>NZ_JBYEZM010000015.1:0-39313 GCF_057624675.1 Klebsiella sp. PK01
GGTAACGGCGAGAGACATCCCCCGGATGGCGAAAATGAGCAGCAGCAGGAACGCCAGCACGAAGCCCATGCCAAGAAACATCAGGGTGAAGCCCTCGCCTAACAGCGCAGCATCAGTCATACAAAATCTCGTATAAGGGCACGATGACGCGTTGGTTGGCGAGGTTGTCGACGCTTCCGGCTAAGGAGCAGGGTGGATTTCCCGCAGCCGCCCCCGGCGCTGGTCCCTGACTGGGTCAACTTCTTCGGCCGCTCAACGGCGCCATCGTGCGTGTGGGTTAAATCATCATGCCGAACACGATGCTGGCGATGACCAGCACAATACCGCCGCCCAAACGGGAGGAGATTTGTGCATAAGAGATAAGGCTCATACGGTTACAGGCGGAAAGGACTTCCAGGTCGCCGGAACCGCCGCGGTTAGCCATACACAGGCCTGCGGTGATCGCTGATTCAATCGGGAAGAAGCCCATCATCCAGCCGCCGATCGCCGCGCCGAGCACTGCGCCGATAACGATTACGGCGGCGATAACGACGTTATAGACAGTAATGGCATTGATGATTTCCTGCAGGTCGGTGTAGCAAACGCCGACGCCGACCATCAGTACCCACAGCAGCTGTTTAGAGAAGAAATCAGACAGACGCTTGGCGCCGGCTTTGATTTCCGGTGAGCACAGGCCGGAGGCGTTCAGCGCCGCAACGATCAGTACCATCCATGCGAAGTAGTGAATCGAAACGCCGCCAATGCTTGGCAGGATTTTCTTCGCGACGACGTATGCCAGCAGGAAACAGGTCGTGGAGAGCACCAGACCGACGGCGGTTTCACGATGCGTGATTTGTCCCGCTTTCTCGTCTTCTTCGACTTTGAACGAGGCTTTACGCACCAGTTCGCCTTCGCCGCTCAGCCAGGTGTATTTTTTGCCGATGATATCGAGGACTGCGGCGAAGACGATGGCGAAAATGTTAGCGATGGTCAGAATAGCGATGGCGGTTGAGTAGTACTCATCACGTGAACGACCGGTGACGGAGTGATAAATCTCCGACAGCGGAACCGCGCCCGCGCCGTTGCCGCCGCCCATGATCGGCAGGACGTACAGCATCATGATGCGATCTACCGGAATACCGAACACCAGGCCGATAGCGATGCCGAAAATCGACGCGCCGACAATGCCCATCAGGATGGTTGGAATATAGCCGAGCAGCGATTTCAGCAGCAGACGGCGGTTTACCGACAGAATCGCCCCGGTAATTAATACCGCGATGAATAAGTTAAGGAAGTTACTCTCATCCATAACGTTGCTGATAGCATCGATTTCTTTTTGCGTGAAAATACCGGCATAAACAAAATAAGCGGCGACCAGGAAAATCATTACCGGGGCGCCACCTATATATTTGTTGAATATTGGTAGACGTTTGCCAATTTCGCCGAATATGGCGCCGATAATAAACATGATGGCAAAGCCGCCAACGATGTCGGTGGGTAAAGCGTTATAAAAATGTGAAAGTAATAGCGTAATTAACGCAAACGCGTAAAGGGGGAGCGGCATGCCGAAGATTTTAAATCCCAGCAGGTCGCTAACGCCCTTTTTCTCCGTTGCCGGAGCCTGACTCATGTTGGTCATAAACGTTTTCCTGTTTATTGATGGAGTAGTAATACCGGCGCATAGTAATAAATAGACTTAGTGGTAAGGTGTGATTGCCTTCACTGAATACTCGTGTTTTTTATTAATTTAATTATTTTTATTATTCTGAATTAATTAACAACATAAAAACCATAAAGCTAATTAAGCCACGGGGAAAACTGTGACTTAAATACAAGTATCAATAGTCGAACGCTGGCGAAATACAGTTCGTTTTAGAATAACGAAGCGCTAAAAAATGACTCTGATATTAAAACGCGTTCAGCTATTAAAGGATCAACCGCGGCGAGAGGCGATCGATCGGTTTCTTCATCAGCATCAGTTGTCGTTAGAAACCGATTGCGAGATGGCAATCGTTGCGGAGTATCGGCAACGGCTGGTCGGCTGCGGCGCCATTGCCGGTAATGTACTGAAATGCATCGCCGTCGATCCCTCGCTACAGGGGGAGGGGCTGAGCCTTAAATTATTGACCGAACTCCTGACGCTGGCCTATGAACTTGGGCGTAGCGAACTGTTTTTATTTACTAAGCCGAGCAATGCCGCGCTGTTCTCCGGCGCCGGCTTCTGGCCGATAGCCCAGGCGGGCGATCGCGCCGTATTGATGGAAAACAGCCGTGAACGTCTGACTCGTTACTGCCGTCAGCTGGCAATGTACCGTCAACCGGGAAAAAAAATCGGCGCTATTGTGATGAACGCCAATCCCTTCACCCTTGGTCACCGCTGGCTGGTGGAACAGGCGGCACGGCAGTGCGACTGGCTGCATCTGTTTGTGGTCAAGGAAGATGCATCCTGCTTTTCCTATCACGATCGCTTCAAGCTGATCGAACAGGGGATTACCGGTATCGACAAAGTGACGCTGCACCCCGGTTCGGCGTATCTGATTTCGCGGGCGACGTTCCCCGGCTATTTCCTGAAAGAGCAGGGCGTGGTCGATGACTGTCACAGCCAGATTGACCTGCAGCTCTTTCGCGAACGTCTGGCCCCGGCGCTGCAGATTACCCATCGTTTTGTCGGCACCGAGCCGCTATGTCCCCTGACTCGTAATTACAACCAACGCATGAAGTCACTGCTGGAAGCGCCAGGCGAGGCGCCGCCCATTGAAGTGGTTGAGCTGACGCGAATCGAAAAAAATGGCGGGCCCGTGTCGGCCTCCCGAGTGCGCGAACTTTATCGGCAGCGCAACTGGCAGGCGGTCGCGGCGCTGGTGCCGCCGGGAACCCTCTCTTTTCTGATGAAACTGGCGGAAAGCGAACATCAAACCGCCTGATTTTTATGCCCTAACTAAGGATTTTCCCCTATGGAAATGAAGATTGACGCCCTGGCCGGCACGCTGGAATCCAGCGATGTAATGGTCAGGATTGGACCGGCTGCGCAGCCGGGCATTCAGCTGGAAATCGACAGCATTGTGAAACAACAGTTTGGCGCCGCGATTGAGCAGGTGGTCAGAGAAACGCTGGCGCAGCTTGGCGTGAACCAGGCCAACGTGGTGGTCGATGATAAAGGCGCGCTGGAATGCGTACTGCGGGCCCGCGTACAGGCCGCAGCGCTGCGGGCGGCGCAACAGTCCCAATTACAATGGAGCCAGCTATGAAACCACGTCGCAGTATGCTGTTCATCCCTGGCGCCAATGCCGCCATGTTAAGCACTTCATTTGTTTACGGCGCTGATGCGGTGATGTTCGACCTTGAAGATGCCGTTTCGCTACGCGAAAAAGATACCGCTCGCCTATTGGTGCATCAGGCGCTGCAGCATCCGCTGTATCAGGATATCGAAACCGTGGTGCGTATTAACCCGTTAAATACGCCATTTGGTCTTGCCGACCTTGAAGCGGTGGTCCGCGCGGGCGTGGATATGGTGCGTCTGCCGAAAACCGACAGTAAAGAAGATATCCATGAGCTGGAAGCGCATGTTGAGCGGATTGAGCGCGAATGCGGCCGGGAAGTGGGCAGCACCAAACTAATGGCGGCTATTGAGTCGGCGCTGGGCGTGGTGAATGCGGTAGAGATTGCCCGCGCCAGCCCGCGTCTGGCGGCGATCGCGCTGGCAGCTTTCGACTACGTCATGGATATGGGCACCTCCCGTGGTGACGGTACTGAACTGTTCTATGCCCGCTGCGCCGTGCTGCATGCCGCGCGCGTTGCCGGCATCGCAGCCTATGACGTGGTGTGGTCGGATATCAACAACGAAGAGGGCTTCCTGGCGGAAGCGAATCTGGCCAAAAATCTCGGCTTTAACGGCAAATCGTTGGTTAACCCGCGACAAATTGAACTCCTGCATCAGGTCTATGCCCCGGCGCGCAAAGAGGTCGATCACGCGCTGGAGGTGATTGCCGCGGCGGAAGAAGCCGAAACGCGCGGTCTTGGCGTGGTATCGCTGAACGGCAAGATGATCGATGGACCGATTATCGACCATGCTCGCAAAGTGGTGGCGCTCTCGGCTTCCGGTATTCGTGATTAAGGGGAATAAGATGAAAGAGACAGTAACAATGCTTAATCAGCAGTACGTGATGCCGGAAGGGTTAGCGCCTTATGCGGGCGTGACGGCGAAAAGCCCGTGGCTGGCCAGCGAAAGCGAAAAACGTCAGCGTAAAATCTGCGATTCGCTGGAAACGGCGATCCGTCGCTCCGGCTTGCAAAACGGCATGACCATTTCGTTCCACCACGCGTTTCGCGGCGGTGACAAAGTCGTCAATATGGTAGTGGCGAAGCTGGCGGAAATGGGCTTTCGCGATCTGACGCTGGCGTCCAGTTCGCTGATCGACGCCCACTGGCCGCTGATCGAGCATATTAAAAACGGCGTGATCCGCCAGATCTATACCTCTGGCCTGCGCGGCAAGCTGGGCGAGGAGATCTCCGCCGGGTTGATGGAAAACCCGGTGCAGATCCACTCCCATGGTGGTCGCGTACAGCTGATTCAAAGCGGCGAGCTGTCGATTGATGTTGCGTTTCTTGGCGTCCCCTGCTGCGATGAGTTTGGTAATGCCAACGGCTTTAGCGGTAAATCACGTTGTGGTTCGCTGGGCTATGCGCGCGTTGATGCGGAACATGCCAAATGCGTGGTGCTGCTGACCGAAGAGTGGGTGGGCTACCCTAACTACCCGGCCAGCATCGCTCAGGATCAGGTCGATCTGATTGTTCAGGTGGACGAAGTCGGCGATCCGGAAAAAATCACCGCTGGCGCGATCCGTCTGACCAGCAACCCGCGCGAGCTGCTGATCGCCCGTCAGGCGGCGAAAGTGGTTGAGCATTCTGGTTACTTTAAAGACGGTTTCTCGCTGCAGACCGGTACCGGCGGCGCCTCGCTGGCGGTGAGCCGCTTCCTCGAAGATAAAATGCGCCGTAACGGCATTACCGCCAGCTTCGGCCTCGGCGGCATCACCGGGACGATGGTTGACCTGCACGAAAAAGGGTTGATTAAAACGCTGCTCGATACCCAGTCGTTTGATGGCGACGCGGCGCGTTCATTAGCGCAGAACCCGAATCACGTAGAGATTTCCACCAACCAGTATGCCAGCCCGGGCTCTAAAGGCGCCTCCTGCGAGCGCTTAAACGTGGTGATGCTCAGCGCGCTGGAAATCGATACCGACTTTAACGTTAACGTGATGACCGGCTCTAACGGCGTGCTGCGCGGCGCATCCGGCGGCCATAGCGATACCGCCGCCGGCGCGGATTTGACCATCATTACCGCGCCATTAGTTCGCGGCCGTATTCCCTGCGTCGTGGAAAAAGTGCTGACCCGCGTCACGCCGGGAGCCAGCGTAGATGTGCTGGTCACCGACCACGGCATTGCGGTAAACCCGGCCCGCCAGGATCTGATCGACAATTTGCGCAACGCGGGCATTCCGCTGATGACTATTGAGGAACTGCAGCAGCGTGCGGAACTGTTAACCGGCAAACCGCAGCCGATCGAGTTTACCGATCGCGTGGTGGCGGTGGTGCGCTATCGTGATGGCTCCGTTCTTGATGTCATTCGTCAGGTGAAAAACAGCGACTAAACGCAGAGGGGGAAGGGCAATGAGCGAAGTGTTAATCAATCCGCCGCGTTCTCTGCGCGTGACATCGCTGAACGCTGAAGAGGTGGTCAGCGCGGTAGAACGCGCGCTTTTAACCGAAGTTCGCCTGACCCCAAAGCCCGGGTTGGTGGACATTCGTAACACAGGCGCCCATCACGATATGGACCTGGCCTCTTTTGAGGCCAGCACCGCGGTCGTGGCTCCGTGGATGGAGAAATTTTTCATCATGGGCCACGATACCGCGGCTATCGTACCGGAACAGGTGTTAATGATGCTGCGTCCTGTAGGGATGGCCTGCGAGAACGATATGCTGGAGGCCACCGGTGGAGTGAATACCCATCGCGGGGCAATCTTCGCTTTCGGTTTGCTGAGCGCGGCGGCGGGAAGGCTGGTATCGAAAGGCGAACCGATTGAACAGCATCGGCTTTGCGATCAGGTGGCGCGATTCTGTCGCGGCATGGTTATGCAAGAACTCTCTTCCGCCAGCGGCGAACAGTTAAGCAAAGGCGAGGCCCATTTTTTACGTTATGGACTCTCCGGCGCCCGCGGCGAGGCCGAGAGCGGCTTTCGTACCGTGCGTACCCAGGCGCTGCCGGTGTTCAATCGCATGATGGAAGAGACCGGCGACAGCAACCTGGCGCTGCTGCAAACCTTGCTGCATCTGATGGCGTGGAATGATGACACCAATCTGGTCTCGCGCGGCGGGCTTGCGGGCCTGAACTATGTGCAGCAGGAGGCGCAGCGGCTGTTGTGGCAGGGCGGCGTCATGGCTGACGGCGGGCTGGAGGCGCTACGCCAACTCGACGACGAGCTGATTGCTCGCCATCTCAGCCCCGGCGGCAGCGCCGATTTACTGGCGGTAACCTGGTTTTTATCCGCTTTCCCCGCAGGTGCGCTTTTCCCCCTTTGATTGAGTACACAACGCCTTAGCCCGCGTCGCGCGGGCGGGGCGCTACCGTGTCCCCTCCCAATTTTCACTACATAAAAGCCGAATCGCGGCACAATCATATAGTTTTTACTGATATCGACCGCCGTTTGTCATAAATTTCTAATTATCGGCGTTTTTGAGTAGCGGCTATGCAATGGGCTGGTTACTCTGAAAACAATTCACGTGAAGTTAACAAAAGAGAATAGCTATGCAAGATGCACAAATCCGCGTGGCCATCGCCGGCGCGGGCGGCCGGATGGGACGCCAGTTAATTCAGGCTGCGCTGCAGATGGAAGGCGTGGCGCTTGGCGCGGCGCTGGAGCGCGAGGGTTCAAGCCTGGTGGGCAGCGATGCGGGCGAGCTGGCGGGCGCAGGCAAATCAGGCGTTACTGTCCAAAGCAGCCTGGCGGCGGTAAGCAATGATTTCGATGTTTTAATCGATTTTACCCGCCCGGAAGGCACGCTTAACCATCTGGCTTTCTGCCGTCAGCACGGCAAAGGGATGGTGATCGGCACCACCGGTTTTGATGATGCCGGAAAGCAGGCGATTAGCGATGCCGCACAGGAAATCGCCATCGTCTTTGCCGCTAACTTTAGCGTTGGCGTCAACGTGTTGTTAAAGCTGCTGGAAAAGGCGGCAAAGGTAATGGGCGATTATACCGATATCGAAATCATCGAAGCGCACCATAGGCATAAAGTGGACGCGCCATCAGGTACCGCGTTGGCGATGGGCGAGGCGATCGCCGGGGCATTGAACAAAGATTTGAAGGACTGCGCCGTCTATAGCCGCGAAGGCCATACCGGCGAACGCGTTCCGGGTACTATTGGTTTTGCTACCGTCCGCGCGGGCGACATCGTCGGCGAACATACGGCGATGTTCGCTGATATCGGCGAACGTATCGAAATTACCCATAAGGCCTCCAGCCGGATGACGTTTGCCAATGGTGCTGTTCGTTCAGCTTTGTGGTTGAAAGATAAAAAAAGTGGTCTTTTCGATATGCGTGATGTGCTTGAACTGAATGCTTTATAATGATTATTACCCATCGTGATGTGGTTATTGCATTCAATATGTAATTGATTGCAAAGGGCAATATTTTATTGCCCTTTTTTATTTTGAATGCTTTTGGGTTTTTTCTTCTGAAAGCTTTAAAAAACTATATCTTCCTGATGTTTTTGGTTATTGAATTGTAAATTTTGACCATCTGGTCCACTTTTTTACCCTCCGCTGGCTGATTTTACAGTTTTCCTCGCCCGCAAGCGTTTTCTCAACCAGGTTAGTTGATCTTTTTACCGTGAAAATAGCCCATTTCGCGCCAGTGACGTAAAATAAGGTTAAAAATATCCGCTTTAAGTTGACTTTTACCTGACATCTCTCCAGAATGCCGCCGTTTGCCAAAATTCTGCGGGCAAAAATTTGCATTGATTCAGATCTATGTCTGAATTAATATGCAAATAAAGTGAGTGAATATTCTCTGGAGGGTGTTTTGATTAAGTCAGCGCTTTTGGTTCTGGAAGACGGAACCCAGTTTCACGGTCGGGCCATCGGGGCAACCGGCACGGCGGTTGGGGAAGTCGTTTTCAATACTTCAATGACCGGTTATCAAGAAATCCTCACTGATCCTTCCTATTCCCGCCAAATCGTCACTCTTACTTATCCCCATATTGGAAATGTCGGCACCAACGCCGCCGATGAAGAATCTTCTCAGGTACATGCACAAGGCCTGGTCATTCGCGACCTGCCGCTGATTGCCAGCAACTTCCGCAATACCGAGGACCTTTCTTCTTACCTGAAGCGCCATAACATTGTGGCCATTGCCGATATCGATACCCGTAAGCTGACGCGTTTACTGCGTGAGAAAGGCGCGCAGAATGGCTGCATCATCGCCGGCGATAATCTTGATGCCCAGCTGGCGCTGGAAAAAGCCCAGGCGTTCCCTGGCCTGAACGGTATGGATCTGGCGAAAGAGGTCACTACTGCAGAAACTTACGCCTGGACGCAGGGGAGCTGGACACTGGCGGGCGACCTGCCGGAAGCGAAGGCGGAAAGCGAGCTGCCGTTCCACGTCGTGGCTTATGACTTCGGCGCCAAGCGCAACATCCTGCGGATGCTGGTCGATCGCGGTTGTCGCCTGACTATCGTACCGGCGCAAACGTCGGCAGAAGATGTGCTTAAGCTGAATCCGGACGGTATTTTCCTCTCCAACGGCCCTGGCGACCCGGCGCCGTGCGATTACGCCATCGCGGCAATAGAAAAATTCCTCACCACCGATATTCCGGTCTTTGGCATCTGTCTTGGCCATCAGCTGCTGGCGCTGGCGAGCGGCGCGAAGACCATTAAGATGAAATTTGGTCACCACGGCGGCAACCACCCGGTTAAAGATATCGATAACAATGTAGTGATGATTACCGCCCAGAACCACGGCTTTGCCGTTGACGAAGCGACGCTGCCTGCCAATCTGCGCGTGACCCACAAGTCACTGTTCGACGGGACCCTGCAGGGGATCCATCGTACCGACAAGCCGGCGTTTAGCTTCCAGGGTCACCCTGAAGCGAGCCCGGGCCCGCACGATGCCGCGCCGCTGTTCGACCACTTTATCGAGTTAATTGAGCAATACCGTCAGTCCGCGAAATAATCAGGAGTAAAAGAGCCATGCCAAAACGTACAGACATAAAAAGTATCCTGATTCTGGGCGCGGGCCCGATTGTTATCGGTCAGGCGTGTGAGTTTGACTACTCGGGCGCCCAGGCCTGTAAAGCCCTGCGCGAAGAGGGTTACCGCGTTATTCTGGTGAACTCCAACCCAGCGACTATCATGACCGACCCGGAAATGGCCGATGCGACCTATATCGAGCCGATTCACTGGGAAGTGGTACGTAAAATTATCGAAAAAGAGCGCCCGGACGCGGTACTGCCGACTATGGGCGGCCAGACCGCGCTGAACTGCGCGCTGGAGCTGGAACGTCAGGGCGTGCTGGCTGAGTTCGGCGTGACTATGATTGGCGCGACCGCCGATGCGATCGATAAAGCGGAAGACCGTCGTCGCTTCGATGTGGCGATGAAGAAAATCGGCCTCGACACCGCGCGTTCCGGCATTGCGCACACCATGGAAGAAGCGCTGGCGGTGGCCGCTGACGTTGGCTTCCCATGCATCATCCGTCCGTCCTTCACCATGGGCGGCACCGGCGGCGGTATCGCCTATAACCGCGAAGAGTTCGAAGAAATCTGCGAACGCGGCCTGGATCTCTCTCCGACCAACGAACTGCTGATTGATGAATCGCTGATCGGCTGGAAAGAGTACGAGATGGAAGTGGTGCGCGATAAGAACGATAACTGCATCATCGTCTGCTCGATTGAAAACTTCGATGCCATGGGGATTCACACCGGCGACTCCATCACCGTCGCCCCGGCGCAGACCCTGACCGACAAAGAATACCAAATCATGCGTAACGCCTCGATGGCGGTGCTGCGTGAAATCGGCGTGGAAACCGGCGGTTCTAACGTACAGTTCTCGGTGAACCCGAAAGATGGTCGCCTGATCGTTATCGAAATGAACCCGCGCGTATCCCGCTCTTCGGCGCTGGCCTCGAAAGCGACCGGCTTCCCGATTGCCAAGGTGGCGGCGAAGCTGGCGGTGGGCTACACCCTTGACGAGCTGATGAACGACATCACCGGCGGCCGTACTCCGGCCTCCTTCGAACCGTCCATCGACTATGTTGTGACCAAAATTCCACGCTTTAACTTTGAAAAATTCGCTGGCGCTAACGACCGTCTGACAACGCAGATGAAATCCGTTGGCGAAGTGATGGCGATTGGCCGCACGCAGCAGGAATCGCTGCAGAAAGCGCTGCGCGGCCTGGAAGTGGGCGCCACCGGCTTCGACCCGAAAGTCAGCCTCGACGATCCGGAAGCGCTGACCAAAATCCGCCGCGAGCTGAAAGACGCGGGCGCCGAGCGTATCTGGTACATCGCTGATGCCTTCCGCGCCGGTCTCTCCGTCGACGGCGTCTTCAACCTGACCAACATCGACCGCTGGTTCCTGGTACAAATCGAAGAACTGGTGCGCCTGGAAGAGAAAGTGGCGGCAGTGGGCATCAACGGCCTCGACGCTGACTTCCTGCGCCACCTGAAGCGTAAAGGCTTTGCCGATGCGCGTCTGGCTAAGCTGGCGGGCGTGCGCGAAGCGGAAATCCGCAAGCTGCGCGACCAGTACAACCTGCACCCGGTCTACAAGCGCGTGGATACCTGCGCGGCGGAATTCGCCACCGATACCGCCTACATGTACTCCACCTATGAAGACGAGTGCGAATCCAACCCGTCCGTAGACCGCGATAAAATCATGGTTCTCGGCGGCGGCCCGAACCGTATCGGCCAGGGTATCGAGTTTGATTACTGCTGCGTACACGCCTCGCTGGCGCTGCGCGAAGACGGGTACGAGACCATCATGGTCAACTGTAACCCGGAAACCGTTTCGACCGACTACGACACCTCCGACCGTCTGTACTTCGAGCCGGTAACGCTTGAGGACGTACTGGAAATCGTGCGTATCGAGAAGCCAAAAGGCGTTATCGTGCAGTACGGCGGCCAGACCCCGCTGAAGCTGGCGCGTGAACTGGAAGCCGCGGGCGTACCGGTTATCGGCACCAGCCCGGACGCTATCGACCGCGCCGAAGACCGCGAGCGCTTCCAGCATGCGGTTGACCGTCTGAAGCTGAAGCAGCCGGCGAACGCCACCGTGACCGCGCTTGAGCAAGCGGTTGAGAAGGCAAAAGAGATCGGCTATCCGCTGGTGGTACGCCCGTCTTATGTGCTCGGCGGCCGCGCGATGGAAATCGTCTACGACGAAGCTGACCTGCGCCGTTACTTCCAGACCGCCGTGAGCGTTTCTAACGATGCGCCGGTGCTGCTCGATCGCTTCCTCGACGATGCGGTTGAAGTCGATGTTGACGCTATCTGCGACGGCGAAATGGTGCTGATTGGTGGCATCATGGAGCACATCGAACAAGCGGGCGTGCACTCCGGCGACTCCGCCTGTTCTCTGCCTGCCTACACCCTGAGCCAGGAAATTCAGGATGTGATGCGCGAGCAGGTACAGAAGCTGGCCTTCGAGCTGCAGGTTCGCGGCCTGATGAACGTACAGTTCGCGGTGAAGAACAACGAAGTGTACCTGATTGAAGTGAACCCGCGCGCGGCGCGTACCGTACCGTTCGTCTCGAAAGCCACCGGCGTACCGCTGGCGAAAGTGGCGGCGCGCGTAATGGCCGGTAAAACGCTGGCGCAGCAGGGCGTCACTAAAGAAATCATCCCGCCGTACTATTCGGTAAAAGAGGTGGTGCTGCCGTTCAACAAATTCCCGGGCGTTGACCCGCTGTTAGGGCCGGAAATGCGCTCTACCGGGGAAGTGATGGGCGTGGGCCGCACCTTCGCGGAAGCGTTCGCCAAAGCGCAGCTGGGCAGCAACTCCACGATGAAGAAACAGGGGCGCGCGCTGCTCTCCGTTCGCGAAGGCGACAAAGAGCGCGTTGTCGACCTGGCGGCAAAACTGCTGAAACAGGGCTTCGAGCTGGATGCAACCCACGGTACCGCGATTGTACTGGGTGAAGCCGGTATCAACCCGCGTCTGGTGAACAAGGTACATGAAGGTCGTCCGCACATTCAGGACCGTATCAAGAATGGCGAATATACCTACATCATCAATACCACCGCAGGTCGTCAGGCGATTGAGGATTCCAAGCTGATTCGCCGCAGCGCGCTGCAGTACAAGGTGCATTACGACACCACCCTGAACGGCGGTTTCGCCACCGCGATGGCGCTGAATGCCGATGCGACCGAGAAGGTCATTTCGGTGCAGGAAATGCACGCGCAAATCATCAAATAAGCGCACCGGCCGGGCCGGAAAGCGAAACAGAGGGGCTGACGATATCGTCAGCCCTTTTTTTTTACGGCAACCATCTTCGGAGAGTTCTGCTTTTATCTGCCTGCCAGGTCAGGCTAACTATAGTTAGCACGATAACGATACCAATTGATGAAAAGACAGGAGGATACAATGCGGAACAAAATTCTGGTGGCATCCGCGCTGGCGGCAACGGCGATGGTATTTGTGGCAGGTTGCTCATCAAATCAGTCGCTCAAAACGACAGATGGCAAAACAATTGTGACCAGCGGTAAGCCGCAGGTTGATGATGATACTGGCCTGGTATCCTACAAAAATGCGGAAACCGGTCGCGTGGAGCAGATTAATCGCGACCAGGTGAAGTCAATGGACGAGCTGGATAACTAAAAAAAAGCAGTGGCTCCGGCCACTGCTTTTTACCTTTCATTGTACGGCGATTACCAGCGGTGATTCAGCAGAATGTGGCCGCGATAAGCGGCGTAGCTGTTTTCACCCCATTCGCCGCTGGCGCGCAGCGAGATTGTGGTCGTCTCGTTCACATTGCCGGTTACGCCCAGCTCTAGCTGACCGCGGTCGTCCGGCGTATCGTTGCTGACTTTTTCGCCATTGAACGCCAAATCGTTTTGACCCGCGCCTTTCAGCCAGTTCACCGCGACATACGGCTGCCAGGCTTTAACATCTCGCTGCTCAAAGTAGCTGGTCTTCACGCCGAGACGGCCAAACAGGCTGTTGTTGTCCAGGGTTGATACCCGCACGCCATCCGGGTCGGTATGATTTTCCTGATCGAGATAGCTGTAGATCACCTGCGCCTGAGGTTCGATCTTCCACGTACGCGCGCTTTCTGAAGGGATCACCCACGCATGGCCGACTTCAACAGAGGCGGCAAAACCTTTACTGTCATACTTTTCATTATTGCGATTGCTGGTGACGGTGTTGTTATACCAGCTGTATGATGCCCAGGTATCGATGTAGCTGCCGAGACGCAATTTCGGGTCTTCCTGCCAGGTGGCGTACAGGCCAACGTTGAAACCGTCAACTTTACCCTGCGCGGTACGCACATTGTGTTTTGCATCTGAATCCGTTTTCGCCTGACCTGCACCAAACATGCCGCCCGCGCGCAGTATCCCTTTGTCCATCGGCTTACTCATGAAGTCGCTGCCTGCCTGGAGCACGGTGGTGGTGGTGTCGTAGCTGACTTTATCGCCGCCGGCATCGTTCTCATGATAGCGGCCCTTCACGTACATCCAGGTATTCAGGTCGTCTTCGTTGCGGAAAGTGAGCTGGTCGCGATCGTCACGTTTATGCAGGAACATACTCTGCGCCGCGAGATAGTTACCCAGATAAGCGCCAACTTCCGGGGCCATTACTTCTGGCAGGGGTTGACCGCCATTATCGGTGCCGCTACCGCCATCGGTGCCGCTACCGCCATCGGTGTTGCTACCGCCATCAGTGCCGCTGCCGCCATCGGTACCGCTGTCACCATCGTCAGTATCATCCGACGGATCGTCTGACGGGGTCGCTTTGGATTCCAGATACCAGTTACCGTTGTCGTGTTGATACAGACCATACTCATAAGCCCCGGCGACAACCGGTTTGGATAAAGTTAACTGTGCTTCTGAACTGCCGCCGACGCTGACAACCTCCATACCATTAACGGTTTGCGCGCCCAGCCCGCCGATATTGGCGATGCTGACGCCAGACTGACCGTAGCTGCTGCCGGTGATGGACAGATGGTCGGTCGGCGAGCTGTCTTCGCCAAGTTGGCTGTTCATCACGATTTGGCTGCCGGCGGAGCCGGTATAGTCGCCGTTAATCGTAAAATTGTTGCCAACGCTATTATCGGCGGCGCTGAGTAACAGCGTGCCGCTGTTGCTTACATTGCCATTAATGGTGTCGACGCCGGATGTTCTTAGCGTTGAGTTACCGTCAACCGCATTCCACGCCGCGAGGATACCGCCGCTGAGGACATCAATGTTGTTATTGACTTCGCCTGCGCTGGCAAATTGCGCGCCATTTTCGATGGTGAGGATGGCGTCGCTGCCGGCGACGCCGAGAGTAGCGCCTTCCGCGACCAGAGTGGTGCCGCTTTTCAGAAGGGTATTACCGGTGTAGCTATTGGTGCCGGTTAAGGTCAGGGTATTGGTATCGACTTTTTCCACGTTGCCGCTACCGATGATGCTGGTGGCAAACGTAGAGTCGCTTCCCTGATTGAAGATCAGTGTGCCGTTGTTGGTCATGCTGCCGGTGAGGGTCGCGGTTTTCTGCCCGTTCCCCAACTGTAGCGTGGCCGCTTCCGCTACCAGCGTGTTGCCGCTATTCGCGACAGCGCCCGCCAGCGTTAACTGGCCGCTATTAACCTGGAGGGAATCGCCGCTGCCGATGATGTCGAGGTTGCCGGTGAGCGTCCAGTTTTCGCCGTTCATTTTCACTGAGGCAAAGCCGTCGCCGTCATTAAGGCCGACAAAGTTGCTGTCTTCCGAACCAGAACCCACCAGTGAGAGTGCGTTACCCGCAGAGCCCGTGGAGATGACATCGCCGATGAGGGAAGAGCCGGTATTGAGCACCAGGCTGTTATTTTTGCTGCTGGCAAACATGACGGCCGCGCCGCCGCCACCAAGTAATCCACTGTTAATGATGTCGGCTTTCGCGCTATCAACAACGTTGATCCCGTTCTCGCTGCCCTGCACGGTGCCGCTGTTGTTGATTTTGCTGTTGCCGTCGCTTAACGCAATACCATCGCCTGCGGTACCGGTGATGGCGCCGATGTTATCTAATCCGACGGCAATTTGCGAACTCAGGCCGTTTTTCCCGGTGATCACGCCGGTATCGGTATTGGTGATGCTAATTGCCGATGACTCTTCACTAATGAAAATACCGTTGTTGGCGCCAGTAATGATACCACTATTATTAAAGGTACCCGCCATTGATTGCATGTTAACGGCATTATCGGTTTCAGATGAAATAATTGCATTTTCATTATTGTTTATTTCAACGGATTGCCCATCGATGTTAATATTCAATCCGATTCCCATTCCGGAAATATTGCCATCATTGGTGATTTTTTTGACGTTCATTCCGCTAACGGAAACTGCCGGGGTGTTCTCCGTGGATGAGACGGTGACATCCCGATTAATAACGTATTCGGTATCAGCCGAGAAGTCTTGCGGCACGGAGGTTGACTGGTCAATTGTGGCTGCGCTGACGACTATTGGCGTAACCATTAATAAGGTGGGAAATATCCTTGCCAGCGTTTTGGTTGTTCTGTTTAGTTCAAAATGTTTGTTGCTCATATACACATCCATTTGCGTGAATAGCGTTTCCGGATAACGCTATCTATTAGAGATTGTTTTTAGTATAAAGTCGCGGGGCTCAAAATGAAGAGCGTAAAATTATTGGTTGCTCAATGCAGGGTGTATAGTTTTATTTTTTAAATAATGTATTAATTCCATCTTAAAATATATTGTGGTTGTATTATTCCTAATGATAAATTCGTATGGCGAATTCTTCTTACCTTTATTTTCCTTTAATTCTCTTTTTTTAGCCTAAATTTTGTAATGACCAACAGGTTGATCATCTGCTGCGATTGACTTTTCTCTCGTCATTACCCCCTTTCAGTGAGCGAGTTAACTGTCTACACTCACTGCTACAAGAATACAAAAGACAGGCCCATTCATGATTCTGATAATTTACTCGCATCCTTATCCGCATCACTCGCATGCGAATAAACGGATGCTTGAGCAAGCAGGGACGCTTGATGGCGTAGAGATACGCTCCCTCTATGAGCTATATCCCGACTTCAATATCGATATCGCTGCCGAGCAGGCGGCGCTGGCGCGCGCCGATCTGGTTATCTGGCAGCATCCAATGCAGTGGTACAGCGTACCGCCGCTGCTAAAACTGTGGATGGATAAAGTGCTGTCTCACGGCTGGGCGTACGGCCACAATGGTATTGCGTTGCATGGTAAATCGCTGATGTGGGCGGTTACTACCGGCGGCGGCGAAAGCCATTTCGATATTGGTTCATTCCCCGGCTTTGACGTGCTGGCGCAGCCTCTGCAGGCGACGGCGCTGTACTGTGGCATGAAATGGCTGCCGCCGTTTGCCATGCACTGTACCTTTATCTGCGATGACGAAACGCTGCAGGCGCAGGCCCGTCATTATCGTCAACGCTTAATCGAATGGCAGGAGGCGCATAACAATGGATAGCCATACGCTAATACAGGCGCTGATCTACCTCGGATCCGCTGCGCTTATCGTGCCGATCGCCGTGCGTCTGGGGCTGGGGTCGGTACTGGGGTATTTGATCGCCGGCTGCGTTATCGGCCCGTGGGGACTGCGGCTGGTCACTGACGCAGAGGCGATTCTGCATTTCGCCGAAATCGGCGTCGTACTGATGCTGTTTGTCATCGGTCTTGAGCTGGATCCGCAGCGCTTATGGAAGCTGCGCGCCTCGGTATTTGGCGGCGGTGCGCTGCAAATGGTGGTGTGCGGCGCGTTTATCGGCCTGTTCTGCATGCTGCTTGGCTTGCGCTGGCAGGTTGCGGAGCTGATCGGGATGACGCTGGCGCTGTCGTCGACGGCGATTGCGATGCAGGCGATGAACGAACGTAACCTGACGGTGACGCAGCTGGGACGCAGCGCCTTCGCCGTGCTGTTGTTCCAGGATATCGCCGCTATCCCTCTGGTCGCGATGATTCCGCTGCTGGCGGCCAGCGGCGGTTCAACCACGCTGGCCGCGTTTGCGCTGTCGGCGTTAAAAGTGGCCGGCGCGCTGGCGCTGGTGGTGCTGTTAGGGCGCTATTTGACCCGGCCGGTGCTGCGCTTTGTTGCCCGTTCCGGCCTGCGCGAAGTGTTCAGCGCCGTGGCCTTGTTCCTGGTCTTCGGCTTCGGATTGCTGCTGGAGGAAGTCGGGCTGTCGATGGCGATGGGCGCGTTTCTTGCCGGGGTGCTTCTGGCTAGTTCTGAATACCGCCATGCGCTGGAGAGCGATATCGAACCGTTTAAAGGGTTGCTGTTGGGGCTGTTCTTTATCGGCGTCGGTATGTCTATCGACTTTGGGACCCTGGTCACCCATCCGCTACGTATCCTGATCCTGCTGGTGGGTTTCCTGGCGATTAAGGCCTTGATGCTATGGTTGATTGCTAAACCACTGGGTGTACCGCGCGCGCAGCGCCGCTGGTTTGCCGTATTATTGGGGCAGGGGAGTGAGTTCGCTTTCGTGGTCTTCGGCGCCGCGCAGATGGCCGATGTGCTGGATAGCGAGTGGGCGAAAGCGCTGACGCTGGCGGTGGCGCTATCGATGGCGGCAACGCCTATCCTGCTGGTGCTGCTGACGCGAATGGAGAAATCCGCCAGTAACCAGGAGCGCGAAGCGGACGAGATTGATGAAGAGCAGCCGCGGGTAATTATCGCCGGTTTTGGCCGCTATGGGCAGATAGCCGGCCGTGTGCTGCTTTCCAGCGGGGTGAAAATGGTTATCCTCGATCACGATCCGGACCACGTTGATACCCTTCGCAAGTTCGATATGAAGGTGTTTTACGGCGATGCCACGCGGGTGGATCTGCTGGAATCGGCGGGGGCGGCTAAGGCGGAAGTGCTGATTAACGCCATCGACGATCCGCAGGCCAGCCTGCAACTGGTGGAGCTGGCGAAAGAACATTTCCCGCATCTGCAGATCATTTCGCGCGCCCGCGATGTCGATCACTACATTCAGCTGCGCCAGGCCGGGGTAGAAGCGCCGGAGCGCGAGACCTTCGAATCGGCGCTGAAAAGCGGCCGCATGACGCTGGAAGCCTTAGGTCTGGGCGCTTATGAGGCCCGCGAGCGCGCCGATCTGTTCCGCCGCTTTAACCAGCAGATGGTGGAAGAGATGGTGGCGATGGCGGAAAATGACGCTGCCTCGCGGGTGGCGGTGTTCAAGCGTACCAGCGATATGCTTACCGGCATCATTAATGAGGACCGTAATCATCTGTCGCTAGTGCAGCGTCACGGCTGGCAAGGTACTGAAGAAGGACGGCACACCGGAGACGTCCGCGATGAGCCGGAGAATAAGCCTTCAACCTAAGGTGGTAAGCAAATGTTGCGTTAACTTTACAGCTAACATTTTGTTTTCAATTTAGTTCCTGATCTGGCGGCTCATGAGGCTTACGTGGGCTCGCCAGCAAATCTAAAAATTTTCTTATTCTTTACTCTTCGTTCAGTCGACGAAGTATTACGCTTTCCGTATAGTGGCGGCAATTTTTTGCATTCGGGATATTTTCAATGATTAGTCTGATTGCGGCGTTAGCTGTAGATCGCGTAATTGGCATGGAGAACGCTATGCCATGGGACTTGCCTGCCGATCTCGCCTGGTTTAAACGTAACACCTTAAACAAGCCGGTGGTAATGGGGCGTTTGACCTGGGAATCCATCGGTCGCCCGTTGCCAGGACGTAAAAATATCGTTATCAGCAGCAAGCCAGGCAGCGACGATCGCGTGCAGTGGGTGAAGTCTGTTGATGAAGCGATTGCCGCCTGCGGCGACGCGGAAGAGATTATGGTGATCGGCGGTGGCCGCGTTTACGAGCAGTTCCTGCCAAAAGCGCACAAACTCTACCTGACCCATATTGATGCGGAAGTGGAAGGAGATACCCATTTCCCGGATTACGATCCGGACGAGTGGGAATCGGTGTTCAGTGAGTTCCACGATGCCGACGCGCAAAACTCCCACAGCTACTGCTTCGAGATCCTCGAGCGTCGTTAAGCTAACATAGCGTGGATTGAAAAACCCCGGTCGCGTCAGGCGTGACCGGGGTTTTGTTTTATCAGGTATCCCCCGTACCGGAGGTAGCCCGGATAAGGCGCAGCGCGCCGCCATCCGGGATCGACTCAGGAGGCGACCGCTTCGCCTTCGTCGAGGCTTTTCTGGCGGTTGGAACGCTGGGTGAAATACGTTTTATCTTCCCAGCGCAGGCAGGTCAGGTCGCCGCCCCAGCAGCAGCCGGTATCCAGCGCATAGATACCTTCCGGCGTACCGCGGCCTTCCAGCGACGCCCAATGGCCAAAGGCGATACTGTACTCGCGGGCGACCGGGCCCGGAATGGCAAACCATGGCTTAAGCGGGGCTGGCGCGTCTTCCGGCGCCTCTTTGCTGTACATATCCAACTGGCCGTTCGGGAAGCAATAGCGCATGCGGGTGAAGGCGTTGGTGATAAAGCGCAGACGCGCCAGGCCGCTGAGCTCATTGCTCCAGTGGTTCGGCATATCGCCATACATCGCGTCGAGGAAGAACGGATAGGAGTCGCTCGCCAGCACGGCTTCGACATCGCGCGCGCACTGTTTGGCGGTTTCCAGATCCCACTGCGGCGTGATACCGGCATGAGCCATCACCAGCTTTTTCTCTTCATCGACCTGCATCAGCGGCTGGCGACGCAGCCAGTTGAGGAGCTCATCGGCATCCGGCGCTTCCAGCAGCGGCGTCAGACGGTCTTTGGGCTTGTTGCGGCTAATGCCGGCAAACACCGCCAGCAGGTGCAGGTCATGGTTGCCCAGCACGATGCGCACGCTATCGCCGAGCGTTTTCACGAACCGCAGCACTTCCAGAGAGCCGGGACCACGCGCGACCAGGTCGCCGGTGAGCCACAGGGTATCCGTATCAGGATTAAACTCCACCTGCTCCAGCAATGCGATCAGTTCATCGTAGCAACCATGAATGTCGCCAATAAGGTATGTAGCCATTGTTTTTAATGTATAAGCGTTGGAACTGCGAGACGGAAGACAGGGATCTCGATAGTGAACGGTGCGCCGTTGCTATCAATCATCTCATAATGACCCTGCATGGTGCCCAGCGGCGTTTCGATAACCGCGCCGCTGGTGTATTGATACTCTTCGCCGGCAGGGATGTGCGGCTGTTCGCCGACCACCCCCTCACCCTGGACTTCCGTCTCGCGACCGTGTCCATTGGTGATGAGCCAGTAGCGGCCGAGAAGCTGAACCTGACTCCGCCCCAGGTTGCGAATAGTGACGGTGTAAGCGAAGACGTAGCGCTCTTCTTCCGGAGAAGATTGCGATTCGATATAGACGCTTTGCACCTGGACGCAAACACGAGGCGAATTAATCATGGTTAGCTCTCCTTCGAAGGCAGATTGTTGGATAACCAGTTGGCCATCTTACAGTACTGCTCTACAGAAATATTTTCCGCACGTACCGCCGGGTCGACGCCCAGCTCCGTCAGCACCTCAACGCTAAACAGATTGCCGAGACTATTACGGATGGTCTTACGGCGCTGGTTGAAGGCTTCAGTGGTGATACGGCTCAGCACGCGGACATCCTTCACCGGGTACGGCATGGTGCGGTGCGGCACCAGGCGCACGACGGCGGAATCCACTTTTGGCGGCGGCGTAAAGGCGGTCGGCGGGACTTCAAGTACCGGGATCACCTGGCAGTAGTACTGCGCCATTACGCTTAATCGACCATACGCTTTACTATTCGGCCCGGCAACCAGACGATTAACCACTTCCTTCTGCAGCATAAAGTGCATATCGGCAATGGCATCAGTATAGCTGAAGAGGTGGAACATCAACGGCGTTGAGATGTTGTACGGCAGGTTGCCGAAGACGCGCAGCGGCTGGCCCATTTTCTCCGACAGTTCGCCGAAGTTCATGGTCATCGCATCCTGCTGGTAAATGGTCAGCTTAGGGCCGAGGAACGGATGCGTCTGCAGGCGGGCCGCCAGATCGCGGTCCAGCTCGATAACGGTTAACTGGTCGAGGCGTTCGCCGACCGGTTCGGTCAGCGCGGCGAGACCCGGGCCGATTTCGACCATCGCCTGGCCTTTCTGAGGATTGATGGCCGAAACAATGCTGTCGATCACGAACTGATCGTTGAGAAAGTTTTGCCCGAAGCGTTTACGGGCTAAATGGCCCTGATGGACTCGATTATTCATTGGGTATTAACAATCATTTTGATGGCGAGATTAAGCGCCGTGATAAAACTGCCGACGTCCGCTTTCCCCTGACCGGCTAATTCCAGCGCGGTCCCGTGGTCAACGGAGGTACGAATAAAAGGTAAACCGAGCGTAATATTCACGCCGCGGCCAAAGCCCTGGTATTTTAGCACGGGCAGGCCCTGATCGTGGTACATCGCGAGTACCGCATCGGCATTATCGAGATATTTTGGCTGAAAAAGGGTATCCGCAGGCAGCGGACCGCTTAAATTCATGCCCTTTGCCCGCATCTCTTCCAGCACGGGAATAATGGTATCGATCTCTTCCGTCCCCATGTGGCCGCCTTCGCCGGCGTGGGGATTCAGGCCGCAAACCAGCACGTGCGGCTGAGCGATACCGAATTTATGCCGCAGATCGGCATCCAGAATGGTAATTACTTCGCGCAGCAGCTCTGGCGTAATTGCCTCGCTTATTGCTTTTAGCGGCAGATGGGTGGTGGCCAGCGCGACCCGCAGCTCTTCGGTCGCCAGCATCATCACCACTTTGCTGGCGTGAGCGCGTTCTTCAAAGAACTCGGTATGGCCGGTGAAGGCGATACCGGCGTCATTGATGTTGCCTTTGTGCACCGGCCCGGTAATCAACGCCGCGAATTCTCCCTTAAGGCAGCCATCGCAGGCGCGCGCCAGGGTTTCCACCACATAGTTGCCGTTAGCGACATTAAGCACGCCCGGCTGTACCGGCGCGTTGAGGGCAACGGGAAGTAGCGTGAGCGTGCCCGCCCGCTGCGGCTGTGGAGGAAGGGTTGGATCGTAAGGGAGGAGCGATAAAGGAAGACCGATCTGGCGGGCTCGGTCAGTTAACAGTGCGCCATCGGCGCAGATAACCAGTTCAATCGGCCAGTCGCGCTGTGCAAGCTCGGCGACAAGATCGGGACCAATCCCCGCGGGCTCGCCGGGAGTGATAACAACACGTTGCATAGAAACGTTCCTTCGGGCCAGGGGGGCCCGGCTGCGCAGTCGACCCCAGCCGTTGCTGGGGCGACCGGTCTACCCTCCCGCTACGCTTTTAAGGCGTGGGGAGGGGAGAACTTTAGTTGCTCAGAATTTTGACGTAAGCGCTGGCGCGCTGTTCCTGCATCCAGGTTGCCGCTTCTTCAGAGAATTTGCGGTTCATCAGCATGCGGTAAGCACGATCTTTTTGTGCGGCGTCGGTTCTGTCGACGTTGCGGGTATCCATCAGTTGGATCAGGTGCCAGCCGAAGGAGGAGTGAACCGGGCCGCTGGTCTGGCCTTTGTTCAGACGCATCAGCGCATCGCGGAACGCGGGATCGAAGATATCCGGCGTCGCCCAGCCTAAGTCGCCGCCCTGATTGGCGGAACCCGGATCCTGGGAAAACTCTTTCGCCGCTTTATCGAAAGTGGTCTTACCGCTCTTAATGTCAGCGGCGATCTGTTCCAGTTTCGCCTGCGCCTGCGCGTCGTTCATGATCGGCGACGGCTTCAGCAGGATGTGGCGGGCATGGACTTCGGTGACGGAGATGTTCTGGCTGCCGCCGCGCATATCGTTAACTTTCAGGATATGGAAGCCGACGCCGGAACGAATCGGACCGACAACATCGCCTTTCTTCGCGGTACTCAGCGCCTGAGCGAAAATACCCGGCAGCTCCTGAATACGGCCCCAGCCCATCTGGCCGCCTTTCAGCGCCTGCTGGTCAGCAGAGTAGGTGATAGCCAGTTTGCCGAAGTTAGCGCCGTTACGGGCCTGTTCAACGACGGACTTCGCCTGCTCTTCCGCAGCCGCAACCTGATCGGAGGTCGGGTTTTCCGGCAGCGCGATGAGGATGTGGCTCAGGTTCAGCTCAGTGCTGGCATCGTTCTGATCGCCAATCTGTTTGGCCAGCGCTTCAACTTCCTGCGGCAGCACGGTGATACGGCGGCGCACTTCGTTGTTACGTACTTCCGAAATCAGCATCTCTTTACGGATCTGGTTACGGTAGGTGTTGTAGTTGATGCCTTCATAGGCCAGACGGCTACGCATCTGATCCATCGACATGTTGTTCTGTTTGGCGATGTTGGCGATGGCCTGGTCAAGCTGATCGTCGCTGACTTTCACGCCCATTTTCTGACCCATTTGCAGAACGATCTGGTCCATGATCAATCTTTCGAGGATCTGATGACGCAGGGTCGCGTCATCTGGCAGCTGCTGTCCCGCCTGACCAGCGTTGAGCTTCACCGACTGCATCAGACCATCGACGTCGCTTTCCAGAACAACGCCATTATTGACGACAGCCGCTACTTTATCGACCACCTGCGGGGCGGCGAAACTGGTATTCGCGATCATGGCGATACCGAGAAGCAGCGTTTTCCAGTTCTTCATACTTTTTCCATTTCAATTAACCGCAAATGCGGATTACGTTTTAAACCAGACGCCTTACAGCGAGCTCTGGTACGGCAAAATGTTCGAGCGCAGCATCTGCTGGGTGCCAAGACCGTAGTTGGAGCTCAGACCACGCAGTTCGATGTTGATACCGAAGGTGTTGTCGTATTTGCTCTCGCCGCCGTTGTTGTTATCCCAGCCGTTGATCTTACGTTCGTAGCCAAGGCGGATAGCGTAGCAGCAAGAGTTATACTGTACCCCTAACATCTGGTTAGCCGCTTTTTTGGTATTGGTATCGAAGTAGTACGCGCCGACCACTGACCAACGATCGACAATCGGCCAGCTGGCGGTCATACCCACCTGAGAAATACCTTCTTTGTACTGCTGAGCGGTGGAATACGAAGGCAGCGTCGCCTGAATATATTCCGGACTCGCGTAACGGTAGTTCAGTTGCACTAAGCGGTTTTCGTCGCGGCGGTATTCAATGGTTCCGTTGCCGGTTGCGACGTTATCCAGACGCGTATCGTACTGGATCCCCCCGCGTAAACCCCAGTTATCGGTGATACGCCAGTAAGTATCGCCGGCCCAGACCAGTGAACCCGTGGTGTCGTTATTCTCCCAGTTGATGTTGTCCGCACCGGTGCGAGACTCGGTGAAATAGTAGATTTGACCAACGGAAATATTAAAACGTTCAACGGCCGCGTCATCATATACGCGAGATGTGACGCCGGTGGTGACCTGGTTGGCTGACGCGATACGGTCAAGGCCGCTGTAGGAGCGGTCGCGGAACAGGCCGCTATAGTCGGACTGCAGCAGGGTCGAGTCGTAGACGCCAATGTGGCTCTGGTCGCGATACGGGATGTACAGGTACTGCATGCGCGGTTCCAGGGTCTGGGTATACCCTTCCTGCATATCGCGTTCGAAGACCATTTTGCCGTCGATTTTGAATTGCGGCATCACGCGGTTAACCGAATCTTTGTAATCGGTACCGTTAGCGGTGTTGTACTGATCGAGATTACTCTGCTGATAGTGGGTCGCCAGCAGCTTCGCCTCGGTATTGATGCTTCCCCAGCCGTTAGACAGCGGCAGGTTGATCGTCGGCTCCATGTGCAGGCGCGTTGCTTCTGGCATATCGCCGTTGGTGTTGACGAAGTGCACCGCCTGCGCATACAGATGAGTATCGAACGGACCGACGTCATTCTGGTAGGCGTTAATATCGAGCTGAGGCTCAGCAGCGTAGGAGTTGCTTGAGCTACGGTCGAAGACCTGGAACTGCTTGGTCGACACGGTGGCGTCAAAGTTCTGGTTAACGTAACCGGCGCTGAATTTCTGCGTCGCGTAGCCGTCGGTACTGGAACCGTACTTAGAGCTAAAGTCGTTAAAGTAATCCGGGTCGCTGACTTTGGTGTAGTCGGCGTTCAGACGCCACACCTGATCGATAACCGCGTTGTGGTTCCAGTAGAACATCCAGCGGCGGCTATTGCTGTCGTTGGAGTGATCGTCTTCGTACACTTTATCGGAAGGCAGGTAATCGAATTCGAATAAACCTGCGCCCGCCTGGGTCAGATAACGGAATTCGTTTTCCCACATTACGCCGCCGCGTTTATTCATATAGTGCGGCGTAATGGTGGCGTCGAAGTTCGGCGCGATATTCCAGTAATAGGGCAGCGAGAACTCAACGCCATTTTTAGTGCTGTATTTGGCGTTGGGGATCAGGAAGCCGGAGCGGCGCTTATCGCCGACCGGCAGCTGCAGATACGGGCTATAAAAAATAGGGACGGAACCCAGCTTAAAGCGCGCGTTCCAGATTTCGGCAACCTGCTCTTCGCGGTCATGGATAACTTCGCTGCCGACGACGCTCCAGGTATCAGAACCCGGCAGACAGGAGGTAAAGCTGCCGTTTTCCAGAATGGTATAGCGGTTTTCGCCGCGCTGCTTCATCAGGTCGGCGGTGCCGCGCCCCTGACGGCCAACCATCTGATAGTCGCCTTTCCAGACGTTAGTATCTTTGGTGTTCAGGTTTGACCACGCCTTCGGCCCCTTCAGAATGACCTGGTTGTCGTCATAGTGAACGTTGCCAAGCGCATCAACGGTACGCACCGGCTGCGGTTGGCCCGCCGGCTGCTGCTGATGCAACTGCACCTCGTCGGCCTGCAGGCGACTATTCCCCTGATTAATATCAACGTTGCCGGTAAACACGGCATTATCGGGGTAGTTGCCTTTCGCATGATCGGCGTCAATCGTTACCGGTTGATCGTTAGGCTTCCCTTCAACGAGAGGACGATTATAGCTTGGCACGCCAAGCATACATTGCGTGGCGAGATCGGCGGCCATGCCCTGTTGGCTATACAAGGCGCTGGCGATCATGGTGGCCAGGAGGCTGGGGATACGTTTTTTCATACGTTTTATTTGTTGTTCCGTCATCTTGTGGCAGCGGCTTGCAAACGGTCAGAGCCTAACGTACTCATCTTAATCGCGCTAGTCTTAATCCGCTCGTTTCGTTTCTGAGCGTTAGGCACCGTGTAGAATGGCGAGTATGATAAAGCAAATTATAGGCGATGTCCCACATGACCGTGGCGTCAACGCTTGGTAACGTGCGGTCAGATATAGCTTAACTGGTAGCAGAAAGATTGGGGAGTCTATGCAGTATTTGGGTAAAGTGATTGGTGTCGCGGTTGCATTATTGATGGGCGGCGGCTTCTGGGGCGTGGTGCTTGGCTTTTTAGTCGGACATATGTTTGACCGGGCCCGTAGCCGTCGGCTGAATTTATTTGCCAACCAGCAGGAGCGGCAGTCGCTGTTCTTTTCCACCACTTTTGAAGTGATGGGGCATCTGACTAAATCTAAAGGGCGCGTGACGGAAGCCGATATTCATGTGGCGAATGTGCTGATGGATCGTATGAATCTGCACGGCGAGTCGCGTACCGCGGCGCAGCAGGCTTTTCGCGCCGGCAAGGCCGATAATTACCCGCTGCGCGAAAAAATGCGTCAACTGCGCAGCGTCTGTTTTGGTCGCTTCGATTTAATTAGGATGTTTCTGGAAATTCAGCTGCAGGCGGCCTTCGCCGACGGCGAATTACATCCCAATGAACGCGAAGTGTTGTTTGTTATCGCCGACGAGCTTGGTATCTCGCGTGCGCAGTTTGAGCAGTTCTTGCGCATGATGCAGGGCGGCGCGCAGTTCGGCGGCGGCTCGCAGCAGCAATCCTATGGTCAGCGCGGCGGCAATGGCGGCTGGCAGCAGGCACAGCGCGGCCCGACGCTTGAAGACGCTTGTAACGTTCTCGGCGTCAAGCCGACCGATGATGCTACAACCGTCAAGCGCGCTTACCGTAAACTAATGAGCGAACATCACCCGGACAAGCTGGTGGCCAAAGGGCTGCCGCCGGAGATGATGGAAATGGCGAAACAGAAAGCGCAGGAAATCCAGAAAGCCTGGGAGCTCATCAAAGAGCAGCGCGGCTTCTGAATCCCGTAGGGCTTCTCCTTCATGGAGAAGCCTTAGTTCGCGCCCTGCGCGCGGCGATACATCCGCCGCGGGTGGCCAATCTTTCCGTACAGCATTTCCACTTCCAGAAAACTCACTTCTACGCAATGCTCGAGATAACGACGGGCGGTGGTCTTGCTCAGCCCGGTTTCGCTGACCACTTCGTCAACCGAAAAACAGTGCGTTTCGCGGCCATGAAATAAATTTTGTACCAGCGCCAGGGTCTTTTCTTCGATGCCCTTGCTGCCGTTATCGGCGCGAAAATTTTTAGCCTGCAGCTGATACAGGGAATCAACGTTTTGCTGATCGACGATTTTCCATTCCCGCTGCTGATCGTAAAACTGAATAAAGCGCTCCAGCGACTGGCTCAGCCGTTTCCACGAAACCGGCTTGAGAATGTAGTCGAAGGCGCCGTTGCGTATCGCCTGGCTGCAGGTTTCCATATCGCTGGCGGCGGTGATGAAAATGACCGAGCAATTGGCATTGGCCAGAATCGGGTCGGTCATCAGAGTAACGCCTTTGCCGTCCGGCAGATAATTATCCAGCAGGACCAGCTGCGGCGGTCTGGCGTTGAGCATCTGCCGCGCCTGGGAAAGCGAGGCGGCCATTCCCGCCAGCCGCATGCGCGGGTGTTTCTGTATCAGCTCGGCGTGCAGGCGGGCCAGCTCGTTTTCATCTTCGATGATCAGCACATCGACCAGATCATGATGCATCGTTGGCCTCCGGTTGCGGATGGGCCGGCGGGTCGGCGGGAATAAACAGGGTAAATATCGTTCCGCGCGGCGCGTTATCGGCGACTTCAATCGTGCCGCCAGCCTGAGTCACATAATGTTCAATAAGATACAGACCAATACCGTGATCGCCACGGGTTTTTGTCGTCACCCCGCGCTCAAAAATACGTTCGCGGATATCCGGGCGAATTCCGACGCCGCGATCGGCCACCTCAATCATCAGCTCGCGGGCGTTGAGTTGAATCAGTACCTCGACCGGCTCGTGAGGGAGTTCAGCGCGCTGCGTCGCTTCAATGGCGTTATCCAGCAGGTTGCCGATGATCGAGATAAGTTCCGACTCCATCAGCGACGACAGCGGGCGATCGATACGACAGGCCGGATCAAAGCTCAGTTCAACGCCTTTTTCATAAGCGCGGGTGGCTTTACCCAGCAGCAGGCCGCACAGCGTCGGCGAGCGGAAACGCGAGGAGATGAAGTCCAGTAGCTCCTGAGCATGTTCCGATTGCGCCTGTATATAGCGAATAGCTTCGTCGTAGTGGCCCATATGCAGCAGGCCGGAGAGCGTGGTCATGCGGTTGAGCTGCTCGTGGCGCATTATGCGCAGGTTATCGACATAGCGTTTCACCTGGCTGAGCTGGGCGGTGAGGGCGTTAATTTCATCGCGGTCGCGGAAGGTGATCACCCAGCCCTGCAGCGAGTTTTCCAGCATGATGCGCACCCGGCTGGCGAGTACCGTCAGCTGGTTGAAGCGACACAGTTCATCGTGCGTATCGTTCGCCAGCATCGCGCCGCTGGCGAAGAACGGCTGCGGGGCGATCACGCTATCAATCGATTTGCCGCGCAGCAGATGCGCGGGCTGCTTAAGCCCCAGCAGGCTGCGGGCGGCGTGGTTAATCACCTCAATCCGTCGCTGGCTGTCGATAACGATAACCCCTTCGAAAATCGATTCCATCATCGCTTTTTGCTGGCGAACCAGCAGGCCAATTTCGCGCGGCTCCAGCGAAAAAATCTGCTTTTTAATACTGCGGGTAAAATACCAGGAGAAGATAAACAGGGCGATCAGCAACAGGATGGCGGCGACAAAAATATTCACTACCTTTTGCACGGTGATGCTGTCGAGATAGCTGGTCAGATAGCCGACGGAGACGATGCCGATCACCCGCCCGTTGTCATCGACAATGGGCGTTTTACTGCGTAGCGAGATGCCCAAACCGCCTTTACGGATGGTAGTGATAGTTTTGCCTTCCAGCACCGCCTGGTTATCGCCGCCCACTAAGCGGGTGCCGACCCATTCCGGGTGCACGGAATGAAACAGATGTACGCCTTTATCATCGCCGATGACGATAAAGCTGGCATCGCTGTGGGCGGCGATTTGCCTCATGAAGGCGCCGATAGCCTGCGGGTCGTGCAGACTGACCTGCTGGCGTAGATTGGGCATCAGCGCAATCTCTTCGGCCTGAATTTTCGCCCTGGCGCTCATTTCCTGATACAGCTGGCGGCTGGCGTCGAGATAATAATAAACGCCAAGCAGAGCGAATAAGATGGAGAAAAAGGCCACCAGGGAGATGAACAGCTTAAATTGAAATGAAACTTTCATAGTTATGCGCACAGTATTTGAGATGCGGCAACGATATCGTCAGCGGCCAGAAGAACAATTTATCTACTGGCGCCTATTTATAAAGGGTAATTATCCGGTTAATAAAAAAACCATAAAAACCACGTTTAGAAATCAGATATGTATCACGCTGATTAATATACCCGTCATACTTCAAGTTGCATGGGCGTTGGCAATAACTCGGCCCATCCCTGGGCCTCGCCCTTACGGGTGCAGTGAACTGCGTTCAAATTCGTTCCTGACGAATTTGTCCTCACTCACCCCAGTCACTTACTGGAGTAAGCTCCCGGGGATTCGCTGCGTCGCCGCCTTCCTGCAACTCGAATTATTTAGGGTATAGAAACCATAAAAACCATAATGACCATTAAAACTTCTTTTTTAATCTGCCTTTTCTCACATTAACGCCGCGCCAGCCCCTCTACCCTGAACAGGAATAATAACTACAGGGCTGAATTTATGAGCACCACAGACAACGCATTCTCTGCAACCCTTGAACCTATTAACAAACCGAAAGCCTCGTTGAAGCAGCGCTGGTGGCACGTGATGGATAGCTGGAAAGTGGGGATTATCCCGCTGCCGCTATTTTTGCTGGCCGGTGGTCTTATCGCGTTGGACTGCCTTGGCGGCAAGCTGCCGAGCGATATCGTGGTGATGGTGGCGACGCTGGCCTTCTTCGGTTTTGCCTGCGGCGAGTTCGGCAAGCGTCTGCCGGTACTCGGTAAGCTTGGCGCGGCGGCGATTTGCGCCACCTTTATTCCTTCGGCGCTAGTCCATTACGGCCTGCTGCCGGATGTGGTGGTTGAATCCACCACCAAATTCTATAAATCGACCAATATTCTTTATCTCTACATCTGCTGCATTATCGTTGGCAGCATTATGAGCATGAACCGCACCACGCTGATTCAGGGGTTCCTTAAGATCTTCCTGCCGATGCTGTGCGGCGAAGTTGTCGGCATGCTGGTAGGCGTCGGCGTGGGTAGCCTGTTGGGAATGGATCCGTTCCAGGTCTTCTTCTTTATCGTGTTGCCGATTATGGCCGGCGGCGTGGGCGAAGGGGCGATCCCGCTGTCGATTGGCTATGCGGCGCTGATGCATATGGATCAGGGGGTTGCGCTGGGACGCGTGCTGCCGATGGTGATGCTGGGCAGCCTGACGGCGATCGTCATTGCTGGCTGTCTGAACCAGCTTGGCAAACGCTTCCCGCATCTGACCGGCGAAGGCCAGCTAATGCCGAACCGCAGTAATGAAACCCGCAGCCTGAGCGAAAGCGAAGGATTTGGCGGTAAAACTGATGTGGCGACGCTGGCCTCCGGCGCGCTGCTGGCGGTGCTGCTGTATATGATGGGCATGCTCGGACATAAATTGATTGGCCTGCCGGCGCCGGTTGGCATGCTGTTCCTCGCGGTGCTGCTGAAGCTGGCGAATGTGGTTTCGCCGCGCCTGCAGGAGGGCTCGCAGGTGGTGTATAAATTCTTCCGCACCGCGGTGACTTATCCGATTCTGTTTGCCGTCGGCGTGGCGATTACCCCGTGGCAGGAGCTGGTAAACGCCTTCACGCTCACCAACCTGCTGGTCATTGTCTGCACCGTCTCGGCGCTGGTGGCCACCGGGTTCTTCGTTGGTAAAAAAATGGGGATGCATCCGGTCGATGTGGCGATTGTCTCCTGTTGCCAGAGTGGGCAGGGCGGTACCGGCGACGTCGCCATCCTGACTTCCGGCAACCGTATGAACCTGATGCCGTTTGCTCAGATAGCTACCCGTATCGGCGGCGCGATTAATGTGTCGTTAGGGCTGCTGTTCTTAAGTCATTTCTTATCGTGATTTAGTTCTGCGCTAACAGCAAAAACTGCCATTTCCCTCCGCAGGACGAAGAAAATTTCTTTGTCCTGCGTCCTAAATTCTGTGCAATTAGCGATACAATAGGCGGCGTTATCCGCGATAGCGACGGCAGCCCCGAGCTGCCTTTTTGATCATTAAAGGAGAGGAAAGAATGTCAGTGCATACTCCCGCCCGGGCGGGCGTCAGCATGGAAAATCTGCTGGCGGCGAAAGAGCAGCGCGCAGCCCGTCAACAAGACTGGCTCAACCATTATCAACAACCGGTTATTTCTCTCACTCTGGTAACGCCAGGGGCGGTAAAAGACAGTATTCGCTATCGCAATATGATGGGTGTTGCGCTGCAGGCCTGTGACCAACTTCTGTGGCAGCAGCGTTGGAAAACGCTCGACCGCCAGGTGTTGTGGCTGCCTACCGGCCCGGAAGCGATGTGGTGCGTTGAGCACTCCGCGGAAGAGATCAAAGCGCTATGCAGCGAACTGGAACAGAATCATCCGCTGGGACGTCTGTGGGATATCGACGTCATTTGTCCGCAAGCGGGGCTGATTAGCCGCCAGGCGCAGGGCGAAGCGATGCGCCGCTGCCTGCTGTGCGATGAGCCGGCCCACGCCTGCGCGCGCAGCCGTCGTCACGACACCGGGCTGGTGGTCGCTCGCGTTGAGCAGATGATCGATGCGTGGTTCGCCCGCGATTAATCGCGTTAGCGTTAGAGATTTCCCCGGCAGCGTAGCGCGACCGGGGCGTCCGGATAACGACTTAAAAGTCGATTGGCGCGCGGAAGGTCATCGCGTTGCCGTAGGCGGGATGGGTAATGGTTAATGTCTCGGCATGCAGCAGCAGGCGCGGGGCCATTGCCAGCGCCTCCGGCGTGGCGTAAAAGCGGTCGCCGAGGATCGGATGCCCTAACGCCAGCATATGCACGCGAAGCTGATGCGAGCGCCCGGTAATCGGCTTCAGGCGCACGCGGGCGGTGTTGTCCTCCGCGTACTCCAGCACTTCATATTCGGTTTGCGCCGCTTTGCCGGTTTCATAACACACCTTCTGCTTTGGCCGGTTCGGCCAGTCGCAAATCAGCGGTAAATCCACCAGACCTTCCGCAGGCTGCGGATGGCCCCAGACGCGGGCGATGTACTGCTTCTTCGGCTCGCGCTCGCGGAACTGACGCTTCAGTTCACGCTCGGCGGCCTTATTCAGCGCCACCACAATCACGCCGCTGGTGGCCATATCCAGGCGATGCACCGATTCGGCCTGCGGGAAATCGCGCTGGATACGCGTCATCACGCTATCCTTATGCTCTTCCAGCCTGCCGGGCACGGACAACAAGCCGCTCGGCTTGTTGACCACCATAATGTGCTCATCCTGATACAGAATCACCAGCCAGGGATCCTGCGGCGGATTGTAGTTTTCCATCGCCATTTTCGCGTTCCGTTACTGGTGAGTGACGACGATCAGACGCAGCGCGTCCAGACGCCATCCGGCCTGCGCCAGCGCATCCATCACCTGCTGGCGGTTGCTTTCGATCGCCGCCAGTTCGTCGTCACGGATGTTCGGGTTCACCGCCTTCAGCGCTTCGAGACGCGACAGTTCCGCCGTCAGTTTATCATCGGCTTCGTTACGCGCCGCGTCGATCAGCGCCTGCGCCGCTTTGGCGATCTGCGCTTCGCCCTGTTGCAGAATCGCGTGAACGTCCTGCTGCACCGCATTGACCAGCTTGCTACCAGTGTGGCGGTTGACCGCGCTCAGCTGGCGGTTGAAGCTTTCGAACTCCACCTGCGCGGCGAGGTTGTTGCCGTTTTTATCCAGCAGCATGCGAACCGGGGTCGCCGGCAGGAAGCGGTTAAGCTGTAATTGCTTCGGCGCCTGCGCTTCGACGACGTAGATAAGCTCCAGCAGCAGCGTGCCGACCGGCAGCGCCTTGTTCTTCAGCAGCGAAATCGTGCTGCTGCCGGTATCGCCGGAGAGGATCAGATCCAGACCGTTGCGAATCAGCGGGTGTTCCCAGGTGATGAACTGCGTGTCTTCACGCGACAGCGCCACGTCACGCTCGAAGGTGATGGTGCAGCCATCTTCCGGCAGGCCCGGGAAATCCGGCACCAGCATATGATCGGACGGGGTCAGGACGATCAGGTTTTCGCCGCGGTCGTCCTGGTTGATGCCGACGATATCGAACAGGTTCATCGAGAAGGCGATCAGGCTGGTGTCGTCATCCTGCTCTTCGATGCTCTCCGCCAGAGCCTGCGCTTTTTCGCCGCCGTTGGAGTGGATCTCCAGCAGACGGTCGCGGCCCTGTTCCAGCTGCGCTTTCAGCGCTTCATGCTGCTGACGGCAGGATTTGATCAGATCGTCGAAGCCATCGGTGGCTTCCGGCGCGGCAAGGTAGTTAATCAGGTCGTCGTGAACGCTATCGTAGACGGTACGGCCGGTCGGGCAGGTATGTTCGAAGGCGTCGAGGCCTTCGTGATACCAGCGCACCAGCACCGACTGCGCGGTTTTCTCCAGATACGGCACGTGGATCTGGATATCGTGCGCCTGGCCGATACGGTCGAGACGGCCAATACGCTGCTCCAGCAGATCCGGGTTAAACGGCAGGTCGAACATCACCAGGTTGCTGGCGAACTGGAAGTTACGCCCTTCGGAGCCGATTTCGGAACACAGCAGCACCTGCGCGCCGGTGTCTTCTTCGGCAAACCACGCTGCGGCGCGGTCGCGTTCGATAATCGACATGCCTTCATGGAATACCGCGGCGCGAATACCTTCGCGCTCGCGCAGTACCTGCTCCAGCTGCAGCGCGGTGGCGGCTTTGGCGCAAATCACCAGTACCTTCTGCGAGCGATGGCTGGTCAGGTAGCCCATCAGCCATTCGACGCGCGGGTCGAAGTTCCACCAGGTGCCGGTATCGCCTTCAAACTCCTGATAGATCTGCTCCGGATAGAGCATGTCGCGCGCGCGCTCTTCCGCGGTTTTGCGCGCGCCCATAATACCGGAGACCTTGATAGCCGTCTGGTACTGGGTCGGCAGCGGCAGACGAATAGTGTGCAGCTCGCGTTTCGGGAAACCTTTCACGCCGTTACGGGTGTTACGGAACAGCACCCGGCTGGTGCCGTGGCGGTCCATCAGCATTGAAACCAGCTCCTGGCGCGCGGCCTGAGCATCTTCACGATCGCTGTTAGCGGCCTGCAGCAGCGGCTCGATGTCCTGTTCGCCGATCAGATCGCC
Organism: Klebsiella sp. PK01; assembly: GCF_057624675.1. NCBI lineage: Bacteria > Pseudomonadati > Pseudomonadota > Gammaproteobacteria > Enterobacterales > Enterobacteriaceae > Klebsiella > Klebsiella sp. PK01. Next base: position 34,649 of record NZ_JBYEZM010000015.1, read on the forward strand.
AAGGGTATTGAGTTCATTATCGTTGAGCTTGTTTCCTGCCAGCAGCAGGGCGACGGCGTCGGCGACCGGGCGATAGTTTTGCTGTTCTTCAACAAACTGTTCAAAATCGTGGAAGCGGTTTGGATCCAGCAGACGCAGGCGCGCAAAGTGGCTCTCCATGCCCAGCTGTTCCGGCGTCGCGGTCAGCAACAGTATCCCCGGCACGCGTTCGGCGAGCTGTTCAATGGCCTGATATTCACGGCTCGGCGCCTCTTCGCTCCACACCAGGTGGTGCGCTTCATCGACCACCATCAGGTCCCATTCGGCGTCGCACAGGTGCTCCAGGCGCTGCTTGCTGCGGCGCACGAAGTCTAAGGAGCAGATAACCAGCTGTTCGGTTTCGAACGGGTTGTAGGCGTCGTGCTGCGCTTCGGCGTAGCGTTCGTCGTCGAACAACGAGAAACGCAGGTTGAAGCGGCGCAGCATTTCCACCAGCCACTGGTGCTGGAGGGTTTCCGGGACCACGATCAGCACGCGCTCGGCGGCGCCGGAGAGCAGCTGCTGATGGAGGATCATCCCGGCTTCAATGGTTTTACCTAAGCCTACTTCATCGGCCAGCAGAACGCGCGGCGCGTGACGACGGCCCACGTCGTGGGCGATGTTCAACTGATGCGGGATCAGGCTGGTGCGCTGGCCGCGCAGGCCGCTCCACGGCATGCGGTACTGTTCGCTCTGGAACTTACGCGCGCGGTAGCGCAGGGCAAAGCGGTCCATCCGGTCGATTTGCCCCGCGAACAGGCGGTCCTGCGGCTTGCTGAAGGCGAGCTTGCTGTCGAGCAGGACTTCGCGCAGGGTAACATGTTCTTCTTGCGTATCCAGGCGGGTGCCAGTGTAGGACAGCAGCCCATTCTCTTCATTTACTTCGTCAACGTGGAGCTGCCAGCCTTCGTGGCTGGTAATGGTATCACCCGGGTTAAACATCACGCGGGTAATTGGGGAATCGTTGCGAGAGTACAGACGGTTTTCGCCGATGGCGGGGAAAAGGAGAGTGACCATGCGCGCATCCAGCGCTACCACTGTCCCTAGTCCTAGTTCGCTCTCTGTATCGCTAATCCAGCGTTGACCAAGTGTAAAAGGCATATGTGTTCGGCTCTTTGTTCTTTAATTGCAGGCAATAGTGCATCCTCAGCATAGTTACGCTGAGGAATCAAAATTGGGTCCAGGAATGGAAAGGGCGCTATGGTACTGGATGCCGCGGTGTTAGTCACCTGTCAAAATAGCCCCAGTTGCCCTGTCACTATTGTAGCAAAGTCGTCGTTGACGAAGGGAAGGATTCCTTCCGCCACCGGCTGCAATTGCTTTGACAGATAGTGATCGTAATCGAGCGGCGACTGCTGGTAATCCACCGGCTCCGGGCCGCCGGTAGTCCAGACGTATTTAATGGTGCCGCGCTGCTGATACTGCTGCGCCCGCCCAAGCTTCGCGTTGTGTTCATCGGCAAGCCTCGCGGCGCGCACGTGCGGCGGCACGTTACGCTGGTACTCCGCCAGCGGTCGGCGCAGGCGCTTGCGATAAACCAGCTGCTCGTCGAGCTCGCCGTTCATTAGTCTTGCGATAGTCTCCCGTACATAATCCTGATACGGCTGATGGCGGAAGATGCGCAGATACAGCTCCTGTTGAAACTGCTGGGCCAGCGGCGTCCAGTCGGTGCGTACCGTCTCCAGCCCCTTGAACACCATGCGCTGGGCATCGCCCTCCTGAATCATTCCGGCATAACGCTTTTTACTGCCGGTATCGGCGCCGCGGATCGTCGGCATTAAAAAGCGGCAAAAGTGGGTTTCATACTCCAGCTCCAGCGCGCTGGTCAGCTGGCTTTTGCCCAGTTCCTGCGCCCACCAGTCGTTAACATAGGCAACAAGTTTGCGGCCGATTTCCGCCGCCTGCGCTTCGCTATGCGGGCGTTTGAGCCAGACGAAGGTGGAGTCGGTATCGCCGTAGATAACGTCATAGCCCTGGGCTTCAATCAGCGCTTTGGTCTGGCGCATGATCGCGTGGCTGCGCATGGTGATCGACGACGCCAGCCGTGGATCGAAAAAGCGGCAGGCGCTGGTCCCCAGCACGCCGTAAAAGGCGTTCATGATGATCTTCAGCGCCTGCGACAGCGGCTTATTATGCTGACGCTTAGCTTCATCGCGGCCGTGCCAGATCTGTCCGACGATGCCTGGCAGGCAGTGCTTTTCGCGCGAGAAGCGGGCGCCGAGAAACCCTTCGGTGCTGTGGCGGTCATCGGGCTGTGCCAGCCCTTCAACCAGGCCGACCGGATCGATTAAAAAGGTGCGGATGATCGACGGATACAGGCTTTTGTAGTCCAGCACCAGCACTGAGTCATACAGGCCGGGGCGGGAGTCCATGACGTAGCCGCCGGGACTGGCCTGCGGGGGAACTTCGCCGAGATTCGGCGCCACGTAGCCCAGCCGGTGCATGCGCGGGAAATAGAGATGGCTGAAGGCGGCGACCGATCCGCCGTGGCGATCGGCGGGCAGGCCGTTGACCGTCGCCCGTTCGAGCAGAAACGGCATGATCTCTGTCTTATGAAAGATCCGCGTCACCAGCTCGCAATCCTGTAGGTTATAGGTTGCCAGCGCCGGTTTATCTTCATGGAAACGGCGATCGATTTCGTCCATCCGGTCCCACGGGTTGTCGATAGCTTTACCTTCGCCGAGCAGTTCGCGGGCGACGGCCTCGAGTGAAAATGAGGAGAAGTTCCAGAACGCCGATTTTAGCGCTTCGATGCCGTCGATAATCAGCCGGCCGTTGGCCTGGGCGAAAAAGACGCCGTTCTTAAAACCGTGCTCGCGCCACTCCAGCTCGCTATTGCCGCGGCCGAGCAGCAGCGGGATGCGGTAGCGCTCGGCGTGTTTTTGCAGGACCCGCAGATCGAACTGCACCACGTTCCAGCCGATCAGCACGTCGGGATCGTGTTCGGCAAACCAGGCGTTGAGCTTTTCCAGCAACAGCGGGCGGCTGGCGACATAGACCAGGCTGAAGCCCACATCCGGCGGCGTAGCGGGCTCGGGGCCTAACATGTAGACCACCCGCTGGCCGCAGCCTTCCAGGCCGATGCAGTAGAGCTCGCCGTGGCGGCTGGTTTCGATATCCAACGAGACCCATTTCAGCGGCGGGCGGTAATCCGGATTAGGTTTCATGCGCGCGTTAACCAACTGCGAACCGCGCCTTTCTCCTTCCACCCAGACCGGGGCGGTGATAAAGCGCTCCATCAGGTAGCGCTCCGGCGGGCGGATATCGCCTTCGTAAACGGTGACGCCGTTTTCACGCAGCTTTTTTTCCAGCCGCATCAGCTGGCGATGGGCGCGGCAGTACAGGCCGAAAACCGGCTGGCGGTGGAAATCTTTTAACGCAAGCGGGGCCAGGCGATAGCCGTTTTCACCTTGCAATAGGCTTTCAGCCTGCTGCCGCTGCACTTCGGGGATAAACGCGACGGATTCCTGCGGCGGCAGCGTGACCTGCAGCGGGCCGTTATCGGTCGCCAGCCAGAAGGCCAGTTCCGTTCCCTGCGGGGTATCCCGCCAGTGACGGGTGAGTAAAAATCCTGCTTGCGGCTGCGTCACGCGTGCTCTCAACGATAAAAAACCAGGCCTGATTATAGCCTGGTTTCACGATAGGTGCTGGGGTTTTATACAGGGGTGATTACTGGCCGTAGTAGGCTTTGGCCCCGTGTTTACGCAGATAGTGTTTATCGAGCAGCGTCTGCTGCATATCCGGCAGTTGCGGCGCCAGCTGGCGGCAGAAAATTCCCATATAGGCGATCTCCTCCAGCACGATGGCATTATGCACCGCGTCTTCGGCATTTTTTCCCCAGGCGAACGGGCCGTGGGAATGCACCAGCACGCCGGGCATTTGCGCCGGGTCGATGCCCTGCTGACGGAAGGTTTCGACAATCACGTTGCCGGTTTCCCACTCATATTCGCCGTTGATCTCCGCATCGGTCATCAACCGGGTGCAGGGGACCGGGCCATAAAAATAGTCAGCGTGGGTGGTGCCGGTCGCCGGGATAGATTGCCCGGCCTGCGCCCAGATGGTGGCGTGGCGCGAATGGGTATGCACAATCCCGCCAAGCGTCGGGAATGCCTGATACAGCAGGCGATGGGTCGGCGTATCGGAAGAGGGCTTCTTGTTGCCTTCCACCACTTCACCGGTCTCCAGACTGACGACGACCATGTCGTTAGCGGTCATCACTGCGTAATCCACGCCGGAGGGTTTAATAACCAATACCCCTTTGTCACGATCGACGGCGCTGACGTTGCCCCAGGTTAAGGTCACCAGATTATGCTGCGGTAGCGCTAAGTTGGCCTCCAGCACCTGGCGTTTGAGATCTTCTAACATAGTGTGCTCCGAATAGCAGGTGAGTTGGGTTCCCCTCACCCCGACCCTCTCCCAAAGGGAGAGGGAGTAAGATGACACCGCGCCGGTCGGTTCCTTCTCCCCACTCCTCTCCCAAAGGGAGAGGGAGAAAGATGACACCGCGCCGGTCGGTTCCCTCACCCCGACCCTCTCCCAAAGGGAGAGGGAGAAAGTTGACACCGCGCCGGTCGGTTCCCTCACCCCGACCCTCTCCCAAAGGGAGAGGGAGAAAGATGACACCGCGCCGGTCGGTTCCCTTACCCC
>NZ_JBYEZM010000016.1:0-3760 GCF_057624675.1 Klebsiella sp. PK01
AATATGGCGGTGAGGGGGGGATTCGAACCCCCGATACGTTGCCGTATACACACTTTCCAGGCGTGCTCCTTCAGCCACTCGGACACCTCACCATATTGTCTTGCTGCTCACCTTGGGTGGGCAACGGGGCGCTACTATAGGGAGTTGCGCTAAAACGGTCAAGCATATTTTTTTCTTTCTTTACCGTTCGGTTAAGCAATGAACACTGCCCCGTCGATTCATCGACGGGGCAGCTATTTTAACGCTGGGAATCCAGCTTTTCGTTGTTCTTCACGACATCCTGCGCCTTGCTGTAGCTTTCAATCAGCAACTGGTACGCCGGGAAGACTTTGGTATACACCTCAGCCCACTCGGCGGCATCCGGACGGTTCCAGGTGCGCTGCAGTTCAGAGGCTACCGCAGCAGTATCCATTGGCACTACACCGGCCTGGACTATGCGGGCCAGGGTGATCTCCTGCGCCATTTTGCTATAGGTACCCGAGGCGTCGATAACGGCAAACACCTTATAACCGTCGGCGACGGCGGCAATTGCCGGGAAAGCCATGCAGACGCTGGTAATGGTACCGGCGATGATTAAGGTTTTGCGCCCGGTCGCTTTCACCGCGGCGACAAACTCCGGGTTGTCCCAGGCATTGATTTCGCCTTTACGCGCAATATATTTCGCATGCGGCGCGTTCTCATGAATTTCCGGAATCAACGGGCCGTTCGGGCCTTGCGGTACGGAAGCGGTGGTGATCACCGGGATCCCGGCAAGGGATGCCATTTTCGCCAGCGCGGCGGCGCGAGCGCGCAGTTCCGGCATCGGCATATCGCCGACGGTCTGGAACAGGCCGCTTTGGTGGTCAATCAACAACATCGCGGTATCGTTAACATCAATCACCGGACGAGAACCGTTAAAGTTAGCTGGAGTAGACATATTCTTCACCTCAATTTCGTTAGATTTGGCCAAAACGGCCGCTGTTAAAATCGCGAATTGCCTCGGCAATTTGCGTTTTGGTATTCATCACAAACGGGCCGTAGCCCACGATCGGCTCCTGCAGCGGCTCGCCGGCCATCAGCAGAACCTTCGCGTCGGAGCCCGCTTCCAGATGGAAGGCTTCGCCTTTCTGGCTCAGTACTACCAGCTGTCCTTCCCGGGCGTTTTCCGTACCGTTAACGGTGACTTCGCCTTCCAGTACGACCAACGCGGTGCTCCAGCCTTCCGGCTGATGCAACGTCACATCGTGACTTTGCTTGAGCTGCATATCCCACACGTTCAACGCTGAGAACGTGTGCGCTGGGCCGGCGACATCGCCGTAACGCCCGGCAATCACTCTGACGGTCCCGGCATCGTCTTCCAGCGTCGCTTGCGGAATGACGTCTGCGGTAATGCTCTGATAGCCCGGAGTCGTCATTTTGTCTTTCGCCGGCAGGTTGACCCACAGCTGCATCATTTTCAGTTCACCGCCGGAGCGGGTGAACGCTTCGGAGTGAAACTCTTCATGCAGGATCCCGGCGCCTGCCGTCATCCACTGCACGTCGCCAGGGCCGATAACGCCGCCTCTGCCGGTTGAGTCGCGATGCTCTACTTCACCGGAGTAGACAATGGTGACGGTTTCGAATCCGCGATGCGGATGTTCGCCGACGCCGCGTTTACCGTTTCCCGCCGGAAAAGTGTGCGGGCCGGCGTAGTCGAGCAGTAAGAACGGGCTCAGTTGTTCGCCGTGGGTCTGGTAAGAAAACATTGAGCGAACCGGGAAACCGTCGCCCACCCAGTGCTGCGAAGGAGCGGTGTAAACGCCAGTAATCTGTTTCATGGTTATCTCCTGCATGTCTGTATCTGATGTGAATAAGCTTATATCTGGAGCTAATATTCCGGTAGATAGCGAAAATGACCTATACTGTTCTAAAAATGGAACGATGGAGAAAAGGATGCAGGATCTCAACGACCTGGCCTGGTTTGTTCAGGTGGTAGACCATGGCGGTTTTGCCGCTGCCGGTCGGGCGCTTGACCAGCCTAAATCCAAACTCAGCCGCCGCATTGCGCAACTGGAAGAACGCCTGGGCGTGCGCCTGATTCAACGAACCACCCGACAGTTCGCCGTAACGGAAGTCGGCCAAACCTTCTATCAACACTGCAAGGCGATGTTGATAGAAGCCGAAGCGGCGCATCAGGCGGTAGAAACGCTGCAGTCTGAACCGCGCGGCAGCGTTAAGCTCACCTGTCCGGTAACCCTGTTGCATGCCCATGTTGGCCCGATGCTGGCGCGCTTTATGGTGCGATACCCAGGGGTGACGCTACATCTTGAAGCCACTAACCGGCGGGTGGACGTGGTGGGCGAGGGGGTTGATGTGGCCATCCGCGTGCGGCCAAGGCCATTTGAAGATAGCGACCTGGTCATGCGGGTGTTGGCCGATCGCGGCCATCGCCTGGTGGCGAGTCCGGCGCTGATCGCTCGGCTTGGGCGCCCACAGGCGCCGGCGGAATTGAGTACCTGGCCGGGGCTAAGTATTGGCGCCGGAAAACATCAGCATAAATGGCAATTGACCGGCCCGGAGGGGGCGCGAGCCGAGGTTTATTTCACCCCGCGAATGGTGACCAGCGATATGCTGGCGCTGCGCGAGGCGGCTATGGCGGGCGTTGGCGTGGTACAGCTTCCTTTATTAATGGTGCGCGATCAGCTGGCATCAGGGGAGCTTGAAATCGTGCTTGATGAGTGGCAACCGCGACGGGAAGTCATTCACGCGGTGTTTGCCTCGCGGCGCGGTTTATTACCTTCCGTCAGAGCGTTGGTGGATTATCTCAGCGAGGAGTATCAGCGCATGGAAGAGGATTAGCTTAGGCTCTTTTTCCCCGGCGGCGCTGCGCCTGGCCGGGCTACTGGTGGTGCGGCCTACGGGGTTCCCGGCGGCGCTGCGCCTGGACGGGCTACTGGTGGCGGGGCCTGCGGGGTTCCCTGCGGCGCTGCGCCTGGGCGGGCTACTGGTGGTGCGGCCTGTGGGATTCCCGGCGGCGCTGCGCCTGGACGGGCTACTGGCTGGTGCGGCCTGCGGAATTCCCGGCGGCGCTTCGCTTGGCCGGGCTACTGGCTGGTGGTGCGGCCTTTGGGATGGGTAGCCCGGGCGAGGCATTTATGCCGACCCCGGGAAGGGCGGCGGTGCCACATGTGAAAAAAAGCCCATACTTTCGTACGAGCTTTAATCTCGAATATGGCGGTGAGGGGGGGGGATTGACTCGCTTCGCTCGCCGTTACTCGGCCCATCCATGGGCCTCGCCCCTTCGGGGCCAACGCAGGCGTTGTTCAAAAACGCTCCCGGCGTTTTTGTCGGGGCAGCCCGCTTACTGCGTTCGCGGTCTGTCCAACTGGCTGCGCCAGTTGTCGAACCCCGGTCGGGGGTTCTCGTCCCCCCCAACGGAGAACATAAAAGAAAAGAGCCCGTACTTTCGTACGAGCTCTCATCTCGAATATGGCGGTGAGGGGGGATTGACTCGCTTCGCTCGCCCCTGCGGGGCAGCCCGCTTACTGCGTTCGCGGACTGTCCAACTGGCTGCGCCAGTTGTCGAACCCCGGTCGGGGGTTCTCATCCCCCCGTACGGAGAATATAAAAGAAAAGAGCCCGTACTTTCGTACGAGCTCTCATCTCGAATATGGCGGTGAGGGGGGGATTGACTCGCTTCGCTCGCCCCTGCGGGGCAGCCCGCTTACTGCGTTCGCGGACTGTCCAACTGGCTGCGCCAGTTGTCGAACCCCGGTCGGGGGTTCTCATCCCCCCGTACGGA
>NZ_JBYEZM010000017.1:0-2016 GCF_057624675.1 Klebsiella sp. PK01
CAGGGTGCGCGGGTTGGCCAGCAGCGGGCCGAAATCGGTCATCGCCCCGACGCCCATAAAGATCACCAGCGGCGCGATACCCGAGCCAATCGCCACCTTATAGAAGATGGCCAGCACTCCGGAGGAGTAGCCCATGTCCACCGCCAGCGTCTCCATCTGCCCCTGTACCGACGGCAGGGCCAGCGCCAGCGCCTCCTTGATGGCGTGGACGTCCGGCGCGCAGTTGAGCTTCGCGGCAATCACCGCCAGCTGGACCGGGTCGTGGTGGGCCAGCAGGTTTTCCAGCGCGCTCAGCGCCAGCCCGGCCTCCGGGATATTGGAGAGCAGGCCGCCGAAGCCAATCGGCAGCAGCAGTAACGGCTCGAACTTTTTCGCAATCGCCAGCCACAGCAGCAGCAGGCTGACCAGCAGCATCACCGCCTGGCCGGCTCCCAGGTGCATCAGCCCCATGCCCTGAATCAGGGCGTTCAGACTTTCCATTTGCGCTCCTCGTCCTTACGCCAGCTGCAGCAGGGTGTCGCCGACCGCCACCGCATCGCCGGATTTCACCGCGATACCGCGTACGGTACCGGCCTGCGCGGCGCGGATTTCGGTTTCCATCTTCATGGCTTCCAGAATCAGCAGTACCTCGCCTTCCGCCACCGCCTGGCCTTCGCTGGCCAGCACCTTCCAGATGGTGCCCGCCAGCGGCGCGGTCACCGGGGTGCCGGCGCCTGCCGGGGCGGCTGCCTGAACCGGTGCGGAAGACGGAGTGGCCGCCGTCAGCTGGCTGACGTCGCCGCCGTCGCTGACTTTGACCACGAAGGCTTTGCCTTCCACTTCCACGGTGTAGACGCCGGAGGCGGCGGCTTTTGCCGGCGCGGCAGATTTTGCTTCTTCCACCTGCGGCACGGGCTCAAAGGCCGCCGGGTTGTGGCGGTTTTCGAGGAACTTCAGGCCGATTTGCGGGAACAGCGCCACGGTGAGCACGTCGTCGATGGCGTTTTCGGCAAGCGTGATGCCCTTCTCCTGCGCCTGGCGTTTCACGTCGGCTTCAAGCTCCGCCAGCTCCGGCTTCAGCAGGTCCGCCGGGCGGCAGGTGACGGCGTCGGCGCCGTCGAGCACCCGCGCCTGCAGGGCGGCGTTAACCGGCGCCGGGGTGTGGCCGTATTCGCCTTTCAGGATACCGGCGGTCTCTTTCGCGATGGTTTTGTAGCGCTCGCCGCCCAGCACGTTAAGCACCGCCTGGGTGCCGACAATCTGCGAGGTCGGAGTCACCAGCGGGATGAAGCCGAGGTCCTCGCGCACGCGGGGGATTTCCGCCAGCACCTCATCCAGACGGTGGGCGGCGCTCTGCTGTTTAAGCTGGCCCTCAAGGTTGGTGAGCATCCCGCCCGGCACCTGGGCGACCAGGATACGGCTGTCGGTGCCTTTCAGCTGGCCTTCGAAGGCGTGGTATTTTTTGCGCACCTCGCGGAAGTACGCGGCGATGCTCTCCAGCTTGTGGATATCGAGGCCGGTGTCGTAGCGGGTCCCGGCGAGGGTGGCCACCAGCGCTTCGGTGGCCGGGTGGCCGTAGGTGGCGCTCATCGAGGAGATGGCGGTATCGACGCCGTCGACGCCGGCTTCAATAGCCTTCAGCAGCGCCATCTCCGCCATGCCGGTGGTGGAGTGGCAGTGCAGGTGCAGGGTGACGGCAAAGCGTTTTTTGATTTCGCTGACCAGCTCAAAGGCGGCATGCGGGGTGAGGATACCGGACATGTCCTTGATGGCGATGGAGTCGACGCCGGTCTCCAGCAGCTGTTCGGTGAGGTCGAGCCAGGTCTGCAGGGTGTGCGCCGGGCTGGTGGTGTAGCTGAGGGTGCCCTGGGCGTGGGCGCCGTGGCTGCGCACCGCCTGCAGGGCGGCTTTCATGTTGCGCGGGTCGTTCATGGCATCGAAAACGCGGAACACGTCCATGCCGTTTTTGACGGCGCGCTCGACAAAGCGCGCCACCACGTCGTCGGCGTAGTGGCGGTAGCCGAGCAGGTTCTGGCC
>NZ_JBYEZM010000018.1:0-1581 GCF_057624675.1 Klebsiella sp. PK01
TTCACGAGGCGCTACCTAAATAGCTTTCGGGGAGAACCAGCTATCTCCCGGTTTGATTGGCCTTTCACCCCCAGCCACAAGTCATCCGCTAATTTTTCAACATTAGTCGGTTCGGTCCTCCAGTTAGTGTTACCCAACCTTCAACCTGCCCATGGCTAGATCACCGGGTTTCGGGTCTATACCCTGCAACTTAACGCCCAGTTAAGACTCGGTTTCCCTGCGGCTCCCCTATACGGTTAACCTTGCTACAGAATATAAGTCGCTGACCCATTATACAAAAGGTACGCAGTCACACCCGAAGGTGCTCCCACTGCTTGTACGTACACGGTTTCAGGTTCTTTTTCACTCCCCTCGCCGGGGTTCTTTTCGCCTTTCCCTCACGGTACTGGTTCACTATCGGTCAGTCAGGAGTATTTAGCCTTGGAGGATGGTCCCCCCATATTCAGACAGGATACCACGTGTCCCGCCCTACTCTTCGAGTTCACAACCTGTGCATTTTGGTGTACGGGACTATCACCCTGTACCGTCGGACTTTCCAGACCGTTCCACTAACACACAAGCTGATTCAGACTCTGGGCTGCTCCCCGTTCGCTCGCCGCTACTGGGGGAATCTCGGTTGATTTCTTTTCCTCGGGGTACTTAGATGTTTCAGTTCCCCCGGTTCGCCTCGTTAACCTATGTATTCAGTTAACGATAGTGCAACGAATTGCACTGGGTTTCCCCATTCGGACATCGCCGGCTATAACGGTTCATATCACCTTACCGACGCTTTTCGCAGATTAGCACGTCCTTCATCGCCTCTGACTGCCAGGGCATCCACCGTGTACGCTTAGTCGCTTAACCTCACAACCCGAAGATGTTTCGTTCTGTCCGGTTCGTTGCGCATCGTGAATCCTGCGTTGTTCCGTACTCGCGATGCTCATGGACATATAGTCCACTCCGCTCGCTGCGTGCGGTACGCCTTGGCTTCACTTTGCTCACGTCACCTTTTACAGTGTCATCTTCTGATTGCGAAAATTTGAGAGACTCGAACACACATTAACTGTGTGTCGTTTCAATTTTCAGCTTGATCCAGATTTTTAAAGAGCAAAACTTCGCAGTGAACCTTTTCAGGTACACTCTGAAGTTTTCTTGTTTTTTGCAGTAAGGATGGTGGAGCTATGCGGGATCGAACCGCAGACCTCCTGCGTGCAAAGCAGGCGCTCTCCCAGCTGAGCTATAGCCCCATCGTAGTTATCTCTTTACCGGTAATTTTTCCTGAGACAAGGCGTGGTGAAGCGAAGCATACTTAAGTATGCGAGCTTTGCCACAACGCAGTATTCAGGGAAAATTTGGTAGGCCTGAGTGGACTTGAACCACCGACCTCACCCTTATCAGGGGTGCGCTCTAACCACCTGAGCTACAAGCCTGCAGAGATTACTTACTGCTGTATTTTCATCAGACAATCTGTGTGAGCACTACAAAGGCAGGTTCTTTAAGGTAAGGAGGTGATCCAACCGCAGGTTCCCCTACGGTTACCTTGTTACGACTTCACCCCAGTCATGAATCACAAAGTGGTAAGCGCCCTCCCGAAGGTTAAGC
>NZ_JBYEZM010000019.1:0-1391 GCF_057624675.1 Klebsiella sp. PK01
TATATGGACGCTCCCGGAATGCAATGCTTTCTTCAGTTCAGTAATAAAACGGGTAGGTGCAGCCATATATCCGGTTTCTGATGGGATTTCTTTATCCCGAACCATGATGAAATCCGCCAGGCAGGTACCAATCATCCTGTGCGAGCTGACTTGCCCTTGCTACCTCTCGGTGTATCCTGCCTGCGGTCTTACCTGTTTTGCCATCTTCTGAAGTCACCTGCACCTACCAGGACGTTAACTCTTTTTCAGCACCTCGTCAGATTGACTGACCTTGTGTCAGGCGAGCTGGCGAGGCTGATATTCAGTATTGTGTGTCAACATTGACCACATGATCCTGGCTGTTTTTGCCGCCATGGCGACAACAGCTACATTGCAGTGCTTCCGCTCAAGTAGTCCCTGAAGCCAGGCATTCTTCTCAACCGCGCCGTTCCGGTTGACCCAGGCGGTAAGTGCGCGTGCGCCGTGAACCAGCAGGTATCGGAAATATCCATCTCCACGTTTGCTGATCCCTCCCAGTTGCTGTTTCCCGCCGCTGGAATGTTCCTTTGGTGTCAGCCCCAGCCATGAAGCGAACTGCTTTGCAGTACTGAATTGTCGGGCATTACCCACTGCCGCTATCACATAAGTGGCCGTTAACATACCAACCCCCGGGATTTTGGCCATTCTCTGGCAGGCTTCCTGCGTTCTGTACCAGGAGGCCAGAGCTTGTTCTACCTGTTTAACTTGCTCCTCAAGTTCCCGGATATGTTTAGACTGTCTGTAGATGCTGGTTCTGACGAAGGGAGATAAACCATTTTCGTCGTCCTCCAGAATGGCTGGCAGCTCATGGGTTAAATGGCTTTGTCCGGCCGCAATCGTAATACCAAACTCAGCAAGTGTGGCTCTTAAACTATTGGAACAGGCGATCCGCTCACGGATAAGTATTCCCCGTTCAGTGTGTAACGCTAAAACGGCCTGCTGCTCTTCGGTTTTTATCTGTACAAAACGCATATTCGGGCGGGTGACCGCTTCGCAGATAGCTTCAGCGTCTGCTGCATCCGTCTTGTTCGTTTTCACATAAGGCTTTACATACTGCGGAGGGATGAGTTTTACCTCATGACCATAGCGGGTGAATAGTCGCGCGAAATGATGACTGGATGAGCAGGCTTCCATGCCAATCAGACAAGGCTCCAGTTGAATAACAAATTGAACAAACTTAGCCCGGGTGAGCTTTTTACGCAAAATAGTATGACCTTCGTGATCGACGCCATGAAGCTGAAAAACGTTCTTTGCCAGGTCGATACCAAGAGTTGATACTTTCATGTGGACGCTCCTCATTTTTTAGGACGTATTGCAACGATCCAGTCTGGTACTTTGATACCGTAAAATCTGGAGCGTCCATCTCATTATCC
>NZ_JBYEZM010000022.1:0-873 GCF_057624675.1 Klebsiella sp. PK01
TACATATCAGCGTGCCTTCTCCCGAAGTTACGGCACCATTTTGCCTAGTTCCTTCACCCGAGTTCTCTCAAGCGCCTTGGTATTCTCTACCTGACCACCTGTGTCGGTTTGGGGTACGATTTGATGTTACCTGATGCTTAGAGGCTTTTCCTGGAAGCAGGGCATTTGTTACTTCAGCACCGTAGTGCCTCGTCATCACACCTCAGCGTTAATAAGGTACCGGATTTACCTGGAACCTCCGCCTACATGCTTAAACCGGGACAACCGTCGCCCGGCTAACATAGCCTTCTCCGTCCCCCCTTCGCAGTAACACCAAGTACAGGAATATTAACCTGTTTCCCATCGACTACGCCTTTCGGCCTCGCCTTAGGGGTCGACTCACCCTGCCCCGATTAACGTTGGACAGGAACCCTTGGTCTTCCGGCGTGCGGGCTTTTCACCCGCATTATCGTTACTTATGTCAGCATTCGCACTTCTGATACCTCCAGCAACCCTCACAGGCCACCTTCGCAGGCTTACAGAACGCTCCCCTACCCAACAACACATAGTGTCGCTGCCGCAGCTTCGGTGCACAGTTTAGCCCCGTTACATCTTCCGCGCAGGCCGACTCGACCAGTGAGCTATTACGCTTTCTTTAAATGATGGCTGCTTCTAAGCCAACATCCTGGCTGTCTGTGCCTTCCCACATCGTTTCCCACTTAACTGTGACTTTGGGACCTTAGCTGGCGGTCTGGGTTGTTTCCCTCTTCACGACGGACGTTAGCACCCGCCGTGTGTCTCCCGTGATAACATTCTTCGGTATTCGTAGTTTGCATCGGGTTGGTAAGTCGGGATGACCCCCTAGCCGAAACAGTGCTCTACCCCCGAAGATGA
>NZ_JBYEZM010000023.1:0-523 GCF_057624675.1 Klebsiella sp. PK01
ACGGTTCATATCACCTTACCGACGCTTTTCGCAGATTAGCACGTCCTTCATCGCCTCTGACTGCCAGGGCATCCACCGTGTACGCTTAGTCGCTTAACCTCACAACCCGAAGATGTTTCGTAAAACATTTTCGTGTCGCGAAAATTTGAGAGACTCGAACACACATTGACTGTGTGTCGTTTCAATTTTCAGCTTGATCCAGATTTTTAAAGAGCAAATATCTCAAACGTCACCCGAAGATGAGTTTTGAGATATGTCGGCGCGCGTCTTTCACTCACGAACCAGCAAGTGGCGTCCCCTAGGGGATTCGAACCCCTGTTACCGCCGTGAAAGGGCGGTGTCCTGGGCCTCTAGACGAAGGGGACACTGAAGTCTCAATCGCAAGACGCCTTGCTTCTTTACTTTCATCAGACAATCTGTGTGAGCACTACAAAGGCAGGTTCTTTAAGGTAAGGAGGTGATCCAACCGCAGGTTCCCCTACGGTTACCTTGTTACGACTTCACCCCAGTCATGAATCACAAA